>CAWJGV010000001.1:0-13047 GCA_963842605.1 uncultured Actinomycetes bacterium
GGGCCTGGAGCACCTTCTGTTCGAGTAAGCGAGTCTCGTGGGGCGGCCGTCGAGGTAACGTGTCGCGCGTGCGCTTCTGGACCCGTGGCCTCGTTGATGAGCGTGCTCGCGTTGCTGGTCGCTGGACCGGCCCACGCCCTCACCGCCAAGCAGAAGCGCCGCCTGCGCTATCCCCGCGGCTCTACGACGAAGCTCGTGACGCGCGAGGCGCGCGTCTACGAGCCGAACCGCGCGGACGCGCTGGAATCCGAGCTCGACGCCTGCCTCTTCGCCACGGGCCGTAGTCGTTCCCTCGATTCGTTCGACGGGCAGTACAGCGACGTGCCCGCGTACAAGCTGGCCGGCCGGTTCGTGGCCTGGGACTACTTCAGTGTTCCGTCGTGCAAGAACGCCTGCCCGCCCGGCGTGAACGGGACCGAGCGGGTCAACGTCATGGACCTGCGCCGCGGGCGCACGCGTTCCGTGACCACATCGGCTTCGATCATCGGTCTCACGCCCCGCGGAACGCTGGTGTGGATCGGCCCCGACCCGGCGGGCCAGGCGGTGATGGCGATCGATGCCCGGGGCCGGCGCGTCCTGGACAGCGGCGCCATCAACCCCGACTTCCTGAAGGTCTTCGGGACGCTCGTGCTCTGGAGCAAGGCAGGAGAAGGGCGCTGGGTCGACCTCGCGTAGGGGGCGTTTGCCGGGCATCCATGGCGGCGCTACCGTTCTCCTTGGATGGCGTTCACCTTCAGCATCCTCGTCGTCGCCAACCGGACCGCCGACTCCGACGAGTTGCTGGCGGCGCTGAAGGCGCACACGGAGCGCCATCCGACGACGTTCACGCTGCTCGTGCCCGCCCCGGCCGCCGGGCCGGCGGGGCGCGAGGCCGGCAAGGAGGCGCTGGAGCGCGCGCTAGCGGCGATGCGCGACACGGGGCTCGAGGTCGAGGGCCAGGTGGGTCACCACGACCCGATCGCCGCCGTCGACGACATGTGGGACCCCAAGCGCTTCGACGAGGTGATCGTCTCGACGCTGCCGGGCGCGGCGTCCAAGTGGCTGCAGGTGGATCTGCCGCACCGGGTGGCGCGGATGACGGGGGTTCAGGTCACGCACGTGATCGCGTCGGACCGCCGCGCGCCCGAGATCACCACGCCGCCGGTTCGCGAGAAGCAGGGGCTGCTCTCGCCGCTGAGCGTCCTCACCTGGGGCGGCGGGCCGCGCGACGGCACGTAGACTCGGCTCTTCGAACACCGGAAAAGGGAGAGACCATGGGATTCATGGACAAGGCCAAGCAGGCCGCACAGAACGCCCAGAAGGAGGGCGGGCTGCTCGACAAGGCCAAGCAGGCCGCGCAGCAGGCGCAGGAGAAGCTCGACGAGACGCAGAAGAACTTCAACAAGCAGCAGGCGGAGTCCGGTGGCCCCCCGGCCGGCGGCCCCGCCGTCGAGTACGACAAGCACGGCCGCCCGATCCAGCAGGACGCTCCGACCGAGACGCCGGTCGAGCCGGCGGCCACGGGCGCGCCGCCCGCGCAGCCGGCCGACGCGCCGCCGCAGGCCGCAGCGCCCGCGCCCGCGGCTCCGCCTGCCGACCAGGCCGTGCCCGGCTCCGAGGAGCCGCCGCCCCCGGAATCGGCGGCCGTCGAGGCTCCGGCTCCGCCGCCTGCACCCCCCGCAGCGGCTCCCGCCGCGCCGGAGGGCGATGACGACGACTACGACCCGCCGAAGATGACGAGCGGCGACCCGCTCGCGGGTTAGCTGCTTCTCGCCGACGAGCTGGGCCGAGCCGGTGGGGAACGCGCTTGTTCCCGACAGCCGTGTACGTTAGTGTTTCCCACCGATGGCCACCGCGCCGATTCGCCCGCTCCCGCGCGGGCCTCACAGCCTGACCCGCGACGAGGTGCTCGCGTCGCAGCGCGGGCGGATGATCGCCGCGATGGCCGAGACGGTCGCGGGGAAGGGCTATGCCGCCACGACCGTGGCCGACGTGGTGGCCCGCGCCGGGGTGTCGCGCAAGACCTTCTACGAGCACTTCGCGGATCGCGAGGAGTGCTTCCTCGCCGCCTACGACGCGGCCGTGGATGCGTTGTTCGGGGCCGTCGCCGAGCGCGTCGCCGCCGGCGAGCCCGCCGGTGACGACTGGCGCGCCCGGGTGCGTGCCGGGGTTCGCGCCTACCTCGAGGCCCTGGCCTCCGAGCCCGCGTTCGCGCGCACGTTCCTCGTGGAGGTGCGCGTCGCCGGGCCGCGCGCCCAGGCGCGGCGGGCCGAGGTCCACGACCGCTTCGTGGAGTTCCTGCGCTCGCAATCGACGCTGGCGCGCCAGGACCACCCGTGGCTCCCCGCGGTCCCGGACACCGTGTACGCGGCGATCGTGGGCGGGATGGACGAGGTGGTCTCGGCGTGGGTGGCCGACGGCCGGACCGCCGACCTCGCCCAGCTCGAGCCCGACCTCTCCTACTTCCAGCTCGCCCTGCTCGCCGGACCCGAAATCGCCAAGGAGGCCCTCGCATGAGCACCGAAGTCGATCCCGCCGCTTTCGCCAAGGTCGTCGCGGACACCCCGGACGCGCAGCTCCAAGAGGGGATGGCGAGCGAGAACCGCACGATCGTCCTCGAAGGGATCTTCCAGCAGATGGAGGAGCACTTCGACGCGGGCGGAGCGCAGGGAATCGACGCGATCGTCGACTGGAAGATCTTCGACCGGCCCGAGGGCGGCTACGACCACTGGCGCATCGAGATAGCCGACGCCGCCTGTCGCGTCCACGACGAGCCCGACGAGCGCCCGGCCCGCGTGACCTTCCGGATCAAGCCCGTCGACTTCCTCAAGCTGGTCACCGGAAACGCCTCGGGGCCGCAGATGTTCATCACCGGCAAGCTCAAGATCGAGGGCGACCTCATGTTCGCCGCGCGCGTCCAAGGATTCTTCAAGATCCCCGACGCCGGCTGAGCTTGCGATAATCGGCGCTCGATGCCGGACCTGGGCGCCATCCTCACCGCGATGGTCACCCCGTTCGACGCGCAGGAGCGCGTGGACGAGGAGGCCGCGGTCAACCTGATGCATCACCTGGCGGACCATGGGTCCGACGGGCTGGTCGTCTGCGGGACGACGGGAGAGGCCACGACGCTGAGCGACGACGAGCACGTGGCGATGATCGAGCTCGCCGTCCGCGAGATGGGCGACCGGCTGAGCATCATCGCCGGCGCCGGCTCCAACGACACCCGCCATGCGGTCCACCTGACCGAGCGCTGCACCGTGGCCGGCGCCGACGCCATCCTCTCGGTCACTCCGTACTACAACAAGCCCAACCGCCGCGGGATCGTGCGCCATTACGAGGAGGTGGCGAAGGCCACCGACAAGCCGGTCCTCCTCTACAACATCCCCGCCCGTACCGGGACGAACATGCCCCCCGACCTGCTGGCCGAGCTCGCGCAGATCGAGCACATCGACGGGGTCAAGCAGGCCAACGACGACGAGCTCCAGCCGATCGACGGCCTCGCGGTCTACGCCGGCAACGACGGCACGCTGGCCCGCGCGCTCGACCTGGGGGGGCCTGGCGGCGTGCTCGTGGCCAGCCACGTGGTGGGCGACGAGATGCGCCGCATGGTGGACGAGCCCGACAACCGGGCCGAGATCGACGCCTCGCTGCGGGACGTCTACGACACGCTCTTCCTGACCGCCAACCCGATCTGCACGAAGGCCGCGCTGAACATGCTGGGCGTCCGCGTGGGGGGCCTCCGGCTGCCGCTGGTCGAGGCGTCCGAGGACGAGGCCGCCGCGGTTCGTACCATGCTCGAGCGCCACGGGCTGCTCGAGGTCGCCGCCACGTGAGCAAGGGCAAATTGCGTGTCCTCCCGCTCGGCGGGCTGGGCGAGATAGGCAAGAACATGACCGTTGTCGAGTACGACGGCGCGATCGTGCTCGTGGACGTCGGGCTGCGCTTTCCCACGGCCGACATGATGGGCATCGACCTCGTGCTGCCCGATTTCGCCTACCTGCGGGACCGCGCGCGCGACATCGCGGGCATCGTCGTCACCCACGGCCACGAGGATCACCTCGGCGCCCTGCCCTGGGTCCTGCGTGAGCTGGGCGAGGAGAACGTCCCGGCGGTCTACAGCGGCCCGCTCACCATCGCCATGGCTCGCTCCAAGCTCGACGAGCACAAGCTCAAGCGGACGCCGCTGAAGGAGGTAGAGCCCGGGGAGACGCTCGACCTGGGGCCGTTCTCGGTGGAGCTGGTCCACCTGACCCACTCGATCCCGGACTCCAACGCCGTCGCCCTCACCTCCGAGCTGGGCACGGTGCTCGTGACGGGCGACTACAAGTTCGACCAAACGCCCGTCGACGGCAAGCCCGCCGACGTGTCGCGCCTGGCCGAGCTGGGCGGCGAGGGAGTCCTGCTGCTGTGCGGCGACTCGACGAACGTCGACCGCGCCGGGTTCTCGCCTTCGGAGGCGGGCGTGGGGCCGCATCTGGAGGAGGTGTTCTCCCGCTGCGAGGGCCGGATCATCGTCACCAGCTTCGCCTCGAACATCCACCGCGTCCAGCAGGTCGTCGACGCGGCGGGCGCGCTCGGCCGCAAGGTCTCGCTCGTCGGCCGCTCGATGCGCAAGAACGTCAACATCGGGCGCCAGCTCGGCCACATCCAGGTTCCGGAGGGCCAGCTCGTGCCGACGCGGGAGATCGACGACTTCCCCGACGACAAGCTCGTGATCATCTCCACCGGCTCCCAGGGCGAGCCCCTGTCGGCGCTGCGGCGGATGGCACACCGCGACCACCCGCAGGTCGAGCTGCACGACGGGGACACGGTCGTCTTCTCGGCTACGCCGATCCCAGGCAACGAGCGCGCGGTCAACGACACGGTGGACCGCCTCTACCACATCGGCTGCGACGTCATCACGACCGGCGACGCTCCCGTCCACGCCTCGGGCCACGGCTACGCCGAGGAGGTCAAGCTGATGCTGAACCTCGTGCGCCCGCGCTACGTGATGCCCTTCCACGGCGACTTCAAGCGCATCCACCTGCACGCCAAGCTCGCCGAGGCGGTGGGGGTGGACCCGGATGACGTGTTCAAGGGCGAGAACGGGCTGCCGCTGGAGCTGGACGGCAAGGGCGCGCGCTTCGGCTCGCGCGAGCAGTCCGGGATGATCTTCGTCGACGGCGTGGACATCGGGGACCCGGCCGACGTCGCCCTGCGCGACCGGCGCATGCTCTCGGCCGACGGGATCTTCGTCGTCGTGGCCACGGTGTCCGAGCAGGACGGTGAGTCGGTCGCGCCGCCGGAGGTCATCTTCCGCGGGGTTCCCGCGCAGGACGAGCCCGACGCCGCGCTGGTGAAGGAGATCTGCGAGGTGGTCGAGGCATCGCTGGACCGGGCGGCGGGCGAGGAGATCCGCGAGATCGATCTCCTCCAGGAGGTCCTCCACGACGACCTGGCCGCGTTCGTCTACGAGCGCCTGCGCCGGCGCCCGATGGTGCTGCCGGTCGTCGTCGAGGTCTAGCGCTTCAGGTGAACGCCGCCGCGACCGAGGACGTCCGGCGGGTCTCCACGCTGGAGCTGTTCTTCGACCTCGTCTTCGTCTTCACGATCACGCAGCTGACCACGGTCATGGCCGACGCGCCGACGTGGCGCGGAGTCCTGCAGGTCGTGCTGATGCTCGGCGTGATCTGGTGGATGTACGGCGGCTACGCCTGGCTCACCAACGCCGTGGCGCCCGACCGGATGAGCAGGCAGCTGGTGCTGCTCGGCGGGATGGCCGGATACCTGGTCCTGGCGTTGGCGATCCCGAGTGCCTTCGACGATGGCGGGGTCGCCTTCGGGATCGCCTACGTCGCCATCGTGACGATCCATGCCACGCTCTTCAGCCGCTCGGGTTCGGTCACCGTGATGCAGGCCCTTCGCGGACTGGCCCCCTACAACCTGTTCACCGCGCTGCTCGTCCTCGCGGGCGGGATCGCGGGGGGGACCGAGCAGTACGTGCTCTGGACCGCGGCGTTTCTCCTCGAGTGGGTCACGCCGCGCCTGACGGAGCAGGTGGGATTCCAGGTCGCGACCACGCACTTCGTGGAGCGCCACGGGCTCGTCGTCATCGTGGCGTTGGGAGAGTCGATCGTCGCTGTGGGAATCGGCGCGGCCGGCCTGCACGTCGACCTCGAGCTGGCGGGCGTGGCGGTGCTCGGACTGATGCTCAGCGCGTGCCTGTGGTGGACGTATTTCGGCGGCGATGAGGAAGAGGCCGAGCGGGCGCTCGCGGCCGCGCCGCCCGATCGGCGCGCACGAATGGCCGTTGACGCCTTCGGCTATGCCTTCCTTCCACTGCTGCTGGGAATCATCGCCTCCTCGGCGGCGCTGAAGAAGGCAACCGGCCACCCGTTCGACGAGGTCGAATTCGCCCGCGCGCTGCAGCTCGCGGGGGGCGTCGCTCTCTTCATGGCCGGCGATGCCATGTTCCGAGCGGTCCTGGGGCTTGGCGCCGCGCCGTGGCGCGTCGTTGCCGCCGTGGTCGCCTTCGCGACCATCCCGCTGGGAACGGCAGTGTCGGCGACCGCGCAGATCGCGGCCCTGGTCGCGATTCTCGTGGCGGCGCTGAGCCTGGAACGGACCCTGGACAAGAGATCGCGCTGACGACTAGGCCCTCACGGGCGGCTCGGGGGCGGGCACGTCGGCCGCGGCGGGCAGACGGACGACGAAGCGCGCGCCGCCGTCCTCGCCGGGCTCCAGGAGCACGCTGCCCCCGTGGGACTCGGCCACCGCCTGGACGATGGCAAGGCCGAGGCCCGACGACCCGGCGCTGCGATCGTCGCCGCCGCGGACGAAGCGCTCGAACACCCGGTCGGCCAGCTCCGGAGAGATGCCGGGCCCGTCGTCCTGCACGACGAGCTCGACCTCGCCGTCGTGGGCGCGCACGGACGCTTGGATGGTCGTTCCCGGCGGCGTGTGGCGGATGGCGTTCTCGATCAGGTTGGCCGTGAGGCGGTGGAGGTCGTCTCGCGTCCCATCGACGATCGCCCGGCCGGCGTCGATCGAGATCGTGTGCCCGGCGGCGATCGGCTCGAGCTCGGCCGCCGCCTCGGTCAGCACCTCGCCGACGTCGGTGGCCGCCCGGGGCGGCACGCGGCCGGCGTCGGTGCGGGCGAGCAGAAGCAGGTCGGCGACGAGCCGGCGCATCCGCTGAGCCGAGCGCAGGGCGCCGTCCGCGGCGTCGCCCAGGTCGCTCTCGTCGAGCTGGACCGACAACAGCTCGAGGTTCGCGAGCACGCTGGTCAGCGGCGTTCGCAGCTCATGCGAGGCGTCGGCCACGAAGGCGCGCTGGTGGCGCAGCGTCGCCTCTGTCTGCGCGCGCGCGTCGTCGAGCGCCTGGAGCATGCCCTCCAGCGTGCGCGCCAGCTCGGCCACCTCGTCATCGGCCTCGGGATGGGGGATTCGCCGGCTCGGGTCGCGCGTTCGCTCGATCTCGCGCGCCGCGGAGGTCAGCTCGGCGATGGGGCGCATGGCCCGCCGCGCCACCGCGAGCCCGGCGAGCAGGGCCAGGAGCGTTCCTCCAGCCACGCCGAGGATGAGGAAGAAGCGAACCTTGCGGGTCGTGTGGCGCACGTCCGACAGCGGACGGGCGTACTCCAGCACGGCCGAACCGAGCGGCGGCACGGGGATCACGCGCGACTCGACGCGGTAGCCCGCGATGTCGGTGGTCTCCGAGTGCGGCAGGCCGAAGTCGGGCGCGCCCTTGGTCTTGCACAGCAGGACACCGTCGATCGTCACGACGCGAATCGCGGCGTTCTCGGCGCTGCCGTAGACGTCGAGGTCGGGGCCCTGGCAGGCCGGGCGCTGCCCGGGCCGCACGACGATCCGCTCGCGCAGGTCGTTGGCCGTCTCGCGTACGTGGTCGTCGAAGTCCGAACGGATCTGGCGGGTCGTGAGCACCCCGACGATCGCCGCGAAGCCGAGGAGGATGATCATCGTGAGCGCGGCCGATCCGCCCGCGAGCCGCCAGCGGATCGGCACGCGGCGGTAGGCGATGAACAGGCGTCTCATCCCTCGGGCCTCAGGACGCGCGCAACACGTACCCCGCGCCGCGGATCGTGTGGAGGAGGCGCGGCTCGCCGCCCGCCTCGAGCTTGCGCCGCAGGTTCGAGACGAAGACCTCGATCGTGTTCGTGACCGAGAAGGGGTCGTAGCCCCACACCTCGTCGAGCAGGCGCTGGCGCGACACCACGATGCGCTCGTTGCGCATGAGGTATTCGAGCAGCTCGAACTCCCGCTGGGTCAGGTCGACGGCGCGATCCCCGCGCGTCACCTCGTGCGTATCGGGGTTGAGCATCAGGTCGCCGACGACCAGTTGCGCCGCGCCGCGAGGCGGGCGGCGGCGGAGCAGGGCCCGCAGCCGCGCCAGCAGTTCCTGGCGGTCGAACGGCTTGACGAGGTAGTCGTCGGCCCCGGTGTCGAGCCCCTCCACGCGCGCCTCCACCGCGTCGCGCGCGGTCAGCATGAGGATGGGCGTGTCGTCGCGTTCGCGAAGCTGCTTGGCCACCTCGATGCCGTCGAGCCTCGGCAGGCCGAGGTCGAGGATCACCAGATCGGGCAGGAACGCGTGGGCCTCCTCCAGCGCCTTGAGCCCGTCCCCGGCCACGCGCACCTCGTAGTCCTCCAGGCGCAGGGAGCGCTGGAGAACCTGGGCTATCTCGTCGTCGTCCTCGACCACGAGCACGCGGGGGGAGCGGCCAAAGTCGTCCATGGCGCGAAGGGTACGCACCACACCTTACGCGCCCCTTTAGGAGCGGCTCAGGCGAGCTGCTTGGCGGCGGCGCGCACGAGCTCCACGATCTCGGGCGGCGCCTTGCGCGTAGAGCCGGCGTCGAACGGCGGCTCGGGGTCGTATTCGATCCCGAGCTGGATCCCCTGGGCCCACTCGGGCCCGGCGATCTCGGCGGCCAGCGTCAGCGCCATGTCGATGCCCGACGAAACGCCCGCCGCGGTGATGACCTTGCCCTGCGTGACCACGCGCTCCTCGACGGGCTCGGCGCCCAGCTCGCGCAGGGACTCCAGCTCCAGCCAGTGCGTCGTGGCCCGCAGTCCCTCGAGGACGCCCGCCGCGCCGAGCACCAGGGAGCCCGTGCACACCGATGTCGTCCACGTCGAGGTCGCATGCGCCCCGCGGACCCACTCCAGCGTCGCCTCGTCATGCATCAGCTTGCGCGTACCGAAGCCACCGGGGACGACGATCACCTCAGGGTGGGGGAAGTCCTCGAGCGGGCGCTCGGTCAGGATCGTGAGCATCCCGGTCTCGGTCTTCTTCGGGCCGGTGCCGTCGGCGCCGAGGAAGTGCACGGTCACGCCGGGAAGACGCGAGAGCACCTCGTAGGGCCCGACCGCGTCCAGTGCGGTGAACTCGTCGTACAGGGGAATGGCGATGTCCATGGTCAGGCTCCTCTCCCCGAAGGGGTTCGAAAGCGGTCGCGGTACTCGGCGGGGCTGGTGTGAAGCCGGCGGCGAAAGCTGCGTCGCATCGTCTCGACGGTGCCGAAGCCGCAGCGGCGAGCCACGACCTCGACCGGAGTGTCGCCCCCCTCCAGCTCCAGGCGGGCCCGCTCGACGCGCAGGCTCGCCACGTAGGCCGCGGGCGTGACGCCCACCTCGCGGCGGAAGGCGCGGGCGAAGTTGCGCGGGCTCATGAACGCCCGCTCGGCCAGCGTCTCGACGGTCAGGTCCTCGTCGAGGTGATCGGGCAGCCACGCCTGAAGCTCGCGCAGCGTGGGCCGAGTCGCCGCGGGATGGGCGAGCTGCGCGCTGAACTGCGCCTGGCCGCCGGGGCGCTGGACGAACACGACGAGCTGGCGAGCCACCTCCAGCGCGGCGTCGTGCCCGGCGTCCTCCTCGACCAGCGCCAGGGCGAGATCGATTCCCGCCGTCACGCCGGCCGAGGTGTAGACGTCGCCGCCTGTGCCCGAACGGGTATCGCGGACGAAGATCGGATCCGGCTCGACCGTCACCTCCGGGTGGTTGCGGCGCAGGGCGGCGCAGGAGTCCCAGTGGGTCGTCGCCCGGCGGCCGTCGAGCAGGCCCGCCTTGGCGAGCAGGAAGGCCCCCGTGCAGACGGAGGCGACCCGGCGTGAGCGCCCCGCAGCATCGCGCAACCAGGCGACGAGCCGCTCGTCGCGCCGCGCCGCCGCGGTGCCCAGGCCGCCGGCCACGAGAAGCGTGTCGATCGGACCGCGGCACGCGCTCACGGCCCGGTCCGGGACGAGGCGCAGGCCGCTCGAGGTGCGCAACGGGGCGGCGCTGGAAGCGACCAGCTCGATCTCGTACGGGGCGTGGCCGAGGCGCTGGGCGATGGAGAACACCTCGGTGGGGCCCGTGACGTCCAGCGACTGCATGTCGGGGAACACGACGGCGACGATCCGCATGCCCGCCATCATCGGGGTTCCGGGCGCTGGCAGCAAGGACGCACACCGGACGATTCCTGCCAGCAGAGGGAGCGTCCCGTGCGTGTCGAAGGGATATCTCTCGTGGCCAAGACCAGGAGCCGCAAGGCATCGCCGACCCGCAAGGCGCCGACCCGCAAGACGAGCCGGCGCAAGCCCGCCCGTCGCTGGGGCGCGGGCCTGTGGCTGCGCCTGCCCGTCTTCGAACAGCGCGAGCTCGACCTGATCGGCCTCTTCCTCGTCGCGGTGGGCGTCTTCCTCGCCTGCGTGCTCTACCTCGGCTGGGCGGGCGGCGAGGTCGGCCGCGGGCTGACCGACGGCGCGCGTTACGTGGTCGGCTCGATCGCCTACGGCGTCCCGGTCGCGCTCGTGGCCGCCGGCGGCGTCGTCGTGATGCGTCCCTTCCTGCCCAACAGCCGGCCGATTGGCACGGGCGCGGCGTGCCTGTTCGCCTCGCTCACGCTCGCGCTGGCCGCGGGCACGTTCGGCCTCGGCTCGCCCGGGGCCCGACCCGACGTGTGGGAGCGCGGCTTCCTCGAGGACCACGGAGGCGTCGTGGGCGAGGGGCTCTACACCGCCGTCACCAGCGCCGTCTCGCAGACCGGTGTGCACATCGTCGCGGTCTTCCTCTTCCTGGCCGCGCTGCTGCTGCTCACCGGCGCGACCATCGCCGGCGTGCTCAACGCGACCCGCACGTCGATCCGAGGCACGACCCGCGCGCTGCGCGAGACCGGAGCGGGCCTCGGGGCACTGGCGCCGCGCCCCGGCGAGGTTTCGCCACCGGCGCCGCAGGAGGCGGTCCGCCCGCCCGAGGCCGAGGACCCCCAGAAGCTGGTCGTGCGCGCCACCCACGTCGAGGCGCCGCCGATCGACGGGCCCACGCGCTTCCCCGACCTGTTCGGCAACGCCCCGCCGCCCGCCACCGCCGCGGCCGGCGGCGACGAGGCCCCGGAGGCTCCGCCCGAGCCCGAACCCGAGCCGGCGGAGGCCCGGGAGGACGCCGAGGCGCCGGGCGTGACACGCGCCAAGCCGGCCCCCGAGGTCGCCGAGAAGGACCTGACGCCGCAGGGCCGCTACCGCGGCACGGTCACGGAAGATCCCGACTTCGAGTGGAAGCTGCCCGACGCGCGCGCGCTCAAGCGCTCCAGCGGCGCGGCCGCCAAGCCCGACACCACCGGGCAGGAGCAGGTCGCGACCCAGCTCGTGGAGACGCTCGGGCACTTCGGGATCGAGGCGAAGGTCATCGGCACGATCACCGGACCGCACATCACGCGCTACGAGCTGCGCCTGGCCCCCGGGACCAAGGTCTCCAAGGTGGCGCAGCTCAAGGACGACATCGCCTACGGCTTGGCCGCCTCGGAGATCCGGATCCTCGCCCCGATCCCCGGCAAGCAGGCCGTCGGTGTGGAGGTGCCCAACCTCCGCCGGCGCATCGTGCACCTGGGGGACGTCTGGCAGGACCCGCCCAAGGACTGGTCGCCGCTCACCGTGTGGCTGGGCAAGGATGTGGCCGGGCGCGCCATCGGCGCGGACCTGACCAAGATGCCCCACCTCCTCGTGGCGGGCACGACCGGCTCCGGTAAGTCGGGCGCCATCAACGCCATGCTCTCGTCGGTCTTGCTGCGG
The DNA here is from genome assembly GCA_963842605.1 of uncultured Actinomycetes bacterium. Taxonomy (GTDB): domain Bacteria; phylum Actinomycetota; class Thermoleophilia; order Solirubrobacterales; family Solirubrobacteraceae; genus AC-38. The sequence goes on from CAWJGV010000001.1 coordinate 12,027, forward strand.
GCGACGCCGCACGATGTCCGCGTCGTGCTCGTCGACCCCAAGCAGGTCGAGCTCAACCACTACGACTCGATCCCGCACCTGCTCACGCCGGTCATCACCAGCCCCCGGATGGCCGCGACCGCACTCCAGAACCTCGTCCGGGAGATGGAGTCGCGCTACGGGATGATGTCGCTGGCCCGCACGCGCTCGCTGCTCGAGCTCAACCGCACGCGGCGCAAGCGCAAGGAGCCCGAGCTCCCGTACATCCTGTGCGTGATCGACGAGCTCGCCGACCTGATGATGGTCGCGCCCGCCGATGTCGAGGACTCGGTGATCCGCCTCGCGCAGAAGGCGCGCGCCGTCGGCATCCACCTCGTTCTGGCCACGCAGAGCCCGCGGGTGGACGTCATCACCGGGATGATCAAGGCCAACGTCCCGTCGCGGATCGCCTTCGCGGTGTCCTCGCAGACCGATTCGCGGGTGATCCTCGACCAGAACGGTGCCGAGACGCTGCTGGGGGAGGGCGACATGCTCTTCTCGCCGGTGGGCTCCTCGCGCCTGCAGCGCATCCAGGGCGCCTACATCGACGAGGCCCAGATCGAGGAGCTGACGGATTACTGGCGCAAGCAGGGCGAGCCGGAGTTCCGCGAGGAGCTGCTGGAGGAGGTCGAGGACGAGGGGTCCGCCGAGAAGGGCGACGACGAGTTCGACCCCGACGAGGACCCGTTGCTCGAGGAGGCGATCGCGCTGGTCGCCCAGATGGGCACGGCCTCGACGTCGATGCTTCAGCGCCGCCTGCGCCTCGGCTACACGCGCGCCGGCCGGCTGATCGACATGCTCGAGCGCCGCGGCGTCATCTCGGGCTACGAGGGCTCCAAGCCGCGCCAGGTCCTGGTCACCGAGGCCGACCTGCCGCGAATCCTGGCCGCGCTGCACGAGCGCGGGAGCGCGGCCCCCGTGGGCGGCGGCCCGTCGGAGGAGCCCGAGGCGGCCCCGGAGAGGGGTCAGACCCCTTGAGTCTGCTCCACTGAGGTTTGGCCCT
>CAWJGV010000002.1:0-844237 GCA_963842605.1 uncultured Actinomycetes bacterium
CGGCGCCCAATCAACGATGACCGGCAAGTGGCAGGGCGACACCGACGGCGGGGCCGCGCTCGTCCTGGACGTCACCGTCAAGGGAGAGACGCTGACCGGAACCCTGACGCGCAACGACCAGAGCTCGCCGCTCGCCGACGGCAAGGTCACCAAGAACACCTTTACCTTCAAGGCCACGCTGAACGAACGGACCGAGACGTTCTCCGGCGAGCACAAGGGCGACGAGATCCGCATCTGGCTCGAGCGGCAGGGGCCGTCGAAGACCGTGGTGCTAACCCGCGTCAAGCCGGCGCCGTCCAAGACCCAGGCGGGACGGTAATGGGCAAGGGATTCCTCACCCTCGCGACGGCCACGATTCTCAACGCGGTTTCGAACGGCTATCTCTACGGCTTCGACATCGTCGACATCACCGGCATGCCCGGCGGCACGGTCTACCCGGCGCTGCGGCGCCTGGAGGACGCCGGCTACCTCACCTCGAAGTGGGAGAAGGAGCGCGTGGCGCAGGCCGAGCTGCGGCCGCGCCGCAAGTACTACGAGATGACCCGCGCCGGCCGCGAGATCCTCGCCGAGGCCGTCAAGCGCTACCGGCTCCTCGAGCAGACCCCTCTGAAGCTGCGCGAACCCAGGACGTCTCGCGCGTGATGGTCACGTGTCCCTGAAAGCACGCTGGCGGCTCGTTCGGTCCCGGCCCTATCTCGGGGTGATCGCGCTCGTCGGGGTGATCGTGCCCCGCCGGCTGCGCGCCGAGTGGCGGCAGGAGTGGGCGGCGGAGCTCCGCTGCCGCGAGCGGCAGCTGGCCCGGTGGGATCGCCTCGACACGACGCCACAAGCGGGACCTGCTGCGGCGCAGCGCCGGCGCCGTCTGGGACGCGCTCTGGCTGCAGCGGCTGAGGCGGGAGGACGAAATGGTCCAGGATGTTCGCTTCGCGTTCCGCATGCTCGTCAAGCAGCCGGCGATCGCACTCATCGCGATCGCGACGCTGGCGCTTGGCATCGGCGCCAACACGGCGGTGTTCAGCTTCGTCAACGCGCTGCTGCTGCGCCCGCTCGACGGCGTCGCCCGCCCGGACGAGCTCGTGCAGATCGGACGGCAATATCCGGACAAGAGCTACGTCAGCGACTCCAGCTATCCGGACTTTCTCGACTTCCGCGCTGGAAGCACCACGCTGAGCGGCATCGCCGCGATGACCCCCACGGCGTTTCACCTGAGTGCGGCAGGAGCGACCGAGCGCGTCGAGGGCGAGCGGGTATCCGGCGACTACTTCGACGTGCTCGGCGCAACGGCGGTCGCGGGCCGGCTGCTCTCGCCGGCCGACGACCTCGAGACGGCCGAACCGGTCGCGGTGATCAGCGCACGACTCTGGCGCCGCCGCTTCGGCGGCGCGGCCAACATCTCGGCGACGACCATCAAGCTCGACGGACACGACTTCACCGTCATCGGAGTGGCGGGCGAGCAGTTCACGGGCGTCACGATCGGCACGCCGCGCGACGTCTGGGTGCCGCTCGCGGCCCTGTACCGGCTCAATCCGACCATGGTCACGAGATTCACCCAGCGCCAGGCCTCCTGGCTCGAGATGTTCGGCCGGCTCGCGCCCGGCGCGACGCTCGAACAGGCGCGGGCGGAGCTCTCGGCCATCGCCCGGCGTCTGGAGCAGACGTATCCGGACACGAATAAGCGGGTCGCGGCAGCCGTGCATCCGGGCCTCGGGCGCGACGTCGAAATCCAGAATCAGGTGCGCCGCTTTGCCTTCCTGCCGTTCACGGCCGTGGCGATCGTGCTGCTGATTGCGTGCGCCAACGTCGCCGGCCTGCTGCTGGCGCGGGCCGCCGCGCGCAGAAAAGAGATCGCGACGCGCCTCGCCCTCGGCGCCGGTCGCATCCGGATCGTCCGGCAGCTGCTCACCGAGAGCCTGGCGCTCGCCTTTGCCGGCGGCGCGGCCGGGCTGCTCGTCGGCACGTGGCTGACGACCTGGCTGCGCAGCCTGCTCCCGGAACGCTATCTGTTCCTCTCTTTCAATCTCGACTTCGGCATCGACTGGCGCGTCTTCGCCTTCACGCTGGCGGCCGCGACGGCCACCGGCATCCTGTTCGGCCTGGTTCCCGCACTGCACGCCTCACGGCCCGATGTGATTGCCAACGTCAAGGATCCGCAGGCATTCAGCAGGCGCCGCGGCCCTGGCCTGCGCGGCGCGCTCGTGGTCGCCGAAGTCGCGCTGTCGCTGATCCTCCTCGTCGCCGCAACGCTCTGCATCCGCACGCTGCGCAACACCACGGCCATCGACACCGGCTATGAAGCCGCGCGGGTGCTGACGGGGCGGATCGACCTGCCGAGGCAGACCTACATCGAGCCGCGAGGCCGGCTGTTCCAGCAGCAGCTCGTCGAGCGCGTCCAGGCGCTGCCCGGCGTCAACGCCGCCGGCTTCGCCGTCACCCTGCCGCTGAACGACGGCCGTTGGGAGGATGCCGTGCGGCGCCAGGGCGATCCCACGCGCTTCCAGACCTTCCAGAACGTGGTGTCGCCGCGCTACTTCGACGCGATGAGCATTCCGCTGCTCCTGGGCCGTCAGTTCAGCGCGTCCGACGACGAGCGCTCGCCGCGAGTGGCCATCCTCAACCAGACGCTCGCCCGGGTCATGTGGCCCGGCGAGAATCCGCTCGGCAAGCGGCTGACGTTCAAGGGTGCGCCCATTGAAGTCGTCGGCATGGTGAGAGACATCAAGGGCCGCAACCTCTTCGAGTCGCCAGGGCCGATGCTCTATCTGCCGCTGTGGCAGCAGTATCAGCCGAATGTGGTGCTGCACGTCCAGGCGGCGGCGGGGCCGGCGGCGCGGCTGATCCCGGCGGTGGGCGCCGAGGTCGCGGCACTCGACAAGGATCTGCCGCTCTACGCCGTCAAGACGCTCGACGAGCATGTGACGGCGACGCTGACGCCGCAGCGCCTGCTCGCCTATCTCGTCACCGGCTTCGGCGTGCTCGCGCTCGTGCTCGCCGCGATCGGGTTGTATGCGCTGCTGGCGTACACGGTCAGCGAGCGCACGCAGGAGATCGGCATCCGGATGGCGCTCGGCGCGCAGAAGCGCGACGTCATGCGGTTGTTCGTCACCTGGGGCATCAGGCTCGCGATCGCGGGCATCGCCGTCGGCCTGGCCGGCGCCGCCGGTCTGACACGGCTGATGAAGAGCCTGCTGTTCGGCGTCAGCCCGCTGGATCCGTTGACGCTGACGACGATGCCGGTGCTGTTGTTCGCGGCGGCCCTGCTGGCGTGCTGGATACCGGCCTATCGCGCGGCGCGAGCCGACCCGAAGATCGCGCTCCGATACGAGTAGAGCGCGAGACACGTGCTACGTGCTACGGGTGCTACGGTGCTACGTGCCGACACGTGCTACGTGCTCCGTGCTCGTGCTACGGTGCCACGTGCGATGTGCGACGTGCGATGTGCTGACGCGGTGCGACCCTGAGCCGTATCACCGACTCGCCACGTCGCACGTCGCACGTCGCACGTCGCACGTCGCACGTCGCACGTCGCACGGGCACATAGCACGTCGCACGTGTTAGCACGTAGCACCGTAGCACGTAGCACGTGCACGTCATTCCGCTCTGAGCGCGTTGATCGGATCGACGGCCGTCGCGCGCTGCGCCGGCACGTAACTCGCCAGCACGGTGGCGCCGATCAGCGTCAGGGCGACGAGCGAATACGTCAGCGGATCGATCGGCCTCACCTCGAACAGCAGCGTCGAGATCAGGCGCATCACGCCCGCCGACACGGCGAGCCCTATCATCACGCCGACGGCGGCGAGCGCCGCGCCGTGCACGACGAACAGGCGGGTCACGGCCTGCGGCCGCGCGCCGAGCGCGATGCGAATGCCGATCTCGCGTGACCGCTGCGACACGGAGTAGGAGATGACGCCGTAGATGCCGGCAACGCCGAGCAGCAGCGCCATGCCGCCGGCGATCCCGAGCATCACCAGCGTGAACGACGTCCGTGCCAGCGACGCGTCGTAAATCTCCTTGACGGTGCGGACGCTGGCCAGCGGCAGGTTGGCGTTGACCGACCACACCGTCCTCCCCAGCTCGTCGACGAACCCGGCCGAGCCGGTGCGGGAGCTGCGCACCACGAACGCCGCACCGCGAAGCACGAAGGTCTTGCCGTCGGAGTCGCCGGGCAGGAACGCTTCCATCATCAGCGGCCAGTACGCGACAGTCGCGGCCTTCTCGTTGAGCCCGTCGTCGCGCATGTCGCCGACCACGCCGACGACTTCGCGCCAGGTGCCCTTGGCGTACGGCCGGATCCACTTGCCGATGGCCGACGCCGGCTGCCCCCACAGCTCGCGCGCGAGGTTCTCCGACACCATCGCGACCGGACGCAGGTCGTAGATGTCCGTCCAGGTGAAATCGCGGCCGGCGACGAGCGGCGTGCCGAGCGTTTTCATGTAGCCGGGCGACACGATCTTGAACAGGCGAAGGGGTGGAATCTGCGATTCCGTATACGTCCGGTCGCGCGCGTAGAGCGGATCGTGCCAGCCCTGTCCGGTCATCGTGACGGTCGAGGCCAGCGCAACGGAGGTCACGCCGGGCACCGCCGACAGCTTGTCGAGGATCGCCTGGTGGCTCCGCGCTACCGCCTCGTTCTCCTTGATTTGCGAGTCGGGCACCGACAGGCGGAAGGTCTGCAGCTCCTCCGGCCTGGTGAAACCCGGGTTGACGTCCCGCAGCGCCGCGAACGTCCTGAACATCAGCCCCGAGCTGACGAGCAGCACGAGCGCCAGCGCAATCTGCGCCACGACGAGGATGTTGCGCGCCCGGTGACGCTCCCGGCTGGAGGTGGCGTTCCGGCCGCCACCGCGGAGAGCCATCGCGACGCGGCCGCGGGCGTACTTGAACACGGGAATCGCCCCGAACAGCAGTCCGGCCGCCACCGACACCACCAGCGTGAACAGCAGGACCGGCACGTCGAGGCCGATATCGGCGAGGCGCGGCATGTTCCCCGGCGCCAGGGCCACCAGCAGTTTCAGGCCGCCAAAGGCGAGTCCCGTGCCGACGATGCCGCCGAGCAGCGCCAGGCTGACGCTCTCGACCAGCATCTCGCGCGCGATGCGGCCGGTCCCGGCCCCGAGCGCGGCGCGAATCGCCAGCTCCTGCTGCCGCGACTCGGCGCGGACCAGCAGCAGGTTGGCGACGTTCGCACAGGCGATGAGCAGGACCACGGCGATCGTCCCCATCAGGACCCACAGCACCGTCTGCACGTCGCCGACGAGATCGTCCTTGAGGGTCATGACCTTCGGCGTGATGCGCGCCTCTTCGAACATCTTGACGTTGCCGCCCGAGAACGGCGGGAACTTCGTCAACGAGATCGGGATCAGCCGCGCCACCTCCGCGTTCGCCTGCGCCACGGTCGTTCCCGGCTTGAGCCGCGCGATGGCCGTGTAGCTGAAGTTGCCGAGGAACACCTTGCTGCGGTCGAAGCGATAGGGGACGACGAGCGAGACGCGGCGATCGAGGAAGCGGAAGGTGTCGGGCAGCACGCCGATGATCTCGCGCGGTTTGCTGTCGACCATCAACGACTTGCCGACCACGGCGTTGTCGGAGCCGAACTTCGATCGCCAGTAGCCCGCCGTCAGCACCACGGTCTCGGGCGTCGCCGGCGTGTCGTCGGCCTTCGAGAACAGGCGGCCGAGCATCGGCTGCACGCCGAGCATCGGCAGGACCCCGTCGGTCGCGAACAGGGTCGGCACTTCCTCCGGCTCGGCGCGGCCGGTGATGCTGACGGTGCCGGTGCCCCAGAGCCCGACGTCCTGGAAGACGCGCCCTTCCTCGCGATAGGTGAAGTACTGGAACGGTGCCGCGCCGGCGCTGGGAAGGTTGACACCGGGCGCCGCGTGATCGAGCGTGACGAGCTCATCTGACCGCGGGTAGGGCAGCGGCTTGAGGAGCACCCCCTCGATGACGCTGAAAATCGCGGTATTCGCGCCGATCCCGAGGGCGAGGGTGAGCACCGTGATGCCCGTGAAGAGAGGCATCCGCGCGAGGCTACGCAGCAACTGGCGAAAGCGCATAGGGATAGATACGGTTGGCGGGGGCCAGGGTTCTCGGGTTGGGAGCTTTTCGGTTGTTCGGACGACAGCCGCTTGTCTCAAATGCAACAGGAGAAGGGGAGAAGGGGAGAAAACCGCTCGGCACCGAGTTGGCGGGTCGCGCTCGGCTGGCGCTGACGGCAGGATCCGCCAGAGCCACGCTCGAACGACGCCGAGCCGCGCCTGCAAGCCGTGCGACCGCATTCTCCCCTTCTCTCCTTCTCTTGTTGCATTTTGCAGGCGCACGAACACCTAAGACCCCAGCCTCGACACGAGAGCATCCAGCGTCCGAACACGATCGGCGTCGTACTCCTTATACAGGTCGAAGGGATCGATCAGCATCGCCCGCAGGCCGCTGGCGCGCGCGCCCACCACGTCCACGTAATAGAGGTCCCCGACGTGCATCGTCGAGCCGGCGGCCGAGCCGGAGCGATCGAGGGCAATCTGGAAGAAGCGCGGATCCGGCTTCTCCACTCCCTCGATACACGAATCGCAGATGCAGTCGAAGTACTGCGTCAGCCCGAGGCGGTCGAACGCGCGGTGCAGCACGCCGTTGGCGTTCGACACCACCACCAGCTTCAGGCCGAGTGTCGACAGCCGTTGCAGCGCGGGCACGACGTCGGCAGGCACGAACTCCCACAGGTTGTGCTCCGCGTGGTAGGCGCGGAGCTCCTCGAGCGCCGCCGCGGTGCGGCCGTCGAGCGCAATGCCGGCGTTCTCGAGGACGAGCTCCATGTACAACCAGGCGCGCTGCGCGTCGGTGGTGTTGCCGTCGCGAATGCCCTGGTCGATGTCGAACTTGGCGCGGGGCTCGGCGGCCTGGAGCGCATGCGGCGGATACGGCGACGCCGTGACGGCCGAGCGTCTCGCTGACGCGGGTCCAATTGGGAAACACCAGCACGCCGCCGGCGTCGAGGAAGAGCGTTTCGAGTCGCATACGAGATTACAAGGCCTTCTCACAGGGAGCCAGGAGTTCAGGAGAAAATAGCATTGTTTCCTCCTGAGCTCGTGGCACTCATGTGAGAAGGACGCTCTTGCTCTCCTGCTCTCCTGTTCCGCTTGACGAGCGGCAGCCGCACGACGAATCGATCCTCCTCGGCGATCCACTCGGCCGGACGTCCCGTGGCGATGCGAAATCGCTCGCGCAGGTTCGCGAGACCGATGCCGGTCGATCGCGCCGGCATCGGTCCGGGACGAACCTCGTTCTCGAAGATCAGCGTTGTGTCATCGACCCTCACGCGGATGTTGAGGTGAAGGTCGGGCCCGACGGTGTTGTGCTTCAGCGCATTCTGGAAGAGCTCCGCCAGCGAAACGGGAGGCAGGGACAGGTGCCGCGCGTCGGCCGCCCCGACGTCGACCGCGAGGCGCACGCCGCCGCTGTAGCGGATGTCGGCCAGCGCCCGGTGCCGCTCGAGCGCGGCGAGCTCGTCGGCGAGCGGAACCAGCGCCTGCCCGCGGCATTCGAGCACGTAGCGGTAGCTCGCGCTCAACGTGCGGATGAACGGAGACGCCGCCTCGCTGCGCGTATCGACGAGATGCGCCAGTGCGTTCAGGTTGTTGAAGAGGAAATGCGGATCGACCTCGCGGCCAAGGCTTTCGAGCTCGGTCGCGAGGCGCGCCTGTTCGACCCGGGCGCTGCGCATGCGGTCGCTCTCCCAGTCGCGCAGCAGGAACACGGTCTCGTAGACATGGGTGATCGCCACGACGAACGCGACGACGGCGAAGATGGCGGTGGTCAACGCGTAGTGGCGCGTGCCGGGATCGCCGGTGACGGCACGCCACAGCCCAGAGCAGGGCGAGCGACACCGGGATCGTGTAGAGGCAGATGAGCGCCAGCAGCACGCCGAGGCGGCTCCACGGCCGCAGCAGCCAGTCCTCCCGGCGCGGCAGCCGGAAGTAGAGCCGCCGGTTGCCTTCCCACACGACGAACGCGACAAGCGCGAACCAGCCGTAGGAGAGGACCAGCTCCACCGTCGAGTGGCGGCCGTGATCGATCAGGCCGGAGAGGTTGACGACCAGAGCCCCGAGGAAGGGGCTCGCCAGCACCCGCGGCCAGAAGTCGTGGACTTCACGCGGGTTCCGCCTGATCGGGGCCTGGCGGTCGTTCATCCCGCGACTACGGTATCAGCGAAGTGGTGCGCCGAACCGGCCTTGGTACCAACCGCGTGACGAAGGAAGGAACTACTGCTGTGCTAGCTTGCGGACTCGACGGCCGACATGCCGACCTGCTCGCCGACTTGCCGACCGCGGCCCAGGTCAGTGCGTCATCGCGTGCAGCAGCACGTTGATCCCGAAGGCGTAACCGGCCGGCGAGAACTGGCGGAAGAAGGCTGGATCCTCACCCTCGCGTTCCCACGAGTCGGCGATGTCGGTGTTGTGCGTCATCACGACCATGATCCGGCCGTGACTGTCGCGGATGACGCGGAAGTGTGCGTCCTGGCTGTCGCTGCCTCTCTCGGACGTCGTGCTGCCGCCGACCGAGCGCCAGAACTGGATGTTGGTGATCTGCGGCACGTGCTCGACGGTGAGCTGCGTGCGAAGGACGGGGTCGTCGCACGGCACGTCGCTGATCGGGTATTCCGACGGAGGGAGGACGCGGGCGATCTCCGAGCTCCAATGTTCCCACGCGGCCGAGCCCCAGAAATCGTCAACCCAGAGGAACCCGCCTTTCACGAGGTAGCGGCGCAGCTGTTCGCGCTCTTCCGGCGACAAGCCCATCGTGCCGGCGTCCGAGGCCATGATGAAGGGGCAGTTGAAGAGTGCTGGGTCGGTGAGGCGGACCACCCAGTGGTTCGGCTGTCCTCTCTCGTCGCGGCTGACCGTGGTCCTGGTCAGCTCCGACAGCCGCGTCATGAGGTTGATTTCGGCGTAGGGATAGTCGGTCACCCATCCCATGCCCATCGGTTCGGTGCGCACGCGCTCGTACATCACGCGGCAGAAGGTGAAGTGGCCATCCGGCATGGCCGGTGGCGCAAAGCGCGGCGCGAAGCGGCCTTCGCGAAATCCCCACGGCATCTGGGCATATGCGGCGGCCCCGACCATGGCGGCCAGAGGAACCGCCAGCCACGCCGTCCGGCCAACGCGCCAGAACCTCATGAGCGAGATTGTGGTCGCAATACGTGGACGCGGGCAAGCGGGCCGGTCCGGGCCGACTCGGCCGCGATCACGCGCTGCCGATCAGAATGCCCGAGGCGAACACGAGCGCGCCGCCAAGGACCACCTGCAGCGCGGCGCGAAGGAAGGGCGTGTCCATGTAGCGGTTCTGGATCCAGGCAATCACCCAGAGCTCGATGAAGACGACGATCATCGCGATGATCGTCGCGGTACGAAAGCTCGGGATTAGATACGGAAGCGCGTGGCCGAGTCCGCCGATGGCCGTCATTACTCCGGACGCGACACCTCTCTTGAATGGCGAGCCGCGGCCCGAGATCGAGCCGTCGTCGGAAGCCGCTTCGGTGAAGCCCATCGAGATGCCGGCGCCGACCGACGCGGCCAGGCCGACGAGGAAGGTTTTCCAGGTGTCGCCGGTGGCGAACGCCGCGGCGAAGATCGGCGCCAGCGTCGACACCGATCCGTCCATCAGCCCGGCGAGGCCGGGCTGCACCCAGGTCAGGACGAACTGCCGGTGCGCGACGGCGCTCTCTTCCGCTCGCGACTCGGGCGGCAGGTGCTCGCGCATCAGCTGCTCCCAGGTCGACTGGTGACCGGATTCCACCACGGCGAGACGGCTGAGCAGCTTCCGCGTGCCCGCATCGGTGGTCCGTTGCGCGGCCCGATGGTAGAAGTCGCCGGCCTCGACTTCCATCCGGGCCGCCTCGCCTCGAATCCGTTCCAGGCCGAGGTTCTCGATCAGCCAGACCGGCCGCCTGTTGTAGAAGCCGGCGACGTGTTCGCGCCGCAGCAGCGGGATGGTGTCGCCGAAGCGGCGGCGATGCTCGTCGATGAGCGACTCGCGGTGCGTGTCCTCCTCGCGGGCCATCTCCTCGAACACGCGTGACGATTGCGGGTAATCGGCCGCCAGTCGCTGCGCGTACCACCTGTAGATCCGCCCGTCGTCTTCTTCCGACGAGATCGCCAGCGCGAGGATCTCCTGCTCCGAGAGGTTCTTGAACTGCCGTCTGTGCGCTACGCCAGGGATCATGTGTGGCCTTTCGGGGTCAGACACGGGTCAGACACGGGTCTGACCCGTGTCTGACCCCATTCTCCCCCGACGGCGTGCGGATCGGTCCTTACCTGAAGTTCGAGCCGGCGTCCGACTACAATCGTCCCGCAAGGAGCTCTCGCGATGACCGATCGATTCGGCGTCAACAGCCGCCTCGTTCTTCTCGTGGTCGCGCTCGCGGCCGTCTCCGCCTTCCAGCGCCAGCCGGCGCCGAGCCACGTCTTCCATCACGGCAAGATCGTGACAGTCGATCCGCAGTTCAAGGTCGTGGACGCGATGGCGATCCGCGACGGCCGGGTTCTCGCCACCGGCACGAACGCCGACATGCTCGCGCTCGCCGTGGCCGGCACCGAACAGGTCGATCTCGGCGGCAGGACGGTGGTGCCGGGCCTGATCGATTCCCACGTGCATGCCCCGAGTGCTTCGATGTACGAGTTCGAGCAGCCGGTGCCGGACATGCAGAGCGTCGAGAACGCGCTCGACTACATCCGTGCGCGCGCGGGCCGGACCGAGCCTGGCCAGTGGATCGTGCTGTCGCAGGTGTTCATCACGCGGCTCCGGGAGCAGCGCTACCCGACCCGCCTCGAGCTCGATCAGGCCGCCCCGCGCCATCCCGTGGCCTTCCGCACCGGGCCCGACGCGTCGTTGAATTCCGCCGCCCTCGAGATAAGCGGCATCGACGCGAAGTTTCGCGTTCCCGATGGCGAGCCGTGCCGCGTCGAGCGTGACGGCAAGGGAGAGCCGACCGGCATCCTCCGGAACTGCGGACGCTTCATCCGGTCGCAGTCCACCGGACGATCCCCGACCACGGCCGACCGCCTCGACCGCCTGCGCCAGCTGCTCGCCGACTACAACTCCGTCGGCATCACCAGCATCGTCGACGGCAATGCCGACGACTCGGGCGTCGAGCTGTATCGCACGCTGCTCGCGAAGCGCGAGCTCACGTGCCGCACCTTCCTCGCATACGGCGTCGACGCGCAGGCGCCGCTCGATCGCGTCGAGGCGGCGATCCGGGAAGCGGCGGCGCATCCGCTGCACCAGCGCGACGACATGTTGTGGCTGCGCGGTATCAAGGTGTTCCTCGACGGCGGCATGCTGACCGGCAGCGCCTACATGCGCCAGCCCTGGGGCGTCAGCCCGATCTACTCGATCGACGATCCCGACTATCGCGGCGTCAGGTTCATCGAACCCGAGAAGCTGTATCGAATGGCAAAGCTCGCGCTGGCAAACGAGCTGCAGTTCACCGCCCATGCGCAGGGGGACGCGGCCGTCGACACGATGGTCGACACCTACGAGCGCATCAATCGCGAGGACTTCCCGGTGCGCGGCCGGCGCCCGAGCATCACCCACGCCAGCTTCATGAGCCGCGAGGCGATCGACAAGATGCAGGCGCTCGGCATTGTCGCCAACCTGCAGCCGGCGTGGCTCTATCTCGATGGGGCAACGCTCGGCCGGCATTTCGGGCTCGAACGGCTCACCTACTTTCACCCCTACCGGACGTTGGCCGAGCGCGGCGTGACTGTCGGCGGCGGCTCGGATCACATGCAGAAGATCGGCAGCCTGCAATCGATCAACCCTTACAACCCCTTCCTTGGCATGTGGACGACGATCGTCCGTCAGCCGCGCGGCGCCGATGCGCCGCAGCATCCCGAACAGACCCTGACGCGCGAGCAGGCGCTCCGCCTCTACACGATCAACAACGCCTTCCTGACGTTCGAGGAGGCCTACAAAGGATCGCTCGAGCCGGGCAAGCTCGCCGATTTCGCCGTGCTCGATCGGGACATCCTCACCTGCCCGGTCGAGCAGGTGAAGGCCATCCAGGTCGAGGCAACCTATCTCGGCGGGGCGCGCGTCTACGCGCGGCCGGCGGGACGCTGATCAGCGGCCCTGGAGCCGGAACTGCTCGAGCAGCTGCAGATACTGGCGGTCCGAAGTGCGCTCCGCCGCACCGGCGGTGACCAGGCGCAACACCCGACGCGCCTGGCTGCGGTCGGGAGTGTCCGCCTCACCCGCCGCCCTGCGTGACAGCCTGGTCAGGCGCTCGCGAAGCGTCACCATCGCGGTCTCCCGCGCATCGTCGTGGAGCTGCGCTTCGAGCGCGAAGATATCTCCCAGCATCCGCGCTTCGGCATCGTCGGATTCGCGCTCGCTCTTCAGGGCCTTCTTGACGTCGGACTGCCGCAGCAATGCCTCGAGCCGCCGCTCGTCGGCGGTGACGTCGGCGAGCCCCTTGAAGTCCTCGACGACCGCGCGCAGCAGGTAGACGGTTTCGGCGACATCCGTGGACGCGGCGATCCGCGCGCGCCTCTTCTCGAGCATCCGCGCGGCCAGCGCCTCATCCCGGCTCCGCCGGCCGGACTGCATGGCCTGCAGCTCCATCCACTCGATCGCGTCGAACGCGACGTCGTCGGGCGGAAGGGTATGGCCCCCGCGGAACACGGCGAGGAAATGCGGCGAGGACAGCCGGCGGTCGAGCTGCCGCATCTCCATGTAGTTGAAATCCTCGGTACCGGCGGTCGCAAAGACGGCGAACGGCACCGTGGTCCGCGGCTGACTGTCCGGGAAGCCCGCGCTCGAGGCGATCACTCCGGCGATGAAGTTGCTGGCAAGAGCGATCCCGGTCGCCACGCGCGCGCCGCCGGACATGCCGGCCAGATAGACGCGCCGGGGATCGACGGAGAACCGGCGGCCGACGTCGGCGGTCATGGCCTTCGCCGCATCCGTCGAGGCGGCGTGCGGGCCGTTCCGCGAGTTGTTCGACGCGGCGACGATGTAACCGTACTGCTCGGCGGCGGCCCGGAACTTCTCGACCATCAGCGGGCCCCGCGCCGCCGGATGAAAGGCGAAAATCACGCCCCACTGCCGCTCCGGGGAATAGGCGGCCGGCAGATACAGGGCGTAGGTCTGCGTTGGATCGTCGGCGCACACCACGCGCTCGAGCGGAACGCCACGCTCAGGTGCCTGCGCCGCCGCGGCGCGCGGGCACAGCACCAGCGACACGAACAAGAAGGTCTTCAGAAGGCGCACGACAGGAACCAGGCCGGGCTGATTTGTACTACGCGGGCGCCGCCGGCACAAAGCCTCAACGAAACCCGCGGGATCGGCGGCCTGCGAACCATGAGCGCGAAACCTGGTACTACCGGCAATCGTTGCAGCGGTTGTGCACGCCCGTCGCGCCTTTGGGGGATAATGCCGACCCGTACCCTGCGCTGACCCACTTGGAGTGGCAAGAGAATGGCGGGATGGTTCGTCCCCGCGGGCATACACACCGGTCTGGATTTTTACCGGCAGATCGTCGAGAGCACCCATGACTGCGTCAAGGTGCTCGACCTCGAAGGACGGCTCGTCTATCTCACGCCGAAGGCACAGGAGCTGCTGGGAATCTGCGACCTCGCGAGTTTCCTGAATCGGCCGTGGGTCGACGTGTGGCAGGAACCGTGGAAAGCGATGGCTGCCGCGGCCGTCGAGGCAGCGAAGGCGGGTGAACGCGGTGTGTTCCAGGGGTACTGCGCGACGCTCGACGGCACGCCGAAGTGGTGGGACGTCGTCGTCACGCCGATCGCCGGGCCAGGCGGGAACGTCGCGGCGCTGCTCGCGATCTCGCGCGATGTGACCAGTCAGAAGGAAACCGTCGACGCGCTGCGCGACGCGCAGGGCAGAATCAGCGAGATCCGCGACCAGTTGGGACACGTCGCCCGTCTTACGATGCTCGGCACACTGACCGCGTCGATCGCGCACCAGCTGACGCAGCCCCTCGCGGCCATCATGACCAACGCACAGACGGCGCGGCGGCTCGCCAGTCAGCCCGTGCCCGACATCGGCCAGCTGGCGGCGGCGCTCGACGACATCGTCCGCGACGACCAGCGGGCCGCGGACATCATCGAGCATTTCCGCGCGCTGCTCCGACGGCGGCGGCCCCGCGAAGGAACTGTGCGACCTGAACGCGACGATTCAGGAATCCGTCGGCATGGTTCGCGCCGATGCGGTGGAGCGCCGCATCGTCCTCGATTGCCAGTTCGACGGCGCGCCGCTCATCCGGGTCGATCGGGTGCAGCTGCAGCAGCTCGTGCTCAATCTCCTGATGAACGCCCTGGAAGCGGTCGCCGAGTCTTCGCCGGCGACACGCCAGGTGACCGTGCGCACGCGGCTGGACCACGGGCGGAGGGTCCAGGTGTCTGTCGAGAACGAGGGCGCGTGTGTAACGGCTGATGAGTTCTGCCGCATGCGGGAGCCGTTCTACACGACGAAGCCGGAAGGGCTCGGGCTCGGCCTGGCGATCTGCCGAGAGATCCTGCGCGCGCATCGCAGCGAGCTGCAGGCGGAACGCCGGCGCGCCGGCGGCCTGACCTTCTCGTTCGTGCTTCGAACGACGACGCGGGCGAACGCCAGGAAACGATCGGGCCTCGTCGCCGGGCACAAGATCGGAACGCGTGTGGTCCCACCCCGCCTGAGCGTCTCTTCGCGAGTGAAGCGAAGCGAACCTCGGGCCTGACCAAGGAGCAACGATGACGGACTGGGCCTGGCGGGGCCGGAGCGGCGTGCCTATACCCGGCGCGAGTGGGTGTCGGCGACTGCGGCGAGCGTGCTGATCACGCCATTGACCGAGAGCGCCGGGGCCACGGGCGCCGTTCCGAGCCAGCAGCCCGCCAGCGCTCCCCTGCCGCTGACCCAATTTCAGCCGAAAAGCATGCTGCACGTCGGCGAGACCCGCGTCCAGCGCGCGCGGTTTCCGGTCATCGACTTTCACACGCACGTGTCGCGGCGGCGCGCCCAGAAGCCGGGCGTGCCTCCGGGCGAGCTGGTGAAGACCATGGATGCCGTCAACCTGCACACCATGGTCAACCTGACCGGCGGCACCGGTGACGATCTGGCCGGAGCGATCGCCGGCTTCGACCAGGCGTTCCCCCGCCGGTTCGTGTCGATGACCGAGCCGTCGTGGACCCGGGCGGGCGAGACCGGCTACGCGGCCTGGCAGGCCGACGAGATCGGCAGGGCCAAGGCGGCGGGCGCCGTGGGCGTGAAAGTCCTCAAGACGCTCGGACTCTACCTGCGCGACGGCGGCGCGTCCGGCAAGCTGGTGCGCGTAGACGATGCCCGGTTCGATCCGATGTGGGAGACGTGCGGCCGGCTTGGCCTGCCGGTGGCGATCCACGTCGGCGATCCGGAAGCGTTCTTCCTGCCGATCGATCGCTTCAACGAACGCTACGAGGAGCTCAACGCGCACCCCGACTGGTCGTTCCACGGCAAGGACTTTCCGGCGTTCAAGGAGATTCTCGAGGCGCGCGATCGGGTCTTCGCGCGCCATCCGAAGACCACGTTCGTGGCGCTGCACGTCGGGCACTGGGCGGAGAACCTGGCCGCGGTCGGCGAAATGCTGGACAAGTTCCCGAACGTCCACGTCGAGATTGGCGCGCGCATCGGCGAGCTGGGCCGCCAGCCGCGCACGGCGGCGCGGTTCTTCGATCGCTACCAGGATCGCATCCTGTTCGGCACGGACGCCATCCCGCTCGGCATCGAAACGCCGCAGCAGGTGTTCGGCGAAGACCTCTACCGGATCTATTACCGCTTTCTCGAGACCGAGGACGAGTACTTCGACTACGCGCCGGCGCCGGTGCCGCCGCAGGGCCGATGGCGGATCTACGGCCTCGGGCTCCGGGAATCGATCCTGCGCAAGGTCTACTCCCAGAACGCCGAGCGCGTGCTCGGCCGGAAGCTGGTCACAGCCTGAGCTCCAGGGATGCGCGACAGCCACAGCCTTCCGCCTGAAGGCGGAAGCCACAGACCCTGACCAGACCCTGAAACCACCTTGAAACCCTCGTGGCTTCCGGCTTCAGCCGGAAGGCTGGCGCGACCGCCGACTCACCGAACGGCGAGGCCCACTAACCGATCGGATAGCCTGCCGGTGCCGCAGCGGACGACAACCGTCGAGATCCTTCGGAAATCCTCACGCGTGTCCGTCCAAATGCCAGGGCACACCCATTGCTCCAGTGATAGGCACGCAAGGAAGGATGGAGGGAGGGGGTCGTGAGGAACATTCGATGGACGTCGGCGATCGCGTCGTGGCTGATTCTCAGCGCGACGGTGCCATATGAGGCCTCGATCGTCAGCGCGTTCGTTCGGTGTGTCCTCGACGACAACGGTCACCCCTACCGTATTCCCTTTCTCCATCACCTCCGTTTCGACCGGTCTGCACGTGGCGGTTCCGCCGGGAGTGGCGGGAAGCGCCGGTGATTTTCGATAGATAGAACGAGCTCCAAAAACCCTCGGGGCCGCTGGCGCGACGTGTGGTCGCCCGGCCACAGGCAGGCGTTGGCGCCGCGCCCCGAGGGTGACTCTCCACAAGGCTGACGCCGCCATCCCCTTGAAATCCCGGTGAACGCACGCTCGAGGTTGGCCGTTCCCGGCTGACCTGCTAGAGTGCGCCGCGATGGAGCTCGTCGCCGTCAATGGGGTGCTCGCGGGAACCGCGTACGTCCTTGCCCAGGGCCTGATCATTCCCTCACCAGACGACGCGTCCCCAGGCCAGCGCGGCTGCCGCATCCGGGCGGTCGACGCCGGAGAGTTCACCCTCGAGGCCGTCGACGGGGACATGTCGCTGTTCGTCAACGGGCTGCCGCTCTCGGGCCGGCCGCTCCGGACCGGCGACGAGGTCCGGCTGGGCGATTCCCTGTTCATCGCGCGCGCGCACGAACGCGTGCCGACGACCGTGCTCGACGCCTGCCCGGTCTCGCTCGGCCGCCTCGCGAAAACGCGTCACGTGCTGGAAATGCCGTTCGACGACGCCGTCCTGTATGCCGACGGCGTCGACGGGCTCAGGGCGGGAGACGATCTGGCGAAGCTGACCCGCGCCGTGGGCGCGCTCACGTCGGTGCGGGGGCTGGCGGCGATCGACTCGGCGCTGGCGGGCTTCATCCTCGGCGTGGTCCCGGCCGAGCGCGTCGCGTTCGTCGATCACGACGGCAGAGCGCTCAGCGTACGCTCCGGCTGGTCGTCGGCCGGCAGCAAGGCGATCGAGGTGGACGAAGAGATCGTGAAGCACGCGTGCAGGCAGCGGTCGGCGTCGATTGTCGAGGCCGGCGGCCGCCAGGTGCTGGCCGGTCCGATGATCGCCTTCGGGCGTGCGACCGGCGCGGTCTGGGTCGAGGCGGCGGCAGCGGCGGCGCTCGACCAGGGGCACCTGCGACTGCTGCTGGTGATCGCGGCGCTCGCCGCGGTCGCGCGCGAGGAGTCGCGTGAGGCGGCGCGGCTGCAGGAGAGCAAGGAGCGGCTGCAGGCGGAGATCAACCTCGAACACAACATGGTGGGCCGCAGCCAGCCGATGCGCACCGTCTTCGATCGCATCGCGCGGGTCGCGCAGACCGACGCGACCGTGCTCATTCGCGGCGAGAGCGGCACCGGCAAGGAGCTCGTCGCGCGCGCCGTGCACCGCAACAGCGCGCGCGCCACCCGGCCGTTCGTGGCGATCAACTGCGCGGCGCTGACCGAGTCGCTGCTCGAGTCGGAGCTCTTCGGCCACGAGAAGGGCGCGTTCACCGGCGCGCTCGGCGTGAAGAAGGGACGCCTCGAGCTCGCCGACGGCGGCACGCTGTTCCTCGACGAGATCGGCGAGCTGCCGCTCAACCTGCAGGCGAAGCTGCTGCGCGCGCTGCAGGAGCGGGAGTTCGAGCGGGTCGGCGGCACCCGGCCGGTGCGCGTCGACTTCCGGCTGGTCGCGGCGACCAACCGCGACCTCGACGCGGCGGTGAAGTCCAGCGCCTTCCGCCAGGATCTCTTCTACCGCCTCAACGTCGTCTCGCTCACGCTGCCGCCGCTGCGCGAGCGCAAGCAGGATCTGCCGCTGCTCGCCGACTACTTCCTGCGCAAGCACGCGGTGCGCTGCGGCCGGCAGTCGTGCACGCTCACCCCGGACGTCGTCACCTGCTTCCTCGGCTACGACTGGCCGGGCAACGTGCGCGAGCTCGAGAACATCATCGAGCAGGCGCTGGTGCTCGGCAGCGGCGATTGCGTCGTCCCCGACGATCTGCCGCCCGGGTTGTTCCCGAGCGGCGCGCCGGCGCCGGCCTCGTCGCTCGACTACCACCAGACGCTCGAGCGCACCAAGCGCGATCTCATCGCCCACGCCTTCGAGCAGGCGGGCCGCAACCACACACAGGCGGCGCGTCTCCTCGGCGTGCACCCCAACTACCTGCACCGCCTGCTGCGCAACCTCGATCTGCGCGCCCGTATCGGGGCGCGGTAGTCCGCGGGTCCGCGGGCTCGCGGCTCGTCTGCGGCTCGTGCTCGGCACGGAGCGGACGAAGGACTCGTCCTGGCTCAAGCAGTCGATGCTGCGGCATCTGACCTCGAGTGCGGGTGCCTCGCAGAACTGTCGAGCCGCGAGTCCCGAGCCCTGACGCTATTCTCCATCTACGACAACTTTCGTATTGACATCTACGACAACTGTCGTAGGATCCCGCTCATGACCTCGCTGCGCAGCAAGCCGACCAACGCCGAGCTCGAGATCCTGCGCGTCCTGTGGGCGCGCGGCCCGAGCACCGTGCGCGACGTCGCCAGGGCCATGGGCCGGGAAGACGCGTATACGACGGTGCTCAAGCTGCTGCAGAACATGACCGAGAAGCGGCTGGTGGTGCGCGACGAGTCGGCGCGCACCCACGTCTACGCGCCGGCGCGCCGCGAACAGCAGACCAAGCGCCTGCTCGTCGCCGACCTGATCGATCGCGTCTTCGACGGATCCGCCGCCGCGCTCGTCATGCAGGTCCTGGCCGGGGCCGAGACATCCAGGAAAGAGCTCGAGGAAATCAGACAACTGCTCGACCAGAAACGAGGAGGCCGCCGATGAGCCCGTGGATTGAAGTAACCGGCTGGACGCTGATCCATTTCGTCTGGCAGGGCACGCTGCTCGCCCTCGCCACGGCGGCCGCGCTCGGAGCGTGCCGCCGCTCGGCGGCCGACATCCGCTACGCGATCGCCTGCCTCGGCCTCGCGGCGATGCTGGCGACGGCCGCCGCGACCGCCGTCAGGGGCACGCTCCCCGGCCATGCCGCCTTCCTGTCCGCTGATCAACTGTCGCCGGCAGGCCGCCTCGGGACGCCGATCGAAGCGTCGATCGGCGCCGAGGGAACGCTGCCGTCCGCCGCGAGTCAGGCCGTCCGGGCGGCGACCTCGAGCCAGCTGCTATCGATCGTCGTGTGGATCTGGCTGGCAGGCGTGACGTCGCTCGTCGCCCGGCTCGCCGCCGGATGCTGGCGCGTCCATCGCCTGCGCGCCGCGACCATCGCGGCACCCCTCTCCTCCTGGCAGTTGACCGCCGGACGTCTCGCCCGCCGCCTGCGCGTCGGCGTACCGTTCCGGATCGTCGAGTCGGCGGTGGTCGACGCGCCGATCCTGATCGGCTGGCTGCAGCCCCTGATCATCCTGCCGCTCGCCGCGATGGCGCACATGACGGCCGCCCAGGTCGAAGCGCTCCTCGCTCACGAGCTCGCGCACATCCGCCGCCGCGATTACGCGATCAACCTGCTGCAGACGATCGCCGAGGCGGTGTTCTTCTTCCACCCCGCGCGTCTGGTGGATCTCGAGGCGCATCCGCCAGGAGCGCGAACACTGCTGCGACGATGCCGCCATCGCGGTTGCGGGGGAAGCGACGGCGTACGCCGAGGCGTTGATGGCGCTGGCGTCGTGGCGCGAACGCGAGTTCCAGCCGTCGCTGGGGGCCGCGAAGGGCCCGCTGGTGCTCCGGATCCAGCGCCTGCTCAGCACGGCCGACGAGGACCAGCCGCGGCTCGCGGCGGACTGATGCTGCTCGGAACCGGCGTCACGCTGGCGGCGGCAGTCATGCTGCTCGCCGCCGTGTCGTCGGCGACCGCACAGGACGCCGCGCGGACGGACGGCCGCCGACCGCCGCATGCGCCAGACCGATCATTTCGAGATCTCCTACGCTCCGTCACTCGATCTGCACGCCGAGCGCATCGCGGGCGAGGCGGAGCGCGCCTACGAACGCGTCAGCCTGGACCTGCGCCACAGCCTCGGCTCCAAGATTCCTCTCGTCCTCTTCGAGTCGGCCGCCGATCTGGAGCGCGGCCAGCGAACGGGTGTGGCGAATGTCCCTGCTGCCACCGGCGATCGAAACGATCGCATCCTGTTTCGGGTCGACGTCCCGGCGGATCAGTGGCTCGGGCTGCTCACCCACGAGGTCGCCCACGTCTTCGGGTTCGACATTCTTCCGGGCAGCACCACACCAACATGGATCGCCGAGGGCCTGGCTGAATACGAGCGGAATGCCTGGGATCCCAGCGACCTCGTCCTCCTGCGCGAGGCGGTTCGCTCGAACACCATCCCGCGGCTCACGTCCCTCCAGCCCGAGGGCTCCAGGGCGCGGTTCGTCGAGGCGCTCGGCCATGCAGGCTTCGACTTCATCGAGGCGCGCTGGGGCAAGGCCGGCATTCGCCAGTTCCTGCTCGCGCTCCGGCGATCGGCGAGTGGCGGCGCAGATCCGTACGACGCGGCGTTCCGCATGGCGGCCGCGGACTTCGATCGCGCGTTCGAGAGCTACCTGCGCGCGCGGCTGCCCGGCAGCGGCGTCGCCGCCGCCACACCGCGGGCACTCGACGCGGCGTCGACGGTGCAACTGGAAGGAGTGATCATCGCGACCGGCGTCCCCGCGGCGCGCAACCTGGCCTGCATCGAACTGATGGTCACCGCCGCGTCGGGTGCCGACGAGCGCTGGGGCATCGAATGCGGCGACGCTCCGGCCGAGGATGTCATCAGCGCGCTGAAGCTGGGACAGCGAGTCGTCATCACGGGAACGCCTGCGGTCTCGTGGAGCGCACACCGTCTGGTGATCCGCTCGCTCGTCCGGCAGTCGGATGGGTTCCTCTGGCGCCTCCCCGGTTGATCGTCATGCCCGTGTGCTAACCTCCCGGGCCGCTGCACGGCGCAATTCTTCGCGTCAGAGCGTTGAGGCCATTCATGGCCGTCAACGGCCGGCGCCTCGCCGTGGCTGGAGGCTCCAGATGAGGAAATACGGCGTCGGTCTGGCGGGTCTTATCATCGCGGCTTCGGCGGTATTCGGCGGCGGCATCGGGCGCGCAGAGGGACAGGGCAACGGCGCGCGCAATGGCTGCAGGGATCTTCCCTCCTGGGGAGATTTACGGGCGGCGCTCGTGGCGGCCCGCAACGAGGCGAACGGCGGGCTCAATCTCGACATGTGGGGCACGATCGTCGATCGCGACGGCGTCGTGTGTGCGGTGGCGTTCACCGGCAGCGAACGCGACGATCAGTGGCCCGGCAGCCGGGTGATCTCCGCGCAGAAGGCGAACACCGCCAACGCGTTCAGCCTTCGCGGGCTCGCGCTGTCAACGGCCAACCTGTTCACGGCCGTGCAGCCCGGAGGCAGCCTGTTCGGATTGCAGGAGAGTAATCCCGTCTCCACGCTCGCCGCGTATGGCGGCAGCCCGGACCGCTATGGGCGTTCCAACGATCCGATGGTCGGCGAACGCATTGGCGGCGTGAATGTCTTCGGCGGCGGCCTTGCCCTCTACGACTCGTCGCACGCCATCGTCGGCGGCGTCGGCGTGAGCGGCGACACCTCGTGCGCGGATCACAACATCGCCTACCGGACGCGCGCCACGCTGAGGCTGGATTACGTGCCGGCCGGCGTTTCGCCCGATCCGCTGCGCAAGGACAACATCATCTTCGACATCACCCCGCTCGGCGACGGCGTGCCGCTCGTTGGACAGATGGCCGGCGTCAGCGCCGGCGGGTTCGGCCATGCCAGCTGCCACGGCTACAACGTCGCCGGCAACACGACCAGCGCCGGATTCGCCGCGGTTCTGCCGCAGAACCGGTGACTGCGGGGTAGTGGGCAGTCGCCAGTCTCCAGTTTCCAGTTTCCAGGTGCAGCCGTCCGGCCAGAGCCGGAGGTTGCGAATCAGCAAAGACACTGGAAACTGGAGACTGGGCGCCCGGCTTCCGCGGTCCGGGAGGGCAGGCATCATCCGTCGAAGTGTGCTCCCAGATCTGCTCGAGAGCCCGGGCAGCGGTTCGCGCAGGCCAGCGTGAGCGGGCGGGACTCGATCCAGTAAAACGCGCCTGCAGCGTGATGGCCGCGCTGGGTTGGGGACCCAGCGCGGGTCGCGAGCGGCAAGGCGGAAGGCGCGTTTTTCCCCGTCCGCGTTAGCTGCGCCGGCGCGAATTGCTGCCCGGGCGATCTCAGAGATCTTTCGAGGAGACGAACACCTCTCCGCTGCCGTGCGCGGGCCGCTCCGGTCTCACCACGTGAGATACTCGCCGGCTACAGAGGAGACTGGAGGACACATGCGTACCTACATCGCCACGGCCGCGGCCGCTGTACTCACCTGTTCACTCGCGCTGTCTGGACAGCAGCCACCCGCAGCCGGTGCGGCGCCTGCCGCGCCGCAGGCCGGCGGAGGGCGCGGGCAGCAGGGGCCGCAGGTGGTCTCGCCGGAGGTGAATGCCGATCGCACGGTGATCTTGCGCCTGCTCGCGCCGAAAGCGACGCAGGTGAGAGTGACGGGCGAGCTCCTGAACGGGGCGCAACCGGCGCCGATGACCAGGGGCGACGATGGGATCTGGACCATCACGATGCCCGCCGTGCCGCCGGATGTGTACACCTATGCCTTCGACGTCGACGGCGTGAACACGCCGGATCCGCGCAATCCGTGGGTCAAGCTGGTGTCGGGCGCCGGCCTGGCATCGCAAGTGGAGCTGCCGGGCGACGGGCTGCAGTTCTGGGACTCGAAGCCGGTGCCGCACGGCCTGCTGCAGATCGTCACCTACGAGTCGAAGTCGCTCGGCGCGACGCGCCAGGCCTACGTCTACACGCCACCGGACTACAACCGCTCGAACACGAAGTACCCCGTGCTGTATCTGCTGCACGGCGGCGGGGATCTCGACCCGGGCTGGTCGATGACGGGCCGCGCCCACATCATCCTGGACAACCTGATTGCGGAGCGGAAAGCGCGGCCGATGGTCGTGGTGATGCCCGTGGCGCGCGGCGGCGGCAGCCTGGGTGTCGGACCGGGCGGCATGTCGCCCGGGATCAAGGCCGCCGGCAACATCATGCCTGGCGGCCCTGGGCGTGCCGGCGGACCGGGAGGCGGCCCGCCCGCAGCGCCTCCCCTACCCTGCGCAAGCGCCCCGGGTCCTCCCGGCTACTTCACCGTCGCCTGGGCCTCGCGGGGCGCTTCCGCGGAAGCGCGCCATGGTCCGACGCCGACCTGCGCGCCTTGACGGCACGCCAGGTGGCGCGACCCTCGGCCAGGTACCGAGCATGAGCTGATGGCGCTGTACGCCCTCGCGCTACCGACCTCGGCGCCTGGCTCGGCGAGCGCACCGCGCTGAGGCGATCGCCGACACCGGCGGCCGGCCGAGCGCCTGGCCGAGCAGCTCGCGGCCGGCATGCCGATTGACGACCGCGGGTTCTACAAGCGCGCCCAGATCGCCGCCAACGACCCCAGCTCGGCGGGATCGCCGACTTCGAGGACATCGACCGCCTGACGATCTTCGCCGACAACCGTCCCCCAGCGTGCTCGCGGTGTCGACGGCGTCCTGCGCTCGACACGGCCCTCGCGAAGCGGATCGATGACGGCGAGCTCCTCGAACCGGGTCGCGGGGAGGTTGAGATCCGCGCCTGCGCCGTCCATGCCTGCGAGCGATCGCACCGCGGCTCGGCGTCCCGCCCCGCACGCTCGACGGGTGGCTGTCGATCGCGGCGAAGCGCCCCGCTACAAGGCCGTCCCGCGCCATCGCGCGCAGCGTGTTCTACTTAGCCGCCCGCGGGGTTCGGCCCTTGCGCGGGTCCAGCGGGCGCAACTCGGCGGCCGTGTCGACCGCGGTGTCACGCTCCCCCGCCAGCTTCTCCAGCGCCTGCTCCAGCGCGGTGATCCGGCTGGCCAGGCCCTTGATGGCGTCGGCGATCGGGTCGCGGCAGGTCGATCCAGTCGGCGTCCGCCGGCCCTTCGGGGCGGCGGCCCTCGACCCGCACGGGATGCCCGGGTTGCCGACCACGGTGAGTTCGGCGGGATATCGTGGATGACGACGCTGTTGGCGCGATTTGGCGCCGTGGCCGACCGTGATCGGCCCGAGGAGCTTGGCTCCCGATCCGATCGTGACGTTGTCCTCACCGTTGATGGTGTCGCTTGCCGGTCGCGAGCCGGTGCCGCCGAGCGTGACGCCCTGGGTAGAGCGTCACGTCATCGCCGATCTCGCCGTCTTGCCGACGACCACGCCCATGCCGTGGTCGATGAAGCCCTTCGCCGATCCTCGCCGCCGGATGGACTCGATGCCGGTGCAGCCTGCGCGAGGCATAGCCAGCTGCGGGCGTCGAGCGGGACTCCGGCGCCCTCCATCGCGTGCGCGACCCGTGCACGAGGAGGGCGTGCACGCCCGGCCACGACGCGAGGATCTTCCCGGGACCGACGCCGCGCGCGCGGGATCGCGCTCGCGGGCGGCCACGACGTCGCGCCGCAGCTCACCGGCAACGCGCGCCAGGGTGCCGGCGCCCGAGCATGCACCGAAGGGTACTGGTGCTGGCCTCGGCCTAGGGAGGAGAAGGGCGTCGACACTTAGCGCTTCACCCGAGCTCCGACAGGATCACCACGACCCGCTTGCCCTTCGGTTCCGGTCGCGCGGCCACCTGAAGGGCGCCCCACAGGGCGGCGCCGCCCGAGATCCCGGCGAGCACCCCCTCACGGCGGGCCGTCTCGCGTGCCGTCTCGATCGCGTCCTCGTCCTTGACGGCGATGATCTCGTCGAGCCACCGCGCGGTTGAGGACCTCGGGCACGAGCCCGCGCGATTCCCTGGATCTTGTGCGGTCCCGGCGACCCGCCCCCGAGCACGGGCGACGAGGCCGGCTCGACGGCCACCACCACGCGTCCGGGGTTGTGCTGCTTGAGCACCTCCCCCACCCCCGTGATCGTGCCGCCCGTCCCGACGCCGGCGACCAGGACGTCGACACGGCCGTCGAGCGCTCTGAGGATCTCGGGCGCCGTCGTGCGGCGGTGGATCTCCGGGTTCGCGGGATTGGAGAACTGGTCGGGCAGGAAGGCGTCATCGCCGCCGGCCAGCGTTCGCGCCGCGACCATCGCCTCATCCATGCCGCCGAGCGATCCACCTCCTCCACTCGCGCGCCGTACAGGCGCAGGAGCCCGGTGCGCTCCCGGCTCATCCCCTGCGGCAGCGTCAGCACGAGCTGATAGCCCTTGGCCGCGCAGACGAAGGCGAGCGCGATCCCGGTGTTGCCGCTGGTCGCCTCGACGATGCGTCGTACGGCCGGGCTGATCCGCCCTCGGCTTCGCCGCCTCGATCATCGCCACGCCGATGCGGTCCTTGACGCTGCCGCCCGGGTTGTAGGCCTCGAGCTTGGCGAACACCTCCGACGCCCTCGGCCGCCCCGTCGAGGACGCGTGTGAGCTGGATCATCGGCGTGTTGCCGACATGCTCCGCGATGTTGATCGGGATTCGGGACATTCGCGGGGCACTGTACCCGCGGCCGTCCGCGCGCTGCGCGTCGCCGCCGACTCGTCACGCAGCGGCCGCGCCGCGGCGTCCGCAACCGCAGCCCGAGCAGCGGGAAGACCAGCGTCGAGATCATCGCCGCGCCCACGAGCGCCGCCGACGTCGACGAGGCGCATGTGCCCGGTCTCGACGGCCAGCGTGGTGATGGCGACGACGAGTGGGAGCTCGGTCGCGCACAGCAGGGCGAGCGCCATCCGGTCGCGGGTACCGAGAATCCGCCGGTAGAGCACGAGCGCGGGCAGCCCGCGCACGATCAGGAACATCCCGAGGAACAGCGGGACCTTGAGCATGGCCCCCGCGCTGGAGAGGAGAGTGTCGAGATCGAACTTCATCCCGCTCGTGATGAAGAAGAAGGGGATGAAGAACCCGTAGCCGATGGCGGTCAGCTTGGACTCGAACACGGTGACCTCGCGCCCCTGGAGCGCCTGGCGGGTGATCATGCCGGCGACAAACCCGCCCAGCAGCAGGTCGAGTCGAGCTCGCTGGCCAGGGCGACCAGGCCGAAGACGAGCACGACGGCGAACCGCACTGCGAGCTGGCTGCTGGTCTCGAACGTTCGCTCGAGCAGCGGCCAGCCCTTGAACATCGAGCGCACCGCGACCAGCGCGAGCAGCACGGCGAGAACGACGAAGGCGAGCAGGATCACCGCCTCGTGGAGCGGGTGGGTCGTGGAGAGGATCAGCGTGATGAAGGAGGATCGGCCCGAACTTCCCCACCGCTCCGGCGCCGAGGGATGTACGTCGCCGACGCGGTGCGCATCTCGCCGCGGTCCTTGCGGATCGGGATCGAGGTCCCGATCGCCGTCGTCGCCGTGGCCGAGCCCGAGTAGAGGCAGCGACAGCACGATGCCCGCCGCCTCGAGCAGCCCGCCGATGCCGTAGGCGAGGACGAGCGACAGGCCCCAGCCGATCACCGCGGCTCCAGCGACCGGCCCTTGATGCGGTCGAAGTCGATCTCGTAGCCGGCGAAGAAGAACAGCATTCCCAGCCCGAGATTCCCGAAGAAGTCCGTGAACTGATCGACGTTGGCGAGGCCCGTGACGTCCGGACCGATGATGATCCCGAGCACCAGCTCGACGACGACGACGGGAAGAACGATCTTCGCCTCGAGGACCGTGACGAAGATCCCGGCCGTGGCCGCGGCCACCACGATGACCAGGAACGAGGTGGAGTCGACGTCGACCACGCACGGAAGGTTCTCCTATAGCGAAGACGGAGGGGCGCCCGGCGGCGGTTCAGGATTTCGCGTAGCCGCGCAGCGGGGGCTCGCGCGTGGCCGGCGGGTAGGCGAGGACTCGTGCCGTGATCGTCGGCAGCGCGGCCGCGTCGAAGGCATCCACGATCGGACGCGGAGAGTCCGGGCGCGTAGGGATGGGAACAGACCTTCCCCGAGAAGCGCGAGGGGCGGGCGGCGCCCTTGTGTCGCAGAGCGTCGATCAGGGCGGCGAACGACACGGAGTCAAAGGCGGCCTTGATGTGGTCGGTGGCGCGTCCCGGGCAGACCTTTTGGATCAGGACGTTGCCGGCGCCCTGAAGGGCGGAGGTCGGATGCGCTCCGGTCTGTGGTTGGACGACGTCATCGCCCGTGGTTCGCACCGTCGTCCATGCCGTGGGGCCAGGCGTCTCGTCGCGGCCGTTGTTGAGCGCCCGTTCGAGCTTCGAGCCGATCCTCTGCTGCCAGAAGGCCGGGGGGCATCCTGGGCTCCGGCAGAGGGCGTCGAGAAGGGCCGCCGCCGCGGCCCCGTTCGTACCGTGCTGCGTGCCCGCAATGGAAACGGCATCCGCCACCTGGCTGCGCAGCGACGGCCAGTAGGTCAGCGCCCAACGCGCCAGCAACCCACCCTGGCTGTGCCCGTAGAGCGCGATCGGGCGCCCGGCCATCTGCCGCACCCGACGGATCGCATTGACCACGTACTCGGCGCTGGTCTGTACGTCGGTGAGAGCCTTGTCCGGCAGCTCGACGTAGCAGACCGGATAGCCGGCATCGCTCACCGATTTCAGGAAGTCCACAGGCGTCACCCACTCCTCCTTGCCGCCGCCTCCGGTGCCGTGGATGAGCAGCACCGGTTCGCGCTTGGAGTCGCGAACCGATGCCTGGCAATGAAGGGCGGCGTTGAGCTTGGCTGCGCCGGTCTTCAGCAGCGGGTCCTTTGCGCCGGCCGGCGCCGCGAGCAACAGGCATGCCACGCCGGCGATGGCGAGGCAGAAACCGGCAAGGCGGCGCGTCCGATAGTCGTCAGATCGCACGACTCACGACTATACGACGGACCGGGCCGTGGTCTGGAGGTGAGGAGAGACGAGGCGGCGCTAGGGCGACGTCGGATTGACGGCGCCCGCCCGGGCCAGCAGGTCCGAGGCGTCGTCGGCGCTCGACGTGAGGTTCTGGAGGTAGGGGCCGAACATGACGTTCTTGAGCCCGCGATAGGTGTAGCTGTTGACCGAGGCCACGGGGGCGGACGCGCTCTTGTAGTCGTTGCCGACGACCCATGCGCCGCCGCTCGACCCGCCGTTGAGGTCGGTCGGGATGCCCATCGTCGCCGGCGTGGCGCTCGTGTCGTCCCTCGACCATCTCGTGTCGGAGATCCACAGCCGCTGGCCGTTGAACGTGGCCTCGGCCGGATAGCCATGCGCGAGGTAGTCCTGGTTGCGGGTGTAGTTGAAGGTGACCGATCGGGCCCCGACGCTCTGTGTCAGGCGCGTGTTCGAGCTGTTGGGCGCCACGACGGCGGCGCCGACGTCGCGGCCGAAGTCGCCCCTCGTACGCCACGCGGCCGTCGTGTCCAGGGCGACCGCCGGCCAGGTGCCGAATGGCCTCGAGCCGTCGTTGTAGGCGGGCGCGAAGGTCCAGTTCGTGTAGTAGCTGCCGGGCCCCTGGTTGACGCAGTGCCCGGCGGTCAGCACGACGCTCTGGTTCGAGCTCTGCACCGCGGTGCCCGAGCAGGAATAGTTCGCCCGGCCATCGCTGAAGAAGACCCTGCCGTTCGTCGACACGGGCGCAGCGGTGAGTTCGGCCAACGGCGCCTGGAACGTCGTGAACAGCGGGCTACCGCTGCCGCCTCCGCCGCCGCCGGGCTTGGCGGCCGGGGTCGCCGGCCCATGGTCGCGAACGCGGTCGGCCGGGACGGCGTCGCGCATGCGCTCCGCGGTCCAGTAGGCGCGCACGGCGGCCGGGGACTGCCCGACGCGATGGGCCGCCGCCTGCGCCGACGACGCGCTCAGCAGCGTGACCGCCAGCAGCGAGAGCGCCAGCATCCTGGCGGTGGGGATCGGCCATCCGTGGCTCGGTCGAAGCACTCGACGCCCCAGGGTAGGTGGTATGGCGCCCGAAAACAACCGAAAATTCGCGCGTTGGGTCTCTACAACTTTCGGGCGGCCGCAGGGTTAACACTGGCTAGGGGCACATTTCCAAGGAGGCTGGACTTGCGACGTTCTCATCTCATTTTCGGGCTGCTCATGCTGGCGCTGGCCGTACCGGCCGCCGCGATCGCGGCGGGGCCGCCGCGGGTCACGACCGACGCCGCGACCGCACTCAGCAGCACGGGAGCCACGCTCAACGGCACGGTGAATCCCAACGGCAACGCGACGACCTACTACTTCGAGTACGGGCCGACCAAGACCTACGGCACCAAGACCGCGGTCGTCAACGCCGGGTCGGGCAACGCCAAGTCGCCGGCCTCGGCGCCGGTCAGCGGCCTGACCGCGTCGACCACCTACCACTTCCGCCTCGTCGCCACCAATTCGGCGGGCACGAAAACGGGCAGGGACAAGGCGTTCACCACGCTCGCCCCGGGCCAGACGGGCACCGGGCTGAGCATCGCCGCCCGGCCCAACCCGCTGGTGTGGGGCGGGGCCACGACGATCACCGGCCAGCTCACGGGCGCGCGCCAGACCGCGGGCATCGACGTCACGCTGCGGCAGAACCCCTATCCCTACACGGGTGGGTTCAAGGCGCTCGCGAAGGTGACGACCGACGCACAGGGCCGCTACGCCTTCACGCGCAGGCCGAAGCCAACACCCGCTACGACGTGCAGGCCAAGGCCAGGCCCAACGTGACCAGCGCGACCCTCCAGGTCCGGGTGCGCGCGAAGGTCACGCTGCGCCTGAGCGATTCCACGCCCGCGCGCGGCCAGCGCGTGCGGTTCAGCGGGTCGGTGTACCCGGCGCACGATGGTCGGCTCGTCTCCCTGCAGCGACGCACGAGCACCGGCCGCTTCGTCACGGTGGCGCGCACCCCGCTGCGCCACGTGCTCAGCGGCGTTCGCTCGTCCTTCTCGCGGAGCCTGACGATCGTCGCCGGCGGCACATACCGGGCGTATGTCGGCGGGCACGCCGACCATTCGGCGGGCTTCACCGGGCGCTCGGTCGTCGTTCACTGACCGCCAGGTCGGAAGCAAATAGCGGTGCCGGCGGCCGTCCCTCGGGGCGGCCGCCGGTCTTCGCGGCTAGATGGGCGCTACCCCATTTTGTACGGCGACTCGGCGCCTTGGAGGTCCGTGGGCGGCAGCGGCGTGCCGAGCTCCTCGCCCACACGCTCGGCCAGCCACAGGTCGTAGGCCCAGCCGGCCTGCTGGCCGCGCATCGCGATCGGACGCCGGGCCGCGATGCCCTCAGGGCCGCCACGAAGCGTGGTGTCCTCCCACGCGCGCGAGGGCGCGAATCCCGCGACGATTCCGGCCACCACGGGGTGGTCGGCGACGAGCCTGCCGTCCTCGGATGTGATCTGGAACTCCGGCGTGGCGGCGCGCAGCCAGGTGGTCTGCACGATCCCGATGTTGAGGCCGCGCGCGGTATGACCCATGCGGATTTCGACCTGACGGCCGTGGCGCATGCCGAAGATCCGCGTCGCGACGTTTTCGAAGGCCGGATCGGTCCAGTCGCCGTAGTGGAGCCCCAACTCGCCGACGACGTCGTCGTCGGTCGCACCCGTCGCGTCCAGCTTGAGCGCCTCCCACAGAACGTCCCAGGGCACGGCGCCGGCGTCGGCGATCTCGGCCGCGCGACCGCGCATTTCGGTGGCGGGCCGACCGGTGTACTGCGGCGCCGGCCTCGGGCAGGCGGTGGCGGGTGAACAGGCGCATGGCGATCTCCTAAGGGGACGAGGTTCGTGGAGGCTCAGCTTCGCCCCCAGCGGGGCGCTGGGGGGAAATCCGCCAACGAAGCGTCGGTTGGCCGCCCGCCGAGCGCGAGCGCTTCGCTGGTGCAACGCCACCCTCTGCACCCTTCAGGTCGCAAGCTGACAAGCCACCCGGTCATCGATCTCGACGTACCGCCGGCCTCGACGCACCGCAAGTCGACGCCATGCCCCTCCCCGGCCTCCTCGCAGCCTCGCCGAGCTCTCGTCGACGACGCATCCGCTCGCGTGATCAGCTCGTCGGCAGGCGGCATCTCAGCACAGGTCCAGCCATTCGTCCGAGGCCACGCCGCCTCGACGACCGCTGGTGAGGTCGGCATGCGTCGCCGCCCGTCTGACTCGCCTGCTCGCCGGCGCACGAGTGGCCGGACGCGCCAGCGTGCATCCGTTCCTAGGCACGCCAAGTTCGCATTGCCACGTTCCCTCCGACATCGCCACCGAACTGCACGAGTTCGCGCACGTGCGTCTCATTCCGCAGGACTGTCGCGCAGACTGTCGCCGGCCGACGCGAACCAAGCAACTCACGGATCGGGGCCGCGGCTAGATGTAGTACATCGCCGCGCCGGCATCGCGGCGCTCGCGCTCGATGACGTCCGCCACCGTGGTCTTGGCCAGGACGTCACGCGCGGCGCCGGCCGCCTCGGCGAAGACGCCCCTTGGCGTCGGCGCCAACCGGGCCGTCGAGCAGCTCGACCAGCTCCAGCACGGTGATCTCGCTCGGCTCCCGCGCGAAGGAATAGCCGCCCTTCACGCCGCGCTGGGAGCGCAGCACCCCGGCCCGGCGCAGCACGGCGAAGAGCTGCTCGAGGAACTGGACGGGGATGTCGCGCCGCCTTGCCAGCTCGCCGATCGGGACCGGCGCGGGGCCGCCGCTGCGGCCCAGTTCGACCAGCGCTTGCAGGGCATACGGCGACTTGGTGGTGATGGAGATCATCTCGGCCTCCTACCCTTCCCACCTTATGCGACTTCTCGGCCGCTACCTGCCGCCCCTCGCCCTGATGGGGCTGATCTTCTTTCTCAGCGCGCAGCCCGATCTCAAGACGAGCCTCGGGCTGGTCGACCTGATCCTGCGCAAGATCGTCCACACGGCCGAGTTCGGCCTGCTGTGGTTCCTCTGGCTGCGGGCCTTCCGCTATCGCGCGCCGTGGTGGGCCGCGGCGGTGACCGTCGGCTACGCGGCGACCGACGAGGTGCACCAGCACTTCGTGCACGGTCGGATCGGCTCGCCGCTGGACTGGGCGATCGACGGGATCGGGGTCGCCGTCGCGTTCTGGCTGTGGACCCGCGCGCGGCGCCGGTCCGAGCCGCTAGATCCAGCCGCGCTCGGTGGCGACGAGGACAGCCTGGGCGCGGTCGACCGCGCCCAGCTTCCCGTAGATGTTGTGCAGGTGGGTGCGGACGGTGCTGGTCGACAGTGAGAGCTCGGAGGCGATCTGCTTGTACACCTTGCCGGTGGCCAGGCGCTTGAGCACGTCGAGCTCGCGATCCGACAGCGGACACGGGTCGATCTGGCGCGCCCGGCCGTTCTGCGGGTAGGGGAGCTCGTACATCACGCGACGCAGCGCCGGAGGGTTCATCCCGATCTGTCGCGCCGCCTTCAACAGCTCGGCCGGCGAGACGGGGCCGCCCTGACCGTAATGGGCGAGCATGTCCGCGAGGCGGACGTAGGCCGCTTCCTCGGTCGCGTCGTCGGCGTGGTGGCGCTCGATCGTCGAGGCGAGCGACTTCGGCAGGCCCCACCGGCGGGCCAGGACCCCGCCGACGAGCGCGTGATCGACCCCGAGGTCGCGGCGCTCGCGCTGGATGCGATCCTCCGGCGTCCGAGCGTCGCCATGCACCTGCGCGGGATAGCCGGGATACGCGTGGATCAGGACGAGCTTGCCGATGTCATGCAGCATCGCCGACACCATCATGCGGTCGCGGTGCCCGTAGTTGAGCTCGCTGGCCAGGCGGTCGGCCGCGCGCTGGGTGGCCAGAGCGTGCAGACGGAACTGCTCGGGCGCGACGTCCCAGACGCCGCTGCGCTCGAAGAAGTCGAAGGTGCGGGCCCGGCTGGCCAGGGCATGGACGGCCTCGGGCGAGAGCACCTCGACGGCCTTGACGACGTTGTCCACCCTGCCGCGGGTCTTGCCCTCCACCTGATTGGCCAGGCGAAGCACGGCGACCGCGAGCGCGACGTCGGACTCCACGGCGGACACGACGTCCGCCGTCGACGGCTGGTCCTGCGTGAAGAGACGGAGGATCCGGTTGCGTGACTCCGCGAGGGCGGGGAACGCCTCGAGCGCCTCGAACGCGGCGGTCAGGCGGCGCCCGTGACCCTCGTTGTGGCGCCGCGACGCGACCGCTGTATCGGGTCCCGTCGGGTTCTTGGTGGGAGGCGCGGGCACGGCTGTAGCTAGCTTCATCGTATCTGCTCGATAGCGCTTGTCTCGGAGGGGTGGCCGCGACATCCGAGTCGCGACGTCACCCGCCCTATCGGCAGAAATGGACGAATGGTTTAGACAGATATTGGAGGAAGGCCCTCAGCGGGCCAGCGCGGCGTCGATCCGGCGCAGGACCTCGTCGCGTCCCAGGACGGCCACGCTCTCGAAGATCCCCGGTGAAACGGTGCTGCCGGCGATGGCGACGCGCACGGGCTGGAAGACGTCCTTGGGCTTCACGCCGAGGCGCTCGACGAGGCCGCGCAGCGCGGCCTCCACGGTCTCCACGTCGAACGGCTCGGCGCGGGCCAGGGCCTCGCGCGCCTGGGCCAGCGTCTCCCTGGCGCCGTTGCGACCCATGACCCGCTCCCACGCCGCCGGATCGTCGGCCGGGCCGTCGAACAGGAAGCCGGCCAGCGGCCAGAAGTCCGCCAGGGTCTGGATCTTCTCCTGGGTGATCGCCGCGGCCTCGCGCAGTCGCTCGCGACCCGTGAACGCCTCCAGCCGGGCGGTCAGCTCGTCGAGGGGCAGCTCGCGCAGGTAGAGCCCGTTGAGCCAGCGAAGCTTCGTTTCGTCGAAGCGCGCCGGGTTGCGCGAGACGTCCTCGATGCGAAACAGCCGCCCAGCTCGTCGGTGGAGAGCTTGGTGTCGTCCTCGTGGCCCCAGCCGAGGAGGGCGAGGTAGTTCCGCACCGCCTCAGGCAAGTAGCCGGCGTCGCGCAGCTCCTGCACCGAGGCCGCACCATGGCGCTTTGAGAGCTTCTTGCCATCCGGGCCGTGCAGCAGCGGGAGGTGGGCGTAGGCGGGGGGCTGCGCGCCGAGCGCCTCCAGGACCACGAGCTGCTTCGGAGTGTTCGACAGGTGATCCTCGCCGCGCACGACGTGGGTGATGCCGGCGTCGAGGTCGTCGACCGCGACGGCGAAGTTGTAGAGCACGGATCCGTCGGCGCGGGCGATGACCGGGTCGTCCATGTGCTCGCGCGCGAATGTGGTCTCCCCTCGGATGAGGTCGTCGACCCGCAACGGTTCGCCCTCCCCCACCCGCAGGCGCACCGCGCCCGAGTCCTCGGCCTCGCCGCGAAACCCCTTGTCGTCGCCGTGGCGCTCCTTGAACGCGCGCACGTCGTCGGCGGTGGCGTTGGAGTGGTACGCGTGACCGGACGCGAGCAGCTGCTCGAGCGCCTCGCGATGGCGATCCGCGCGCTGGGATTGGAAGATCGGGTCTCCGTCCCAGTCCAGCTCCAGCCAGCGCAGCGCGTCGAAGATCTGCTCGACGTTCTCGGGTGTGGAGCGCTCCCGGTCGGTATCTTCGATCCGCAGGAGCATCTCGCCGTCGCCATAGGCGGGCCCTCGGGCGAGGAGCCAGTTGTAGAGCGCCGTCCGCGCGCCGCCGATGTGGAGCGCGCCGGTCGGAGAAGGAGCGAAGCGGACTTTCATGGAGACGATCGGATGCTAGTCGGCGCCCACGTGTCCCCCGCGGGCGGCCCGGCGAACGCGGTCGGGCGCGGCGAGGAGCGCGGCGCCCAGGCGATCCAGTTCTTCAACCAGAACCCGCGGGCGTGGCGAGTGCGCGAGTACCACGAGGAGGAGGTGGCCGCATACCGGGAGGCCTTCGAGGCTTCGAAGGTGGTGAAGGCGTGCCTGTTCCACGCCGTGTACCTGATCAACTGCGCCAGCGAGGATCGCGAGATCCGGAAGAAGTCTTTGAATTCGCTCACCATCGCGCTGCGCTCGGGCGCCGCCCTGGGCGCCCGCGGGGTCGTCCTGCACGCCGGCTCGGCGCTGCTCGGGGCGGACGAGAAGACGACCGCCAAGGCGATCGACCGCGCCGCGAAGGTGATCGCCGAGGCGCTGGGCGAGTCGGAGGGCTGCCCGCTGCACCTCGAGAACACGGCGGGCTCGGGCGGCACGCTGGGCCGCTCGTTCCACGAGCTGGCGGCGCTGATCGAGAAGGCCGGCGGCGACGAGCGCCTGGGCGTGTGCCTGGACTCCTGCCACCTCTACGCGTCGGGCTTCGACGTCCGCACTCCGAAGTCGCTGGCCGAGGTCGTCGACGAGTGCGCCGAGGTCGTCGGCCTCGAACGCCTCGGTTCGCTGCACGTCAACGACTCCAAGACCGCGCTGGGCTCCAACGTCGACCGCCACGCCCCGCTCGGTGAAGGAGAGCTGGGACGTGACGGGTGTGCGACGTTCCTGTCCGAGCCGCGCTTCGAGGACCTCGCCGCGATCTTCGAGGGCCCGGGCATCGAGGGCAAGGCGCCGGCGAAGGCCGACGTCGACCTCATGCGCGAGCTGCGCGAGGAGGGCCTGGCGGCCCGGCGCTGACTACGGCGTGGCCGGCTTGGCCGCCTTGAACTGCACCCGGCGGACCGTGATCACCGGCGTGAAGCCGGTCTGGTCGCACTTGCGCTTCAGCCTGGTGATCTTGCCGTGGAGCTTGACCCGGTCGCCCGCCTTGGGCTCGTCGGGCAGTCCGTTGCCGTCGGCGTCGGCGAACTTCACCCTCGCGTTGTCGAGCGTGAACGGCTGCTCGCCCGTGGGCGCCTTGTGGTTCGCCTTCGTGACGTTGACCGTGACGCTTCCGGTGTAGCGGTCGTCGCGGCGTTCGGGCGTCGCCGCCCCGGCAGACTGAGTCAGGCTCGAGCTCACGAACGTGCCGCGCGCGTTGTAGCCGACGCCTCGGGGCTCGCACTTGCCCGGCTTGGCCACCTTGGACCTGGGCGGCTTGCCGGGGTGCTCGTGGGCCTGTGCGGGCACGGCCAGCGCGAGCGCGGCCAGCCCAGCGAAAATCGGGGCCTTCGTCATGTCGTCTCCAAAGTGGTCATGTTGCGGCCAGCGTTGTGACGCACATCGGCCGGCTTTCGCCCGGGGCTTTAGCCCGGCTCGAGGACCTCATCGACTGTTGTCGCGTCAGGCGGGGCTGAGCGTGGCGTCGCCCAGCAGGCGGTCGAGCTCCGCGCGCAGGCCGGTGCTCGGGGTGACCCGGTAGCCCTCGCCCAGGCGCAAACGGCGGTCGCCGCTGGCGGTGCGCATCTCGATCACGACTTCGGAGTCGCCGGGGAAGTTCTCGAGGAGGTGCTTGAGGTCGTCGATGACCGTGGCGGGCAGCCGGGCGGCGTCCACGCGGACGCGCAGTACCCGCTCGCGGTCGGCGGCGCGCTTGGCCATCTGGGTCTCGGCGGCGGCGAGCTCCTCGGGGGTGGCCTGAAACTCCTCCGCCTCCTGGACGATCAGGCAGGTCGCGCCGTCCTTGTGGTCGACCCGTCCGCGCACCACGACGATGCGGTCGGCGGCCAGCGCGTCCTCGGCCGTGGAGAGCACGTTGCCGAAGACCAGCAGCTCGACCTGGCCCTCGAGGTCGTCGAGGGTGGCGAACATCATCGGATCGCCCTTCTTGGTGCGGATCCGCTTGGTCGCCGCCACGATGCCCCCCGCGCGGACCCACTCGCCGTCACGGCGGCCGGCCAGCTCGGCCAGCGAGCAGTCGACCCGCGCCGCCAGCGCGCTGCGGACCGCCTTGAGCGGGTGCTCGGATATGAACAGGCCCAGCGCCTCCTTCTCGACCGCCAGCAGCTGCGCGCGGTCGAACTCCTCCGCCGGGATCGGCGGGTGGGCGGGCGCGAACGGGCTGCGGCGCGCGGTGCCGTTGGCCTCTCCCCCACCGAGCCCGTCGCCGCCGAGGTCGAAGATGGAGCCCTGGCCGATCTGGGCGTCCTCCTGGGACTTCTGGCCCGCTCCCTGCGCGGCTTCGAGCACGATCAGCATCCCCTTCCGCGAGGCGCCGGTGGCGTCGAAGGCGCCGCACTTGATCAGCGCCTCGATCGAGCGCTTGTTCACGGTCCGGGAGTCCACGCGCTCGCAGAAGTCCCACAGCGACGTGAACGGGCCGCCCTCCTCGCGCGCGCCCTTGATCTTCTCCACGGCGGCGAACCCGACGCCCTTCACGGCGTCCAGCCCGAAGCGGATGTTGCCGCCGACGACGACGAACTCGTGGTCTGACTCGTTGACGTCGGGCGGCAGGATCTCGATGCCCATCTCCTCGCAGCGCGCGACGAAGTAGGGCACCTTGTCCTTGGTGTCCATGACCGAGGAGATCAGCGCGGCCATGTACTCCGCGGGGTGGTTGGCTCGCAGCCAGGCCGTGCGGTAGGCGATCAGGGCATAGCAGGCGGCATGACTGCGATTGAAGCTGTAGTCGGCGGACCGCTCGTTGGTCTGCCACAGCCACTCGGTCGTCTCGGGCGACGTCCCCGAGGCGACGCAGCCGTCGAAGAACTCCGGCTTGAGCTTGCCCATCGCCTGGCGGTTCTTCTTCCCGATCGCCTTGCGCAGGTCGTCCGCCTTGGCGCCCGAGAAGCCGGCGAGGTCCTTGGCGATCTGCATCGCCTGCTCCTGGTAGAGGACCACGCCCTTGGTCGGCTCGAGGATCCGGCGCAGCCGCTCGTCGGGGTACTGGATGGTCTCGGGGTTGCGCTTGCCCCGAGCGTAGGTCCCGATCTGGTCCATCGCGCCCGGGCGGTACAGGGCGTTGAGCGCCACCAGGTCCTCGAACTCCGTCGGGCGCACCTTCTTCAGGGCCTCGCGCATCCCCTCGGACTCGAACTGGAACACTCCGACCGAGTCGCCCCGCGAGAGCATCTCGTACGTCGGCGGGTCGTCGAGCGGGAGGGTCGTCATGTCGATCCGGTCGCCCGTCGAGCGCTCGATGATCGCGATCGCGTCCTCGATGACGTCGAGGTTGCGCAGGCCGAGGAAGTCCATCTTCAGCAGCCCGATCTCCTCGATCGGCTTCATCGAAAACTGGGTGACCGTGCGGTAGACCTTCTCGCCGTCCTCCCCCGCCCCGGCGTCCGCGAGCTGGAGCGGGACGATGTCGGTCAGCGGCCGGTCGGCAATCACGACCGCCGCGGCGTGGATCGACGAGTTGCGCACGATCCCCTCCAGCCCCTTCGCCAGGTCGACGATCCGCGCGGACTGCGGGTCCTCGTCCACCGCGGCGCGCAACGGCTCGCCCGGCTTCAGGCAATCTTCGAAGCTGGGCGGGCGGCCCATGATCGGGTCCGGGATGAGCTTCGCCAGGCGGTCGCCGGCGGCGTATTCGAGCCCGAGCACGCGCGCGGCGTCGCGCGTGGCCGCGCGCGGGAACATCTTGCCGAAGGTCACGATCTGGGCCACGTGGTCGGACCCGTACTTGGCGGTCACGTAGCGGATCACCCGCTCCCGGCCGCGGACCGAGAAGTCGATGTCGATGTCCGGCATCGAGACGCGCTCGGGGTTGAGGAAGCGCTCGAAGAGCAGGTCGTAGCGCAGCGGGTCGACGTCCGTGATCGCGAGGCAGTACGAGACGATCGAGCCGGCGGCCGAGCCGCGCCCCGGCCCGACGGCGATGCCGTTCTCCTTGGCGAAGCGGACGAAGTCCCACACGATCAGGAAGTAGGCGTTGAACCCCATGTCCTCGATCACCCGCAGCTCGTAGTCGGCGCGCTCGCGCGCCTCCGCGGGGACGGGATCGCCGTAGCGCAGGAGCAGGCCCTGGTCCACGAGCTCCCGGAGGTACTCGGCCTCGGGCTGGCCGGCGGGGGTCTCGTAGCGCGGGATGAGCTGCTTGCCGAGCTCGATCTCGACGTCGCAGCGCTCGGCGATCTCCAGGGTCGAGGCGAGCGCCTCCGGCCACTCGGCGAAGGACTCCGCCATCTCCTCGCTGGAGCGCAGGTAGAACTCGTTGGTGTCGAAGGTGAGCTTCGGGCTCTCGAGCGTGCTCTTGGTCTGCACGCACAGCAGCGCCTGGTGGTGGTCGTAGTCCTCGCGCCCCAGGTAATGGACGTCGCCGGTGGCGACCAGCGGGCGCCCGATCTCCCGCGAGAACTCCACGGTGACCTCGTTGACGCGGTCCTGCTCGGCAATGCCGTTCTTCTGCACCTCGAGGTAGACCTGCTCGGGGCCGAACGCCTGGATGAGGTCGTCGAGGTGGGCGCGGGCCTCGGGCACGCGACCCTCGACGATCCGGCGGTTCATGCGCGACTGCAGGCAGCCGGTGAGGACGATCACGCCCGCGGCGTGGGCGGCGAGCGCGTCCATGTCCACCGCGGGCTTGCCGCGGTGCAGGCCCTCGAGGAATCCGGCCGAGGAGAGCTCGACCAGGTTGCGGTAGCCCTCGCCGGTCGCGGCGAGCAACGTCAGGTGATTGCGCTCGAACCGGCCGGCGGGCCGTGCTGCGCGGTCGTCCACGAAGTAGACCTCGCACCCCACGATCGGCTTGATGCCGTGCTGCGTGGCCGCCTTGTAGAGCTCGACGGCGCCGTTCATCACGCCGTGGTCGGTGAGCCCGAGAGCGGGCTGCCCGAAGTCCGCGGCACGGGCGGCCAGCGCCTCGATCCGGCACGCCCCGTCGAGCAGCGAGTACTCGGAGTGGACGTGAAGATGGGCGCAGGCGGAAGTGCTCACGGGGCGTTCCAGCATAGGCGGCCGTGCGGTCGACACCGAGGGGTGCGCGAGGAGGATTCCCGCACTCTGCGGACGCGCTCAGTGCGCGTCGCGCTGCGCCCGCTCGATCCACCCCACGAGCCGGGCCAGCGCCGCCACGTCGCCGCGAATCGCCGCCTTGCCCTCGGTGGCTCGCGGGCGTCCGGCCAGGAGCCCCTGGAACGCCGCCTGAGGGATCCGGACCGTCGCCGACGGTTGCTCGACGCGCCCCGGGGTCACGACGAGCGGCTCGCCTCCCGGCGCGTCGACGGCCCAGCGCCCGCCGCGCGGACCGTCGACCTCGAGGGCGACGACGAGGGGGTCGCCCTCCGTCCAGGCGGGGTCGACGAGCAGCGAGAGAGCGGCGAGCACGAGCCCCGGGTCGGGCCAGACCCCGGCCTCGGCGAGGTCGGCGAGGTCCAGCGGCGCGGCGGGCAGGCGGCGCAGCGCGCGCCGGCGGCGAAGCGTGCCGCGGACGCGCGCGTGTCCCGCCCGGCGCACCTCGCGCGAGCCGCCGGCGGCCAGCAGCTCGGCCAGGGCGGGCGCGTCGAGGGCGAGCCTGAAGTCGGTCTGACGCCGCGGGCGCGGCTTGTGCAGCGTGGCGATGGAGCCGCGGCCCTTGCCCAGCGCGACGGCGTGCCAGCCCAGCCCCTCGACGCGCAGGTCGTAGTCCAGCGGGTCGTCGGCCGCCAGCGTCTGGGCGGGGAGGAGCTGGACGCCGAGCCGGATCGCCGCCTCGGGGTCCCGGGCGGCGAGCTCTCGCAGCGCGCGTGGAAGCCAGGGGTCCTGGCGCGGCTCGCGTCGCCGGCGCGGCGGAGACTTCGGCTTGCTGGGCGGCGCGGGCGCGGCCGGCGCCGGGCGGAGCGAGCGCGGCCTCGGCCCGTGCGCGGGCCTCGCGCTCGGTCTGCAGCTCCCCGGCCAGGGCGAGGATGCGGGATTCGAGCTCGTCGCGCTCCGCTCGCTCCGTCTCCACGCGATCCCGCATGGCGATGGCGGCTTCGCGGGCCTCGCCGATGCGCCGCTCGGCCTCCGCGAGCGCCTCGCCGGCAGCCGAGGAGTACTCGCGCAACGCCGACTCGGCCTCGTCCGCCCGGCGAGCGCGGGCGCTCAGCCCCTGGAGCTCCTCGAGGCGGCCGCGCA
The DNA here is from genome assembly GCA_963842605.1 of uncultured Actinomycetes bacterium. Taxonomy (GTDB): domain Bacteria; phylum Actinomycetota; class Thermoleophilia; order Solirubrobacterales; family Solirubrobacteraceae; genus AC-38. The sequence goes on from CAWJGV010000002.1 coordinate 40,920, forward strand.
TCTCGTCGATGGCCCGCTCGGCCCGCTCCTGCACGGCGGCGCGTCGCGCGATCTCGGCGCGCAGCTCCGTCGCTCCCTTCCGCTCGGCGGCGAGATCGCGCGCGAGCACCTCGCGCTCCGCGTCCACGGCGGCTCGCAGCGCCCGCTCGGCCTCCAACGCGCCACTTACGCCGCCGATGGCGTCGCGCGCCTCGACGAGCGTCCAGGCAGCATCGGCCACGGCGGCCGCTGCATGGCGGGCCTCCTGACGCAGCGCGCCGGTGTCGCCGGGCTCGCGACGCGCCCTCGTGACCCGCACTTCGGCGTCGAGCAGGGCGTGCATCGCCTCGGCGTCGGCGGTGGCGGGGGACTGGACCGGCGGAGGCTTGGCCTCGCGGGCGCGGGCGGCGAGCTCGCCCTCGTCCGCCAGCGTCTCGGCGCGCTGCATCACGGTCGCCGTCCGCTCGGCGGAGATGCGCTCGGCGGCCGCTGCCTCGGCCGTCCGGGCCAGCTCCTCGGCGCGGGCCCGCGCCGCCTCGGCCGCCGCCGCGGCGTGCTCGGCCTCGGCGATCCGCCGGCGCAGCGCTTCGACCTCGCGCCCCAGCTCACGGGCGTGCTCGCCCGCCGCCTCGGCACGCTCGCGGACGCGGGCGGCCTCATCCTCGGCCTCGGAGGTGCGCTCGGAGGCCTCCGCGACCGACTCCTCGCGGCGGCGGCGCTCGGCCTCCGCGCGCTGGGAAGCGGCCCGGGCGTCGCGTGTCACCTCGGAGAGGCTCGCCATCAGCTCGGCCCGCTCGTCGGTCGCGCGCTCGAGGCGCAGCTCGAGCTTGGCCAGCTCGCCCTCCAGCTCGGCCAGCGCGCGCTCGGCCTCCTCCGCGCGCCGGGCGATGGTCTGCTCCGCCAACTCGGCCCGGCGCGCGCGGCGCTCGGCCAGCACGGCGCGGTCGACGACCGTCGCCCCCGCCGGCTCCGCCGCGCCGGTCTCGGTGTCCCGGGCCACCGGGAGCTCGACCTCGACGTCGCCCACGGCGAGTCGCACGCCGGCGCCCAGGGCCGGCCGCAGCTCCTCGGCCACCGAGAACGTCGCGCGGAACGCGTCGGTCCCGGAGGCGGCCCGCTCGGCGGCGCCCGACGTCTCGGGCAGCGCATCGAAGCGGCGCTCGCCGACGAGCAGGACCGGAGCGTCGGGCGACGGTCCGCCCTCCCAGCGCCCGGAGATGCGCACCAGCACGACCCCGAGATCGGTGGACACGAGGTCGACGCGCTCCACGCGCAGCCCCGAGGGGCCGTCGCCCTCGCGCGACCTCGGCTTGATCATGCCGGTGAGGCTAGGCGGCTACTCGGACGCCGCCCGGCGGCCCGCGAGAACCAGCGCGGCCACGACGGCGAGGACCGCGCCACCGAGCGCGATCTTGCGAGGGGCTTCGCCGTAGCGCTGACGCAGGAACGCCCGCAGGCCCTTCCACACCAACAGACCAAGCACCTGGTAGGCGAGTCGCCTCATGTCTCGATCCTACCCTCCGCCCGCCGGCTCAAGCCGGAGGGTGGATCGCGTGGCGACCGCGACGGCCTCCTCGGAGAACGGCAGCGGCACCGTCTCGCCGTCGCGCCAGCGCGCGAAGAGATCGGCGTAGTGCGGCGAGAGCGGATTGCCCGACTGGCCGCCGGCGAGGACGGCGCGGGCGTCGTCCCACGCGCCGACGTCCATGGCGACGCGCAGGGTGGGCAGGTACACCGGGTCGCCGAGGGGGTCGCGCGGGGCGTTCGACGCCTGCGCCACGGTGTTCGTGTCCCCGCCCCACGGGATCGGCCCGAGGTTGAACGCGCGGTCGAAGGGCCGGCGCGCTCCCAGCGGATGGCGCAGGGTGAGCGTCCGCAGGCGACCCCAGGCCCAGCGCGCCGGGTCGCGCCCGTGCTCGGACTCGAGGCGTCCGATCACCGCGACGAGCGCCGCGGCGATCTCCGCGTCCCACCCGTCGGCGAACCAGCCCTCCGGTTGCTCGCGCACGAGCCGGGCGATCTGGCCGGCGTGGCGCAGCGCCACCCACGTATGAGGGGTGAGCGGGCTGGCCCCGCGACCGAGCGCCCACTCGGCGCTGCGCGGGGCCTTGGCCTCCACCGCCCGGCGAGCCATCTCGGCGAGGAAGAGCTCGAAGAGGGCGGCGGGCGCCGAGTCGGCGCTCACCTCGCCGTCCCACCCATGCAGGAGGTCGACGGCCCGGCGTACCGCCGGATCCTCGCGAGGCGCGGAGAGCACGAACTCCCGGACGTCGCGCCACACGAGCGACCGGACGTCTCGCTGGAGGGCGAGCGCCATGTCCAGGTCCCAGTCCCCGCGCTCCCCCAGCGCCTCGCCGATCCGCTGCGCGCGGTACCCGTCCATCCAGTCGGCTCCGAGCCAGGGCCCGTCGCCGTCGCGCCGCGGCTTGTTGTTGGCGGTGGCGACCCAGCCCTCCTCGGGATCGGCGAGCCCGGGAAGGTCGTCGGGCGCCAGTCTCCCCGCCCAGCCGTCGCCCTCGCCGGGGGCCTGGCGGGGCAGCAGGCCCGCGCCCCCCTCCCGGCGCGGCACGGACCCGACGACCTGCCAGCCGATCGTGCCCGTGCGATCGGCTCCCACGAGGTTCAGGGGCGCGCCCGGCCAGCTCGCCCAGGCGGCGGCCAGCTCGGACCATGTCTTGGCGCCGAGTCCGGCCAGCGGGCCGCCGAGCGAGTTCGGGTCCAGCCACGTGGCGCGCATCGAGAGGGCCCGCGACTCGCCCACCGCCGGAGAGACGATCGGGCCGCGCGGCGTGATCTCGACGCGCTCCAGCACCGTGTCGCCGCCCTTGACCTCGATGCGCTCCTCCACCACGTCGATCGCCGCGCCCTCGTCCTCGAGGAAGAGATCGACGACGTCCGCGCCGCTGTTGGTCACGCCCCACGCCACGTCGTCGTTGTGGCCGACGGCCACGGCGGGCGCGCCCGGCACGCTCGCGCCCGCCACGTCCCACTGCGGGCAGCGCACGTGGGCGAGGTACCAGAAGCAGGGCAGGGTCGGGGAGAGATGGGGATCGTTGGCCACCTGCGGGCGGCCCGAGGCCGTGCGCGACCCGGCCAGCGCCCAGTTGTTGGAGCCGCCGCCGCCGACGTGGCCGGCCAGGGCCGCGAGGTCGTCGTCGAGGCGGTCCAGCGCCGTCCCCGCGGGCGTGCCGGGCGCGGTCACGACCGCGAGCCAGTCCGGGTAGGCCGGGTCCACGGCGCGCAGGGCATCCTCGCCGTCGAGCTCGAGCACGCGCAGCCGCCCCAGCTCGACGTCCCAGTTGGCCGACAGGCCGAGGGCGACGACGCCGAGCACGGCGCCCACGTCCTCCGGCTCCCAGGGGGTGGGATCGCGGCGCAGCAGCGCCAGCTCGTGGGGGCGCCTGCGGCGGGCCGCGTTGACCCCGCCGACGTACGCGCGTACGAGCGTTCGCGTCGCCTCGTCCTCCCGTTCCCAGGACGCGCGCGCCGCGCGGTGAAAGCCGATCCGCCGCGCCAGCCGGTCGATCGGCAGCCCCTCCTCGCCCACCAGCTCGGCGACGGTCCCGCGGCCCGCGCGCAGCAGCATCTCGAGCTGGAAGGAGCGGTCCTGCCCGTGGCAGAAGCCCAGCGCGAAGGCGGCGTCGGCCTCCGAGCCCGCCTCGACGTGGGGAATCCCGAAGGCGTCGCGCCGGATGGTCACCGGCGCGCCGAGACCCTTGATCGAGAGCGTGCCGTCGGTCGCCGGCAGCCGGCGGCCGATCAGCCGCAGGATCAGCCGGCCGAGGCTCAGTCGTCCTCCCGGTGGCGCAGCCGCCACGCCATCCGCGACTGCAGCGACCACAGCTCGATGAAGCCGGGCGAGGCCTGCTGGGAGAACAGGCCGCCGGACTCGCCGAACGACGCGAGCGCCTGGTCGTAGACGGCGTTGGGCGACTCGCGCCGCACCACGCGCGCCGAGCCCTTGTACAGCTTCAACCCGATCGTGCCGGTGACGTGCTCGTTGACCCGGTCCATGTAGGCGTCGAGGTCGTCGCGCAGCGGCTCCCACCACAGCCCGGCGTAGACGAGATAGGCCCACTGGCGGTCGAGGCCCGGCTTGAACTGGTTCTCGTGGATCGTGCACACGAGCTTCTCCAGCTCCTGGTGCGCGGTCAGCAGGATCGCCGCCGCCGGAACCTCGTAGATGTCGCGCACCTTCAGGCCGACGATTCGGTCCTCGATGTGGTCGACGATCCCCACGCCGTGCCGCGCCCCGATCTCGGCCGCGCGCTCGAACAGCTCGACGAGGCCGAGCCGCTCGCCGTCCAGCGCCACCGGGACTCCGCGCTCGAACGTCACCGACGAGCTCCGCCGGCTCGTCGGGCGCCTCCTCCGGGCGGGTCACGAGCTGGAAGACGTCGTCCTCGGGCGCGTGGTCGAGCTCCTCGATCCAGCGGCCCTCCGAGCTGCGGCCCCACAGGTTGTCGTCGATCGAGTAGGGCGCCACCTCGGTCCCGCCCTTCACCGGGATCCCGTGCTCGCGCGCGTACTCGATCTCCTCCTCGCGCCCCATCTGCCAGCCGCGCACCGGGGCGATCACCTTCAGCTCCGGCGCCAGCGTGGCCACGGTGGCCTCGATGCGCACCTGGTCGTTGCCCTTGCCCGTGCACCCGTGGGCGATCGTGTCGCAGCCGGTCTCGCGCGCGACGTCCACGGCGAGCTTGGCGATCAGCGGCCGCCCGAGCGCGGTGAACAGCGGATAGCCGCCCCCGTACAGCGCATTGGCCTTGATCGCCGGGACGACGTAGTCGCGCGGCGAACTCCTCGCGGGCGTCCACGACCCGGCAGTCGACCGCCCCGAGCTGGAGCGCCTTGCCCTTGATGACCTCGTAGTCCTCTCCGGGCTGGCCGAGGTTGACCGTGAGGGCGACGACCTCGGCGCCGTACTGGTCCTGGATCCACTTGAGCATCACGCTCGTGTCCAGGCCGCCGCTGTAGAGCAGCAGGACGCGGCCGACCTGCTCGGGGTCGGCCTCGTAGGACGCGGTGCGCACGTCGCTGACGCGGGTCGGCTCGCTCACGGGGGAGCAAGCCTACGGACTCAGGTCTTGACCGGGACGACCCGGAAGGCGCCGCGCATGAACGGGTGCCCGCGGCACAGATAGGTGTAGGTGCCCGGCGCGAGGTTGGTCGGAGTCTTGTAGGTGTTGCGGTTGGCCGCCGCGGTGAAGCCGACCTGGCCGAACCCGAGCTGGCCCGAGTCGAAGAGCGGGCTGCCGTTGGACAGCGGGTAGCCGATGCCCGTCGAGCGGTTGCACGGGGCCTTGCAGGAGGTGACCGTGTGGAAGATCTGCAGGTCGCGGCTCTTGGCGAAGGTGGCGTCCTGGTTGACGAACTCCAGCGACTGCCCCACCGGGACCGTCGGCGGGTTGCGGGTGGCTCCGACCCCGCTCAGGTCGCCGTAGCGGTACTTGAAGTTGCTGATGTCCACCTCGTCGCCGGGCGCCGAGCCGTTCGGGAGCGTCGCGGGATCGGCGATCCCCGTCTTGCCGCCGCCCCAGTTGTTGTTCTCCGCGAGATGGCCGTGGGTGACGAAGCCCCGGGTGGCGATCCTCGAGGCGAACGGGTTCTTGCCCGTGTCGTCGTCGTAGGCGATCAGGCTGGGCATGATCCCCATCGACTCGTACCAGGAGCCATGCCTGGTGTCGTAGGTGGCGCTGACCTTGAGCACGTCTCCCGGCTGGACGCGAACGCGCCAGTCCTTGGGCGTCGCCGTCATGCTGAGGTCCCAGGACACGGGCGGGCGGTTGCCGAAGTACTTGGCCTCGGAGCGGAAGAGGAGCTTGCTGCGCCCGGCGCGGCGGAGGCGCAGGTCGGTGTAGAGGCCGCCCGGGTGCACGTGGCCGGCGGACGCGACCAGCGTCCCGGGCCGGTCGATCTTGTACTCGTTGAGCGGCGGGCCGCCGCCGTAGGCGTTGGGCTGCTGGTCGGGGTAGGTGAACTTGCCGTTGGTCCCGGAGCCCTTGAGGACGTCGAAGACCGGGTACGCGCTGCCGCGCTGCACGTCCATCCACAGCGGGTGCACCGGCTTGAGCTTGCGGCCGAGCGCACTGTCGGCCTTGACGAAGTCGACCGTCCAGGTCACGTAGAGCCGCATCCCCTTGTTCGTGAGGTCGTGGATCATGTCGTTGAGCAGCCACGTCTCGTTCGCCGAGACGGGCACGCCGTACGGCCGGGGCACGGTGACGATGGTCTTCTCCTCGCCCACGGCCGTGAGGATCTCCGCCGGATACCCGGGCGTGGAGCCGCCGGTGCCGAACCTCAGCCAGACCGCGTGGTGCAGGTGGATCTTGTCGGTCGGCGGGATGCTGCCGTCGCGACGCGTGAGGTTGGGCTTGAACCGGACGATGTAGCCGGGGCCCTGGGGCTTGGGCACGCCGAAGCGGATCTTGATGATGTTCGTCCCCGGCCGCAGGTCGATCGGATAGCGGTAGGTCGTCCGCGTGACGTCCTTGGGGAGCTTCGCCGCGCCGGCGGTCGCGGGCATGGCCACGACGGCGGCGAGCACGAGGGCAAGCGGAATAAGGCGGCGCATGGGGGAATGGACGGCGCCTGCCTCGCCGACTCGGCCACTGTAGCACGGTTCTTGCATAAGGACTGCGAATAGGCGCGTTACTGCTCTAGAGCAGGGCGCGCAGGCGCGACAGAGCGTCGTCCACCTCCGCCTCGCCGACGATCAGCGGCGGCAGCAGGCGGACCGTCGTCGGCCCGGTGGCGTTGAGGACGAGCCGCTGCTCGAACAGGGCGCGGCGCACCAGGTCCGGCGCGCCCTCGATCTCGATCGCGCGCATCAGGCCGCGGCCGCGGACGTCGGCGACGCCGGGCAGCTCGCGCAGGCCGGCGTCGAGGCGCTCCCCCAGCTCGCGCACGCGCGCGAGAAGCGTCTCGTCGTCGATCACGTCGAGCGCGGCGTGCGCGGCGGCAGCCACGACCGGGCCGCCGGCGAACGTCGACCCGTGGTCGCCGGGCCGCAGGACGTCGGCCAGGCGCTTCCCCGTGACCAGCGCGCCGATGGGAAGCCCCCCGCCCAGCGCCTTGGCCAGGGTCATCGCGTCGGGCACCACCGGGGTCTGCTCGTAGGCCCACAGGGTCCCCGTCCGCCCCATCCCCGACTGGATCTCGTCGAAGATCAGCGCCGCGCCCACCTGGTCGCAGGCGGCGCGCGCCGCCTCGAGCAGCTCGTCGGGCAGCGGCCACACGCCCGTCTCGCCCTGTACGGGCTCGGCCAGCACCGCCGCGGTCCTGTCCGTCACCGCCGCGCGCAGGGCCTCGACGTCCTTGGGCACGACCACGAATCCGGGAACGAGCGGCGCGAACGGCGCCTGCTTGGACTCCTGAGGGGTCGCCGAGAGCGCGCCGTAGGTGCGCCCGTGGAAGGCGCCCTCGAACACCACGATCTCTCCCTGCGGCCGGGCCCGGCGGGCGAGCTTGATCGCCGCCTCGATCGCCTCGGCGCCGGAATTCGCGAAGAACACCTTGCCCCCCAGCGAGCGCTGCGACAGCCGCGCGGCGAGGCGCATCGGCGGCTCGGTGTAGAAGAGGTTGGTGGTGTGGGTGAGCCGGCCCGCCTGCTCGCGGATCGCCTCGACCACCCTCGGGTGGCAGTGGCCGACGCTCGTGACCGAGATGCCGGACAGGAAGTCGAGGTACTCGTTGCCCTCGTCGTCCCACAGCCGCGCCCCCTCGCCGCGGACGAACTCGACCGGCAGCCGGGCGTAGGTCGGCACGACATGGTCGCGCTCGAGCGCTTGGAGCTCGGACAGGGTCACGCGCGGATCTTGGTCCCGATGCCCGCGTCCGTGAACAGCTCGAGCAGGAGCGAGTGCGGCACGCGGCCGTCGACGATGTGCGCGTAGGTCACGCCGGCCCGCAGCGCGTCGATGCACGCCTGGAGCTTGGGGCGCATCCCGCCCGAGACGCCGTCGAGCGCCCCGCGCACCTCCTCCACGGTCGCCTCGGACACGACGCTCGCCGCGTCGGTCGGGTCGCCCAGCCAGCCCTCGACGTCGGTCAGGAAGAGCACCTTGTAGGCGCCCAGCGCGCCCGCCACCGCGCCCGCCGCCTCGTCGGCGTTCACGTTGTAGGAGTTGCCCTCGCGGTCGGCCCCGACGCTGGCCACCACCGGGATGTAGTCCTCGGCGACGTGGTTGAGGACGTCGACGTCGACGCGCTCGATGCGCCCGACCATCCCGATGTCGCGCCCGCTCGGCGCCGCCTGGCGGGCGACGCGGAAGAGCAGCCCGTCGTCCCCGCACAGCCCGACCGCGGGCTGCCCGTGGCGGCCGAGGCGCAGGACGATGTCCTTGTTCACCTTGCCGACGAGGACCATCTTCGCCACCTCGACGGTGTCGGCGTCCGAGACTCGCAGGCCCTCGACGAACTCCACCGGCAGGTTCAGGCGCTCCATGTACGCCGTGATCTCCGGCCCCCCGCCGTGGACGACCACCGGGTTCAGGCCCACGTACTTGAGCAGCACCACGTCGCGGGCGAACTCCTCGCGCAGGCCGGGGTCCTCCATCGCCGCGCCGCCGTACTTGATCACCACGGTCTGGCCGTGGAACTCGCGGATGTAGGGCAGCGCCTCGAGAAGCGTCGCGATGTCACGGGTGGGCGGCATCAGGTCGTGTATTCGGCGTTGATCGTCACGTACCCGTGGCCCAGGTCGGAGAAGAAGACCTCGGCGTCCGCGCCCTCTCCCGGCAGGCCGATCACGTACTCGATCTCGCGCTCGCTCACGGCCTCGCCCAGCGCCGCCTCGTCATGGGGCACGGCGACGCCGCCCGCGCACACCTGCACGCCCTCGATGGCGATGTCGAGGGGGAGCGGCGCGGTCCCGGGCAGCGCCATCCCCACCGCCTGCGCGACCCGGCCCCAGTTCGCGTCGCCGCCGTTCAGCGCGGTCTTCACCAGGGGCGAGTTCGCGACCGCCCGCGCCGCCGCCTCGACGTGCAGTTCGTGGCCGCCGTGCACGACGACGCGCCCCACGCGCGTCGCCCCCTCGCCGTCGGCCACGACGAGCAGCGCCAGCTGGCGCATCAGGGCGTCCAGCGCCTCTCCGAAGACGAGCTCGTCGGGCGTCTCGGGCTCCACGCGCACGCCCGACGCGCCCGAGGCCATGAGGATCACGGTGTCGTTGGTCGACAGCTGCCCGTCCACCGAGACCCGTTCGAACGAGCGCTTCGACGTGACCGAGAGCAGCAGCTCCGCGGTCTCCGCGGACAGCCCGGCGTCGGTCTGCACGAAGCAGAGCAGCGTGGCCATGGCGGGCGAGATCATTCCTGCGCCCTTGGCCTGCGCGGCGAGCCGGACGGTGCCGGAGGGCAGCGTGACCTCCAGCGAGGCGCGCTTGGGAAAGGCGTCCGTCGTGCGGATCGAGTCGGCGAAGGCCCCGTCCCCGTCGGCTGCCAGCTCGCCGGCGGCCTGCGCCAGTCCCTTGACCACGCGGTCGGCGGGCAGTTGGACGCCGATGACGCCGGTGGAGGCGACCGCCACCTGGGTCTCGGACACGCCCGCCACCATGGCGCCCGCGCCCTGCATCTTCGCCGCGGCGTCGAGGCCAGCCCGCCCCGTGGCGGCGTTCGCGTTGCCGGCGTTGGCCGCGATCGCGCGCAGGGCTCCCAGGTCGCAGCGCTCCATGCACGTGAGCACCGGCGCGGCGAGTACGCCCGAGCGGGTGAAGCGCGCCGCGCTCGTCGTCTCGGCGGCGTCCGACACGAGCAGCCCGACATCGGGCTCGCCGCTGGGCTTGATCCCGGCGCGAACCCCGGCGGCGCGAAAGCCCGCGGGCAGGCCGGCTCCCTCGCGCACGTGCGCGGGTGCCTTGACCCAGCGGGAGCCGAAGAAGCTCACGAGATGCCCTCCCCCTCCGGCCGGCCGAACATCAGGTTGAGGTTCTGGACGGCCTGCGAGGCGGCGCCCTTCCACAGGTTGTCGATCGACGCGAAGACGAGCACCTTGCCGGTCCGCCCCTCGCGCACGGCATGGATGCGGCAGATGTTGGTGTCGCGGACCTCGCGCACCCCAGGCGGACGACCGGCGAGCTCGACGAACGGCTCGTCCGCATAGGCGTCCTCGAACAGGCCGCGCAGCTCTTCCTCCGCGACGTCTCGCGACGTCGTCACGTAGCAGGAGACGAGCTCGCCCTGGTCGAGCGGAACCAGATGCGGGACGAAGGTCGCCACGGTGCCCTCCGCGCCCAGCCTCGCCAGCCCCTGGTCGATCTCGGGGGCGTGCCGGTGCCCGGCTACGCCGTACGGGGTCACGTTCTCGTCGGCCGACACGAAGTGCGTGGCGTCGGTCGCCGCGCGCCCGGCGCCGGAGACGCCGGACTTGGCGTCCACGACGACGTCGGCGATCACTCCGGCCTGGGCGAGCGGCGCCAGCGCCAGCAGCGCCGCCGTCGGGTAGCAGCCCGGGTTGGCGACCAGCCCAGCGCTGGCCACCCGCTCGCGGTTGAGCTCGGGCAGGCCGTACACCGCCTCTTCCAGCAGGTCAGGCGCCCCGTGCTCGCCGTACCAGAGCTCGTAGACCCCGCGGTCGCGCAGGCGGAAGTCGGCGCTGAGGTCGACCACCTTCACGCCGTTCGCGCGCAGCGCGGCGACCGTCGGAGCCGACGCGCCGTGGGGATAGGCGACGATGGCCGCCTCGACCGCGCCGTGGCGCTCGAGGTCGAGCTCCTCCAGCTCCAGCGGCACGCGGTAGCGCGGGTACAGCTCGTCGAGGCGCGCGCCGGCGTCGCTGCGCGCCGTCACGTGCCGAAGCTCGAAGAACGGATGGCGCCACAGCAGGTGCGCGGCCAGCGCGCCGCCATAGCCGCCCGCGCCGATCACGACCGTGTCAGCCACGGAGCTCGGCCCCCAGCTCGGACGCGAGCGCCTCGGCGATCGCCGCGCGGCGCTCGTTGACCTCTTCGTCGGTGAGCGTGCGGTCGGGGGCGCGGAACTCGAGCGCGAAGCCGATCGACACCTTGCCTTCGCCAACCTGGTCGCCGCGGAAGCGGTCGAACACCGACGCCGCGGCGAGCAGGTCTCCTCCCGCCTGGCGAATCACATCCAGCACCTGCTTGGCTGACACGTCCTCCGGCACGACGACCGCGAGGTCTTGGCGGCCGGCCGGGAACGAGCTGACCTCCTCGAAGATCTCCACGCGCCCCGCCGCCGTCTCCGCGACGTGATCGAGGTCGAGCTCGAAGGCGCCCCCGCTAGCCAGCTCCCACTCGCGCAGGACGAGCGGATGCAGCGTGCCCAGCCACCCGACGACGTGGTCCTCGACCACGACGGCCCCGCTCTCGCCTGGATGAAGGAACGGCTGAGTCTCGTCCCCGGGTTCGACGCGCCAGTCGAGGCGCAGGGTGTCCAGGACGGTCGCGAGCGCCGTCTTCGCCGCGAAGACGTCGGCGGTATGCGGCGGAGAGCGCCACGTCCCGCCGAAGGGGTGGCCGGTCAGCAGACCACCTAGATGGCGGCGTTCGTCTGGAAGTCCGGCTTCGCCTCCCTCGCCGTCGGCGATGTACACGGACCCGGTCTCAAAGAGGGCCAGGTCGCCCGCGTCCCGGGCGGTGTTGTAGGCCGCGGCGTCGAGCAGCGACGAGAGGAGCAGGGTCCGCAGCTCAGACTGGTCCTCGGAGAGCGGGTTGCGCACGTGGACGGTGCGCCGGCGGCGGTCGTCGGCGGGCAGGCGCAGCCGGTCGGGAACGTTGGGCGCCTGGAAGCTCCACCCGAGGATCTCGAGCAGGCCGGCACCGGCCAGCGCGTCCTCCACCCGGCGCCGCACGCGCTGCGTCGGCGTGAGTCGGCCACCCCCGTCGGGCCGCGAGGGCAAGGTCTGGGGCAGGCGGTCCATCCCGTCGATCCGCGCGACCTCTTCGACCAAGTCGACCTCCCGCGTGACGTCCGCCCGGCGCCAGTGGGGCACGAGCGCGTCGACGCCGCCTGTGCCCGCGGGTATCCCCGGCCGCCGCGGCCTTGAAGCCGAGCGAATCGAGAATCTCCTCGCAGCGCGCGGCGGGAATCTCCGCGCCCAGCAGCCTGGTCACCCGCGCCTCGCGCAGGTGCAGCTGGGCCGGCGGCGGGCCCGAGCCGCCGACGTCGATCGTGCCCGGCACAAGGCGGGCCCCGCACAGCTCGATCATCAACGCCGTCGACACGGCCTGCGCCTCCATCCCCTGCTCGGGCTGCAGCTGCTTCTCGAACCGCGCGCTCGCCTCGCTGCGCAGCCCCAGCCGCGTCGAGGTGCGCTTGATGTTCGGGCCATTCCACGTCGCCGCCTCCATCAGGACGCGTGTGGTTGCGTCGGAGACCTCCGAGCGCGCGCCGCCCATCACGCCCGCGATCGAGGTCGGCCCATCCGCGTCGTCGATCACCACGACGTCGGAGTCGAGCTCTCGAACCTCGCCGTCGAGGGTCTCGACCTCCTCGCCGTCGCGCGCGCTGCGCACGACGAGCCGGCCGCCGGCCACGCGATCCCAGTCGAAGGCGTGCAGCGGCTGGCCCGTGAGGAGCATCACGTAGTTGGTGATGTCGACCACGTTGCTGATCGGGCGCTGGCCGGCCGCCATGAGGCGCGCCTTCAGCCACGGCGGCGACGGGCCTATCTTCACGTCTTCGAAGAGCCGGGCCGTGAAGCGCGGGCACAGCTCGGGGACCTCGACCTCAACCTGCGCCCCTTCCACGTCGCCGTCGCTTCCCGGGTCCGCCTCCCACGGCGCCGTCTGCAGGGCCGTTCCGGTGGCCGCATGCACCTCCCGCGCCACGCCGTAGAGGCCGAGGCAGTCCGGCCGGTTCGGCGTGATCTCCAGCTCGAGGACGTCGGTGGCGATCGGGAGCACGTCGGCGAGCGGGGTGCCCGGCGCCGGAGCTTCGCCGTTCTCGCCGAGCACCAGGATCCCGGCGTGGTCGGTGCCGATGCCCAGCTCGTCCTCGGCCAGGATCATTCCCTGGGACTCGACGCCCCGCAGCTTCGCCGCGCCCAGCGTCGAGCCGTCGGGCATGACGGCGCCGGGCCGGGCCACGGCCACCGCCTGACCGGCGGCCACGTTGGGCGCGCCGCAGACGATCTGGGCCGGGTCGCCGTCGCCCACCTCGACCTTGCACACGCGCAGCCGGTCGGCGTCCGGATGCTGTTCGACCTCGAGCACCTTCCCGACGACGAACGCCTCGAGCGCGCCCACGCCGTGATGGTCGACACGCTCGACCTTGGTTCCGGTCATGTCCAAGCGCTCGACCAGCGCCGGGGTCTCCAGCTCAGGGTGGCAGTACTCGTGCAGCCAGTTGCGCGGGACTCTCATCCGAACTGCCTCAGGAAGCGGACGTCGTTGTCGTAGAAGAGCCGCAGGTCGGGGACCTCGTGCTTGAGCATCGCAATCCGCTCGATCCCCATGCCGAAGGCGAAGCCCTGCACCTTCTCGGGGTCGTAGCCGTTGTCGGCCACGTATCCGAACACGTTGGGATCGACCATTCCGGCGCCGAGGATCTCGATCCACTTCTCACCCTTGCACAGCGGGCAGCGCGAGCCGTCGGGCAGCGCGCCGGTGCCCGAGCAGCGGAAGCACGAGACGTCGACCTCGACGCTGGGCTCGGTGAAGGGGAAGAAGTGCGGGCGCATGCGCACCTCGCGCTCCGCCCCGAAGATCGCCCGCGCGAAGGCGAGCAGAGTCCCGTGCAGGTCCGCCAGCGTGATGTCCTCGTCCACCGCCAACCCCTCGACCTGGTGGAACTGCGGCGTGTGGGTGGCGTCGGAGTCGGGACGGAACGTGCGCCCCGGCACGACGATGTAGATCGGGGGCGGCTGGGCCTCCATGCTGCGGATCTGCACCGGGGAGGTGTGGGTGCGCAACACCACGTCGTCCGAGACGTAGAAGGTGTCCGTGTCCTCGCGCGCCGGGTGGTTCGGGTCGTGGTTGAGCGCGTCGAAGTTGTTGTAGACGGTGTCGACCTCGGGGCCCTCGGCCACGTCGAAGCCCAGGCCGAGGAAGACGTCCTCGATCTCGCGCCGGGTCTGCGTGAGCAGGTGTAGGTGCCCGACCCGCGGCGCTGGGTCGGCGGGGAGCGTGATGTCGACCCGGTCCTCGCTTAGGCGCGCGTCGATCTCACCGGCGTCGAGCTCCGCCGCCCGGGCCTCGAGCAGCGCCTCGAGCGCCTGGCGCGCCTCGTTCGCCGCCTTGCCCACCGGCCCGCGCTCCTCCGCCGGCAGGTCGCGCACGCCGCGCAGCAGCTGGGGCAGCTCGGCCTTGCGGCCGAGGAAGCGCACGCGCAGCTCCTCCAGCTCGGCCGTCGTCCCGGCGCCCGCGATCGCCGCCTCGGCCTCGGTGCGCAGCGCTGCGATCCGGTCGAGCATCAATCGGCGATCCTAGTCAGCTCATACAGGGCGACGGTGGCGGCCATGGCGGCGTTCAACGACTCGGAGGCGATCGGGAGGTGGGCCACCCGCTCGCAGGCAGCCACGACGTCGGCCGGAAGCCCCTCCCGTTCGGCGCCCACGAGCAGGGACACCTCGCCGTCGGCCGGCCCGCGCAGCGGCTCGCCCTCGTGCGCCACGAGCGCGACGCGCTCGCCCGGCAGGTCCCCCACTTCGCCGCGGGCGACGGGGACCGAGAAGATCGCCCCCATGCTCGCGCGCACCGCCTTCGGTCCGAAGGGGTCGGCGCAGTCGGGCCCGAGCACGACCGTGGCCGCTCCGAACGCCAGGGCGCTGCGCAGAACCGCCCCCACGTTCCCCGGGTCGCGGACCCCGTGCAGGTAGACGCAGAGCGGGCCCGCGGCCTGCGTCCACCGCGTCTCATAGACCCCGATCGCCCGCGTCCCGGATCCGAGCGTGGACGCGCCCGCCAGCACTTCCGGCTCAACCTCGAGGCCGTCCAGCCCGCTGCCGGCGGCGACGAAGCGCTCGACCGCCGCCCAGCCCGCGGAATCCGCGGCGGCGAGCAGGTCCTCGCCCTCGGCCACGAAGCGTCCGGCCCGCTTCCGACCCTGGCTGCGGTGGAGCTTGCGGACTTCCTTGAGCTGTTCGTTGTGGGCTGAAGTGATCACGTGTAAGGGGGAACGAAAAAGGGCGCCTCTCCCGGAGGAGCGACGCCCGTCGAGGTGGTGTGTCGTCGGTCTGCGGTCAGCTCGCCGACGCCTCGCGGGCGCGCTCGGCGAATCGGCGGAAGGTGTCGGCGTCGCGGACGGCGATGTCCGCGAGCACCTTGCGGTCGAGCTCGACGCCGGCCAGCTTGAGGCCGTGCATGAACTGCGAGTAGCTCATGCCCTCGCGCCGGGCGGCGGCGTTGATGCGCGTGATCCACAGGCGCCGGAAGTCACGCTTGCGGTTGCGCCGGTCGCGGTAGGCGTAGGAGTCCGCCTTGAGCAGCGCCTCCTTGGCCCGCTTGTACGAGGAATGGGCCTCGCCGCGGTAGCCCTTGGCGCGCGCGAGCGTCGCGCGGCGCTTCTTGCGGGCGTGGACGGAGCGCTTGACGCGGGTCACCGGCCCGCCCCTCCCAGCAGCTTGGTCACCCGGCTGCGATCGGCCCGCGAGATCTCCACCGGGTCGGCGAAGTGGCGCTTGCGCTTGGGCGACTTCTTCTCGAGGATGTGGGTCGAGAAGGCGTGACGGGCCCGGAGCTTGCCGGTGGCCGTCTTGCGGAAGCGCTTCTTGGCGCCCGAGTGAGTCTTCATCTTCGGCATCGGAGACGGCAGGGTAGCGCAGACGAGACAGCGCAAAAGCTGTGCGGCCAGGGAAACCGCCCCCCTTGCAGCCAAGAGTTGCGCCATGTCAATCCTCCGAGGCCCGACTCCGATTCCGGCCGCCCGGGCACTCGAGGCCCAGATCGCCGAACTGCGCGACCAGGTCTTCGCTCTCTCCGAGACGGCGCGGCGCAGCGTCCCCTACGACTACGCCGCCCTGCACGTCAGCCTGCAGATCGCCTCCAACGAGCTGGGCGAGGCCCAGCGGGTCCTCCGGGAGGCCGCGCCTATCGAGGCGGTCTAGAAGCCGGTCGGGGCCTTCTCGGCCGGCGCCTTCTCGGGCTCCGGCTTCTCGGCCGCGGGCTTCTCCTCGGGCTCCGGCTTCTCGGCCGCGGGCTTCTCCGCCACCGCCGGCTTCTCCTCGGGCGCCGGCTTCTCCTCAGCCGGCTTCTCGGCCGCCGCCTTCACCGGGCCGAGCATCATCGTCATGTTGCGCCCATCCTGGATGGGCCGCTGCTCGACGAGGGCCAGGCCCTCGAGCTCCTCGGCAAGGCGGTCGAGGATCATCCTGCCGCGCTCCGGGTGCGCCATCTCGCGCCCGCGGAACATGATCGTGACCTTGACCTTGCTCTGGTCGCGCAGGAAGCGCTCGACGTGACCCTTCTTGGTGTCGTAGTCGTGCTGGGCGATCTTGGGGCGGAACTTGATCTCGCGGACGGTGATGTTCTGCTGGTGCTTGCGGGCCTGCTTCTGCTTCTGCTCCTGCTCGTACTTGTACTTCGAGTAGTCGAGCACGCGGCAGACCGGCGGCCGGGCCTCCGGTGCCACCTCGACGAGGTCGAGATCGCGCTCCTGGGCGTAGGCCAGCGCCTCCGCCGTCTTCACCACGCCGATCTGCTTGCCCTCGTCGCCGATCAGGCGAACCTCGGGCACGCGGATGCGCTCGTTGATCCTCGTCGGGTCCCGCTCGGGCGGGCGCCGGTCGAACCTGCGAGGGACCGGCACTAGCTACGTGGGGTACGCGTCAAGCGGACCGTGTCTGCGGAAGCGAAATCAACGAGAACGAGTATAGCGGCGGTCCGAAGTCACCCCGCGCGGGCGACGCTCTCCGATCGCACACGCTGCACGAAGTCGTCGATTTCCACGGCTCCCTCGTCACCCTTGCGGTGCTCGCGCAGGCCGACCGTCCGGCCCTCCTGCTCGCGGTCGCCCACGATCAGCATGTAGGGGATCTTGCGCAGCTCGGCGTCGCGGATCTTGCGCCCCGTCGACTCGGGGCGCTCGTCCACCTCGCCGCGCACCCCGGCCTCGCGCAGCGCGCCCGCCACTTCGCGCGCGTAGTCGAGATGGCGGTCGGCGATCGGGAGCACGATCGCCTGGACGGGCGCCAGCCACACCGGGAACTCTCCCGCGTAGTGCTCGGTGAGGATGCCGATGAAGCGCTCGAACGAGCCGAGCAGGGCCCGGTGGACCATGACGGGCCGGTGGGGCTCGTTGTCGGCGCCGGTGTACTCGAGGCCGAAGCGCTCGGGCATCTGGTAGTCGAGCTGCACGGTCCCGAGCTGCCACGAGCGCCCGATCGAGTCGCGCATGTGCAGGTCGATCTTGGGGCCGTAGAACGTCCCCTCACCCTCGCCGATGTCGTACTCGAGCCCGCGCCGCTTCATCGCCGCGGCGAGGGCGCCCTCGGCGTGGTCCCAGGTCTCGTCGCTGCCCAGGCGCTCGTCCGGGCGCGTCGACAGCTCGAGCTTGGGCTCGAAGCCGAACAGGTCGTAGAGGCGAAAGCCCATGTCCAGACAGCCGAGCACCTCGTCCTCGATCTGCTCCTCGGTGCAGAAGATGTGGGCGTCGTCCTGGGTGAATGCGCGCACGCGCAGGAGGCCGTGCAGGACGCCGCTGGGCTCGTGGCGGTGCACGAGGCCGGCCTCGGAGTAGCGAATCGGCAGGTCGCGGTAGGAGCGGGGCTCGGCGGCGTAGATCTGCGTGTGGGCCGGGCAGTTCATCGGCTTCAGGCCCATCTGGCGCTCATCGACGTCGGTGAAGTACATGTGGTCCTTGTACTTGTCCCAGTGCCCGCTGCGCTTCCACAGCTCGACGTCGGCGAGGATCGGCGTGCGGACCTCGTGGTAGCCGCGCGAAGCGTTCTCCTCGCGCACCAGGCGCGTGAGCTCGTTGAACAGGACCATGCCGTTGGGCTTCCAGAACGGCGCCCCGGGGCTGAGGTCGGAAATGAGGAACAGGTCGAGCTCACGCCCGAGCTTGCGATGGTCGCGGGCGCGCGCCTGCTCGAGCTGCTCGAGGTGCTCCTCGAGCGCCTCCTTGGAGAGGAACGCCGTCCCGTAGATGCGCGTGAGCATCCGGTTGTCGGAGTCGCCGCGCCAGTACGCGCCAGC
Source organism: uncultured Actinomycetes bacterium (assembly GCA_963842605.1). GTDB lineage: Bacteria > Actinomycetota > Thermoleophilia > Solirubrobacterales > Solirubrobacteraceae > AC-38. The sequence continues at coordinate 58,993 of CAWJGV010000002.1, forward strand.
GACCGACTGGAGCTTGAACGCCTTGATGGTCTTGGTCGTGGGGGCGTGGGGCCCGCGGCAGAGATCGGTGAACGGGCCGTTCGTATAGAGGGACACCGTCTCCACGCCCTCGTCCTTCACGAGGTCGTCGATCAGCTCGACCTTGTAGTCCTGGCCCTCGGCGGCGAAGCGCTCGCGGGCCTGCGCGACCGGGACGTCCTCGCGCACGAAGGGCTCGCCGGCCTTGACGTGCTCGCGCATCCGCTCCTCGATCGCCGCGAAGTCCTCCTCGGAGACGTGCGTGCCCTCGGGAAACTCGAAGTCGTAGTAGAAGCCCTGCTCGATCGGGGGCCCGATCGAGATCTTCACTCCCGGGTGGAGCTCCATGACCGCGGTCGCCAGGACGTGCGCGGCGTCGTGGCGGATGAGCGGGAGGGCGTCGGCGTCCTTGGCGGTGACGATCTCGAGCTTGGCGCCGTCCGGCAGCGGCCGCGCGAGGTCGCGGACCTCTCCGTTCACGCGCACCGCCAGCGCCGCCCGGGCCAGCCCGGGACCGATCGCCGCGGCGGCGTCCGCGCCGGTCGCGCCGTCGTCGAGCTCCAGCTCGGTGCCGTCAGGGAGCGTCACCTTCATGGGCGGGTGATCGTACTCAGGCGCGCCGTGGCAGCGTGGACTATTCGTCGCCGCGGTCGCGACCGTCGCGTCGACGCCCGATCCTGGCTGGTCTATCGGCCGCGCCGCTGGTGCCGCTGCGGAGGCGGCTTCGCGGGGGCCTGGCGCTGCTTGGCCGGCTGCTTCGTGGCCTTTCGCATTAGCCGCTGAAGGTCCCCGCGCTTGGGAATCGGCTTGACCGGCTTGCGCTCAGGCTCGCGCTCAGGCTTGCCGTGGTCATCTGTCATGCCTGGAACACCGTAGCGCGCAGGCACGACGTGTGACCGACGTCACACGACTCAGGGCGAACACACGTACGGTGGGAGGTCGACGGCTTCGCCGCTCGGCGCTGCAGGGGAACTACCGCGCCGGACCGCCGTCTCGCAATCGACCGGCTCCCACGCAGCGCGTCAGGAAGGCGTGCGCGATCGAGTCGAGGCGAAAGGACGTGACCAAGCATGCGACTTCGCACGCTCTGGCCCGCCGCGATCGTCGCTGCGGCCCTGGCCGCCCCCGTCGGAATCACCCTCGCCGCCGCCAAGCCGGCGCCGAGCGCCTCTGCCGTCTCCCCCTCCCTCCACGCGCCGCTCGCCGGCCACGCCACGGCCTCCAGCGCGATGCGCGACGCCGGCCGCGGCCGCCTGGCGCGGCAGCACCTGACCCTGGCCCGCCGCTACGACGCGCTGACGGGCCGCCACACGGCCCGCCGGGCGGAGCGTCGCGCGCTGCGCCTGCGGCCCGCCCGCCTCCGCGCTCTGAACCGCGAGCTGCGCGGCGCGGTGAACGAGCTCGACATCCCGATCCCGGCCGTGCTGAAGCAGGTCGCCGAGTGCGAGTCGCACAACGATCCGAAGGCCATCGGCGGCGGCGGATCGTTCCGCGGCGCGTTCCAGTTCATGGAGATCGACGTGGGCCGGAGTCGGCGGACAGGGAGACCCCGCCGCGGCGCCGCTGAAGGAGCAGTACCGCCGCGCGGCGATCCTCATGGCCCGCTCGGGCTCCTCGCCCTGGCCGGTCTGCGGCGCGTAACAGAGGGTCAGACCCCTTGAGTCTCCTCCACTCAAGGGGTCTGACCCCGTAGGTTGCCTGGCCATGGACATCGAGAGCCTCCGCGAGCAGTTTCCGGTCCTGCGTCGCGTCGCCTACCTGAACGCGGGAACGTGCGGCCCCGTCCCGGCGCAGGCCGTCGAGGCCACCGTCGACACGCTTCGCCAGGGGGTCGAGGAGGGCCGCACGACCGCCTACTTCCAGCGCCGCCAGGAGCAGGCCGCCGCGCAGCGCGCCGCCTACGCCGAGCGCCTGGGATGCGCGCCCGGGGACGTGGCGCTCACCACCTCCACGACCGACGGGATCGCCGCCGCGTTCGCCGGACTCGCGCTCGGCCCGGGCGACGAGATCGTCACGTCCGACAGCGAGCACCCGGGCGTCAACGGCCCGCTCCAGGCGGCGCGCGACCTGCGCGGCGTCGACGTGCGGGCCGTCGCGCTGGCCGACGTGGCCGACGCGGTGGGGCCGCGCACCCGCCTGGTCGCGTGCTCGCACGTCAGCTGGGTCACCGGGGAGACCGCGCCCGCCGCCCTCGCCGACGTCGACGCTCCCGTCGTGCTCGACGGCGCCCAGGGGGTGGGCGCGGTGCCCGTCGACGTCGGCGCCCTGGGGTGCGACGTCTACGCCGGATCGGGACAGAAGTGGCTGTGCGGATCGGAGGGCACCGGAATGCTCTACGTCTCCCCCGCCTTCCGCGACCGGCTGGCGGCGACCCGGCGCGGGTACCTGACCTACGTGGACGCCAACGCCGGGCTGGAGGCCGAACTGCACCCCGACGCCCGCCGGTACGACTCCCCGGCGATCCCCGCCGACGTCATCGCCAACTCCGTCGCCGCCCACGAGGTCCTGGCGCAGGCCGGCTGGGACGCGGTGTACGCGCGGGCCCGCGAGCTGGCCGCCCGGCTGGCGGAGATGCTCGTGGAGAGCGGCCGCGACGTGTCTCCGCGCGGCGACACCACCCTGGTCGCGTGGCGCGACGACGACGCTCCGGCGTCGCGCGAGCGCCTCGCCGCCGCCGGAGTGGCGATCCGCGACCTCCCCAACCGCCCGCTCCTGCGCGCCTCGGTCGGCGCCTGGAACGACGAGTCCGACCTCGAGCGCCTGCTCGCCGCTCTGGACGCCTAGCCGCACGAACGCCGCAGGCCGTCCCCCCCGGGCGACGAAGTGATTTTGCCAGCACCTCCACAGAGGCCTGAAACGCCGCGAGCCCCGATGTTCTCGGGGCTCGTCGCAGTGGGCGATACTGGGCTCGAACCAGTGACCTCCGCCTTGTCGAGGCGGCGCTCTCCCAGCTGAGCTAATCGCCCTGGGGAGGGGCAGGGTAGCAACGGCGCGGCGGCCCGCGAAGTCGTCTCCCCGCCCCTCGACGGGCGGGCTACTGGCGCTTGGCGTAGTCGCCGATCTCGCCGAAGTCGACCATGACGCAGGCCTCGTCGCCGACGACCTCCGCGTCGTGGCCGGGCGGGATCGCGAACGCGGTCCCGGGGCCGATCTCGGAGTCGCTGCCGTCATCCATGTGGATGACCATGCGGCCGGAGATGCAGTAGCCGACGTGCGCCGTCTGGCACGAGTCGGTGCCAGCGATCGGCTTGACGTTCTCCGACCACTTCCAGCCCGGCTCGAACGTCCCGCGGCCGACGGTCTTGCCGGCCACATTCACGACGTCCACGCCGCCGTTGCCCTCGAACGGCCTCTTCTCATCAGGGCTGTCGAAGTCCTTTACCTCGGTGCTCGCCATGCGAGCCCCCTTTCGTCGATTCCGCGCCGACCCTACTCCTGGCCCGCGGGCCCGGCAACCGCCTCGCGGTCCGAGCCGTTCGAGCTCTTCAGCGCCGACAGATCCCGCGCCTCCGCGCCGGCGGCGGCCGGGATGACGCCGCGGGCGCGCATCGTCTGCAGGAACGTCTCGCGGCTGTCGTGTTTCGGCTGCCAGCCCAGCGTCTGCTTGAGCTTCTCGTTCGAGCAGACCCAGCCGTAGCGGATGAACCCGAGGTTGCCCGGAGGCGACTCCACCCCGGGCATGTGCAGCTGCCACTGGATGGAGTTGAGGCGGTAGGCGAGGCTGTAGGGCATCGTCCGGACCTTCAGGCCGGCCAGCTCGGCGCACTCCTGCCAGGTCAGCACGCCGTCGCCGGTGGCGTTGAACGCGCCCGCGTGGCGACCGGTGAGCAACCCGCTGATCGCCTCGGCGAGGTCGTCCTCGTGGATGTACTGGACGTTGCGGTCCGGTTCGCCTCGGAACCGCGGGCCGAACGGCGCGTTCTCGTAGAAGCGCGAGATGTAGTTGTTCACGCTGGGGCCGAACACGATGCACGGGCGCACGATCGTCATCGTGCGGTCGGGGTGCTCCCCCGCCCACAGGCCGCACAGACGGTCCGCCTCGGTCTTGTGGCGCGCGTAGGCGAAGTCCGGCTGGCCCGCGCAGCAACCAGTCCTCGGTGATCGGCTCCGGGTTGTCCGGCCACGCGCCGTAGGCGGTCGTCGACGATGTGACGAGCACGTGCGGCGTGCCGGCCGCGCTCGCGGCGTCGAGCACGTACAGCGTGCCGTTGACGTCGATGTCGTACATCGTCGCCTCGTCGCGAATCGGGTTGAGCACGAACGCGAGGTGCACGAGCGCGTCGGGCTTGACTCGGTCCAACAGCGCTCGAATCGCGTCCCGGTCGCGCACGTCGGTGCGATGGAACTCCACCTTCGCCCGGGGATAGCGCGGCGGCTTCACGTCGGCGATGGCCACCAGCTCGGTGTCCTCCCGACCGATCAGGAACTCCGTCAGCCGCGTCCCGATGTAGCCCGACCCGCCAGTGATGACGTACTTCATCTCGTCTCCGATCCTCGCCGATCCCGACGGGGACTCTAGCTACGCTTGCAACCCACCCCGGCGCCGTGGCGGAGTGGCTACGCAGCGGCCTGCAAAGCCGTTTACACCGGTTCGATTCCGGTCGGCGCCTTACCCGGAAGTCTCGCCCGGCAGGTGCGGGCGGATCGCCCGGACGGCCGCGAGGACCTCGTTGACCGGAGGAAGGTCGCTGGCGTCCTCGGAGAGGTGGGTGTAGCGGATCGATCCGTCGGGCGCGATCACGAGCACGCCGCCGAGCTGGGCGGGATGGTCGAGGATCCTCCCCTGGTGGACGGCGATGCTGCCCTGGCGCACCCGCGAGGTCACCGTGTGCTTGATCCCGCGCGCCACCGTCCGGGCGTTGACGAGCTCGGAGAACGTGGCCAGCTTGGTCCCGGCCGCCTCGAAGGTGTGGCGGGTCGGATCGGAGTACACGTTGACGTCGACCGACTGCGCGCGGCGGAACCGCTTGGCCTCGTCGGGCGTGCCCTGGCCGACGAGCGCGAGGTGCGCGCCGACCGCCGCGAACCGCTCGCGAGAGTGGTGCAACTCCACTGCCTGCGCGCGGCAGAACACGCATCCGTAATGGCGCAGGAAGACAAGGACGACGGGCTGGGCGCGCCACAGGTCGCCGAGCCGGACGTCATTCCCGAGGTGATCTTCGACGACCAGGTCCTCGAGGTCTCGGGCGTGCAGCGGCGGGCGCGTCTGCTCCGGTGTCTTCACCGCCTGAAGCATCCGTTGACGATATCGCTCACCGGGGTACATTTCAGCGCGAGGGGTGCAGTGGCGGACGGAACCTCAGAGCTATACGAGTCGATCGACCAGGTGCGAGCGCAGGCCGCTGCGCTACAGGAGTCCCTGGCCAGCGTCGGAGTCGCCGACGGCACCGTGACCGTGTCGGGCGATGTGCTCGAGCGGCTCGACGCGGGAATCAAGCGCGCGCGGGCCGAGATCGCGGAGATGCGGGCCCGGCTCTCGGCGCAACCCAACGGCGACGGGCTGGACGACGCGGACCGGGCCGGGATGATCGCGCTCAACATGGCCCTCAACGGCGCGCCGCGCACCGAGACCGACCGCTACCTCGAGCAGACGTTCGGCCTGCCCGATCGTGAGCGCATCGTCGAGGCCGCCTACGAGCAGGTCATCCGGCTGCGGGGCGTGTCGTGACAGCATCCGCCGGTGCCCGCGATCGCGACCATCGGCGTCTACGGCTTCACCGCGCCGACATTCCTCCACGCCCTGGAGACGGCCGATGCGCGCCTCGTGGTCGACGTGCGCCAGCGCCGCGGCGTGCGCGGCAGCGAGTACGCGTGGGCGAATTCCGCCCGTCTCCAGGCCGCCCTGGCCGAGGCCGGCGTCGGCTATCGGCACGAGAAACAGCTCGCGCCCACGACCGAGCTGCGCCGGCTCCAGTACCGCGAGGACGCCAAGCAGGGGGTCGGGAAGCGCTCGCGCGCCGAGCTGGCGCCCGAGTACCGCGATCGCTACGTCGCCGAGATCCTCGACCGCGTGGACCTCGGACCGCTCGTCGCCGACCTGCCGGACGAGGGGGACTCCGCTCTCCTGTGCGTCGAGCGCGATCCCGAGGCGTGTCACCGATCCCTCATCGCCGAGCGCCTGGCCTCCGAGTACGACCTTCCCGTCGTCCACCTGCGCCCCTAGCCATGGCCCGCCGCGAGGATCTCCGCAACGTCGCCATCGTCGCCCACGTCGATCACGGGAAGACGACGCTCGTCGACGCGATGCTGTGGCAGTCGGGCGCCTTCCGCGCGAATCAGGACGTGAACGAGCGCGTCCTGGACTCGATGGACCTCGAGCGCGAGAAGGGCATCACGATCCTCGCCAAGAACACCGCGTTCCACTACGGCGAGGTCAAGCTCAACATCGTCGACACGCCGGGCCATGCCGACTTCGGCGGCGAGGTGGAGCGCGGGCTGACGATGGTCGACGGCGTGCTGCTGCTCGTCGACGCGTCCGAGGGCCCCCTCCCCCAGACCCGGTTCGTGCTGCGCAAGGCGCTCGAGGCCCGGCTGCCGATCATCCTCGTCGTGAACAAGGTCGACCGTCCCGACGCCCGCATCGCCGAGGTCGTCGACGAGGTCTACGAGCTCTTCCTCGACCTCGACGCCGACGAGGAGCAGATCGAGTTCCCGATCGTCTACACCAACGCCCGCGCCGGCTGGGCCTCGCTGGAAGCGGGCGCCGAGGGCACCGACCTGGCGCCGCTGCTCGACCTACTGCTCGAGCGCATCCCCGCACCCGAGTACGAGCCGGATCACCCGCTCCAGGCGCACGTGACCAACCTCGACGCCTCGGAGTACGTGGGCCGTCTCGCCCTGTGCCGGGTTCGCAACGGCACCGTCCGCGCCGGCCAGCCGATCGCCTGGTGCCGGACCGACGGGCGAATCGAGCCCGCCGTGGTCAGCGAGCTCTACGTCACCGAGGCCCTCGACCGCGTGCCCGCCCAGGAGGCCGGCCCGGGCGAGATCATCGCGGTGGCGGGCCTGGCCGACGTGATGATCGGCGAGACCCTGGCCGATCCCGACGACCCGCGGCCGCTGCCCGTCATCACCGTCGACGAGCCGTCGCTCTCGGTGGTCGTCGGCATCAACACGTCTCCCCTGGCCGGTCAGGACGGATCCAAGCTCACCGCCCGCCAGGTGCGCGCGCGCCTGGACCAGGAGCTCGTGGGCAACGTCTCCATCCGGGTCAACGACACCGAGCGCCCCGACGCCTGGGAGGTCCAGGGCCGCGGCGAGCTCCAGCTCGCGGTCCTCGTCGAGCTCATGCGGCGCGAGGGCTTCGAGCTCACCGTGGGCCAGCCGCAGGTCGTGACCCGAGAGGTCGACGGCAAGGTCCACGAGCCGGTCGAGCGCCTGGCCATCGACGTGCCCGAGGACTACGTCGGGGTCATCACGCAGCTGCTCGCTCTGCGCAAGGGCCGCCTGGAGCAGATGGTCAACCACGGGACGGGCTGGGTGCGCATGGACTACCTCGTGTCCGCGCGCGCCCTGATCGGCTTTCGCACCGAGTTCCTCACCGAGACACGCGGCACCGGCCTCATGCACCACGTCTTCGACCGCTGGGAGCCGTGGGCCGGCGACCTGCGGACGCGCCCCACGGGCGCCCTGGTCGCCGACCGCCGCGGGACGACGGCGAGCTTCGCCCTGTTCGGGCTCCAGGAGCGGGGCACGCTCTTCGTCGGCCCGGGCGAGGAGGTCTACGAGGGGATGATCATCGGCGAGAACTCCCGGCCCGACGACCTCGACGTCAACGCGGTCAAGGAGAAGCACCTGACCAACATCCGCTCCTCCACCTCCGACGTGCTCGTGCGCCTGGTGCCGGCGCGCCAGCTCTCACTCGACCAGGCGCTGGAGTTCCTGCGCGAGGACGAGGCCGTCGAGGTCACGCCCGACGCGGTGCGCCTGCGCAAGGTCGACCTCGACAAGACCGCCCGCGTGAAGTCCGCCCGCCGCTCCAGGGCCGCGGCGGCGAGCGCAACCGACTAGGAACCTCGCTCGAGGACGCCCAGATGTTGATGTCGCCCTCTTGGGCGTAGCGGTCGATCTCGGCCAGCTCCTCGTCGTCGAACTCCAGGCGATCCAGCGCGCCCACGGTCTGTTCGAGCTGCTCGACGCTGCTCGCCCCCACCAGGGCGGAGGTGACCCGCTCGTCGCGCAGCACCCAGGCCACGGCCATCTGGGCCAGCGTCTGGCCGCGGCGCTGCGCGATCTCGTTGAGCGCGCGCACGCGGGCGAGGTTCTCCTCGGTGATCAGGTTCTCGGCGAAGTAGTTCCCGGCGCGCACCCGCGAGTCCTCGGGGATGCCGTCGAGGTAGCGGTCGGTGAGCAGCCCCTGGGCGAGCGGGGAGAAGACGATGCAGCCCACGCCGTCGCGCCCCAGGACGTCGAGCAGCTCCGACTCGATCCAGCGGTTGAGCAGCGAGTAGGAGGGCTGGTGGATGAGCAGCGGCGTGCCCAGCTCGCGCAGGATCCGCACGGCCTCCTCGGTGCGCGCGGCCGAGTAGGACGACACCCCCACGTAGAGCGCCTTGCCCGAGCGCACGATGGCGTCCAGCGCGCCCATCGTCTCCTCCAGCGGCGTCTCGGGGTCGGCGCGGTGCGAGTAGAAGATGTCCACGTAGTCCAGCCCCATGCGCTGGAGGCTTTGGTCGAGGCTGGAGAGCAGGTACTTGCGCGAGCCCCAGTCGCCGTAGGGTCCGGGCCACATGTCGTAGCCCGCCTTGCTGGAGATGACGAGCTCGTCGCGGTAGGGCGCCAGGTCCTTGGCGAGGATCCGGCCGAAGTTCTCCTCCGCCGACCCGTAGGGCGGCCCGTAGTTGTTGGCCAGGTCGAAGTGGGTGATGCCGAGGTCGAACGCGCGGCGCAGGATGGCCCGGCCCGTCTCCAGCGGCCGGTCGCTGCCGAAGTTCTGCCACAGGCCGAGCGAGATCGCCGGCAGCTTGAGGCCGCTGCGCCCACAGCGCCGGTAGGGCATCGACTCGTAGCGGTCCTCGGCGGCGACCCAGGGCATCACGGCGAGTATTCCCGATCAGGCCGGAGGCCGACCCTCTCGATACCATGACCGCCACACGCGGCTGTAGCTCAGTTGGCTAGAGCGTCTGCTTGCCATGCAGAAGGTCGTGGGTTCGAATCCCATCAGCCGCTTGTCGAAGGCCCCGCGGGAGCGGGGCTTTCGGCTTAACAGCCTCGCGGCGTATGGAAGTCGTAAAGATTGGAGGCGGCGCCGTTAGGAAGGCGTCAAGCCCTCGGCTCGTGCCCGCGATCGTGGGCTACAACGGAGGGGATGTCCTCCACCGCCGGCGCTCTGTCCCGTGTCCTCGTCGGCGAGCCGTTGCGCAGCGACGACATCGGCGAGACGCTTCTGCCCAAGCGCCTGGCCTTGCCGGTCTTCTGCTCGGACCCGCTGTCGTCGGTGGCCTACGCGACGGAGCAGATCCTGCTCGTGCTTGGGCTTGGCGGGCTGGCGCTGCTGTCCCTGACGCCGTGGCTGGCCGCTGCGGTCGTGCTGCTGCTGATCGTCGTCGTCGCCTCCTACCGCCAGACATGTTTTGCCTATCCCAACGGCGGCGGTGCGTACGCCGTGAGCCGCGCCAATCTGGGCGAGGACGCCTCGCTCGTCGCCGCGTCCGCCCTGCTCATCGACTACGTGCTGACCGTCGCCGTGTCGGTCGTGGCCGGAGTGGCGGCGATCACCAGCGCGATCCCGGCGCTGGTGCCGCACGCCGTCGCTCTGTCGCTGGGCTTCGTCACGATTCTCGCCGCGGTCAATCTCCGTGGCGTCAAAGAGTCAGGACGGGCCTTTGCGATACCGACCTACGGGTTCGTGGCTGCCATCTACGCGATGCTGGTCGTCGCTTTCGCCAAGGTCGCGTTTGGCGACGGGATCACCGCCGAGAGTGCCCATTACCACCTGCGCCAGGTCGCCGACACCGGCGGGCTGCTCACGGTCTTTTTGGTTCTGCGCGCCTTCGCCTCGGGCTGCACGGCCCTCACCGGCGTCGAGGCGGTCTCGAACGGCGTCCCCGCGTTTCGCCCGCCCAAGAGCCGCAACGCCGCCAACACGCTGCTGGTGATGGGGCTCCTGGCCACCACGATGTTCGCCGGCATCACGGCCCTGGCCCTGATCTCCCACGTCCACATGGCGGAGGACCCTTCCGCGCTCGTCGGGCTGCCCGCGGGTGAGGCGCAGAAGACGGCGCTCAGTCAGATCGCCCTGGCCACCTTCGGGAACGGCGCCATGTTCTATCTGGTGCAGGGCTTTACGGCGGCCATCCTGATCCTGGCCGCCAACACCGCGTTCAACGGGTTCCCCGTTCTGTCCTCGCTGCTCGGGCGAGACGGGTTTCTGCCGCGGCAACTCGCGCTTCGCGGCGACCGGCTCGTGTTTTCCAATGGGATCGTCCTTCTCACCGTCGTCGCGGGAGTTCTCATCGTCGCCTTCGACGCGTCGGTGACGCGTCTCATCCAGCTCTACATCCTCGGGGTGTTCCTGTCCTTCACCCTGAGTCAGGCCGGCATGGTCCGTCACTGGGCGCGCCTCATGAAGGGCGCGGCCCGGCCGGCCGAACAGCGAGGTCTCCGCCGCAAGCAGATCGTCAACGGGACGGGGGCCGTGGTCACCGGCCTGGTCTTCGTCATCGTGCTCGTGACCAAGTTCGCGGAGGGCGCGTGGATCGTCGTGCTCGCTGCGCCGGTGCTCTTCGCGGCGATGAAGGCCGTCGCGCGCCACTATCGCCAGGTCAACCGCGAGCTCTCGCCGAGCGCGTCGGGCGCTGTCCTGCCCGGCAAGGTCCACGCTGTCGTGCTGGTCTCGAACCTGTTGGCGCCGACGCTCCGTGCGCTCGCGTTCGCCGAGGCCACTGCTCCGGCCACCATACGGGCGGTCAAGGTCTCCGCCGAGGACTCGGACGACCCTTTCCCGCGTGAGTGGGAAGAGCGTGGGGTCCCCACCCCGCTCGTGGTCATCGAGTCCCCTTACCGCGAGACCATCCGCCCGGTGCGCCAATACATCCGCCTCCTGCGACGCGAGCACCCGGGCGACGTGATCTCCGTGATCCTCCCTGAGTACGTGGTCAGCCACTGGTGGCAGAACCTGCTTCACAACCAGACCGCCCTACGACTGAAGACCCGGCTGCGCTTCGAGCCGTCCGTGACCGTCACGAGCGTACCCTGGGTGCTCGGCGCCCGTGACGGGGCCACCGACACGACCACCCCGTTTGACCGATGAGCATCAGCAGCCGCATCGAGTACGTCCAGACCAACGATCTCCTCGACGAGCCGGTGCCCGTCAGCCGCGCCCCGAGTCCAGGGCTTGGCACGCGCCGCAGGATCGCCGGCGCCGTCCTGGCGGCCCTCGGCCTGCCTCTGCTGACCCTCCTGCTCGACAGCACGCGTGGGACCCTGTCGCTCGAGGGCCAGGTGTTGCTGTACCTGCTCGCCGTGGTCGTCGTCGGCCTCGTGGGCGGCGTGGCCGTTTCGGTCCCGACCGCGGTCGCGGCGGCACTGCTGATCAACTACTTCTTCGTCGAGCCGCTGCACACCCTCCACATCGCCCAGGGCGACCAGGCGCTCTCCCTCGCCATCTTCGTCGTGGTCGCGGCGGTGGTGAGCGGCGCCGTGGAAATCGCGGCGCGACGGGCGAGAGCGGTGAAGCAAGCCGGCTCGGAGGCCGAAACGCTGTCAGCCCTCGCGGGTGGTGCCGGGCTCGACGACACCGAAACGCTGCGCGGTGTCCTCGACCGCGCGCTGGAGAGCTTCAACATGGAGTCCGTCGTGCTCAAGGCACGCCAGCGCGAGACCGGCGACTGGGTCAACGTCGAGCGCGCGGGTTGGGGTCCTCCTGGGGCGGAGGCGCCGCTCCAGTTCGACGTGCCGATCAACGCGAACCTGCGGTTGATTGGCCGGGGACCGGCGCTGTACGCGGAGGACCAGCGAATCTTGCTGGCCTTTGCGGCAGCGGCCGAGACGGCGTACGAGGGCCGAGTCCTCGGTGAGCGCGCGCGCGAGGGTCGCGAACTGGCCAACGTCGATCGCCAGCGCACAGCCCTGCTCGCCGCTGTCGGCCACGATCTGCGCACGCCGCTGGCCGGGATCAAGGCGGCCGTCAGCACCTTGCGCCAGACCGACGTTAGATGGTCCGACGCCGAGCGCGAGGAGCTGCTGGCCGCCATCGAGCAGTCGTCCGACCGCCTGGAGGCGATCGTGGCGAACCTGCTCGACGCCAGCCGGCTCCAGGCGGGCATGGTGAGCGTCATGGCCGAGCCGATCGCCCTCGACGAGGTAATCGGCGCCGCAGTGCTCGGAGTCGCCGGCGCGGACGAGCGCGTGGAGGTCGACGTGCCTGAAAGCCTGCCGCTCGTGCAGGCCGACCCTGGGCTGCTCGAGCGCGTGCTGGTCAACCTCCTCGACAACGCAGTGCGCTACGGCGGCGATGGCGAGCCGGTGCAGGTCACCGCGTGGGCGGGCGCCGAGAGCGCCAAGCTGGAGGTCGTCGACCATGGCCCGGGCGTGACGGCCGAACAGCGCGAGCGGCTGTTCGCGCCGTTCCAGCAGCTGGGAGACCACAGCACTGTGAGCGGGGTCGGCCTCGGCCTCACAGTGGCTCGCGGCTTCGTGGAGGCGATGGGCGGCGCCCTGGTCGCTGACGGATCATCCGGGGGCGGGCTCACGATGCGCCTGCGCCTCCCGCTTGCGAAGGACGGCGCCGCGGCGTCCCGGCATTCATGACCAGGGTCCTCGTGGTCGACGACGAGCCGGGTCTCCGGCAGGCGCTGGTCATCAACCTGCGCGCCCGGGACTACCAGGTCGTCGCCGCGCCCGACGGGGCGGCCGCGCTCGAGGCGGCCGCGCGCGAGCCGCCCGACGCGGTCGTGCTCGACCTCGGTCTCCCCGACATGGACGGCACGGACGTGATCCGCGGCCTGCGCGGATGGTCGCGGGCGCCGATCATCGTGCTGTCCGCGAGGACCGGCCAGGGCGACAAGGTCGAGGCGCTCGATGCCGGAGCCGACGACTACGTCACCAAGCCGTTTGGCATGGACGAGCTGCTCGCCCGCCTCCGGGCTGCCCTACGCCGGGCCGTTGGCGAAGAGGACGCGCCCGTGGTCTCGACGCCGAGCTTTACCGTCGATCTCGCCGCCAAGCAAGCACTGAAGGGCGAGGGCGAAGCCGTGCGCCTCACCCCGACCGAATGGCAGCTTCTCGAGATCCTCGTCCGCAACGAGGGCAAGTTGGTGCCGCGCCGCCAGCTCCTCCAAGACATCTGGGGTCCGGCGTACGAGACGGAGACGAACTACCTGCGCGTGTATATCGCCCAGCTTCGCCGCAAGCTCGAAACCGACCCATCGCATCCCCGCCACCTGATCACCGAGCCCGGCATGGGCTACCGGTTCGTCCGGGAGTAAGCAGACCTTCACCGTGTCGTCGTCGCGCGGGATACTGGGCGTCATGGCTCAGGAGAACGTCGAGGTCGTGCGCCGGCAGTTCGCAGCGTTCGAGCACGGAGGGCCGGACGCCGCGGCCGCGTACTGGCACCCCGACATCGACTGGCGAGCGGTGGAGGGGGCGGCTGACGACGTCGGCGTCATCAGCGGCCCGGATGCCCTGCGCGCGTACTACGACGACTGGCTCGAGACCTTCGACGACCTGCGGGCGGAGGTCGGCGAGGTCCTGTTCGAGGACGGCGACCGGGTCGCCGTCACGGTGCACAACTCGGGACGGGGGCGGGCCAGCGGCGTCGTCACGAAAGGGCGCTACTACGTCGTCTGCACGGTCCGCGGCGGCCTGATCGTGAGCGGGCGGGAGTACGAAAGCCGCGAGCGGGCGCTGCGCGCGGTGAGGCACGAAAGCGCGGGTGCGTGAGCGATGTCGCGGGAGAACATCGAGGTCGTGGAACGCCTGGCTCCGGCCTTCAACCGCCGGGACATCGCTGCGTTTCTCGACCTGCTCGCTCCCGACGTGGAGTGGGTACCGCTCCTGGGCGTGCTGGAAGGCCGCGCCTATCGCGGACACGAGGAGATCCGGCAATGGCTCGAGGCCCTCGGCACGGACTGGGAGTTCTTCGAGGTGTACTACGACGAGCTCCAGGATCTCGGCGACCAGGTTCTGGTGCTCGGCGGCTGGCGCGGCCGCGGTCGGGCCAGCGGGGTCGAGCTCGGAGACCGGCCGGCCACGTGGCTGATGGACCTGCAGGACGGCAAGGTCACGCGCCTGCAGACCTTCACCGACCGCGCGGAAGCCCTCGAAGCCGTGGCCCGCTAGGTCCGCGCTCCGACCGACGAGAGGTTCTTGGCCAGCCCATCCACGCCGTCGCTGCCGTTCACGCGGATGCGCTTGAGCTGGAACGGCGGCTCGGCGGGCGAGGCGAGACCGAGATCCGTCGTGGTGGCGGCGAGATAGCCGGCCGCCCGCAGTGCGGCGATCACACGCGCGTCGAAGCGGCCCGCCGGGTAGCAGAAGAAGTTCACGGGGACGCCGTAGGTGCGCCGCAGCACGGCCCGGGAGTCCGCCACCTCGTGGCGCAGCCGTTCGTCGTCCACGGTCGTCAGATCGGGGTGCGTGAACGTGTGGGCGTCGATCTCCCAGCCCGCGCGGATCAGCGTCCGCACGGCGTCGGGCTTGAGGTCGTAGCGGGTCTGGTCGACCTGCAGGTTGAGCACGCCCTTCCACCCGTGCGAGCGCAGGACCGGCAGGGCGTTGGTCAGATGGGAGGTGTACCCGTCGTCCAGCGAGACGACGATCGGCTGGGAGGGCAGCAGCCCATTGTGGTGCCAGGCGTCCCACACCTGCTGGAGCGTCACGGCGTGATATCCGTGCTGGGCCAGCCAGTCCATCTCCGCGGCGAAGCTGTCCCGCGAAACCCACAGCTCCGGCTCGGGCGTGCCGGGCGGGGGGTTGTTGATCACGTGGTACATGAGGATCGGCACGGCCTCGCGCGGGGCGCGGTGGGCGCCCGGAAGCGCGGGCGCGGACTTCTTCGTTGCGGGCGCCGCGCCGGTCTTGGTCGCCGTCGCGGCGGAGTGGCTCGACTCGTCGCCTCCCCCGCACCCGGCCAGGGCGACGAGGGCCAGCAGAAGCGGCAGAGCGCGGCGCAGCGTCAGCTCACCCCCGCCGACTGGAGCTTCTCCGCGAGGCCCTGCTCGCCGTCCCCGTTCTTGATCGGGATCCGCTTGAGCTCGTAGGGCTGGTCGGGCGTGGCCAGGCCCTCGTCGAGCGTCGCCGCTCCCAGGTATCCCGCGGCCTCGACCGCCTGCGCGACCCGCTCGTCGAAGCTTCCCTGCGAGTAGGAGAAGAAGTCGACCTTGGCGTTGAAGTCGCGCTGAATGGCGCGCCGGGCGCCCACCACCTCGGCGTCGAGCTCCTCGTCGCTGAGACCCGTGAGGTCGGCGCCGGACTGCCCGTGCGAGTCGAGCTCCCATCCCGCCTGGACCAGGGTCTTGACCTGGTCGGCCGGGAAGTCGGCCTCCGTCTGTGAGGCCTGAAGGAAGAGCGTCGCCACCCACTTGTGGCCGCGGAGCACGGGCAGAGCGTTGGCCAGCACGCTGTGGTAGCCGGTGTCGAAGGAGATCACGACGGGCTTGGACGGCAGGAACCCGTTCTCCTTCCAGGCCGCCCACAGCTGACGCAGCGTGACGGGGTGGAAGCCCTGCTTGGCGAGGTAGTCCATCGCCTCGGCGAATTCGGCCGGCGGCACCCAGTCCTCGGGATTGGCCGTGTCCGCCTGGGGCTCCTTGATCACGTTGTAGACCAGGATCGGGACGGCTTCGTTCTGCGCCTTGTGCGCCCCGGGCGCGCTGGCCGGGACGGCGGGGAAGCCGGGCGCGGCCGGTTTGGGCTTCTTCGCCTTCTTGGGGGTGGTCGCCTGCGTCTCCTGTTTCGCCGCCTGACCCCCTGAGTCGTCCCCGCCCGAGCCGGCGACGGCCAGCACGACGGCGAGCAGCAGCAGCACGAACGCCGCGCCGAGAGCCGAGAAAGCGATGATGCGGCGGCGGCGGATCTCCTCCTCGGTCGGGGCGGGCCGCGGCGGCTGAAAGCTCATGCCGAGTCGAGCGCCTCGTTGACGAGCGCGTCGGCGCGCGCGTTGCGCTCGCGCGGAACCGAGCGGATGCTCCAGCTCTCGAACTCGGCCAGCGCGTCCAGCGCCTGCGCGTGCAGGGGCTTGAGGTGCTCCTGCTTGACCTTGTACTGCCCGGCCACCTGGCGCGCCACGAGCTCGGAGTCGTTGACGATCTCGACCTCGGTCGCCCCCAGGGCACTCGCCCGCTCGAGCCCGTGCAGGAGGCCGCGATACTCGGCGACGTTGTTGGTGGCGTCCCCGATACGCGCGTGGGACTCGTCGAGCACCTCACCTTCGGGAGTCGAGACGACGGCCCCGATCGCGGCCGGACCCGGGTTGCCTCGCGCCCCGCCGTCCACGTGGACGACCACCCGCACCGGCAGGGCCTCAGGCGTCTTCGGGATCGAGCTTCGGAAACTCGCCCGGCACGCGCTGGCGCCGACGGTCGCGCCGCTGGCGGGCCCCGCCGCCGTCGTTCGCGCCGCGGCGCTCGGCCTTGCGTCGGTCGACGATGACCTCGACGTTGGGGTCATCCGCGTAGTACGCCGTGAGCTTCTCGTAAAGCTCGTCGGCCAGCTCTTGCGGGACGACGCAGTAGATCATGGCCGGCGCGATCCTATCCGGTCACGAGGCGGCGACAGCCAGCAGGCCGTGCTCGTCGGCCGCGGCGTTGGCCGCGATCTCGTGCGGCTCGAGCTCGTTCAGCTCGTAGCCCTGGCCGGCGGCGCGGACGCCGTTCGCGCCCTCGTCGGCGAGATCGACCTCGTAGCGGTACCAGCACAGCTCCCAGGCGACGACGATCTGCACCATGCTGGCGAGGCTCGTACTCGGGGTCACCGCCACCGAGGGAACCCCGAGCGAGCGGGCGACTCCGGCGACGGTTCGCGGGTACTCGCTGGCGTTGAAGACCTCGACGGCTCGCACCGCCTTGAGCTCCTCGCTCGTCGGCACCGCGTGCACGTGGCGCGGCTCTCGGGGACCGGCGGGCGCGGGGTCGGCGGGCGGCGCGGGCGCTTCCGCGGCCCTCTCCGGAAGGGGCTCCTCCTCGGCGTAGGGCTCGGCTTCGGGTTCGTCCTCGCGGCGGCGGGCACGGCGGCCGCGGAAGCGCTCCAGAAGAGGTCGGCGCTCCCCGGCGCCCGCGCCGCGGTGGCCGATCTGGGGCCCCTCGCTCTCACGGATCCAGCCCTGATGGTTGGCGCGCACCGTGCACAGCTCGCAGACGGGGCGGCGCGCCCCGTTCACGAGGTAGATCTCCGGCCGCTCGCCCTGCAGCAGCGTGCGTCCGCACACCGCGCAGGAGATGACCGTGTCCTGCGGCATGATCGTCTTCGGGACCATCGAGGGCCCCGAGGGTAGCAACCGGCTAGTGCTCGTCCTCTTCCCCACCGGCGTCGGCGGCGACCTTCTGCGCCAGGTGGCCGGGGATCTCCTCGTAGCGCAGGAACTCCATCGTGTACTCGCCCTGGCCGCCCGTGATCGAGCGAAGGTCGGGCGCGTAGTTGAGCATCTCGGCCATCGGCACCTCGGCCTTGATCTCCGTCATCCCCCCCACCGGCTCCATTCCCAGCGGGCGCCCGCGTCGAGAATTCAGGTCGCCGATCACGTCGCCCACGTTCTCCTCGGGCACCGAGACCGTCACCTGCATGATCGGCTCGAGCAGGTAGGCCTCGGCGTCCTTGAGCGCCTGCTTCATGGCCTGCGAGCCGGCCAGCTTGAACGCCATCTCCGAGGAGTCCACCGAGTGGTACTGACCGTCGAACACCCGGACCTTGACGCCCTTCACGGGGTAGCCGGCCACGGTGCCGTGCGCCATCGCCTCGTGCACGCCCTTCTCGACGGCGGGGATGAACTGGTTGGGGATCACGCCGCCCTTGATCTTGTTCTCGAACACGAACTCCTCGCCGTTGGAGAGCGGCTCGATCTCGATGTGGCAGTCCCCGAACTGGCCGCGCCCGCCCGTCTGCTTCTTGTGGCGCCCGTGGGCCTTGGCCGGCTTGCGGATGCCCTCCTGGTAGGGAACGCGCGGCGGCTTGAGCTCGACCTCGGCGCCGAAGCGGTCCTTCATCCGCCCGACGATCACCTCGACGTGCACCTGTGAGAGGCCGGCCACGATGTTGTCCCCGGTCTGCGCGTCGCGGTGCAGGTCGATCGTCGGGTCCTCCTCCTGGAGGCGGCGCAGCGCGGTGAACACCTTCTCCTCGTCGCCCTTGCTCTTGGGGGCGACGGCGAACGCCATCACCGGGGCGGGCAGCTTGATCGCGGGCATCGTCACCTCGACCGGCTTGCCGGTCAGCCAGTCCCCGGCCTTCGTCTCCTTCAGCTTGGCGACCGCCCCGATGTCGCCGGCGCCGAACGAGTCGACGTGCTCGGTCTCCTTGCCGCGGAACTCGATCAGCTGGCCGATGCGCTCCTTCCCCGCGGTGCGGCTGTTGATCACCTGGCTGTCGTGGCTCATGACGCCCTGGTAGACGCGGAAGAGGTTGATGCGACCGGCGAACGGGTCGGCGCGGGTCTTGAAGACATAGGCGTGGAGGTCCTGGTCCTCGTCGGGCTCCAGGGTCAGCTCCTCGAGCTCGAGCCCGCCGTGCTTGACCGGCGACGGCAGGTCCTCGACGAAGGCGTCGAGCAGGCGGCTCGTGCCGAGGTTGCGCGTGGCCACGCCGCACGTGACCGGGAACAGGTCGCCGTGGTTGGTGCCGTCCTTCAGCACCCCGACGATCTCCTCGTGGCTGAGCTCCTCGCCCTCGAGGTAGCGCTCCATCAGGGAGTCGGAGTTCTCGGCCACCTCGTCCATCAGCTTCTCGCGGTATTCCTGGGCGCGCTCGACCAGGTCGTCGGGGATCGGGATCTCCTTCGCGTTGCCCCTGTCCTCTCCCTCGAACTCGAACGCCTTCATGTCGACGAGGTCGATCAGGCCGCGGAAGTCCTGCTCGGAGCCGATCGGGATCTCGGTCGCCACGACGTGGGGCCCGAAGGCGCTCTTGAGCGACTCGAGCGTGCGGAAGAAGTCGGCGCGCTCGCGGTCGAGCATGTTCACGAACACCAGGCGCGCCAGGTCGAGCTCCTTCGCGCGCTGCCACAGCCGAGTCGTCGACACCTCCACGCCCATCACGGCGTTGACGACGAACACGGCGGACTCGCACACCCGCAGCGCCCCGAGGGAGTCGGCCAGGAAGCTCGGCTCGCCCGGCGTGTCGATGAGGTTGATCTTGCGGCCGTGCCACTCGAACGACGACAGCGCGGCCGAGATCGACATCTGCCGGGCCTGCTCGTCGTCGTCGGCATCGGAGACGGTCGTGCCGTCGGTCACGGACCCGAGGCGGTTCACCGCGCCGGCCTCGAACAGCAGCGCCTCGTGCAGCGAGGTCTTCCCAGTTCCGCGGTGTCCCACGAGGGCCACGTTGCGGATCTGGTCGGCCGGCTTGTGCATCGTCTCCCTCTCCTCTCCTCGTGAGAGGGCGACGATACTAGTCGTCAGTCAGCTCTTCCTCCGACATGTGCGAGCGGAGCCGCAGGACGGCCTTGGTGTGCAGCTGGGAGATGCGCGACTCGGTCACGCCGAGCACCTCGCCGATCTCTCGCAGGGTCAGGTTCTCGTAGTAGTAGAGGGCGATCACCAGCTTCTCGCGCTCCGGCAGCCGCGCGATCGCGTCGGCCACCCGGTCCTTGAGGTCGGTGGCGTCGGCCTCCTTGGACGGGTCGGGCGAGGCCGGGTCCTGGAGGGTGTCGAGCAGCGACACCTGGTCGCCGCTGGAGTCCGACACCGTCCACAGCTCGTCCAGCGCGGCGATCGTCGAGTTGGAGATCTGGATCAGCGCGTCCTGGAACTCGTCCAGGCTGAGCCCCAGCTCTTCGGCCATCTCCTCGTCGGTCGGCGGGCGCTGGAGCGAGTGCTCGAGCTTGACGTTGCACTTCTCGATCTCCCGCGCCCGCGCGCGCACCGAGCGCGGGACCCAGTCCAGCGCGCGCAGCTCGTCGATGATCGCGCCGCGGATGCGCGGGATCGCGTACGTCTCGAACTTGATCTCGCGATCGGGCTCGAAGCGCTCGATCGTCGAGATCAGCCCGATCAGCCCGTAGGAGATGAGGTCGGCCTCCTCGACGTGCGCGGGCAGCCCGGAGATCATCCGGCCCGCGACGTACTTCACCAGCGGCGAGTAGGCGACCACCAGCCGCTCGCGCGCGCGCTCGTCACCCGACTGGCGGTACTTCCGCCAGAGGTCCTTGAGCTCGATGGCTTTGACGTTCGTTTCCAGGGCGTCCTCGACCCCCTTATCAAGCCCGGGGATGGCTGCGGGCATAGGCGGACCGGAGGCGTTGAGACTCTACCCGAGTGTAGATCTGAGTCGTGGATAGGCTCGCATGGCCGAGCATCTCCTGAATGGCCCGCAAATCGGCACCTCCCTCGAGCAGGTGGGTGGCGAAGGAGTGGCGCAGCCAGTGCGGCGAGACACCGGCGGACAGCGCGGCGTGGCGCGCCCAGGTGCGCAAGCGCCGCCGCACGTCGGACGTCGACAGTCGCTTTCCCGACTTCGACAGGAACAGCGCCCGCTCGCCGTCGCCGGCGCGCAGCGCAGGGCGTGCGCGCTCGACGTAGCGGGCGACCGCGGCCAGGGCGTGCTCGCCCGCGGGGACGACGCGCGTCTTGTTGCCCTTGCCCTCCACGCGCACCTCTTCGGCGTCGAAGTCGAGCGACTCGATGTCGAGCGAGACCAGCTCCTCGGAGCGCAGGCCCGAGGCGTAGGCCAGCTCGAACAGCGCCCGGTCGCGCAGCTCGAGCGGCGTGGTCGCCGGGATGCGGTCGAGCAGGCGCGCGACCTCCTCCGGCTTGAGCACCTTCGGCAGTCGCTGGGGCTTCTTCGGCGCGGTCAGCAGGTCGGCCGGGTTCTGCTCGACCGCGCCGTGCTCGCGCAGCGAGCGGTAGAACGCGCGCAGCGACGCGAGCTTTCGCGCCACGGTGCTCGGCGCGGCGCCGCGCTCCGACAGCGCGGCCGCGTAGCGGCGCAGCGCCCGCGGCGTGACGGCCGCGGGCTCGAGCTCGCGCTTGCTCGCCCAGAGCGCGAACTGGCCGACGTCGATGCCGTAGGCGCGGCGGGTCTTCTCGGCGGCGCCGCGCCGCCGCAGGTCGGCGTCGAAGGTCTGCAGGGCATCGATCCAGCCGTCGCTAGGCTGATCCTCCGTGGGTATGTTCTTCATCGACACGGCCACCGGTCAGGTCTCCACCCACCGCCAGCTGCTGGAGGCCGGGATCGCGGCGGAGAACCGTCCGCCCGCGCTGCCCTGGCTGCGGATCCAGGGTCCGGGCGACGCGTCGACCATGTGGTACGCGGTGATGCGCAAGCGCGAGCGGGGCGTGTACATAGGCACGCTCACCATTCGCCACGGAGGCCATCACGCCTCCCTGCTGGAAGCCGGCTGGGAGGAGGTCCCGGTCGAGGCGATCGCTGCGCCGGGCTAGCGGCTCGCGCCGGGCTAGACGACGTAGAGAGGCGCGCCGAGCGGAACCCGCGGGTACAGCGCCTCGACGTCGGACACGTGCATGCGGATGCAGCCGTGCGAGGCGGCGCTGCCGATCGAGGAGTCCTCGGCCGTGCCGTGGATGCCGCGCCCGCCGCCGAAGCCCAGCCAGCGCGCCTTCAGCGGGTTCTCTGGCCCGGGCGGAATGACCTGGCCGGCCAGGCTGCCCGCCCAGGCGGCGTTGGGCGGCACGTACCACGTCGGGTCGATCGTCTTGTCCTCGATGTGGTATTCGCCGGCCGGCGTGTCGTAGCCGGATGCGCCGATGGCCACCCCGTAGGTCTTGACCACCTTGAGGTTCTTGTAGAGGCGCAGCTTGAAGTTCGGGCGATCGACGACGACGATCGTCGGGTTCGCCTTGGCCAGTGTGGCCATCGTGACCT
Organism: uncultured Actinomycetes bacterium; assembly: GCA_963842605.1. Lineage (GTDB taxonomy): Bacteria > Actinomycetota > Thermoleophilia > Solirubrobacterales > Solirubrobacteraceae > AC-38. The sequence goes on from CAWJGV010000002.1 coordinate 80,989, forward strand.
TGGGGTCGCGCTTGGTCGCCTTGACGTGGATCGTTCCCGGCGCCAGCCCGGTGATCGCGCTCTCGAGCTGCGTGTTCAGGGAGCGGGAGTTGACGCGGACGCCGCGCTTGCCGGGCACGCGCTTGAACCTGCCGTCCGCGTACTCCAGGTGAGCGTCCACGGGCTTGCGGTTGAGCGTGCGCTCGACCCGGTTCAAGAAGCGGGCGAGCACGAGCTTCGAGTAGGTCACGCGCGCCGGGACCTCGGCGTTCAGCGACTGTCCGCGGGCCTCCCGGTAGGTGCGGGCGAAGATGTTGCCCTCACGGCTGCGCGCGATCGCGTCGTCGACCATGCCGTCGACGTCGAACTGGGCCCCCATGGAGCGGGGGGTGAGGCTGAAGTGGGCGGTGCCGTCCCGCACGACGATCGCCTGCTTGGCGCGCAGGCGCATGTCGCGGGTGATCTCGTCGCGGGCCTCGGAGCGCGTCATCCCGCCGACCTCGACGCCGCCGACGGTCACGCCCTCGGCGATCTTGTCCTTGTTCATCTGGTCGTACGCGGTCACGCCGCCGACACCGAGCAACACGACGGCAAGCAGCGAGGCGATGATGATGAAAGAGCGCGAGCGCACGAGAACAGAAACCGGCGGGATTGTAGGAGGTTACGTCGCCGGCTCTCCAGATCCTGGCCGGAGTTATGTCGTTTTACTCGATTGCCCGGCCAGCAGCCGTTCAATCTCCTCGAGCACCTCGCTGCGGCGCGCCCCCGTCGCCTCGTGGCTGCGCAGCGCTTCCAGGTCCTCCGGCGCGAGCGAGGGCAGCAGCGCGACGATCTCGCGCGGCTCGAGCTCGTCGTAGCCGTGGGTCTCACCCTGGCGCGTGGCCGCTCGCCCCGGCTTCCCGGCATCGGGCCCACGGCGGCGCACGCTCGGGCTCCAGCGCAGGAACTCCTCGACCTCGCGCTCGTAGCGGTAGGGCTCACGAGCGCTGCGGACGAGCGGGCGCAGCTTGAGGTGCTCGCCGAAGGCGATCACCGCCTCGCGCGTCGTCGCGCCCGGGAGGTAGCCCGACGCCTTGAGCTTGCGGTTGTCCAGGCCCCGCCCGTAGCGCAGCTGGTTGAGCATCTCGACGGGGATGCGCAGGCCGAGGCGGTTCAGCGGGCCCGCGGCCAGCCCCGTCCCCCACGGCGGGAGCACCGGCAGCATGGTCTTCCCGAGGAGGCCGATCACCTCCGAGAGCGCGAGCACCCCGTCCGCGGCGCCGTTGTAGATGCCGTGCAGGTCCTCGCGCACCGCGTGCAGCAGCGCTCCGACGATGTCGTCCTCGTGGATGAACTGGTAGCGCGGGTCGAAGCCGAGGATCGTCGGCACCGCGGGGAGCGAGAACAACCGGGTGTGCGACGTCGTGACGGTCGGCCCCAGGCCGTTGGCGAAGCGCAGCACCGTGACCGTCTTGTCGCGGTTGCGCTCGGCGAAGTCGCGGACGGCCGACTCGGCCTCGACGATGTCGCGCTCGATCGGCGTGGGCGCCTCGTGGGGCCGCGGCATCTCCTCGGTGAAGAACGCCGGATCGTCCTGCTCGCAGCCGTAGTAGTGCGCGGACGACTTGAAGACGACCTTGCGCACGGGCGAATCGGCCCCGTCGCACGCCGTGACGATGTTCATCGTCCCGATCACGTTGTTCTCGTGGGCGGCGCGGGCGGGCTGCCAGATCGAGTCGACGGCCAGGCGCGTGTCCACCACCGTGTCGATCTCCGCCGCCGCGATGATCCGGCGGATGAGGGAGTGCTGGGTGCCGATGCGGACGAACTCGGTGCGCTCGAGCTCGACACGGGGATCGCGCCAGTCCACGCCGATGATCGCGTCGACGGACGGGTCGCGCTCGAGCTCCTGGGCCACGCGCCCGCCCCAGTAGGTCGACAGGCCGGTGATGAGTACGCGGCTCATCCCAGCCACACGCTCTGCCGCTTGCCCAGCATGTCGAACAGGTTCTCCTGGATCCGGGCGCGCACCTCGGCGGCGACGTCCTGCACGAGCCCGCGATCGCGCCACGGGCGCTCGCCCCATCCGTCGGTGGGGATCGGCTCGAGGAAGCGGATCGTGAACTTGGCGGGCAGAAAGCCCAGCATGCCGGCGACCCCGAAGTGCGGGAACGTCGGAGTCAGCGGGAAGTAGAGGAAGCCGGTCAGGCGCTGCAGGAGGCTCAGGTGGGCGAAGATCGGAGCCGCCTCCTCCGCCCCGACCACCGCGACCGGCACGATCGGCGAGCCGGCGCGCATCGCCGCCTCGACGAAGCCGCCGCGGCCGAAGCGCCGCAGCCGGTAGCGCTCCTTGTAGAGCTTCTCGCTGCCCTTGCGCCCCTCGGGGAACACGAGGACGAGCTGGCGCTCGTCGTGCAGCAGCCGGTGGACGTTCGCCGGGTGCGCGGCGACGCCGCCGACCTTGGGCACGAGCATCGCGAACCCGGGGTATCCCTTGAAGAAGTGCTCCACCGTCAGGTGGACCGGCCGCGGGCGCGGCAGCTCCTCGCGGATCGCCTTGGCGATCATCGGCGCGTCGGGCGGCAGGGCGCCGGCGTGGTTGGACACGAGCAGGGCGCCGCCGTCGAGCGGCACGTGCTCGGTCCCCTCGACGTCGACGCGGAACCAGTAGCGGTAGAGGAACTCGATCACCGTGCGGTCGAGGAACCCCTCGACGCGCTCCGAGCGCCCCCAGTCGGTGACGCGCCGCTCGGGCTCCAGGCCCGGCAGCAGGTCTCGCGGGTCGGGCACCTCGCGACGCGCGGGGACGGAGGCCTCGGTCGCCTCCGTCACGCGTTCCACGTCAGCCGCGGGCGCCTCCATCGTCGTCCGCTCCGGCATGAGCGCGCCATTGTCCCAGGAGTGGGATCAACACGTCGCCCAGTCCGGGCCACGTTTCGGCGCAGACGATGCCCTCGCGATCGCACAGCTCGGCGTTCCAGGGATGGCGCAGCGTCGCCGGGGCAATCCCGCTCGCGCGGGCATGCAGCAGGTTGTCGGGAGAGTCGTCCACCAGCAGCCCGATCCCGGTCTCGGCCGCCCAATCGACCTTGCCGTAGTCGCAGCGCAGCTCGTCGAAGTCCAGGCCGATGCTCGCCAGCCACTGCGCCGTGTGGTCGTGGGTGTCCGGCGCGCGGTGGCTGGCCACGTGGATCGTGTGCCCGGCGGCGCGCCAGCCGGCGATGACGTCGATCGCGCCCGGGTAGGGCTCGGCGGAGAGCACGAGGTCGGCGGAGTGAGTCTCGGCGATGCATTCCGCGAGCTGCTGCGGGGTAAGGTGATCGATCGACCAAGTGAGCTGCCGCTCGTACGGCAGCTTGACCCCGAAGCGGCGCTCGGCGACCTCGGCGAGCTGGTCCCAGTAGGGGTGAAGGGTGGAATCGATGTCGACGGCGATGCGCAAGACGGACTCGACGATAGAAGGCCTCGACCTGAATGGTTACGGCCCCCAGGGCCGATCGGAGTGGCTGGACATCGACTGGCGCGAGCACCAACGGTGGGTGCGCGTCGACGATCGCGCCGTCAACCTCGTCGAGATGGGCGACGGGCCGCCGGTCGTGCTCGTACACGGGCACTCCGGCTGCTGGCAGAACTGGCTGGAGAACATCCCGCACCTCGCGCGGACGCACCGGGTGATCGTGCCCGACCTGCCGGGGTTCGGGTTCTCCGAGATGCCCGAGTGGGTGTCGATCGAGAACTACGCCCGGTTCCTCGGCCAGCTGTGCCACCTGCTCGACGTCAAGGACGCCCCGCTCGTCGGCAACTCGATGGGCGGATTCGTCGGGGCCGAGGTGTGCATCAAGTACCCCGAGTGCGCGTCCGCGCTGGTGCTCGTGTCGGCGGCCGGGCTGTCGACGAAGTACCTCGGACTCTCATCGGAGTTCTACCGGCGCACGTCGGTGCGGTCCTTCGCCCGGGCGATCAACGCCTACGCGACCATCCCGGAGGCGCGAGTGGAGACCCTGGTGCGCCGCCGTCGCCTGCGCCGCGCGGCGCTCCGGCCGGTGGTGAAGTACCCCGACCAGCTTCCCGCGCCGCTGTGCGCGGAGCTTCTCCGCGGCTCGGGCCGCCCCGCCGCCCCCTACGCCACCGACGCGATCATGGAGTACGACTTCCGCGATCGCATCTGCGAGGTCGCCTGCCCGACCCTGATCGTGTGGGGCCAGGACGACCGGATCGTGCCCGTCGAGGCGGCCGACGCCTACGAGCGGGCGATTCCGCGGTCGCGGAAGGTCGTCTTCCCCGACACCGGCCACGTGCCGATGCTCGAGCGCCCGTCCGCGTTCAACTCGCTGCTCGACGAGTTCCTGTCGTCCAGCACGACCTCCAGCGCGGCGCCCAGCGGGTAGGAGATGATGCGGGCGCGGTTCACGTCGGTGCGGCTCCACGGCCGCTCCTCGCGCGAATAGACCTCGAGAAGACCGACGGTCGCGCCGCGGCTGATCACCGGCACCATCAGCATCGAGCGGTGGCCCATGCTCTCGAGCAGCGCGATCTCGGCCGGGTCGCTGGTGGGATCGCCCACGAGGATCTGGATCGCCAGGCGTGTCTCGAGCACCTGCCGCGTCACGGGGAACTCCAACAGGGAGAAGCGCTCACCCGTGGGCGCGCCCCCGTTGCCGAGCGATTGCACCTCGGCGCGCCCGGGTGTCCAGCGCGAGACGGTCACCTCGTCCGCGTGCAGCTCCTGGGCGATGAGCTCGGTGACGCCCTCGAGATCGGCCAGCGACGTGACGGCCGAGAGGCGCTCCACGAGGCGCTCGAGGCGGCGGTCGGCCGATGAGGCCAGGTCGAACGGGGCGACGTCGCTGGCCCGGCCCTCCATGCTCCAGCGCAGCAGCTCGGCCGCCACGGCCGGGGCGACCGTCGTCCACGGGGGCGAAGGGCGCGCCAGCGCGTAGCCCTGGCCGTAGCTGACGTCGAGGTCGGCGAGCACGGCCAGGTCGTCCAGCGACTCGATCCCCTCGGCGCACACGAGGGCCCCCGTCCGCTGGGCGAAGCCGACGAAGCAGTCGATGAGCGCGGCCTTGTCGGCCCGGCTTCGCACGCCCGCGATGAGGGAGCGGTCGAGCTTGATGATGTCGGGCTGCACGCGGACGATGTTCTGCAGGCCGGCGTAGGCGGAGCCCGCGTCGTCGATGGCGATCCGTGCGCCGCGCGCCCTCAGCTCGCTCAGCGTGGCCTCGAACGACTCGTCATCGGTGACGAGCTCGTGTTCGGTGATCTCCACCACGACGCCGTGCAGGTCCCCGGGCAGCGCCCGGGCCACGGCCGGCGAGGTCAGCGCCATGGGGCTCACGTTGAGGGCGATCCACGTCCCCCGGGGGCGCCGGTCGGCGACTCGCAGCGCGGCGCGTATCGCCTCGCTCTCCAGCTCGGGCGCCATGCCGCAGCCTCGCGCCTGCTCGAATACCGAGGCCGGTGAGCGGTCGCCGAGGCTGGGAAAGCGCGCCAGCGCCTCGTAGCCCGCGACGTGCCCGGTGGCCAGCGCGACCACCGGCTGGAAGACCGGGCGGATGAGGGCGCGGTCCCCGAGCAGGGCGGCGATTTCCGCGCGCGCGGAATCCACGCCGCGGAGAGGCTGGGAGCCCTGCCGGGGATGGGCCTGGGATGCCATCCAGGGACTAAGCTCGACGCTTGGCTGGCTGGCCAGTGCCCGAAGCAGGCATTGCGCAGGTCTCGCGCCCGAAACTGTGCGAATTCCTGCAGAAAAGCGGGCGAGGACTTGCGCTTTTCCGGTGTTTCCGCGTTCAGCCGGTGACCGCGCCGGCCGAGGCGCTCGACACGAGCTTCGCGTACTTGGCCATCGCGCCGGTCTCGTAGGCCGGGGGCGGAGACTCGTACTCGGCCACGCGGCGCGCGATCTCCTCGTCCGCCAGCGCGACGTCCAGCCGCCGTCCCTCGACGTCCAACGTCACCTCGTCGCCGTCGCGGACGGCGGCGATCGGGCCGCCGCGCGCGGCCTCGGGGGCGACGTGGCCGGCCATCAGGCCGTGGGTCGCTCCGGAGAACCGCCCGTCGGTGAGCAGCGCCACGTCCTCTCCGAGGCCCTCCCCCACCAGCGCCGCCGTCACCGCCAGCATCTCGCGCATGCCGGGGCCGCCGGCCGGGCCCTCGTTGCGGATGACCACGACGTCGCCGGCCTCGATCCGCTTGGTCGTCACCGCGGCCATCGCGTCCTCCTCGGACTCGAACACGCGCGCCGGCCCGACGTGCCGGGTGCGCTCGTGGCCGGCCAGCTTGACCACGCACCCCTCGGGCGCGAGGTTCCCCCGCAGGATGGCCAGCCCGCCCGTGGGCTTGATGGCCTCGTCCAGCCGGCGCACCACCCGCTGGCCGTCGGTCTCGACGGCCTCGGCCGCGTGCTCGCCGATCGTCCGGCCGGTGACGGTCGGCGCGTCGCCGTGCAGGAGGCCCGCCTCGAGCAGCCTCTGGGCGAGGACGGAGATCCCGCCGGCGTGCCACAGGTCGGCCGACACGTACTGGCCTCCCGGCTTGAGATCGCACAGCAGCGGAGTCTGGGACGAGATGCGGTCGAAGTCGTCGATGTCCAGCTCGACGCCCGCCTCCTGCGCCAGGGCGAGCAGGTGGAGCACGCCGTTCGTGGAGCCGCCGCTGGACGCGATCGCCGCGATCGCGTTCTCCAGCGACTGCTTCGTGATGATGTCCGACGGGCGCTGGCCGCGGGCGAGCACGTCCATGACGAGCTTGCCGCACTCGACGGCGACGTCGGCCTTGGTGGCGTCCTCCGCCGGCACCATGGCCGCGCCGACGGGCGAGATGCCCATCACCTCGAAGGCCATGGCCATCGTGTTCGCCGTGAACTGGCCTCCGCACGCGCCGGCGCCCGGGGAGGCGGCGTGCTCGAGCTCCGACAGCTCCTCGTCGCTCATCTTCCCGGCGGCGTGGGCCCCCACCGCCTCGAAGACGTCCTGGATCGTGACGTCGTGGCCCTGGAAGCGCCCGGGCAGGATCGAGCCGCCGTAGAGCATCAGGCTGGGGACGTCGAGCCGGGCCAGCGCCATGACCGTGCCCGGGATCGTCTTGTCGCAGCCGCTCAGCGCGACCACGGCGTCGAACAGGTACCCGCGGGAGGCGACCTCGATCGAGTCGGCGATGACCTCCCGGGAGATGAGCGAGGTCTTCATGCCGGACGTGCCCATCGTGATCCCGTCGGAGATGGCGATCGTGTTGAACTCCATCGGCGTGCCCCCGGCGGCGCGGATGCCCTCCTTGACCTTCGCCGCGAGCGCGCGCAGGGTGAAGTTGCAGGGCATCGTCTCGATCCACGTGGAGGCGACGCCGACGATCGGCTTGGCCAGATCCTCCTCGGTGAAGCCGATCCCGTAGAAGTACGCGCGGGCGGCGGCCCGCTCGGGGCCCTCAGTCAGGGCGCGGGAATTGTGCTTCGGATCGAGAGTGACGGTCATCGGGGCGCACAGCGTAGCTATGCCCCTCGCGCTTGCGCTCCCACTCGCTCAGGCGCCACAGGTCGCGGCGGACGGCGCGCGGATCGACCTGGCGGCCCGGCATGTGGAGGTTGGCGTTGCGGACCAGGCGCTCCTCGTCGCCGGTCAGCGCCATCCACTTGGCCAGCACGTCGTCGGACTCCGGCAGGCGCGCGCTGCCGTACGGGCGTGTCTCGTCGGGGAACTCGACGCAGTACTCGTTGAGCAGCTCGCGCGTCTGCGGGAGGTACGCGATGACGGGCTTGTGCGGGTAGACGAGGTAGGCGTACGGCGCCCGGCCCCCGTTCCCGCGGCCCCACACGCGGATGAAGCCGAGGTCGCGGTACATCCCCCACTCCTCCTCGTTCACGCAGGAGCGCAGCAGCTCGCGCGCCCGCTGCTCGGCGCGGCGCTCGCGTCCCGGGTCCCAGCCCGCCCCGTTCGGGACGAGGCGCCGGCGGGCCCGCCGGCGCTCCGCCAGGTCCTCGAGCCGCGGGATCGCGATCTCCCACAGCAGCGCCACGATGACGATCCCCGTGGCGCAGATGGCGAGGAGCATCTAGTGGTCCTAGCGTCCGCCGGCGGCGCGCGGGAAGAAGATGACCCGCTCGGCGTCGCGCGGGATGTCCTCGAAGGACCGGGCGATCTCGGCCTGGCGCCGGCCCGAGTGCTCGGTCGTCGGCACGGCGGCCCACAGGCCCTCGTCGAGCTGGCGGCGGAACGCCTCGATCAGGTCGCGTTCCTGCTCCGGTACCTGCACGTCACCCTCGGCGATCAGCACCTCGCCGTGTCCGGGCTTCATGCGCAGGAACCTCATAGCGGGCGGAATTATGCCACCGACGTGCGGTCCCCCACACCGAGCGCGTCGACGGGACCCGATCCGGCCCCGACGTCACGCAGCCCGTCGCGCACCGCGGCGGCGGCGATCTCCTTCGCCCGGCGCGCGGCGGCGAGTGGCTCGAAGCCCAGCGCGAGGTGCGCCGCCAGAGCCGAGGAGTGGGTGCAACCCGACCCGTGGGCCGCCCCACCGGGATGCCGCTCCCCCGGGATCGGGGTGATCGCCGACCCGTCGAAGAAGACGTCCATCGCCTCGGGGCGGTGTCCGCCCGTCACGACGACGTATGCCGGGCCCAGCGCGTGGACGGCGCGCGCCAGCTCCTCGGGGTCGCTGTCGGCGGGCACGCCGGCCAGACGCGCGGCCTCGGCGATGTTCGGCGTGGCCACCGTGGCGCGCGGCAGGATCCGCTCGACCAGCGCGTCGCGGGCCTCGGGATCGAGCAGGTCGGCGCCCGACTCGGCGACCATCACCGGGTCGACGACGACCGGCGTTCCCTCCGGCAGCAGGTCGAGCGCCTGCACGACCGCCTCGATCGTCTCCCGCGACCCGAGCATCCCGATCTTCACGGCGTCGACCCCGATGTCGCCGGCCACGGAGCGCACCTGCGCCACGATCGTCCCCGGAGCGACCGGCTCGATCGCGTCCACGCCCACGGTGTTCTGCGCGGTGATCGCGGTGATCGCCGTCATGCCGTGCACGCCACAGCGCGCGAAGGCCTTGAGGTCGGCCTGGATGCCGGCGCCGCCGCCGGAGTCCGAGCCGGCGATCGACAGCACGCGCGGGATGCGGGGTTCCTCGTCCATCCCCTTCAGATTAGGACAGCGGCACGTACCCGCCTCCCGCGCCCCGCCGGACGTAGCCCGCCAGCTCGAGCTCGCCCAGCGCGGCCACGACGGCCGTCGCGCTCCCGTCCGGGCCGACGAGCGCCCCCACGGTGTCCCGCCCCTCGCGGACGGCCGCGAGCACCTCCCGCAGGCGGGGAGCGAGATCGCGACCGTCGCGGACGGGCTCGGCCCGCCGGACCCCGACCCCGAAGAGCACGTCCAGCACCGCCTGCGGACCGTCGACCACATGCGCGCCGTCGCGCAGCAGCGCGTTCGCGCCGGCCGCGAGCGGAGACGTGATCCGCCCGGGCACCGCGGCGACGTCGCGCCCGAGGTCGCGCGCCACCCGCGCCGTGATGAGCGCCCCCGAGCGCTCGGCCGCCTCGACCACCACCGTGACCCCGGCGAGGCCGGCGATGATCCGGTTGCGCGCGGGAAACGCCCAGCGCCGCGGGTGAAACCCGGGCGGCATCTCGGAGACCACGGCGCCGCGCGCGGCGATCTCGCGGTGCAGCGAGCGCTTGCTCGCCGGGTAGGGCACGTCGGCGCCGCCGGCCAGCACGGCCACCGTCGGCCCGCCGGACTCGAGCGCCCCCGCGTGGGCCGCGGAGTCGACCCCGAGCGCCATGCCGCTGACCACGGTCACTCCCGCCGCGGCGAGGCTCCGACCGAGCGAGCGGGCGACCTCCACCCCGTACGCCGACGCGCGTCGCGCCCCGACGATCGCCACCGCCGGCTCCGCGCACAGCGCGACGAGCCGCTCCCCGGAGCTCGTGAACAGCGCCGCCGGCGGTCCCCGGAGTTCGCGCAGCGCGGCGGGATAGGCGCCGTCGTGCCGGCACGTCGCGGCGAGGTCCGCCGCACCCAACGCCTCCTCCCCACCTTCCCCCGGCGACAGCAGGCGCCGGCGCTCGCGCCGCGACGGGACAAGGGCGGCCACCAGGTCCTCGTCGCTCAGCGCGAACACCTCGTCGAGCATTCCGCGCTTCGCGTGGAGGTGGTCGAGGTGGCCGGCGAGGCGGGCGATGAGCCGCGCACGGCGCAGGCAGGCGGCGCAGGCCCTCACGCCGCGAGCGCCGGCGCCGCCCGCTCCTGGCGGAGCCCGAGCGCGGTCAGGACGTCCTCGGCGGTGACCGCCTCGCGCCCGGCGAGGTCGGCGATCGTCCGGGCCACGCGCACCACCCGGTGCATCCCGCGCGCGCTGAGCGCCTCGCGCTCGTAGGCCTCGCGCAGGCGCTGCTCCGCGCCGTCGGCCAGCCGCGCGTGAGCGCGAAGGGCGGCGGTGTCCATGTGCCCGTTGCAGGCGATCTGGGTTCCCGCGAAGCGGCCGGCCTGAGCGGCTCGCGCTCGCATGACCCGCTCGCGCACCCCCGCGGAGCCCGCGCCGGACGGCGCCGCCAGATGAGGAGCGGGCGGGCGCTCCAGGGCGCACAGGAGGTCGATGCGGTCGAGCAGCGGGCCGCTCAGCCGGCGCCGGTGCCGCGCGATGTCGCTCTCCGTGCAGCGGCAGCGGCGAGGATCCCCGGCGTAGCCGCACGGGCATGGATTGGTCGCCGCCACGAGCATGAAGCGCGTGGGAAACGTGCGCGCGCGCTGGCCGCGCACGATCGTCGCGCGACCGTCCTCGAGTGGCTGGCGCAGAGCCTCCAGGGCGGGGCGCGGGAACTCCGACAACTCGTCGAGGAACAGGACCCCGTGGTGGGCCAGGCTCGCCTCGCCCGGCACCGGCCGCGGGCCGCCGCCGACCAGCCCGGAGGCCGAGATCGTGTGGTGCGGCGCGCGGAAGGGGCGGCGGGTGATCAGCCCGCCGCCGTCGTGGCGCCCCGCGACGCTGTAGATGCGCGTCACCTCCAGCGCCTCCTCTCGGGTCAGCGGCGGCAGGATGCCCGGCAGGCGCCGCGCGAGCATCGTCTTGCCGATCCCCGGCGGGCCCTCGAGGAGCAGGTTGTGACCGCCCGCCGCCGCGATCTCCATGGCGTACACGGCCTCGACCTGGCCGGCGACGTCGCCGAGGTCGGCGTGCTCGTGCGCCTCGGGCTCCCGCACCCCGGGCTCCGGGGGCTCGACCGCGCGTTCGCCGTCGAGCAGCTCCACCGCGTCGCGCAGGCCGGCGGCCGGGATCACCTCCAGCCCGTCCACCAGCGCCGCCTCGGCCGACGACTCCCAGGGCACGATCAGGCCGTCGAGGCCGGCGCGCCGCACGCCTTCCGCCACCGCCAGCGTTCCCCGGCCCGGCCGGATCTCGCCGCCGAGGGAGAGCTCCCCGTGGACGGCCCAGGACTCGAGGCGCGCGTCGGAGACCTGCCCGCTGGCCGCGAGGACCCCGAGGGCCAGCGCGAGGTCGAAGCCGGGGCCGATCTTGCGCAGGTACGCGGGCGCCAGGTTGGCCGTGATGCGCCCCTTCGGGAAGTCGAAGCCCGAGTTGAGGATGGCCGACCGCACGCGCTCGCGGGCCTCCCGCACGGCCGTGTCGGCCAGGCCCACGATGCGAAACGCGGGCAGGCCCCGGGCGCGCACGTCGACCTCGACCGCGACGCGGCGGGAGTCGAGCCCGTCGATGGCGAAGGTGGTGATGCGAGCGAGCACGCCGGCGACGGTAGGACGCCCGCAGTTACGAGACACACGCCGTTCGCCAAGGGGTGGCCGCGCCGACACGATCCGCGCGCGTCCCGCCACGTCCGCGCCCGTAGCGTCGCCGCCCATGTCCGACGACCTCCGACATCGGCTCGGCCGCGCCGGCGAGGACATCGCCGCCGCCCACCTGGTGCGGCTCGGCTACGAGGTGATCGCGCGCAATCACCGGACCCGCTTCGGCGAGCTCGACGTCGTGGCGTTCGACGGGGAGACGCTGGTCTTCTGCGAGGTCAAGACGCGCCGGGCGGGCCCGAGCGCCTCCCCGTGGGACGCGCTGGGCCCGGGCAAGCGAAAGCAGGTGCGCACGATGGCCGCGGCCTGGCTGGCCGAGACGACCGACCGGCCCTACTCGGCCGAGCTGCGCTTCGACGCGATCGGCGTCGTGTTCGACGCGCGCGGGAAGCTCCTCGCCCTCGATCACGTGCAGGACGCGTTCTAGCGGAGCGGGGGTGTGTCACCTCAGCCCCCATAGTGGGGGTCAACGTGACAGACCCCTCGAAGGAGCGCCCCTCCAGCCGGACCCACCCCTCGATGCCCGCTGTTCAGAGAAGCTCGGCCGCGGCCGCGAGGTCCAGCTGCTGGTAGGCCAGGCTCTGGAACGAGAGGCGGTGCAGCGGGCTCACTCCCTGGGCCAGGATGGCGGCGCGGTGCTCCGGCGTCGCGTAGCCGACGTGGGTGGCGAACTCCCAGCCGGGGTGCAGGGCGTCGGCCCGGCGCATGTAGCGGTCGCGGGTCACCTTGGCGACGATGGACGCCGCGGCGATCGCGGCCGAGCGCGCGTCGCCGCTGATCACCGCGCGCTGCTCGTGGCCCGTGGGCGGGACCGGGAAGCCGTCGGACAGGCAGATCGTGCCGGGCACGGCCACGCGAGACAGCGCGGAGCTGAGGGCTTCGAGATTGGTGTTGTGCAGGCCGCGCTCGTCGATCCCGCGAACGCAGCGCGAGATGACCGCCACGCTGGTGGCGCAGCGCAGGACGATCGGGTAGAGCGCCTCGCGCCCCTCGAGCGTGTGCTGCTTGGAGTCGTTGAGCCCCGTCAGGGCGCGGACCTCGCGCAGGCCCAGCCGCTCGTAGTCGAACAGCACGGCGGCCGCGACCAGCGGCCCGGCCAGGCAGCCGCGGCCGGCCTCGTCGGCGCCCGCCACGTAGCGGGCGTTCAGCTCACGATCGAACTTGAACAATCTCCGCGCTGTGGGCCGGTGGCGACGCCGGCTCCTAGAGGATCCCGACGCGCTTGGGGGGCCAGTAGGTGGCGAAGGCTCCGCCGATGATCCATTTCTTCGGGACTGGTCCCCAGAACCGGCTGTCGTCGGACTCCCCACGGTTGTCGCCCATCATGAACCAGTGGTCGGGCGGAATGGTTATCGGCCGGCGGAAGTTGCAGCCGCCGCCCCCGCCGCACTCGCGCGTGAAGGACTCCTTGGCCCGCTTGCCGTTGCGGATCACGTGGCCGTCGACGATGGCCAGCGTGTCGCCCGGACCGGCCACGACGCGCTTGATGAAGTTGACGTCGGACTTGCCCGAGGTGGGCGTGCCGCAGGGCTGCGGGTGGCCGTCGCCCTGGTTGGGATTTCCGCACTGGACCTCCTGCTCGGAGCCCTTGGGCGGATGGAAGACCAGGATCTCGCCGACCTCGGGATCGGAGAAGCGGTTGCCGATGCGGTTGACGAGCACGCGCTGGCCGACGTCGAGCGTCGGCTCCATCGACTCCGAGGGAATCCGATAGGGCTTGATCAGGAAGGCCTGGATGCCCAGCGCCAGGCCCAGCGCCGTCGCGACGATCACCACCAGCTCGATGAGCGAGCCGGCGCCCGAGCGCTTCTTCTTGGTCGTGCTCACCCGGACTGCTCGTCGCCGGCGGCCTCGTCCTGCGGTGCAGGCTCCTCCTCCGGCGTGGACTCGCCCTCGGCCTCGGGAGCGGACTCGCCCTCGGCCTCGGGAGCGGACGTCGCCCTCGGCCTCCGGCGCCTCCTCCTCGGCCGGCGGCTCCACGGGAGGCGCCTCGCCGGTGGACTCGGGCGCGTCGGCGGCCGAGACGCCCTCGGCGTCGACCGCCTCGCTGGGCGCGTGGAGCAGCCCGGCCTCCACGGTCTCCTCGGCGCCCGTGCCGCGCTGCTCGCGCACGCGCGCGCGCTTGCCCACGCGGCCGCGCAGGTAGTACAGCTTGGCGCGGCGGACGTCGCCGCGCGCGGCCACCTCGATCCTCTCGATCTTCGGGGAGTGCAGCGGAAACGTGCGCTCGACGCCGACGCCGAACGACTGCTTGCGGACGGTGAAGGTCTCCCGGGCGCCGTGGCCCTGGCGCTTGAGCACGACGCCCTCGAACACCTGGGTGCGCCGGCGGGTGCCCTCGACGACCTGGAAATGCACGCGCACGCGGTCCCCCGGCTGGAACTTGGGCACGCGGCGCAGTTGCTCGCGCTCGAGGTTTTCGATCACCGTGCTCATGGCAAAGAACAGTCGCGCGGCCCTGGCGGGATCCGGCGCGACGCTCCGGGATGGTAGATGATCATCTCGCTCAGGCCTTGTCCCGGCGGCGGCTCTGATCGAGCCGCCATTCGCGTATGCGCTCGTGGTGGCCCGTCAGCAGCACCTCGGGGACCTTCCAGCCCCGGTATTCGGCCGGGCGCGTGTAGTGCGGATACTCGGGCGCCCCCTCCAGCGCCGCGCTGAAGCTCTCCTCGACCGCCGACTCCTCGTGTCCGAGCGAGCCGGGGAGCTTGCGCAGGACGGCGTCCACGAGCACCATCGCCGCCAGCTCTCCCCCCGACAGCACGTAGCGCCCGATCGAGATGGCGTCCGTGGCCAGGTTCTCGACCACCCTCTCGTCGAAGCCCTCGTAGCGGCCCGACAGCAGCGTCAGCGCCGGCTCGCGCGCCAGCTCGTCGACCAGGGCGTCGTCGAGCACCCGCCCCGAGGCCGTGAGCGCGACCACCCGCCGCTCGCGGCGCACGTCGAGTGAGTCGCGGCCGTAGAAACCCTGGAGCGCGGCGTCCACCACGTCCACGCGCAGGACCATCCCGGCCCCGCCCCCGAACGGCGTGTCGTCGACCTGGCGCCCGCTCAGCTCGCTGTGATCGCGGTAGGAGGCGTAGCGCAGCTCGTGACCGGCGGCGCGCGCGTTGGCGACGTGGCGCTGGCCCTCGAACCAGCCGAACCAGTCGGGGAACAGGGTGAAGACGTCGATCTGCATCACTCACCCTCGAGGAACGCCATGTCCACGTCGATGTCGCGGCGCTCGACGTCGACGGCGCGCACGGCGTCGCGCACGAGCGGAACGAGGAGCTCCCCGCCGTCCTCGCGCGCGACCTCGAGCACCTCGCACGACGGGAGCGCCCGCACGCCCGTCACCACGCCGATGGTCCGGTCGCCGTCGCGGACGCGGCAGCCTTCCAGCTCCTCGGGCCACCACTCGTCCTCGCCCAGGGCCGGCAGCGAGTCGCGCGCCACGAGCAGCGCCTCGCCGCGCAGCGCCTCGGCCGACTCGCGGGTCTCGCAGCCGTCCAGGCGCAGGATCGGCCGCTGATCCGTCCCCGAGCGGCGGACTATCTCGCGCACCGCGCCCGCGACCGTCACGGCCGCGCCGGCGGGCAAGAGCTCGGCCCGCGGCCGCGTCACGTGGAAGGAGCCGTCGAGGCCGTGCGGCCGCCCGACCCACCCGGCTTCGAGGGAGTCACTCGACGATGTCGATGAGGACACGGCGATTCTCCTTCACCGCGGCCGCCTTCACCATCACGCGCAGGGCCTGAGCGGTGCGCCCGCCGCGGCCGATCACCTTGCCGTACTCGTCGTCGCCCACGGCCAGCTCGAGCACGACCGTTCCGTCCTCCTCCTCGAACTGCTCGACCTCGACGGCGTCGGGATCGTCGACGAGCGCCCGGGCGAGGTACTCGAGCAACTCCTTCATGCCAGACCCTCCGCGGTCAGCCGGCGTCGATGCCCTGCGTGCGCAGGAGCTTGCGCACCGTGCGCGTGGGCTGGGCGCCGCGGGCGAGCCACGCGCGCACGCGTTCCTCGTCGATCGTGATCGTCGACGGGTCGGTCTGCGCGTTGTAGCGGCCGACGGTCTCGATCACGCGGCCGTCGCGCGGCGAGCGCTGGTCGGCCACGACGACGCGCCAGATCGGATCCTTCTTCCCGCCCACGCGGGTGAGTCTGAGTCGTACGGACATGCGGCGGGAGAGGGTAGCGGGTCAGGTGCCCGGGCGGGTGGCGACGGCGACGTTGATGGCCGCGGGAAGCTCCAGCGACCCGTCGGCCCCGGTGAACGGCTGGACGTCGCGGGCGACGCGCTCGCGCACGGCGGCGAGGTCCTCGGGAGACAGCGCGCCGAGCAGCGCCTGGAGCGGGCCGGCGAGGTCGGACAGGCGCTGCCACCACTCGTCGAGCGACCGGAAGCGCTCGGACGTCTGGAGGGTCTCCACCTTCACCCCGGCGAACCCGGCGTTGGCCAGCATCCCCCGCAGACGATCGTGGTCGCGGAACGCCCACAGGCCCGGGGCATCGAGGTCCGGCGCGTGCGCGTCGAAGTGCTCCAGGAGCGCGCGCATCAGCAGCATGATCCAGGCGTTGTCTGCGGGCTCCCCCCACACGGCGAGCGCGATGCGACCGCCCGGACGCAGCACGCGCGCGGTCTCCTGCATCGCCGCGAACGGATCGCCCATCAGCATGTACCCGAAGCGGCACAGGGCGGCGTCGAAGGAGTCGTCCGGCAGATCGAGCCTCTGTGCGTCGGCGACCGCGAACTCGACGTTCTCGATCCCCAGCTCGGTCGCCCGGTCGCGTGCCGCCTGCACCATCCCTTCGCTGAAGTCGGTCAGCAGGACGCTGCCCTCCGGCTCCACCGCCCGCGCCGCCTGCAGCCCGACCCCGGCCGGCCCGCAGGCCAGCTCGAGCACTCGCTCTCCCGGCCGCAGCGCCGCCGCGTCGAGCATCCGCGCGGCGGCCTCTCCGTGTGGCCCTTCCTCCAGGTCGGCGGCGTGCGCCTTCCAGCCGCCCGAAACGCCCTCCCACACGCCTTGGCTGATGTCGTCGAAGTCGGACTGCTCGCTCATCGTCCGGCCTGGCGCATGAGGGCGCCCAGGTCGGGTGTCTTGCCCTGGCCGATCTGGCGCATCAGCTTCCGCATCTGGCCGAACTGCTTGACCAGCTGGTTGACCGCCTGCACGTTCGTCCCCGAGCCCTTGGCGATCCGCAGGCGCCGGGAGCCCTTGATCATCTCCGGCCGGCGGCGCTCCTCCGGAGTCATGGAGAGGATTATCGCCTCGAGACGGTCGATCTCCCGCTCGTCCACCTTCATTCCCCGCAGCTCCTTGGCCCCGGCCAGGCCCGGGACCATGCCGAGCAGGTTCGAGAGCGGCCCCATGCGCCGTACCTGCTTGAGCTGGGAGAGGAAGTCCTCGAGCGTGAACTCGGCCTTGCGCATCTTGCGCTCCAGCTCGGCCGCCTGGTCGGCGTCGTACTGCCCCTCGGCCTTCTCGATGAAGGTCAGGACGTCGCCCATGCCGAGGATCCGCTGGGCCATGCGGTCGGGATGGAAGCGCTCGAACTGATCGAGCTTCTCGCCCGTGGACGCGTAGATCACCGGCTTGCCCGTGACCGCCTTGACGGACAGCGCAGCGCCTCCGCGGGCGTCGCCGTCGAGCTTGGTCATCACCACGCCGTCGAACTGGACGGTCTCGGCGAACTGCTCGGCCACGTTCACCGCGTCCTGGCCGGTCATCGCGTCGACGACGAGGAGGATCGAATGGGGCTTCGTCACCTTCCGGACGTCGGCCAGCTCGCGCATCAGGTCCTCGTCCACGTGCAGGCGGCCGCTGGTGTCGACGATGAGCACGTCCTTGCCCTCGCGCTCGGCGCGCTCCCGCGCCCACGCCGCGATCTCGACCGGGCTGGCGTCGGTGCCGCGCTCGTAGACGTCGGCCTTGGCCCTCTCCCCCAGGGTGACCAGCTGCTCGACGGCCGCCGGGCGGTACACGTCGCAGGCGGCCAGCGCGACGCTGGAGCCGTGCTCGACGCGCAGGTGGCGCGCGAGCTTCGCGCACGCGGTGGTCTTGCCCGAACCCTGAAGGCCGGCCATCAGCACGACCGTCGGCGGCCGCGGCGAGAAGGCGAGGTCGCGGCCCGCCCCGCCCATCAGCGCCGTCAGCTCCTCGTTGACGATCTTGACCACCTGCTGGCCGGGGTTGAGGTGACCGATCACGTCCTCGGCGAGGCAGCGCTCCTTGACCGTCGCCGTGAACGACTTGACGACCTTGAAGTTCACGTCCGCCTCCAGCAGGGCGAGACGGATCTCGCGCATGGCCTTGTCGACGTCGTCCTCGGTCAGCGTGCCGCGCTCGCGCACGCCGGCCAGCGCGTCCTGGAGCTTCTCGGAGAGGGTGTCGAACATCGCCTCAGAGGCTACCCGGACCCGAGCCGGGCCCCTCTCATCCCTGGCTCATCGCGACGTTAGCCCGGGTTGACTGCGCCCCCACATGATGTGGACGGGATGTCGCCCGTCCGCCGGCTCGCCCTGATCGCGCTCATCGCCTCGCTCGCCCCGCTGGCGTTGCTGGCGGACCTCGACCACGACGCCCGCGCCGCGAGCTGGAAGACGGTCTGGGCGGTGGGCGACGGGGCCGACGGCGGAACCGCCTCCCGCGCCGTCGAGAACCTCGTGATCACCTCGGGCCCCATCGCCCGGTTCCTCTATCTGGGCGACGTCTACCCGACGGGCACGCGCGCCCAGTTCACCCGGGACTTCCGCGACGTGTACGGGAGCCTCGCCCAGGTCACCGACCCGACACCCGGCAATCACGAGTGGCCCCGGCGAGAGCAGGGCTACGACGCCTACTGGAAGACGGTCATCGGGCGCGAGCCCCCCGCCTACTATTCGGTACGCGTCGGGAGCTGGCAGCTGCTCGGCCTCAACTCCCAGAGCCCGCACGGCGCCCACTCGCGCCAGGTGCGCTGGCTGCGCAACCAGATCAGAGCGCCGGGGACGTGCCGGATCGCCTTCTGGCACCGGCCGCGCTTCAGCGCGGCCCCTCATGTCCCCGACCAGCCGGACGTGGCGCCGCTGTGGCGGGCCCTGCGCGGCCACGCCGTCGCGGTGCTCAACGGCCACGCCCACGACATGCAGCGCTTCCGGCCGGTCGACGGGATCACGGAGTTCGTGGACGGAGCCGGCGGCCACCGCCTGCACCCCGTGAACGGCACGGACCCCCGCCTCGCGTTCTCCGACGACCACAGCTTCGGCGCCTTGCGCCTGCGCCTGCGCCGCGGGGTCGCCGACTATGCGTTCGTCGACACCGCCGGGCACACGCTCGACTCCGGCCGGCTCGCCTGCTCGGCTACGGCACGACGGCCGGCATGACCTCTTCGTGCAGCAGACGGAGCTGACCGGCGAGATCGGGCAGGCCGTCGACCTCCACGCCGGCCCAGCTGCGCGTGAGGAATGGGTCGGCGGGCACGACGATCAGGTGGTCGAGCCCGCTGGGAGCGAAGTCGGCCTGCAGCCGCTCGACCCAATCGTCGGGCGTCCCCGCAATCGAGATCGGAGTCGGCGAGGTCGTCCGAGGTGAGGCGCAAGCGCCTCGGCGACGTCGCCACGACCGAAGGCCGCGACGATCGGCCGGACCGACTCCGGCGCGATGCCGTGGCGCTCGAGCAGCACCGGGGGCATGGACGGGATGTAGAAGGCGGCGAGCGTGCGGGCCGCGGTGCGAGCCGCGTCGCCGTCCGCGGCGATCGCGCCGAGAACGTAGTCGGCGACCTCGATCTCCCCGGGGTCGCGCCCTGCGCGCTGCGCCCCGGCGTGAGCGTGTTCGACGGCGTAGCTCAGGGCCTCGGGCGAGTAGGCGCAGGCGGTGTGCAGCCCGTCCGAGATCTCGCCCGCCAGCTCGAACGACTTCGGTCCGCCCATGCCGCCGAGCTTGACCGGCATGTGCTTCTGGACCGGCCGCGCCGCGGTGAACAGTCCGCGGTAGCGATAGAAGTCGCCCTCGAAGTCGATCTCCCCCGTGTCCAGGAACGTGCGCAGCACGTGGTGGGCCTCCCGGAGCCGGGCGAGCATGCGCGGCCGCCACTCGACGCCGTACTGCTCGAGCATCGCGATGTTGCCGACCGAGAACACGACCTCGGTTCGCCCCCCGGTGAGCTCGTCGAGCGTGGCCGCGGACTGCGCGACGATCGTCGGGTCCTTGAGGATCACGTGCGTGACTCCGGGAGCCAGGACGATGCGATCGGTGCGCGCGGCCGCCGCGCCGAACAGAGCCCACATGTCCTTGTGGTAGGTCTCGTCCGCGCTGTAGCAGCCGTGGAAGCCGAGGCGGTCCGCCAGCTCGATCGCGTCGAGGAGCTCGGCGATCGGCTGCTCGGGAATGACCTCGAAGGAGAATCGCATCGCCCGTCCGGACCAGCGTGCAACTCGACCCTAGATCATGGCGGCTACGGGCGTGGCGGGGGCGGTGGCGGCCCGTCGGCGCCGCGGGCCAGGCCGGTGAGCGCGCCGCCGATGTTGCCCAGCGCCTGCGTGAACTCCGACGGGATGACGAAGATCTTGTTCGCCTCGCCGCGCGCGAGCTGGGGCAGCATCTGGAGGTACTGGTACGAGAGCAGCTCCTGGTCGGGCTTGCCCTCGTGGATCGCCGCGAACACGGTGCCGATCGCCTTCGACTCGCCCTCGGCGCGCAGGATCGCCGCCTCCTTGGCGCCCTCGGCGCGCAGCACGGCCGACGTCTTCTCGCCCTCGGCCGTGAGGATCTGGGACTGCTTGACGCCCTCGGCGTTGAGGATCGCGGCGCGACGGTCGCGCTCGGCGCGCATCTGCTTCTCCATGGCCTCCTGGATCGAGCCCGGCGGGTCGATCGACTTGATCTCCACGCGGTTGACGCGGATCCCCCACTGGCCGGTGGCCTCGTCGAGGACGACCCGCAGGGCCGCGTTGATCTGGTCGCGCGACGTGAGCGTCTCCTCCAGGGTCATGCCGCCGATGACGTTGCGCAGCGTGGTCACGGTGAGCTGCTCGATCGCCTGCAGCGGACTGGCCACCTCGTAGGTCACGGCCTTGGGGTCGGTGATCGTGAAGTAGAGGACGGAGTCGATGTGGACCGTGACGTTGTCCTCGGTGATCGCGGGCTGCGGCGGGAAGGAGACGACCTGCTCGCGCAGGTCGATCAGCGGCTTGAGCCGGTCGACGAACGGGACGATGATCGTCAGCCCGGGCTCGGTCGTGCGGCTGTACCGGCCGAGGCGCTCGATGATGCCGGCCCGCGCCTGCGGGATGATGCGGACGGTCCGCGCCGCGACGAAGATGAAGAACAGCGCCACGACGGCGAGGACGATGAGGCCGGCCATTCGGACTTCCTTCCCTAGTCGGTTACCAGCGCCGTGGCGCCCTTGATCTCGACGACCTCGACGCGCGTGCCCACGTCGTAGGTCTCGTCTTCGTCGTAGGTCCGGGCCGTCCACACGTCGCCGCTGTCGATGCGGATCGCGCCGACGGCCTCGTGGTTGGCGATCCGCTCCACGACGACGGCCCGGCGCCCGATGAGAGCGGCCGTGCCTGTGCGCAGCTGCGCGGGCATCTTGCGGTGCGATCGGGCGATGGGGCGCACGACGAGCAGGAGCAGCAGCGAGGAGAGGATGAAGATCCCCCACGAGAGGATCACGCCGCCCCCGGCCGCGTCGACGATCGCGGCGAGCAGCGCGCCGCCCGCGAACGGGGCGAGGAAGAAGCTGAGAGTCACCATCTCCCCGACCGCCAGAACGATCGCCGCGATTATCCAGAAGACCCACCCGGACATTGAGGGAGTTATACCTCCGCGAGGCATCCCGCCTCGCGATCTGAGAACGACGCCGGCCTCCGGCCGTGCGTAACCGCCGGCTTCGCCGGCTCTACCTGAGTAGCGCCCTGGCGAAGTCGTCCGCGTCGAAGGGGCGGAGGTCCTCGAGCTTCTCTCCGATCCCGATCAGCTTGACCGGGATGCCGAGCTCGCGAGCGATGGCCACCGCGATGCCGCCCTTGGCGGTCCCGTCGAGCTTCGTGAGCACGATGCCCGTCACCGGGACCGCCTCGGCGAACTGCTTGGCCTGGCGCAGCCCGTTCTGGCCCGTCGTGGCGTCGACCGTGAGCAGCGTCTCGTGCGGGGCTCCGGCCACCTGCTTGCCGATGACCCGCGCCACCTTGCCCAGCTCGGCCATCAGGTCGTCCTGCGTGTGCAGCCGCCCCGCGGTGTCGATGATCACGACGTCGGCACCGCGCTCGCGCCCCACCGCGACCGCGTCGAAGGCGACGGCGCCGGGGTCGGAGTCGGGCGCGCCGCGGACGAACTCGCTGTCCGAGCGCCGGGCCCACTCCTCGAGCTGCTCGACGGCGGCGGCCCGGAACGTGTCCGCCGCCCCGATCACCACCTGCAGGCCGAGCTCCTGCCGCAGGTGCCAGGCCAGCTTGCCGATCGAGGTCGTCTTGCCGGTCCCGTTGACCCCGACGGCGAGGATCACCACGGGCTCGTGGCGCAGGTCGATGCGCGCCGCGTCGCCATCGGCGGGCCGCGCGTATTCGGCCAGGAGCTCGGTCAGCCTCCCCGTGATCGCTTCGCCGTCCTCCAGCCCGCCCGCCTCCACCTCGCGCTCGAGCCGCTCCACGACCTCGGCCGTCGTCCGCGCTCCCACGTCCGCGTGGATGAGCGCCTCCTCCAGGCGCTCCCAGGCCGCGGAGTCGAGCTCGCCGGACAGCAGCGTGGCCTGAACCTCGCTGGCCAGCGCCTGGCGGGTCTTGGACATGTTCTCGCGCAGGCGGCGGAAGAACCCGCGGCGCTCCTCCGCGACCTCGGGCGGCGGGGCGGCGTCACCGGCGGGCGCCCCGTCGGCGGTGATGAACACGTCGTGCCAGTCCATGCGCGCGCACGCTAGCGCGACCGCGCGTGGGAGCATGCCCGCGTGGGCGAGCCGGAGATTCGATCGGAGCGTGCCGACGCCCCGGCCGGGCGCGCTCTGCTCGTCGCCTACATCGCCGACGCCACCACGCGCATCGGCGAGTGGGACGAGACGCGCACTCCGCCCGCGGGCGCCGAGGCGATGGCCCCGCCCGGCGGCGCGTTCCTCGTGGCCTACCTGGCGGGCGAGCCGGTGGGCTGCGCCGGCCTGGTGCGCCTGGACGAGGACACCGGCGAGGTCAAGCGGATGTACGTCGCGCCGGCGGCGCGGCGCCGCGGTCTGGCACGCGCGCTCCTCGCCCGCCTCGAGGAGGCGGCGCTCGCGGCCGGGTACGCCCGGGTGCGGCTGGACACGAGCGCCGGACAGCCCGAGGCGCGCACGCTCTACGAGGCCGTCGGGCTATCGCCACATCGAGGCCTACAACGACAATCAGTACGCGGCCCACTGGTTCGAGAAGGAGCTCGGATGAGGCCCGGCTATCACGCGCGAAGGCTCGGAGACTTCGCCCGCGGGCTGCGGCTCGGCCGCGAGCTGGCCGGCCACGAGGGTTGGTCACGCGACCGGTTCGAGGTCTCGCAGGCCGCGTGGCTGCGCGACATCGTCGCCTTCGCGGGCGCCCGTTCGCCCTTCTACCGCGAGCGCTTCGCGGGCCGACCGCTCGCCGACGCGCCGCTGGCCTCCCTGCCGACGCTGGACAAGGCAGACGCTGATGGAGCGCTGGGACGACGTCGTCACCGTCCCGAGTCTGCGCCTCGCGGATGTCGAGGCTCACCTCGACGGGCTCGAGCGCGACGACTACCTCGACGGGCGCTTCCGCGCCATGGCCACCGGCGGCACCACGGGGCGCCGCGGCGTGTTCGTCTTCGACCGCCGGGAATGGAGCGCGTGCCTCGCCGGGTTCTTGCGCTGGAGCGACTGGTCCGGCACGCGGCCGCGCCTGCCCCGGCTGCGCGTCGCCGTCGGTCAGCGCCACCAGCCCGCTGCACATGACCGCGCGCTACGGCCTGAGCATCGACGTCGGCCTGCACCGGCTCCTGCGCCTCGACGCCCGCGCGCCGCTCGACGAGCTGTGCGCCGCGATCGACCGCTTCCGGCCGGACGCGCTGATCGGCTATCCGTCGGTGCTCGCGCTGCTCGCCCTCGAACAGCTGGAGGGCCGTCTCAACGTCGCGCCCCGGACGGTGTCGACGACCTCGGAGGTGCGCACGCCGGAGATGACCGAGCGCATTCGGACGGCGTGGGGCGCCGAGCCCTTCGACGTCTACGGGATCACCGAGGCCGGCATCTTCGCCGTGGACTGCGAGCACCACGCCGGCAAGCACCTGTTCGAGGACCTGGCGTTCGTCGAGGTCGTCGACGAGGCCGGCCGGGCGGTGCCCGACGGCGAGCCGGGCGCCCGCCTGCTCGTCACCAACCTGTTCAACCGCACCCTGCCCCTCATCCGCTACGAGCTCGACGACCTCGTGACTCTCTCCCCGGAGCCGTGCCCGTGCGGGCGGCCGTTGCGGGTCATCGCCGCCCTGGAGGGCCGCAGCGACGACATCCTGCACCTTCCGGGCGCGGCCGGCGGGACGGTCGCCGTCCATCCCCATGCCCTGCGCAGCCCGCTCGCGCGCTTCGGCGAGGTCGCACAGTGCCGGGTCGTGCACGACGAGGACGGCGTGCACGTCGAGCTCGTCCTCCGGGCCAACGCCTCGCCGGACACGCCCGAGCGCGTCGCCGAGGCGCTCGGCGACGCCCTTCGTGAGCTCGGCGCCGACCCGCCGGTCGATGCGCGGTCGGTCGACGGCCTCGAGCGCGCCGCCGGCCCCGCGGGCAAGCTGAAGCTCGTCGAGTCGCGGCTCGACTGAGTCCGAGGCGCCGAATAGATTGGAGGGCGTGGTCGAGCTCGCCGCCTTCGTCGGGGTCTCCGTGATCGTCATCGTCACGCCGGGACCCGACACGGCCCTCACCGTCCGCAACTCGCTGCTGGGCGGGCGGCGCGCCGGCGTGTTCACGGCCCTCGGGGTGATCAGCGGGCAGGCGTGCTGGACGCTGGCCGCCAGCGCCGGGATCGCGGCCCTCCTGGTCGCCTCGGAGCCGGCGTTCGTGGCCGTCAAGCTCGCCGGCGCGGCCTACCTGGTGTTTCTCGGCGCGCAGGCGCTGGCCGTCGCGCTGCGCAAGGACGCGGAGAACGGCGGGCCTTCCGAGGCCGGCAGCGAGCGGACGGGCTCGTCGCGGGTCGCCTACCGCCAAGGCCTGATCAACGACCTCGGCAACCCGAAGATGGCCGCCTTCTTCACCAGCCTGCTGCCGCAGTTCGCGCCCGACGGCGGCGGATCCTTCTGGGTCATGCTCGGCCTGGGGCTGCTGTTCTGCGCGCTGACCTTCGCCTGGCTGTGCGCCTATGTCGTCGCCGTGGCGCGCGCGGGCGACTGGCTGCGCCGGCCGCGGGTCCGCCGCGCGATCGAGGGCGTGACCGGCACCGTCCTCGTCGCGCTCGGCGTGCGCGTGGCCACCGAGAGCCGGCAGCCCTGATCAGGCCGCGGCGCCGGCCTGCTCGCGTTCCTCCGACGGCAGCCGCCGCGAGATGACGCGCGAGATGCCGTCGTCGCCCATCGAGACCCCGTACAGGGTGTCGGCGGCCTCCATCGTGCGCTTCTGGTGGGTGACGACGACGAACTGCGCCCGGTCGGCGTGGCGGCGCAGCAGGGTGAGGAAGCGGTCGATGTTGAGGTCGTCGAGCGCGGCCTCGACCTCGTCGAGCACGTAGAACGGGCACGGCCGGGCGAGGAAGATCGCGAAGAGGAAGGCGAGCGCGGTCAGCGACTTCTCGCCGCCCGACAGCAGCGACAGGCGCTTCATCGACTTCCCGGCCGGGGTCATCTCGATCTCGACGCCGAGGAGGTCCTCCTCGCGCTCCTCCTCCTCGTCGGCCTCGGGCTCGGGAGCCGCCTCGCCGTCGTCGGCGGGCGGATCTTGGCCGCCGAGAACGCGCTTGGGCTCCCCCTCCTCCTTGACCAGCCGCAGCCGCCCGCGCCCGCCCGGGAAACAGCTGGCCGACGAGCTCCTCGAAGTTGGCCGCCGTGGCGGCAAAGGTCTCCTCGAACGCCTCGCGGATGCGGCGGTCGGTCTCCGTGATCAGCGACTGGAGCTCGCGCAGCGCCGTGTCGAGGTCGCGGCGTTGCTCCTCGAGCTCCTCGACGTGGGCCAGCGCCTCGGCGTACTCGTCCTGGGCGAGCGGGTTCACCGGCCCGAGCTGCTCGCGACGGCGGGCCAGGCGCTCGATCCGCGTCTGCAGCGCCTCGCGCTCCTCGTCGGCCAGCGACTCGTCCGCGGGCTCGGCGGCGAGCTCGAGGCGTTCCGCGAGCCCGGTCAGCTCGGCCTGCGCCTCGGCCGCCTGGTCGCGCGCCTGCTGGGCCGCCACCTCGGCGACGGTGACCGCTTCGCCGCGCTCGCGCAGGCGACCCTGAAGGTCGGCCTCGCGATGGGCGAAGGCGCGCAGCTCGCCCGCCAGGCCCTCGCCGGCCGCGCGGTCGGCGCTCAGCTCGGCCTCCAGCGCGGCGACGCGCTCGCCGATCCCCGTCTCGGCCGCCTCCAGCGCGGCGACGAGCCGCTCGGCGGCCGGGCCGAGCGCTCGGCAGCGCTCCAGCTGCGCCCGGGCCGAGGCGAGCCGCTCCTGCTGGACCGCGCGGGCGTGCTCGGCCTGCTCGGCCAGCCGCCGCTCGGCGGCCAGGGCGGCCTCCACCTCGGCGCGGCGA
This sequence comes from uncultured Actinomycetes bacterium, assembly GCA_963842605.1. Classification (GTDB taxonomy): domain Bacteria; phylum Actinomycetota; class Thermoleophilia; order Solirubrobacterales; family Solirubrobacteraceae; genus AC-38. Next base: position 107,390 of record CAWJGV010000002.1, read on the forward strand.
AGGCCCGACGGGCCCTCGTCGGGCGCCGACCGGCGCTGCTCGATCAGCCACTCGACGCGGCGCACCTCCTCCGCGGAGGCGTCGCGCTCGCGGACGGCGGCGCGCAGCTCGCGGTCGGTTTCGGCGCGGGCGGCGTCGGCCTCGGCCACGGCGGCCGAGGCGCGCTCGGCCTCCTGGCCCGCCGTGCGCTCGGCGCCATGGGCCCGCTCGGTCGCGGCCAGCAGGTCGTCGCGCCGGTTGCGCTCGGCCAGCACACGGTCCTCCCCGCCCTCGGGCGCCTGTCGCAGTTCGCGCGCCGCGCCGAACCACGCGCGGCCCGGGCGGGTGACGGCGATGCCGGCGAAATCCCCGGGGACGTCCTCCAGCCTCTCCACCACCCACGCATCGGCGAGCAGGGCGCGAGCGAGTTCGGCGCCGTCCCCATCGCCGGCGACCCGGTCGGCCAGCGGTTCGGCGCCCGGCACCGGCGGCGGGCCGGGGGTCCCGGCGGCGGCTCCGGCGACGACGGCGCTGCCGCCGTCCGCACCGGCCGAGTCCAGCAGCACCCCGCCGGCGATCACGTCGGGCACGACGGCCGCCCGCAGTCGTCCGCCGAGCGCCGCGGCGACGGCCAGCTCGTAGCCGGAGGCCACATCGAGGTCGTCGGCCAGGGCGCGCGCGCCGCCCGGGGCACCGGAGCGCGCGGCGAGGAACTGCTTGACGCTGGCCAGCTCGGCGCCGATCCGCGCCGCCTCGCGGCGCGCCGCCTCGACCGCGGCCTCGGCCCGGCCGCGCTCCTCGCGCGCCGCCTCGCCCGCCTGGTCGGCCACGGCCAGCGCGGACCGTCGCTCCTCCACCGTGGCCTCGGCACGCTCGAGCTCACCCCGCGCGGCGGCCAGGCGCTCCTCCAGTTCGGCGACCTGCCGGTCCACCTCCGTCGAGCGCTCCAGCTCCAGCACCGCCAGCTCGGCCTCGAGCTCGCCGATCCGTGCCCCGTCAGGGGCCTCGCCGGGCGCCTGCTCGGCGGCGAGCGAGTCGGCGCGCGCCCGCAGCCGCTCCATTCGCTCGCCGAGCTCGGCCGCGGTCGCGGCGCACGACTCGCGGCGCAGGGTCACGCGCTCGTGCGCCGAGCGGGCGGCGAACACGCGCCCGGACAGCCGCTCTCGCTCCTCGCTGCGGTGCGCCAGCGCTTCCTCGGCGGCCTCGCGCTGCTTGGCCACCTCCGAGAGCTCGGCCTCGACCTCGTCGCGCGCGGCGCGCGCGGTCGCGGCCGCGTCCTCCGCCTGCGCGAGCGCGGCCCGCTGCTCTCGCAGGCGGTCGCGCGCCAGCTCCCACCGCGCCTCGCTGGACTGGCGCTCGAGACGCTCGTGCAGCTCGGCCGCCTCGGCCTGGCGCTTGAGCGGGCGCAGGCGCGAGCGCGCCTCGCGCTCGACGTCGAGCGCGCGGTCGAGGTTGTCCTGCGTGCGCTCGAGCTTGAGCTGGGCACGGCGCCGGCGCTTGCGATGCTTGCCCAGCCCGGCCGCCTCCTCCACGAGCAGGCGCCGGTCGCGGGGCTTGCTCGTCACCACCGCCTCCACGCGCCCCTGCGAGACGACGGAGTGCATCTCCTTGCCCAGGCCGGTGTCGGACAGCGCCTCGAGCACGTCGACGAGCCGGCAGCGAGCTCCGTTGAGGCGGTACTCGCCCTCGCCCGCGCGGTCGAGGCGGCGCGAGATGGAGATCTCGGAGAACTCCAGGTCCGCCGCGCCGTCGGCGTTGTCGATCACGAGCTCGACCTCGGCCGCGCCGCGCGCCTGCTGGCCGCGGGCGCCGCCGAAGATCACGTCCTGCATCGACTGCCCGCGCACCGCGAGGGGCGACTGCTCCCCCAACGCCCAGAGCACCGCATCCGTGATGTTGGACTTCCCGGACCCGTTGGGGCCGACGATCACGCTGACGCCCGGCCCGAACTCCAGGCGCGTGCGATCGGGGAACGACTTGAACCCCTTGAGCGTGAGCGACTTCAGGTGCACGAGGTCACGACTCCAGCTCCTGCAAGGCGGCGCGGGCGGCGGCCTGCTCGGCGTCCTTCTTGCTCCGCCCCGTGCCGCGCCCCACGACGTCCCCGTTCACCGTGGCCGCGACCTCGAACGTGCGGTCGTGGGAGGGCCCACCTCGTCCGTCACGGTGTAGTCCACCGTGTCGCCGCGCCGGGCGAGCAGCTCCTGGAGCGCCGACTTGCTGTCCTCGGGGTGCTCGAGCGCCTCCTCGACCTGCTCCTTGAACGCCTCCACCACCGCTTCGGCCGTGCGCTCGAAGCCGAAGGCCAGATAGCACGCTCCGATGACCGCCTCGAGCACCGACGCCAGCACCCGCTCCGTCGCCGTCAGCGCCGCCGCGGGCGCGCTCGCCGGCGCCGCCGCCTGCAGGCGCTCGGGCAGGCCCAGCTCCTCGGCCACCTCCTTGCACGCTCGGCCCGACACGGCCTGCGCGCGGATCTTCGTCAGCTGACCCGCCCCGTAGCGCTCGGCGGCGAAGCGCGGGTACAGGTACGCCGTCACCGAGAGCGAGAGCACCGAGTCGCCCAAGAAGGCGAGCCGCTCGTAGGAGTCCGACCGCCGCTCGCTCCACGAGGCGTGCGTGAACACCTGCCGGGCCAGCTCGTCCGGCAGGTCGTCGAGGAGCTCGGAGAGGGTCGGCAGCGGTCAGGGCCTCGGCTCGGCGGGCTGGTGGGCCAGGATGTAGTCCGCGGCGGACCCGACGTCGAGGATCCGCGCCGCGGCCTCGTCGGGGATCTTCACGCCGTAGGTGTCCTCCAGCTCCTGGACGAGCGTGTAGAGATCGAGCGAGTCCGCTTCGAGGTCCTCCTTGAAGCGGGTCCCCTCGACGATGCGCGCGGGCTCGACCTCGAGCTCGTCGGCCAGGTGGTTCCGGATCAGATCGAGGATGTCCTCGCGCTTCATGAGGAAGACCCGACGTTAGCCGGGGTTTCGGACGGGCTCGTGCGCAGCGCGCCGGCCGCTTCGAGCGCCTCCTGAGTGCGTTCGACGACCCGCTCCCGCGCGGCGCGCTCGGCCACGGCGATGGCCTGCGAGATGCCGTAGCGGGTGAAACGCCCGTGGTGGACGATCCCGATCTTCCGCAGGCCGAGGACGTACGCGCCGCCCGCGGCCTCGGGGTCGAGGTCGTCGCGCAGCCCGCGCAGCGAGCCGCGCATGAGCAGCCCGCCCGCCTTGGCGCGCGGCGAGGCCTCCGCCACGTCGCGGATCGCCCGGAACAGGGTCTGCGACACGCCCTCGATCAGCTTGAGCGCCACGTTGCCGGTGAACCCGTCGGTGACGACGACGTCGGCCGCGCCCTCGGTGAGCATCGTGCCCTCGATGTTGCCGACGAACTCCATGTCCGGAGCGTCGGCGGCCCGCTCGGCGAGCTGCCCGTGGGCCTCGAGCACGTCGGGCGTGCCCTTCGTCGGCTCCTCGCCGTTGGAGAGCAGGGCCACGCGGGGGCGCTCCACCTCCAGGACCCGGTGCGCGAAGGCGGCGCCCATGAAGGCGAACTGGACGAGGTGCTCGGGCCGCACCTCCACGTTGGCGCCCACGTCGAGCAGGGTCACGTGCGCCCCGGGAATCGGGAGCGGGAGCGCCAGCGCCGGGCGGAAGATGCCGCGGGCACGTTTCACGTTGAACAGGGCCGCCGCCACGGCGGCCCCGGTCGAGCCACCGCACACGAAGGCGTCGGCGTCGCCGGCCGCCACGGCCTTGGTCATGCGCACGATCGACGCGTCGGGCGTGCCCCGCACGGCCATCACCGGCTCCGCGGCCTTGGCGATCGAGACCGGGGCGTCGACCACCGTCACCCCGTCCGGCACGTCGCCCAGCTCGGCGGCCGGCCCGAAGAGCAGGACACGAGTGCCGCGCTCGGCGGCGATCGCCGCGCCGGCTGCGACCTCGGCCGGTCCGAGGTCCGCGCCGTTCGCGTCGACCGCGACCGTGACCGGGTCCGTCACGGGACGGTCTTCCTAGTCGTGGTCGTGGTCGTGGTCGTGCGCGTCCGGCGCGACGACCTCGCGACCCGCGTAGAAGCCGCACTCGGGGCACACGCGATGCGGGAGCCGCGGGCTGTGGCACTGCGGGCACTCGTTGTACCGCGGCGCGGAGATCCTGTGCTGCGCGCGGCGCTTGCGCGTGCGTGAGCGAGCCTGCTTCTGCTTGGGGACGGCCATGGGAGCGTGGGAGGGTACCGAAGCGGATGCGGCGGGAAGGCGTCGAAGCGACGAACGGCGGGCATCGAGGGCGGCCCCAGTCGGGGGTGTGTCGACCTGGGCCCCAATAATCGGGGTCAACATGACGACCCCTGGAGCGAGCGCCCTTCCGGCCGATGCCCACCCCTCGATGCCCGCCGTTCACGGCGCTCGCACCGCGCCGCGGCGCGAGCTGAGCTCAGCCCGCAGCCGCCGCCGCCGCGTCCTCGAGGTGATCGTCGCCCCAGAACACCGTCCCGTCCACCACGACCGTGGGCACGCCGATCACGCCGAGCTCGAGCGCCTCGTCGGTGTGCTCGCGCAGGCGGTCCTTGACGCGGTCGTCGTCGAGCGCGGCGCGCACCTCGTCCGGATCCAGGCCGGCCTCGGCGGCGGCCCGCAGGACGTTGTCCACCTCGGCGAGCGAGGCGCCCTCCGCGAAGTTCTTCCGGTAGAGGGCCAGCGCGAGCTCGCGCTGGCTCCCGCGCTCGTCGGCGAACTCCAGCGCGCGCAGGGGGGCCAGCGAGTAGGTGTCGACCGGCCAGCCCTCCGGCCAGCGGACCGGCGGGAGGCCGCGCTCGGCAGCGCGCCGCTCGATCTCGGCCATTCCGTCCGCGCGACCCGGGCCCAGCGACCACGGGACCCGGCCGAGCTCGCGCAGGACGATGCCGAAGGCGATCGGATGCCACGTCGCGTCCGGCAGCAGGTCGTCGACCCGGTTCGCCGCCAGGTAGGCGTAGGGCGAGTTCGTGTCGTAGTAGAAGACGGGCGCGCTCATTCGAACCTCAGCTCCCGCAGCTTCTCCCAGCGCGGGTCGGGATCGGGCTCGTGGGCGTGGTCGGGCTCGAGGTTGAGGTTCGCGCCGCAGACCGAGCAGAGCCCCGCGCAATCCTCCCGGCAGACCACCTGCGCGGGCAGGGCGAGCGCGAGCGCGTCGCGCGTCCACCCCCGCAGGTCGAGCGCGCCGTCCGGCGACACGTAGGGGCTGTCGAGCTCCTCGCCGCCTCCCGGCTGGTCCACCTCGCGCGCGTCGACCTCGAAGCCCGGCGCCGCCGGCTCCAGGCAGCGCATGCAGGCGCCCTGCAGCGCGGCGTGGAAGCGCAGACGCAGCGAGAAGCCGCCGCCCATCATGCGCGCCACGTCGAGCGTCACCGGCGCCGGGGCAGGGACGACGGCATAGCGCTCGCCGCCCAGGCCGAAGTCGTCGACGGCGACGTGCAGCGCAAGCCGGCGACCCTGCCCGGACGTGAGCCGGAGGCGCGCGAGGTCGAAGCTGTCGGTGCGCTGCGCCACTACGTCATCGAGGGTAGCGATCCCGCTCCGGCGCCCACCGCGGTGCACTTCGCCTCCACCACGGCACGCTGCTCGGCCAGCGGGGCGCCGCCGCCCCCGGGCTCGGCGCCCTCGGCCTCGCGCACGCCGCCGGAGCGCAGGCGCACCCGCAGGCGGCAGGGGAAGGCGAGGCGCATGGCGCCGGTGTCGATCGCCGCGATCCCGCCGCCGCCGGGCCGGGACAGCAGGCGACGCAGCTCGCGTCGGTGGTCGCGACTCGCCGCCAGCGCGCGCAGATCCTCGCGGGAGAGCGAAGCCTCGTCCATGCCCAGCTCGCGCATCCGGCGAAGCACCCGCGGCCAGGCGCCGAGACGGACGTCGCGCACCGAGGCTCCGGCCTCCACGGTCCCGCGCAGCGTCGCCAGGGTCATGCCCCAGTCGTGGCGCAGGCGCACCCGCGCGGCCAGCGCCTCGACGTCCTCCCGGTGCGCCGCCAGCCACTCCGGCTCCAGCTCCTCATGCGTCAGACGGCCCGCCACCAGCGCCACGGCCAGGCTGCGCGCCGCCGAGAAGGTCACGCCGATCGGGGTGAGGCCGGCGCGCGCGCCCAGCGACTCCATCCCCACCGTCAGATAGCCCGCGTCGACCTCGATCTCCGCCACGTCGGCGGCGTCGATCTCCAGCCCCAGCGCCAGGTCGACGGGCGCCTGGAGGTAGGCGCAGCCCGGCCGCGGCTTGAAGGCCAGCGTGTCGGTCAGCCACACCTCCCCCAGCCCGCCCAGCATCGCCGGGCGCGGCGCGAAGGAGAAGTTGGCCAAGAGGCCCCGGCGGTCCTCGATCACGTCGAGCGCCCCGGTGACGCCCTGGGCCGCCAGCAGCGCCGCCCGCGCGCCCTGGACGGCCGGCTCGGCGGCGGTCAGCAGCTTGGAGTCCGGGCCCATGAAGCCCGGCCACAGTCCGTACGGTGGCTGGTAGAGGGCGATGGCCAGGGCGTGGGCCAGCCGCTCGGCGTCGAGGCCCAGGGCGACCCCGGCCGCCACCGCCGCCGACCCGCAGTGGATCGACGACCAGAACTGCCCGTTGTGAGGTCCGAGGAACAGCGCCGCGCCCAACCGCCCGCCCACCTCGTTGCCCGCCACCTGGGCCGCGAGCGCGCGGTCGGCGTCGTCCGTGAAAGCGCGGGCCACCCACACGGCGGAGTGGCCGGTGTGGCCCATGAACAGGTAGTCGTCCCAGTCGTGGGCGATCGAGGCCGCCGCCCCGGCATAGACCTCGCCGAGCGGCCCGTCCGGCGCCACGGTCGCGAACGGCGCCGCGGCCCGCTCTCCCGCGCGAGCCCCGGCGAGGATCGACGCCGTCTGCAGCCGCGCGCGGTCCAGCGCGCGCTCGGGGACATCGCCTACCGACAGACCCGCCGCCCAGGCGCCGATGTCCTCGCAGACGGTCATCGACCCACACCGAGACGGCGCGCCAGCGCCGCGAGGCGCCGGCGCGAGAGCGCGCTGTCGCGTGCCGGGCGAAGCGGGCCGCCGGCGGCCAGGTCGGGCGCGCGGCGCGGCTCGGCGCAGTAGGCCGCGAGCGGGCCGGACACCTGCTCCCAGGTCAGCGCCCTCGCGAGGTCGGCGGCGCGGGCGCCGCACGCCGCGCGGCGCTCCGCGTCCTTGAGGTTCTCCATCTCCGCGACCCACCCGTCGACGTCCCCCGGCGCCAGCGTGGCGCCCACGTCCGCGCGCTGCACCTCGTCGGCCAGCGCGTCCCCGCGCGTGCACAGCACGGGCAGGCCGGCCCACAGGTAGTCGAGGATGCGCGTGCGGAAGGCGAAGCGCGTCTCCACGTGCTCATGGTGCGCGGACACGCCGGCGTCTGCGTCGAGCAGCCAGTCGGCGCGGCGCTCGTACTCGACCCAGCCGTCGTGGAAGTGGACGCGCGGTCCCGCCGCCTCGCGCGCCGCGCCCAGCGCCCGCGCCGTCGGCAGCTCGGAGTTCGGGTGCCCGGCCGCCATGAACACGAGGTGCGCTCCCTCCACCCGCTCGACCGCGCGCACGACCGTCACCGGATCGAACCAGTCGTACACCCCGCCGCCCCACAGGAGCATGAGCTCGTCCGCACCGATCCCGAAGGTCGCGCGGGGCCCGGGCGCGCCGGTGCCGCGCGGCGGCTCGGACGGCACGCCGAACGGCACGACGTCGATGAGCCCGCGCAGATCGGGGTCCGCACCGTGGGTCCGCGGGTTGACGCGGCCCAGCGCCTCCAGCCAGCCGAGCCAGTAGTCGCGCTGGCGCTCGGAGGCGCAGAGGAAGAAGTCGCCGGCCCGCAGCTGGTCGTGCAGGGCGCGTAGCGCGTTGGCCTGCGCCGCCTCGCGCCGCGCGGCCGGCTCGGACTCGATCAGCATCAGCAGCTCGAGGCCGAACGGGTCGTAGAGGTCTACGACGATCCGCGCGCCGGAGTCGGCCAGGGCGGGAACGCGCTCGAGCACCCACCCCTGCAGCAGCACCACCTCGGCCTCGCCGGCCAGCCGCCGCACCTCCGCGCGGTCCACGGTGTCGCGCAGGGTGACGTCGTGCCCGCCGTCGGCCAGCACCCGGGCGAGCTCGGTCGCCCGGATGGCCGGGCCGGCCATCACCTCGCCCAGCGGCTCGTTGGACAGGACGAGGACGCGAGTCATGCGCGGGCGAGCGTATCCGCCGGACGCACGCGACCGTTTCCTCAAAGACGCCACCACCGCCGTCGGTCACCATTGCGGCATGGAACCGACAATCAACTTCATCACACTCGGCGTGCCCGATCTCGAGGCCGCCCGCCGCTTCTACGTCGACGGTCTGGGCTGGGAGCCCACCCTCGAGGTCGAGGGGGAGGTCGTGTTCATCCAGGTCAGCCGGGGACAGCTCCTCGGGCTGTGGTGGGCGGACAAGCTGGAGGCCGACGCCGGCGCGGCCGGCGGGGCGCCGCCCGCGGAGTACCGCGGCGCGGGCATGGTCCTCTCCCACAACGTGGGCAGCGAGGAGGACGTCGTGCGGGTGCTCGAGGAGGCGGCGGCCGCGGGCGGCACGATCCTCAAGCCGGCGGAGCGCAGCCCCGACTTCGATGGCCTGCACGGCCACTTCGCCGACCCGGCGGGCTTCCGCTGGGAGGTGGCGCACAACCCGGGCTGGAGGGTCGACGCGGACGGCCGCGTGCACTTGGGCCCGGTGCCATGATCCCTGCGTGCACGCGATGGTGCTCGTCGAGCCCGGGCGTCCGCTGGAGGCGCGCGAGCTGACCGACCCGCGCCCCGGCCCGGGCGACGTGCTCATGCGCGTGCGCGCCTGCGGGGTCTGCCGGACCGACCTCCACCTGCTCGACGGCGAGGTTGACGTGCCCGAGCCGCCGCGCGTGCTCGGGCACCAGATCGTCGGCGAGGTCCTCGAGAGCGAGAGCTTCGAGGCCGGCGCGCGCGTCGGCGTCCCCTGGCTCGGGTGGACGGACGGGACATGCCCGTACTGCATGAGCGAGCGCGAGAACCTCTGCCTCGCCGCCCGCTTCACGGGCCGCGATCGCGACGGCGGCTACGCCGAGCTCGCGGTGGCGGACGCGCGCTTCTGCTTCCCGATCCCCGACGACTACCCGGACCTCCAGGCCGCACCGCTGCTGTGCTCCGGCCTGATCGGCTACCGCGCCCTGCGACTGGCCGGGGACGGCGAACGCCTGGGCCTGTGGGGATTCGGCGCGGCGGCGCACATCATCTGCCAGGTGGCGGTCCACCAGGGACGAACCGTGTTCGCCTTCACCTCGCCCGGCGATACGGAGACGCAGGAGTTCGCCCGGGGGCTGGGCGCGGCGTGGGCGGGCGGCTCCGACGAGGCGCCGCCGGACGAGCTCGACGCCTCGCTGATCTTCGCTCCGGTCGGGCCCCTGGTCCCGGCCGCCCTGCGCGTCACCGCGCGCGGGGGCGTCGTGGTCTGCGCGGGCATCCACATGAGCGACATCCCGAGCTTTCCCTACGACCTGCTGTGGGAGGAGCGCGTCGTGCGCAGCGTGGCCAACCTGACCCGGGACGACGGGCACGAGTTCCTGGACGTCGCGCCCCGCGTCCCGGTGCGTACCGAGGTGACCGAGTACCCGCTGGAGCGGGCCAACGACGCGCTCGAGGACCTGCGCGCCGGGCGCTTCCGCGGGGCCGCGGTCGTGGTCCCGGACATGTCCACGAGCGGGATGCGAACATCCTCGGATCCGCTCCCCTGAGCATGTGCACCGCGAGCCGATCGAAGCTGACGGCCTCATACCCGCCGGGCGGGAGGCCGTCTTCGCCTTTCTCGCCGACCTCGCCAACCACTGGGACCTCGCCCACCGCTGGGTCGAGGTCGTCTCGCTCACGCCGGCGCACGACGGCGGGCGGGTGATGGTGCGCGGCCCACTCGGGCTGCGCCGAACCGTCGACACCCGCGTCGACGAGGTCGAGCCGCCGGCGCGCATCGAGGGCACGGCGCGACTCGGCCGCACGCGCGCCGTCGTGCGCTGGGAGCTGCGGCCCGAGTCGCGCGGCACGCGCGTGCACCTCGTCGCGAGCGTGCTCGCCGCGGGCCCGATCGACCGGCTGCTCCTTGCCGCCGGCGGGCGCGCCTGGCTGCGCCGGCGCTTCACGGTCACGCTCAGCCGCCTCGCGCAGGCGGTCGCCGAGCGTCAGGCCGAGGCGGTTACTCCTCCTCGTCGCGCAGCTCGCGCTTGAGGACCTTGCCGGTCGCGTTGCGCGGGAGCTCGTCCACGAAGGCGACGTCGCGCGGCACCTTGTAGCGCGCGAGGTGCTCCTTGACGTAGGACTTGACCTGGTCCTCGGACAGCTTCTTGCCCTTGCGCTTGACCACGACCGCGCGCAGGCGCTGGCCCCACTCGTCGTCGGGCACCCCGACGACGGCGGCGTCGCCCACCGCCTCGTGCCGGTGAAGCAGCTCCTCGACCTCCTGGGGGAAGACGTTCTCGCCGCCCGAGACGATCATGTCGTCGTCGCGGCCATCGACGAAGAGGCGCCCCTCCTCGTCGAAGTGCCCGACGTCGCCCGTGGCCATCAGCCCGTCGACGACGTCCTTGGTGCCTCCGCCCGTATAGCCCTCGAACAGCATCTCGTTGGCCACGAAGATCCGCCCGGTCTCCCCCTGCGGCACCTCGCGGCCCTCGTCGTCGAGCAGCTTGACCACGGTGCCGCGCGGCGGGCGCCCGACGGTGCCGGGGGCCGCGGCGAGGTCCTCCGCCGTGGCGATCGCCGCCCACGCGACCTCGGTGGAGCCGTAGAGGTTGTAGAGGACGGGCCCGAAGACCTCGAGCGCCTTCTCGCACAGCGAGGGCGACAGGGCCGACCCGCTGAGCGCGATCACGCGGAGAGCGGAGAGGTCGTAGCGCGAGATCACCTCGTCGCCCAGCTCGAGGATGCGCTGGAGCATCACCGGCACCACGGCGAGCGCGGTCGCCTGGTGCTGCGCCGTCAATGCCAGGGTGGCCTCGGGATCGAACTTCCTGCGCATCACGATCGTCGAGGTGAGCCCGATCCCGAGCGTGAAGTGCGCGAATCCCCACGAGTGGAACAGCGGGGCCGCGATCATCGTCGTCTCCCGGGCGTGCAGCGGGATCTTCGACAGCAGCGAGGCGGCGGGATCGAGCGAGTCGGGCTGGCTGCGAGACGCGCCCTTCGGCGTCCCGGTGGTCCCGGACGTGAGGATCACGACGCGCCCGGGCTCGGCGGGCGGCACGACGTCGGCCTCGTCGCCCTGCTCGATGAGCTCGTCGAGCGTCGGGTCGGACAGGTCGGTCTCGGGCTCGTGCCAGGCGATGAACCGCTTGCGGCGCACCGCGGCGTCCTTGACGAGGTCGGTGAACTCCTCGTCGAAGACGATCGCGCGCGGGCCCTCGCGCTTGACCACGTCCGTGATCTGCGGAGCGGCGAACGCCGTGTTGAGATACAGGGCGTGAGCGCCCAGCTTCGAGCACGCCACCGTCGCGTCCACGAACCCGCGATGGTTGCGGCACATGATGGCCACGCCGTCACCCTCGACCACCCCGGCGTCGGAGAGCGAGTGGGCGAGGGCGTTCGTGCGCCGGTGGATCTCGCCGAAGCGTCAGCGTGCCCAGTTCGTCGACCAGGGCCGTGGCCTCCGGATAGCGGATCGCCGCCCCGGTGTAGCCGGCGGCGGGCGTGGGGCCGAAGCGCCGCAGCGCCATCCCGATCCGCACGAGCTTGTCGGGTCGCGTCGGCGTGACGATCCCCGCATCGAAGAGAGTACGCACGGTGTGAATGCGCTGGCCGATCGACATTGGCGTGTATCCAATCATTCCCGTGGACGATGAGTGACTGGTTCGGACGTTTCGGATTCGCGGAGGTCGGCGACGGCCTCCTGGTCGGCGCCTACCCACTTGACGCCGAAGATGTCGCGGAGATCGCCGGCGCGGGCGTGGACGTCGTGTACAACCTCGTGGAGGACGAGGAGTACGAGGCCGGGGAGCGCGACACCGCGACCGCGGCCCTGGCGGCGGCGGGGGTGAGCGAGCGGCGGCTGCCGCTGGTCGACTACGGCAACGTGCCGGAGGCCGCGCTCGACCGGGCCGTGGACGAGGTCCTGGGCGACCTGGAGGCCGGCCGGCGCGTCTACGTGCACTGCCGTGCCGGCTGGCAGCGCTCGGCCACCGTGGCCGCCGGAGTGCTCGCGCTGCGCGAGGGCCTGCCGATCGAGGACGCGCTCGCCGTCCTGCGGGAGCGCAAGCCCACGGCCGAGCCGCTCGGCCACCAGCGCGCCGACCTCCTCGCCTGGTGGCGGACGCGCGCGCGTTGACCGCGACGTGCGTGTGAATTAGTCCGTCAGGTCGGCCTCCTACCCTCCGACCGGAGGAACATGGAAGCCGCGACCCCACTTCGCAAGCCCAGCGTGCGCACGGTCGGTGACCGCGTCGCCGTCGACGGCCTCGTCGTCGACGACGAGGCCACCCTGCGCCTCGTGCGCGAGCGCGAGGACGCGGGCGAGGACGCCGTGAAGCTCGCGCTCGACGCGATCGCGATCGGCGCCCGCGTCCTCGACCGCGAGCAGGCCGGCGCGAACGCGGAGGCCGTCAAGGCCGAGATGGACAAGGCGGCCCGCGAGCTGGGCGACGAGTTCACCGAGCGGGCCCGGGCGGCGGCCGAGGCCCTGGAGAGCCGGCTGGACGAGGTGTTCGCGCCCGACGCGGGCCATCTGGCCAAGGCTCTGGAGCGCCACTTCTCCGACGGAAGCTCGGAGGCCGTCCAGCACCGCGTCAAGGCGCTGGTCGCCGAGGTGCTGGCGAAGTCGCGCGAGGACCTCCAGCGTCAGTTCTCGGCCGAGGACGAGCGCAACCCGCTGGGCGACTTCAAGCGGATGACCGCCGCGATCATCAAGCAGTCCTCCGATCGCCAGGACGCCAGCCTGCATGCCCTGCTCGACAAGCTCGCCGCCCTGGAGCTCGAGGTCCAGCGCCTGCATGCCGAGCGCGAGCGCGTCGCCGACGTGGCCGAGGCCGAGGAGGCGGGCACGCGCAAGGGGCGCACCTACGAGGAGGCCGTGTACGAGGCGCTCGACGCCCTGGCCGTGGGCCAGGGGGACGTCGCCGAGGCGGTCGGGGACCTGCGAGAGGCGACCGGCAAGACGGGCGACGTCGTCGTCGGCATCGACGGCTGCTCGGGCCCGGTGCGGGGCCGGATCGTCTTCGAGGCCAAGAACTCCCAGCTCACGCGGCCGAAGGCGCTGCGGGAGCTCGACGATGCCCTCGCCGAGCGCAACGCCGACTTCGCCGTCCTCGTCGTCCCCGCCGAGGAGAAGGTGCCCGCGCGCATGGCGCCGCTGCGCGAGTACAACGGCGACAAGCTCATCGTCACCTTTGATCCCGAGGAGGGCTCACGCCTGGCCCTCGAGGTCGCCTACGCCCTGGCCCGCGCCCGCGTGCTCATGGCGCGCGGCGACGGCGAGGGCCTCGACGCCGGGGCGCTGCGCGACGCGATCGACCGCGCGCTCACCTCGATGGAGGACGTGCGCAAGATCAAGCTCCAGCTCACCGGCGCCACCAACAGCGTCGAGGGAGCGCGCTCGATCCTGGACGAGATGGCCGGGCGGGTGCGGGAGTTGCTCGAGGACATGCGCGGCGCGCTGGCCGCGGCGGACGACGACGCCTAGTCCGCGCTCATCTCGTACATCGGGGGAAGAATGACGGCATGACCGTCCGTCGCCGCGTCGTCGTCCACGGCAGCGTCCAGGGGGTGTTCTTCCGGGACACGGCGCGGGAGCGAGCGCGTGCCCACGGCGTGGCCGGCTGGGTGCGCAACCGTCCGGACGGGGCCGTGGAGGCCGTCTTCGAGGGCTCGCCGGAGGCGGTGGAGCGGCTGGTGCGCTTCGCTCGGACCGGCCCTCCGCGCGCGGCGGTCGAGCGGGTCGAGGTCATCGAGGAGGAGCCCGAGGGGTTGTCCGGGTTCGGGGTGGGCTGAGTCCTAGCCCCGCAGGGCCTCCTCGAACGCCTCCCGCGCGTCGTCGCCGCGCACGCAGAAGACGATCCGCTCCAGGCCGCTGCTTCCGGCGTCGAGGTGACGCCGGACCTCCTCGACCTCGATTCCGGCCGCGTGCTCGAGCGGGAAGCCGCCCACCCCGGTCCCGAAGGCGACCAGGGCCAGCGAACGAGCGCCCAGCTCATCCGCCAGCGCCAGCGTGCTCGCCGTGGCCGCGCGGACGATGTCGGCCGAGGTCGGCCCACCCAGCTCCATCGTCGCGGCGTGGATCACCCACCGCGCGGGCATCTCCCCGGCGCCGGTCTCCACCGCCTCCCCCAGGCCGATCGGCGCGCGCTCCTCGCTCTCGCGCTGCACGGATCGGCCCCCGGCGCGTGCGATCGCCCCAGCCACGCCCCCACCGTGGATCAGCCGCGTGTTCGCGGCGTTGGCGATCGCGTCGACGTCGAGCGTCGTGATGTCGGCTTCGAGGACCTCTACCGAGGCCATCCGGAGGGCCGAGCTAGGAGACCTCGGCCGGCTCGTCCTTGCCGGCGAGGCGGTCGCGGCCCCGCTGGACCGCGCCGATGAACTTCGTCAGGTTGATCTCGAGGGTGTTGAGGATCTCGTCGGCGTAGTCCTCCGCGCCGAGGCGGATCTCCCGCTCGCGGGCGCGAGCGTCCTCGATGATGTCCTCGGCCGCGCGCTCGGCCTGCTTGGTGATCTCCTCCTGGGAGATCAGCTTCTCCTGGCGCTCGCGCGCCTCCTTGACGATGCGCTCGGCCTCGCGCTTGGCCTCGGCCAGCATCTCCTGGCGCTCCTTGACGATCCACCGGGCCTGCTTGATCTCCTCGGGGATCGTCGCCCGCATCTGGTCGAGGATGTCGTAGATCTCTTCCTTGTCCACACGCACCTGATCGGTCATGGGGACCGACTTCGCGTTGTGTACGAGGTCGTCGAGTTTGTCGATCAGTACGAGGACGTCCATAACAATCCGTTCAGTTCGTCAGCGCTGGAGCTCTTCCTTCAACCGCCTGGCCACGATTGGCGGCACCAGATCATCGATATCTCCCCCGAACGTGGCCAGCTCCTTCACCCCGCTGGAGCTCAGGAAACTGTACTGGGGGCCGGACATCAGGTAGACGGACTCTATCTCCGGCGCCTGCATGCGGTTGAGTTGATTCATCTCGAACTCGTACTCGAAGTCCGAGATGGCCCGCAGGCCCTTGACGATCGCCATCGCGCCCTTCTCGCGCGCGAAGTCGACGACGAGGTTGCTGAACGGCTCGGCGCGGACGTTGTCCAGATGGCCGACCGCCGACTCGACGAAGGCGCAGCGCTCGTCGGCCTCGAACACCGTCTTGCCCTTGCGGATCGGGAGGTTGACCACGCCGACGATGACCTCGTCGTACATCTTCGCCGCCCGCGTGATGACGTCGATGTGGCCGAGCGTGATCGGGTCGTAGGACCCGGGAACGACGGCGATGCGGTTGTCAGGTGCCATGGATTCGGATCAGGGTGTCGCCGTAGCGGCGCTCGTCGAGCAGCGGGAGGGCAAGGCCGAGGGGCGCCTGCCTGCCGGTCTCGACCGCGACCCTCGCGCCTGGCGAGAGCACCGCGGGAAGGTCCCGGTCCAGGTCTCTCGTCAGCGCGGCCGCGCGCCGGTATGGAGGATCGAGGAATACGAGATCGTATTCGCGCCCGGCCTTTCGTGCGCTGCGCAGGAAGCCGCGGGCGTCGGCGCGGCGCACCTCGGCGGCTTGCGCCCCGATCTCGAGCGCGGCCAGGTTGTCGCGCAGCGCCCGCAGAGCGGCGGGCGCGGTGTCCACGAACGTCGCCTCGGCGGCGCCCCGCGACAGCGCCTCGATGCCCAGGGCGCCGGAGCCCGCGAACAGGTCGAGCACCCGCGCGCCCTCGAGGTCGCCGAGCACGGAGAACAGCGCCTCGCGCACCCGGTCGGCGGTCGGGCGGGTGCGCGCGCCTCTCGGCGCGGAGAGCCGGCGGCCGCCGAACCGTCCCGCGATGACGCGCACGTCGCCGGACGCTATACGGTCGGCGAATGACCGACCTCCCCCACGTCTCCCTCTACCGCCGGGCGACGATCTTCGCGCTCGTCGTCGCCTCGCTCCTGTTCGTCGCCGACAACCTGATCCACCCCAAGGAGTACACGCCCGACCACGAGGCCGAGCAGCTGCGCGTCATCGCCGACCACTACACGCGCTGGCAGGTCGCGCACGTCCTCGCCATCGGCACGATCTTCCTCTACACCGCCGCCGTCCTCGGCCTGGCCTTCCTGGTCCGCCGGCGGGCGCCCACGCTGGGGCTCTTCGCCGGCGTGATCGCGGTGTCCGGGATGGTCGGCCTGGCGATGATCCTCGGGCTGGACGGCTACTCCTGGGCCATCGTCGGCGAGGTCTCGGGCCGGCCAGGCAGCGACCCGCACACGACACAGCTCGTCCTGCACGACCTCCAGCAGTCCAACTGGTCGCTCGCGTACTACCTCCCGGCCACCGGGTTCCTCGTTGGGCTGGTGCTGCTCGCGGTCGGGTTGGTACGTACCGCAGCGGTCCCCGTCTGGGTAGGCGTCCTCTACGGGATCGGCGGGGTCCTCACCGGCCTCGAGGGAACGATCCACTCCAACGCCTTCTTCATCACGGGAGCGATCGTCCTCGCCCTGGGCAGCTGCGCCGTCGCGGCCGCCATCGCTCGGATGACCGCCGAGGAGTTCGCGGACGGCGGGCCGGCGCCGCCTCAGGCGGGGATCGGCTCGAGCGCCTCCGCGCCATAGGCGGCGCCCAGCGCGTCCGCGAGCAGCCTGTGCTCGGGGGCCTCGAGCTCGGGGTCGGCGTCGACGAGCTCGCCGGCGCGCGTGCGCGCGCGGTCCAGCAGCGCCGCATCCTCGGGCAGTCGCGCGACGCGGAACTCGGCCAAGCCGTGCTGACGGGTGCCGATGATCTCCCCCTCGCCGCGCAGCTCGAGGTCGATCTCGGCAAGCGCGAAGCCGTCGTGGTGGGTGGCGAGGGCACGCAGGCGCGTGGAGTCCTTGGGCCCGAACAGCACGCACACCGACGCGTGCTCGCCGCGCCCGACCCGGCCGCGAAGCTGGTGCAGCTGCGAGATGCCGTAGCGCTCGGCGTTCTCGACGAGCATCACCGTCGCGTTGGGAACGTCGATGCCGACCTCGATCACCGAGGTGGCCACGAGCACGTCGGCGCCGCCGGCGGCGAACGCCGCCATCGCCTCCTGCTTGGCGCGCGGGCGCATCTGGCCGTGCAGCAGCACGACGTCGAAGTCGGCCAGCTCGGTCTTGGCGAGGCGCTCGTACTCGGCCGTCGCCGCGCGGGCCTGGAGCGCCTCGGACTCCTCGACGAGCGGGCACACGACGAAGGCCTGGCGCCCGGCCCGCAGCTCCTCGCGGATGCGCTCGTAGGCCCGCGCCCGCTCGCGCTCGCTGCTCGCCACATGGGTCTCGACGGGCTTGCGCCCGCTGGGCAGCTCCCGCAGCACGGTCGTGTCGAGGTCCCCGTAGGCGGTGAGGGCGAGCGTGCGCGGGATCGGCGTCGCCGTCAGGTGAAGGACGTGGGGCGTCAGGGTCCCCGGCGCCTTGCGGTCCAGCGCCCGGCGCTGCTCCACGCCGAAGCGGTGCTGCTCGTCGACGACCGCGACCGCGAGACGGTCGAAGACGACGTCGCGCTCGATCAGGGCATGGGTGCCCACGACGAGCGACAGCTCGCCGCTGGCCAGCTTGGCCAGCGCGTCGGCGCGCCGCGCGCCCGGCGTCGAGCCGGTGAGCAGCGCCGCCGTGACGCTCTCGCCGCCCAGCAGCGACTGGATCGTGGCGAAGTGCTGGTCGGCCAGCGTCTCGGTGGGGGCCATCAGAGCCGCCTGCATCCCGTGGTCGACCGCTCGCAGCATCGCCGCCAGGGCCACGACGGTCTTGCCCGAGCCGACCTCGCCCATCAGCAGGCGCTGCATGGGCCGCGAGCGGGCCATGTCGCCGTGGATCGCCTCGAGCGCGCGCTCCTGGTCGCCGGTCGGAGTGAAGGGGAGGCCGTCGTGCAGCCAGCGCTCCGTCAGCGGCGCCGGGCCGTCGAGGGCGGCCGCCGTCTCGGCGGTGTGGCGCCGCGCCCGGCGGCGCAGCAGGGCGAGCTGAAGCAGCAGCAGCTCGTCGAAGGCCAGGCGCCGCCGCCCGCCGGGCGCGTCGCCGTCGTCCTGGGGAAAGTGGACGGCGGCCAGCGCCGCGGGCCGGTCCGCCAGCCCCTCGTCGACGCGCAGGCGGGCGGGGAGCGGCTCGAGCACGTCGCTGAGCGCGCCCGCGTGCTCGCGCACCATCGCCAGGATCTGCGTCGAGGTGATCCCCTCCGAGGCCGGGTAGTGGGCGACCTCCCCCTCCCCCGCCACGGCCTCGCTCGTCGGCGCGTGCGCCTGGACCGAGAAGGAGTTGCGGCCCCGGTACTTGCCGTGGAGCACGAGCCGCGTGCCGGGCTTGTACTTGCGCTCCAGCCACGGCTGGTTGAAGAACGCGACCTTCATCGGGCCGGTGGCGTCGGCCACGGTGGCCTCGACGAGCGGCCGCATTCCGCGACGGCGCACGGAGCGCGAGCGGATCGACCGGACCTCCACGACCACGGTGGCGGACTCGCCCGGCACCAGCGTGGCCACGGTGCGCGCCTCGCGGCGGTCGTGCGGCAGGTGCTCGAGCAGGTCGCCGACCGTCTCGAGCCCGAGCGCGCCCAACCCCTTCGCCGCGGGCTGCGAGGGCGCCCCCAGAGGCGCGGCCAGCCGCGACCCGCGCGGCCAGCGCACGGGCGCCGTCTCGAGCGTCTCGGGGTCGAGAGGCTCGGCGGTCGCGAAGCTGCGGGGGCCGAGGTCCACTCCTGGAGTTTGACCGGCGCGACGGTCGCTCCCGCGCTGCGCCGATCGCTACTCCGCCGCCAGCAGCCACCACCAGTTCGGCTGGCCGCCCACCGAGTGCTCGAGCTCGACGCCGTCGGGAGCCAGGGCGGCCACGCCAGCGCCGTCGAGGGGCGCGCCATCGCCGGCGATGCAGGTGACCAGCTCCGCCCCGTCGCCGAGCCGCGACAGGACGTCGCGCAGCGTGGAATCGGGCTCGCCCCAGGCCACGAGCTCCTCGTCGACGTAGCCCACGGCCTCGCCGGCGCGGAAGCGCCCGCCCGCGTCGTCGCGCGCCGCCCGCGCAACGGCGCCGGTGCGCAGTTGGGCGAGCTCTTCCTCCATGGACGCCGCGTTGGCCTCCGCGTCGCGGCCCGGCTCGAGCGCCACGGCGACGGCGAGCCCGGCCTGCTGCGAGCGCGTGGGCAGTACGTGCACGTGCTTCTCGGACAGCTCGGCGGCGCGGTCGGCCGCCATGATCACGTTGGGGCTGTTGGGCAGGACGACCACCTGCTCGGCCGGGACGTCGTGGATGCCCGCCAGCAGGTCGTAGGTCGAGGGGTTCAGCGTCGGCCCGCCGTCGAGGGTGTGCACGCCGAGGCCCTCGAACAGCGCCCGCATCCCCTCTCCCGAGACCACGGCCAGCGCGCCCGACGTCGCCTGCTCGCCGCCGTTGCGCGCGCCCAGGCGCTCCGCGCGCTCGCCGATCTGCTCGTGCATGTCGGCCACGTCGAGGCGCGACACCGTCCCGGCCCCCTCGAACAGGCCGGTCGCGCGCTCGGGCTCGTCGGTGTGCACGTGGACCTTCAGCGTCGCGCGGTCGCCGACGACGAGCACGGAGTCCCCGAGCTTCTCGAGCTCGCGGATGAAGCGGGTGTCGTCGAGGTCGTCGCCGGTGACGGCGAAGTTCGTGCAGTAGCGGTAGGTGGAGGACTCGTGCTGGGGATGGGTGACGCGGGCCGGGGCGTGATGCTCGAGCTCGGGCGCCTCGGCCCCGCGCAGCGCCGCCACGACGCCGGCGAAGATGATGGTGAGCGCGTAGCCGCCGGCATCGACGACACCCGCCTCGCGCAGCACCGGCAGGAGCTCGGGCCCGCGCTTGACCGACTCCTGTCCGGCGTCGATGGCGCGCTCCAGGACCTCGGCGATCGCCGCGTCCTGCACGTCGGGCGGCGCGTCCGGGCCGAGCCGGGTATCGGGCATGTGGGCCAGGTCGGAGGCCACCCGGTGCGCCATCTCGCGGACGACCGTGAGGATCGTCCCCTCCGCGGGTTCGCGGACGGACGCGTACGCGCGGTCGGCCGCCCGGGCCATGGCCGCCCCCACGAGCACCGGGTCGACGAGCTCGCCCGGCCGCGAGACGAGCTCCTCGGCGGCGCCGCGGATGAGCTGGGAGAGGATGACCCCGGAGTTGCCCCGCGCGCCGAGCAGGGCGGCGCGGGCGACGGAATCGACGATCTCCTCGCGTCCGATCTCGTCGACCGTGAGCTGGCCCAGATCGCCCGACAGGCGGTCGAGCTCGGAGAGCACGGCCTTGAGCGTGAGCACCATGTTGTCCCCGGTGTCGCCGTCGGCGACCGGGAAGACGTTGAGGTCGTTCACCTCCTCGCGCCGGGACTCCAGCTGCGCCAGAGCCCCTTCGATGGCGGCGCGAAAGCGGACGAGATTGGTTGCGGCCACGGGGCGCGCCGGCGGGGTGACGAGCTACGCGGCTTTCGTGACCTTGCCGGCCTTCAGGCAGCGCGTGCACACGTACACGCGGCGCGGCGTTCCGTCGTCATCGATGCGGACCCGCTGGAGGTTCGGGTCGAAGCGGCGCCTGGTCGCCACCATCGAATGGCTGCGGCTGTTTCCGAAGGCCGGCTTCTTGCCGCAGGAATGACAGATCTTCGCCATGAGCCCTGAGTATAGGGAGGCGGTCCGGGGTACCCGTGGCCGAGGGGCCGCGGCGCCCCGCGGGAAAATGTCACCCATCACGGCAGACATCGAGCTCCCCGAGCGGTACCTCCACGCGCGCCATCTGGCGAGTGGCGGCATGGCGGCGGTGTTCTCCGCCGAGGACGTCATGCTCGGCCGCGCGGTGGCCGTGAAGGTGCTGTCGGAGCGGTTCCTCACCGATCCCGACGCCGTGCGCCGTTTCGAGCGCGAGGCGCGCGCGGCGGCGAAGGCCTCGCAGCACCCGCACGTCGTGACGATCTACGACGTGGGCGAGCACGACGGCCGCCCGTTCATCGTCATGGAGCTGATGAGCGGCGGCTCGCTGGCCACCATCCTGCGCGACGGGCGGCCTGCGCGCGACGACGCTCTGCGCTGGATCACGGAGGCCGCGGCCGCGCTGGACCACGCGCACGAGCACGGGATCATCCATCGCGACGTCAAGCCCGGGAACCTGCTGCTGGACGACCGCGGCCGCCTCGGCGTGGCCGACTTCGGGATCGCCCGGCTGGCTTTCGAGTCGGCGGTCACGCAGACCGGCCAGGTGCTCGGGACCGCGGCCTACGTCTCACCCGAGCAGGCGCGCGGGGAGGGCGTCAGCGCGGCCAGCGACCGCTACTCGCTCGCCGTGGTCGCCTACGAGCTGCTGACCGGGACCAAGCCCTACGGCGGCGGAACGCCGGCGGCCCAGGCCCGCCAGCACCTGGAGGCCGATCCCACGCCCGCCGCCGAGCACGCGCCGGACCTGCCGCCCGCCGTCGACGGCGCGCTGCGCCGTGGGCTGGCCAAGACGCCCGAGGCCCGCTGGCCGTCGGCCACCGCCTTCGCCGAGGCCCTCGGCGCCGCCGCCGAGCGCGGGCCGGCGCCCGCCTCCGAGCCGACCACCCCGCCGACGGTGCCGCTCACGCCCATCCGGCGCGCCGCCCCGCCTCCGGACCCCCGCCGCCGCCGAGCGCTGCTGATCCCGGGGGCCCTCCTGGGCGCGGTCCTGCTCGCCGTGATCCTGGCGATCGCGCTGTCCGGCGGCGACGACGGGTCACGGCCGGAGGCGAAGACCACGCCTGCGGGCCGGACCACGCCGCAGCGCACGAATACGCGCTCGACGCCGGCCGCCACGCCGCCGGCCACCCCCAGCGACGGCGAGAGCGCTTCCTCGCTCAACAATCGCGGCTTCGCGCTCATGAGCCAGGGCCGCTACGGCGAGGCCATTCCGCTCCTGCAGCGCGCGGTGGAGCGCTGCGGCGACTCGCGCGAAAGCGTGTGCGCCTACGCCCTCTACAACCTCGGGCGCTCGCTGCGGCTGGCCGGCCGCCCGGCGGAGGCGATACCGGTCCTCGAGCGCCGCCTCGCCTATGGCAACCAGACCGCGACGGTCCAGGCCGAGCTGGACGCCGCGCGCCGCGCCGCCGGCCAGACCGCGCCGGCTCCGTCCGGCGGCGAGGACGGCAAGCCGGGCAAGGGCCACGGCAAGGGCAAGGGCGAGAAGAAGAAGGGCGACTAAGGGCGACAGCGTTGGCGTGAACGGCGGCATCGAGGGAGGGCCCGGATCCGGGGCGGAGAACGGTGAGACCGTCATTTGCCCCCTATGACGTGGTCAATGACGGGCTCACTGAACGAGGCGCTCGCGCAGCTCGGCCATCGCCAGCGTCGCGCGGGCGGCGTCGCGGCCCTGGTGGCGCTTGTTCCCGCCGGCGCGGGCCAGCGCCTGCTCCATCGTCTCGACGGTCAGAACGCCGAAGGCGCAGGGGACGCCCGTGTCGAGCGAGACCTGGGCGATCCCGCGAGCGGCTTCCGCGCACACGTGGTCGTAGTGCGACGTCTCGCCGCGGATCACCGCGCCCAGGCACACCACGCCCGCATAGCGGCCTGACTGGGCGGCGTACTTGGCGGCCAGTGGGAGCTCGAATGCGCCCGGCACGTCGAACACGTCGATCTCCGACACGCCGGCGGCCTCCAGCTCCTCGCGCGCCCCCGCCACGAGCCGGTCGGCGAGGTCCTCGTAGAAGCGCCCGACCGCGAGCGCGAAGCGTGCGCTCACCCGCCGCCCCGGCGGTCGTCGCCACTGCGGAGGTCCTCGCGGTCCTCGCGCTCCTCCTTCGCGATCATCTCCTCGTCCAGGGCGAGCCCCTGGTGGTGCAGCGTGTGGCCGAGGCGATCGCGCTTGGCGTTCAGGTAGGACTCGTTGTGCGGGTTCGGGACCGACTCGATCGGGATCTGGTCGGCCACGGACAGGCCGTAGCCCTCCATCCCGATGATCTTCTTGGGGTTGTTCGTGAGGATGCGGATGGAGCTGAGCCCGAGGTCGACGAGGATCTGCGCGCCGATGCCGTAGTCGCGCAGGTCGGCCGGCAGCCCGAGCTTGAGGTTGGCGTCGACCGTGTCGAGGCCGTCCTCCTGGAGCTTGTAGGCGCGGAGCTTGTTGAGCAGCCCGATCCCCCGGCCCTCCTGGGCGAGGTAGAGCAGGACGCCCTCCCCCTCGCGCTCGATCATCGCCAGCGCCGACTCGAGCTGCTCCCCGCAGTCGCAGCGCAACGAGTGGAAGACGTCGCCCGTCAGGCACTCCGAGTGCACGCGGACGAGCACGTCGTCCTTGCCCGCCACGTCGCCCTTGACCATGGCGACGTGGTGCTTGTGGTCCACCAGCGAGCGGTAGCCCACGGCCGTGAACTCGCCGAAGGCCGTGGGCAGGCGCGTCTCGACCACCCGCTCCACGAGCTTGTCGTTGCGCCGGCGGTAGGCGATCAGGTCGGCGACCGTGATCATCTTGAGGTCGTGGCGCTCGGTGTAGGGAATGAGGTCGGTCACGCGCGCCATCGTGCCGTCGTCGTTCATGACCTCGCAGATGACGCCGGCGGGGATGACGCCGGCCAACCGAGCCAGGTCGACGCTGGCCTCGGTGTGGCCGGCACGCTCGAGGACTCCCCCCTCCCGCGCCTTGAGCGGGAAGACGTGCCCGGGCACGACGACGGCATCCGAGCCCGATCCCGGGTCGATCGCCACCTGGATCGTGCGGGCGCGATCGTGCGCCGAGGTCCCGGTGGTGACGCCCTCGCGGGCCTCGATCGAGACCGTGAACGCCGTCTCGAACGGCGACTCGTTCTTGGCCGACATGAGGTCGAGCCCCAGCTCGTCGCACCGTTCCGGGGTCAGCGCCAGGCAGATGATGCCCCGCGCCTCCTTGGCCATGAAGTTGATGGCCTCGGGCGTGGCGAACTGCGCCGCCATCACGAGGTCTCCCTCGTTCTCGCGGTCCTCGCCGTCGCAGACGACGATCATCTTGCCCTCGCGGATGTCCTCGAGGGCTTCCTCGATGGTCGAGAAATCGGTTGCGCGCGTGCTCATCGGACCGCCGCTCCCATGAGCCGCTCCACGTACTTGGCCAGCACGTCCACCTCCAGGTTGACGGAGTCGCCGGGCGAGGCCCGGCCCAGGGTCGTTCGCTCGAGCGTCTCGGGGATGAGCGAGACGCCGAACGTTCCCTCGGCGAGGCTCGCCACCGTGAGCGAGACCCCGTCGACCGCGATCGATCCCTTCTCCACCACATAGCGCATGAGGCCGGCTTCGGCCTCTATCTCCACCAGTCTCGAAAAGCCCTCGTCGTGCACGGCCGCGACCGTCCCCACCCCGTCGACGTGGCCCTGCACGAAGTGCCCGCCCAGCCGGTCGGCCGCCCGGAGCGGCAGCTCCAGGTTGACGGGGTCACCCGGCCGCAGCGCGCCGAGCGCGGTGCGGCGCAACGTCTCCTCCATCACGTCGGCGGTGAAGGCGCCCGGGGTCACGCTCGTCGCGGTCAGGCACGCGCCGTTGACGGCGACCGAGTCGCCCACGGAGAGCTCGCCCGCGAGCGTCGCGGTCACGGCGAGCCGTCCTCCCTCCAGAGAGGTCAGCGTGCCGAGTTGCTGGACGAGCCCGGTGAACATCACCACTCCCTCAGGCGAGCGGAGACGAGCAGGTCGTCGCCGACCGACTCGCAATCGAGGGTGAGCGCCTTCACCGCGTCGGCGATCGACTCGACGCCCTCGCCCTCGAGCGTGCCGCGCGCCGAGCGGCCGCCGAGCACGAGCGGCGCGAGGAAGAGCCGGATCTCGTCGATCTCGCCGGCATCGAGGAAGGCGCCGGCGAGGTGTGGGCCGCCCTCCAGGAGGATCGACGTCACGTCGAGCGCGCCGAGCTGGTCCAGGGCCGAGCGCACGCGCGCCGACTCGTTCTCACCGGGCGCGACGATCACCTCGGCCCCCGCCGTCTCGAGCGCCTCGGTCGCGGTGCGTCGCGCGGCGCGGGACACGACGACGGTGAGCGGGACCTCGGGCGCCGCCCGCACGAGCTGGGAGCTCCCGGGGAGGCGGGCGTCGGAATCGAAGACGATGCGGCGCGGCTGGCGGTGCACGCCCTCCACGCGGGCGGTGAGCTGCGGGTCGTCGTGGAGCGCCGTCCCGATCCCCACGGCGACCGCGTCGCACTCGGCCCGCCACCAATGGGCTCGCGTGCGGCTCGGCTCGCCCGAGATCCACTTCGAGTCGCCGCTCTCCGTCGCGACCTTGCCGTCGAGGGTCATCGCCGACTTGAACAGGACCCAGGGGCGGCCCGTCCGCGCGTGCTTGCGGAAGGGCTGGTTGAGCAGGCGCGCGCGGGCGGCGATCTCCCCGTCGGCGACGTCGACCTCGATGCCCTCGTCACGCAGGATTCCCAGGCCGCGGCCGGAGGCCTTCTCGGTCGGGTCGTCGGAGGCCACGACCACCCTCCCGATGCCCGCCTCGACGATCGCCTCCGTGCAGGGCGGCGTCTTGCCCTCGTGGCAGCACGGCTCGAGCGAGACGTACATGGTCGCTCCGCGCACGTCCGCGCCCGAGGCGGCGGCGAGCGCCTCGCGCTCGGCGTGCGGCGCGCCGTACTCCGCGTGCCAGCCCTCGCCCACGATCTCCCCGTCCTTGACCACGACGGCGCCGACGAGCGGATTGGGGCTCACACGCCCACGGCCCTGCTCGGCGAGCTCGATGGCGCGCCGCAAATGGGTTACGTCGGCTTCGGTTCTCACGGTCATGAGGGCAACTGCAGGATACTTCCGAGGGCCGCGCGCCCATGACGCTTGTCGTTCAGATCCCCGCCTGGAACGAGGAGGCCACGCTGCCCGGGACGCTGGCCGACCTGCCCCGCGAGGTGCCCGGGGCCGGCGCCGTGGCGTGGCTGGTGGTCGACGACGGCAGCTCGGACGCGACGGCCGCGGTGGCGTTGGCGCACGGCGCCGACCGCGTGGTGCGCCTGCCCGTGCACCTCGGCCTGGCGGCCGCCTTCCGGGCCGGGCTGGAGGCCGCGCTGGCCATGGGCGCCGACGTCGTCGTGAACACCGACGCCGACCACCAGTACCGCGGCGCCGACGTGGCGCGCGTGGCGGCGCCCGTCCTGGCCGGCGAAGCGGACCTGGTCATCGGCGAGCGCGACCCCGCACGCCTGCGCCACCCGCGGTTGCAGCGCGCGGGATCCGCCCTGGTGCGCCGGGCCTCCGGCACGACGGTGCGGGACGCGACGTCGGGGCTGCGGGCGTTCAGCCGCGAGACCGCGCGGCGGCTCGAGGTCACGTCGTCGTTCACGTACACGCTCGAGACGCTGATCCGTGCCGGGCGCGGCGGCATGGCGGTGTCCGGCGTGCCGGTGGCCACCAATCCGGCCACCCGTCCCTCCCGCCTGTTCGCCTCGCCCTGGGTGTATGTCGGGCGCACGGGCCCCTCGATCCTGCGGCTGTGGCTGACGGCGTGAGCGGACACGCGGGCAACCTCGTCGACAAGTACGCCGCGCCCAACCCGGCGGCGCGGATGCTGGTGCGCCGCTGGCGCGCCGCCCTGCGCGACCTGCTCGCCCAGGCGGCGCCGGAGTCGGTGCTCGACGTCGGCTGCGGCGAGGGCGAGCTGACCGCGGAATGGGCGGCCGGGCGGCCGCGCACCGAGGTGCTGGGCGTGGACGTCGCGGACGTCACGCGGGTCTGCCCCGCCCCGAACCTGGCCTTCCGGGTCATCGCGCCGGCCCCGCCGCTGCCCTTCGGCGACGGCGCCTTCGACCTCGTCGCCGCCGTCGAGTCGCTCGAGCACATGGAGGATCCCGGAGGGGGCGCTCGCCGAGATGGCGCGCTGCGCGCGCGGTCATCTGCTCGTGTCGGTGCCGCGGGAGCCGCTGTGGCGCGCGCTGAACCTGGCCCGCGGCGCCTACGTGCGGCGGCTCGGCGACACGCCGGGCCACCTCCGGCACTTCTCGGCGCGGACGCTGCGCGGCCTGTTGCGCCGGCACGGCGCGGTGGTCGCCGAACGCTCGCCCGTTCCCTGGACCGTGGCGCTCGTGCGCCTCTACTCGTAGGCGAGCGCCTCGAGCACGTCCAGGCGCGAGGCGCGGCGCGCCGGGCCGATCGCGGCGAGCACGCCGGCCACGCCGGCCAGCACGAGCAGGATGAGCAGCGTGGCGACGGGGAACGACAGCGAGAAGCCCTCGCTCTCCAGCGGCCGCGAGATGACGAGGGCGAAGCACACGCCCAGCACCGCGCCCATCACGGCCCCGATGAGCGCCGTGATCACCGACTCGTAGCGCACCATGCGGCGTACCTGGGCGCGCGACGTGCCGATCGCCCGCAGCATGCCCAGCTCGCGCGTGCGCTCGTGGATGGCGAGTGCCAGCGTGTTGACGATCCCGAACAGCGACACGATCACCGACAGGGCCAGCAGGACGTAGATCAGTCCCAGCACCTGGTTGAGCTGGCTGCCCTGGTCGTCCTTGAACCCCTGGTGGGTCAGCAGCTCGGCCTGCGGGAAGGCGGCCAGCGCCCGCTTGGCGTCGCGGCGCACCGCCTTCTCGTCGGCGTTCGGATCGAGCTTGACGAGCACGAACTGGTCCTGCTTGACGCCGTACTGCGACTTCAGCGTCTGCGAGGGGACGATGTAGTCGCCGCCGAAGTCGAGGCGGTCCTTGTAGGAGCCGCGCACTCGCAGGGCGAGCCGCTTCGACGTCGGGGTCAGAACCCGCATGGCGTCGCCCACCTTGATCCCGTGGTCCTTGGCCCACGCGTCGTCCACGACCGTGTCGCGCGGCCCCAGGGAGCTCAGCGTCGCCGGCGAGCCGTGCTTCCACTCCACGCTGAAGGCGCGTGGGCCGTTGCGCGGGTCCAGGCCGGTGACGGACGCGTTGCCCTTCACGCCCGTGACCTTGCTCGCCGAGAACATCAGCGGGGTGGCCACGGCGACCCCGGGCAGCTTCGCCAGAGCCGCCTCCGTGGACGCGGGCACGCCGCTGAAGCTGTCGGTGTTCTGGACCACGAACTGCGCGTGGATCTCCTCGTCGATCGCGTCGCCGACCGAGCCCTTGATTCCGGCCGCGAAGATCGCCACGAAGGTGACCAGCGCGAGGCCGATCATCAGGGCGGCGGCGGTGGATGCGGTCCGTCCGGGGTTGCGCAGGGCGTTCTCGCGCGCCAGGCGCCCGGTGACGCCCCGCAGGCGCTCCAGCGGCCAGCCGACCAGCGAGGCGAGGGGCCGCACGAGCTTGGCCGACAGCATGGCCACGCCGATGAAGATCGCCACAGCGCCCGCGCCGAGGAGGGCCGCCACCGCGCTGCCGCCGCCCGCGTCGGCGAACAGCCCGTAGAGGATCACGGCGAGGCCGATCCCGGTGAGCCCGAAGGCGATCGGCGTCCGGAGGCGGTGGGTGCGGCCGGGCGGGAGCACGGCGCCCTCGCGCAGCGCGAGGATGGGCGGCACGCGCGTCGCGCGCAGCGCCGGCGACAGGGACGCGACGACGGTGACCAGGGTGCCGGTGAGCAGGCCGATGACGATCGCGTTGACGGGTACCTCCGTCCCCTCGGCCGGCAGGTCCAGGCCGAAGACCTTGAACAGGCCGAGCAACCCCGGGGCCAGCCCGAGTCCGGCGAGCACCCCGAGCATCGAGGCGACCAGCCCGACGAGCGCGGCCTCGAACACGACGGAGCGCAGGATCTGGCGCCGGCTGGCCCCGAGCGTCCGCAGCATCGCGAGCTCGCGCATGCGCTGGGCGATGGTCATCGAGAACGAGTTGAAGATGATGAACGCGCCGACGAACAGCGCGATGCCCGCGAACACGAGCAGGGCGACGTTGATGAAGCTGAAGTTCTCCTTGACGTTCTTGGCCTGCTCGTCGGCCTGCTCCTGGGCGGTGCGAACGGTGATGTTCGCCGGCAGCGCCCGGGCTATGCGGTCTCGCAGCTCGACCGGGCTCACCCCGGGCTTGGCGATGACGTCGATCTCGTTGAGCTCACCCTGCAGGCCGGCCAGCCGCTGCGCCTCGGGCAGCGTGACGATGGCGGCGTTGGCGCCGGCGAGCGATTCCAGGTTCCCGAACTTCGCGATGCCCACGAGGCGCAGCCGCGTGCGCGGCCCGTCGCCCGACACCTGGACGCCGTCGCCGAGCTTGAAGCCCTCGTCCTGCGCCGTCTTGCGGTCGAGCGCGACCTCGTCCGGGCGGCTCGGCGGGCGGCCCTCGACGTAGTTGAACGCGCTGAAGGGCTTCGGCTGGGCCGAGGCGATGAAGTTCGGCGCCTGGGTGGAGAGCCGCTTGCCGTGCTTGTCGTAGACGATCCCCTGGGCGAAGATGTCGCCCACGGCGGCCTTGACTCCCGGCACTGCGCGCACGCGGTCGAGAAAGCTCTCCGAGATGGGCGGCGGGTCGCCGAAGTCCTCCTTGACCGCCTGCTTGGCCTCCACCGCGACGTCGAACCCGCTCGTCGCCTCCTTGAACACGTCATCGAACGTGCGGTTGATCGTCGCGGTGAGGATGAGCGTGCCGGAGATCAGGCCGACGCCGAGCACCACCGCCGCGGCGGTGAGCGCGGTCCGCGCCTTGCGCGCGGCCAGGCTGCGAAGCATCAGCGCTGTCATCGCACTCTTACGCGGCGACCGTCTTCATCAGGTCGAGGACGGACTCCTCGTCGCCCGCCGGGCCGTCATGCACGATGCGCCCGTCGGCCAGGACCAGGATCCGGTCGGCGAACGCGGCCGCGCTCGCGTCGTGGGTCACCATGACCACCGTCTGGCCGAGCTCGTCCACGGAGCGGCGCAGGAGGCCGAGCACCTCCGCGCTCGCCCTGGAGTCGAGGTTGCCGGTGGGCTCGTCGGCGAACACCACGGCCGGGCGGGTCACGAGCGCGCGCGCCACGGCGACGCGCTGCTGCTGGCCGCCCGAGAGCTGCGACGGGCGGTGGGTCTTACGGTCGGTCAGGCCGACCGTCTCGATCAGCTGGTCCAGCCACTCCGGGTCGGGCTTGCGGCCCGCGATCGACAGGGGAAGCACGATGTTCTCCTCGGCCGAGAGGACCGGGAGGAGGTTGAAGAACTGGAAGATGAAGCCGAACTTCTCGCGCCGCAGCTCGGTGAGGCGCTTGTCGTCGAGGCTCGAGATGTCGGTGCCCTCGACCAGCACCTGTCCGCCCGTGGGGCGGTCGAGGCCGGCGAGGAGGTGCATGAGCGTCGACTTGCCGGAGCCCGACGGGCCCATGATGGCGGTGAGGCGGGAGCGCTCGAAGTCGACGGTCACGCCGGCCAGCGCGTCGACGGCGGTCTCCCCTTCGCCGTAGCGGCGGTCGAGGTCCTGCGCGGAGATGATGGGGTCCATGCGGCGCATTGTGCCCACATGGACCCGGCGGGCGAGGTTCGGTCAACCCCCCGCCGCTGTGGAGAGCGCGCGAAAGGCTTCCCCCGGGTCCGGCGCGCCGAAGATCGCCGAGCCGGCCACGAGCAGCGTCGCCCCGGCGCGCACGACGGCCGTTCGCGGTCTCCGCGTCCACGCCGCCGTCGACCTCGACGACCGCGTTCTCGCCGACCACGTGGCGCAGGCGCTCGAGCTTGGCCGGCGAGCCGGGCAGGAACGCCTGGCCACCCCAGCCGGGGTTCACCGACATGCACAGCGCGAGGTCGAGGTCGGACGCCACGTCGCGCAGCGCCTCGGCCGGGGTCGAGGGGGTGATCGCCACGCCGGCGGTGCAGCCGCCCTCCTGGATGTGGTTGATCGTGTAGTTGACGTGGGGCGTGGCCTCGAGGTGGAAGGTGATGTTGTCCGCGCCGGCCTTGACGAACTCGCCGACCTGGCGTTCGGGCCGCTCGATCATCAGGTGGACGTCGAGCAGCCCGCCCGCGTCGTGGACCTGTTCGGCGAGCGATCCCACGATCAGCGGCCCGATCGTGATCGGCGGGACGAAGTGGCCGTCCATGACGTCGCAGTGGATGACCCTGGCGCCGGCGTCCATGACCTCCTTCACCTGCGCGCCGAGACGGGCGAAGTCGGACGACAGGATCGACGGGGCGACCTGGAGGTCCTGCGGGAGCGGGCGGCCGGTCATGAGCGGTCCATCAGATCGGCCTCAGCATGCTGCCGCCGCAGTGGTTGCACGTGAGCACGGCCGTGCTCGACATCCGCACGATGGTCGAGTGCTCGCCGCAGTCCGGGCACAGCGAGACCAGCTCGTAGCGGCGCAGGCAGTACACGCAGCGATAGCGGCCCGGCGAGATTCGTGGGCCGCAGCCAGGGCTCGCCGCACTCGGGACAGGCCGGTCCGAGGTCGACCGTCTCGGTCTCGCTCATGCCTTCCTCCGCAGGCGCGCGATGAAGAAGCCGTCCGTGCCGTCCCGGTCGGGTATCAGCAAAAGGTGGTTGGCCACAGTGGGATGTTTCCAGAGCGTGGCGTCGGACTGGAGATCTTCCGCCACGAGGTCTCCGCGCGCCGCCAGCGCGCCGGCCACGACGTCCTCGTTCTCCGCCGGGTTCAACGTGCAGGTGGAGTAGACGATCGTGCCGCCCGGACGGACGGCGCGCGCCGCCGCCAGGAGGATCTGGTGCTGGAGCGCGGCGAGCTCCTCCGCCGCCTCGGGCGTCGCGCGCCAGCGCAGGTCGGGCCGTCCGCGCAGGGTCCCCAGTCCGGAGCACGGCGGGTCCACGAGGACGCGGTCGAAGTCCTGCCCGTGAGGGTCGCGCGCGTCGCCCTCCACCACCCGCACGCTTCGCGCGTGCATCCGCGCACACGTCTCGCGCAGCTGGCGCGCCCGCCCCGGGTCGCGCTCGACGGCCACCACCTCACCGCCCCCCTCCATCAGGGCGGCGAGGTGCGTCGCCTTGGCGCCCGGCGCCGCGCACAGGTCGAGCACGCGCTCGCCGGGCCGCGGGCCCAGCGTCCGCGCCACGAGCATCGAGGCGCGTGACTGGGGCGTGACGCGGCCCGCCGCGAAGGCCGGCGAGGCGGCGAGGTCGATCGGGGCCCCGAGGACCAGCCCCTCGGGCACGCCCTCCGCCGGGCGGGCGCCCAGCTCGGCCGCCACCTCGGACGGGGTGGCCACGAGGGCGTTGACCCGGACGGCCGTCTCGGCCGGCTCGTTGTCCGCGGCCATGAGCGAGCGGGCGGCGTCCGCTCCGAAGGCCTCCCACCACAGGCGGGCCACCCACGCCGGGTGCGAGTGGCGCAGCGCCGCCTCCTCGGGCGTGGTGTCGGGCAGCGCGGCGACGAGCGCGGGCGCCTCGCGGGCCGCGCGCCGCAGGACGGCGTTGACCAGGCCCCGCGCGGGCCCGCCGATCAGCTCCACCGACTGGCTGACCGCGGCGTGCGCCGCCACCCCGTCCAGGAAGCACAGCTGGAACACGCCGAGCCGCAGCGCGTCGAGCACCGGCGGGTCGAGCTCCTGCGGCGGCCGGCCGGCGAGCCGGCCGATCACGTGGTCGAGCGTGTCTCGCCGCTGCACGGCGCCGTAGGCCAGGCGCATGGCGAAGGCGCGCTCGCGCCCCTCGAGGCCCGCGCGCCCGGCCTCGGAGGTGAAGGCACGGTCGGTGTAGGCGCCGTCCCCGAACGTGCGCCCCAGCACCGCGTGCGCGACGCGGCGGGCCGGCGTTGCGCTCACGGACGATGCCCGCGCAGGTAGGCGGCCGCGTCCATCGGGCGCCGGCCGGGCGGCTGGACCACCCGGAGCTCGAGCGCTCCCCCGGCGCAGCCCCACAGCAGGCGCCCCTCGCTCTCGGCCAGCTCCCCCGGCGGCGGCCCGGCCGGCGCGGGCGCGGCCTCGTGCACGCGCAGCGCTTCTCCGCCGGGCAGCGCGAGGCGCGCGCCGATGTGCGGATGCAGCGCCCGGACGATTCGCTCCAGCTCGTTCGGCGGGCGGCCGGGGTCGAGCGTGCGGGCGGCGGCGTCGATCTTGTCGGCGTAGGTCGCGGCGCCGTCGTCCTGCTCCTCCAGCTCCAGCGGCCACTCGTCGAGCGCGCGCACGAGCAGCTCGCCGCCCAGGCGCGCCAGGCGCGGCGCGAGCGTGCCGTAGCTGTCGTCGGGATGGATCGGCTCGGCCTGGCGCAGGGCCACCGGCCCGCTGTCGAGTCCGGCGGTGACGCGCATGATCGACACGCCGGTCTCCGAGTCGCCGGCCATGATCGCCCGCTCCACGGGCGCCGCGCCGCGCCAGCGCGGCAGGAGCGACGGATGGACGTTGAGCATGAGGTGCTCGGACAGCAGGGGCTCCTTGATCAGCGCCCCGAACGCGCAGACGCAGACGACGTCGGGCCGGACGTCGGCGATCCTCGTCCGCGCGGTTTCGTCGTTGACGCTCTCCGGCTGGTCGACGTCGATCCCGAGCGCGCGCGCCGCGTCGGCGACCGGCGGCGCGGCCAGCTTGCGCCCGCGGCCCCGCGGGCGGTCGGGGCGGGTCACGACCAGGGAGGGACGGTGCTCGCTCTGCGCCAGCCGCTCGAGCACGGCGGCCGCGAAGTCGGAGGTGCCGAGGAAGACGGTCCGCACGGCGCGGCCGCTACGCGGCGCGCGCGGCCTCGGCCGCCTCACGCAGCGCGCGCATCGCCTGCTTGCGCTGCTCGCGCGTCGTGCGATCGAGCATGAGGACGCCGTCGAGGTGATCGACCTCGTGCTGGATCACGCGCGCCTCCAGCCCCGATGCCTCGATCTCGATCTCCTCGCCGTCCTCGTCCCGCGCGCGGACCAGGACGTGCAGCGGGCGCTCGACGTCGACGTGGACCCCGGGGAGGCTGAGGCAACCCTCCTCCACCGTCTCCAGCTCGCGGCTCGACCACTGGATCTCGGGATTGACCAGCGCGGCGAGCGGCGCGTCCTCGCCGATGCGGTAGACGAGCACGCGGTGCATGACGCCGAGCTGGGTGGCGGCGAGGCCGATGCCCAGCCCGTCGCGCATGATCGCCGTCATCCGCCCGATCTCCGCGCGCAGGGCGTCGTCGAAGCGCTCGACCGGCAGCGCCCGGCTCTTGAGCACCGGGTCGCCGAACTTCCTGACGTGCGCCAGCGCCGCCGCGCGCCGCGCGGCGGTCTCCGGGTCGAGCACCGGGCGCTCGGGCTCGTGCTCGGGCTCGTGCGGCTCGTCGGCGAGCGTCTCGGCCTCGGTCGTCATTTCGAGCTCTTCGGCCATCGCTTCGAGTCTAGCCGTGGCGGTGGCGCGAGCGTCTGCGAACGGCGAGCATCGAGGGAGGGCCCCGAAGGCGATCGGTGATGAATTAGGTAGCCCCTGGCCTACCTAACTCATCAATCGTCCATGGACCGTCCGGACCCCACTCCCTCGATGCCCGCCGTTCTCGGCGCTGGCACCGGTCCTACTGCGGGTCCACGTCCACGCTGAACGCGACGGCCTTGTGCGCGCGGTCCGCGGCGACCGCGTCGACCCCGGCCCCGATCGCGCGCACGGCGGCGGCGCGGTCGCCGGCCTTGACCACGATCTGGGCGCGCTCGCGCCCGCGCAGGCGAAACAGCGGCGCCGGGCCGAGCACGGCTCCGCCGTCGAGGTCGAGCTCCGCGCGCACGGCCGACGCCGCGGCCAGGGCGGCGCCGGGCTGCGCCGAGCTGCACACGATCCGGACGAGGTCGGCGAACGGCGGGTAGCGCAGGGCCTCGCGACGCGCGAGCTCGCCCGCGAGGAACCCGTCGGCGTCATGGCGGGCGGCGTGGGCGATCGAGGGCGCCTCCGGGGCCAGGGTCTGGACGAGCACCGCGCCCCCGGCGGGGCCGCGTCCCGCGCGTCCCGCCAGCTGCGCCACCAGGGCGAACGTCCGCTCCTCGGCGCGGAAGTCGGGGAAGCGCAGAGTGGCGTCGGCGTCGAGCACCAGGCCGAGCGTGACGTCGGGGAAGTCGTGCCCCTTGGCCACCATCTGCGTTCCCACGAGCACGCCGGCCGTGGACGCCTCGAAGTCGGCGAGGAGCGTGCCGGCGGCGCCGCGCGCCGCGGCCGTGTCGGCGTCGAGGCGGAACACCGGGAACTCCGGGTCGTCGCCGAACGCCTCGGACAGCTCGTGCTCCAGGCGCTCCGTGCCCGCCCCGTGCCGGGCGACCGACGACGAGCCGCAGGCGTCGCAGCGCCGCGGCGCCCGCTCGCGGTGGCCGCAGTGGTGGCAGGCGATCGTCCCCTCGGCGCGATGGAGGATCAGCGCGACGTCGCAGTCCGGGCACTCCCACACCCGCCCGCACGACCGGCACGACAGGAAGTTCGACCACCCCCGGCGGTTGAGCAGCACGATCGCCTTGTGCCGGGCCCGGCGCACCGCCTCGAGCGCCTGGTGGGCGCGCGGGTGCAGCGCGCCCTGGACGTCGCGCATGTCCAGCACCTCGACCGGAGGCAGCGGACGGCCGTCCACACGCGCGTCGAGGCGGAGACGCGCCAGCGCGCGCACGCTCTCCGGACGAGGCGTCGCCGAGCCGCACAGCAGGACGGCGCCGGCGCTCTCGGCGCGGCGCTCGGCCACCCGCCGCGCGTCGTAGCGCGGGTCGCCCTCATGCTTGTAGGAGGCGTCGTGCTCCTCGTCGACGACCACGAGGCCGAGGTCGGCCACCGGAGCGAACACGGCCGAGCGCGGCCCGACGCAGACGCGCGCCTCCCCGCGGCGCAGGCGCAGCCACTCGTCATGACGCTCGCCGTCGCCCATTCCCGAGTGCAGCACGGCCACGGTCGGGCCGAAGCGCGCCTCGAAGCGCCCGACGATCTGCGGGGTCAGGGCGATCTCCGGCACGAGCACGATGGCCCCGCGGCCGCGCTCCAGCACTGCGGCCGCGGCGCGCAGGTAGACCTCGGTCTTGCCCGAGCCGGTGACGCCCTGCAGGAGGAAGCGGTCGGCGCGCCCCGCCTCGATCGCCGCGGCCACCGGCGCGAGCGCCTGTGCCTGGGCGGGCGTGAGCGCCGGTGCTCGGGCGGGCGCGGCGCCGACCCGCGCGTGATGCGGGCGCCGCCGGCGCGCGCGGCGTACCAGCGCCACCAGCCCGCGGGACTCCAGCCGTCGGAGCGTGCCGTGGCCGGCATCCAGCTCCGCCGCGGGCGTCTCGCCGCGCGCCCGCAGCTGCTCGAGCGCCTCGCGCTGGCGCGAGCCGAGCCTCGCCCCTTCCTCGAGCGCCGCCTCCCCGGCCGCCGTCAGCTCCGTCACGAGGACAGTGCGCTCGCGGACCCCCCGTCCCGTGCCCGGGGGGAGCACGAGCCCGAGGGCGCGGGCGGGAGTCGAGCAGTACTCGGCGGCCAGCCACGCGGCCAGCCGCACCAGCTCAGGCGGCACCCCGAGCTCGAGGGCCTCGAGCGGGGCGGCCAGGCGGTCGGGCTCGATCTCGGTCGTCTCGGCGAGGCCCGTGACCACGCCGAGCACCCGCCGGCGCCCGAACGGCACCACGAGCAGCGACCCCACCCCGACTCCGGACAGGGCCTCCGGGAGGAGGTAGTCGAACGGGCCGCGCAGCGCGCGGGCCGTCGTCAGGGGCTCGACCTGGGCGATCGCCGCCATGGCCGCCACGGTAGGCCGCGACCCGGACGCCGGACGCCGGAGGCATTAGGCTCTCGGCCATGGACCTGCGTTCCGGGGAGAACGTGATCTTCGAGGGCCACCCGTCGTGGCGGGCGATCCTCGGCTTCTACTTCAAGTGGGTGCTTGCGGGCGTGCTGGCCGGCGGCATCGCCGCCCTGGTCACGGCCATCGGCGGCGGCGTGGACGCCGGCATCGTGAGCATCTCGTTCGGCGCCTTCGTGGCGTTGGGGATCGTTGTCGGGCTGATCAAGCGCATCGCCACGACGTACTCGATCAGCAACCAGCGCCTTCACATCAAGCGTGGGATCGTCGCGCGAAAGATTCAGCAGACGCGCATCGAACGGGTGCAGAACGTGAACATCAGCCAGTCGGTGATCCAACGGGTCCTCCAGGTCGGCAAGGTGGACTTCGACACCGCCGGCACCGACGACTCGGACTTCACCTTCGACGGCGTCGCGCAGCCGGAGAAGGTGATGAAGGCGGTCGAGCAGGCCCAGCACGAGGCGTCCCTGGCCGGCGGCCAGGACGGCCTGAGCGACCCGCAGACCGAGGGCACCCGCTCCGCCGCCGCCCCCGCCCGGCGCCTGACGCGTGCCGGCCGGCGCGCTCGGGCTCGCGCTGGCCGCGGCGTGCGCCCACGCGCTCTGGAACCTCCTGCTCGCCCGGGCCCGTGACCCGGAGGCGGCCACGGCGGTCGCGCTCGTGCTCGCCACGATCCTCTTCGCGCCGGTGGCCGCGATCACGTGGGACGTCTCGGGCCGAGCCGTGCCCTACGTCGTGGCCTCGGCCGCGCTCGAGCTCGCCTACTTCGCCCTCCTCGCCGCGGCGTACGCGCGCTCGGAGCT
Source organism: uncultured Actinomycetes bacterium (assembly GCA_963842605.1). Lineage (GTDB taxonomy): Bacteria > Actinomycetota > Thermoleophilia > Solirubrobacterales > Solirubrobacteraceae > AC-38. The sequence continues at coordinate 144,762 of CAWJGV010000002.1, forward strand.
CAGCCTCGTCTATCCGCTGGCGCGCGGACTCGCTCCGGTGCTCGTGCTCGCCATCGCTGTCGCCGCCCTCGGCGCCGGCACGTCGGCGGCCCAGGTCGCCGGCGTCCTCGCGGTCGGCGCCGGGATCCTGCTCGTCCGGGGGCTCTCCGGGGAGCGCGACGCCATGGGGGCGCTGCTCGCGGTGGCCGTGGCCGCCTGCATCGCCGGCTACACGCTCGTCGACAAGGACGGGCTGCGTTACGCCGACCCGATCCCCTACCTGTGGCTCGTCCTCGCCCCGGTGGCGGCCGGGTACGCCGCCGCGCAGGCACGCGCTCGCGGCGCCGGCGCCCTGCGCTCCGAGGCCGGGGCGACGACTCTCGTCGCGGCCGTGGCCATGTTCGGCGCCTACGCGCTGGCGCTGGCCGCCCTGCGCCTCGCGCCCGCCGCGGCCGTGGCGGCGGTGCGCGAGAGCAGCGTGGTGATCGCCACCGCACTGGCCGCGCTCGTTCTGCACGAGCGCGTGACCCGGGAGCGGGTGGCAGGGTCGGTGCTCGTCGCTTGTGGCGTCGGCGCGATCGCTCTCGGGTATGGCTCGCGGGCATCGAGGGTGGTTCGGCCGGAGCGGCGGCCTGTGGGCGATGAATGGACAGTTCAACCGGCTATAGGCGGCACAAACGTCCACTCACGGGCTGACCCGCTTCCGGACCCGCCCTCGATGCGTCGTTCGCCGGCGCCCTGCTAGGCGCGCCGAGCGAAGCCGAAGCTACGAAACCGCGCCCTCGCGCTCGCCCAGTCCGGCCGTGGCCCGCAGCGCGGCGGCCTTGTCGGTCTTCTCCCAGGTGAAGTCGTGGTCCTCGCGGCCGAAGTGGCCGTAGGCCGCCGTCTTCTGGAAGATCGGGCGGTGGAGCCGCAGCTCCTCGCGGAAGGCGCCCGGGCGCAGGTCGAAGTTCTCCTCGACCGCCTGGGCGATCTTCGAGCGCGACACCTTCTCGGTCCCGAACGTCTCGATCATCACCGAGACGGGATGGGCGACCCCGATCGCGTAGGCGACCTGCACCTCGCAGCGCTCGGCCAGGCCGGCGGCCACGACGTTCTTCGCCACCCAGCGGGCCGCGTAGGCGGCCGAGCGGTCGACCTTCGACGGGTCCTTGCCCGAGAAGGCGCCGCCGCCGTGCCGCGCCATGCCGCCGTACGTGTCGACGATGATCTTGCGGCCCGTCAGGCCGCAGTCGCCGACCGGGCCGCCGATGACGAAGCGCCCTGTCGGGTTGATCAGGAGGTTGCGGGGCGTGTTCAGCTTGCGCTCGTCGTAGAGCTCGCCCGGCAGCACGGGCCGGATGACGTGCTCCCACAGGTCGGGGCGGACAAGCGTGTCGATGTCGACCCCGTCGCGGTGCTGGGTGGAGATCAGGACCTTCTCGATCTCGATCGGTCGCCCGTTCTCGTAGCGCACGGTGACCTGCGTCTTGCCGTCCGGGCGCAGGTACGGCACGACCTCGCCCCGGCGCACCTCGGCGAGGCGGTGAGCGAGCTTGTGGGCGAGCGAGATCGGCAGCGGCATGAGCTCCGGCGTCTCGCGCGTCGCGTAGCCGAACATCATTCCCTGGTCGCCCGCGCCGGCGACGTCCAGCTCGTCGTCGTCGGCCGGGTCGGTGCGCGCCTCCAGCGCCTTGTCCACGCCCTGGGCGATGTCGGGCGACTGCTTGTCGATCGCGTTGATGACGGCGCACGAGTCGGCCGAGAAGCCGAGGTCGGCGTCGGTGTAGCCGATCTTGCGGACCGTCTCGCGAGCCACGTCCTGGATGTCGACGTAGGTCGTGGTCGAGATCTCGCCCGACACGACGACCAGGCCGGTGTTGACCAGCGTCTCGCAGGCCACGCGGCCGTAGGGGTCGTCGGTGAGGACGGCGTCGAGGACCCCGTCGGAGATCTGGTCGGCGATCTTGTCCGGGTGACCCTCGGTCACCGACTCGGACGTGAAGAGGAATTCGTTGTCGGAGAACTCGGTCATGGGATCTCGATGAACAGCTCCGTGGTCGATTCGCTGGCTCCACCGGTCGCGGCGGCCCCCACCGCCTTCACCTTCCGGAGATCCTCGCGGACCGCCAGGTAGGACCGGCTGTCGGACAGGCCCGTGCGCTCGCCGAGCGCCAGCAGCTGGCTGAAGTCGAGAAAGACTAGCGACGTCACCTTCTTCGGGTGCCCGCCAAGCGTCGCGTCGAACGACTCGTTGTCGGCGAGCGACCCCTTGCGCTGCTTGACCGCGCGGACGCCGGAGAGCGAGGTGGACACGACGAGCTTGCCGTCGAACACGGCGTAGTCGAGCTCGATCCCCACTCCGAGCCGCAGCTGGAACGCCTTCACGCCGTCCACGTCGCGCTCCTGCCAGGACACGGGCCCGCCCCCGGGCGCCGCGAGCAGGCGGGCGATCGGCGTCTGAAGGCGCGCGAAGGCCTCGCGCGTGCGCTGCTCGTCGTCGGTGGAGGCGATCAGGGTGAGGATGGGCGCGGGGACGCTGGGGGCCAGCCACAGCGCGACCTCCCCCTGGAGAAGGGGCAGGACATCCTTCTCCAGGTCGACCCCCGCGCGGCGCGAGAGGTCACGCTGCGCCCGATCGAGCAGGGTCGTGAGCTGGCGGCCCGCGCCGCCGCCCGCGAGCCCGGCCGCGAGGAGGCGCTGGCCCGCCTGGTCCAGACGGGTGAGGCCGAGGTAGGCCATCGCGTCCTTCGGCACGCTGCCGACGAGTTCGGGCTCGAACTCCTTGCCGCGCGGCACCTGCTTGGCCACCTTGGGATCGAGGACGCTGTGCACCACCACCTGGGCGCCGTTCTTCTTCGGCGTGAGCGAGATCGCCGCCCCCTGCAGCGCCGGCTGGTCGATCAGGGCGCCGGCCGCCCCGATCGCGCCTCCCTGGGAGGCGAGCAGACGAGACACGCCATCGGGCGAGGCGTACAGGTCGGCGACCCGGCCGTCGGGCAGGTTCGAGGAGGCCTTCTTGAAGACCTTCGACTTGCCCAGTGAGGGCCCGCGCCCGGCCGCGGCGTCGATGGCCAGGCGCAGCCCGGGCAGCTGGCCGATGACGAGGTAGCCGCCCGCGAACGCGGCGGCGGTGTTGCTGTAGGTGGAGATGTCCGTGCCGCGGTAGCTCTGGCGACTCGGGGCCCCCGCCACACGCTGGAGGAAGCCCTCGGCCTTCCTGCGGTCGGAGACGGCCAGGATGACCAGGGAGCCCGCGGTCTGGCCGGACGTGTTGAGCAGGGCGAGCGCCGCCTCCTTCCCCAGCCACGGGCGGATGTCGCGCTGGTAGGAGACCCCGGACGCCACGGAGGACACCCGCCGCAGGGCGTCGTCGCGGAGGCGCGGGTAGCCGGGGAATCGGTCGGCGAGCCCGAGCGCCTGCTTGACGGCGTCGCGGTCGGGATCGGTGGAGAGGTGCACGTACAGCAGCGCGTCGTCCGGGACGACGTGCGCCGCGCCGGAAGCGGGAGGGGTCGTGCTGTCCCCGCCGCAGGAGCGGACGACGAGGACGAGGACGAGAACGATCGCTCCCGCCACGAGCGCGGCGGCGAGGAGGCGGCGGTTGCGGATCGTCTGGGAAGGCATCGGGGGCCCGGCGAAGGAAATCAGGCGCGCCGGGCGCCTGCGCTGCTCCTCGGCCCGCCCTCGGAGCGCCGCCGGCGCCGCTCGACGAAATCGATGAGGAGGGGAACGCCTTCGAGGCGGTAGCGCTCGCGCAGGCGGTTCTCCAGGAAAAACGCCCAGTCGCGGACGATCAGCTTGCGCGCGTTGATCTGGATCGTGAAGCGCGGCGGGGCCGTTCCGGTCTGCGCCATGTACAGGAGCTTGAGGCGCTTCCCCTGGCGCTGGGGCGGCTGGCGAGTCGCCACGACGTCGGCCAGGAAGCGGTTGAGCTCGGGCGTCGGGATGCGCCCGGCCCGGCGGTCGGCCAGGACGAGCGCCTCGGTGAGGAGGCGGTCGAGGTGGCGTCCCGTCTTGGCGCTCACGGTGAGCGCGCGCGGGCGCAGGCGCAGCTTCGAGTTCACCCGGGCGCGCTCGTGCTCCAGATCGAAATCCTCCGAGGCGAGATCCCACTTGTTGAGCGCGAGCAGGGTGGCGCAGCCACTCGCCATCGCCAGCTCGGCGATCCGCAGGTCCTGCGCGGTGACGCCGTCGGTCGCATCGCAGACGACGAGCGCGACGTCGGCGCGCTCGGCGGCGCGGCGCGAGCGCAGGGCCGTGTAGTACTCGACGTCGTCCCCCGACGCCGCGACCTTCGACTGGCGCCGGATGCCCGCGGTGTCGACGAGCACGAGCGCCCGCCCGTCCACCTCGAGGCGCTCGTCGATGGCGTCCCGCGTCGTCCCGGCGCGCTCGGACACGATCATCCGCTCGCGGCCGAGGAACCGGTTGACGAGCGACGACTTGCCCACGTTGGGGCGGCCGATGACGGCGAGGCGGACCGCGTCCACGTCCTCGTCGAGGACGTCGCCTTCCGGAAGCGCGGCCACGATGCCGTCGAGCAGGTCGCCCGTCCCGAGGCCGTGAACGGCCGACACGGCGATCGGCTCGCCGAGGCCGAGGCGGTGGAACTCGGCCGCCTGCGGGACGTCGTTCGGGCCGTCGCACTTGTTCGCCGCGACGAGCGCGGGGGTCCCGCGAGCGGCGCAGCAGGTCGGCCAGGTCCGAGTCGCCGGGGCGCAGCCCCGCCCGCGCGTCGACGACGAGCACGGCCACGGCCGCATCCGCCAGCGCCGCCTGGGCCTGCTCGCGGATCGAGCCCGCGAGCTCGTCGTGGTCCTCGAGGTCGATGCCGCCCGTGTCCACGAGCGTGAAGGACCGCCCGCCCCACTCGGCGGGCAGCTCCTTGCGGTCGCGGGTCACGCCCGGGCGCTCGTGGACCACCGCCTCGCGGCTCCCGGCGAGGCGGTTGACCAGCGAGGACTTCCCCACGTTGGGATAGCCGACGACCGCGACCTTCACGACGCCCGCTCCTGGACCAGGCCGGCGATCCGCTCCACGACCTCGTCGACCGACAGGCCCGTGGTGTCGAGCTCGATCGCCCCGGGAGCGGCCTCGAGCGGGCTGTGCTCGCGCGTGCGGTCGCGCTCGTCGCGCAGGGCCTGCTCGGCCAGCACGGTGTCCGGGTCGGCGCCGAGCTCGGCCGCGCGGCGGCGCGCGCGCTCCTCGCCGCTCGCGGTGAGGAACACCTTCACCTCGGCGTCGGGGGCGACGACGGTCCCGATGTCGCGACCCTCCGCCACCCAGTTGCCGCTCGACATGAGCTCGCGCTGCCGCTCGACCAGCGCCTCGCGCACGCCCGGGTCGGCCGCGACCCGCGACGCCGCCTCCGAGACCTCCGGGGCGCGGATCGCCTCGGTCACGTCGCGGCCGTCGAGGAGCACCCGTTCGCCGACCTCGACGTCGATCGCCCGCGCGACGTCCGCCGGCTCCCCGCCCCGCTCGAGGACGGCCAGGGCCACGCACCGGTACATCGCGCCCGAGTCGAGATACGTGAAGCCGAGCGCGCGGGCGACCCCGCGCGCCACGGTCGACTTGCCGGCCCCGGCGGGCCCGTCGATGGCGACGATCATGCGAGGGAGCGTAGAGGGGCGGTCGCGGACGCCGGCGCGAACGACGGCATCGAACTAGGCGAGCGTGCCCAGGTGCTCCAGGAAGAGCGGGTAGGAGATCGCGGCGGCGTCCATCCCGTTCACGGTCACGCCGTCGCGGGAGGCGAGCCCGGCCACGGCGCCGAGCATGGCCAGCCGGTGGTCGCCCCGGGCGTCCAGGAGGCCGCCCTGGAGGCCGCCGGTGCCCGTCACCGCGAACCCGTCCTCGGTCGCCTCGATCTCGGCGCCCAGGCCGCGCAGCCCCTCGACCACCGCGGTGATGCGGTCGGATTCCTTGAGGCGCAGCTCGGCGGCGCCCCTGACGATCGTCTCGCCCTCGGCGAAGCAGCCGAGCAGGGCGACGAGGGGCAGCTCGTCGATGGCCAGCGGAACCTCGTCGGGTTCGACCGTCGTCCCCACCAGCGGGCCGGCCCGCAGGTCGATGTCGGACACCGGCTCCTCGCGGGGAATGACGCCGGGATCGGGCGGCGGCTCGAAGTCGCCCACGACGACGCCGCCCATCCGCTCGAGGATGCGCACGAAGCCCGCCCGGGTCCAGTTCACGCCGACGTCGCGAAGGAGCAGCCGCGACCCGGGGACGAGCACGCCGGCGGCGAGCAGGAAGGCGGCCGACGACAGGTCGCCCGGGACCTGCACCTCGTCGAGCTCGAGCTCGTCGACGTTGGAGATGGAGATGGCGCCGTCGCGGCGCTCGATCGATACGCCGGCGCGCGCGAACAGGCGCTCCGTGTGGTCGCGGCTCGGCGTGGGCTCGGTCACCGTCACCTCGCCGTAGGCGACGAGGCCGGCGAGCAGCACGCACGACTTGACCTGGGCGCTGGCCACCGGAAGCTCGTAGTCGAGCGAGCCCAGGCGGGCGCCGTGCAGGATGAACGGCGGGAAGCGCCCGTCGGTGGCCTCGATGCGCGCGCCCATCATCCCGAGCGGCTCGGCGATGCGATCGACGGGCCGCCGGCGGATCGAGGCGTCGCCGTCGAGCGTGAACGTGGAGCCCTCCTGACCGGCGAGCCATCCGGGCAGCAGGCGCATCAGCGTGCCGGCGTTGCCGACGTCGATCGGCTCGTGAGGGGTCTCGACGTCGCGCAGCCCCCCACCGCGGATCACGAGCTCGTCGGGCCGGACCTCGACGATCGCCCCGAGCATGCGCAGGGCCTGCAGCGTCGAGTTCGTGTCGCCGGCGTCCAGGTAGTTGTGGATGTGAACGGGCTCGGAGTTCATCGCCCCGAGCAGCGCCGCGCGGTGCGAGATCGACTTGTCCGGCGGGGGGACGAGCTCCCCACGCAGGTGCGCCGCCGGCTCGAAGCGCGCCCGGGTCACGGCCGCGCCACCGGGAATCCGAGACCGGCCACGAGCTCCTCGGCGCGCCCGGCCGCGTCGTCGCCGGCGATCCACAGCGCGACGACCCCGTCGCGCATGTCGGCGGCCGGATAGAGCGCCATGTCGGTGATGTTGATGCCCGCCCGGCCGAGCTCGAGCGCGATCCGCGCGATGACCCCCGGCTGGTTGGGGACCGAGGCCCGCAGCTCGTGGACCGCGCCGCCCGCCAACTCGGTCTCGAGCAGCGCGCGGCGGTCGCCACGGGCGCGCGCGTTCCACTCCGCCACGGCCGCCGGGTCGGCCTCGGCGAGCGCCCCGCGCACCTCCTCCAGGCGGCGGACCGTGTCGTCGATGCGCTCGATGACGGCGTCGCGGTTGGCCAGGTAGATGTCGGTCCAGATGGCGTCGTTGGCGCCGGCGACGCGGGTCGCGTCGCGGAAGCTGGGTCCGGCGGCGGGCAGCCGCTCCTCCTCGTCGGAGAGCGCCTGCGCCGCCTGCGACACCAGGACGTTGGCCAGCACGTGCGGGAGGTGGGACACGCTGGCCATGAGGCGGTCGTGGGCCGCGGCATCGATCGCGGCCGGCTGCGCCCCCAGCCCGGCCAGGAGGCGGTGCAGCCGCTCGTAGAGCATCCCCGAGGTCGTCGCCGTCGGGGTGAGGTACCACGTCGCGCCCTCGAACAGGTCGGCGCGGGCATGCGCCACGCCGGCCGTCTCCGCGCCGGCCAGCGGGTGGCCGCCCACGAACCGCGGGTCGTCGCGGCCCTCCACGACGGCGCGCTTGGTCGAGCCGACGTCGGTGACGACGCATTCCGGCGCGGCCGCGGCGAGCACGGCGTCGAGCGCCTCGCCCAGCGCGCCCACCGGAGCGGCGACGAAGGCCGTCTCGGCGTCGGCCACCGCCTCGGCCGCCGAACCGCAGGCCTCGTCCAGTGCGCCGCGCTCGAGCGCCGCGGCGAGGGCCGCCGGGTCCGGGTCCCAGCCGCGCACGCGCGCGCCGGCGCGCTCGCGGGCCGCGAGCCCGATCGAGCCGCCGATCAACCCGACACCGATGACCGCGATGGCGCTCAGGTCGCCGCTCGCCGCGCTCGCACCGCGCCCGCAAGCTCGTCGAGCACTCCCACCGTCGTGTCCCACGACATGCACGCGTCGGTGATCGACTGTCCGTAGGTGAGCGGCACGCTCGTGCCCGCGCCCAGGTCCTGACGGCCCTCGACGAGGAACGACTCGAGCATCACGCCGACGATCGCCGCGTTGCCCTCGCCGATCTGCCGCGCGATCTCCGCGCCGACCACGGGCTGGCGGGCGTGGTCCTTACCGCTGTTGCCGTGCGAGGCGTCGACCACGAGCCGCTCCGGCAGCCCCGCCGCTCGAAGCTTCTCCAGGGCCGCCGCGATCTCGGGCTCCGTGTAGTTGGGCGCGTCGTTGCCGCCGCGCAGGATGACGTGGCAGTCGCGGTTGCCGCGAGTGTGGAGGATCGCCGGCGTGCCGGTCACGTCGACGCCGGCGAACACGTGCTGGGCCGCGGCGGCGCGCACCGCGGCGACGGCCACGTCGATGTTGCCGTCGGTGCGGTTCTTGAAGCCGACCGGCATCGAGAGCCCCGACGCGAGCTGGCGGTGGATCTGGCTCTCGGTGGTCCGCGCGCCGATCGCGCCCCAGGACACGGCGTCGGAGATGTACTGGGGCATGATCGGGTCGAGGAACTCGCAGCCCACCGGCAGGCCGAGCGAGAGCACGTCGAGCAGCAGCCCGCGCGCCATTCGCAGCCCGGTGTTGACGTCGCCCGACTCGTCGAGGTGCGGGTCGTTGATCATGCCCTTCCACCCGATCGACGTGCGCGGCTTCTCGAAGTACACGCGCATCGCGATGCACAGGTCGTCCTCGAGCTCGCCGGCCTTCGCGCGCAGCAGGCGGGCGTACTCCAGGGCGGCGTCGATGTCGTGCACGCTGCACGGGCCGACGACCGCGAGCAGCCGGTCGTCGAGGCCCTCGAGGATCGCCGCGATGTTGCGCCGGCCGTGCAGGACGACGTCCGCCTGCTCGGGTGACAGGGGCAGCTGATGCAGCATCAGCGCGGGCGTCACGAGCGGGATGACCTGCTCGATGCGCTGGTCGCGAACGTGCTCGCTGGTACTGGGAAGACTGGTTCTCATCGGTCCGTCTCTCTCTTCGGGGGGGTCTACGTGCTGGCTCTGCATGGGCGTTCACGGGCCCGCGGGGACGGCGCTCGGTCTGTGGAGACCAGTGATGCGGACGGCCTCTCCGAAGCCGACCGAGCGCCTAGCTAAATCGCCAGGCGTAGGCGTAGGTGTAGAACCAGCCGAAGTCGCCGCCGGACGGCGGGGACGAGAGAGAGCTGCGGCGGTGGTGCTGCATGGCCGGTTCGGACTTTGTAGCAGACGCGCTCCGGGCCTCACAAGGCATCCCGCAGCGCCGACAGAAAGCGTGCGTTCTCCGACGGGGTCCCGCAGGTCACGCGCAGGCACCGCTCGCGGCCCAGGGCGCCGCCGGCGCGGACGAGCACCTTGCGCTCGCCCAGCGCGGCCACCACCGCCGCCTCGTCGGCCTCCTCCGGCAGGGCGAACCAGACGAAGTTGGTCTGCGACTCCGACGGGGCGAGGCCGAGGTCGCGCAGGCCCTCCTCGAGCACCAGGCGCGCCGCGATCGTCTGCTCGACCCGGCGCGCCACCTCGTCCTGGTGGCGGAGGGCCTCCACCGCCGCGGCCTGCGCCGCCGCGTTGGCGAAGAAGGGCTGACGCACCTGGTCGACCGCCGTGCGGAAGGCCTCCGAGCCGCACAGCGCGTAGCCGGCGCGCAGCCCGCACAGCCCGTACACCTTGGAGAAGGTCCGCAGCAGCACGAGGTTCGGGTGGTGGTCGAGCAGGTCGATGCTGGCGTCGGGATCGTCGAGCACGCTGAACTCGCAGTACGCCTCGTCGACGATCACGCACACGTAGGGCGGCACGTCGCGCAGCAAGCGCGGCGATGTCCGCGAGGGGCACGGCGGTCGCGGTCGGGTTGTTCGGGTTGCAGACGACGAGCAGGCGCGTGGCCACGGTCACGGCGGCAGCCATCGCGGGGAGGTCGTGGCGATCGTCGTCGTCGAGGCCGACCGTGACCGCGGTGGCGCCGGAGGCGGCCGCGAGGTGCGGGTACATCGAGAACGACGGCCAGGCGTAGACGATCTCGGCGCCCGGCTCGAGCAGGGCCTCGGCGGCGGCGAGCAGGATGTCGCAGGAGCCGTTGCCGACCGCGATGCGGTTCGCCGGCACGCCGTGGCGCCGGCTCAGCTCGGCGCGAAGCTTCGAGCTGCTCGGGTCGGGATAGCGGTTGACGCCCTCGAGCGCGGCGCGCGCCGCGTCGAGCACCGCCGGGAGCGGCCGGAACGGCGTCTCGTTGGAGGCCAGCATGGCCACGTCGTCGTCGAGCGCGTAGCCGTCGGCCGCCGGGTAGACCGGGATTCGGCGGATGCGCTGGGCGAACTCGAGGCTCATCGCGTCACATTGTGACGCGGGCGCTATTCGACGGGCCCGCCGCCGCGCTGCTCGCCCTCGGGCATCCGGCCGTCGCGCCCGACGTAGCCGTCCTTGCCGCCGGCGACGAGTATCACCGCGTCCTCGTCGCCCACGTTGGCCACCCCGCGCACGGTGGCGGCGTCGACGCGGGCGGCGGTCCCGGCTCCATCCGGTGGGTCGACCCGTCCTCGAAGCGCATCTCGACGGTGCCGCTGTGGACGAAGTACAGCTCCTGCTGCTCGTCGTGGAAGTGGCGTCCGGCGTCGTAGTTCGGCGGGAGGACGAGGGCGTTCACGCCGAAGGCGGTGACGTCGAGGGCGCGGCGGACCTTGCGGAAGCCGTAGCGATCCCCCATGTCGTCGATGTGGCCGATGGCGTAGCCCTCGCCCTTGGTGATCTCGCTCATTGGGCGGCCTCCAGGTCGGCGCGCAGGGCCTTCGCCTCGCCCAGGTAGACGTGGCGGGGCTGGTGGTCCTCCGCGGCGTGGTAGTGGACGAGCACGCGAATGACCCGCGGCAGCGCGCCGGGGCGATCGATCTCGCGAGCGCACAGCAGCGGGACGCGGTCGAGGCCGATGCGGCGCGCCGCGACGGCGGGGAACTCGGCGTCGAGGTCGGTCGTGGCGGTGAAGATGCAGCTGACGAACGCCTCGGGCCCGAGCGCGTTGCGCTCCATGACCTCGTGCATCAGCTCCTCGGTGCGAGCGAGGATGGCCTCGGCCTCGTTGGCCTCGACGTCGATGGCGCCGCGCAGCGCGAACAGTCGCATCCGGCGCGGCATTCTGCCACGCGGCCCGAGCGGCTAGCGGGAGGGGCCGCGGTACTCGAGCCGGGTGCGCTCGTCCCAGCGGACCCGCAGGGCGGGTGTCCGCAGGAGAGATGCCGCCACGAGGTCGCGCTGCGAGCGGGGTGGCTGCGCGTCCGACGCGGGCTGGAACTGGGGGCGGGCGGGGGGCTTGCGGTTGGTCATCGTCTCGGGAGGGTCTGCCTGTACTCACCTTCTCGGCAGATCGAACACGAGACCTGAGGATTCGGTGCGAAATTTCAGGCGCGAGAGGCCTTTCGCAACCGCTCGATCTCGGCGGCGGAGAGCCGCCGCGACGCGCCGGGCTGCAGGTCGCCGAGTGCGAGCGGGCCGAAGCGCGTGCGCCGCAGGGCCACCACCCGGTGGCCGACCGCCTCGCACATGCGCTTGATCTGTCGGTTGCGCCCCTCGTGGATCGTCAGCTCGAGCGTGTCGGCGCTCACGCGGCGCACCTTCGCCGGCGCCGTCATCCCGTCTTCGAGCTCGACGCCCTCGCGCAGCCGGCGCAGCGCCGGCTCGCGCACCGGCGGGGAGCCCACCCGGACGCAGTAGGTCTTGGGCACCTCGTAGCGCGGGTGGGTGAGCCGGTTGGCCAGCTCGCCGTCGTTGGTGAGGAGGATCAGCCCGCCGGCGTCGGCATCGAGGCGGCCGACCGGGTACAGGCGCCGCGGGTCGTCGACCAGGGACACCACCGTCGGATGCCCACCCGGGTCCCGCGCGGTGGAGACGACACCGGGCGGCTTGTGCAGGGCGTAGACGACGCGCTCCTCGGCGCCCGCGACCGGATCGCCGTCCACGGCGACCCCGCTGGCCGAGTCGACGTCGCGCGCCGGATCGGTGACGACCTCGCCGCCGACCGTGACCCGTCCGCTGCTCACCAGCGCCTCGGCGCGGCGGCGGGAGGCGACGCCGGCATGGGCGAGGTACTTGGCCAGTCGCATGCGCTGCGACGATATCCCCGTGGACCTCGAGCTACTCGAAGAAACGCTCGCTGAGCGCGGCGAGCCCTCGTTCCGCGCCCGGCAGGTCTGGGCGTGGGCCGCCCGCGGCGCCGGCGGCTACGAGGAGATGACCGATCTCTCCCTGGACCTGCGCGCCGCGCTGGCCGAGCGCGTGCCGTTCTCGACCCTGAGCGTGGAGCGCGAGGCCCAGGCCGCCGACGGAACGGTGAAGACGCTCTTCTCGACCGCGGACGGCCGACCGGTCGAGGCGGTGCTGATGCGCTACCGCGACGGCCGGCGGTCGGTGTGCGTGTCCTCGCAGTCGGGGTGCCCGCTGACCTGCACCTTCTGCGCGACGGGAGCGATGCGCTTCGGCCGCAATCTCAGCGCGTCCGAGATCCTCGACCAGGTCCTGCACTTCCGCCGGCTCGACGCGGTCAACCACCTCGTGTTCATGGGGATGGGCGAGCCGCTGATGAACGTCGACGCGGTTCTCGCGACGGCCGAGCGGCTCCCGGACGCGGGCATCACGCACCGTCGCACCGGGGTCTCGACGATCGGCTGGATCCCCGGCATCGAGCGCCTGGCCGAGTCTCCCCTCCCCCTCCGGCTCGCGCTCTCGCTGCACGCCGCCGACGAGGCGCTGCGCTCCGAGCTCATGCCCGTGAACGAGCGCTACCCCCTCGGCGAGGTGCTCGCCGCATGCGAGGCCCACTACGCGCGCAAGCGCCGCCAGGTGTTCGTCGAGTACGTGATGCTGGCCGGCGTCAACGACCGCTACGAGCAGGCCGTCGCCCTCGCCGAGCGTCTCGACCCGCGCGTCTACAAGGTCAACCTCATCCCCTACAACCCGACCGACGCGCCCTACGAAGGCTCCAGCCGCGCCGCCATCGAGGCCTTCCGCGGCGCGCTGCAGGAGCACGGCCTGCGCGCGACCGTGCGCCTCACCCGCGGCCGCGACATCGACGCGGCCTGCGGTCAGCTCGCGGCACGGGCGCCGGCCTGACGGCAGACGTCCCGGCGAGGGAACTGCCTACCCGGTGTGCGCCGGCATGTCCGCGTGGCCCGCGCGGGCCTCGCCTGCGCGGATGAGGCGGTCGCGCAGCTCGCCCTCCTCCTCCGGCGTCGGATCCCACTGGGCGGCTTCGGGCAGATCCTCGAGGGAGCGCAGCCCGAACAGGCGCAGGAACAGCTCGGTCGTGCGGTAGAGGATCGCGCCGAACTGCGAGCGCCCGTGCTCCTCGATGAGGCCGCGCTCGTGCAGCGTCGCCGTGGCCGATTCCGAGGCCACCCCGCGGATGCGCGCGATCTCCGGGCGCGACACCGGCTGCAGGTAGCCCACGATGGCGAGGGTCTCCGCCTGGGCGGGCGTGAGTGGCGGCGTGCGGGGCCGGGCGAGCAGGCGGCGCGCCGCCGGCTCGGTGGACGGGTCGGTGGCCAGCGTGAACCCGCCCGCGACCTCGCGCAGGACGATGCCGCGAAAGCCCTCGGCGTAGTTCTCGCGCAGGCGCGCCAAGCCCTCCACGACCTCGCCCTCCGAGCACCCGGCCGCGTCGGCCAGCTCGGGCACCGTGACCGGGTCGTTGGAGAGGAACAGCAGCGCCTCGATGGAGCGATCCGGTTCCCTCACGCGGCCCGCTCCCCCGACCCCGACGCGCCCTCGCGCCCGCTGACGGTGATCTCCCCGAAGGGCTCGGGCTGCGCCCAGGTCGCCTCGCCCTGCTTGTGGAGCTCGAGCAGGGCGAACAGCGTGGTGGCGATCGTGACCCGATCGGCCCCCCTGACCGCTTCGTCGAAGGTGAACGAGCCGCGGCGCAGCAGCTTGCGCAGGTGGGCGAGCCGGGCGGCGACCGAGACGCGCGGGTGGACGACGTGCATGTGGTCCACATCGATCGGCGGCGGGTGGAGCAGGAGGTCGCGCAGCGCCTCGCCGAGGCGCTCGGGCTCGTAGACGGCCTCGGCCAGCTCCAGGGAAGCGCGCCGGAGGTGGCGAGGGAGCGGCGCGCTGCGGTAGCGATAGCCGGACTCCGCGGCCAGCCGCCGCTCGAGCTCGTCGGCGGCGCGGCGGTACCGGCGCGCCTGGAGCATGCGGCGCAGCAGCTCCTCGGCCGCCTCGCCCGGCTCGAGCTCGAGCCACTCGTCGTCCTCGTCGCGGGGCAGCATGAGGCGGGACTTCAGCTCCAGCAGACCGGCGATGAGCACGAGGAATTCGGTCGCCACCTCGAGGTCGAGCTCGCCGCGGGTCTCGAGGTGGTCGAGGTAGGCGAGCACGACGTCGGCGAGGTCGACCTCGAGCAGGTCCACCTCCTCGCGCAGGATCAGCGTCAGCAACAGGTCGAACGGACCCGCGAAGACGTCCAGGTCGAGCTCGAGCTCGGCGGCTCGGACGAGGGACACGCCGGGCAGGTTAACGAGGGGCCCCGACGGCCATGGCCTCGCGGACGTCGGCGAGGACGGGCACGGCGATCGCCCGCGCCTTGTCGGCGCCCGCGGCCAGCGTCGCCTCGAGCGCGGCCTCGTCGCCGCGCAGCTCGTGGTAGCGCTCCCGGACCGGCGCCAGGTACTCGACCACGGCGTCGGCGACGCTCGACTTGAAGGCGCCGTAGCCGGACCCGTCGAACTCGCGCTCGACCTCCTCCGGGCCGCTGCCGCGGACCGCGGCCAGGATCTCGATCAGGTTCGAGATCCCGCCCTTGTCGGGCGCGCGGACCACCTCGGCGCCCGAGTCGGTCACCGCCGACTTGAGCTTCTTCGTCACCACCGCCGGCTCGTCGAGCACGTAGACGGTGCCCTGCTCGGAGCCACCGGTCGTGGACATCTTGGCCTCGGGGTTCTGCAGGTCCATCACCCGAGCGCCGACCTCCGGGTAGCGGCCGTTGGGTACCACGAGCACGTCGCCGAAGCGCGCGTTGAAGCGCTCGGCGATGTCGCGCATCAGCTCGATGTGCTGGCGCTGGTCGTCGCCCACGGGGACCTCGTGCGCTCGGTAGAGCAACACGTCCGCGGCCTGGAGCACCGGATAGAAGAAGAGTCCGGCCGAGACCAGCTCCCGCTGCGATCCCGCCTTCTCCTTGAACTGGGTCATGCGGTTGAGGTCGCCGAACGACGTCACGCTCGCGAGCAGCCAGGCCAGCTCGCTGTGCTCGGCGACGTCGCCCTGGCGAAAGAGGATGCAGCGCTCGGGCTCCAGTCCGGCGGCGAGGAGGATCGCCGTGGTGTCGTAGACGCGCTCGCGCAGCTCCGCCGGCTCGTAGGGCACGGTCGTGGCGTGCAGGTCGACGATGCAGTAGATGGCCTCGCCGCGGTCCTGGCCGGCCACGTACTGCGTGATCGCTCCGATGTAGTTGCCCAGGTGCTTGCGGCCCGTGGGCTGGATGCCCGAGAAGATGCGCACGGCGCCGCAGGCTACCTTGCGCGTAATGCGCCACACATAGGGCATGGCTATCCTGCGCCACCCGATGACACGCCCTGCCCGCATAACCCTGCTCGCCGCGGCCCTGGTCGCGCTCGCCGTCGCGCCGACGACGGCCCGCGCCGCCTACGCGCCGAAGATCGCGGTCACCATCAACCCGACGAACAAGCCGGACTCGTTCATCGCGCTCACCTCCGTCGTCTCGCAGGCCAGCGACGAGGAGCCGACGAAGTCGGCCCGGGTCCACTTCCCGCCGGGGGTGTCGATCAGCATCGACCAGCTCGGCCGCACGGAGTCCTGCTCGCCGGCCCAGCGCGACGCCCAGTCGTGCCCCGCCGGCAGCCGCCTGGGCACGGCCACCGCGGACACGGACGTCGGCACCCTCACCGGGGGCGTGTTCCTCGGCCAGGCGTCGACCATCTTCATCTTCCTCAAGAACCCCACGCTGGCCCTGCTCGGGAAGGAGCCCGGGCCGATCACGGCGCATACCGAGTTCCGCGCCGACGGGGGCACCGACACGGTCCTCGACGACCTGCCGACGGACATCACCGCGACGCGCTTCGAGCTCGCGCTCGATGGCCCGCCCCGGTCCATTCTCAAATCTCCCGAGGTCTGCGGCCTGTACAAGTTCTCCGGCGACTTCGTCAGCAAGAGCGGCGTCAAGGCGAGCTCCTCGACCTCGGTGACGTTCACGAACTGCCCGCCACCTCGCGCCGGCGCTCTCGAAGGTCAAGCTCTCGCGGCGCAGCGTGCGGGTCGGGACGAACGTCGCGATCTCCTACGTCCTCAGCCGCGCCGCCCAGGTCGAGGTCACCGTCCGGCGCTCCGGCAAGCGCAAGATCCTCGGCCGGTCCCGCTTCGCCGACGGCGAGGGCGCGAGCCGCGTGCGCGTCGTCACCAGGCGCCTCGCGGCGGGCCACTACATCGTCACGGTCAAGGCGACCGCGAACGGCCAGTCGGCCTCGAGCAGCCGCGCGCTGCGCATCACGCCGAAGCCGCGCTAGCGCCTACAGCGCCTGGCGGATGACCGGGCGCTTGGCCGCCGCGGCCTCGTCGAGACGGCGCACGGGCGTGGTGTGGGGCGCGGTCTGGGCGATCGTCGGGTCTTCCTTCGCCTCGC
This sequence comes from uncultured Actinomycetes bacterium, assembly GCA_963842605.1. GTDB lineage: Bacteria > Actinomycetota > Thermoleophilia > Solirubrobacterales > Solirubrobacteraceae > AC-38. The sequence continues at coordinate 161,485 of CAWJGV010000002.1, forward strand.
GCAGGATCTCGGTGATGACGTCGGCGAAGCCGTCGAGCGTCTCCTTCGTCTCGGTCTCGGTCGGCTCGACCAGCAGCGCCTCGTCCACGAGCAGGGGGAAGTAGACCGTCGGCGGGTGCACGCCGTGGTCGAGCAGGCGCTTGGCCAGGTCGAGCGTCTTGACCTTCAGCTCGCGCTTCATCGGCGCGCCGGAGAGGACGAACTCGTGCATGCACAGGCGGTCGTAGGCAACCGGCAGGTACTGCGCGACACCTTCCTCCTTGAGCCGCGCGAGCAGGTAGTTGGCGTTGAGTACCGCGGTTTCGGACATCTCCTTCAGTCCGTCTGCCCCGAGCGAGCGGATATACGCATAGGAGCGCACGAACACGCCGTAGTTGCCCTGGAACCCGCGCAGGCGGCCGATCGACTTCGGCCGGTCGAAGTCGAGGTCGTACGCCGGCTCGCCGCCGTTCTCCGCCGCGCGGCGCACGACCTGCGGGCGCGGCAGATAGGGCTCGATCCGCTCGGACACGGCGATCGGGCCCGCGCCGGGCCCGCCGCCGCCGTGCGGCTGGGTGAAGGTCTTGTGCAGGTTGAAGTGGACGATGTCGAAGCCCATGTCGCCGGGCCGGCACACGCCGACGATCGCGTTCAGGTTCGCCCCGTCGTAGTACAGCGTGGCTCCCACCCCGTGCACGATGCGGGCGATCTCCTCGATGTTGGGGTCGAACAGCCCCAGCGTGTTGGGGTTGGTGAGCATGAGGCAGGCGACGTCGGTGTCGGCCTTGGCGCGCAGGTCGTCGAGGTCGATGCCGCCGTCCTCGTTGCTGGCCAGCTTGACCAGCTCGTAGCCGCCCATCGTCACCGTCGCCGGGTTCGTGCCGTGCGAGGTGTCGGGCGCGAGGATCTTGTGGCGGGTCTCGCCCCGGTCCTCGTGGTAGGCGCGGGTGAGCAGGACGCCCGCCAGCTCGCCGTGCGAGCCCGCGCTGGGCTGCAGGGAGACGTGCGGCAGGCCCGCGATCTCGGCCAGCGACCCCTGGAGGCGCCACATCAGCTCGAGGGCCCCCTGCGCGCGCCGCGGGTCCTGGAGCGGGTGCAGGCGCGCGTGGCCGGGCAGCGCGGCGACGCGCTCGTGCAGCTTGGGGTTGTGCTTCATCGTGCACGAGCCGAGCGGGTAGAAGCCCTCGTCGAGGTGGAAGTTGCGGCGCGACAGGCGCACGTAGTGGCGCACGATCTCGGGCTCGGAGACCTCGGGCAGCCGCGCCGGCTCGTCGCGGAGGAGGCTCGCGGGGATCAGCTCGTCGAGGGGTCGCTCGGGGACGTCGGTCTCGGGCGCCGTGAAGGCGCGCCGGCCCTCCCGCGAGCGTTCGTAGATGGTGAGGACGTCGCTCACGCGCCCACCTCCGCGGTGGCGCCGGTCGCGCTCGGCCGCCACCGCGCGTCCCAGCACGTCGGCCAGCCGGTCGATGTCGGCGCGGGTGCGCAGCTCGGTCAGCGCCACCAGCAGCCCGTCGTCGTCGAGCGCAAGGCCGGGATTGACGCCCTCGGCGGCGCAGCGCTCGACCACGGCCCCGACCGGCGCCTCCAGCGCGACCGCGAACTCGCGCACCACGGGCTGCTCGTGCAGCGGCGAGACGCCGTCGAGCGCGACCAGGGCCTCGCGGGCGTAGGCGGTGCGCCGGGCCAGCAGCTCGCCCAGCTCCACCAGGCCGCGGCGGCCGAGCCAGGCCAGGTACACGATCCCCGCGAGCGCGTTGAGCGCCTGGGCGGTGCAGATGTTCGAGGTGGCCTTCTCGCGGCGGATGTGCTGCTCGCGCGTCTGGAGGGTGAGGACGAAGCCGCGCTGGCCCTCGGCGTCGGTCGTCTCGCCGGCGATGCGGCCCGGCATGCGGCGCAGGAACTCCTCGCGCGACGCGAAGAAGCCGAACGACGGCCCCCCGTAGTCGAGCCGGTTGCCGAGCGGCTGTCCCTCGCCGACGGCGATGTCGACGCCCACCTCCCCGGGCGGGCGCAGGATCCCGAGCGCGATCGGGTCGCAGGCGCACACCACGATGGCGCCCGCCTCGCGCGCCGGCCCGGACAATGCCTCGAGGTCCTCGACGGCCCCGAAGAAGTTCGGCTGCTGGAGGAACACCGCTCCGGTCTCCTCGTCGATCGCCTCGGCCAGCGCGGTCGCGTCCGTGGCGCCGCCCGCGAGCGGGACCTCGACGATCTCGACGTCCCAGCCCGCCGCGGTCGTGGCCAGCGTCTCGCGGCTGTGCGGATGCAGGCCGGCCGAGACGACCAGCCGGCGGCGCCCGTTGTGCAGCCGCGCCAGGTAGCCGGCGGCGGCCACGGCGCTCGGGCCCTCGTAGACGGAGGCGTTGGAGACCGGCAGGCCGGTGAGCTCGCTGATCGCCGTCTGGTACTCGAACATGACCTGCAGCCCGCCCTGGGAGACCTCGGGCTGGTAGGGCGTGTACGGGGTCAGGAACTCGGACCGCGAGGTCAGGGCGTCGACGAGCGACGGCACATAGTGGTCGTACATCCCGCCGCCCAGGAAGCTGATCTCATCCTCGGTCGAGACGTTGCGCGCGGCGAGGTCGCGCAGCTCGGCGTAGACCTCCTGCTCGGCGCGCCCGGGCGTCGAGCTCGAGCTCGCGGCCCAGGCGGATCGCCTCGGGGATGTCGGCGAACAGCTCCTCGACGGAGCCGACGCCGATCACCTCGAGCATGGCCGCGCGGTCGGCGTCGGTGGCGGAGGTGTAGCGACTCACGTCCCTCAGCTTAGGGATGCGCGATACGCGTCAGCGTCCATCAGGTCGTCCGTCTCGGAGGAATCGGACAGTCGGACCTTCACCATCCACCCCGCGCCGTAGGGATCGTCGTTGATCGCCTCGGGGGTGTCCTTGAGGGCCTCGTTGACCTCCACCACCTCGCCCGACAGCGGGGCGACCACGTCGGAGACGGCCTTCACCGACTCGACCTCGGTGTAGGGCTCGTCCTTGCCGACCTGCGTGCCCACGGCGGGCGGCTCGAAGAACACGACCTCGCCGAGCTGGTCCTGGGCGTACCACGTGACTCCGAAGGTTGCGCTGTCGCCCTCCAGGCGGGCCCAGTCGTGCTCGGGGTGATAGCGGAGGTCGTCCGGATAGCTCTCGTCGGCCACTACGTCTCGTCCTTTCGATAGAGGGGCTTGTCCTTCACGACGCCGGGCCGGATCTTGCCCCGCACGTCGATCTCGAGCTCGGTGCCCGGCTCCGCGCGCTCGACCGGGACGTAGGCCAGGCCGATCCCCATGCCCAGGCAGGGGGACATCGTCCCGCTCGTCACCACGCCGCCGCCCACCACCGGGTTGCCGGGCCGCGGAATGCCGGGCCCGCTCAGGGCGAAGGGGACGAGCTTCTCCGCCGGACCGGCCTCGCGGGCGGCGCGCACCGCCTCGGCGCCGATGAAGCCGGTGTCCTCCTTGCAGCACCAGCCCAGGCCGGCCTCGATCGGGTTGCGCTCCTCGTCCATGTCGTTGCCGTACAGGTGGAAGCACACCTCGAGGCGCAGCGTGTCGCGCGCGCCGAGGCCCGCCGGCGTCACGCCGGCTTCGACCAGCGCGTCCCACACCGTCCCGGCGCCGTCGGGGTGGAGCAGCACCTCGACCCCGTCCTCGCCCGTGTAGCCCGTGCCGCACACGAGCATCGGCACACCCGCCACGCTGCGCTGGCAGCAGTGCATGCGCAGGGGCAGCCGGCCGTCGGCCAGGCTTCCCAGGATTTCGCGCGCCCGCGGCCCCTGCACGGCGAGCATGGCGTAGTCGTCGATGTGGTCCACGACGTCGGCGTCGAAGTCCTCGGCGTGGCGCTGGAACCACGCCAGGTCCTTCTCGTGGTTGGCCGCGTTGGTGACGGTGAGGAAGTGCTCCTCGGCGAGGCGGTAGGTGAAGAGGTCGTCGAGGATGCCGCCGTCCTCGCGGCAGAGCACCGAGTACTGCGCGCCGCCCTCGGGGACGCGGCGCACGTCGTTGGACAGCAGGCGCTGGAGCAGGGCTTCCGCCTGGGGCCCCCGCGTCTCGATCTCGCCCATGTGCGAGACGTCGAACACGCCGGCGGAGCGGCGCACGGCGACGTGCTCCTCGCGGATGCCCGCGTACTGCACGGGCATCTCCCAGCCGGCGAAGGGCACGAGGCGCGCGCCCGCCGCCTCGTGGCGCTCGTAGAGCGAGGTGCGCTTCAGGGTCTCCGCGGCGGGCACGCTTCGCAGCCTACCGACGGGGTATGGCGGCGCGAAGCCGGCGAAGTGGCGGCCGGACGTCCGCTACCGGTCGCGCAGGAACGACGGGATGTCGATGTCGTCGTCGGAGATCTCGAGCGCCGAGCGCTGGCGATCGTCGACGCGCGGGCCACGATCGCGCGGGGCCGGCAGCCGGCCCTCGCGCAGGCCGCCCGGCCCGCGGTGGTGGAAGCCGGTGGCGATGACGGTCACGCGGACCTCGTCCTGAAGGCCGTCGTCGATGACCGCGCCGAAGATGATGTTCGCGTTCGCGTCGGCGGCGCTGGCGATGATCTCCGCCGCCTCGTTGACCTCGAACAGGCCGAGGTCGTGCGCGCCGGTGACGTTGAGCAGGATGCCGGAGGCGCCCTCGACGGACTCCTCGAGCAGCGGCGACGAGATGGCCTCCTTGGCCGCCTCGACGGCGCGGTTCTCGCCGTTGGCCATGCCGATGCCGATCAGCGCGGTGCCGGCGTCGCTCATCACGGTGCGCACGTCGGCGAAGTCGAGGTTGATGAGGCCGGGGATGGTGATCAGGTCGGTGATGCCCTGGACGCCCTGGCGCAGGACGTTGTCGGCCTCGCGGAACGCCTCGAGGATGCTCGTGCGGCGCTCGACGATGGCGAGGAGCTTCTCGTTGGGGATGACGATGAGGGTGTCGACCTCCTCGCGCAGGCGGTCGATGCCCTCCTCGGCCGCCTGAGAGCGGGTGGCGCCCTCGAACTCGAACGGCCGCGTGACCACGCCGACCGTGAGCGCGCCGATCTCGTTCTTGGCGATCTCGGCGATCACGGGCGCGGCTCCCGTGCCCGTGCCGCCCCCCTCGCCGGCCGTGACGAACACCATGTCGGCGCCCTTGAGCGCCTCCTTGATCTCGTCGCGCGACTCGTTGGCGGCCCCCAGGCCGACGTCGGGGTTCGCGCCGGCGCCCAGGCCCTTGGTCAGCTCGTGGCCGATGTTCAGCTTGATGTCGGCGTCGCACATCTGCAACGCCTGCGCGTCCGTGTTGGCCGCGATGAACTCGACTCCGCGCAGGCCGGCGTCGACCATCCGGTTGACGGCGTTGGTGCCTCCGCCGCCGACTCCGACGACCTTGATGACTGCCAGGTAGCTGCCGCTCTCCATGAGCTGTCCGACCCTCTAGCTAGCGTTGAGCTTTTGGGCTTGTGCGACGTCCAGCGATTCGCGCACGTTACGGGGAAATCTTGCGTGGGTCAATCATTCGCAAGAAGCGTTGCAGATCGGCGAACTCTAAGCCTCGACCTCGCTGGAGTCTCGATCATAGGTTGAGAGTTCACTGACCCTCGACCGCAGCTTGACCCTCAGGCGCGGCCTGGTCGGTGGTGGTCGTGGTGGCCTCGGACGTCGTCGTCTGCGCGTCGGGCGCCGACGCCGCGGGATCGGGCGCTGTCTGACCGTCCATCGGCGTCTCCTGGCCCGGGTCGTTGAAGCGTCCCGCCACCGGCCGCTCGGGGATCCGCACGTCGAGATAGGAGGCGCCGGCGCCGCGCGGGTCCCCGAGCACGCGCGCCGCCGCGATCCACTTCGCCCGGGCGCGCGCGCCGTCCCCGAACTCCAGCAGCGGGCCGTTGCGCAGGGTCACGCGCATCCCGTCCGGTCCGAACTGGATGCCCTGCACGTAGGCCCTCAGTCCCTGCGGGGCCGCGCCCATGACGGCGACCGCGGCGCGCCCGCGACGGCTCGTCAGGCGTCCGCCCCCGTTGGCCGAGGGGATCTGCAGGGTCACGAGTCGCGCTCCCGCGGGCCGGCCGCGCAGAAGGGTGCCGTCGGCGGCCACGGGAACGCGAGCGCCGTCGATGTCCACGGCCGCCACGGCGTCGTGCTCGATGACGGCGATGCGCATGCCGTGCGGGAAGTCGGTCTCGACGCGAATGTCCTTGACGATCGGGAAGGGAGAGACGGCGGTCCGCAGGGCGTCGGGGCGCACGTGCAGCGTCGTCATGTCGTGCGCCGCGTCGGTCAGGGCGGCCCGGATCGCGGGGGCGTCGGGCCCGCTGATGCCGGTCACCCAGACGTCGTTGACGGCCACCACGGGCGCGTCGCGCAGCCACAGCCAGCCCCCGCCGAGCGTCGCGACCGCGAGCACCGCGATCGCGATCCGCCGGCGCAGCGCCCGGGCCTCGGCGGCCGACCGGCGCCGGCCCCGGCCGCCGCCCACGGCTCTTGGTCCGGCGAGCGAGCGCGCGCCACGGGGCGCCGAGCGCGATGGCGATGTCGCGGGACACTGCGTGGGGATTTCGACCTCGGCGTGGCGTGCCCTGCCAGCGAACGACGCATTGAGGTGGACGGGCCGATCGGGAGTGTGATGACGAGTGATGAGTTCGGTAGGCCATGGGCTACCAAACTCATCACTGACCTCGATCCCGACCCCCTCGATGCCCGCCGTTCTCGGCGCCTAGGCGACCAGCCGACGCCCGAGCTGGTCGACGTCCCCGGCGCCCAGCGTGAGGAGGAGATCGCCCGGCCGCAGCTGCCCCGCGCAGGAAGCGCTCCGCCTCGTCGAAGCCCGGCATCCAGGCCACCTGGCGGCCCTCGCCCGCGTCGGCCGCCGCCTCGGCGACCAGCAGCCCGCTCACCCCGGGGAAGTCGGCGGCGTCCTCGCGGGCGCGGTAGACGTCGAGCACGACCGCCAGGTCGGCGAGCGCGAGCGCGTCGCCGAACTCCCGCCACAGCGCCGCCGTGCGGGAGTACAGGTGGGGCTGGAAGGCGGCCACGACCCGGCCGGGCTCGAGCGTGCGGGCGGCGTCGAGCGTCGCGCGCACCTCCGTCGGGTGGTGCGCGTAGTCGTCGTAGACCTCGGCGCCGGTCTCCGTCTCCCCCACGCGCTCGAAGCGCCGGCCGGCGGGACGGAACTCCGCCAGGGCGCTGCGCGCATCGCCGGCGGGCACGCCCGCGAGCGCCGCAGCTTCGAGGGCGGCCGCGGCATTGAGGGCGTTGTGGGACGCCCGGCACCGGTACCCAGACCTCGTCGCCCTCCCAGGTGAACCACGACCCGTCAGGGGTGAGCCGCGGGGCCGGGACATCGAAGGCGACCGCGCCGGGGCGGAGGGAGAGCAGATTCGGCCGGTCCCACACCACCGCCTGCTCCGCGCCTGCGAGGAACTCGCGCATCGTCGCCTCGAGGTCGAGCAGCGAGGCGTAGGTCGTGTGATGGTCGAGCTCGAGGTTGGTGAGCACGGCGATCTCGGGCCGCACGTGCAGCAGCGAGCGATCCGACTCGTCGGCCTCCACGACGAGCCACTCGCCCTCCGTCCACTCGGCGTTCGTGCCCGTCTCCCGAAGCTCGGCGCCCACGAGGTAGGAGGGCTGCAGGCCGGCACCGAGCAGGATGCGGTGGAGCATCGCCGCCGTCGTGGTCTTGCCGTGCGTGCCGGTGACGGCGATGCAGCGCTTCAGGGCGCTCACCTCCCCGAGCAGCTCGCCGCGGTGGCGCTCGCGCAGCCCGCGCTCCCGCGCGGCGGCGCGCTCGGGGCTGTCGGGGGGCACTGCGGTCGAGTACACGACCTCGACGTCATCGCCCTCCGGCAGGTTCGCCGCGTCATGTCCGAGGGACGGCTCCACACCCGCGGCGCGGACGCGCTCGAGGTAGGCCGAGTCGGCGGCATCGCTCCCGCTCACCTCCGCCCCCAGCGCCCGCGCCACGATCGCCAGCCCACTCATGCCGGCCCCGCCGATGCCGACGAAGTGCAGGCGGCGTGCCGCCCACGGCGCCTCGCTCACTCCGACCCGCTCTCCGCCGCCGCCAACACCTGCGCCGCGACCGCGCGTGCCGCGGCGGGCCGGGCGATCGACTCCGAGGCTTCGCGCATGAGCTCGAGCCGCTCGGGGTCGTCGAGGAGCGCGTACACCGTCTCGCGCAGGCGCATGGGCATCAGCTCGTCGTCGGCGAGGACCACGGCCGCGCCGGCGCTGGCCATCCACTGGGCATTGGTCGTCTGATGGTCGGCGGTCGCGTGCGGGTAGGGAACCAGCACGGCGGGCCGGCCGTGCGCGGCGATCTCGAACACCGAGCCGCCGGCGCGCGCGACGACGAGGTCGGATGCGAGCAGGGCCTCGCCGAAGTTCGTGATGTAGGGACGCAGGTCGTAGTGGGGCCCGGGGGAGGCGAGCGAGGGGAAATCCCGCTCGCCGGCCGCGTGGAGGACGAAGAAGTCGGCGTCGGCGAACGCCTTGAGCGCGGCGTGGTTGAGCGAGCGCGCTCCCTGCGAGCCCCCGAACACGAGCACGCAGCGGCTCCCCCGGCCCCACGTCGAAGCGCTGCCGCGCCGCCGCGCGGTCGGTGGCGGGCGGCGGGATCGGGCGGCCCGTCACCCGGAAGCGATCGCCGGTGCGCCCGGGGATCGGAAAGGCGAGGCACACGCGGCGCGCGAAGGGCACGAGCAGCCGGTTCGTCAGGCCCAGGTGCGAGTCCGCCTCGGTGAGCACGAGCGGGATCCGCTCGCGCGCCGCGGCCAGGCCCACCGGGCCGGCCACGTAGCCCCCGCCGCCCATCACGACGTCCGCTCCGACCTGGCGCAGCAGCGCGCGGGCGCGCCGCGTCGCCGAGGCCGCGCGGAACAGCGCCCGCACCGCCTTGAACGGGTTGCGGCGGCTCAGGCCCTCGACCCGGAACTGGTAGAGCTCGTATCCGGCGGCGGGGACGGCCTCGACCTCGGCGCGCTCGCCGCCCGCGAAGATGACCTCGGCGCCGTCAGCCCGTAGCTCGTCGGCGACCGCCAGCGCGGGCACGACGTGCCCGGCTGTCCCGCCGGCGGCGATCACGACTGTCGGCATTCGAGCTCCTGGAAGGTCGCACCACGCGCAACTGTGCCTTGCCGCCCGCCGCCACGTTCAGCAGCAGGCCCATCGCGGCCAGCAGCACCATGAGGTTGCTCGAACCGTACGAGATGAAGGGAAGCGGCACCCCCGTGAGCGGGGCGAGGCCGAGCACCGCGAAGACGTTCAGCGTGGCCTGGGAGAGGATCAGGCAGGTGATCCCCGCCGCGAGCAGCTTCGCGTAGCGGGTGGTGGCCGCCTTGGCCACGCGCAGGCCGGCGTAGGCGATCATCCCGTAGAGGAAGAGCACGCCGAGCAGGCCGGCCAGGCCCAGCTCCTCCCCGATCACCGCGAGGATGAAGTCGGTGTGGGCCTCGGGCAGGTAGAAGACCTTCTGGACGGACTCCCCCAGCCCGACCCCGAACAGGCCCCCCGATCCCAGCGCGATCTGGCCCTGCACGGCCTGGAACCCCGCCCCGCCCGCGTCGGCCCACGGGTTGAGGAAGGCGGTGAGCCGGGCCCGGCGGTAGGGCTCGGCGATGGCGAACAGCAGGACCGCCGCTGCGGCCAAACCGGCGAACAGGGCCAGGTGGCGCAACGGCATGCCCGCGGCGATGAGCAGCGCGCAGAGCGTGAACGCGATCACCAGCGCCGTCCCGAGGTCGGGCTGCACGGCCACCAGCGCGCACGCCGCACCGGCGATCACCAGCAGGGGGCTGGCGATGCCCTTGACGGTGCGCACGCGGCGCGGGTCGGCGGCGAGCACCTGGGCGCCGTAGAGCACGAGCGCCAGCTTCATCAGCTCGGAGGGCTGGACCTGGAAGGGGCCGGCTCCCACCCAGCGGCGGGCGCCGTTCACCTCGATCCCGATGCCGGGCAGCATGACCGCGATGAGCAGCCCGAAGCTCACCAGCAGCAGCATCGGCGTGGCGCGGCGCACCGCCTCGAGGCCGTGGCGCGAGAGGAAGCGCATCGCCAGCAGCCCGATCGCGCCGTAGAAGAGGTAGCGCTCGAGGTAGCCGGTCCCGTCTCCCGAGCCGGACAGCAGGTCGCGGGCCGAGGAGGCGCTGTAGACCATCACCGCGCCGCCGGCGAGCAGGCACAGCGTGGCCGTCAGCAGGATCCCGTACTCGATCGGCGGCGGGCGGCGCTTGGCGCGGCCCTTCGTCTTCGCCACTAAGCGCCCTCCATGGCGAGCGCGCGGAAGTGCTCGCCGCGCGCCTCGAAGTCGGGGTACTGGTCGTAGGAGGCGCAGGCCGGCGAGAGCAGCACGACCTCGCCGGGTCGTGCGGCCCCGCGGGCCTGCGGCGGCCGCGCGTTCGAGATCTCCGCAGCGGTGGACGGGCGGCCCGGCGCCCTCGAGCGCGGCAGCCAGCTCCTCCGCCGCCTCGCCGATCAGGTACACGGCCCGGCAGCGCTCGGCGACCGGCGCCCGCAGGGCATCGAAGCTCTGGCCCTTGCCGCGGCCGCCGGCGATCAGGTGCACTCCGCCCTCGAAGGACTCGAGCGCCACAAGCGTCGAGGCGACGTTGGTCGCCTTGGAGTCGTTGACCCACAGCACGCCGTCGCGCTCGGTCACCTCCTCGAGGCGGTGAGCGACGCCCGCGAACGTCCGCAGGCCGGCCCGCACCGCATCCGGGTCGACCCCGCGGGCGAGGGCGACCGCCGCGGCGGCCATCGCGTTGCGGCGGTTGTGCGGCCCGCGCAGGCGGATCTCGTCGACGGGGAGCAGCGGCTCGTCGGCCCACCACAGCTGGCCGGCGCGGTCGGCCAGCTCCGCCTCGGGCTCGGTGCCGAAGCACAGGCGCCGGGCGCAGCCTCCGAGGTCCTCGATCCCGACGTCGCAGGGGTAGACGGCGACGTCGTCGTTGCCCTGGCGCGCGAAGGCCTGGAGCTTGGCGGCGACGTACGCCTCGAGGGTGCCGTGGCGGTCGAGGTGGTCCTCGGTGACGTTCAGGAGCACGGCGGCCTCGGGGGCGAACGCCTCGGTGTCCTCGAGCTGGAACGAGGACGTCTCGCAGACGACGGTCGCGGCGGGGTCGAGCGAGCCGATCAGCGACGCGACGGCGGTGCCGACGTTGCCGGCCACCGCGACGGGCAGCCCCGCCTCGCGGTGGATGTGCCCGAGCAGCTCCGTCGTCGTCGTCTTGCCGTTGGTCCCGGTCACCGCCACGAACTCGTTGGGGATAAGGCGCCACGCCAGCTCGAGCTCTCCGATCACCGTGATCCCGCGCTCGCGCGCGGCGGTGACGACCGGCGCGTCCGCCGGCACCCCGGGGCTCTTCACCAGAGTCCGGGCACGGGTGACCAGGTCGCCGCCTGGCGTGTCCAGATGCACTTCGACGCCCGCCTCGCGAAGCCTCCCGGCGTCGGGCGAGCCCACATCGGTGCCGATCACCTCCTCCCCCCGCGCGCGCAGCGCGAGCGCCGCGGCCTGGCCGGAGCGGGCCAGGCCCACGACCAGGTACGGGCCGCCTGGGAGCTCGGGGCGCGGCTTCACGCCCGAGAGCGTGCCAGAGGGGTCAGACCCCTCAGTCCAACCCGAGCGCCCGCAGCGCCTCTGACCACTCGGGCCACGTACGGATCCGCCGCAGCCTTCCGTCCTCGATGGTCAAGTGCTGGGCGAACCCGCGATCGACCTCGATTCCGCCTCGCCCGCGCGCGAAGAACCACAGGCGCGCCAGCACGCCATCCGCGACGTCGCGCATCTCGAGCACCTCGATGTCCAGCGACTCCCATGTGTCCATGAAGGTGTGGAAGAACTCGACCACCCCCTCGTGGCCCACGTAGCGGGCGCGCATGCCCGGGAACAGGCCGCTGGTGCCCCAGTCGATGTCGGGGTGCACCAGCTCGAGGAACCCCTCGACGTCGCCGGCTCGCGAACCGCTCGTACCCTTGCCGAGCGATGTCCGCGTCGGACCGGGCCACGGTCAGCTGATGCTGTTCTGGTAGATCGTGAAGCCGATCGCGCTGCACGCGGCGGCGACGATCCAGAAGCGCAGGATGATCTTGGTCTCCGACCAGGCCATCAGCTCGAAGTGGTGGTGGACCGGGGCCATCAGGAACACCCGCTTGCGGAAGGCCTGGAAGGCGAACACCTGGATCGCCACCGACAGCGCCTCGATGACGAAGATCCCCCCGAGGATGATCAGGAGGATCTCGGTCTTGGTCATCACGGCCAGTCCGGCGATCGCGCCGCCCAGGGCGAGCGACCCCGTGTCCCCCATGAAGATCTGGGCGGGGAACGAGTTGAACCACAGGAAGCCGATGCACGCCACCGACCAGGCACGCCGACAGGAGCGCCAGGTCGCGCTGGCCGGTGGTGATGAACGTGATCCCGATGAAGGCGAGCAGCACGATCGCCGCGCACCCGGCGGCGAGCCCGTCGAGCCCGTCGGTCAGGTTCACCGCCGAGGTCGTCCCGGCCACGACGAGGTAGATCAGCACGGGATAGAAGATCCCGAGGTCGATCTGGTAGTCGACGACGCGCAGGCGCAGCTCGTTCGACAGCCCCGCCTCCTCGGTGGCCACCCACCACAGACCGAGCGAGATGGCGATCGTCACGATCAGCTTGGTGCGCGCCCGCAGTCCGAGCGAGCGCCGCTTGACGATCTTCGTGTAGTCGTCGGCGAAGCCGACGAGGCCGCAGGCGATCGCCGCCCCGAACACCCCGAGCGCCTGCGCCGTGTGCGAGGACAGGATGAGGAACGGCGCCGCGATCGCGACGATGATGATGATCCCGCCCATCGTCGGCGTGCCCGCCTTCTCGTGGTGGCCCTGCGGCCCCTCCGGGCGGATGTTCTGGCCGAACTCCCGCTCGTGGAGGAACGAGATGAACTTCGGCGACAGGAAGATGCAGATGAGCAGGGACGCCGTGCCGGCGATGAGGATCTTGCCCATCAGCCGACATCCTCGGCGAGCGCTTCGGCCACTGCCTCCAGGCCGACACCGCGCGAGCCCTTCACGAGCACCGTGTCCCCCGGCTCGAGCAGCTCGGGCACCATCGATGCGGCCTCGGCGGCGTCGGCCACGGCCTGGGCCTCGCCGTCATAGGCGTCGAGCATGGCCGCGGCCAGGGGGCCGACGGTGACGAGCAGGTCCACGCCTCGCTCCCGCGCGTACGCGCCGATCTCCTCGTGGAAGGACCGCTCCCCCTCCCCCAGCTCGAGCATGTCGCCGAGCACCGCGACGCGGCGGCCGGAAGCGGTGACGGCCAGCTCGTCGAGAGCCGCGCGCATCGACATCGGATTGGCGTTGTAGCAGTCGTTCACGACGGCGACCCCGTTCGGCAGGTCGATCCGCTCGCCGCGCAGCGCGGAGAACGGCACCTCCACGCGGCCCTCCGGGCGCACGCCGACGGCCAGCGCCGCGGCCACGGCGGCCAGCGTGTTGAGCCGGTTGTAGGCCTGCGTGTAGGTGAGCTCCAGCTCGATGCGCTCGCCGCGGGCGTCGATCGCCACCCGCTCCCCGTCCGCCTCGGCCAGGCGCACGTCGCCGGCGTCGCCGAACGTGACGACGTCGAGATCGTCGCGCAGGTGGGGCTCGAGCAGCGGCTCGTCGGCCGGGACGATGGCCGTCCCGCCCGCGGGCATGTCGCGGATCAGCTCCGCCTTGGCCGCGGCGACCGCCTCCAGCGTCCCCATCAGCTCGAGGTGGACGGGCCCGACGTTGACGATGATGCCCACGTCGGGCCGCGCGATCGCCGTCAGCTCGGCGATCTGCTCGGCGCCCCGCATCGCCATCTCGAGCACGAGCGCCTCGGTTCCGGCGGGAGCCCCGAGGATCGCCAGCGGGAGGCCGATCTCGGTGTTGAAGTTGGCGGGGCTGGCCACCGTGGCGACGTGGGGCGCGAGCAGGGCGGCGAGGATGTCCTTGGTCGACGTCTTGCCGGTCGACCCGGTGACGGCGACCACGCGGGCGTCCAGCGCGTCGCGCCACGCCCCGGCCAGCCCCTGCAGCGCGGCCAGCGGCTCGTCGGCCGCGAGCAGCACGCCGGGCGGCGCGCAGCGCGCCGCCTCGGCCGCGTCGGGCGCGACGATGGCGCCCCACGCGCCCGCGGCGAGCGCCTGGGGCGCGAAGCGGCCACCGTCCTCGTGCTCGCCCCGCAGGCCGACGAACAGGTCGCCGGGTCCGGCCTGGCGCGAGTCGACGACCGCCCGCTGCGGCCCGGCCGCTCCGGCCGGCGGCGGCGAGACGAGCCGCGCGCCCGCGGCGGCGGCGACGCGCTCCGGCGTCCAGTCCCTCATCGGGCGACGGCCCCGCCCAGGGCCTCGCGCACCACCGCGACGTCGTCGAACGGAAGCTTGCGCCCGCCTTCGAACTCCTGGCCCTGCTCGTGGCCCTTGCCGGCGACGACGACCACGTCGCCGGCGGACGCCAGCCCGACCGCGCGCGCGATCGCCTCGCGGCGATCCACCAGGGACTCCACGCCGGGCCCCGCCCCCTCGAGGATCTCCCGGATGATCGCCTCGGGGTCCTCGGAGCGCGGGTTGTCCGAGGTGACGACCGCGACGTCGGCCAGGCGGGCGGCGATCTCCCCCATCAGCGGGCGCTTTCCCCGGTCGCGGTCGCCGCCGGCGCCGAAGACGACGATCACGCGTCCGTCCGTCAGGTCGCGCGCCGCGCGCAGGACGTTCTCGAGCGAGTCGGGGGTGTGGGCGTAGTCCACGAGCACGGCGAAGTCCTGGCCTTCGTCCACGGGCTCGAAGCGGCCGGGCGCCGCGCGGAAGCTCGCCAGCGCCGCCACGGCCTCGTCCAGGCCCACTCCCAGCGCGGCGGCCGTGGCGAGCGCGGCCAGCGTGTTGGAGACGTTGAAGCGCCCGGGGAGCGGCGAGCGCACCTCGGCCTCACCGCCGGGTCCGCGCACGCGGTAGCGGGAGCCGTCAAGGCCGCTGCGCACGTCCAGCGCCCGCCAGTCGGCCTCGCCCTCCACCGCGAAGGTCACGACGCCCTCGAGCTCCGCCGCGAGGCGGCGGCCGTACTCGTCGTCCACGTTGACGATCGCCGCCGCGGGCCCGGCCTCGAACAGCCGCCGCTTGGCCGCGAAGTACTCCTCCATCGTGCCGTGGAAGTCGAGATGGTCCCGGCTCAGGTTGGTGAAGACCGCCGCCGCCCAGTGAATGCCGTCGGCGCGCCCCAGCTCCAGCGCGTGCGAGGAGACCTCCATCGCGCAGGCGGCGTCGCCGGCCGCCACCATGGCGGCGAACGTCGCCTGGAGGTCGATCGCCTCCGGTGTCGTGCGCACGACCGGCTGCTCGTCCCCGCCGATCACCGACGTCACCGTCCCCAGCAGGCCGCAGCGCATGCCCGCGGACTCGAGCAGGTGGCGCAGGAGCCACGCGGTCGTGGTCTTGCCGTTCGTGCCCGTGATGCCGGCGACCCGCAGGCGCGACGTGGGCTCGCCGTGGAAGCGCGCGGCGGCGGGCGCCATCGCCGCCCGGGCGTCCTCGACGAGGACCTCGGGCACGCCGAGACCGAGCGGACGCTCGACCACGAGCGCCACCGCGCCGCGCTCCACCGCCTCCGGGGCGAAGTCGTGCCCGTCGCGCTCGAAGCCGCTGACGCAGAAGAACAGCGTCCCGGGCCCCGCCTGGCGGCTGTCGTAGGCGAGACCGGTGACCTCGATGTCGGCGGGGCCCTCGCCCATCACCTCGCGCAGGTTCATGCCGCGCCGGAGTCTAGGGAGGCCTAGGGCCCGCCTTGCCCCTCCGCCGCCGCCGGGTCGTCCGGGGCGATGCGCAGGTAGGGCAGGGCGAACTCGAGGATGCGCTGCACGGCCGGGGCGGCGACCACCCCGCCGAGGTGCTCGCCCTGGGGCTCGTCGACCATCACCGCGACGAGGACCTGGGGATCGCGCGCCGGGGCGAAGCCGACGAACGAGGCGACGTAGTTGGTGTCCGAGTACCCGCCGTTGATCGGGTCGGGCTTCTGCGCCGTGCCGGTCTTGCCGGCGAGCTGGTAGCCGGGGATCGAGACCTCGCTGGCCGTCCCTCCCTGGGCCAGCACGCCCTCGAGCATCGTGCGCAGGCTCGCCGACGTCGCGCGGGTGATGACGCGGCGGCCGCGCGGGAGCTTGGCGGGCTTGCCGTCGACCTTCCGGATGATGTGCGACGGGCGCAGGATGCCGCCGTTGGCGATCGCGGCATAGGCGGTGGCCATCTGCAGCGGCGTCACCGCCAGGCCCTGGCCGATCGGCAGGTTGCCCATCGAGGAGCCCGAGTAGTCCTTGGGCCGCGGGACGATGCCCGTGCCCTCGCCCGGGAGCTCCACGCCGGTGGGCCGGTCGAAGCCGAAGCGGCGCACCCAGCGGTCGAACAGGTTGGGGCCGAGGCGCAGCCCGATCGTCACCGTCCCCACGTTGCTCGAGCGCGCGAGGATCTCCGACGTGGTCAGCGTCCCCCGCCTCCGTGCGCCTCCTCGATCGTGCGGTCGGCGACCTGGATCGTCGGGGCGAGGCTGAACGACGTCTGGGGCGTGACGAGGCGCTGCTCGAGCGCGCCCGCCACGGTGAACGGCTTGAACGTCGACCCGGGCTCATACGCGAACTGGACGGCGCGGTCGGTGCGCGCGTAGTCGGGCGCGGCCCCGACCTCGTTGGCGTCGATGCGCGGCCAGTTGGCGACGGCGAGCAGCGCGCCGGTCCGCGGGTCCATCACCAGCGCGGTGGCCCCCTTGGGGGAGAACGCCGCGCCCACCTCGGCGAGGACCTTCTCCGCCCGGTCCTGGATCGCGGCGTCGAGCGTCAGCGAGATGTTGTTGCCGGCCCGCATCGCGCGCTCGTCGCGCAGGGAGATCGGCTGGCCGAGCGCGTCCTGCACGATCCGGCGCTCGCCGGAGCGCCCGCGCAGCGTGCGGTCCTCCGAGTACTCCAGGCCGCCCAGGCCCTGCCCGTCGATGCCCACCGAGCCGAGCAGCTGCGAGGCGAGGAACTTCTGGGGGTAGATCCGCTGCGCCGAGGGGATCAGGTCGATTCCCTCGATCTCGAGCTTCTGCACCCGCCGGGCGCGGCCGGACGGCACGAGGCGTTGGAGATAGACGAAGCCGTGCTTGCGGTCGGCCAGCTTGTCCATCAGGTCCTTGGCGGGAACGCCGATGAGCGGCGCGATCCGGTTGGCCACGCCCACCGGGTCCTTGATCAGCATCGGGTTCGCGGCGATGTCGTCGGCCGGCTCGGAGACGGCGAGCTCGATTCCGTGCCGGTCGGTGATCGTGCCCCGGCGGGCCGGGATGGTCACCGTGGCGACCTGCTGGGAGTTCGCCGCGCGCTGGAGCCCGGGCGCCTTGATCGTGCCGACGTAGGCGGCGCGGACGGCGGCGAAGGTCAGGAGTCCCAGGAACGCCGCGAACAGGAGAGCGATGCGCCGGTCGAGCAGGCCCACCGCGCCCCGCCCCCTACTGGCCCTCGGAGGTGGCGCCGGTGCCGCCGGTGGCGGCGGCCGTGCCGTCGGTGCTGCCGCCGCCGGCCTCGCCGGTGCCGTCGCCCGACGTCGTCGAGTCGCCGGACGTCGTCGAGTCGGTGGAGCCCGTCGAGTCCGTGGAACCTGTCGAATCGGTGGAGCCCGTCGAGTCCGAGGACGTCGAGTCCGTGGACCCGTCCGTCGCGCCCTGCTCGTCCGCGCTCGTGGAGGTGTCCTGCTGGGTCAGCGCCGTGGTGAGCGGGTCCGGCGGGTCCTCGGAGCCGGGCAGCGCGTTCGCCTTCGCCGGGTCGTTGAAGCGGCCCTCGCCGAGCGCGCTCACCGCGGGACCGACGTCGTCACGGCCCCGCGTGCGGACGTAGCTGATCTGGCCCGCCGGGGGCAGGATCATGCCCAGCGCCGCGGCGCGCTCCTGGATGCGCTCGCCGGACTCGAGCTGCGAGACCTGCGCGCGCAGCTCGCCGTTGGCGCGATCGAGCGCCGCGCCGCGCTCCACCGCCGAGCCGATACCGGCGTTGAGCTTGAGCAGCGAAACCTGGGTGAAGACGAGCCCGATGAGCAGGATCCCCAGCACGCCGATCCACACGCGACCGCGAACCATGCGGTCCACGATGCTGCGGTCGGGGAGCGTGCTCGCGAAGGCGACGAGGCGCGGCCCGAGCGGCGCGAGCTGGGGACGCGGGAGCGCGGCGGCGGCCGCCGCCGCCCGGCCGCCGGCGGGGCCGGAGACCCGCCGGGAGACCCGGGGCGCCGCCGAGCGCCGGAGCGTCCGCTTGCCGTGGCCCGCCGCGGGACGCGCCTTCGCGCGCGACGCCGAGACGCGACCCTTGGGCGTCGCGGCCTTGCGCGCGGGCTTGCGCGTCTTCGTACGGCCGGCCGCCGTGGCCGCGGGCGGAGTCATGCCCCCACCTCCCGGAGCTTGCGAGAGGCGCGCAGGCGCGCGCTGCGCGACCGCGGGTTCGAGGCGACCTCGCCGGGCGTCGGCACCACCGCGCGGCGGGTCAGCGGCTCGGCCTCGGGCTCGCGTCCGCACACGCAGACGGGAAGGTCCGGCGGGCACACGCATCCGCGCGCACGGTCGGCCAGGAAGCGCTTGACGCGACGGTCCTCGAGCGAGTGGAAGGAGATCACGCCGATCCGCCCGCCTTCGCGCAGGGCGGCCCAGGCCAGGGGAAGCGCCCGGTCGAGCTGCTCGAGCTCGTCGTTGACCGCGATCCGGATCGCCTGGAAGGAGCGCTTGGCCGGATGGCCTCCCGCAAACCGCGCCGGCGCGGGAACGGCCGACTTGATCACGTCGACGAGCTCCTGGGTCGTCTCGATGGTGGTCTCGCCGCGGCGGCGCACGATCGCGCGGGCGATTCGCCCGGCGTAGCGCTCCTCGCCGTATTCGCGCAGCAGCCGGGCGAGGCGGCGCTCGTCCCACTCGTTGACGATCTCGGTGGCCGTCAGCTCCTGGGACGGGTCCATCCGCATGTCCAGCGGGGCGTCGTAGCTGTAGGAGAAGCCGCGCTCGCGGGCGTCCACCTGGAGCGAGGACATCCCGAGGTCGAGGGTCACGAGGTCGGCGCGCACGTCCTCCTCCAGCAGCCGGGCGAGGCCGTCGGCGAAGGTCGCGCGGATGAAGCGCGTCGCGCACGGCACGTCGGCCGCGAGCTCCGCGAAGCGCTCCTCGGCCACCGGGTCGCGATCGATCCCGATCAGCGTTCCGGAAGGCCCGATCCGCTCGGCGATGAGCCGGGCGTGGCCGCCGCCGCCGACGGTGCCGTCGATGGCCGTCTGGCCTGGATGCGGAGCGAGCAGGTCGATGAGCTCGCCCGCCAGCACCGGCACGTGGATCGCGGTCATGTCAAGGAGAAGTGTCAAGGCTCGCGGTGATGTCGGTGATGCGGTTGGTCAGGTCGGACTCGTATTCGCGCCACGTCTCCCGGTCCCAGACCTCGAGGCATTCGCCCGCTCCGGTGACGACGACCTCGCGGCCCAGCCCCGCGTGCTCCCCCAGGACGCCCGGGATCATCACGCGGCCGGCGGCGTCCAGCTCGGTGTCGAACGCGCCCGAGGAGAAGTAGCGCTGCAGCTCGCGCGCCTGCGGCGAGACGGGGTTGCGGCCGGACAGCGTCGCCTCGATCCGCGACTCGTAGTCCTGCGGCCTCCAGATCCCCACGTTGCGCTCCACTCCCCTCGCCAACACGACGCCCTCGGCCAGCGCGGCCCGCAGCTTCGCCGGAACGGTGAGGCGGTTCTTGGCGTCCAGCGTGAGCTCGAAGGTGCCGCGGAAAGCCATCGAATCCTTTCGGCGATTCGCGGACCGAGGTGGCGGAGTGGGAGGAGCCCCGCCACCCCGGTCCGATTGCGCGGCGCGAAGCTAACCCACTTCGCCCCACAATGCAACTTTTTTATCGCCATTTCCCCCACTTCCCTTGAGGAAAGGCCCACCTTCGCCCCGCAAACCCCGCAATCATGGGAAATCGGTCGACGCAATCCCGGTTGCAGGGAGCGGCACGCCCTGCCGGGCCAGGCCATAGCATCGGGAACCCCTCCCCCGTCCGAAGATCCCAAGGAGTCCGCCCTTGCTTCCCGCTTTTCCGTCTCCTCTTCGCCGCCTCCTGCCCGCTCTCCTCGTGCTCGCGCTCGCAGCGGCCGGGCTCGTGGTCGCCGGCTGTGGCAGCAGCGGCGGCGGCAGCGAGAACGCCGACCCGGCGAAGGTCGCCCCCAAGAACACCCTCGTCTACCTCTCCGCGCAGGTGCGGCCGGAGGGCGACCAGAAGGACGCGGTCGACTCGATCGCCAAGAAGGTCCTCGGGGTCGACGATCCGGGCAAGCGGATCCAGACGCTGCTCGACCAGTCGATCAAGGAGTCGGACTCCAAGCTCACCTACGAGGACGACATCGAGCCGTGGCTCGGCCGGCGCGCCGCGATCGTCGTCACGAGCTTCGGCTCGGGCACGAGCGACACCCAGACGGCGGCGATCATCGCCTCCAAGGACAACGGAAAGGCCCAGGACGCGATCGACAAGCTGGCCGACGAGCAGAACCCCAAGGCGACCAAGCGGACATACGAAGGGGTCGACTACCGCTTCAGCGACAGCACCGCCGTGGGCGTCGTCGACGACTTCGTCGTGGCCGGCACCGAACCCGGGTTCAAGGCGGTCGTCGACGCCTCCAAGGGCGACGGCCTGACCGACAACACGCAGTACTCGGACGCGGCCAAGAACGCCGACGACAAGCTCGGGTTCGGCTTCGTCGACACGAAGGCTCTGATCAGCGCGCTCGGGGCCTCGGGTCAGCTGCCGGGCGGCGCCGAGAGCCTCCAGGGGCTCATCGGATCGGCCGACCAGCCGATCACGCTCTCGCTGGCGGCGACCGCGACCCGGATCACCCTCGAGGCCGTCGCCGCCGCGACGAAGGCGGCCGAGGCCAAGCCCAGCGAGCTGCTGACCGAGCTCCCGGGTGACTCGTGGCTCGCGCTCGGAGTCTCCGGCCTCGGGACGTCGATCAAGAACACCGTGAACCAGTTCGGCGGCGGGATCGGCGCGGGCCTCTTGCAGACGTACTCGGACCAGATCAAGCAGGCCACCGGCCTCGACCTCGAGAAGGACATCCTTCCGACCTTCGGGGATCTCGCGGTGTTCGTGCGCGGCTCGGGGATCCTCTCCGTGGGCGGCGGCGTCGTCATCAAGCCCGACGACCCGGCGGCGGCGCGGCGCGTGCTCGACAAGCTGCCGGCGCTGATCCGCCAGATCGGGGCGAGCAGCGGCGTGAAGGTCGCCTCGGCGAACATCGGCGGCGCGAAGGGCCTGCGGGTCACGCTCCCCGACGTCCCCGGCTCGATCGACGCCGTGCTCAAGGGCGACCGGCTCGTCATCGCCTACACCGACGCGGCCACGCGCGAGGCGCTGGCGCCGAAGTCGAAGCTGGGCGACTCGCAGGAGTTCCAGTCGGCGAACGCGTCGCTCAACGGCGCCGTGCCGGCGCTGTTCCTCTCGTTCCCGCCGATCGCCGAGCTGGCGGCGGCGGCCAGCCCCGAGTCCGCGGCCCAGATCAAGCAGTACCTGGGCGCCTTCACCACGCTGGCCGCCGGGACCCTCGTCAAGGACAACCAGCAGATCGGGCGCTTCGTCGTCAACCTGAAGTAGCCCAGCGAGGGCTCCTCCTCGTCGTCACGCGACGAAGGCGCCGACCAGCGCCGCGGCGACGAGGAGGAGCACGCTCGGCACGAGCAGCAGCGCGACGACGAGCTGGATCTTCGGCGCGGCCTTGGCGGCGTGCTCGCGGATCCGGCGAGCCCGCTCCGATCGCGCCTCGGCCGCCTGGGCATGCAGCGTTCCCGCGAGCGGGGCGCCGTGTCGCTCCGCCCGGCGCAGCGCCGCCGCGAGCGCCGCCACGGCGGGCGGCGGGCAGCGGCGCACCAGGCGGTCGAAGGCCTCGTCGCGCGGCACGCCCAGCTCTAGCTCCATCGCCGTGGTGGCCCACTCCCGCGACAGCGGACCGCCGTGGCGACGGCCCACCTCGCCGAGCGCCCGGCCGACGGGCAGCCCAGCCTCGATCGCGACGCGCAGGAGGTCGAGCAGGTCGGGCAGCTCGGCCTCCATCCGCCGGCGGCGCGATCCGGCGTGCCGGGCGAGCAGCGCGTCGGGCGCGAGAAACCCGGCCAGCGGGAGGGCCGCCGCGGCGATCAGCGGCAGCCGCCCGGGAAGCGCCGCGGCCAGAGGCGCGCCGGCGAGCAGGGCAACGACGGCGGCACCGCCCTTCACGGCGGTGAGGTCGGCCACGTCGAGGCCGAGGGGCCGGCCCGCGGCGTCGATGCGGGCGCTCAGGTCCCCGGACGGCAGCGGCGCCCCCAGCCGCCGGCCCAGCCGCGCGAGCGCCGCCACGGCCCGGACGCCGCGCGCGCGCCCGACGCGCCGCCGCGCCGCCGCGAGGGCGGCGAGCTCGACCATTCCCGCGGCGGCGCAGGCGCCGGCCAGCGCGGCGAGGAAGCGGCGCCGGAGTCACGCCTTCACCCGGGCCAGCCGATGGATCAGAAGGAGGGCCGCCAGCTGGAAGGCGACGGCGCAGCCGCCGAGCCACAGCGTGAGCGGGGAGCGCAGCAGCGAGCCCAGGTATCCGGGCCGCGCCAGTTCGGCGAGCCCGGCCGCCGCGAGCGGCAGAACCGACACGAGCAATCCCGTGAAGCGCGCCTGCGCGGTGGCCGCGCGGGCGTCGCGCTCGAGACGGTCGGCCTCCTCGAGCGCCGCCGCGCTTCCGCGGAGCAGTCCGGCGAGGTCGCCGCCGGCGTCGCGCTGGAGCAGCATCGCCGCGACGAGCGTGTCCCACGGCCCGCCCCCCGCGCGAACCCGCAGGCGCTCGAGCGCGTCCTCGGTGCGCGCTCCCAGCGCCAGCGCGCGGGCGGTGGCCTCGAGCTCGCGGCCGGCCGGGCCCGGCACGCCGCCGTCGGCCGGCGCGGCGGCGAGCGCGCCGCGCAGCGAGTGGCCTCCGGCCAGCGCGTCGGCCAGCGCCCGAGCGGCGAGCGGGGCGCCCCGTCGCACGGCCTCGCGCCAGCGGCGGCGCCGCGCGCGCACGAGGCGTGAGCGCGCCCCACGGCCCGCCGGCGGCCAGCGCGACGCCCGCGACCGGCCCGGCGACGATCCACCCGGCGCCGAGCAGCGCCAGCGCCGCCAGGGCGGCCAGCCGCCGGCGCTCGGGCGGGGTCGGCTCGCGCCCCTGCGCGGCGCGGCGCAGCGGCGCCAGTGCGTGGGCCGCCCCGCGCGTGACCGCGGCCGTCTCCACCGCCGCGATCAGGTCCCACGCCGCCAGCACGCCGAGAATGCCGGCGGCGCCCGCGAGAACCGCCGCAGGACTCACTTGCCATCCTTCATGCCATGGAGAGCGCGCGGCCGCAGCCCACTCGCCCCCGTCTGCTGTCGGTCAACGTCGGCCTGACGCGCACGGTCCCCCGAGGCAAGGGAACGGTCGAGACGGCGATCTGGAAGGAGCCCGTCGAGGGCCAGGTCGCCGCGCGGGACGCGCACCTCGACGGCGACCGCCAGGCCGATGCCAGCGTGCACGGAGGCCACGACAAGGCGGTCTACGCGTACGCGCGCGAGGACTACGACTGGTGGGAGCAGCAGCTCGGCCGCGAGCTCGTGCCCGGCAACTTCGGCGAGAACCTGACGACCGAAGGGCTCGACCTCAACCAGGCGCGCGTGGGCGACCGCTGGGAGGTCGGCAGCGTGCTGCTCGAGGTCTCCGAGCCCCGGCTCCCCTGCTTCAAGCTCGGGCTGCGCATGGACGACCCGAAGTTCCCCAAGCGCTTCGCCGCCGCCATACGGCCCGGCGCATACCTGCGCATCCTGCGCGAGGGCGAGTTGGGCGCCGGCGACGAGATCCTGGTCGTCGAGCGCCCCGAGCACGACGTGACGATGGAGCTGATGGCCGAGGCCCGGCTGCACCGCGGCGGCCACGACGAGCGCCTGCTCGCGGCCCCCGCGCTGCCGGAGAAGTGGCGCCGGCGCGCCGCTCAGGCCGCCGCGCCCAGCCGCGCCGCGACGGCGTCGCTGAGCGCGGCGCGCCAGCACGGCCGTCCATCACGCAGGGCGTAGACCTCGCGCACCCCGACGGCTCCGGCGACCCGGACGACCTCGGCCACCGCCATGACGCGACGGGCGCCGTCGCGCATCCGGGCCTGGTGGACGACGACGTCGATCGCGTCCGCGACCTGCTCGCGGACCGCGGCGTGGGGAAGCGCGACGTCGGCCATCAGCGCGAGCGTCTCCACGCGGCGCACCGCCTCCTCGGGCGAGCCCGCGTGCACGGTGGACAGCGAGCCGTCGTGGCCGGTGGTCATCGCCGCCAGCATTTCCAGCGCCTCGGCGCCCCGAACCTCGCCGACGACGATTCGGTCAGGGCGCATGCGCAGGGCATTGCGCACGAGCCCGCGGATCGTCACCTCGCCGCGCCCCTCGAGGTTGGCCGGGCGCGACTCCAGGCGCACGACGTGCGGCTGGCGCAGGCGCAGCTCGGCGGCGTCCTCGACGGTGACGATCCGCTCTCCCTCGGGGATGAAGGCCGACAGGGCGTTGAGGGTCGTCGTCTTCCCCGAGCCGGTCCCGCCGCTCACCAGCAGGTTGAGCCGCGCGCGCACGCACCGCGCGAGGAAGTCGCGCAGCGGTGGGTTGAGCGTTCCCGCCTCGATGAGCTCGTCGGCGCTGAATCCGCGGCGGCGAAATCGCCGGATCGTCAGGATCGGTCCCTCGAGGGCCAGCGGCGGGATCACGACGTTGACGCGCGAGCCGTCGGGCAGCCGTGCGTCCACGAGCGGGCTCGCCTCGTCCACCCGGCGCCCCAGCGGCGCGAGGATCCGCTCGATGGCGTGACGCAGCTCGGCCTCCGAGCCGAAGGCCACCGCCGCCCGCTCCACCCGCCCGGCGCGCTCCACCCACACCGCGCCGGGGCCGTTGACCATCACCTCGTCGACCGCCGGGTCGCCCAGCAGCGGCTCCAGCGGGCCCAGCCCGAACGACCGCTCGGCGACCATCGCCACCAGCTGCGCCCGCGCGTCGGAGTCGAGGAGCCCGCATTCGCGCTCCACCAGCGCGCCGATGCGCGCGTGCAGATCGCCCTCTCCGGGCGCCTCCGCCGATCCCGCCTCGCGCAGCAGCCGCTCGCGCAGCGACCCGGCCAGCTCCTCGAGCGCGTCCACCTCGGCCACACTTCGAATAGGGCGAGGCGGTCGCCGATTCGCTCCCTTCCACCTCCCGGTGTGTTGTACAACGACCATGGTGCGCCTGCTCCCAGCCACCCTCGCCGCGCTGTGCCTGCTCGGCGTCGGGCTCGCGACTCCCGCCTCGGCGCGCACGAAATGGCTGTGCCGGCCCGGGCACAGCCCGAACCCCTGCGCGGGCTCGCTGAACGCGACGATCCTGAGCCCCACCCGCGCGAAGCTCGGCATCGAGAAGACCAGGGTGGCGCAGAACGCGCCGATCGACTGCTTCTACGTCTACCCGACGGTGTCCGACCAGCCCACGCCCAACGCGAACCTGAACATCGACCCGGAGATGAAGGCGGTCGCCCGCTACGAGGCCGCGCGCTTCTCCTCCCAGTGCCGCGTGTGGGCGCCCATGTATCGCCAGCTCACGGTCGCGGCCATCTTCAACCCCAGCGCGATCACCCCGGAGCAGGCGGCCATCGCCTACGGCGACGTTCGTGCCGCCTGGCGCGACTACCTGGCGCACCACAACCACGGGCGCGGGTTCGTGCTCATCTCACACTCCCAGGGCACGTTCGCCCTGCGCCAGCTCATCAGGGACGAGATCGACCGCAAGCCCGCCGTGCGCAAGCGACTGGTCTCGGCGCTGCTTCTCGGCGGGAACGTCACGGTCCGGAAGGGCAGCGCGGTGGGAGGCGACTTCCGCAACGTGCCGGCCTGCCGCTCGGCCACGCAGCTGGGCTGCGTCGTCGCGTACTCGACGTTCGGCGCCGCCCCGCCCGCCGACAGCCTCTTCGGCCGGGTCAACGGGATTTTCAGCCAGGTCACCGGCGCGGAGGCCTCCAGGCTCGAGGTGCTGTGCACGAACCCGGCCGCGCTCGGCGGAGGCTCCGGTGCCCTGCGCACCTACGTCCCCACGACACCCTTCCCGGGCACGGTCGGGGTCGGCGTCGCGGTTCAGCTCGGCCAGCTGCCCTCGGTGTCGACGTCGTGGGTCGCGGCGCTGACCAGCTACAAGGGACGCTGCGTGCGGGGAGGCGGCGCCAACGCGCTGCGGATCACGACGGCCCCGGGCGCGCGCGTCCTTCCGCCCGTGCCCGACGCCACCTGGGGCCTGCACCTCGCCGACATAAACATCGCGCTCGGCAACCTCACGGGGCTGGTGCACCGCCAGGCGGCGGCGTACTCGCGCGCCGCTGCGATGAGGTCGTACGTGACCAGCACCGCCGCCAACCCGTAGATCGGCGCGAGCAGCGCCTCGGCGGCCGTCGTGGTCACGTACTCCAGCCCGACGCCGTGCAGCAGCTGGTCGAGGCCGGAGGTCGCCGCCTCGGTGGCGAGGTAGACGCCCCAGATCAGGACGAACACCGGCCACAGGTTGCCGTTCACCAGCTGGAAGCTGCGTCGCAGCGAGGCGCGCACGCCCAGGTGCTCGATCTTGGTGAGCGCCGGAGCGAGCGCGGTGTAGGTCCCGAAGAGCGCGCCGGGGACGATCAGGAGGAGCAGGCCGAGGCTCGTCCCCACCGCGATCAGGGCGTTGACCCCGATGAGCGCCAGGTACGGGACCGACCGCGCCACCGTCAGCAGATTCGGACGCGGGCGTCCCATCCGCCACTCGGCGGCCGCGGAGGCGACGACGCCCTCGAAGAAGGCCTCCTCGTAGCTCGAGATCGCGAACGACCCGGCGCCGAGGAGGAGCGCCTCGATGAGAACGCGCACCCGGAGGTGGTCGAACTCGACCTCCGGCACCAGCAGCTCGAACGCGTTGAAGGCCCCGAAGAGAAGGAACGCCGCTCCGAGCAGGATCCTCCAGTGCCGCCGATAGGCGACGAACACGTCCCCCAGGATCGCCAGCGGGTTCATCCGCCGGCGGGCACGCTCAGCCGGTGGTGATCGGTTCGGTGCAGACGTCGCCGGGGTTGTTCTTGCAGATGGCGTAGCGCTCGTCGTTCGACATCTGGGTGCGCGAGTCGATCACGAACGGCACGCCACCCGTGCCGGTGCCGAACTTCACGATGTAGAACGAGCCCGCCTGCCAGTCGGTGAACCCGCCGAGCGCCGCGGTGGCGCCGGACTCGATGCCCTGGCGCTCACCCTGGAGCTGCCCGGCCTTCTGGCCCTTCTCGAACCCCACCTTGCGGCCGCGCTCGGCGCCGGCCACCTCTCCCGTTTGCGTGCCCGCCTTCTCGCCCGCGGCGCGGCCGGCCTCGTAGATGGCGTTGTAGCCGGCGGTTCCCTTGTCGAACTTCGCCTCGCCCTTCTGGACCCCGCGGTTCTCGGCGGCCTGGTCGTCGGCCGCGGCCTTCCCGATGAAGTAGAAGCCCACCGCGACGGCGGCGAGCACGAGCACGGCCACGAGGCCGATGACGGCCCGGTTGGAGCCGCCGGACGCGGGCGTTCCGTTCGACATGGGAGGACCTCCGGTCGGGTGGGGACAGGCGTGCGCACCGTAACGTCGGCGACGGTCGGATGACCGAATTCCATGCCCGAACTGGCACTACGCGCGCCCGTGCTGTGGAATCGCGCCTCAATGCGCAACCCCGTCCTTCGACGCGCTCGTCCGGATCCCGCCTCCGATCCCGATCGCGCGCTCGTCGAGCGGCTTCGCGCCCGCGACGAGGCGGCGTTCGCCGAGCTGGTCGACCGCTACGGGGCGACGATGCTGCGGGTCGCGCGGATGCACGTGCGCGACCGCCAGGTCGCCGAGGAGGTCGTCCAGGAGACCTGGCTGGCCGTGCTCGACGGCATCGACCGCTTCGAGGGCCGTTCCTCGCTGAAGACGTGGCTGTTCACCATCCTCACGAACCGGGCCAAGACCCGCGCCACGCGCGAGCGCCGCACCGTGCCGGTGTCCGCGCTCGTGGCGAGCGAGGCGGGCGGCAGCGAGCCCGCCGTGGATCCGGAGCGCTTCGTCGACGCCGCCGCCGAGCGCTTCGCCTCGTCGTGGTCGGCGCCACCGGCGCCGTGGAGCACCCTGCCCGAGGACAGGCTGCTCTCGCAGGAGACGCTCACGCGCGTGGCCGACGCGATCGAGGCCCTGCCGGAGGCGCAGCGCGAGGTCATCCGGCTGCGCGACGTCGAGGGGTGGAGCGCCGCGGAGACGGCCGCCGCGCTCGAGATCAGCGACGGCAACCAGCGCGTCCTGCTGCACCGCGCCCGCTCGAAGGTGCGCGCGGCGCTGGAGGAGTACCTGGAGGACGGATCGTGATCGGGCGCGCGGACCTCAGCTGCCGCGAGCTCGTCGAGCTGGTCACCGACTACGTCGAGGGCGCCCTCGACCGCCGCACGCGCTCGCGCTTCGAGCGCCACATCTCCGGCTGCCCCCATTGCACCGCGTACCTCGAGCAGATTCGCGAGACGATCCGCCTGACCGGCATGCTGCGCGAGGACCAGCTCGAGCCGCAGGCTCGCGACGAGCTGCTCGCCGCGTTCCGGACGTGGAAGGCTGCGCCCGAAGCCTGACCTCGCGTAGCCTCCCGCTCCATGCTGCTGGAGGGAAAGCGCCTGCTCGTCACGGGCGTCCTCACCGACGCGTCGATCGCCTATGCGATCGCCGAGCGCGCCCGCGCCGAGGGCGCCGACCTCGTGCTCACCAGCTTCGGCCGGGCCCGCCGGATCACCGAGCGCACGGCCCAGCGCCTGCCGGGCGAGCCGCCTCCCGTGCTCGAGCTCGACGTCAACGACCCCGCCCACCTCGAGGCGGTGGCCGCCGAGCTGGGCGACCGGTGGGGCGCGCTCGACGGGATCGTCCACGCCATCGCCTTCGCCCCGGAGGACGCGCTGGGCGGAGGGTTCCTCGACACGCCGCCCGAGTCCGCCGAGTTCGCCTTCCGGACGAGCGCGTACTCCCTCAAGGCGCTGGCCGCGGGGTTGCTGCCCCTGCTCGAGGCGGGCGAGCGCGCGGCGCTCGTCGGCCTGGACTTCGACGCCACCGTGGCCTGGCCGGTCTACGACTGGATGGGCGTGGCCAAAGCGGCGCTGGAGTCGGTCAACCGCTACCTGGCGCGCGACCTCGGGCCCCGGGGCATCCGCTGCAACCTCGTCGCGGCCGGCCCCATCCGGACGATGGCGGCCGGGAGCATCCCGGGCTTCGACACGCTCGCCCGCGCATGGGCCGCCCAGGCGCCGCTGGCCTGGGACCCGCGCGACCCCGGCCCCGTGGCCGAGGCGTGCACGTGGCTGCTGTCCGACCGCTCGGCCGGGGTCACGGGCGAGATCCTCCACGTCGACGGCGGCTACCACGCCCTCGGCGCGCCGCTGGCCCCACCGGACGACTAGGCCCGAGCCGCGTCGAGGTCGGCCGCGGCGTTGATGAGGCCGATGTGGCTGAAGGCCTGGGGGAAGTTGCCCAGCAGCTCGCCGTTGGCCGTGTCGATCTCCTCGGCCAGCAGGCCGAGGTCGCTGGCGCAGCCGACGAGCTGGTCGAACAGGTCCTGCGCGCGATCGATCTCCCCGGCCCGCGCGAGACAGGAGACCAGCCAGAACGAGCAGATGACGAACGTGCCCTCCTCGCCGGTCAGGCCGTCGGCGTTGAGGCCCTCGTCGTTGCGATAGCGCAGCACGAGGCCGTCCTCGGTGAGCTCGCGGGCGATCGCCTCGATCGTCGAGCGCATGCGCTCGTCGGTCGCCGGGAGAAAGCCGTAGACCGGCATCAGCAGCTGGGCCGCGTCGAGCTCGTCGGAGTCGAACGACTGGGCATAGGCCTGGCTGCGCTCGCTCCAGCCGCGCTCGAGGATCGCGGCGCGGATGCGATCGCGCTCCTCGGCCCACGCCTCGACCTTGGCGAAGTCGCCCAGTTGCGGCGCCAGCTCGACGGCCCGGTCCAGCGCGACCCAGCACAGGACCTTGCTCGAGAGGTGGTGACGCGGCTCGCCGCGCATCTCCCACATGCCCTGGTCCGCCTCGCTCCAGCGCGACGCGGCCGCGTCGGCCAGGCCGGCGACGAAGCGCTGGATCTCCGGGTGCAGGTCGCCGAGCTTGTCCCGGTAGAGGTGGAGCGCGTTGAGCAGCTCGCCGTAGACGTCGAGCTGCGTCTGGCGCCAGGCGCCGTTGCCCACGCGCACGGGGCGGCTCCCGCGCCAGCCGCGCAGGTGCGGCAGCTCGCGCTCGGACAGGTCGTGCTCGCCGCCGATCCCGTACATGATCTGCAGCGAGCCGTCCTCTCCCGCCACCCCGCCGGCCGCGCTGGTCATGAACGAGACGAAATCCACCGCCTCGTCGGGGCAGGCACCCGTGTACAGCGCCTCGAGCGTGAGGCTGCTGTCGCGGATCCACGAGAACCGGTAGTCCCAGTTGCGCTCACCCCCGACCGTCTCGGGCAGGCTCGTCGTGGGCGCCGCCACGATCGCGCCGGTCGGCCGGTAGGACAGACCCTTGAGCACGCGGGCGCTGAAGCGCACGAGCTCACGGTGCGGGCCGTCGTAGATGTCGTGCTCGGCCTCCCACGAGCGCCAGCCCTCCGCGACCTCCTCGACTCGCTCGCGCACCCTCCCGGGCGCCGTGGGCTCGGGCTGCTCACCTTCGATCGGCGCCCAGCGCATGGCGAACCCCGCCTCCTCCCCGGCGCCGATCGAGAACCTGGCCTCCATCGTCGCGCGGTCGATCGCCGCCTCGACGCCCGCGGTCACGGCCATCCGGTCGGGCCCGCCGAACATCCGCCCCCCGTCTTCGGTGCGACGGAACAGCGGCCGGACCAGTCCGTACTCCGGCCGCGGAGCGAGCTCCATCGCGATCTCCACCCTGCCCTCGACCCCCTCGACCAGCCGCAGCAGCTCGTGCGGCGCGCCGATACCCAGGTCATGCGCGCGCTGACCCTCGACGAAGGCCATGGCGTCGAGCAGCCGGACGGTGCCGTGCCGCGGTCGTGAAGGTCGTCTCGACGACCAGCGTCCCCGGCAGGTAGCGCCGCGTGACCTCGAACGGCGCGACGGGACGGATCGACCAGTGGCCGGCATCGGGATCGAGCAGCCGGGCGAACACGGCCGGGCTGTCGTAGCGCGGCAGGCACAGCCAGTCGATCGAGCCGTCCTTCGACACGAGCGCGGCCGAGTGGCAGTCGGCGAGCAGGCCGTAGTCGGCGATCGGGGTCGAGTGGTCGTCCATGCGGGCGGGGCACGTCCTCGAGGACGTCCATGCGCTCCACCAGCCCGTCGCGGATCGCGTAGACGTGCGTCACGCGGCCCTCGGCGACGATCGCGCCGTCGAGGTCGCGCACGACCTGATGGACCCCGACGGCCACGCGTCCGTCCTCGGTCGCGGTGAATCGCTCGGGCTCGACACGCGGGTCGATTTCCTCGAACTGCCGACGCCAGTATTCGCGAACCGCCTCGCGGCCGTGGACGCGGCCGCCCTCGAAGGCGTTGGGCCAGTCGACGTCCGGGTGCACGTGAGCCAGCACGGCGTCGACGTCGCGGGCGTTGAACGCGGCGTAGAGATCGCGGAGGAGCGGCTCGTGCTCGGCGGCCATCAACCGGGCAAACTAGCGGCCTCGTCGCGGCCTGGCCAGGTCCGGACGCCGCTCGGTCTCAGGTCCGGCCCGCCTGGTGGTCATCGTCAGTCTGCGCGCTGGCGTCCGCAGGCGTCGGCCGCGCTGCCGGGACCGACGTCTGGCCGCGCGGCTGCGGCGAGGACCAGGCGGCATCGCGACGATCGAGCGCCTGACCGGCGAGCTGGCATCGACTGCGACCTGCGCCGACGGGACCACCTGACCTACGCCCTCGACGACGAGCAGCGCGAGCGGGTCCGGGCGGAGGCCGAGGCGGCACAGGCGCTCGGCCTTCCCGCGGCGTTCCAGGAGAGCGCCGGCCGCCGTTCCCCACCACCGGCGCCGTCCGCTTCGGCGAGCAGGCGGAGTTCCATCCGCGGAAGTTCGTCCTCGGCTGCCCGAGCGCTGCGCGCGCGCGGCGTCGAGGTGTTCGAGCACACCCCGGCGCTGTCCGTGAGCGACGGCAGCCCGTGTCGCGTCCGCACCCCGCGAGGCACGCTGAGCGCGAGGAAGGTCGTGGTGGCCACCCACCACCCGTTCCTCGACCGCGGCCTGTACTTCGCCCGCATGCATCCGGAGCGCTCGTACTCGATCGCCGTCTCACGAAGTTCGCGGCGCCGGAGGCCGCTCGAGCCGGGCTCGCCGAACGCGCGCTGCGCTCCTTCGGTCGACGACGTGCGAGCCGATCGTCGACGCCGGGTCGGTCGAGGGCACGGTCGTCTCGCAGCGCGGCACGACAGGTCGCGCTAGAGGCCGCGCCGGCGACTTCGCGTGACGACGTCCGGTTCCGCTGCTCCCAGACCTCGGCTGCTCCTGCGGGGACGCGGCGACGGCTGGGCGCTTCCCGGCTCGGCGCGGTCGAACGGCTCGGGCTGGGGGCTCGCCGCAGGCGAGGCCCGCCGCCGAGGAGCAGCTGTCCTGCATCGCCGGCCGCGACCCATGCACGCGGTCGCGCAGCGACCCGCCAGCGGGCCAGGTCCGCCGGGCGTCGAGCCGGCCGAAGGAGAACCCCGTCGGACTGCGCTCTTCGCGACGGGTCGTGCCAGAGACCCGCGGCGTGGCTCGCCCGACGGCACTGGTGAAGGCTCGCCTCTACCTTCGCGCCTGCCCGGCGTCCACCCGGCCACCGGCCGAGTCACGTGGAAGCGCTCCTCTGCGGTTGGTGCGGCGCGCCCGCGATCACCCCACCGGGCCGCAGCTCCATCGAACAGCAGGCACTGGCCAGTCTCCCGCGTCGTCCTGCGAAAGACGATGCGCTCCCGGTGATCGGGTTGACGATGAGTTGGTTCGGACGGGGCATCCGCCGGGGCTGACCCGGTGCCCCCGGCGGAATCCTCCGGCCTACCGCCGCCCGATCGCCACCCAGCCGCGCCGCTGGCCGCCGGTGTTGGCCAGCAGCTCGATCTCGTCGAGCGCCTTGCCGGCGCCCTCGGCCACCGTGCTGAGCGGGTCCTCGGCCAGGCGAGTCGGCATGCCCGTCTCCTCGTGCAGGCGCTCGGCGAGGCCGTGCAGGAGGCAGCCGCCGCCGGCCAGCAGCATCCCGTCGTTGACGATGTCCGAGGCCAGCTCGGGCGGAGTCTCCTCGAGGGTGGCCTTGACCGCCCCGACGATCGCCGCCACCGGCTCGCGCAGGGCGTCGCGGACGAGCTCCCCGGTCAGCGTCAGCTCCTTCGGCAGGCCCGACACGAGGTCGCGCCCGCGCACGGTCGTCTCCCCGTCCACCGGCCGCCACGCGGATCCCAGCGTGATCTTGGTCTCCTCCGCCGTCTGCTCGCCGATGGCCAGGTTGTGCTGGCGGCGCAGGAAGTTCGTGATCGCCTCGTCGAGGTCATAGCCGCCCACTCGCACCGACCGCGAGACGACCATTCCGCCGAGCGAGATGACGGCCACCTCGCTGGTGCCGCCGCCCACGTCCACGACCATGCTGGCCGTCGGCTCGGCGACCGGCAGCCCGGCCCCGATGGCCGCCGCCATCGGCTCCTCGATCAGGCTCACCTCGCGCGCGCCCGCCGCGAGGCACGCCTCCTGCACAGCGCGCTGCTCGACGTCGGTCACGCCCGAGGGCGCGCACATCACGACGCGCGGGTGCGCCAGCCGGCTCGAGTGCACGCGGTCGATGAAGTAGCGCAGCATGCGCTCGGTGACCTCGAAATCGGTGATGACGCCGTGGCGGAGCGGACGAACCGCGGAGATCGAGGCGGGCGTGCGCCCGATCATGCGCTTGGCGTCGTCGCCCACGGCGTGCACCTCGCCGGTGCGCTGGTCCATCGCCACGACCGAGGGCTCGGAGACGGCGATCCCCTCGCCGCGCACGAAGACCAGCGTGTTCGCGGTCCCCAGGTCGATCGCTATGTCGCGACCCCTGAAATTGCGGTTGTTTCGGCCCCACGCCATCGACCCAGCCTAGAGACTGGTCGTCCTGCAGGTGTAGCGCGGAGCGGGCATTATGGGACCCTGGACCCATGGCACCGATCTCCCGAGGCTTCGGCGGCCGCCGCCGCCCGGACGTTGACCCGTCGCGCGTCCCCCCAGGTCAGTACGTGACCCCGGACTTCCCCGTCCTCTCGTACGGCCCCACCCCGCGCGTCTCGCTGGACGACTGGAACTTCACGATCCGCGGAGCGGTCGACGAGCCCGTCTCCTGGACGTGGGAGGAGCTCGTCGCCCTGCCCAGCGAGACCTTCACCGTCGACATCCACTGCGTGACCAAGTGGTCCAAGCTCGACACGACCTGGACCGGCGTGTCCGTGGACACGCTGCTCGAGGGCATCGAGACGACGGCCGAGTACGTCGTCGCCTGGGCGGACGGCGACTACACGACCAACGTCCCCTTCGATGAGGTCACCGGCGGACAGGCGTGGATCGCCTACCAGTACGACGGCGAGCCGCTCGAGCCCGAGCACGGCGGCCCGGCGCGGCTGCTCATTCCGCACCTCTACCTGTGGAAGAGCGCCAAGTGGGTGCGGGGCCTCGAGCTGCGTGAGGACGACGAGCCGGGTTTCTGGGAGACCAACGGCTACAACAACCACGGCGACCCGTGGAAGGAGCAGCGCTACTGGGGCGACTAGGAGCGCCGCGGGCCCGTTTGGAATGGCGGGTCGTGACCGTGCGCTCGGTCCGGCCCGAGACCCCGGGCGCGCACACGGTCGTCCTCGACGTGCCCGGCTGGCCGGGCCATCTCGCCGGCCAGCACGTCGACGTCCGGCTGACCGCCGAGGACGGCTACCAGGCGCAGCGCTCGTACTCGATCGCATCGGCGCCGGAGGACCCGGGGCTGGAGCTCACGGTGGAGCGCATCGACGACGGCGAGGTCTCGCCCTATCTCGTCGACGAGCTGCGCGCCGGCGACCAGTTCGAGCTGCGCGGGCCGATCGGCGGGTTCTTCACCTGGAACGTGGGCCTCGCGGGCCCGCTGCTCCTCGTCGGAGGCGGCTCGGGGGTCGTGCCCCTGCGGGCGATGCTGCGCCACCGCGAGACCGCGGGCGGAGACGGCGACGCGCGGCTGCTGCTGTCGGCGCGCGCCGAGGAGGACGTGCTCTACCGCGCCGAGCTGGACGGCTACGGGAAGAACGGCGTGGCCGTCCATCTGACGCTCACGCGTACCCAACCCGCCGGCTGGACCGGCCTGGCCCGCCGGGTCGACGCCGAGATGCTGGCCGCCGTTGGGCCGCCCGCGTCCGAGCGTCCCCGGATCTACGTCTGCGGGCCCACGCCGTTCGTCGAGAGCGTGGCCGACCTGCTCGTCGACCTCGGCCACGACCCCGCGACGATCCACGCCGAACGCTTCGGACCGACAGGAGGATGAGATGGAAGCGACCCACCTAGACGGAAACGGCGCCGCCGGGCTGTTCCAGGAGGTGTTCCTGGCCGAGGTCACCACGGCGCGGCGCATCTGCCAGTCCTGCCGCACGGAGCGGGAGATCGGAGCCCACCCGGCCTACGAGGGCCCGGGCGTCGTGCTGCGCTGCCCGCACTGCGGAGACATCGCCGCGACACTCGTCGCGCTGCCCGATCGGCGCGTGTTCCGGCTGTACGGCACGTGGGTGGTCGACGGGTGAGTCACTCCTCGCCATGAGCGCCGACAGGCCGACATTTCGCGTGGAGCCGCTCCCGGCTCCCGCCCCGGTCGAGATGCCGAGCGAGTTCGATCCGCGGCGACTCGTGCGCCGCGCCGCTCAGATCGCGGCGGTGCTCGCGATCGTCGTCCTCGTGGTGCGTGCTCGCCCCCGGCCTCGGCGAGGTGCGCGACCGGCTCGAAGGAGCGAAGCCCGAGTGGATCGCGCTCGCCGTCGTCTTCGAGGCGCTGTCGGGCGTCTCCTACGTGCTCATGTTCCGGCCGATCTTCTGCGAGCACATGCGGTGGCGGACGAGTTGGGAGATCGCCTGGTCAGAGCTCGCCATGGGCTCGCTCGTGCCCGCCAGCGGCGCCGGCGGCCTCGCCCTGGGCGCCTGGATCCTCCACGAGGGCGGGATGCCGGCCGAGCGGATCGCGCGGCGCTCGGTCGCCTTCTTCCTCATCAAGAGCTCGGTGAACTTCGTCGCGGTGGCGGTGCTGGGCACGGCGCTGGCCCTCGGGCTCTTCGGTCCCGATCTGTCGCTCTGGCTGACCGCCGCGCCCGCGGTCGCCTCGGTCCTCGTCATCGCCCTCGTGCTCTCGATTCCCGCGCATCGGCCCCGGGCGCGCGCCGGGTCCAGACGCCGGACGCGCGCGCCGCGTGGTCGCGGCGGCACGCCGGGCGCTCGTGGACGGAACCGCCGAGGCGGTGGAGATCCTGCGCTCCCGCAACAGCCTCGTCCTCGTCGGCGCCCTCGGCTACTGGGCGTGGGACAACGCCGTGCTGTGGGCGACGTTCCACGCCTTCGGCTCCGCCCCCGCGGTCACCGTGATCCTCATGGGCTACCTGATCGGCCAGCTCGGTGGCCTGCTGCCGCTGCCCGGCGGGCTGGGCGGCATCGACGGCGGCCTGCTCGGGACGCTCGTGGTCTACGGGACGCCGGTCGCCACCACGGCGGCGGCCATCCTGGCCTACCGCGTGATCCTGTTCTGGCTGCCGCTGATCGTCGGGGGGATCGCGTTCGCGTCACTGCGCCGCGGGCTCAACCGTCCCGATCGGCCCGACCTGTGCGCCGTGCCCGCCGCCGCCTAGCTGCAGCTCAGTCCGCCGCGTACTCCTCGCTGCCCATGATGTGCAGCGAGACATAGGGCTCGTCGCCCACCACCCAGCTGTCGTGGCCGGGCGGCACGTAGAAGAAGTCGCCCGGACCCATGACCTTCTCGGTGCCGTCGTCCATCTTCACGGCGGCCCGGCCGCTCAGCACGAGGCCGACGTGCTCCACCTGGCAGGAGGTCTCGCCCGCGGCCGCGCCGACGTGCTCCGACCATCGCCATCCGGGCTCATACGTGGCTCGGCCGAGTGTCATCGGGCCGACGGCGTAGACCTCGAACCGACCCTTCTCGAACGTGCGGACCTCGGCGGGGGCGTCGAAATTGACCAGGCTGAGGTCCACTAAGCCTCGGGCTTGGAGTACACCGCGCGCCACCACAGCTCCGACAGCACGCGGATCGACTCGTGCCCGTCGCGGCCGGAGCGCACGATCTCCATGCCGACGTGGCGCTCCACCATCGCGCTCAGCGCGAGGGCGGAGGTGCGGGCCGGGATGTCGTCGGGGGCCAGGCCGCGCTTCTGGTCGCGGGCGATTCGCTTGGCCCCCGCCACGACGAGGCGCTGGATGTGCGGCGCCCATTCGGCCGGGAGCTGGTCCTCGCGCCCGTAGAGCCACAGGGCGAGGCGCAGGATCGAGGCGTCACGATCGACGATGGCGACGACCCCGGCCAGGGCGGCGTGCAGCTCGGCGCGCGGATCGCCCTCGCCCTCGAGGTACGGCGAGGCCGACTCGAGTATGTCGGCGAAGGCACGCTGGATGAGGCGGTCGACGACCGCCCGCTTGTTGGGGAAGTAGAAGTAGACGGTGGTGCGCGAGACGTAGGCGCGCCGCGCGATTCCCTCGATCGTGACGGCGTCGTAGGGCTCCTCGAGCAGGGCCTCGCGGGCCGCGGCCAGAATCGCGTCCTCGGTCGGGTTTCGGGAACCGAGGTCGGTGGAGACTGTGGCCGCCATCAACCAGATGATGTCAGGACGGCCACCAGGCGCTCGCGCGTGTCGGCCGGCTCGACGATCTCGTCCACGTGGCCGCCCGCTGCGGCGACCTCGCCGGGCAGGTGAGCCTCGGCGTAGGCGGCCGCCAGTGCGTCGGCGTCGGCTCCGCCCGCGATGGCCCGGCGCTCGAGCACCTCGACCGCCTGGCGGCCGCCCATCACGCCGATCCGTGCCTGCGGCCAGGCCAGGGTCAGCGTCGCGCCCAGATCGCGGGAGTTCATCGCGATGTGGGCGCCGCCATAGGCCTGGCGCAGCGTCACGGTGGCGCGCGGCACGCGGGCGGTGGCGAACGCCCG
Organism: uncultured Actinomycetes bacterium; assembly: GCA_963842605.1. Lineage (GTDB taxonomy): Bacteria > Actinomycetota > Thermoleophilia > Solirubrobacterales > Solirubrobacteraceae > AC-38. The sequence continues at coordinate 199,518 of CAWJGV010000002.1, forward strand.
CACGAGCGAGGCCCCGTGGCGGATGACCCCGGCGCGCTCCTGCGAGCTGCCGGGAAGGAAGCCAGGCGTGTCGACCAGCACGACGAGGCCTACACCGAAGCGGTCGCACAGGTTCACGAACCACGCGCCCTTCTCCGACGCCTCGGCGTCGAGGATGCCGCCCAGGCGGCGCGGCTGGTTCGCCACGATCCCCACGGGCCGCCCCTCCAGCCGCGCGAAGCCGACGACCAGGTTGCGCGCCCAGCGGGGGGCGAGCTCGAGCAGCGCGCCGGCGTCGACCAGGCGTCGCGCGACGTCGCGGACGTCGTAGACCGCGCGCGGATCGGCCGGCACGGAGGCGGCGGGGTCGCCGGGCGCCGCCCCGAGGGGCGGCGCCACCGGCAACGTGCCTCCCGCATGCTGGGGAAGGTGGGACAGAAGGTCGCGGACGAGCGCGCGGGCATGCGCGTCGTCGGCGGCGGCGAGGTGGGCGACGCCATTGGAGCCGTGGACGCGCGGGCCGCCGAGCTCCTCGGCCGTGACCCGCTCGCGCAGGGCCGCCTCGACCACGCGGGGCCCGGTGAGGAACATGCGCGCCTCCGGGCCGGCCATCACCGTGATGTCGCCCAGAGCGGGCGAGTAGGCGGCGCCGCCCGCGCACACGCCGCTGATCACGCTGATCTGGGGCACGTCGGCCAGGGCCTGCGCGCGGAAGATGGCCCCGTAGGCGCTCAGCGCGCCCACGCCCTCCTGCAGGCGCGCCCCGCCCGAGGCGGGGAAGCCGACGACCGGCGCGCGGGCGCCGGTGGCCATGCGGATGACCCGGGCGATCGTCTCGCCGCCCGCGGTCCCCAGGGACCCGCCCTTGAACGCCTGCTGCTGTCCCCACAGGAACACCGGCCGCCCGCCGACCCGCCCGCTGCCGGCCAGGACCCCGTCACCGAGCGCCGAGCGCAGCGGCCGGAACGTCCCGGGGTCGCACATGCCCTCGAGGCGCCCGAGAGCGGGATCCTCGATCGCACGGGCGGGCGCGGTGGTGAGCGGGGCGGGAGTGCTCACCGGCTCATGCCCTCGCCAGGGCCAGGCAGGCGTTCTGCCCGCCGAAGCCGAACGAGTTGGACAGGGCGAGCTCCAGCCCCGGCGCCTCCCGCGGGCCGTCGGGCACGCAGTCGAGGTCGCACTCGGGGTCGGGCTCCTCGTAGTTGAGGGTGGGCGGCAGGACGCCGCGCTCCAGCGCCCCGATCACGGCGACGGCCTCGACCGCACCCGCCGCGCCGAGCAGGTGCCCGATGGCCGACTTCGTGCTGGAGATCGGCGGCGCCGACCCGTTGTCGAACACCCGGTGCACCGCGAGCGTCTCGATGCGGTCGTTGAAGGGGGTCGAGGTGCCGTGGGCGTTGATGTAGCCGACGTCGCCGGCCGCGGCGTCCGCATCGGCCAGCGCGGCCCGCATGGCCTTCGTCGCGCCCGCGCCGTCCTCGTCGGGGGCCGTGATGTGGAAGGCGTCGTTCGACGCCCCGTACCCGGCCACGCGCGCGCGCACCTTCACGCCGCGCGCCTGCGCGTGCTCGGCGGCCTCGAGGATCACCACGCCGGCCCCCTCCCCCATCACGAACCCGTCGCGACGGGCGTCGAAGGGGCATGAGAGGCCCTGCCGGGACAACGCGCCCATGCGCCGGAAGGCGGCGAGGCAGATGTCGGTCATCGCCGCCTCCGTGCCGCCGGCCACCACGGCGTCGGCCTCGCCGCGGGCGATCATGCGCGCCGCCTCGCCGATCGCGTGGCCCCCGGTCGCGCACGCCGAGGCGACCGAGAAGCCGGGGCCGTGGGCGCCGAAGCGCATGGCGATGTGGCCGGCGGCGGCGTTGGGCATCATCATCGGCACGAACAGCGGAGACACGGCCCGGTCACCGCGCTCGATGAACGCGCGCACCTCGCGCTCGAGCGTCTCCAGCCCGCCCACTCCGGTGCCCATCACCACGCCGAGGCGCTCCTGATCGATGCCGTCGGGGAGCCCCGCCTCGGCCATCGCCTGGTCGGCGGCGGCCAGGGCGAACTGGGAGAAGCGGTCGGCCCGGCGCGCCTCCTTGGGGGTCATGGCGACCTCGGGGTCGAACTCCTCGCAGCGCCCGAGGCCGTCGCTCAGCCCGGACCGGCGCTCCAGGAGCGCGTCCACGAAGGCGTCGGCCCCCTCGCCGATCGAGGAGACCACGCCGCGGCCGGTGACGACTACGTCTCTCATGCCGCGGTCTCGGCCCCCTTGGCGGAGATCACGAGGCGCACGGCGTCACCGACGGTCTTGACGGGCTTGAGCTGCTCGTCGTCGATCCGGATGCCGTACTCGTCCTCGAGTGACTGCACGAGCTCGACGAGGTCGAGCGAGTCGACGTCGAGCTCCTCCCAGGTGGTGTCCATCGTGGCGTCCTCGGCGCCCTCGACCTTGATCTCGTCGAGCTTGTCGCGGACCAGCTGTAGGACCTGTTCCTCGTTCATGCGTTCTGCTCCTTTGTCATGCGGCCAGCGCGCCGTCGACGGCGAGCGTGGCCCCGTTCACGTATGCAGCTTCCTCCGAGCAGAGGAAGGAGATGGCGGCGGCGACGTCCTCGGGCTGCCCGACCCGGCCGGCGGGCACGAGCGGCAGAAGGTCGTCGACGATGTCCGCGGTCATGTCGGTCTCGACCACGCCGGGAGTCACGGCGTTGCACGTGATCCCCTTACGGGCCATCTCCCGGGCGACGGTACCGGTGAGGGCGAGCAGGCCGGCCTTGGAGGCTGCGTAGTTGGCCTGGCCCGGGTTGGCGTGCACGGCGGCGACCGAAGAGACGTTGACGATGCGCCCCCAGCGCGCCTTGAGCATCGAGCCCAGCGCGCGGCGGGTGCAGTGAAAGGCGCCGGAGAGGTTGGTGTCGATGACCGCCTGCCAGTCCTCGGCGGACATCCTGATCGTGAGGCCGTCTCGGCGCACGCCGGCGCTGTTGACGAGGACGAGCACGGGACCGCGCTGCGCCTCGATCTCGTCGAAGGCGGCGCCCACCGCCTCGGGATCGCCGACGTCGGCCTGCACGTCGCCGCCGGTGCGCCCCAGGGCGACGGCGTCCCAGCCGTCGGCGCGCAGGCGCCGGACGACGGCGGCGCCAATGCCGCGCGTGCCGCCTGTCACCACGGCGCAGCCCTCACGGTCATCACCCTCAGACATAGACCGGCACGCGCTCCTTCCACGAGACGACCCCGGCACCCCACACGAAGCCGGCGCCGAAGGCCGCGAGGCCGACCGTGGCGCCATGCTTCAGGCGCCCGTCGCGCTCGGCCCGCCACAGGGCGAGGGGGATCGAGGCCGACGACGTGTTGGCCACGCGATCGACGTCGAGCACGAGCCGCTCGGCGGGCAGCCCGAGCTCGCGCGCCGTCGCCTCGAGGATCCGGGCATTCGCCTGGTGGGCGACGAACAGGTCGAGATCGTCGATCCCGAGCCCGGCTCGGCGCAGGGCGTCGCGGGTCGCCTCGGCCATGCGACGGACAGCGTGCCGGTAGACCTCGCGACCCTCCATCCGCAGCATTCTCTCGTCGGTGTTCGCGTAGAGCAGGCCGGCGTGCACCCCGTCGCAGCGCATCTCGAAGGGGGCGCAGCCGAGGCTCACGTCGGCCCGCGCCACGACGACCGCGCCGGCGCCGTCGCCGAACAGCACGGCCGTGCCGCGGTCCTCGAAGTCGGTGAGGCGCGACAGGGCGTCGGCCCCGCACACGATCACGAGCTCCGCGCGACCGCTCTCGATCAGCGCCGCGGCCTGCTCGAGCCCGGCGAGGAACCCGGCACACGCGGCATTGACGTCGCTCGCCCCGGCGCGCTCGGCGCCGATGGCCGCCGCCACGCCAGGCGCCAGACCCGGCGTGATCTGGTCGGCCGTAATCGTGGCGACGACCACGCGGTCGACCTCGGCGGCCTCCCTGCCGGCGTCGCGCAGCGCCTCCGTGCAAGCCTGCGCTGCCAACTCGGTGAGCGACACTCGGCCGTTGAGCCGGCGTCGCTCGTGAATGCCGGTGCGCTTCACGATCCACTGGTCCGTCGTATGCAGGCGCTCGGTCAGCTGCGCGTTGGTCACGACGTCGTCGGGCAGCGAGGCGCCCACGCCGAAGATCGCCGCCGAGCCGCCCACGCGGGCGCGTCCATTCGCTTCACCGTTTTCGGACATGTGGGCCGCCATGTTCGCTTGCCCACACCCCCCAGAGGGGGGAGTTACCGAGGTTCGACGTATGGACGGGGAACGTCGAGCCGGTGAACGCGGGCGTCTATTGGATGAACCGACGAAACCGACGACTACCAGGGAGACTCTGGGGAATGCGAAACGCGCGTCAGGAGGCCTTCGACCGGCTCGAGGGCGGCTACGAGGTCAGGGTGCTCGAGCCCTCGCCGCCGGCGGTGGAGGAGGAGCCATGGTTCGCCGACGACCCGACGGCGCGCGGAGAGGTGCCCGAGGGTCGCGAGCTCGTCTCGCCGGTGACCACCGGGGACCTGCTCTGGGACGACCTCGCCGCCGACGACGCCGGGCTCGCGGCGTGGTGCGCCGAGCGCTGGCTCGGGGCCTACCGGCGCCTGGAGGCGCCGCCGCCGTCGCTGCCCGCGACGCGTCTTGCCCTCCACCGCCTGGCCGAGCACGTCCTCACCCCGGCTCGGCAGCGCGCGAACGGCAAGATCGCCCTGCGTTACGTCGCCGGCGGGTTCGGGACGCCGTTCTTCGGCGACGACGTCCAGGTCCGCGTCGAGGGCGCCGAGCTGGTCGTCGATTCACCCCGCGGCGAGCGCCGCGCGCCGCTCACCTCACTCGCCGCCGCGGCCGCGCACGTGGGGGTGCCGCTCGAGGTCGCCGACGAGCCCCTGGAGGTGGACGAGGCGGCGAGCCGCTTCCTCGGCGACTGGTACGGCTTCACGGCTTCCGTGCTCGAGCAGCTGCGCGCCGAGGCCGCCCCCGAGCTCGAGGCTTCGCGGGCGCAGTTGTGGACCGAGCACTTCGACCTCGCCGTCGAGCTGGGAGCGAAGGACGCCGGGGCCCGGGCCGGGTACGGCGGCTCGCCGGGCGACGAGCGGCATTCCGAGCCCTATCTCTACGTGGTGCCCTGGGAGGCCTCACGCGCGTCGGGCGACGGATGGAACGCCGCCGGCTACGCCGGCGCCGAGCTCTCGTTCGCCGAGCTGCTCGAGGCGCCGGACCAGCGCGCGGCCGCGCTCGAGTTCTTCCGCGGCCGCCTGCGCGCGCTGACCGGCTAGCGCCGAGGACTGGCAACCGCATGCCCGCCGGCCACGTCGGCTGACGGGCACGCGGTCCTACGGTCAGTGGTGGGCCGGCTCCAGCACTCCCCGGTTGGCCCGGCTGACCATGATCTCGCCGCCGAACACGTCCGTCCGCTCGAGGTCGAGGTCCCCCAGGTTCTCGGCGATCCACTCCGCGGCCCGCTGGACGGAGGCATCCGCCGATTCCGCGTCGTGGAAGATCGTGACCGTGCAGAGCGTTCCGTCGCCGCAGTCGATCGCCTCGTAGGCGCCGAAGCCCGGCACCCGCGAGATCAACTCCGCGAAGCCCGTGTCGACGCGATGCATCAGGTCGTCGACCGAGCCGGAGTCGAGGCGATAGCGCCTCACGCTCGCGTACATCTCCCTCTCCTCTCCCCTCCCGCGCCGCCGCCCGACCCTACTCCTGGCAGGGCCGGGCGACAGGCCGGGAGAGTACCGTCAGGCCACGAGCGGCTCGCGCGCCGGCTCGACGGCGCGACCGCGCCAGGTCACCCGTCCCCTCATGGCGCCGATGCTACCCCGCTCGGCCGTATCTCGGTGCTCGGCAGGAGCGAAAGCGCGGTGATCGGGAAGATCAGGACGGAGAGGAGGCCGGCGGCGATGAAGGCCGCGGCATTGGCCTCGGTCACGACGTCGAGGTCGAGGCCGATCTGCGTCGCCGCGACGATGAAGGGCAGCGAGGTGGCCTGGAGAAGCCCGGCGACCGCGGCCATGCGTCCGCCGATGTCGCCGCGGTAGAGCAGCGCCGGCAGGCCGCGGACGATGAGCAGCGCCGCCAGGAAGATGGGCACCCGAGCGACGGTGTCGGCGCTGGAGAACAGCGCGCCGAGGTCGAAGCGCAGGCCGCTGGCGACGAAGAAGACCGGAATGAACACGCCGTAGCCGACGGCCTCGAGCTTCGTGCGGAACTCGGGGTGCATCATCATCTCGTCGCGATCCGCGAGCTTGAGGATCGCCCCCGCGGCGAACGTACCGAGGATCACCTCGAGGCCCAGCCCCTGCGCCAGCGCCGCGAAGGCGATCATGAGGACGAAGGCACCACGCACCCGGATCTGCGCGGTCGTATTGGCCAGTCGGCGAACGGCGTCGTGGACGAGCGTTAGGCGCTCGGCCCCCGCGACCACGAACCCGGTGACGACGGCCAGGGCGAAGAAGGAGGCCAGCAGCAGGATCTTCTCGGTGGTTCCGGTGGCCTCCCGGGAGAAGAACAGCGTGAGCAGGATCACGGCGCCGAAATCGGCGATCGAGCCGGCGGCGATGACGAGCTGCCCGAAGCTCGAGCCGCTCTCCCCGAGTCCTTGAGCAGGGGGACGATGATCCCCAGCGAGGTCGCCGAGAGGACGATCGCGGTGAAGAGCGGCTGAGACACGAAGCCGCCGGCCTTGAGCGCCAGCCCCGCGGCCACGGCAATCGCGAACGAGAGCAGGAAGCCGCCGCCGGCGAGCTTGAGCACCCGCCCGCGCAGCTTCTGGAACTCCACCTCGAGCCCGGCCAGGAACAGCAGGAAGGCAAGGCCGATCAACGACAGAACGGCGATCGGCTCGTCGATCTCGACCCAGCCGAGCCCGGACGGACCGACCACGATCCCCACGACGATCTCCAGCACGACCGCCGGGAGCCGCAGCGACGGCACCATCGCTAGCAGCAGCGGGACCGCGAACGCCGCCGCGACGACGATCAGCAGGTTCGTGAAGTGCAGCTCGGCCAACGCCAGGCGAGTCTAGGTCGACTCGCCTGGCGTTACATGGCCTTGGGGATTACGCCGCGAGCGGCTCGCGGGCCGGCTCGAGCGCGAGCTCGAGGACCTCGCCGATCGTCATCACCGGGTGGAACGCGAGCTGGTCGCGGACGTCGTCGGGCACGTCGTCGATGTCCGGGCGGTTGCGCTCGGGCAGGATGACGTCGGTCAGCCCGGCGGCGTGGGCCGCCAGCACCTTCTGCTTGAGGCCGCCGATCGGCAGCACGCGACCCTGGAGCGTGACCTCACCGGTCATGCCGACCGTGTGCCGGACCGGACGACCGGAGAGCAGCGACGCCAGCGCGGTGGTCATCGTGACGCCCGCGCTCGGCCCGTCCTTGGGGATCGCGCCCGCGGGGACGTGAACGTGGAACCCGCGGTCCTCGAACGCCTCGTCGGAGATGCCGAGCTCCTCGGCGTGGGCGCGCACGTAGGAGAGCGCGATCCGCGCCGACTCCTTCATCACGTCACCCAGCTGTCCGGTGAGCACGAGCTCGGGCTTGCCCGGCATCGCGGTCGCCTCGACGAACAGGACGTCGCCGCCCGTGCCGGTCACGGCGAGTCCGGTGGACACGCCCGGCACGGCGGTGCGGCTGGCCGACTCCTGGAAGAAGCGCTGCTTGCCCAGGGCGTCGCGCACGACGTCGACGTCGACGACCACGGGCGCCTCGACCTCGCCGGAGGCGATCCGGGTCGCGGTCTTGCGCAGCATCGTGCCCAGCTCGCGCTCGAGCTGGCGGACGCCGGCCTCGCGCGTGTACTCGGCCACGACGAGCCCGAGGACGCCGTCGTCGACGCTCACCTCGTCCTCGTTGAGGCCATTGCGCTCACGCTGGCGCGGCCACAGGTAGTCCCGGGCGATGGCCACCTTCTCCTGCACGGTGTAGCCGTCGAAGCGGATTACCTCCATGCGGTCGAGCAGCGGGCCGGGGATCGTCTCGGCCACGTTGGCCGTGGCGATGAACAGCACGTTGGAGAGATCGATCTCGACGTCGAGGTAGTGGTCGCGGAACGAGTGGTTCTGCGCCGGGTCGAGCACCTCGAGCAGGGCCGCACTGGGGTCGCCGCGCCAGTCGGCGCCGACCTTGTCGACCTCGTCGAGCATGATCACCGGGTTCATCGTCCCGGCGTCGCGCAGGGCGCGGACGAGCCGGCCGGGCAGCGCGCCGATGTAGGTGCGCCGGTGGCCGCGGATCTCGGCCTCGTCCCGCACGCCGCCCAGCGACATGCGCACGAACTCGCGCCCGGTGGCGCGAGCGATCGACTCGCCGATCGAGGTCTTGCCGGTCCCGGGCGGGCCGATGAGGGTGAGGATCGCGCCGGAGCGCTTGTCCTCGGCGATGCCGCGCTCCTGGCGCAGCTTCCTGACCGCGATGTACTCGGTGATGCGGTCCTTGACGTCCTCCAGCCCGGCGTGGTCCTTGTCCAAGACCTCACGGGCGTGCACGGGGTCCAGGCGCTCGTCGGAGCGCTCCTTCCACGGCACGGCCGTCAGCCAGTCCAGGTACGTCCGGATGGTCGAGGCCTCGCCGGACTGCTCGCCCATGCGCTCGAGCCGGTCCAGCTCGCGCCGGGCCTGTTCGGCCACGTCGTCGGGCATGCCGGCCTCGTCGATCTTGGTGCGGTACTCCTCGACGATCGAGCCGTCGTCCTCGCCGAGCTCCTTGCGGATCGACTCCATCTGCTTGCGCAGGAAGTACTCGCGCTGCTGGGCCTCGGCGCCCTCCTGGACGTCGTCGCGGATGCGCCGGCGCACCTGGAGCTCGGCCAGGCGCTCGCGCTGGAGGCTCAGCGCCAGCTCCAGACGCTCGGTGACGTCGAGCGTCTCGAGCAGCCGGACCTTGTCCTCATAGGAGATGTCGGGCGCGTAGCCGGAGGTGTCGGCGAGCGGGCCGGGCTCGGTGATCGAGCGTACGAAGGCGGAGACCCGCCCGTCGTCGCCGCGCAGCTCGAGGATCTCCTCGACCACGGCGCGGTACTCCCGCGCGGCTTCGCGCGTGCGGCCGAGCACGGGGACGTCGTCGGGGTGCTCCTCGACCTCGACGCGCAGGCGGCCCTGCGAGTCGGTGTGGGCCGCGCCGGCGACTCCACGGTGCAGGCCGGACACGGACACGGCCTGGGCCCCGCCCGGCAGGCGGACCCGGTCCGTCACCTCGGCGACGGTGCCGACGGCAGCGAACGCGTCGTCGTGGCGCGGCACGAGCAGCACGCGGTCTTCGTCGCCGGTGTCGACCGGCAGGGTGACGTCCATCGTCGGGAAGACGACGGCGTCGTCGAGCGGGATGAGAAGGAGCGATGTCGCCATTCCTGTTGCCTTTGAAGTCGCTTACGTTGTGTAAGTAGTATAACGCAACGCTTCCGTCAACGAGGAACGCCCGCCGGGTGGGCGGGCGCTCGGTAAAGCGGGATGGCGGGCCGGTCCTGGCTACCAGTCGATCGGCCAGTGCAGCTGCGGCTCCGTGTCGCCGCCGTAGGGGAGGGTCGGCAGCGGGGACGGAGTCTTGTCGTCGAACGGCGGGAACGACTTGTCCGGCCGCGGGCGGGTGCTTGGAGCACGTCCGCGAGCGCTAGTTCGGCAGGCACGGGTTGTAGGGCTGGATCCAGATGTCGCGCGAGCGAATGCCGTAGAGGCCGGCTCCAGCGCCCGGCTGGCGCCGACCGTCTCCTGGATGTTGTTGACGTCGTCGTGGTCCTGGTCGTCGTCGCCGTCGGGGACGCCGTCGCCGTCGGAGTCGTTGTCGAGCCAGTCGACGCCCGGATACGGAGTGTTGTAGGGCTTCTCCTGCTTGACAGACGTCGGTCCACCACTCGGGAGGTCATCGGCCCGTGGACGGACTCGTCGAAGTTGCTGAGGCCGTCGCCGTCGACGTCGCGCTCGTCGTCGGAGAGCGAGCCGTCGCCGTCGAGGTCGAGCCACGGCTGGCCGGCCGGCACCGGCTTGGGGCCGCCGTCGCTGTTCTGGGTGCCGTCGCTGTAGAGCAGGTCGTTGCCGCGCGCCGAGCCTGTGGCCGCCGTAGCGCACCCACGCCGCGTACTCCTGGAACTCCTCCAGCGAGTCGCCGTCGTGGTCGATCGTCGCGTCGCCCTTGTCGAGCGGGTTCGGGTAGGGCCGCTTGGCGGGATAGGGCAGCGGCCCTGGAGTTCAGGTCGAGCGCCGAGTAGTACTCGCAGCCGTCCTCGATGCCGTCACCGTCGGTGTCCGGGTTGCACGAGTCGAGCCGGTACTTGGCCTCGGTCGTGTCGGACAGCAGGTCGTTGTCGTCGTCGGTCTCTGCCGAGTTCGGGGTCCCGTCGTGGTCGCAGTCGGGGCTATCGCCGGGGGACGGGACCCGTACCGGGGCCGATGGTCGGGGAGAGGGACTTGGACGTGAAGGAGGTACCGAAGCGCTTGGCCAGGACACGGATGCTGAAGCGCGTGGGCTGCGCCTTCCCGCCCTTCTGGCTGAGGAAGGGCATCAGCTTGCTCGTGAGCTTGATCTTGATCGTCGTCTTCGTCGCCTTGTCGGCCTTGAGGAAGACGGCCTGGGCCCGCGGCTTCTGGAAGGCCACGGTGTTGCGGAAGTTGCCCGGCAGGAAGTAGCGGCCCCGAATGGTCAGCGTGTCGCCGACGTTCAGCTTCTTGGGCGAGATCGACGTGATCACCGGCGCCTTGGGCAGGGCGGCGGACCCGACGGACGGGGAGAAAACCAGGGCGCTCGCGAGAACGCCGAGCAATACAGGGACGCGACGAGTCATAGATGCCTCGTGCCGGACATCGGGCGCTGTGGGGAAAACCTTGAGTCCCGATGGCGCTACATCAACGCCTGCCCACGCAGGGTCGCCGGTCAGCCCAGGTCCTGACCCACGCTGAGGCCGGCGCGGCCCCGCTCGCGGTCCGCCGCGGCGCGCGGGAGCAGGCGCAGCTCGCGCGCGAAGCTCTGCGCCGCCGCCAGATAGACGGCCTGGCGGACGGTGACCCGCAGCGAGGCGGCGATGCGCGGCGCGCCCGTTCGCGTTCTCGCCGCCCGACTCCTCCGCCGGGGCGGCGCCGAGCACCTCGACGTCCTCCAGCGCGAGGTCGGTGCGGCCGGGGCCGCCGTCGCGTCCCTCGCGCGTGACCACGACGTCGACGCGCCCGCCCGGCGTGACCTCCTCCGCCGACCCGACGGCCACGACGTCGGCCACGCGCTCGCCGGGCCGCAGGGCGGGCGCGCCGGCGCCCTCGCTCACCGCCCCCGGCGCGAGGTACTCCCCCGCCCCCACGGCCACCGCGGTGCGCAGGCCGACCAGCTCCGAGGGCGAGGGAAAGCCCCCGGCCGGCGCGAACCGGGCGGGCACCCGACGCACGGCCAGGTGCGTCGGCGCCAGCCGCGTGCCCGCCTCGAGGTCCCGCCGCGCCACCACGGCGGGCACCGCAGGGCCCAGCCGCCGTTCGAGCGCGGCCTCGCGACGCGAGACATCGGACGCCGCGAGGCCACCGAGCACGAGCGCGAGCCCGAGCAGCACGACGGCCCGCCGGCGCCGTGTCACGCCCCGCCGGGACGGTGAAGCGGGAGCTCCAGGGCGAGGCAGGCACCGCGGGGCGCCGGACCGGCGCTCAGCCGGCCGCCGTGTCGCGCGGCGATGTCGGCGGCGATCGCGAGGCCGCGCCCGCGCTCGCCGCGGCCCGCCCGGGGACGGCGCGCGAGATCGGCGACGGGAGCCGGCAGGCCGGGGCCGTCGTCGCGCACCTCGATGCGGACCCGGCTCGCATCGGCGCGGGCCCGCAGCTCGATCCGGCGCCCGCCGTGCTCGATGGCGTTGGCCAGCAGGTTGCCGCACGCCTGGGCGAGACGCAGGCGGTCGCCTCGCACGAGCGCCCCGCCCGCCGGAGCGTCCAGATGCAGCGATGCGCCGGCCCCGGCCGCCGCGGGGCGCCAGGCCGTCACGGCGGTGCTGACCAGCGCCCGGACGTCGACCGCCTCGGCACGGTCGCGCGCGCGGCTGCCCGCCCGCGCGGCATGCAGGTCCTCCAGCGCCAGGCCGGCACGGCGCAGCTCGACGTCGATCGCGGCGACCCGCGGCCCGGCCGGTCCGGCGGGGAGCGACAGCAGGTGCAGGCCGAGGCGCGCCGCGTGCAGCGGCCCACGGGCCTCGTGGCACGCCCGGGCGATCATCTCGGCGCGCCGGGCCAGCTCGCGCTGGAGCAGCGTCGCGGCGGCGAGCGCCCCCGCGGCGAGCAGCCACCCCGCCCCGGCCGCGGCGGCCATCAGGCCGCCAGCTCCCGCTCCACCCCGGCCTCGCGGTCGAGGACCAGCCCGTCCACCAAGCGGTAGCCGACGCCCCACACGTTGACCACGAAGCGATCGCCGTCGCGCGCGAGCTTGTGCCGCAGCCGGCACGCGTGGCTGTCCAATGTCCGGGTCGAGCCCATGGAGCGAAAGCCCCAGACGGTGCGCAGCAGCTCCTCCTTGGTGAACACGCGCGTGGGGTCGGACGCCAGCGCGCGCAGCAGCGCGAACTCCTTCTGCGAGAGCTCGACCCGCTGCCCGCGCAAGCGCGCCTCGCGCGCGGGTGGATCTACCTCCAGCTCGCCCACTCGCAGGCGCCCGAGCCGCGTGCGCCGGTCGGCGCGGTGCAGCAGCGCCCGGATGCGAGCGCGCAGCTCGGGATAGCTGAAGGGCTTGCCGAGATAGTCGTCCACCCCGCGCTCGAACCCGCGCAGCACGTCGAGCTCCGCGGTGCGCGCGGTCACCGCAACCAGCGCCACGTCGGGATTCACCCGCGTGGCCACGCCGTCCGCGCGGCGCACGCGCTCGACCAGCGCCAACCCGTCGCCGTCGGGCAGCCCGAGGTCGATCAGCGCGAGGTCCGGGTACTTGCGCTCGAGCAGGCGCAGCGCGTCGCGCGCCGTATCGGCCACGAGCACGTCGTAGCCGTCCGCGGTCAGGTTGTCGGCGAGGAAGGTGCGCGTCGCGGGGTCGTCCTCGACGACGAGGATCGTGGCGGCATCGTCGGTCATGCCCGCTCATAGGAGCCGGCCGCCGCCGATTCGCCCCGCCGCGGCGAGGCGCGGCGCCTCAGCGCTGCTGGCGAGCCGGCCGCACGAGCACCTCGTTGACGGCCACGTGGGGCGGCTGCCCCACGATGTAGACGATCGCGCGGGCGATGTCGTCGGACCGACAGCGGCGTGCCGACCTGCTCCTTCATCTTCTCCGCCGCCTCGAGGACGACCGGGTTCTTGTTGTGATCGAGCAGCTCGGTCTCGACCATGCCCGGGCTCGACGACCGACGCGCGGACGCCGATGTGCAGCGCCTCCTGGCGCAGGCTCTCGGTGAAGGCGACGACCCCGAACTTGGTCAGGTTGTAGACGCCGGAGCCCAGGTTGGCCTGGCGGCCCGCGGTCGAGGCGACGTTGACGATGTCCCCGCCGCCGGCCTCGCGCATCACCGGCAGCGCGGCGTGGGTGCAGTAGAGGAGCCCGAGGCAGTTGACGTTGATCATCGTGCGCCACTCGTCGAGGTCGGCGTCCTGGATCGGCCCGAGCAGCATCACGCCGGCGTTGTTGACGAGGATGCTCAGCCCGCCGAGCTCGCTCACCGTGCGCTCGACCAGCGCGCGGGCCTGGGCCTCGTCCGACACGTCCGTCGGAACGGCGAGCGCGCGCCCGCCGGCGCCCTCGATGCGCTCGGCCAGGGCCTCGAGCCGGTCCTCGCGCCGCCCGGCCAGGGCCACCGCGGCGCCCGCTCCGGCGAGCGCCAGCGCCGTCGCCTCGCCGATCCCCGAGGTGGCCCCGGTGACCGCCGCGACCCTGCCCGAGAGGTCGAAGTCCATGGGAGCGACCCTACTGCAAGTTCACTTTCAGGCCACGCACCGCGGAAGGACTCCTGCATATGATCACGACGCGGCCTGGGAGGGCGCGCTCCGCCCAATGGACACGACGCGACGCGGCAACTACGACTCCGGACAGGACTTCGTGCTCGAGTACGGAGAGCTGCGCTTCACGTTCAACGAGCGCGACTTCGGCGAGCGCTGCGAGCAGGCGGCGCTGAAGCTCGGCTTCGTCCACGGCCGCCTCGGCGAGCCCGAGCTGGAGGACCTCGTGAACCTCGTCGTCAACGGCGAGGTCCACGACCCCGCGTCCGCCCTCGGCGAGCACGTCAACGACTGCTGGCCCGACCTCGTCGGACCGGCCGAGCGCTCGCTCGTCCACTGGCTGCGGCGGCTCGTGTTCCGCAGCGCCTGGCTCGACCAGCGGGTCAAGGAGGGCGAGCTGGACGTCGCCTACGAGGCGGACTCCCAGACGTTCGCCTACATCCAGCCCGATCGCGACGGCGAGCCGATCGAGCTGGCGCCCGAGCCGTCGTGGAACCGGGTCGCCTACTCGCCTCGTTCGTAGCCGTCTCGCGCCAGCGCCGATAACGGCAGGCATCGAGGGGGCGGTCCGGAGCGGTCCGCGGGATGATTGGACACCTGAGCCGGTCATGGCCGGCTCCGTCGTCCAGGATGCATTGGCGCGACGTCCGCCCGAACCCGACCCCCTCGATGCGTCGTTCGACTGACCCGGCGCGGCGCCCTAGAACAGATCCAGCGCCGCCCGCGTGTTCGCGACGTTCTGCAGGAACCCGCCGTGGCTCGAGCTCGGGTCGACGATGAAGCGCGCGATCGTCCCGCCGCGGGCCACGATCTTGCTGCGCGTGCGGCGCATGACCGGGCAGCCGGTCAGGTTGGGATCGGGGTCGCGCCCGCCGCAGAACAGCACCCAGCGCGTGCCGGCCAGGGTCCTGCGGCCCGGCGGAGCGCCGAACACCTCGCGGTACCCGGGATAGCCGTGCAGCGCGCCGCCCGCGTCGGCGATCTCCAGGGAGAACACGCGGCCCGCGCGGCGGTCGAGGGCGGCCACCCTGTACATCCGGCTCGCGGCGCTGCTGTAGCCGTGCAGCAGCGCGGCGCCGGGCGCCACGCCGGCGCGTCGGAGCAGGGTCCGCGCCTGCGCGTACATCTGCGACGGGGTGTAGGAGTCGGTCTTGGTCTTCCCCAGCCGCCACTGGATCGCCACCACGCGGTAGCCGCGCCGCGCGGCCTCCTCCCGCCAGTGGCCGAAGTCGTCGAACGCGGTCGAGAGGTAGCCGTGGAAGGTGACGATCGTCTTGCCCCCGCGCGTCCCAGCGCGCGACTGGACGTAGAAGCTGCGCCCGTCGGGCGTCGTCGCGATGCGCGCGCCGGCGTCGCGCGCCGCCCGGTACGCGTCGGGCGATTCGAGCTTCGCCCGAGCGAGCACGGTCCCGCCCGCCGCCGGCCCGGCTACGGGCTGCGCGGTGACGGTATCCGGGGAGAGCGTGCCGTCGGAGCCGAGCAGCGCCACTCCCACGCCTGCGGCGAGCCCCGCCGCGCCGAGCGCGATCGCTGCGCGCCGCTTCATGCGCGCGCGGGCGCGCGGGCGAGACGGGAGTTCACGGCGTTCATCAGCGGTCGCTCGACCCATAGCCAGCTCGCGGTGCCCGCGGCGAGCGCGAGCGGCGCCACCAGGGCCGCCAGCTCGACCGCGGTCGGCGTCGTGGCGGTCATCGCCTTGACGAACAGGATGAGCGGTACATGCCAGAGGTAGACGCCGTAGGAGATGATTCCCAGCTCGGCCAGCGGCCGCGAGCGCAGCCAGCCCAGCGAGAGTCCTCGGCCCGCGACCACCGCGAGGATCATCAAGCGCGAAGCCGATGCCCGCGGGCAGGTCGTGCAGCGCGACGAGCAGCGGATCGTGCGCGAGGCCGGGCGACGTCGCGTGCCACCAGCCGTTGCCCAGCACGAGCGCCACACCGGCGAGCATCACCGCCGCCGTCGACCAGGCGCCCAGGCGCAGCGCGCGCCCATCCTCGCGCCGGGCCTCGATCAGCAGCGACAGCAGCATGCCGGCGGCGAAGTAGGGCAGATAGGCGGGCAGCGCCTTCGTCGCGGGCTGGTTCCACGCGTCGAGATAGCCGACGACGTTCCAGGCCAGGCCAAGCGCGACCAGGCCTCCGAGCAGCGCCACCTGAGGCCCGCGCCGGCCCTTGGCCAGGTGGTAGGCGAACGCGCCGAGCACCGGCAAGAGGACGTAGAAGGCGACCTCCAGGCACAGCGTCCAGGTGACCGGGTTGAGCTTCATGATCGTGCTGCCGCTGTAGTTCTGGGCGAAGAAGAAGAACAGCGTGAACCCGCCCTCGTCGGGCAGGCGGACGTCGGGCGATCCGGCGACCGCCTCGAGCAGGACCAGGCTGCCGATCAGCGACACGTAGTAGGCGGGCAGGATGCGCGCGCCCCGGCGCAGGAGGTAGCGGCGCATCGGCACCTCGCCGGCCTGGCGGCGCGCGGCGCGCGCGAAGGCGCCGTAGAGCAGGTAGCCGGAGAGCACGAAGAAGCAGATCAGGCCGATGCGGAACTCGTTGAAGACCTGCGCGGAGAGGTTGCTCTTGCTCCCCTTGGCGCCGTAGAGCCAGATGTGGAACACGAACACGGACAGGGCGGCGAGACCTCGGACACCGTCCAGGCCAGCACTACGCCGGTCGTGTCTTGAAGTACGAATGGTGAGAGGGCGGTTGGAGCCCGCGCGGAGAAGGTGCCTACCCGCGCTCCGCATCTGGGTACCCATAACCCGGGCGGATCGAGCCAGTTTCGCGCATTGACGTGAGAGGCGCGTTAAAGCCGTGACAACGCGACGATCGTCACTAGCCGCCCAGCGCCTCCGCGCGGGCGCGGGCGATCGCGTCCACCCCGGCCTCGCCCACGAGCAGCTCGGGTCGCGTGGTCCCGCTCGCCGCCAGGTCGAGCGCCGGGAAGCGGCGCGCCGCGGTGAGAACGGGATCGAGCACGATCGCCGTCGTCTCCCCTCCGAGCGGCCTCGTCGCCGTGGCGACGATGGTCAGCGACCCGCCGTCGACGAGGTTGCGGGCCGAGGCGAGCGCCCGGCGGGCCGGGTTGGGAGGTAGCGCGTCGAGGGAGTCGACGAGCACGACGGCGTTCCCGCCGCGCGCGGCGATGCGCCGCGCCTGCTCGACGGCGTGCTCGACCGTCTGCGCCTGCGTGTCGCCGGAGGCGGAGAGCGTGACCGCGGCCGCCGGCGGGACGGGCCCGCCTTCCCACTCGGGCACCTCCTCGGGCCGGACGCCGGCGAGCACCAGCGTGACGGTGAGCGAGCCGTCGCTCGACAGCGCGCCCGCGATGCGGCGCAGCAGCTCGGTCTTGCCCGCCCGCGCCGGCCCGGCGATCGTCACGCGCGAGCCACGGCCGAACGGGGTCAGCCAGGCGACCGCCTGGAGGTTCGGGTCGTCGCCCGGAAGCTCGAAGCGCTCGGTCGGGAAGCCGCAGGGAAGCTCGTCGTAGCGGGTGCCCTCGGCGACCTCGTCGGCCGGCTGGCCGTTGATCGTGTCGACGCGGATCAGCGACGGGTAGCGCTCGGAGCGCCGGGGTCGGCGCACGGGGCCGGTCACCCTGTCGCCGGCGACCAGCTCGCAGCGGCGCACCTGCGCGGCGGAGACGTAGACGTCGTCGTCGGAGGGTTCGGGCGGCGCCACGCGCACGAAACCCGACCCGTTGGCGAGCAGCTCGACGGTGCCCTCGACCGTGCGCTCCTCGGACTCCTCCTCGGCCGCCGGCTCCTCGCGCTGCGCGTCCTCTTCCTCGGCACGGCCCCGGCCGCGACCGCGACCCCGGCCGCCACGACGCCGGCGGGCAGGACGCTCCTCGCGCTCCTCCTGGTCGTCCGCCTCGTCGGTGTCGGCGTCCTCGGACGCCTCGGGCTCGGCGTCGGCCTCAGCCTCGGGCTCGGCCTCTACATCGGCCTCGGCGGGCTCCCCGCCGTTGCCCTCCTGGCGGGCGAGGATGGCGTCCACGAGGTCGGCCTTGCGGAGACGGCGGAAGCCGTCGAGGCCGAGCTCCGAGGCGATGGCGTGGAGGTCGGCAAGCGGGCTGGCCTCCAGGGCGGAGCGATCGAGCACGGACATGCGGGTCCTTTCGGTTGAGTTCGGTAGGCGCCCGGCCGCGTTGGTGTCAGCGGCCGGCGACTCGCAGCGCTAGACCTTAGCGGGCGCGCCCTTCACGAGGCCCTCGAGCCACTTCGCGAACTCGGGGCGGGAGCCCCAGTCGGAGGCGAACTTGGCGATGCCTGCCTCCGTGAGCGGGTGGGCGAGCATCTGGTGCAGCACCTTGGCCGGCAGGGTGGCGACCTCGCACCCGAGCTTGGCCGCGGTGATGACGTGCTCGGGATGGCGGATCGACGCCGCCAGCACCTGCGCGGTGGTCCCGCTGGGGCGCAGGCAGTCGACGATGCCCGCGACCACCTCGGCGGAATCGACGGAGATGTCGTCGAGGCGGCCCATGAAGCACGACACGTACGTCGCGCCGGCGGCCGCCGACAGGATCGCCTGGTTGGGCGAGAAGACGAGGGTCATGTTGACGGGAATGCCGTCATCGCTCAGTACTCGAGTCGCCTGCAGGCCGGCTGCGCTGAACGGAACCTTGACCACGACGTGCTCGTGCAGGGGGTGGAGCGCGCGGCCCTCGGCGATCATCCCGTCGGCGTCCTCGGACACCACCTCGGCCGACACGGGCCCGTTCACCAGCTCGCAGATGCGGACGATCGCCTGCCCCCGGGTCGCCCTCTTCCTTCGCCAGCAGCGAGGGGTTGGTCGTCGCTCCGGAGAGAACGCCCCAGGCGGCGATTTCCTCGACCTCCGCAACCGACCCTGTGTCGATGAACAGCCTCATGACGCGTCCTTTCTTAGCTCAGTACGAGTGTAGCCCGCGCCTGCGGCCGGCTAACCGGGGAGGATGCCCTCGGCCTCGGCGTTGACGCGGAAACGCTCCGCCTCCTCGGCGGTGCGCGCGTCGTCCCAGCCGAGCTCGCCGGCCAGCGCGCGGGCGACGCGCTCGGGCACCTCGCTGCCCGGACCGGACACCTCCGCCGCCGCGAGCAGCCCCAGCCGGGTGCGTCGCAGCAGCACGTCGGCCACCCCGCGCGCCTGCTCGCGGCGCGCGGCATGGACGGCCTCCGCGAGCAGGTCGGGCAGGCCGGGAACGATGGGCTGGGCGAGCTCGCCGCGCTCGGCGGCGACCGCGAGGACGTCGTGGGCGGCGTGTCCGTAGCGGGAGGCCAGCGCCTCGTAGGACTCCTCGGGCACGCCCTCCACCCGCGGCAGCTCGGCCGCGTCGACCGCGGCGCCCAGCGGGATCTCGTGGGTACGGCACGGCGCGTCGCGCGCCTCGCGCTCGACCAGGCGGTCGACGGCCATCTTGGCCATCCGCCGCCATGTCGTGAGCTTGCCGCCGGTGATCGTGATCATGCCGCTCGAGGTCTCGTACAGCTCGGCCTTGCGCGAGATGTCGACCGACTTCTTCGGGTCGCCCGTGGAGATGAGCGGTCGCACGCCCGCGTAGGCGCCGGTCAGGTCGCCGGGGCCCAGCGACGTGCCGAAGTACTCGTTGGCCGCCGTGAGCAGGTACTCGATGTCGTCCTCGGCCGGGCGCACATGGTCGACGTCGCCCTCGTAGTCGTTGTCCGTCGTGCCCACCAGCACCCGGCCGAGCCACGGCAGCACGAAGATCGTGCGTCCTCCCGGTGCCGGGACGATCGCGCCGGCGTCGTGGAGAGGGAGCGCCTCCGGCGACAAGGTCACGTGGGTGCCTCGGCTCGGGCGGATGATCGGCACCTCGGCCTCGTCGTGCAGTTCCTCGGGGCGGATGCGGTCGGCCCACACGCCGGTGGCGTTGACGACGTTCGCCGCCCGCACGGGGAAGGTCTCGCCCGTGTCGCCGTCGCGCACCTGCACTCCGGCGGCGCGCCCGCCCTCCTCCACCAGGCCGGTCACCTCGAGCCAGTTCGCGCACACGGCGCCGAACCGCTCGGCCTCCGACAGCACCGTGAGCACGAGGCGGACGTCGTCGGTCTGGCAGTCGTAGAACAGGTACCCGCCGCTGGGCTCGCGCCCGGCGAGGGCGGGGATCAGCTCCACCACCTCGTCGCCGTCGATCGTCCGGTGGCGGTCGGGGCTCCAGTCGACCTGACCGTCGGCGTTGGCGTCGCGCCCGCGTCGGCGCAGCGACTCGCGCGACATGACGTCGTACATGTTCAGGCCCAGGCCGAGAAGGCGGTCGGGGCGCTGGCCCCCGAAGGCCGCGACGACGAGCTGGAGCGGGCGCACGAGGTAGGGCGCCAGCGCGACCATGAGCTGGCGCTCGAGCAGGGCCTCCCGCACGAGCCCGAGGTCGAACTGCTGGAGGTAGCGCAGCCCGCCGTGGACGAGCTTGCTCGAGCGGCTCGAGGTGCCCGAGGCGAAGTCGGCCTTCTCGACCAGCGCGACGCTGTAGCCGCGCGTGGCGGCATCGAGGGCGACCCCGGCGCCGGTGATGCCGCCGCCGATCACCACGAGGTCGAAGGGGTCCCCGCGCAGGGCGTTGATGGCGTCGGTACGGGAGATCATGAGAGCCAGTCCACGAAGCTCTCGACCGGGGCCCGGTCGGGCGGCTCCTTGCCCTGGCGGCCTTCGCCGAGATGGACCAGACCGACGAACTGCTCGTCCTCGCCCAGGCCGACGGCGGCGCGCCCCTCGCGCGTCCGCAGCACCTCCGGGGTGCGCCAGTAGCCGGCCAGGCCGCGCGCGTGCGCGCCCAGCAGCAGGATGTACGTCGCCACCGCGGTGGCGTGCAGGTCCTCCTCGTCCTGTTCGGGATCCCCGGTGAGCACGGCGCTGGCCACGACCAGGGTCGGCGCGCGGTCGAGCTTGGCCGCCGCCTCGGGCCCGGCCGCCTCCTTGAGGCGAGCGAGGGTCTCGGGGCCCAGCACCCGAAAGCGCCACGGGTTGGTCAGATGGTGGTTGGGCGCCCAGCGCGCGAGCTCGAACAGCTCCTCGAGCGTCTCGCGGGGAACGGGCAGCGGCGCATACGCCTTGATCGTGCGGCGGGCCCGGATGGCGTCGTCGACGTCCACCCGCCCTAGCCTAGTCAGGCCGGTGCCTTCACCTTCTCGAGCCGCGGTGTCGAGACCCGCTCGGGCGCCGGGTCCTCCGCCGGCGGCGAGGCGCCGAGGAGGTGGAAGGCGAGGCGGGTGGCGAGAGTCATGATCGTGATCTGCGGGTTGACGCCGAGGGCGGTGGGAACCGCGCTCGCGTCCGCCACGTAGAGCCCCTCGACGTCGTGCAGCCGCCCGTTCGGATCGAGCACCGAGTGCGCCGGGTCGGCGCCCATCCGCGCGGTGCCGAGCGGGTGGAAGGCCATCAGCTCGAGGTCGCGGGCCCGCACTTCGGCATCCCGCAGCGGCCCCGAGTCGCCGTCGCGCAGCGGCGGCAGGCCGCGGATCGGGGCGAGCACCTCGGTCGCCCCGGCGGCCCAGTAGGCCTCGGTGAGCCGCTCGATGCCGCGCTTGAAGCGGGCCGTGTCCTCGCGGTTGAGGTCATAGCGGATCCGCGGAACGCCCAGAGGTGCGTCGACGCTGCCGCGCGAGCTGTCGGACACCATCACTCCGAACGCGGACACGTTGCGCGCGCGTTCCATCCGCTCGCGGTGCTCGCGCGCCGCGCCCGGACATCGCCATCGCGACGAAGTCGGGCGGCCCGGCCGTCCCCTCGAGCATGATCCCCTCGGTCGCGAACTCGTCCACGTAGTAGCTCTGGGGCACCCCCCGCCACATCTCGATCTCCTCGTCGAGGAACGCGCGCACCCCGGCGGCCGGATGGATGGCCAGGTTGCGGCCCAGCTGGCCGGACGAGCGGCCGATGCCCTGGCGGCGCAGGAAGAGCGGGGTGTGGATCGCCCCGCAGGCGACGATCACGAGATCGCACGCCACGTGCAGCGTCCCGCCCCCGGTGGTGCGCGCGATCACGGCTCGGGCGCGGCCGCGCTCGACCTCCACGCGCTGGGCGCGCGCCCCGGTGTAGGTCGTCGCGCCGGCCTCCCAGGCCCGCGGGACGTAGGAGATGCCGACGTGCTGCTTGGCGCCGCTCGGGCACCCGAACGCGCACACGCCCGAGCCCACGCACCCGTGGGCGTTGCGGTGGATGAAGTCGCCCGACCAGCCCAGCCGCTCGACCCCGCGGCGCACGACGGCGGCGTTCGGCCCGGCCAGCTCGGGCGTGACCTGGGTGACGTTGAGGATGCGCTCGACCCTGCGGAAGATGGGCTCGAGCCGGACCGCGTCCATGTCGTGCAGGCCCAGCTCGTCGCTCCACCGGCCGAGCACGTGCGGCGGGGTGCGGAAGCAGGTGCCGGAGTTGACCAGCGTCGTGCCGCCCACCGCGCGGCCGAGGGGGAGCACGATCGGCGGGGTGCCCATCGTCGTCACCTGCCCGGCGTCGCGGTACAGCAGCTCGGTCATCCCGCGGGGCCGCGCGGTCATCTCGTCGACCTCGTGCCACTCGCCCTCCTCGAGCATGGCCACGCTCATCCCGCCCTCGGCCAGCTCCTTGGCGGCGACCGCGCCGCCGGCCCCGGTGCCGATGACGCAGGCGTCGACGCGTACGCGCCGCTCGCCGGCGATCCCCGAGCCGCTCACGATCCGGCGCTCGGCGGGGTGGAAGGCGCCCGTCGGGTCGGTGCGTCCCTCGCTCACCATCGGCCCTCGGCAGCCCGCACCTCGCGCGCCCTCGCGATCACGGCGTCCGGGTCGTACCCGAGCGAGCGCATCACGCCGTCGTCGCCGTAGTAGGCCATCTTCGCCATCACCTCGACTCCCTGGAGCGCGGGCCCGGCGGGAGTCCTGCCGACCGCGTCCAGAAAGGCGAGCCGCCGCTCCACCGGCAGGCTGCGCAGCCGCGCCCCGTAGCCGAGCAGGCGGGGTCCGACCTCGAGCGCGTACAGCAGGGCGCGCACCCCGATCCGGTTGAGCCGCGGCGACGCGGCGAGGTAGCCGTCGAGGAACCGCATCGCGTCGGTGCGCGCCAGCGGAGGCAGCGCGCCGCCCGGCGCCACGACCGTGTCGAGCAGGCACGCCAGGACGTTGGCTTCCCGTGCCGTCATTGCGTTGGCGGGCCCTGTCCGGCCTCGCCGGGCTGGCCCAGCGCCTCCTTCACCCGCGCCCGCTGGCGGTCGGCCAGGTCGCCCACCGCCTCGCGCGCGGCGGCGCTGTCGCGCTCGGCCACGGCGCGCGCCGCCCGCGCGTAGAGCGGCGCCAGCTCCTCGTGGCGAGCCGTCACCGGAAGCCCCGCGGCGTGCTCGAAATACAGCCCGCGGATGGAGTTCACGATCAGCACGAACACGACGTTTCCCGAGGCCTCGGCCAGCTCGGTGAAGAAGGCGAAGTCGACCCGCTGGGCGGCCGCGTCGTCGGGCGCCGCATCCACCGCCTCCGCCAGCTCGACCAGCCGCGCCGCCTGCGCGTCGTCGCGGCGGCCCGCGGCCAGCGATGCGACCTCGCGCAGCATCGCGCCGCGCGCCTCGAGCAGGTCGTCGAGCACTCCCGTGTCCACGCCGCCGGAACGGAAGAGGAGGTGCGCGATCACGTCCAGGCCGCCGTGCTCGCGCCAGTCGCGCACGCGCATGGCGTCGCCCTGGCGGCTCTCGACGAGGCCCATCTGCTCCAGGCGCTTCAGCGCCTCGCGCAGCGAGCCCATGGTCACCCCGAGATCGGCGGCGAGCCGGCGCTGCGTCGGCAGCCTCTCGCCGGGCGAATAGCGGCCCGAGAGAAGGGCTTCCAGAAGCGACAGGAAGACCTGTTCGGAAACGAGCGCGCGGCCGGCGGCGGGAATCACCGGGCGAGGCTACCAGATTGTTCCGAACAATCATCCGTCCAGCCTCGGGCCACGCCTAAAGCGGGCACCACGCAACGCCGATGACCCTCCAAGGCGTGCACGCGCTCCTAACGCGCGCGATTTCCGACAATGCCATGAACTCCGCGAAGCGGACCATCTCCCGTCAGGACGGCTATACGCTCGTCGAGCTTCTGGTCGCCGCCACGGTGCTGCTCGTCGGAGTGCTGGGAGCCGTGAAGATGATCGACGGCGCCAATGCCCGCGGGCTGTCGACCCGGGCACGCGAGGGCGGGACCAACCTCCAGCGCGAGCTCGCCGAGCGCGCGCGTTCGATCTCCTACCCGGCCATCACCCCGCAGGGTCTGGTTCCGGCGCTCGAGGCGATGCCCGGGCTCGAGGACCAGAGCGCCAACGCCGGCTGGCAGGTGGTCCGCCGCGGCGTCGTCTACACGATCGAGACGAGCGTGTGCACCAGGGACGACTCCACGGACGGCTACGGCTCGCACGACACCGGCAGCTACTGCGCGGGGAGCCAGACCGGCACGACCGACCGCGCCCCCGACGACTATCGCCTCGTCACCTTCGATGTGACCTGGACGGACGGCCGGGTCGAGGCCAAGGCGCACGAGCAGACCCTGATCAACAACCCCGGCAACGCGGTCGGCCCCGCCGTCACCGCGCTCACGACGACCGGCGCGTCGAACGACGTCGTGTCCTCGACGGGCACGACGTCGCTCGCGTTCACGGCCACGACCTCGGTCACCCCCGCCACCGTCACCTGGCAGGTCGACGGCTCCGAGCAGGGCACGGCGAGCGGATCGTCGACCACCTGGACCTTCACCTGGCCGATCGGCGGTCTCGTCGACGGCGCCTACCTCGTCAGTGCCCGAGCCTTCGACGCGGAGGGGCGCTCGGGCCCCTCGCGCGCGCGCACCATCACGCTCAACCGTTTCGCGCCCGCCAAGGTGCAGGGCCTCGCCGCCGGACGCAACGGCTCCATCGTCGACATCGAGTGGCTGGCCAACCCCGAGCGCGACATCGTGGGCTACCGCGTATACCGCCATTTCGGCTCAGGCACCGACACGCTCATCAGCGTCGTGTGCCCGCCCACGTCGTCGGTCACGAGCGCGCCGACCAAGACGGCGTGCTACGACCCCTCTCCCCCGAACGACCCCTCGGTCGTCTACACCGTCAAGGCGCTGGACAAGGACACCAGCGGGGCGACACGCGAGGGACCGGCCTCCGACCCCGTCACGGTCACCCAGACCAACACGGCGCCGAACCCGCCGACCAGCCTCGTCGCCACGCTTCCCAGCGGCGGCGGCGCAACCCTGACCTGGACGGCCGCCTCCCCGCTCGATCCCGACGGTGGCCCCATCGCCTTCTACCGCATCTATCGCGATGGCCAGGCATACGTGAACCGGTTCGACCGCACGGGCTCGGGCACTGCGGTGACGTGGACGGATCCCAAGGGCAACAGCAGTCACTCCTACTCGGTGACCGCCGTCGACCCCCAGCTCGCAGAGTCGACGATCGTGGGGCCGGTGACCCCGGCGTGAATCTGCTGCGCCGCATCGCCCGCGAGCAGGCCGGCTACTCGCTGGTCGAGCTGCTGGTCGTATCGGCCATGGCGCCGCTGCTCCTCGGGGCGACGCTGCTCGTCTTCAACTCCTTCGAGCGCAACGCCGCCGGCACCGCCATCTCCGCGGATGCGCAGGCGCGCACGCGGATCAACGTGGACCAGCTTTCCAAGGAGCTGCGCAACCTCGCCAGCCCGACGCCCGAGCTCCCCCAGGCCATCGACTCCGCCGCGCCCTACGACCTCGTGTTCCAGACGGTCGGCCCGAGCGACTTCGTCAACGGTCAGAACACGGCAAACATCCGCCGCGTGCGCTGGTGCCTGAATTCGCCCGCGAGCGGCGACGCCACGCTGTACTCCCAGACCCAGACCTGGACGTCGGCCACCACCCCGACCGCGCCGTCCACGGGTTCGTGCCCCTCGAACGCGTCGGGGTGGGCCAGCCAGCGCGTCGTCGCCCAAGGCATCACGAACCGCACGCTGGGCCGTCCCCTGTTCGTCTACAACGCGGCGATCAAGACGAGCATCACGGCGATCACGATTCAGCTCTTCTCGCGCGCCCGCACCGAGAGCGAGCCGAAGAACGGCCTGCTGCGCAGCCAGGTGTTCCTGCGCAACCAGAACCAGGCCCCGTTGGCGTCGTTCACGGCGACCTCGACTGGCAACGGACACGTGCTCCTCAACGGCTCCGCCTCCGCCGACCCCGACGGGGACGATCTCCAGTACGCCTGGTCGGCGACGCCGTGCACCGGCACGTGCTCGTGGTCGGGCGTCACCGTCGACGCCACCACGGGCGCCGGCGCCACGACCATCACCCTCACCGTGACCGACGGCGCGGGACTGGTCCAGACGACTTCCCAGGGGGTGACGGTGGGATGAGGGCACGGCTGCGATCGGAGCAGGGCTCGGTGCTGATCACCGCGATAGTGCTCATGTCGATCATGCTGGCCGTGGGGCTGGCGACGTACGGACTGGTCGATTCCCAGACTCGGGAATCCGGCTTCGAGCGCATCCGCGAGACGTCGTTCAACGTCGGCGAGGGGCTGCTCGGCTCCCAGGTCTTCATCCTCTCGCGCGGGTGGCCGGGGACCACGGGGGCGCAGTATCCGACCTGCGCCAACGGGTCCAGCAACTCGAAGTGCCCGAATGGGACCGCCATCATCTCGGACTTCGGCGGCGTTGACGTCGCCCGCGGGGTCTCCTGGCAGACGCGGGTCGTGGACAACTCACTGGACGCGATCAGCGGGTCCGACGCGCAGACGCGCTGCACCAGCAACCGCAACGCCACCCCGAGCTACTACAGCGACTCGCGGCTGACGGGCGCCGCGAGCTGGGACGCCAACGGCGATTGCCGCCTGTGGGTGCGCTCCACCGCGTCCATCGACGGCCGACGGCGCACGTTCGTCGGCCTGGTCCGCGTCGAGCAGATCAACGAGTCGTTCCCCAAGAACACCATCACCGCCGGCTGGTTCGAGACGGAGAACAACGGCAACAAGCTGCTCGTCGACACCCAGGGGAACGCCGCCCAGCCCGCCCCCGTCGCCGTGCGCTGCCCCGCGTTCGGCGCCAACTGCGCGGACTACGAGGTGGACAAGGGCCAGCTCAGCCCCGACTACGTGACCTACAACTACCCCAGCCCCACCGCCCTCTCGGCCGCCTCGCTCGATCGCCTGCGCGAGCGCGCGCAGGCGATCGGCTCGTATTACGCCACCGGCTGTCCGCCCAGCCTCGCCGGAGCGCTGGTCTTCGTGGAGAACGCCAACTGCAGCTACACGGGCAACGACGACTACAACACCGCGGCGTTCCCGGGCGTGCTGGTGTTCGCTCGCGGCACCCTCTCGATCGCCGGCAACGTCGAGTACCAGGGCCTGATCTACATGGCCAACCTCCAGAACTCCACCGGCCTGGTGCTCACGTTGGGCGGCAACAGCCTGGTCACGGGCTCGGTGGCCGTCGACGGCAACGGCGGCGTGGCCGTCGGGGAGAGCAAGGAGAACCTTGTCTACGACCCCAACGCGGCGACCCGGGTCGTCTCCTACGGAAACGCCGGCATCATCCAGAACACCTGGCGCGAGATCCCGACGACGTCCTAGAAGGGCTCAGCCCAGCGTGAGCTGGCCTTCGGGAGCGTCCGTGGCGGGGCCCGGGTCCTGCCCGAGTAGCTCGCGCATGCGCCGCGCCGAGGCCGGCGCGTCGCGGCCACGGTTGTTGTTGAACGCCACGTTGACGATCTCCGCGCGCTCCGCCAGCTCCGTGGCCCGGCCGGCGATCTCCCCCAGCTCATCGTCCGAGTACTCCCATCCGAAGCGCTCGGCCACGGTGCGGCCCTTGAGGTAGCCGTCGGCGTTGCGGCCGTGCGCGCGCAGGTACGCGAGCCGGTCGTCGGTGACGGCGTCGACCGGCGGCATGATCGTGAAGTGGTCGGCCTGCGGCGCGTCCACGCCCACCCACGCCGCGCCGAGGTCCGCGATCGCCTCGAGCGTCTCCCCGGTCCGCTCCCCGTCGACCCAGTTGCGGTTGCGCAGCTCGATCGCGGTCACCTGGGGCGCCAGCCGCTCGACGAGCGGACGCAGCTCCTCGAGCTCGTGCGCCTTGGGCGAGAACGAGGGCGAGAGCTGGAGCAGGAACCCGGCCAGCTTGCCGGTCTCCTGGAGCGGCGCCACCGCGTCGACGACGGCCCCGGCGAGCGCCTGCTCGAGATCGGCATCGAGCCGCACGCGCCCGCGGCCGTCGACGTCGGCCTCCCCCCGCAGGTCGGGTGGGAGCGAGCCGACCTCCGCGGAATGCCGCGAGAGCAGGCGATGGAGCTTGACCGTGAAGAGGAAGCCGTCGGGCGTGACGTGGGCCCAGCGCGCCGCCATCTCCGCCTCCGGGACGGCGTAGAAGCTGGAGTTCAGCTCGACCGCCTCGAAGCGCTCCGCGTACCAGGGGAGGCGGTCACGAGCCGCCATCTTCTTCGGGTACCACTCGGCGACGAAGCCGGGATCGGCCCAGCTCGATGTGCCCACGTAGATGCGCCCGGCCATTCCCCGAGGATACGGTTCGCCCTGCAATGACCGTTCGCAGCGCCCAGGAGACGGACTTCGGCCGCGTCACGGAGTTGCTGGAGGCGCTCGGACGCGCCCGCGTCACGCACGACTCCTACGCGCTCGCCCGACAGGTCTACCTCGACCAGCTCGAGGATCCCAACGCCGCTCACCTGGTCGCGATCGACAACGGCTCCGTCGCGGGCTTCTGCTCGCTGCACTTCCGCACGCGCCTGAACCACACGAGCCCGCAGGCGTGGATTCCCGACCTGTTCGTCGACCCTTCCACCCGGGGACGCGGCGCGGCGAAGTCGCTGCTCATCGAGGCCGAGCGGCTGGCGCGCGAGCGCGGCTGCTACGAGCTGGCGCTGGAATCGAACTACGACCGCAGCGAGGCGCACCTGCTCTACAGCGCCGCCGGGATGCAGGACTCCGGGAAATTCTTCCGGAAGCCCTTGTAGCGTCGACTCCCGTGATCAAGTACATCGGCTCCAAGCGCCGGCTCGTGCCGGAGCTCGGCGAGCTGGCGGAGCGGGTCGGCGCCCGGACCGCGCTCGACCTCTTCACGGGCACGACGCGGGTGGCCCAGGAGCTCAAGCGGCGCGGCGCCTTCACGTGGGCGGTGGACAGCGCGCGCTACTCGCACGCGCTGGCGCGCTGCTACGTCGAGGCGGACGGCCGCGAGGTCGACCGCGGCGAGCTGCGCGCCGCGCTGGCCCACCTCGACGCGCTGCCCGGCCGCGACGGCTACGTCACCGAGACGTTCTGCCGGCAGGCCCGTTACTTCCAGCCCGCCAACGGCGCCCGCATCGACGCGATCCGCGATGCCCTGCGCGACGAGTTCGCCGGCTCGCCGCTGTACCCGATCCTCCTGACGAGCCTCCTCGAGGCGGCCGACCGCGTGGACTCGACGACCGGCCTGCAGATGGCCTACCTGAAGGAGTGGGCGCCGCGCTCGCACAACCGCCTCGAGCTGCGCGAGCCGGCGCTGCTCGACGGCGCCGGGGCGGCGCTGCGGGGCGACGCGCTGGCGCTGGGACCCCTGCTGCCCGAGGTCGACCTCGCCTATCTCGACCCGCCCTACAACCAGCACTCCTACTACCGCAACTACCACGTGTGGGAGACGCTGGTGGCGTGGGACGCGCCGGGCCACTACGGCGTGGCGTGCAAGCGCGACGACTGCCGCGATCCGGCGACCCGCAGCCCCTTCAACTCGCGCCCGCGATTTCGCGAGGCGCTGGCGCAGGTGGTGCGGGCGGTGCGCGCCCGTGTGCTCGTGCTCTCCTACAACGACGAGGCGTGGGTCTCGCTGGACGAGCTGGTCGAGCTGTGCGCGCCGCGCGGCCCGGTCGCCGTGCTCGAGTTCGACAGCGCCCGCTACGTCGGCGCGCGCATCGGGATCCACGACCCGTCGGGCCGGCGCGTCGGGCGGGTCGGGCGCCTGCGCAACGTCGAGTACCTGCTGGTGAGCGGCACCCTAGGCGAGGTCGAGCGCGCGGCCGGCGCCCGGGCGCGGCTCCGGCGCGCGGCGTAGGCTGAGGCCATGCGCCACCTCGCCGTCTCGGCCATCGGCCGCGACCATCCCGGGATCGTCGCCGCGGTCACCCGCGTGCTGCTCGACCACCACGTCAACGTCGAGGACTCACAGATGACGATCCTCCGCGGCCGCTTCACGATGATGCTGATCGTCTCGGGGCCCGACGGGCTCGACGAGGCCGCGCTGCGCTCCGATCTGGGCGCGGCCGCCCAGGAGCTGGGGCTCGACGCCGTCTCGGTCGAGGCGGTCGACGAGCCGGCCGCCGTCCCGGCATCGGAGCCGTCGCACATCGTCACCGTCTACGGCGTCGACCACCCGGGCATCGTCCACGCCGTCGCCGCCGCGCTCGCCGGGGCCGAGGTCAACATCACCGACCTCAACACCCGGCTGGTCTCCGACGACCCGGCCGAGAACGGCGACGGAGCCGAGGATCTCTACGCGATGATGCTCGAGGTCTCGCTGCCGCCCGGACTGTCCGCCAGGGCGCTGCAGACGCTGCTCGAGGCCACGCGGCGCGACCAGGGCGTCGAGGTGACCATCCGCGAGCTGGAGAGCGACGAGCTGTAGTCCGCGACGTCCTCCGCTATCCCCACCCGACGCTCAAGCGGGTGGCCCGGCCCCTCGACGACGACGTGGCGGCGGCCGCGCGGGTGGCCGCCGACCTGCTCGACACGATGCGCGCCTTTCCCGGCTGCGTCGGGATCGCCGCCCCCCAGATCGACGAGCTGGTGCGGGTGGTCGCCGTCGACGTCTCCGAGCACCCGAAGGCGCCGCCGAGCGCGAACGGCGAGCTCGTGCTCGTGGATCCCTTCGTCACGCGCGCCGCGGGCGCGAAGGTCGCCCGCGAGGGCTGCCTGTCCATCCCGCATTTGACCGCCAACGTCCGCCGCGCCACCGAGATCGTGGTCGCGGCGCGCACGCCGGACGGCTCGGCCGTGGAGATCGAGTCCGCGGGCTTCGAGGCCCGCTGCCTGCTCCACGAGATCGACCACCTCGACGGCCTGCTCTTCCTCGACCGGGTCGACTCGCTCGCCACGGACGTGTTCCGCCGCAAGAGCGCGCGGAAGTAACCCGTTTAGAGGAGGCGCCGGAAGTTCAGGCCCCTGAACACCGGGGTCGATACGCCCCTTGGTGCCCTCGTTCATCGTCTATCTGCTGCTGGGCCTGGCCGCGTGCGCGGTCCTGGTCGCGTGCGGGCTCCACGGACGCCGACGCCGTCATGGCCGTGACGTGCTCGCGGCGGTCTTGGACGAGCGGCGGCGCATCGCCCGCGATCTGCACGACGGCGTGGCCCAGGACCTCGCCTTCATCGTCTCCCGCACGCGGGGGGCGGACGGGACCGGCCTGCAGGACATCGGCGACGCGGCCATCCGCGCCCTCGACGAGTCGCGCCGCACCATCGCGGCCCTGCGGAGGGCCGACGACGTGCCCTTCCGCGAGCGCTTCGACGCGACCGCGCTGGAGCTCGAGCACCGCGAGGGCGCGCGCCTGCGCTACCGCATTCCCACCGACTTCGATCCTCCTCCCGCCAGCGGCGACGCGCTGCTGGGCATCGTGCGCGAGGCCGTGACCAATGCCGCGCGCCACGCCCGGGCGAGCGAGGTGGAGATCGAGCTGAGCCGCAGCGGCGACCTGCACATGCGCATCCGCGACAACGGCGATGGCTTCGACCCCGCCGAGCCGCGCGGCGGCTTCGGGTTGGCCGGCATGCGCGAGCGCGCCCGCGCGCTCGGCGGGGACCTGCGCCTCTCGTCCCGGCGCGGCGCGGGTACCGAGATCGAGGTCGTGCTCCCGTGAGCGAGCGGATCCGCGTCCTGCTGGCCGACGACCACGGCGCCACGCGCGGCGGGCTTCGCCTCGCGCTCAAGGACGACGACTTCGAGGTGTGCGCCGAGGCCGACGACGCCGACGGCGCGGTCGCCGGCGCCCGGCGCGAGCGACCCGACATCTGCCTGCTGGACATCTACATGCCGGGCGGCGGGATCCGCGCGGCGGAGGAGATCCACCGGGAGCTGCCCGAGACGGCCATCGTCATGCTCACCGTCTCAACCGACGCGGGGGACCTGTTCGACGCCCTGCGGGCCGGCGCCTCGGGCTACCTGCTCAAGGACGCCGACCCGACCCGCCTGCCGCACGCCCTTCGCGGCGTCCTCGACGGCGAGGCGGCGCTCCCGCGAACGCTGACCGCCCGCCTGATCGAGGAGTTCCGCGAGCGCGGGCGGCGGCGCCGGCTGCGGCTCGGGCGCCGACGCACCGTCGAGCTGACCCCCCGGGAATGGGACGTGCTCGAGCTTCTCAACGAACGTCGTACGACCGCCGAGATGGCGGACCGGCTCACCATCTCGCCGGTCACCGTCCGACGCCACGTGTCCGAGATCCTCCACAAGCTGCGGGTTCCCGACCGCGCGGCGGCGCTGCGTCTGCTCGAGCAGCGTTCAGACCTCTGAACGAAAAGCGTTCACTCGCCTGAACGCAATATGGGCCCCGCGGCTCATTGACCCGGCCCCCCGCCGAGTCCATCCTCCCTGACCAGTTCAGGACCACACAGGTTCAGCCGCTAGGAAGCGGCTGCCGGCCCGCAGCCTCCCACCAACGTGGTAGCGCCTCGTGACCGCCGGCTGAGAAACGACACGGAGGTTTCGCGAATGAATCGCTTCTCAGTGCTCGTCCGGCATCCCCGCCGGACGCTCGGGGCGCTCGCAATGCTGCTCGTCGCTGTTGGTGTGGCGGTCGGGTCCGGAGCGAACTTCACGGCCAGTTCGGCCAACGCCTCGAACACGTTTGCCGCCGGCGCTCTCAGCATCGGCAAAAGCACCAACGGCGCCGTCCTCACGGCGTCGAACCTCAAGCCCGGCGGCTCCAGCCACAGGGACCGTCGACATTCAGAACACCGGCACGGTACGCGGTGACTTCTCGCTCGCCGAGTCCACCCCGGTGGACTCTGACGCGACGCATCCGCTGTCGGCCAAGCTCGACCTCGTCGTGCTCGACTGCGGCGTCGTCACCGGCACACCGCCGGACTGCGTGACCGGCACCACGCCGGTATACAACGGCAAGCTGGGCTCCCTGACGTCCCAGTCGCTCGGCAACTACGGGACGAACGTGAAGCATCGCTTCAAGTTCACCGTCTCGTTCCCCAGCGGCGTCGGCGACGACGACTACCAGGGCGGCGACACGAGCGTCGACTTCAACTGGAGCGCCAGCTCGTAACGAACGGGACCGCACGAGGCCGCGCCGCGCGGCGCTCTGACCCCGCTCCGCGGCGCACCTCACCCCCTCCTCGGCTTCTCCACCACCTGATGACCACAACCACTTCACTCCACCGCCTCGGCCGACTCGTCGCCGGCGCTCTCGTGGCCGCCGCCGTGGCGCTCGCCGCCCTGATGCTGGTGCCCGCGCTGTTCGGCTACCAGCGCTACGTCATCACCGGTGGCTCGATGACCGGCACCTACGACCGGGGCTCGCTGGTCTTCGACCGCGCCGTCCCGACCGCGCAGCTGCGCGAGGGCGACGTCATCACCTTCCGCCCGCCGCCGAGCGCCGGCATCGCGCATCGCGGGCTCGTCACGCACCGCATCGCCGCGATCACCCGCGACCGCTCCGGAGAGCGCGTCTTCCGGACGAAGGGCGACTTCAACCACGCGGCCGACCCCTACGCCTTCACCCTGCACCGCAGCACCCAGGCCCGCGTCGCCCACCACGTCCCGTACGTGGGCTACGCGTTCGCCGCGCTGGGGATCCGCTGGGTGCGCATGCTCCTGATCGGCCTTCCGGCGCTGCTCGTCGCCCTGACCGTGCTCGCCGGCCTGTGGCGCGACGCGGGCCAGGAGCTGCGGCCTCGCGGGGCCGGCACGGAGGTCTCCAGCGCATGATCCGCCTTCGCACGTCGCTGCTGCTCGCCCTCGCCGCCCTGTGCCTCGGGGTCGTGGGCTTCTCGAGCGCCAGCTTCAGCGCCGGGTCCGACAACGCCGGCAACACGTTCAGCGTCGACGGCCGACTTCGTGGCGCCGGCGGTCACGCTGACCGATCCGGCCGACGGCGCCGCGGCGCGGACGGCACGCCCACCTTCAGCGGCGCCGCCGGCACCGCGTCCGGCGACTCCAGCACGATCACGGTGAAGATCTACAGCGGCTCCACCGCCACCGGGAGCGCGGTGGAGACCCTCACCACCACCGCGTCCGGCGGCAGCTGGACGGTCAGACTCGGCCGGACTGGTCGAGGGCACCTACACCGCCCGGGCCGAGCAGGACGACAACGGCGGGAACACCGGCTTCAGCGCGGCCCACACCTTCATCGTCGACACGACCGGCCCGTTCGTGTCGCTGACCGCGCCGGCCGACGGGCTGAGCACGCAGGACACCACGCCCACCTTCAGCGGCTCATGCCGGGACCGCGACGGGTGACACCGACACCGATCAAGGTCAAGGTCTACTCGGGCTCCACCGCCACCGGCACCCCGGTCGAGACTCTCACCACGACGGCCACCGCCGGCACCTGGTCCGTCGACTCGGCCGGCCTCGTCGAGGGCACCTACACGGCTCGCGCCGACCAGGACGACTCCGTGAGCAACACGGGCTTCAGCTTCCCGACGACGTTCACGGTCGACACGACCGCGCCGACCGGGGTCACGCTCGACGCGCCGGCCGACGGCAGCACAACGAACGACCCCACCCCCACGCTCAGCGGCGCGGCGGGCAACGCGACCGGCGACGACGCCAACGTCGAGGTCAAGATCTACGACGGCACCGACACCGGCGGCACGGTCGCCGAGACGCTCAGCGCCACCCGCACGGGGACGTCCTGGACCGTCGACGCGTCGACTCTCGCCGAGGGCACCTACACGGCCCAGGCCGACCCAGTCCGACGCCGCCGGGAACGGCCCCACCGCGTCCTCCGCCAACACGTTCACCGTCGACACGAACGGGCCGACGGCGTGACGCTCCTCACTCCGCCGGCGGACACGAACGACACCACGCCCACGTTCAGCGGCGACGCGGGCGACGCCACCGGCGACTCGAGCACGGTGACGGTCAAGGTCTACAGACGGCGCGGACACGAGCGGCAGCCTCCTGCAGACGCTCAACGCGACGCGCACCGGGGCGACGTGGACGATCGACGCCGTCGCCCGCGCTGGCGGAGGGCACCTACACCGCCCAGGCCGAGCAGTCGGACGCCGGCGAGCAACTCGACGTCGTCGAGCACCCGCACGTTCACCGTGGACACCTCGGCGCCCGACCGGCGTCACGGTGACCACGCCGGCCGCCAACCTCCGCACCAACGACACCACGCCGACTCTCAGCGGCGACGCCGGGAACGCCACCGGCGACAACGCCACCGTCCAGGTCAAGGTCTACAACGGGACCGGGACCGGCGGCACGGTCGCCCAGACGCTCAATGCCACGCGCACCGGTACCACATGGACCGTCGACGCCTCCACGCTGGCGCAGGGCACCTACACCGTCCAGGCCACCCAGGGCGACGCCGCCGGCAACACCAGCGCGGCGTCCAACGCCAACACCTTCGTGGTGGACACGACCGCGCCGACCGTGACGCTGACCGCGCCGGCCAACAACAGCCGCACCAACGACGCCACGCCCACGCTGAGCGGCGCGGCCGGGAACGCCACCGGCGACGACGCCACCGTCCAGGTCAAGATCTACAACGGCACCGGCACCGGCGGCACCGTCGAGCAGACGCTCAACGCGACGCGCACCGGGACCACCTGGACCGTCGACGCCTCCACGCTCGCCGAAGGGCACCTACACCGCCCAGGCGACGCAGGGCGACGCGGCCGGCAACAGCGGCGCGTCGAGCGCCAACACCTTCGTCGTGGACACGACCGCGCCGACCGGGGTGACGGTGACCACGCCGGCCAACGGAGCCAACCTCAACGACAACAAGCCGAACGTCTCCGGCGCCGCGAGCAACGCTACCGGCGACAACAACAACGTCCAGGTCAAGATCTACAACGGGACCGGCACCGGCGGCACGGTGGCCCAGAGCTTCAACGCCACCCGGTCGGGCGCGACGTGGTCGGGCAAGGCCTCCACCCTGTCGGAGGGCACCTACACGGTCCAGGCGACCCAGGGCGACGCGGCCGGCAACACCAGCGCGGTGTCCAACGCCAACACCTTCACGGTCGACACCGTCGCGCCGAGCGTGAGCGCGCCACCATCTCGGCCTCCTCCGGCGGGAACCCGACGGTCAACGGCTTCGTGCGCCAGGGCGGCAAGTACATCGTGTACGCCAACGCGACCGACGCCGGCTCGGGCGTCAACACGGTGTCGGCCAGCGTCGTCAACCTGACCACCGGCGCCTCCAACGTCCCGCTGACCCACGACGCCACCGGCGTGACCGTCGGCGGCACGACCTATCACTACGTCAGCGCGGAGCAGACCGCAAACGGATCGCTGACCGCGGGCAGCAAGTCGTACACGATCACGGCGACGGACAACGCGACGCAACTCCACGAGCGCGACGTTCAACGTCACCGTGGACAACAGCGGGCCCGACGCTGAGCCTGACGGACCCGGCAACGTTCCTCAACGGCACGGTGGCGCTCAGCGCCACGGCGACGGACGGCGCGGGCGCGGGCGTGAAGTCGGTGACCGTGCAGTACACGACGGCGGGGGGCTCCTCCTGGACCGACATCTGCACGGACTCGCAGCTCGCCGTACACCTGCAGCCTCGACACGACCACGCTCGCCGAGGGCCTCTACGACCTCCGCGCGATCAGCAGCGACGGCCTGGGCAACGCCGCCACGCCGTCCACGCGCACCAACCGGCGCATCGACCGCACGGGCCCGACCTTCACCACCTTCTCCATCGCGCCGGCCGGCACGCTGTCGGGCACCGCCACCCTGAGCGGCGCGCCCACCGACAGCGGCGGCGGCGTGGCCAGCGTGCTCTTCGAGGTCGCCCCGGCCGGGAGCGGGCACGTGGAGCACGGCCTGCAGCGACTCCAGCTCGCCCTACTCGTGCACCTTCGCCACCACCACGCCTGGCCGACGGTTCCTACGACTTCCGGGCCACGGCCACGGACAACAACGGCAACGCCACCACGGCGCCGACCCAGACCCGGACGCGTCGACAACCCCATCCGCGGCATCGACGTCCAGGCCAACAACGGCAACAACCAGCCCGGCACCGGCGACACGCTGACGCTGAGCTTCAACCAGCCGCCGTCGTCGACGAGCATTCTCGCCGCCTGGAACGGCACCTCGAAGGTCGTGAGCATCCGCTTCAACGAGGGCAGCGGCGGCTCTAGCCCGGACACGATCACCGTGCTGGACGGGGCGACCACCGTCGGCCTGGGGACGATCGCGCTCAACGCCGACTTCATCGACGGCGGCAACGGCGACACCTTCACCTTCCCGGGAACCATGGTCCTGAGCGGCAACGCGCTCACGCTCGCGATCACGGGCAGCGGGTCCGGCAGCTGGCGGGTCGGTGAACGCCGCGGGCACCGCCGGCGCCCACAACATCGCCTGGACGCCCGCCTCCACGATCAAGGACACGTCCAACAACTCGATCAACACCGACCCAGGTGACCGAGCCGGGCACGACCGACGCGGACTTCTAGGAACTGACGATGACCAACCGACCCGACACCACCCACGCCCGCCGCGCCCGCCTCGCCGCGCGCCTCACCGTCGCCACCGTCGCGGGCGCGCTGTCGGCGATCGCCGTCGTCGTCGCCTCGGGCGGCTCGCCGCAGGGCTCGGGCGAGATGTCCCCGGCGGCCGCCCTGCGCGCCACGGGCCCGCTGAGCATCACAAACTCCCGGGGGGGGTCGGCCGTTCTGACGGCGGCCGGCATGGCTCCCGGCCAGTCGCCGGTCGTCGGTGACGTCGACATCCAGAACGCGAGCAGCATGGACGCAACGTTCGCCCTGGCCCAGTCGAACGTGACCGGGACGACGCTGGCCGGGAGCCTGAATCTGAAGGTCGTGGACTGCGGCACGTTCGCGGGCGCCACGGCCCCGTCGTGCGACGCGGGCGATCCCCAGGTCTACTCGGGCGCCCTCAACGGGCTGGCGTCGACGTCCCTGGGCTCGTTCGCGGCCGGCGCCACGCACCGCTACCGGTTCGCCGTCACCTTCCCCAACGGCACCCCCGCGCACGACAACGCGCTCCAGGGCCTCTCCGCCAGCGTGCAGTTCGACTGGACCGCG
Organism: uncultured Actinomycetes bacterium; assembly: GCA_963842605.1. Lineage (GTDB taxonomy): Bacteria > Actinomycetota > Thermoleophilia > Solirubrobacterales > Solirubrobacteraceae > AC-38. The sequence goes on from CAWJGV010000002.1 coordinate 237,508, forward strand.
GACGCTCCCGAGCCGACGACGACCACGGACCCACCGCCCACGACCACCACCCCCGCCCGTCACCACGACGGCGCCGACCACGACCGGCGGCGGCGAGACGTTCGACCCGTCCGCGGGTGGGTCGAAGGGCGCCCCCAAGCTGACGCTGAAGCTGCCCAAGACTCAGACCGACACGAGCAAGGTGAGCTTCACGGCCGTCTGCGACCGTGCCTGCTCGCTCGCCGTCGGCGGCACCCTCACGGTCCCGGGTTCCGCCAAGGTCTACAAGCTCAAGAGCGTCGCCAAGACGCTCCGGCCCGGCGTCCGCGTGACGGTCCGCCTTCCCGTTCCCCAAGGCCGCGCGCACGGCTGCCGCCAAGGCCGTCAAGCGCGGCAAGCGCGCGACGCTGAGGCTGACGATGACCGCGCGCACCGGCGCCGGCGTCTTGACGCTGCGCCGGACGATCGTCATCAAGAAGAAGAAGTAGGCCCGTCATCGGCGCACGAGCCTTTCTCGCTCGAGTCGACTGGCTCCTGGAGACCTTCGAGCCGGGCGCGTCGAGTCCCGGCGCCGAGCGCATCCTCACCGAGGGCTACGCCCACGCGCTGCGGCTCGAGAACCAGCTGCGGCGACTCGAACGCGAGATGGCCCAGCTGGCGGCGCACGCCCATGAACCGCAGGCCGCGCGGCGGCTGAGGCGCCTGGCGCCACGCGTCCGCGCCAAGCGCGAAGAGCTCGACGAGCTGCGCAACCGCTTGGCGGCCCTCAAAAACGCCTTCGCCGGCCAGTCCGTCTAGACGAGGCGGGAGCGCACCGCGTAGACCGCAGCCTGGATGCGGTTCTCCACCTGGAGCTTCATCAGGATGTTGGAGATGTGGTGCTTGACCGTCGGGAGGCTGATGACCAGCTCCGCGGCGATCTCGGAGTTCTCGCGGCCCTGGGCGACGAGCCGCAGCACCTCGAGCTCGCGCGACGACAGGGTGGCCTCCCGCCCCTCCGCGGGCATCTCGCCGAGCCGCTCGCGCACGATGCCGCAGGAGCCCGGCGGCGATCCGCGGGGTGATCGCGGCCTCGCCCGCCGCGGCCGCGCGCACGCCGGCCACCAGCTCACTCATGCCGGACTCCTTGAGGAGGTAGCCGCACGCGCCGGCGACGATCGCCTCCGTGACGTCCTTCTCGTCGGCCGAGATCGTCAGCACCAGCACGCGAGTGGCCGGGGCGTCGGCCGTCAGCCGACGGGTCGCGTCGACCCCGCCCATGCCGGGAAGGCTCAGGTCCATGATCGCCACGTCGGGCGCGGTGCGCTCGACGACCTCCAGCGCGCTCTCTCCGTCCGTGGCCTCGCCCACCACCTCGAGGCCCTCGTCCTCGAGGACCTCGCGCAGGCCGCGGCGAAACAGCTCGTGGTCGTCGACGATCACGACCCGGAGCGGCGCGGACGGACCTGGCGACGACTCCATGTGGTCCAGTTCGTGCGCGGGCCCCGAAAACCTCGCAATTGCTCTCTACGCCGTCGCGCACCGCGCCCGCGTCGTGAACGTCAGCCTCAACGGGGCCGACCGCAGTGCGGCGATCGAGGACGCGGTCCGCTCCGCCGAGGCCCACGGCGTCGTCGTGACCGCCTCGGCCGGCAACGACCGGCGCGACCTCGACGCGTCACCGTCGTATCCCGCCTCCTATCCGGAGGGCGCCGTCCTCGCCGTCGGTGCCACCGATCGATCCGGCGCCGTCGCCGGCTTCTCCAACCACGGCTCCGCCGTCGACGTCTACGCCCCGGGCGACGACATCCTCTCCACGGACGCGCGCGGCGAGTACGGCGTGCGCAGCGGCACCTCGCTCGCCGCCCCGCACGTGGCCGGGACCCTCGCGCTGCTGGCCGGAGCCCGGCCCGACCTGTCGGGTCCCGCCCTGCGCGCGGCGCTGGCGCGCGGCTCGCGGCGGCGGGCCGACGGTGTCGCCACCCTCGACGCCGGGGCCGCGCTCGACTCCGTCCTCCCTGCGCTCGCGGCGCCGCGGGCGACACACCTCCGCGCGACCCGCCGCGACCGCCGCGGCCGCGTGACCCTGAGCTGGCGCGCTCCGCGCGACTCCGAAGCGATCCGCGCCTACGTGGTGAGGGTGTCGGGCCGCCGGGTCGCCGTCGTCCGAGGACGCCACGGCAAGGCTCCGCGCACCTCGGTCACGGTGCGCCTGCGCCGCGCGGCCGTGAGCTGGCGCGTCGCCGTCGTCACCTGAGCCGCTAGAGCGCCTTGACCTCTTCGGTGATCTCGCCGACGGCCGACTTGGCGTCGCCGAACAGCATCTGCGTGCGGTCGTCGTAGTAGAGCTCGTTGTCGATGCCCGCGAACCCGGGGTTCATCGAGCGCTTGATGACGATCACGGATTCGGACTCGTTGACGTTCAGGATCGGCATGCCGTAGATCGGCGAGTCGGGGTTGGTGTTCGCCGCCGGGTTGGTGACGTCGTTGGCCCCGATCACCAGCGACACGTCGGTGCGCGGGAACTCGGGGTTGATGTCGTCCATCTCCTTGAGCTGGTCGTAGGGCACGTCGGCCTCGGCCAGCAGGACGTTCATGTGCCCGGGCATGCGGCCGGCGACCGGGTGGATCGCGTACTTGACCTCGATCCCCCGTGCCTCGAGCTGCTTGGCCAGGTCGCGGACGGCGTGCTGGGCCTGCGCCACCGCCATGCCGTAGCCGGGGACGATCACGACCTGCCGGGCGTAGGTGAGCTCGATCGCCGCGTCGGCGGCGGTGGTCGACTTGACCGTCTTGCCCTCGAGGTCGGGGCCCCCGCCGCCCGCCACGGCGACGCCGCCGAACCCCCCCGCCACGATGGCGGGGATCGAGCGGTTCATCGCGTCGGCCATCAGCTTGGTGAGGATCGAGCCCGATGCGCCGACGAGCATCCCGGCCACGATCATCGCGGTGTTGTTCAGCGCGATGCCGGCCGCGGCAGCGGACAGGCCGGTGAAGGCATTGAGCAGCGAGATGACGACCGGCATGTCGGCGCCGCCGATCGGCAGCACGACGAAGTTGCCGAGCAGCGCCGCGGCCACGAGCAGCCCGATGATGAGGATCTCGTCGTGGCTGCCCGCGACGATGGCCACCCCGCACCCGACGGCGGCCAGGAACAGCGAAGAGGTTGACCACCTGCTGAGCCCGCCCGAGCGTGATCGGGCGGCCCGGAATCACCTCCTGAAGCTTGCCGAAGGCGATGTTCGAGCCCCAGAACGACACCGAGCCGACGATCGCGCCGAACAGGGAGAAGATCGCGATGTAGGTGGGGTCGTGCGCGTAGCCGTCGCTCTGGCGGAACTCCACCCACGCGATCAGCGCCACCGCTCCGCCGCCGACGCCGTTGAACAGCGCCACCATCTGCGGGATCGCGGTCATCTTCACCTGGAGGGCCGCGGGGACGCCGATGACCGTGCCGATGGCCACGCCGAGGGCGATCAGGCCCCAGTTGCCCATTCCGTCGATGAGCAGCGTCGCGGCGACCGCGATCGCCATGCCGACGGCGGCGATCATGTTCCCGCGCACCGCCGTGCGCGGCCCGCGCAGCCCCATCAGGCCGACGATGAACAGCGAGAAGGCGACGATGTAGGCCGACCGGATGAAGTCCGGGTCGTGGAGGAACGTCGCGGTGATCACTCGTCGGGTTCCTTCTCGGGCGCCGGCTCCGGCTTGCTCTTGAACATCTCGAGCATCCGGTCGGTGACGAGGAAGCCGCCGACCACGTTGATCGTCCCGAACGTGATGGCGATGACGAGGAGGATCTTGTTGAGCGTCCCTTCGCCCGAGAGCCCGAGCACGATCAGGCCGCCGAGGATCACGATGCCGTGGATCGCGTTCGTGCCGGACATCAGCGGCGTGTGCAGCGTGTTGGGCACCTTGGAGATGACGACGAAGCCGACGAACCCGGCGAGCACGAGGATGGCGAGGTTGGTGACCAGCATCAGGCGGCGGCCCCCGCGGCCTGCTTGGCGCCCTCGTGGACGATCTCGCCGCCCCGGGTGACGCAGGCCCCGGCGATGATCTCGTCGTCGAAGTCGAGGTTCAGGGCCCCGTCCTCGCCGGTCATCAGCTCGAGCAGCGACTGGATGTTGCGGGCGTAGAGCTGGGAGGCGTGCTCGGCCATCGTGCTGGGCACGTTGAGCGGCGCGGCGATCGTGACGTCGTGCTTGACCACCGTCTCGCCCGGCTCGGAGAGCTCGCAGTTGCCGCCCGCCTCGCCCGCCAGGTCGACCACGACCGCCCCCGGCTTCATGCGCTCCACCGCGTCGGCCGTCACGAGCTTCGGGGCCGGCCGGCCGGGAACGAGCGCCGTCGTGATGACGACGTCGAACTCGGTGATGGCGTCGGTCAGCTCCTGCTGCTGCGCCGCCTTCTCCTCGTCGGTGAGCTCGCGCGCGTAGCCGCCCTCGCCCTCGGCGCCCTTGCCCGCCTCGAGCTCGAGGAAGTCCGCGCCCAGCGACTTGACCTGCTCGGCCACCGCGCTGCGCACGTCATAGCCGGTGACGGCGGCGCCGAGGCGGCGCGCGGTGGCGATGGCCTGCAGCCCGGCCACGCCGGCGCCGAGCACGAGCACCTTGGCGGGCCGCACCGTGCCGGCGGCGGTCATCAGCATCGGATAGAAGCGGCCCAGCAGCTGCGCGCCGAGCAGGGCCGCGCGATAGCCGGCCACGTTGCTCTGCGACGACAGCGCGTCCATCGACTGGGCGCGAGAGATTCTCGGAACGGCCTCCAGCGCGAACGCCGTGGCGCCCGACTGGGCCAGCGCGCGCACGGTGTCGGGAGCCGTCAGCGGCGCCAGGAATCCGATCAGCACGCCATCGGAAGACAGCCGCGCGGACTCCTCGGCGCTGGGCGGAGCGACCTTGACGACGACGTCGGCGCCCCACACCGCCGCCGTATCGGCGATCTTCGCGCCCGCGTCCTCGAACAGGGCGTCGGGGATCATCGCGCCCTGGCCGGCCCCGGCCTCGACGATGACCTCGTACTCCTTCTGGGTCAGCTTGCGCACGACCTCGGGCACGAGCGCAACACGACGCTCGCGTTCCGCAGTCTCCTTCGGGACGCCAACTCTCATAGCGGGGCGGGAACCCTACTGAGTGCGGGCTAGTCGCGCAGGTAGCCGGCGGCGAGGCCCGCGAGCGTGGCGTCCCGGATCACGCCCGCCGCCAAGCCGAGGTCGCGCGCCAGACGCAGAACGGACCCGGCGGGTGGCACGGCCCCCGCGCGGGAGCCGGCCGCGCCGCCGGCGCCGGCGGCGCCGGACGCCCCGGCCGCGGCCGCCCCGCCCGCCCCGCCGCCGCCCGACCCCCGCGCCACGGGGCGCAGCGGCAGCGGCTTGCGGGCGAGCGCCATCGCCGCCTGGGCGGTCACCCAGACCGGAGTCTGGGCGCTCGTGCGCGAGTAGCGCACGGCGCCGCTGCCCGTGGTCAGGGAGCGCAGGTAGGCCAGGGGATCGCGCGAGCCGCCCCGGCGCACGCGGGCGGGGTCGCGGCCGGCGGCGACGAAGCCCTGGACCGCGTACGCGGTGGACTGGGCGTTCGACGGGCTGTCGGGGCCGAGCGGAAAGCCGCCGTCGGGATTCTGGGAGCGCCGCAGGAAGCCCACGCCGCGCGACACGGCCCGGGAGGAGCGCCGGCCGCCCGCGACCAGGGCCTGGATCGCCGACGCCGTGTCGTCGACGCTGCTCTGCCCCCCGCGCCCGACGACGCTGAAGCCGCCGTCGGTGTTCTGCTGGCGCCCGATCCAGCTCACCGAGGCGCGGGCGCCCGCCGTCGAGGCGCGGCCCGTCGCCTTGAGCGCGAGCACGCTGAACGAGGTGAGCACGACGCCGCCGGCATAGGAGCCGTCGCCGTGGCGGCGGCGCTCGAGCTCGCGGACGAGGTCGCGTCCGGCGAAGTGTCGGGCGCTCACCCCGGCGGCGGCGAGCACGAGGATCGTGCGCTCCACCTCGCCGGTGTCGTCGAGCTGGCCGGCACGCGCACGCATGTAGTCGATCGGGGTGCTCCCGCCGCGGTGCACGTCGCGCGGATTGCGCGCGTTCGCGGCCATGCCCAGTGAAGCCCAGCCGGTGTACAGCTGCGAGGAGCCCTGGCCGGGCGCCGGGCCCCACCCGCCGTCGGCGTTCTGGGCGCGCTCCAGGTAGCTGCGCGGGGTCGCCGCCCCGGCCGTCGCGACGAGGAGGAGCACGGCCGCGAGGACGGCGAGCGGGGTCGCGATCGCCGCCGCGGGCCGCCACGTCACCTCGAAGCGTCGCCGGAAGCGCTCGAGCGCGCGCAGGAGCGCCGGGCCGAACGCCAGCGCGAAGGCGACGTTTCCCGCGGCATGGGCGATGTCGAAGGGCAGCGCGGTCCCGGCGATCGCGGTGTAGGCGCCGAGCGAGTGATCGCCGGTGTACGTGGCCCAGGTCGAGAAGTTGAGCACGGCGCCGTAGGCCAGCCCGGCGATCCCGCACGCCGCGGCCAGCGTCACGCGGCCGATATGTCCGCGGGTGACCCGCTGGAGCAGCGCTCCCGCGATGCCGACCCCGCCCCAGGCCGCCATCTGCCACGGGGTCCACGGACCCTGGCCGAAGAAGACGTTCGAGGTCAGCGCGGCCAGTGCGCCGACGGCGAAGCCCGGCGCGCCGCCCAGCGCCGCGCCGGAGATCAGCACGATGTCCGTCGTCGGCTTGACGTTGGGCAGCGGGGCGAAGGCGATCCGCCCGAGCGCGGCGAGCGCGGCCATCGTGGCCACCAGCGCGAGCACCCGGGCGGAGGGATGCGAGCGCTCGTACCAGGCGAAGCCGGCGGCGAGCGCGACGGCGAGCACGGAGAAGGACGCCAGCTGCCAGCTCACGGGGCCACCTCCACGGTCATACGACGCCGAAGCAGCTCGGCTCCCGCGGCCGGGTCGAGCGCGCCGCCGGCCCCGCCGAGGATGCGCGCCGTCTCGGTGGCGAAGTACCAGCCCCCCGCGAGCACCTCGGCGGCCGGCCCGTCGGCCACCACGTCGCCGTCCCCGAGGAGCACGACCCGCTCGGCGAACGCCGCGGCCAGCTCGCAGTCGTGGGTCGCCACGAGCACCGCCGCGCCGCCGGCGGCGATCTCGCCGAGCTGCGAGGCCAGCGCGCCCTTGCGGGCGCGGTCCATGCCGCGCGTCGGCTCGTCGAGGCAGACCACCGCCGGCGGGTCGCCGTCGAGGACGATCGAGAGGGCGAGGCGCTGGCGCTCGCCGCCGGACAGGTCGGAGGGATGGCGGTCGGCCAGGGAGGCCAGCCCCGCCCGCTCGAGCGCCGCGGCCTCCAGCTCGTCGCCCACGCGCTCGTGGACGAGGTAGTCGCCGGGCGTCTGGAGCAGCAGCGCCACCCGTCCGGCCGCGCGCATGCGCCCGCGGGTCGGCTCGAGCAGGCCGGCGGCGATCCGCAGCAGCGTCGACTTCCCGGCCCCGTTGCGGCCCATCAGCGCCACCCGCTCCCCCGGCGCCACGGCCAGATCGAGCCCTCGCAGCGCCGTCCGCCCCTCGGGCCACTCGAGCCAGACGCCCCGCAGCCGCAGCGCGGGAGAGGGGTCAGACCCCTTGCGCCGAGGAGACTCAAGGGGTCTGACCCCTTCCAGGAGCCCGTGCGCGCGCAGCGTGGCCCGCGCCTCCTTGACACCCGCGGGCGGAGGGCGCAGGCCCGCGCGCTGGAAGAGCAGGGCGCCGGGCGTCTGCAGCGCCGGCGAGCTGGCCGGCCGCCCACTCGAGGAACTCTCGCGGCCGGGCGTCGCACGCCACCGCTCCGCCCTCGAGCGCGATCACGCGGTCGGCGGCGGGCAGGCAGCGCTCGAGACGGTGCTCGGCCAGGAGGATCGCCGTTCCCCACTCCTCGTTGAGCCGCCGCAGCAGCCAGATCAGCTCGTCGCCCGCCACCGGGTCGAGCTGGGACGTGGGCTCGTCGAGGACGACCAGAGCCGGACGGCCGGCCAGGGAGGCGGCCAGGGCGACGCGCTGGAGCTCGCCGCCGGAGAGCTCGACGGTCGGGCGGTCGAGCAGGTGGGCGATGCCCAGGGCGAGCGCCGCCTCCTCGACTCCCCGCGCCACCGCGGCGGCGCCCTCGCCGCGGTTCTCGAGCGGGAAGGCCAGCTCGGACCGCACGGTGCCCATCACCACCTGCGTCTCGGGATCCTGGAACAGCGCCCCGCAGGCCACGGCGAGCTCGCCCGGCCCGTGGTCGCGCGTGTCCAGGCCGGCGGTGACGACGCGCCCGGCGCACTCGCCGCCGTGGAAGTGCGGCACCAGGCCGCACGCGGCGCGCAGCAGCGTGGACTTCCCCGAGCCCGACAGCCCGCAGACCACGACCAGCTCGCCCTCCTCGACCGACAGCGAGACGTCGCGCAGGGCCGGCTCGGCCGCGTCGGGATAGCGGTAGGTGAGGCGCTCGACGCGCAGTGCGCTCACCGGACGATCCCCCTGCGCCCGGCGAACGGCGCCAGGGCGAGCGCGACGATGGCCACGGAGAGCAGCGCCTCGGCCGGGCCCGCGTCGACCCGCAGCGCCGGGTACGGATCGAAGCCCGCCACCCCGGCGAGGCCCGCGACGACGACCAGGGCGACGAGGCCGGCGGCGGCGCCGAAGAAGGCGAAGTCGTGGCGCGACCACGGGCGGCGGATCCGGGGCGGGCGCCGCGCCGACGCCGTACCCCCGCACCTCCAGCGTGGCCGCCACGTCGACGGCCCGGTCCAGCGCCCCGCCGGCGAGCGCGCGCACCAGGGCGAGCCGGGGCGCCGGACGCGCCGGCCGGCAGCGCTGCGCCTCGGCCATGCGCCGCGCATCGCGCGCCAGCACCGGGACCATCCGCGTGGCCAGGACCGCGGTGAGCGCGGAGCGGTACGACACGCGCCGGAACAGCCGCAGCACCTCGTCGGGATCGACGGCCGCCGAGTAGAGGGCGAAGGCCTCGATCAGGACGACGGCGCGCAGCCCGAGCATGAGGCCGTAGACGACCGCCTCGAGCGTGATGTCGAGCTCGCCGAGCCAGGGGACGGTCCCGAGGCGAGCCACGACGGTGAGCCCGTTGTGGTCGACGATCGGGTTGATGGTCGCCACGAGCAGGCCGAGGGGAACCGCGATCCAGGCCGCGCGGCGCAGCTCGCGCCCCACGCCGGCGGCGGCGCCGGCGGCCACGACGGCGACGAGGGCGGCGACGAGCACGAACGGGCTGCTCGCGAGGAGCGAGATCGTGGCCAGCGCGCCGCAGTACGCGCAGCCGGCCGCCGCGCGGGCGGCGTGCAGCGGCGTGGCGCGCCGGCGGTAGATCACGACACCGGCCCCTCGGGCCCGACCGGCACGGGAAGCGAGCTCGATCCCTCGACGGCCAGCGCGAAGCGGTTGCGCAGCACGTTCTCCCGCAGAGCGCGCGCGGCGGCCAGAGCTCCCGCGGCGTCGGTCCCCGTGACGACCCACGTCGGCTGCTGCTCGCGCAGGCGCGTGGCCGCGACGAGACCGCCGCCGGCGCCCAGGCGGGCGCCGCCGCGGCCGCGGTCGTCGAGAACCGTCAGGCGGCGCCCCTCGCCCGAGAAGGTGGCGAACACGCCGCTCGTCCCGGGGCCCTGCTCGATGCGCCGGGCGACGGGGTCGGCGCGCAGGCTCGACCACGGGCCGACGAGGACGCGCAGCGTCTCCGTCCCGCCGCCCGTGCCGAAGGCGGACGAGGCGATCTTGACTCCCACGGCGGCGAGCCGGGACTTGGCCTCGGCGCAGGCGGCGCCCGCGTCGTCGGTGCAGGCGATCTGGGTCGGCAGGCGCTTGCCCTCGGCGCCCGAACGAAACGGCTCGGGGAACGACCCCACGACGGCCGGCACGCCGCGCGCGGCGCCCCAGTCGTGACGGTCCCACCACACCCGGTCGCCGGCATGCAGCTTGGTCGCCGCGGCCCCCTGGTCGGCCTCGATGCCGTTGACGTAGTAGAACCAGTCGACCGGGCGGCCGCCCTCGGACCCGCCGGACAGGCCGTCGATGGCCTGCACGAAGCCGCCGCCGTAGCGCGTGCGCACCGTGAACTTCCGCTGCAGGAAGCGCATCACGGTCTCGCTGCCCGGGGTCTTCGCGACCCGGGCGGAGCCGACGGAGCGGACCCCGAAGTCGCGGGTCACGACGACCGAGACGCCCTCGGCCCCCTTCCCGCTGCCCAGGCCGCAGCCGGCGAGGAGCGCGGCGAGGGCGACGGCGAGCCTGGCGGATCGCTTCACCCGGCCACGACCTCCAGGGGGAACGACGGAACCAGTCCCCGCGCCTCGGCGACCGCGCGCGGGCGCCCGGGCGCGACGGGCGCGGTCGTCGCGACGGTCCCGTCGGCGCCCGTCCGCAGCTCCGCCCCGGCGAAGTGCACGAGCGCGCCCGGGATCACCACGCCCCGGCCTCGATCGTCATAGCCCCGCACCGTGAAGCGGACGGGCGCGCCCGGGGCGACCCGCGTCGCGCTCGCGGTCACCTCCAACGTGCGCTGGCAGCCGCGCCCGCCCGTGCGGCACCAGAACCACAGCACGCGCGTGCCCGCGCGCACCCGGGGCGACCCGGCGCTGACGCCCGGAGCCCGGTGGCCGATCTTGTAGACCCAGCCGTCGAGCCCGCTCACCCGCTCGCGCCCGATCCGCTCGACGAACAGCGAGCCCGCGCCGCATCCGTAGTCGCGCATGGCGAAGCTAGGCCGCAGCGCCACGAGCGCCGCGAGCGGCGTGTTGGCGCCCACCGCGCAACGGCTGCTCCCGACCCTCACCGTGGTGGCCCGGGCGGACACGGTCGTGGCCGCCCGCAGGACCTTCGTGCGTCCGACCACCATCACGTCGACCCTGGCCGGCGCGGCCGAAGCGGCGGGCCCGGCCACGCTCGCCGCAGCGAGCGTGGCCAGCCCGAGTACCGTGGCCCGCCTCATCGCGCTCCCGCCACGCGGAACAGGACGTAGGCGTCGTGCCGCAGGCCCGCCCGGTCGACGGCCATCGCGTGCAGGTCGTAGCGCCCGGGCCCGAGCCGCTCCGGGAGCAGGTAGGACCAGTCCGCCCGGTCGCCGATCGTGTAGAAGAACCCATCGGCGCTGCACGGCCGGCGACGCCACTTCTCGGCGCGCACGCTCCAGAAGGCGCAGCGCCCCCCGGCCACCCGGCGCAGACGCAGGCGCACGGCCGCCAGCGCCCCGGTCCCGAGGTCCACGTGCCCCTTCAGCAGCCGTGGCCCCCTGCCCGCGGCGAACCGCGCGCGCAGGCCGAGCACCGCCGAAAACGGCGCGCGAGATGCCGGTAGCGGTCCGCCGGCAGCCGGCGGCGTGGTCGTACCGCATGTCCCGTCGTCGCCGGCGTGCACACAGGTGTTTACGCCGTTCGAGCGCACCGCGTTCGCCCGGGTCGCCTTCAGCGTCCGGGTGCCTGCGCGTGTCGAACGTCGCCGTCGCCTTCCCGTCGGCGCCGGTGACCTGACCGGCGACCGCCGCTCCGCCGATGGGCGCGCCGCTGGCGCCGTCGGTGACGGTGTAGGTGGCGGACTGGCCGGTCGAGACCGTCGTCGGCCCGGCGAGCTGGAGGACCGTCTCGCTTCCCGTCACTCGCGCGAACAGGATGCGGTCGCCCGGCTGCACGCGAAACTGGCACATGCCGACCGACGCGAACGACCCGTTGACGAAGAAGCCCCAGAAGGTCTGGTCGACGTTGAAGTCGGGCTTCTCCCCGTTGACCGTGTCCAGGAAGAGGTCGTCGCCGCCGCTCGAGCTCGGCGGGAAGTAGGTGGCGACGAAGGAGAACGGCTTTTCCTCCGAGGCCACCGCAAGCGACGTCCCAGCGGTGGCGGCCGGCGTACCTCCCTGGCCGTTGTTGGTGCCGTCGCACGTATGAGGGCCGGTGTTGTCGTGTCCGTCCACCGGGCGGACATCGCTCGTGACCGGTCCGTCGAAGTGCGTCGTGTCCTTGCCTTCGATGCGGAAGTCCACGGTCACCGGCGCTGCCACGGCCGGGCCGGCCAACGTGAACAACGCCACGGCGAGGGCGGCGACCGCGAGGGCCGCGCGAGATCGGAGATCCACCATATGAGCCACCCCTTTCCACGAGGGCTTGTCGGGCTTGTCGCCGGTGGCAGGTCTCCTGGCTCCCGGGGTTCGAGCCCCTCCGCGCCTTCCCGAGTCGCCGATGGCGACTCAGTGGCTGCACGCCTCCTTACGGGCACGTGCGTGCGGCGGGCGTTCCCCGGTCACAGTGGCGGGTCCGCGCCGGATTCTCACCGGACTTCCCGTAACCAACCGGCCTTGAACTGCGGGCATCGTATCCTGCGAGACGTGACCGTCAACCTCACCCGCATCTACACGAAGCTCGGGGACGGCGGCGAGACGCACCTCGGCGACATGAGCCGCGTGCCCAAGACGCATCCGCGCATCGAGGCGTACGGGACGGTCGACGAGCTCAACTCCCTGATCGGGCTGGCGCTGACCGTGGAGGGGCTGCCCGAGCGCTACGCGGAATGGCTGCGCCGGGCCCAGAACGACCTGTTCGACGTCGGCGCCGACCTCTCGGTGCCCGAGGGCGACGGCGCAGCCGGGCGCGACCGCCTGCGCGTGCGTCCAGAGCAGGTCGAGTGGCTCGAGGCGGCGTGCGACGAGGTCAACGCCGACCTGCCGAAGCTGCACTCCTTCCTGCTTCCGGGCGGGACGGCGGCGGCCGCCCACCTGCACGTCTGCCGCACGGTCTGCCGGCGCGCCGAGCGCCGGTCACTGGACGTCGAGGGGGCCAACCCCGAGGTCGTCCGCTACCTCAACCGGCTCTCCGACCTCCTCTTCATCCTCGCGCGCGGCGCCAACGCCGGCGGCGAGGAGCCGCTCTGGGAGCCCGGCGCCTCGCAGCAGGGCTAGTTAGCGCCGCAGGGCGGCCGCGAAAGCGCCGGCCGTGGCGGCCGCCGCCGCGGCCAGAGCAGCCGCGACGAAGACGAATGCCGTGTGGGCGGCGGCGTAGCGGACGGCGCCATCGGGGCGGGTCAGGGCGACCGCGGCCAGCCCGACCAGGGGCACGAGCGCGCCGATGCCGGCCGGCGCCAGCGCGGTGCCCCAGCGCACGGCGGCCTCGCGGCCGGAGCGCGCGGGCCAGCGCTCGCCGGCCGCCCGGAGCGCTGCGACAGCGCCCGTCATCCACAACGCCGACACGAGGTAGCCGCCGAGGACGTCGCTCGGGTAGTGCCAGCCGAGGGTGAGTAGCGCGTAGGAGACGGCCACGGCGACGCCGGCGCCGAATACGGCCATCGTCGGGCGCCAGCGCGGCGGCGCCACGAGTACCGCGCACAGCGCGAGCGCCATCGCCGCCGCGGCGTGCCCGCTCGGCCATGAGGCCACGGCCACGCGGGCGTCGGCGACGCAGTGACAGACGCGCTGGTCGGCGAGCAGTGGCTTGAGGATCTCGGTCGTCAGGGCGGAGCCGCCGAGTACGACCGGCACCGCCAAGGCGATCCGCGGGCGCCCGCGGGCGAGCGCGAGCGCGACCAGGGCGGCGCCGAGCAGGACGTAGGGCAGCGGGTCGCCGAGCGCCGCCACGACCTCGGCCGGGCCCCGGGTGGCCGGCCGGTCGAGTCCCACGAAGCCCTGAAGCGCCGCGGCGTCGAGCCAGCGCACCCTCCCCGACCCGAAGGTCAGGCCCCAGGTGACGACGAGGCCGCCCAGGCAGGCGAACGCGGCGGCGAGGGCGGTGGCGGGGCGCCGGACCATGCCCCGAGAGTACCGACGACGGCCTCAGGTGGGGCTAAAGCGGACGGATTTCAGCGCTGGGTGAACCATCCCCCCTCCACGAGGTCGTGGAAGACGACCACGTCGCGGCCGCACGTCGTCACCACCTCCCAGTAGCGGCGGCGCACCGGGCGCGGCGTCCACCAGCGGTCCTCGACGAGCCACGACTCCCGCACCGCCTCGACGTAGCGGCGGTCGACGACGAGCGGGCGCCCGTCGGCGGCCGCCCTTACCGCCGCCGCGCGCGGGATCGCGAGCCGGCGCGGGCCGGTCATTTGCGGTCCGGAGGCTCGGGCCCCTCGAAGGGCGCGAGGAGCGTGCGGCGCTCGGGGACCCGGGACCCGGGATCCACCTCGACGACGCGCAGGGTGGCGTCCCCGCCGGCCAGCGCCCGCGTCTGGCGGACCGCGTCGCGCAGGCGGGCCTCGCGCTCGGCGGCCGCCTCGTCGAGCAGCGTGCCCTGGTCGGTGACCGGTGGCCCGAAGCTCTCGACGGTCAGCCGCAGCGCCTCGGCGGGCGCGGGAAGCAGGGCGAGCCGAGCCCCGAGGGCGAGGCGCATCCGCGCCGGGTCGGCGAGGGCCTCGCGGAAGGTCACCCGCTCGCGCCAGGTCCCCCCCTCGACGAGCACGGCGCTCAGGGCGACCGCGCGCAGGGTGCGCCCCCGCCGCTCGCGGCGGGCGAGCATGCGGTCCACGAGCAGCCCGAGGGCGTGCTCCAGCTGGGGGCCCGACGCCGCCTCGGGCAGCTCGAGCGCCTCCCGCAGCGCCTCCGGCGCCCGCCGGGGACGCAGCGGGGCGTCATGGCCGTTGGCCAGGTCGTGTGCGTGGAGCCCCGGAAGGCCGAAACGGTCGGCCACCGCGTCGCGGGGCAGCGCGGCCAGCTCGCCGAGGGTGGCGACCCCGAGCCGTTCGAGGGGCTCCACGAGCGGGGCGGTGCGCTCGCGCAGCGCGAGCAGGGCGATCTCGAGCGGGGCGAGATGGGCGCGCGCCTCGGCACGCCCGCCGTCCACGATCGCCGGGCGCCCGATCCGGGCCCGCGACGCGGCGGCGAGCGTGCAGAACGCCCCCGGCCCAGCGCCGATCCGCGCCGGCCGGCGCAGCGCCCGCGCGGCCGCGGCGATCACCCCGCGCACGCTTCCACCATGCAGGCCGCGCAGCCCGTCGGCGGCGAAGCAGACGAGCCCCGGCCGCTCCGGCGCCACGCCGGCGCCGACCCCCTCCAGGCGCCCGAGCAGCGCTTCCCACGCCTCGGCCACCCCGGCGGGATCGGGCGGCACGAGCGCGAGCCGCGGGCAGCGCGCAAGCGCCTCCCCCATCCCCATGCCCGCCCGTACCCCGAACGCCTCGGCGGCGGCGGACACCTCGCCGACCGCCTGCCCCGTCCCCGGCTCGGGCGCCAGGGCCACCGGCCCGCGCAACAGCGCCGCGCCGCCGCCCGCGGCGACCGACAGCTCGAACCGGGGCAACAGGACGGCGATGACGCTCATGCGAACGTATGTTCGCACCCCGGGTGTGGTCCCGCAAGCGCCGTGAACGGCGGGCATCGAGGGCATAGGCGTCCAGGCTGTTGCAGGCCAGAGGCGTTCCTACCTGGCCCGTTACGGGTGCCCAGCTAGGACAGCTCGACCGTCACGGCCCGCACGGGCGCCCGATGCGCCGACGCGCCGACGCCCGCCGCGGCCCTACGGGTACAGCATCGTCAGCCTGTACGCCCCGGCCCCCGCGCGGCGGATGACCCGGACCCGCGCGGTCGCGGTCGGGGAGCTCTCGCGGCACACGGTGAGGCGCAGGTGGTCACGACTGCCGGCCGTGCGGGTGCGGGAGACGAGCCGCGAGCCGTCGTAGATGCCGAGGTCGAAGTTCGCGCTCGCCGGGCCGCGCAGGCGCAGGTCGACCGTCCCGTCGAGCGAGGTGCGAAACGACGTGGTGCGCGAGCGGTGGCGCGAGTTGAGGCTGCCCCTGACGACCTTGCGCGTGGAGCCGCGCCACGGGTCGAGCACGTCGCGGCGCAGGGCGGCGAACGCGCCCGCGTCGGGCCGCAGCCGCTCGTTGAACTGCCACGGCACGTTCGAGAATCCGTTCTCGGGCAGGTGCGCGTAGCTGTCGGCGAAAGCCTCGCCGGGATCGTCGAGGTAGTGCGACCCCTGATTGCCCGGGAAGTACCGGCCCTCGTCCGCACCCATGCACACGAACTTGTAGCTGGACCAGTACTTCGCGCCAAAGTTCAGCGCCGGGAACGGGGCGTTGCTGCGGAAGTTCGCGATGTGATGGCCGTACTCGTGCGTGATCGCGTAGTTGCGCGTGAAGCCGGCGGAGCTTCCCGAGCCGGGGTCGCGGTCGGGGATGTACATGCGCCGCTCGCCCGCCGAGTAGCAGGCGAGCACGTCGGAGTTGCCCCCGCAGG
This sequence comes from uncultured Actinomycetes bacterium, assembly GCA_963842605.1. Taxonomy (GTDB): domain Bacteria; phylum Actinomycetota; class Thermoleophilia; order Solirubrobacterales; family Solirubrobacteraceae; genus AC-38. The sequence goes on from CAWJGV010000002.1 coordinate 253,613, forward strand.
CGTTCGAGATCTCCGACGGAACGCCGATGAACACGCGCAGCTTGCCCAACTCCAGGCCGTGCACGCGGCTGCCGAGGAAGGTCACGATCTCCTGGGCCACCGCGTCGGGATTCGACACCGACTGCGACACGCGGGCCTCGACGGCGATCCCGTCAGCGGTGAAGAACTTCTTGGCCGGCGTGGCCCCGCGCAGCTCGGAGGACCGCGCCACCGGACCGCTGAACACCCGGTCGCGGAAGTCCGAGGCCGCCGCAGCCCCAGGGGGAAAGGCCAGCACGGCCACGAGCGTGGCGGGGCCGGTGAGGCGGGCGGCGACGCGTCCGTGCAAGCGCATGGTCATCCAGGGTGCCAGCTTCGACTGAATGAACGGTAAGAGCCCTACGGCGCGGGCTCCCCGAACATCTCGCCGAGCTTGGTGAGCACGTTGAAGTCGCCCTCGACATTCAGCCTGCCCTCGAGCAGCGCCTTGCCCGGGTCCAGGTCCCGGCCGACGAGTCGGGCGAAGTCGGCCAGGTTCATGGCGATCGTGACCGCGGGCGCGGGCGCGCGACCGGGTCGCGCGGAGGCGCGCGCGCCGTTCGACGCTCACGACCCACGGCTTCGCCTCCCCGTCCGCCGGCGCCAGCTCGTACTGGATGTCGCCGCTGAAGCCCGCCGCCTTGTCCGGGCGGAACCGGCGCGCCATCCCGTTGAAGACGACGCGCAGGCCCGGGTCCGAGCCCACGGTCCGCTCCAGCCGGTGGTCGCTCGCACGATGCACGAAGCGAGAGAACGCCGCCTCGCCGCGCTTCTCGAGACGCCGCCGCAGCGCCGGCGCCCGTCCGTCGGCGCGGCCGTTCCCATCGGGCGAAGGCGCGCGGCGGCGAGCCCGAGCCCATCGGCTCGATCGTGTAGTCCGGATCGGCGATGCGCGGCGGGTCACGGCGGCGCAGGGCGTCTTCGACGGCCGGGGCCAGCCGCTCCTGCTTCGCGCGCTCGCGCTCCTCCGTGCGCTCCGCGAACTCCGGCATGACCTCCTTGGCGAACAACTCGAGCGACTCGCAGATGTGCTCGTGGCGGTTCTTGCCGGCCTGCGAGACGAAGATGACCTGGTCGACGCCGGCCTCCTCGTAGCGGCGGCAGAGGTCGCGGATCTGCTCGGGGGTGCCGATCGCGCCGCGCAGCGACCCGAAGCCCTCCTGGAAGATCTTCACGCCCAGCGGCGCCTGCTCGGGCAGTGATGATGTCGCGCGCGAAGCCGCGCTCGTCGCGGTGCGCTGGAACTCCTCCCAGATGTTCGTGCGCCCGGGATGGTGGTCGCCGAACACGTAGTAGTGGGCGAGCGAGTAGCCGAAGAAGTGCCCGCCGTCGATGCCCCGCTCGATCGCCGTCGCCTCGTCCTCGTGGCACATCATCGGCAGCGACGACGGCAAAGTTCGGGTTGACCGCGAAGCCCGCCGGGACGCAGCGCTGCGACTCGATGATCGCGTGGTACTCGTCGACCCACTCCTTGGCCTCCTCCGGCTCGACGAAGGAGAAGGTCAGCGCGCCGATCCCCTTCTCGGCGGCCAGCTGGATCGTGTCGCGCCGCGAGCAGGCGACCCACAGCGGCGGGTGCGGCTTCTGGACGGTCTTGGGGACCACGTTGCGGGGGGGCATCGGGATGAAGCGCCCGTCCCACCCGGCGAACGGCTCCTCGACGAACATCCGCGTGACCACGTCGAGCGCCTCGTCCCACTGCTCGCGCTTGGTCTCGCGGTCGACGCCGAAGCCGCCGAGCTCGGCGCCCGACGAGGTCTCGCCGGAGCCGAACTCGACGCGACCCTTCGACACGAGGTCGAGCATCGCCACCTTCTCGGCCACGCGCGCGGGATGCTGGTAGCCGGGCGGGATGGCCACGATCCCGAAGCCGAGGCGGATGCGATCTCGTGCGCTGGCTGGCCGCGGCGAGGAAGACCTCGGACGCCGACGAGTGGGAGTACTCCTCGAGGAAGTGGTGCTCGACCTCCCAGACGTAGTCGATGCCCAGCGCGGTCGGCCAGCTCGACCTGGTCGAGCGCGTCGGAGATCAGCTTCTGCTCGGCCCCGTCGTCCCACGGGCGCGGGAGCTGGTGCTCGTAGAAGATCCCGAAGCGCATCGGCGGCATGACATCGTAGTCGGCAGGAACCGGGGTCGCCGCACGCATCGCCGCACTAGATTGGCCGCATGCGAGGTGTGATCGCGGCGGGGGCGTGCATCCTCGCGCTGGCGCTGGCCCCCGTGGCGGAGCGCCCGGGTGCTGCGCGCCGAGAGCATCCTGCCCCCCGGGCAGAGCGGGTTCGTCTCGATTCCGGGGCTGGCCGACGGGACGGGCTCGCCGCACCTCTACGACCAGCTCCAGCCGTTCATCGACTTCCGCTGGAAGCCCGCGACCTTCGACCAGCCCGGGGACGTGGAGGTCCCGCACCCCGGGGTGAAGATCGTGCGCGACGGCTACGGCGTCCCCGCCGTCACGGGCGACACCGAGGACCTCATGTGGTGGGGCGCCGGCTACGCGATCGCGCAGGACCGCCTGTTCGAGCTCGAGCTGTTCCGCCGCGCCACGACGGGACGCCTCGCCGACATCGCCGGCCGCGAACGCGTACCTCGACGACGACCGGTCGTGCGCCAGGACTTCTACACGCCGGCCGAGCTCGACGCCCAGTTCGCCGCGCTGCCCGCCGCGCTCCGCTCGCGCTTCGAGGCCTACCGCGACGGGATCAACGCGTGGATCGACCACGTGCAGTCGACTCGCCGAGCGACATGCCCGGCGAGTTCGCCGCCGATCGGCATCAGCCGTCCCGGACCCTGGACCGTGCGCGACTCGGTCGCCATCGGCGTCTACCTCGCGCGCACGATCGCCCCGAACGCCGATCCCGAGGGCCTCGAGCTGGCGAACCTGCGCGGCGCTCCAGCTCTCGGGCGCCGAAGGCGTTCGACCGGGCTCGTGCCGCTGCGCACTCCGGGCGCGCTGACGACGATTCCCGCCGCGCGAGGGCACGCTTCCCCTCCCAGCCGGGTCGCACGCGCGGCGCAGGAGCGCGCCGCCTTCCGGCGCTCGGTCGCCTTCGCGCGCGGCCTGCCGTTCCCCGACCGGAGCGCGCCGAGGACCCGACGGCGCTGCGCGCCGCGCTCGCCGGCGGCGCGCCTGCTCGGGCCCGGCGGCTCGTACATGTTCGCGGTGCGCGACGGCGGACGCGCCACGCGCTGCTGCTTCAACGGCCCGCAGCTCGGCTTCACGGCCCCCGAGCAGATCGTCGAGCTCGAGCTGCACGCGCCCGGCTTCGACGTGCGCGGCATCACCGCGCCGGGCGCGCCGGTGATCGGCGCCGGCCACAACGGCCAGCGTCGCCTGGGGCGATCACGACCGGCGCGTCGGACGTCGACGACCTCTACGCCGAGAAGCTCGTGCCCGGCGACCCCGAGTCGTACATGTTTCGCGGGCAAGGCGCGCAAGATGGACTGCCGCGACGAGGCGATCGCCTACCACAGCCCGCCGTCTCGCTGACCGGGATCGTCGGCGGACGCGTGCCGCCGCCGCCCGAGTCGGGGACGCAGACCGTCGCGCGTCTGCCGCACCGCTGCACGGCCCGGTCGAGGCCCGCGCGGGCGGCATCGCCTACGCGCGCCGCTACGCCATCTGGGGCCGGGAGCTCGAGACGCTCGTCGGGCTGGACGCGGCTCAACCGCGCGGGCAACATCCGCGAGGTCGACGCCGCGGCTGCGCAAGCTGACCTGGAACGAGAACGTCATGGCCGCCGACAGCGCGGGCCACATCGGCTACTGGCATCCCGGCCTGTTGCCGCTGCGCCCCAAGGGCTGGGACGAGCGTCTGCCCTATCCGGGAACCGGCGAGGCCGAGTGGCGCGGGCCTGTTGCCGCGGACGCGGATCCCGCACGTCATCAACCCCAAGCAGGGCTGGCTGGCCAACTGGAACAACCTGCCGTCGGCCGGCTGGACTTCGGGCGACGGGACGGCGCGCAAGCGCATCGACGGCGCGTTCTTCCGCGCCGGGCTGCTGTTCCCGCTCGTGCGAGCGGCTCGCGCGCAAGCCGACCTTCGCGGGGCATGCAGGACCTGATCCACGCGCGCGGGGACCACGGCGCAGCAGTTCCCGGTGGCCCGCGGCCGACTCGCCGCCGCGGCGCGCGGCCTGCGCAGCGGAAGGGCGGCGACGGTGCTGGACACGCTGCTCGCGTGGGACGGCTACTACGCGCGGACGGCGCCCGACGGCACGGTCGACCCCGGCGTCGCGACGTGGGACGCGTTCCGCGAACAGCTCGAGCGCCTGACCGCGATCTCGGCTCGGACCGGCGTCGGACTGGCTCGCCGACGAGGGCGCGCTCGGGCTCGCTGATCCCGGCTACCACCACGGCGCGCCCTACCACTACTTCGACGCATCCCACCTCGAGTGCGTTCGCCCTGCGCACGCTCAGCGCCGACGGCTACCGGATCGCCGCCGGCGCGCCGTTCGCCGCGCTGGCCCAGCGCTTCGGCTCGACGACCCGGCGAAGTGGCGCGAGCCCCGGCCGATGTTCGACGTTCGAGGCGCCGGCGCGGCGCCTCGCCCCCGCCGCTGCCGTTCTTCGACCGCGGCACGTAGGAGCAGCTCGTCGAGCTCGGGCCCTGACGGGTACGGGCAGCCGCACCAGGATTGGCGGGGAAGCGCGATTCCCGGCGCCCCGGGCGCGGTCCAGACTGCGTGCCATGAACTCGACGCGGACACTCATGAACGGCGGAGGCTGGTGGCGGCGGTGGCTGGGCGGCCGGCGGCGCGAGATCCACTACCGCGGGGCTCACATCGCGGGTGGCCAGGCGGTCACCCCGGCGGTCGCCCTCTCCGCGTATCGCCACCTGACGTAGAAGAGCCCCGCCGAGGCGGGGCTCTTCCGTAGCAGGCCTGTAAGCCGGATTCTGTCTGTGCAGCCATCCATCTGAGCGGCCTACCTGGACCTTGGCGGGCAGCCTGCAAGCGGTCCTGCTTGGCCTTGCACCAGGTGGGGTTTGCCTGGCCGCCGCGTCACCGCGACGCCGGTGCGCTCTTACCGCACCATTTCACCCTTACCGGCCCGCGACTCACGTGCGGCCGCGGACGTAGGCGGTGTCTTTTCTGTGGCACTTTCCCGCGGGTTTCCCCGGGTCGGCGTTACCGACCACCTTGCCCTTCGGTGTCCGGACTTTCCTCGAAGGCTCTCACCTCCGCGACTGCTCGGTCTGCCCATCCAGGGTAGCGCCGAACCGCCGCCTGCGAGCCCTGCACCGGGCGCCCTGCACGGCGCCCTGACGAGTCTCAGGGCGTGGCTGCCAAGGACGCAGGCAGGCGCGGCCTGAGGCCGTCAGCCCGACCTGGTACTTCACGTTGCCCTTGTCATCCTGCTGGGTGACCTTCACGTTGGCCGTCTGGCCGCTGCTCGTGGTCGCCTTGCAGTTGAAGGTGTCGCCCTTCTTGACCTTGACGTCGCTGGGGCAGTCGACGGACGCGATCTTCACGCCGGCCTGCTTCTCGATCCCGTCCTGGATCTTGCCCTCGAGCTTGTCGGTGTCGAGCTTCTTGTCCCACAGCCGGCGACGGCGAACGCGCCGACGGCGAGCAGCGGCAGGAGCAGGCGATGGCGTGTCATTCCGGTCCGTTCAGCAATCGGCTGCGAGCGCCAACGCCTATGGCCGACGAACGACCGGCAGGACAGCTCGGCGCCGCAGTTCCCGGTGCAGCGGGGCGGAGCCGTACCTGGGCTCATCGGGCGGGCGCCGCAGCCGGGCAGGCCGCGGCGAAGCCGGCGCCGATGGCGGCCCAGGCGCCGGAGACGAGCTCGTCGAGGTCAGCCGGCCGTGCGCCAGGCGGAGCACGCGAGCCCCGGCGGGCTCCCGTTCCTCCTCGACACGAGTGTCCGGGCGCGGCTGACAGGACGCAGGCCGCGCGGCGGCTCGCGCACGCGAGCGGCCGAGGACGCCGTCAGGCGCGCCGGACGCCGTTCGACGCGCGCGCGTCGTCGGTCGATGGAAGCGTGGCGACGCCGACGCCATCGGGTGCGGCGACCGGAGTCATGACACCTTCCGGAGTACGCCGACCACCTGACCGAGCACGCGGACCTCCTTCGAGCGGATCGGCTCCATGGCCGCGTTCTCCGGCTGCAGGCGGACGTGGTCGTTCTCGCGGAAGAAGCGCTTGACGGTCGCCTCCTCGCCCACGAGGGCGACGACGATGTCGTTGTCCTGGGCGGTGTCCTGCGGGCGGACGACGACGAAGTCGCCCTCGAGGATGCCGGCGTTCTTCATCGAGTCGCCGCGCACCCGGAGGAGGTACTCGCCCTCGTCGCCGCCGGCGACGGCGGGCACGTCGACGTAGTCCTCGATGTTCTCCTCGGCGAGCACCGGCTGGCCCGCGGCGACCTGGCCGACGAGCGGAAGCCCGTTCGGCTGGACCAGGCTCTTGACGCCCTCGACGGCGCGGTCGAGCAGCTCCAGCGCGCGCGGCTTGGAGGGGTCACGGCGCAGCAGCCCGATCTTCTCGAGGTTCGCGAGATGGGCGTGCACGGTCGACGACGAGGCGAGCCCGACCGCCTTGCCGATGTCGCGCACCGTGGGCGGATAGCCGTACTTCGCCGAGTAGCTTCTTGATGAAGTCGAAGATCTCCTGCTGGCGCTTCGTCAGGTCCATCGACCATTCAAGGCCTCCTCTGGCGTCGGTTCGGAAGGGGTAAACGAACATGTGTTCGCAGAGTAGCGCGGCCGGACGGACGGACTCAAGGGGCCGGCTATACTGGCCGCGCTTCGCGCCTGTGGCGGAATTGGTAGACGCGCAAGGTTGAGGGCCTTGTCGGCCATTAGGCCGGTGGGGGTTCGAGTCACCCCAGGCGCATCCCGTAATGCCCGGTGGCAGGCCAGCGGCGAACGGCTCGTCCGCTCAGTGGCCGACGAAGGCCGCCGCGCGCTCGTACAGCTTGTAGAGCTTGAAGCCGCGCGCGAAGTAGTTCGCGCAGTAGCTCTGGAGGACCTTGTAGGCGCGTTCGTCGTCCAGCACCGGTCCGTTCTGGATTCCCGCCGAGGATCCGACCGGACCGCCGGCGAACTTGCGGAGCTGGACGACGGTGCTGCGCCGCTGATCGACCGTGCCTCTCTTCCAGTCGCTGCAGTTGGCGCTGCGCACCGATCGCCGACGCCCGGCACCGGCGAGTTCGCCGGCCGCTGCGTCGCTCGCTTCGAGCTCGCTCGAGCCTCCGCAGCCGCCGAGCAGCGCGATGCAGCAGATCAGCGCGAGCGGCCGGTGCGGAGCGTTCGGTGCTGACCGGCCGGTCTACGGCTTGGACGGCGTGGTGAACCACGGACAGGCTGGACGTGTCGAACTCGATGTCGGCGAGGCAGTTGAGCAGCTCCGGCTCCTGCTGCGGGCCGACCGTGCCGACGCTCGTGCTGTCGCACGCGGACGGCAGGAGCGGCGCCGGCGGCGTGCTGGTGACGCTGGCCGCCGTGCCGTCCTTGCCGGTGTTGTCGTGCCAGCAGTTGCCGGTGTTGCCCAGGTACTGGTCCCACCAGAAGTCGGTGCGGCCGGTCGGCGACGTCCCCGGTGCCGTTGGGCTGCACGGTCCCGTCCGGCGACCTGCCCATCACGTTGCCGTAGAACTGGTTCCGGTACGAGGTCGACGGCGGTACCGCGGTCGGGTTGCAGCCGGCCAGCTGCGTCGGGTCGATTCCCGCCGGCCCGCAGACGACCTGGTCGGGCACGGCGAAGACCATCGTGCCGCGCCGCCAGTTGTCGTAGAAGTGGTTGTTGCGAACGATGTTGTCGTTGCCGCCCGCGATCCACAGGCCGGTGCCGACGGGAACGGGAACGGTCGGGACGACGTCCGATCCCGGCACGTAGGGGTTGAAGTTGTTCGAGTAGAAGTTGTTGTTCTCGACCAGGTCCGAGTCCTGCGGGAAGCCCGGGTGGCCGGGCGCCGTGAACACGTCGGTCGTGAATCCGAGCGCGTTGTCGTAGAAGTTGTTGTTGTCGACGTGGGTGGCGTTGCCGTCGGTGCCCGAGTAGCCGCTGGCGTTGTGGTGCGAGTCGCAGTAGCGGATCTCCTGGCTGTAGCGGAACTCCGGGTAGATGCTCGTGTCGCGCTGGTTCCCGGTGTCGGCGCCGGCGCCCGGATACAGGCCCGAGTCGCCGTTGCCGGCGGCCTCGCAGTTCTGCATCAGGCCGTGGTCCTCGACGAACGTGAGCACGCCGTACTCGCCCGCGTAGAAGGTCTTGAAGCGGTCGAGCAGGTAGCCGTCGCTCTCGAGCACGTAGATGTCGTGCTCGGCCGCGTGACGGACCTTGACGTTGCGGATCACGATCCCGTCCGCGCGGTCGGCTCGGATGCCGACGTCCTTGACGGGGTCGATCGGCGCGCCGTCGCCGGACGCCACGCGTCCCGCGTCGATCGTGACGTCGTCGGGAGAGACGCCCGACCCCTCGATCTGGAGGTTGCAGCGAATGCACGGCCCGAGGTCGGGGATCCCGTGCCGGTCCTCGAGCGGCGGGTTGCGGCGGACGGTGGTCGCCCGGCGCGCGGCCCAGCACCGCGATCAGGTTCTGGTCGTTGGGGCAGTGGAACTGGTACTCGTAGGAGAGCGCGCCCGTCTCGCCGCGGTCGTTGGTGATCCCGTACTGCGCGCAGCCGGGGTCGTGCGTCGGCGCGCTCCTGCGACTTCGGCTCGGTGTAGAGCCCGGGCATGATCACGACGCGGTCGTTGTTGCCGGACTCGTTCACGGCGTCCTGGATCGAGTCGAAGGCGCAGCGCTTGAAGAGCTTGCGGTTCAGGTCGAGCAGCGCGCGGCCGTCGGCGGCGCTGATCTTCTGGCGCGGCAGCGTCGGGCGCAGCACGTACCCGGTCGACTGGGCGTCGGCGATCGACTTCTGCACGCGCTTGAGGGAGTCCGGCTGACAGACGACGCGCGTCACGCCCGCGCCGCAGTGGTGACGGCCGAGGCGAGCGAGCGCGGCGTCGGCACCGCGCCGCCGGCACACGGAGTCACCGAGCAGTCCGGCGCCGGGTCGGGCCAGTAGGAGGCGCGCTCGATGTGCGCCGACGCCAAGGCCGGCCAGGCCAGGGCGCAGATGAGCGCGGCCGCAGCCGCAACGCATCCCTTGCCGTGCGCTCGGTTGGCGAGCGCCGCTATCACGCCGCGTACCCCTTGCATCTCCCACCGGACACCCTAGCTGGATGCATGAGCGCTGGCGCCACACCCCACCCAGTACGGTTCGGGCCGTGAGCCCGGCGGGGACCGTCATCGTCACCGGCGCCTCAAGCGGGATCGGCGAGGCGTGCGCGCGCCGCCTCGCGCAGGCCGGCTTCGACGTCTTCGCCGGCGTGCGCAAGGACGAGGACGCCGAGCGCGGCGGACGCGCTCCACGAGCGCGTCAAGCCGCTGAAGATCGACGTCTCCGACGAGGCCTCGGTCGCCGCCGCCGCCCAGGAGGTGAGAGAGATCGCGATCGCCGGGCTGGTCAACAACGCCGGCATCAGCGTCAGCGGGCCGCTGGAGTTCGTGCCGCTCGACGAGTGGCGTCACCAGCTCGAGGTCAACGTCATCGGCCAGATCGCGGTGACCCAGGCCTTCCTGCCGGGAATCCGCGCGGCGAAGGGCCGGATCGTCAACATCGGCTCGGTGGGCGGCAAGGTCGCCGCGCCCCTGCTCTCCCCCTACGCCGGCTCCAAGTTCGCCATGGAGGGCATCACGGACAGCCTGCGCCGCGAGCTGCGCCCGCTCGGGGTCCACGTGGCGATCGTCGAGCCCGGAGCCGTGGCCACCGAGATCTGGCGAAAGGGCACGGCGGCGGCGGACGAGCTGATCGAGAACGCGCCGCCGGAGGCCGAGGCGGTCTACGGGAAGGTGATCGCGGCGATACGCGCCCAGGCCGCCAAGGCGACCGCCGACGCGATCCCACCCGACGAGGTCGCCAAAGTGGTCGAGCACGCGCTCACCGCCGACAAGCCCCGCACCCGGTACCCCGTCGGCCGCGACGCCAAGATGCGCATTCGCGCCGCGCGCCTGCTGCCCGACAAGGTCTTCGACGCGCTGATCGCTCGGGCGCTGGGGATCTAGGCCGCGGCGAGCTTCAGGCTGCGGCGCTTCGGATACTGCGCCGCGGCGCCCTGGAGCACCTCGAGCATCGCCTCGGTGGCCGGCGACCGATAGCCCCCGGCGAGGACGGCCGCGGACACGTGGCGGACCGGGGCCTGCTTGCCCAGCGAGCGGATGACGATGTCGTCGCGAACGTTGGTCAGCGCCATCTCGGCGATCAGGGAGATGGCCACGCCGGCCGCCACGAGCCCCTGGACCACGTTGTAGTCGTCGCTCTGGAAGCCGACGCGCGGCTCGAAGCCGGCGGCCTGACAGGCCTGGATGTGCATGCTCCCGCACATGCCGTTGCAGTCGCCCTGGATCCACAGCTCCTCGGCGAGGTCGTCCAGGTGGAGGTGGCGCTTGCGTACGCACGGATGATCGGCGGGAAGGGCGAGGTGCATGGGGTCGTCGAGGAGGTGGACGAGCTCGACGTCGGAGTGCTCGGGCTGCCAGACCGCCTTGCCGTAGGACTCGTACTCGAAGGTCAGGGCGATGTCGAGCTCGCCCCCCTTCAGGGCGGGGATGGCCTCCTCGGGCTCGGCCTCGACGAGCGACAGCTCGACCTCGGGATGGCGCTGCGAGAAGTCGGCGATGGCGAACGGGACGAGGGTGGCGCCGGCGGTGGGGAACGAGGCGAGGCGCACGCGCCCGCCGCGCAGCCCGGCGATGGCCTCGAGCTCGTCCTCGGCGGCGGCCAGCCGGGCGAGGATGCCGTCGGCGTGCTCCACCAGAGCCCGGCCCGCGTCGGTCAGGCGCACGCCGCGCGCGTTGCGCTCCACGAGCGTCGTCCCGGTCTCGCGCTCGAACGCGGCGATCTGCTGCGACACGGCGGACTGGGTGTAGCCGAGTGCCTCCCCGGCGGCGGAGAAGGAACCCTGCTGCGCAACCTCGCGCAGGACCCGCAGGCGCTTGACATCGATCATAAGCGCACCTTATCGCATACCCGTTGAAATGTTGTTTGCGCTTATCTCACGGTCCTGGCATCTTGAACGTAGTTCCTCGTAGAAACCCCCAGCGCAGGAGCGTCGCCATGAAGACCACCATCACATCCATCCACCCCGAGCAGATCACGGTGCGGGCCGCTTCCCTCGACGACGGAGCCGCCCTGCGGGCGCTCGCCGCGCTGGACAGCGCCGACCCGATCGCCCAGCCGGCGCTCGTGGCCGAGGCCGCCGGTGAGATCCGCGCCGCGCTGTCGCTCGAGGACGGCGCCATCGTGGCCGATCCGTTCATCCCCACCGAGCAGCTCGTGGTGCTCCTCCAGGTGCACGCCGCCCAGATCGCCGAGCCGATCTGGAACGGCAGCCGCCGGAGCCGTTCGGCCGCCGCTGCGGCCGCCGCCGTGTGGCGCGCGCTGGCGCCGCGCGACCGGGCCTCCTCCCCCAGCCCGTCCGCGCACCTCACGCCCGCCACCGCTCGGGACGCCGCCTTGGTCTCCTCCCCCCAGGCCTGGCTGCGTGCCTCGTAACGGGCCGCCCTCAGGGCCCGTGACAGCGCCCCCGCCACCGCTCAAGGTGGCGGGGGCGCTGGCTGTCGTATACGTCGTCTGGGGATCCACGTACCTGGCCATCCGGGTGATGGTCGAGGACGTGCCTCCTCTTCTCGGCGCCGGCACCAGGTTTCTCCTGGCCGGCGCGCTGCTCTACGCGTGGGTCGCCGCCAAACGACCTGGCCCGAAGGTGTCGCGCCGTGAGCTGGCCGGCTGCGCCGTGGTCGGGACGCTGCTGACGTTTGGCGGCAACGGCCTCGTGACCGTGGCCGAGCGTGACGTGCCGTCCGGCCTCGCCGCGCTGCTGATCGCGTCGGTGCCGCTCTGGGTGATCGTGCTGCGCGCCCTGTGGGGCGAGCACCCGCGCCGGGCCACCGCACTGGGCGTCATCGCCGGCTTCGTCGGAGTCGCGGTACTCCTCGCGCCCGGGCAGCGGCCAGAGGGCGTCGGCCTGGGCGCCTGTCTGCTCGTCGTCCTCGCCGCGATGTGCTGGGCCAGCGGCTCGTTCGCGGGCAGCCGGGTGGACATGCCCAGCGACCCGTTGCGCTCGACGGCGCTGCAGATGCTGTGCGGCGGCGCGGTGATGACCGGGGTCGCCATCCCGGCGGGCGAGCCGTGGGCGCTGCAACTCGGCGCGATCTCCGCCGACGCTTGGCTGGCGTTCGCGTTCCTCGTCTTCATCGGCTCGATCGTCGCCTTCTCGGCCTACGCCTGGCTGCTGCGCAACGTCGCGATCTCCACCGTCGCCACCTACGCCTACGTCAACCCGGTGATCGCTGTGGTGCTCGGCGCGGTGATCCTGTCCGAGCCGGTCCACGCGGCCACGCTGGCGGGGATGGCGATCATCGTCGCCTCGGTGGCGTACACCATGCGCGTCGAGGGAACCGAGCGACAGTCCGAGCCGGCCGCGGCGGAGCCGCATAGAGTCCCCCCGAGATGGGCGACCGAGACTTCCGCTGGCAGGACGGCGAGCGGCTGATCCGCTTCGGGCGCGGCGCGCTCGCCGACGCCCCCGACCTCCTGGGAGAGGGGTACGTGCTGCTGACGACCGAGCGCGCGCTCGCCTCGGCTCCCGTCCTGGCCGAGCGTGCGGCCGCCGTCCACCACGTGGCGGCCGCCCGGGTCGACGACGCCGCGGGCGCCCTGCGCGACGCGGTCGAAGGCGAGCTGCTGGTGGCGCTGGGCGGCGGGCGGGTGATCGACGTCGCCAAGGCCCTGGCCGCCGCCGATCCGCCGCGTCGCGCCGCGGCGGTTCCGACGACGCTGTCCGCGGCCGAGATGACGTCCGTGCACCGACACGCCGCCGGCGTCTCGCCGGAGACGCCGCGCGTGCGCGCGGCGATCGTCCTCAACGATCCGGCGCTCTCGGCCTCGCAGCCGGAGGCCGACCTGGCGGCGAGCGCGGGCAACGCGCTCGCCCACGCCGCGGAGGCGCCGGCCACCGTGCTCGCCAACCCCGTCGCCACGCTCGCCGCCCTGGAGGGAGCCCGACTGCTCGTCCAGGGCCTCGCCGGCGCCGCAGCCCGACCGCGACGGGCTGGCGCTCGGCGCGCTGCTCGCGGGCTACGCGTCCGACTCGGCGATCTACGGGCTGCACCACGTCATGGCGCAGACGCTGGTGCGCGAGGCCGGCGCCGGACACGGCCCGGCCAACGTCACCCTCCTGCCGCACACGCTCCCCGCGCTCGAGCGACGCGCGCCCGAGGCGATGCGCCGCGTCGCGGACGTCGTGGGCGACGGAGCGTCGAGACTGCGCGAGCGCTCCGGCCTGGCCGGCGTGCGCGACCTCGGCCTCGAGCACGAGGCGCTGGCCACCTGCGCCGATGCCGCCGCGCAGCGGCCCGAGCTCGACCTGACCCCGCCGCGGGCAACGCGCGACGAGATCCTGGAGATCTACGAAGCCGCCTGGTGAGCGCCCTGCCCGGCGACCCCGCCGTTGCCGCGGCCAGCGCCGGCGGCCGGCGACGCCTCGGTGTCAGCCAGCGCCTCGAGGAGAGCGCTGACGACCGCCGGGTCGAACTGCGTCCCCGCGCAGCTCCGCAGCTCGGCGGCGGCGTCGGCGTGCGACAGGGCGGGGCGGTAGGGACGGTCGGAGGTCATGGCGTGGTAGGCGTCGCAGACGAGCGTGACCCGGCTGGGCAGCGGGATCGCCTCGCCGATGAGGCCGTCCGGGTAGCCGGCGCCGTCCCAGCGCTCGTGCTCGTGGCGCACGCCTCGCGCGACCCGCTCGAGCCCGGGGACCTGGCGCAGGATTCGCTCACCGATCAGCGGGTGCTCCCGGACGATCCGCATCTCATCCTCGTCGAGCGGCCCCGGCTTGCGCAGGATCTCATCGGGCATGCCGATCTTGCCGACGTCGTGGAGCATCGCGACAGCTTCGACCTCCGCGATTGCGGCGTCGTTCAATCCCAGCCGCTCGGCCACCCGGTTCGCGAGCGCAACGGTCTCCGCCCCGTGACCGCCCGTATAGCCGTCGCGCGCTTCCAGCGCGGTGCCGAGGGCCAGGAGGCTGGCGCGGTACTGAGCGGCGAGGTCGCGCTCGCTCTTGTGGGCGAGCACCTGGAGCCGGGCGTTCTCGCGCTCGATCGTCCGCGACCGCAGGTAGCGCAGCACGAGAATGACGAGCAGGAACGGGATCACCACGGCGGGGATCGAGCCGCGGACGATCACGAGTGACACGAGCAGGCCGGCGATGAGGAGGTTGCCCGCAAGGATTCCGGCGAACTCTTGCGCGTCATGACGCGAGGGCAGCTCGGCGGCCGGGTTCTGCGCGCGGACGAGACCCCCGGTGGCCACGAGCACCGCCGCCAGCGGGAACACGACCTGCCAGTCGAAGGTGGGAAACCCGCTGGCGCGGTCCAAGCTGACGATGAACGGCACGGTGGCCAGCGCGACCGCGCCGAAGCCCAGCGACACGAGCCACAGGTCGGGTCGCGTCCGCGGGCGAGTTCGCGTGACCACCAGCAGCGCGCAGGCGAGCCCCATGGTCGTGATCACGGCGCCGCCGTAGGGCCTGGGAGCCGACAGCCCGAGGGCGACCGCGTGGTCGGTGAGCGGCGGGATCAGATAGACGAAGACATACGCCGAGACGAGGACGACCAGGTCGGCGAGGTTGAGGAGCTGGCGCCGGTCCGGCGGCCACGGCAGGGCCCCGAGAAGCAGGATGGCGAGGCCGTAGCCCAGTCCCGTCGGCGCGCCCAGGAAGGGCAGCCAGCCGACGACCGAGGCGCAGCCCACGAGCGCCCACCCCACCCGCTCGCGACCGCGCGCGCGGCGCGCGGCGGCCGCCGACGCCACGACGACGAGCGCGACCGCGACCCCCATGATCCCCGCGCGAAGAGCCTCCGCGTGCGAGCCCAGCGAGGCCGCAAACCAGCCGGCCGCCACGAGTCCCATCACGCCCGCGCCCGCCGCGATGCCGGCCCGCAGTCGCCACCCGCCGCGGTGCGGTGGCGAATCGGTTCCCCCCTCGAGGCCCGCGAAGACGTCGGGCTGCGCGGCCACGGGAACCTCGGGAATCGTGAAGCTGGGCGTCAGGCGGTCTCGGTCGAAGGCGCGTTCCGCTTTCACTCGCATGAGCTGGACGTCGGCGGCCTCGAGCAGTTCGGGAACGGTGACGCCGTCGAGTGGGAACGAGGCGCTCCCGACGCTGGCGCTGAGACCTGTCAACCGCGCGTCGTCGGCCGCCGTCCGCTCGACCGCGGCAACGATGCGCCCGGCGATGCGACGCGCCTCCAGCTCCGACGACCCGGGCAGGAGCACCGCGAATTCGTCGCCGCCGTGGCGGGCCACGAAGTCCTCGCCACGCACCGCCACTCCGATCGCGAGCGAGACGCGGCGCAGGAGCTCATCGCCCGCCGCGTGACCGGCGACGTCGTTGACGTGCTTGAACCGGTCGAGGTCGATGTACAGGACGGTGAAGGTGAGCCCGTGGCGCCGCGCCCGCGCCAGCTCCCCCGCGGCGCGCTGCTCGAAGCCGCGGCGATTCGCCACGCCGGTCAGCGGGTCCTGGAGGGCGAGCGCGTGGGCGTGCGCGGTGGCGCGACGGACTCGCTCGCGCTGGTGCTGGAGCACGAGCGCCAGGGCGGTGGCCATCGACGTGACGAGGACCCATTCGAACAGCCGGGTGGTCAGCGTGTGGTGGTGGTCGTAGACGAGCGGCAGTCCGGCGAACACCGCCACTGCCCCGCACGCGAAGATGGTCTGGCGGCGTGAGGCGAAGTACGCCGCGATCGTCGCGACGTAGAGGTAGAAGAGCGCGAAGGGACTGCCCGCCCCGCCGAAGTTCCAGCACGCGAGCGCCGTCAGCCCCGCTCCCGAGAGCACCGGGAAGGCCACCCAGCGGCGCGACAGGCGCTCCCACGGCAGCAGCAACGAGGCGATGCCGACGATGACCGTGAGCACGATCCCCGCGACCTCGAACGGCACCGAGCGAACTCCGCCGGGATCGGCGGCCCACAGCACGATGGTGCCGAAGGTCCCGCCCACGGCGGCGATCGCGGTGATCTTGCCCAGCAGCGAGAGGTCGTCGGGGACGACGTCGTTTGCGGGCTGGATGGCGACTGGAGCAGGCACTGCGCAGGGGAGGTCTGGCCCTCCCGCATTTATCGGCAATCGATCAGGCCCGCTTGAGATGTCGCCTAGGGCGGCCGGTAGCCTGCCGCCACATGCTGGAGCCCCTGCTTGCGACCGTCGATCGCGCCGCGGGCCGCTGCGAATACGCCGATGCGCGCCGCGTCGTGCGCGCGAGCGAGCGCCTGGCCACCCGCAACGGCCTGGTCGAGTCGGTGTCCGTCGGGGAGTCGGACGGGATCGGCGTTCGGGTCCGGGTCGGCGGCGCGTGGGGCTTCGCGTCGGCCCGCGAGCCCACGGCGGCGGCCGCCGAGGAGGCGCTGGCACGCGCGCTCGCGCTCGCCGAGGCCCAGCCCCGCGCGCCGGAGCTCGCGCTGGCGCCCACGCCGCCGGCGCGGGGTAACTGGGACGGGCCCTGCGAGCGCGACCCGTTCGCCGTGCCGCTCGAGCGAAAGCTCGATCTCCTACTCGCCGCCGACGAGGCGCTGCGCGGCGACCCGCGGATCGTCCGCGCGCAGGCCGCCTGCGTGTCCCTGCGCACCGCCAAGGCCTTCGCCTCCACGGAGGGCGCGGCGTGCACGCAGTCGCTCACCGAGTGCGGCGCCGGAGTCTCCGCTGTCGCGGTCGGCAGCGGGGAGCTGCAGGTCCGCTCCTACCCCGGGGCGCACGACGGCGGGACGGCGGCCGCCGGCTGGGAGCACGTCGAGGCGCTGGACCTCCCCGCGCACGCCCCGCGCGTCGCCGAGGAGGCGGTCGCCCTGCTCACCGCCCCGCCTTGCCCGGCGGGCACCGCCACCATCGTGCTCCACGCGGAGCAGGTGGCTCTCCAGGTGCATGAGTCGATCGGGCACGCGCTCGAGCTCGACCGCATGCTCGGGGGCGAGGCCTCCTACGCCGGCACGAGCTGGGTGAGTCCGGGCGACCTCGGGTCTCTGCGCTACGGCTCCGAGCGGCTGGAGATCACGGCCGACGCGACGCTGGCCGGCGGCCTCGGGTCTTTCGGATGGGATGACGAGGGCGTCGCCGCCCAGTCCGTGCCGCTCGTCCGCGAGGGCGTGCTGTTGGCCGCGCTGTCGTCGCGCGACTCAGCCGCCGAGATCGGCCTCGAAGCCTCGGGCGGGTGCGCCCGAGCCGACGGCCACACCCGTCAGCCGATCGTGCGGATGACCAACGTCTCGCTGGAGCCCGGCGACGCCGGCTCCCTGGTCGACCTGCTCGCCGACACCGATCGAGGGCTCTACCTCGAGACCAATCACTCGTGGTCGATCGACGACCGCCGGCTGCACTTCCAGTTCGCCGTCGAGCTGGCCCGAGAGATCCGCGGCGGGGAGCTGGGACGGCTCTACCGCAACGCCTCCTACGCGGGTGTGACGCCCCGCTTCTGGGGCTCGCTCGATGCGATCTGCGACCGGCGGGAGTGGACGCTGTGGGGGCTGCTGAACTGCGGCAAGGGCGAGCCGGGGCAGGTCATGCACGTGTCGCACGGCGCGTCGCCCGCACGCTTTCGCGACGTGCAGGTCGGCATGGCGTGAGCCGCGTGACGGGCGATCGGCTGCTCGCCCTCGCCGAGCGAGCGCTCCTCCGGGCCCCCGGCGAGGCGCTGGTGACGGTGAGCCACGAGCGGTCGCAGCTGTCGCGCTTCGCCCGCTCCCGCCCGACCCAGGCCACCGCCGTCGACGACCTCGCGGTGGAGATCACCTGCGTGCGCGACGGCCACACCGCCACCGCCCGGGCTCGGGCGGCGGACGACGACTCGGTGCGGGAGGCGGCGGGACGCGCGGCCGGGGCCGCGGCGGCGTCAGCCCGGACCGGCCAGGGCTCCTACCCGGGGCTTCCGGGGCCGGCGGAGCCGCCGCCGCCCCACGACGGCTGGGACGCCGAGACGGCGCGGCTCGATCCCGCGGCCGCCGGCCGGGCGCTCGAGGCGGCGTTCGCGGCCGCCGAGCGCCACGGGCTCGAGGCCTTCGGGATCTGGACGGCAGGCGAGGTCCGGACGGCGGTGGCCTCGACGACCGGCGCCCGTGGCCTCGACGCGGTCACCGACTCGTTCGTCAAGGTGATCTGCCGCGACGGTGGCGAGCGCAGCGGGTTCGCCGCGGCCGCGGCGAAGTCGGCGCGAGCGCTCGACCCGAGCCGCGTCGCCGAGGAAGCCGCGCGCAAGGCCGCGCCCGGCGAGCGGGCGGACCTGCCCGCCGGGACGTACGACGTCGTGCTCGACGCCGATGCGGTCGGCGTGCTGCTGGAGTTCGTCGGCGCACTCGCCTTCAACGGCCTCGCCCACGCCGAGGGCCGCGGAGCGCTGGTGGGACGCCTCGGCCGGAGAGTGGCCGCCGCCGCGATCAACCTCGCCGACACCCCGCGCTTCAGCAGCACGCTGCCGCGCGCCTTCGACGCCGAGGGGGTTCCCAAGCGCCCGATCCCCCTCATCCAGGACGGCGTCGCGCACCGGGTCGTCCACGACACACGCTCGGCCGCGCTCGCCGGACGCGGGGCGCGCTCGACCGGGCACGCCCTCGCGCCCGGGGGCGCGCTCGGGGGGCCCGAGCCGACCAACCTCGTGCTCGTGGGCGGCGGGGCACGCGACGTGCACGAGCTGGCCCAGCCGATCGAGCGCGGGCTCTACGTGACCCGCCTCTGGTACGTCAACGCCGTTCACGCCAAGCGCACGCTGCTGACCGGCATGACCCGCGATGGCACTTTCCTCATCGAGGACGGGCTGATCACCCGGCCGGTCCGCGACGTGCGCTTCTCCGACGAGGCGCTGCGGATCCTCGACGCCACCGAGGCGCTGACCGCTCACCCCCGGCTGGTCACCGAGGGCGAGTTCTACGGCCGCCGCTTCGCGAGCGGCGTCGTGTGCCCGGCTCTCCGGGCGCGCGGCTTCCGGGTCACGGGCGCGACGCCCTGACGGCACGTCCGACAGGACAGCTTGAGCCCGATTCGCGTCAGAGCTTGAGCAGAATGAACGTGTTGCCCACGAACAGCAGGGCAACGACGACGGTCCAGATGTTCAGGTTGCGCTCGACGAGCGAGCCGCCGCCGAGCGGGCCCGCACCGGTGCCGACGCCGAACGCGCCGGACAGTCCCGAGTCCTTCCCCGAGTGCATGAGCACGAGGAAGATGAGCGCGACCGACAGGCCGACCTGCACGATGCTGAGGATCAACTCCATTGCGCGTAATAGTACGTGGAGGCGCGGGCCGGGCTCCGTCAGGGTGGTCCCGTGGCGACCACGAGATCAGGCGGACCGGGCGCGGAGCGCCTCCAGGTCGAGCACGGTGATCCGGCGGCGCTGCGTCGCGACCCAGCCGAGGCCGCGCATCAGCTGAAGCGCCTTGCCCACCGCCTCACGGGAGGCGCCGGTCCAGCCGGCGAGCTCCTCCTGGGAGAGGGGCAGCGTGATCTCCACCCCCGCCCCGACCGGCCGGCCGTGGGCCTCGGCGAGCTCGACGAGCCGGGCCGAAACGCGGCCCACCGTGTCGTGGGCGGCGAACTCGACCCGTTTGCGGTCGGCGTCTCGCAGGCGCCGCGACAGCATCTCGAGCAGCAGGAGCGCAACCCGCGGATGGGCGTGCAGGAAAGCCCTGAACTCCGAGGCGGCCAGCGTCAACGCCTCGACCGGCTCGACCGCCGTCACGGTGGCCGACCGCGGCCGGCGCTCGATCGCGGACAGCTCGCCGACGAGGTCGCCCGGCCCGCGGAAGGCGAGCACGACCTCCCGGCCGTCGGTGACCGTCGAGACCTTCACGCGCCCGGAAAGCACGACGACGACGCTGTCGGAGTCCTCGTGCTCGCGGAAGAGAGCCGCGCCCCGCGTGTGCCGCCGGCGCGAGGCGCGCTCCTCCAGCGCGTCGCATTCGGGCGCCGAGAGCGCACCGAGGAACCCGGTCGACACTCCTGGCATCGCGAACCCGACCCTACTAGGGTCGGCACGAGGAGGGAACGGAACGCATGACGACCACGACGACGGACTTCCCGCTGCCCTCGGCCGAAGAGGCCGCGGCCTACGTCGACCCGACGCGCGCCCGCTATCCCGACGAGGAGGGGTTCGTCGAGCGCGACGGCGTCCGCGTGTTCTGGGAGCGCTACGGGGAGGGCGACCCCGCGATCCTCTTCTTCCCCGCCTGGTCCGTGCTCAACTCACGGATTTGGCAGGGGCAGATCCCGTACTTCGCCCGCCGCCACAAGGTCATCGTGTTCGACCCGCGGGGCAACGGGCGTTCCGACCAGCCCGAGGACCCGGCGGCCTATTCGCCGCTGGAGACGATGCAGGACGCGCTGGCCATCCTCGACGCCACGGGCACGCCACGCGCGGTCAGCGTGTCGCTCTCCGCCGGCACGCTCCCCGCGATCGCGCTGGCCGCGCAGCACCCGGACCGCGTGGAGAAGGCCGCGTTCCTCGGCGCGCTCTATCCCGTCTGCGATCCGATGCCCGGCTGGACGCAGGTGCCGGTGGCCGAGGAGCGCGAGGACTACGAGGGGTGGCATCACTACAACGTCCACGCCATGCAGGACCTGGCCGCCTTCGCCGCCTGGTGGGCCGAGATGTGCCTGCCCGAGCCCCATTCGACCGTGGGCGTCGACTTCGCCACGGCCCGGGCGCTGGGGACGACTCCGGAGTCGCTGGCCAAGACGCTCTATCCGGCCGGCCAGCCGGGCTTCGAGACGATGGAGGACGTCCTGCGGCCGGCGGGCCCGCTGTTCGAGGAGATGGCACGTCAGATCCGCTGCCCCGTGGTCGTCCTCAACGGGACCCGGGACGTGGTCACACCGCCCGCCTGGGGTGAGGCCCTGGCCGAGCACACCGGTGGCCGGCTCATCACCCTCGAGGGCTCGGGCCACGTGCCGCAGGCCCGCATCCCGGCCAAGGTGAACCTGATGCTGCGCGAGTTCATCACCGGGCGGCCGTGGCGCGACCGCACCGTGCACCGGCCGAACGGCCGACCGCGCGCCCTGTACGTGTCGTCGCCGATCGGGCTGGGGCACGCCCGGCGAGACCTCGCGATCTCCCAGGAGCTGCGCACGCTCGTCCCCGGACTGGACGTGCAATGGCTGGCCCAGAACCCGGTCACCCGCGTGCTCGAGGCCGAGGGCGAGGCCATCCACCCGGCGAGCGCCCACCTCGCCAACGAGTCCGGGCACATCGAGTCGGAGTCGGCCGAGCACGATCTGCACTGCTTCGGCGCGATCCGGCGGATGGACGAGATCCTCGCGGCGAACTTCATGGTCTTCCACCAGCTGATGGAGGAGGAGCGCTTCGACCTCGTCGTCGCCGACGAGGGGTGGGAGATCGACTACTTCCTGCACGAGCACCCCGAGCTCAAGCGCGCGCCGCTGGCCTGGATGACCGACTTCGTCGGAATGTTGCCGATCGAGGACGGCGGCCCGCGCGAGGCCCTCCTCAGCGCCGACTACAACGCGGACATGGTCGATCACGTGGCCGACCACCCGCACGTTCGCGACCGGGCCATCTTCGTCGGCAACCCCGACGATCTCGTGCCCGACCTCCTCGGGCCCGACCTTCCGGCGATTCGCGATTGGACCGAGGAGCACTTCGACTTCGCGGGCTACGTGACGGGCTTCGACCCGGAGCGCCTGGGCGGTCGCGAAGCCCTGCGCGCCGACCTCGGCTTCGACGACGACGAGCAGGTCTGCGTGGTCACGGTCGGCGGCTCGGGCGTGGGCGGCGACCTGCTGCGGCGGGTCATCGCCGCCTACCCGGAGGCCAAGGAGCGCGTGCCCGGCCTTCGCATGGTCGTGGTGGCCGGCCCGCGGATCGACCCCGCGTCGCTGCCCGCGGCCGACGGCCTCGAGATCCGCGCCTTCGTGCCCGACCTCTACCGCCACCTCGCGGCCTGCGACCTCGCGGTCGTCCAGGGCGGCCTGACGACGGCGATGGAGCTGACCGCGAGCCGCCGGCCCTTCCTCTACTTCCCGCTGCGCCACCACTTCGAGCAGAACTTCCACGTCCGACA
This sequence comes from uncultured Actinomycetes bacterium, assembly GCA_963842605.1. GTDB lineage: Bacteria > Actinomycetota > Thermoleophilia > Solirubrobacterales > Solirubrobacteraceae > AC-38. The sequence continues at coordinate 275,742 of CAWJGV010000002.1, forward strand.
TCGCCTCGACCGCTACGAGGCGGGCCGGCGCATGGACTACGACGCCTCGCCCCCCGAGGTCATCGCCGAGGCGATCGCCTCCGAGATCGGACGCGACGTGTCGTATCGCCCTGTCGAGACGGACGGGGCGCGCCGGGCCGCCGGACTGCTCGCGGAGATGCTCTAGCGGCGGGCCACTAGGTCCCCTCCAGGGCCGCAAGCGCGTGGCGGCTCAACACCGGCAGGCCGGCAGCGTCAGCCACGGCCCGAGCCCGCTCTCGCAACGCCCCGGCCCGATCCCCGTCTCCCAGGGCGGCGGTCGCGTCCGCCGCCGCCAGCGCCAGGTCGGCCTCGGCCTCCGCCCAGGCCCCGGTCCCGGCGGCGGCGAGGGCGGGCTCGGCGATCGCGAGCGCGCGCCACGCGTCGCCGCCGGCGAGGCGCGCGCGAGCCGTGCCGGAGATCGCATGGGCGCCGTAGAGGAAGGCGCCGCCGGGCGGAAACGTCATGCTCGCCAGGAGCGACTCCGCCGCCTGCGCGGCGGCCGCCGCGTCGGCGGCGGCGGCGCGCCGGGCGTGCGCCCCGGCCAGCAGCCCGGCGCAGCGAAACGCGGGCATTGGCGCGGCCACGCGGCGCGCCGTGGCGAGGCCGGCGTCGAGTCGCTCCACCGCCTCGTCGAAGCGCCCGAGGTCGAGCAGCGCCCAGCCACCGGTGGCGGCTGTCCAGGCCCACCACTCGTGGTTCTCGCTGCGGCGCGCACGCGCGGCGCCTTCCTCGGCGGCCTCGAGCGCCGCCTCGGCATCGCCTCGGGCGCGCCGCAGCCGGGCCAGGGCCTCGAGGAACACCACCTCGTGCGTGTAGAAGCCGACCTGGCGTACCAGGGCCAGACCCTCGTCGATCCGGGCGAGCGCCTCGTCCCAGCGGCCCGACCCCGCGGGAACGAACGACCACTCGAGCAGTGACCAGGCGCGGTAGACGGTCCACCCGAAGCGCTGCGCGTAGCCTTCTTCCGGCAGCTCCGACAGCAGGTCGACGAGCTCGCGGCACAGGGCGTCCAGGCGGGGCAGATCGCCCAGCATGAGCGCCGCGAGCTTGAGCGCGTCGAGCGCGGTGACGCGGTGTACCGGGTCCCCGGTGCCCTCGGCGATGGCCATGGCCTCGAAGCCGGTGTCGAGAGCGGCGTCGAGGCGCAGCACGTTCGCGTAGCCGATGCTCAGGCGTGCGAGCGCGCCGACCTCCAGCTCCGGGTTGCCGGAGGCGCGGGCGGCGGCGAGCGTCTCCAGCTGGGTGCGTATCGCGGCCTCGAAGTCGTCCGCGCGCTGACCCTCTGCTATCGCCGTGAGGGTGTCGACCTCCAGCTGCGCGGTCGCCGACCTCGCGCGCCGTCCGCAGCGCGACCTCCCAGTCCGCCCGCGCGCCGGGGAAGTCGCCGAGGCTGTCGTAGCGCACCGCACCGCGCTCGTAATGCAGGCGGCGAAGCGCCGCGATCATCCGGCCCGCGTCCCAGCGCCGCGCCCGCGGCGAGCGCGCCGTCCAGGTGCTCCAGCGCCTCCTCCTGCGCGTAGATCCGCAGCGCCGCATCGGCGGCCCGTCGATGGAATCCGAGCGCCGCCTCGAAGTTCCCCGCCTCGCGGTGGTGGCGCGCCAGCACGCCGGCGCGCTCGTCGAGCCGGTCGGCGTGCAGCTCGGCGATGGCGGCGGCGGCGGCGGCATGGAGCTCCCGCCTCCGCCGGCGCAGAAGGGCGCTGTAGACGGCCTCCTGGATGAGCGAATGGCGGAAGCGGTACTCCGGCACCGGCCAGCGGCGACCCTGCCGGAGGAGCTCCAGGCGCTGGAGCTCGCGCAGCGCGCCCGCGATGTCGCCCTCGCCCGCGATGAGCTCGAGCACGGGCAACTCGAACTGGCGCCCGAGTACCGCCGCGGCGGCGAGGACGTCGTGGCAGGGCCCGTCCAGACGGTCGATGCGCGAGAGGACGAGCCGCTCGACGGTGTCGGGCACCTCCACCTCTACCTCGCGGTTCAGCTGCCAGTCCCCGTTCTCGCGGACGAGCGCGCCGGTGTCGAGCAGGGACCGCACGATCTCCTCCAGGTAGAACGGATTGCCCTCCGCCCGGTCGAGGATCCGCCGCTCGAGGTCGGGCGGCAGCGCGGCCGAGCCGACCAGCGCGTCGAGCAGCGTCCGGTCCTCGCTCTCGCCCAGCAGATCGAGCGCCACCTCCCGGGCGCGGTGCGGCAGCTCGCGCAGGGCGCGCTCGCGCAGCGCCCATGACGCGTGCTCGCGCTCGGGCCGGGCGACGAGGACGAGGAGGAGGGCGGCGTCCTCGGCGAGATCGAACAGCGACTCCACGAGCTCGAGCGTGGACGCATCCGCCCAGTGCACGTCGTCGAGCGAACACGACGAGCGGCCCGCGTTCGGCCAATGCGCTCAGAAGTCCGGTCATCGCTTCGAAGGTGCGCTCCTGGACGCCCTCCGGCGCGAGGTCGACCGCCGCCCCGCCCTCCCGGTTCCTCGACCAGCGCTGCGAGGAACGGCTCCAAACGCTCGGCCTCGTCGCCGAGGTACTCCGCGCAGGCTGCCCGCAGCCGAGCGACCGGGGCGTCCTCGGCCGGCGCCGCGTCGCGCAGCCAGTCGAGCAGCAGACCGCGCAGGGGCAGGTACGGGTCCGTCTCACCGTACGACACGCAGCGCCCGTGCAGCCAGAGGCCCCGGGGGTCCCGCGTGGTGGCCTGGAAGTGCGCGTGGAGCTCGCGCACGAGCCGGCTCTTCCCCACGCCCGGCCTCGCCCGTCACGAACAGCACGCCGCCGGCTCCCGCCGGCCACGGCGTCGAGCGCTTCCGCGGCCGGCCGCCAGCTCGCGCTCGCGCCCGACGAGCGGGGCCTCGACCCGCTCCGCCGCCCCGGCGCCGGCGGCTTCCCCGCGCGCGCGCCGGACCGGAAACGCGCGCACGTCCTCCGCCTTGCCCTTCAGTCGGAGGTCGACGGGATCGCCCCACTCGAAAGCGCCCTCCACCGCCCGGTGGGTGCGCTCGCCGACGAGCACGCTTCCCGGCGGGGCGACAGCCTGCAGCCGTGCGGCCGTGTTGAGGGCATCGCCCATCGCCGTGTACTCGACCTTGCGGCCCGCGCCCTGACGCCCGAGCACGGCCAGGCCGGTCTCGATCCCCACCCGGACGGAGAAGTCCTCGACCCCGTGTTCGCGGGCGATCTCGACCGCGTAGACGGACATGTCCTCGACGACCCTCAGGCCGGCGCGAACGGCTCGTTCGGCGTCGTCCTCGTGCGCCGTCGGGGCGCCGAACAGCGCGAGCAGCCCGTCTCCCGACAGCTCGACCACCGTCCCGCCGAGCTCCTCGACGATGGTGGCCATCCGCCGGACCGCGTCGCCCGACGACCGTCGTGAAGTCCTCCGGGTCGAGGCGCTCGCCGAGCGCCGTGGACCCGACGACGTCGCTGAAGAACGCGCTGACCACCTTGCGCGCCTCCCGCTCGGCGGCCGCGGTGACGGACGCTCCGCAGGAGGGACAGAAGCGATGCTCTTCCGCCAGCGGGCTCCCGCAGGTCGGGCACGTGCTCACCGCACGAGTCTAGTTGGGCGAATTACCTGGAACCACGGCGGACGATCGAGATAGCGTCCGCGGTCGTGCCGACGGTCATCCTCTCCCCTCACCCCGACGACGCCGTGCTCTCGCTCTGGCACGTGCTCGACGGCGACGGCGAGGTCGTCGTGCTCAACGTGTTCGGCGGCTCGCCCGACGGACATCGCGGCGACGCCTGGTGGGATCGGCTGACCGGCGCGCCGGACTCCGTCGCCCGGATGGCCGAGCGCCACGGCGAGGATCGCGCGGCCCTCGCCCTGGCGGGTCGCGAAGCCGGCCAACCTCGGCCTCCTCGACGGGCAGTACCGCGACGCCGAGCCGCCGCTGGAGCCCTTGGTCGAGCGCATCGCCCAGGCCGCGCCGGAGGGCCTCCTGCTCGCGCCCGCCGCTCTCGACCGCCATCGCGACCACGTGCTCGTCCGGGCGGCCGCGCTCGCGCTCGGGGCCCGCGGTCGCGAGGTCGGCCTCTACGCCGACATCCCGCACGCCACGGTCTATGGCTGGCCGGCGTGGGTCCTGGGTGAGCCACCCGATCCCCTCCTCGATCCCGGCGCGCACTGGGACGCCGCGATGGCGGGGACCGGGATCTCGCTGCGCGACCTGCCGGCCGACGTCCGCGCGCTGCCGCCCGAGGCCCTCGAGCGCAAGCTCGCCGCCGTGCGCGCCTACCGCACCCAGCTGCCGGCGCTGGAGGCGCAGTTCGGGGTGCTCGCCCCCGAGGTGCTCGGGCGCGAGGTCACGTGGCGCCTCACGCCTTAGGCCGGACTACACTGCGCGCCTCGTGGGAGGGATGCGAACACGCGCGCTGCTCGCGACCGGCTTGGCCGTCGCCGCTGCCTCGGCCGGCGCGCCGGCACCGGCGAGCGCGGCCTCGTGCGCGTTGGCCGGGTCCCGCACGGTTCGGAGCACGCCCTTCGCGCGGGTGTACTACAACCGGGCGCGGCGGCCCTTCTCGTGTTATCGCCTGACCGGGCGCCGCACCGTCCTCGACTCGCAGGTCGACCGCTTCTACACGCCCGGCGACGCGAAGCTCGGCCTGCTGCGGATCACCGGGCGCATGCTCGGCTACACGTGGATCGACCCGGGGATTCCGGCCGTCTTCGTGCACTCCGTGGACATGCGCACCGGCCGCTTCAAGCACCGCACGAAGATCGAGCCGCTGATCGTCATCGATCCCTCGGCGGTGGCGGTGCCGCAGCTGGTCGTGAATGCCGCGGGCTCGCTGGCCTGGATCCAGCGCGTCGAGGGCTTCTACTCGGTCTGGCGATTCGATCGCCGCGGGCGCAGGCGCCTCAGCGGCGGCGACACGACCCGGCGCATCGCCTCGCTGCGCCTCCGCGGCACCCGCGTGACCTGGCGCCAGGCCGGGCGGCTACGTTCCGCGAGCCTGATCTAGGCGCCGCAGGATCTCGACGGCCTCGGCGCGCAGCTGGGCGTCGAGCGCGCGCCAGTCGTCCTCGGAGAGCTTCCCCGTGCGGCGGTCGAGCTCGGCGTCGCGGATCTCCCGGTACTTGGCCTCCTTGGCCGCCTCGAGCGCGGCCTCGCCGCGATCCTCGGGGTCGCGCTCCCCGGGCGGGCGGCGCAGTGGGCCCGTGATCACGAACACGGCGGCACCGAGCACGGCCAGCACGAGCAGGAACTGCAGGAGATCCACGGGGAGCGGAGGTTAGGCCCGGCCCAGCTCGCGCGCGACGCGCGCCGCGTAGCCGGCTCGCGCGCGCCGGCGCGCCGCGATTGGCGCCGGCCACAGCGCGATCAACGCGCCGCCGATCACGACGAGCGCGCCGATCCAGATCCACGTGACCAGAGGCGAGGCGACGATCCGGAAGGTCGCCGGCGGCGGTCGCGTGCGGTAGCGCTCGGCGACCGCGGCGATGAGGACGGCCTGGAGCCCGGGATCGGCGTCCGCGAAGCGCTTGTCGGCCTGCTGGATCACCGGCTCGAGCGACTGGAGGTCGGGCTCCACGGCGGTCCACAGGTCGCGCCGCAAACCCGCCCGCAGGCCCACCTCGCTCGTCGCCTGGCCGTCGAAGAAGCGCCCCACCGGGCCGGCGGTCGGATCTGTCGAGGGGAAGTAGCCGCGCGTGGGGCGCAGGGTCCCGACCCGCTTGCCGTCCCGGCGCACGTCCAGGACCGCCCCCAGCGAGACCTTCTCGCTCTCCAGCCGGGTCGTCGGGCGCACGTAGGTGATGTCGTAGCCCCCGACCCTTGCCGTCTGTCCGGGCGACAGGCGCAGGTCGCGGTTGGCCTGGAACGCCGAGGACGCGGCGACCCCGATGAACAGGATCGCCATGCCGGCGTGGACGACGTAGCCCCCGTAGCGGCGCCGGTTGCGGCGCACCAGGGCGGCCAGCGCGACCGGCAGCGCCTCGCCGGTCATGTCGCGGCGCGCCCGCGTCCCCATCCAGAACTCCTGGCCCACGGCGGCGAGCACGAAGGCCGAGCAGCAGAACATGACGAGGGCGGCGGGATGCTCGCCGGCCCCGGTCACGAGCAGGACGACCAGCGTCGCCGCGAGCACGCCGAGCGGCACGCGGAACGTGCGCCACAGGTTGGCGGCGGTCGCCCGCCGCCAGGCGATCACCGGCCCGATCCCGGCCAGCAGCACGAGCACGAGCGCGAGCGGCACGGTGTAGCGGTCGAACCAGGGCGGTCCCACCGATGCCTTCGTTCCCGTGACCGCCTCCGAGATGAGGGGGAAGAACGTCCCCCAGAAGATCACGAAGGCCAGCCCCACGAGGACGAGGTTGTTGAGCAGGAACACCGCCTCGCGGGACAGGAGCGAGTCGAGCCGGTACTCGGAGCGCAGGTCGCCGCGCCGCGAGATGACCAGGGCGATCGATCCGGCCACGAGCACCGCGATGAAGCCCAGGAACGGCCGGCCCAGCGTCGAGGCCCCGAAGGCGTGGATCGAGTCGAGGATGCCCGAGCGCACGAGGAACGTGCCCATCACGGCCAGCACGCCGGTCGCCAGCACGAGCGAGACGTTCCACACCTTCAGCATCCCGCGTTTCTCCTGGATCATCGCCGAGTGCAGGAACGCGGTCCCGGTGAGCCAGGGCAGCAGCGAGGCGTTCTCCACCGGATCCCAGCCCCAGTAGCCGCCCCACCCCAGCTCGACGTAGGACCACCGGGCGCCGAGCAGGATCCCCACGCCGAGGCAGAACCAGGCGCCGAGCGCGAACCGGCGCGTCACCTCGATCCACTCCGCGTCCAGCCGCCGGGCCACCAGCGCGCCGATCGCGAAGGCGAAGGGGATCGTGAACAGCGTGTAGCCCGAGTACAGGAGCGGCGGGTGAGTCATCATGCTCGGGTGCCGCAGGAGCGGGTTGAGCCCGATGCCCTCGACGGGGGCCGGGCTCGTCTGGGCGAACGGATCGGCGAGCAGCAGCGTGATCGAGGCGAAGAAGACCGCGAAGCCGAGCAGGACGGCGGTGGCATACGGCGCGACCTCGCGCACGCGGCGGCGGACGGCGAACAGGACCAGGCTCGACCACACCGAGAGCAGCCACACCCACAGCAGCAGGGAGCCCTCCTGCGACGACCAGGCGGCGGTCGCCTTGTAGAAGCCGGGCGTGGTCGTGCTCGAGTGGCTGGCCACGACGTCGAACGAGAAGTCGGAGCGCAGGAAGGCCACCTCGAGCACGACGAAGGCCACGGTGAGCACGCCGGCCAGGGCGTAGACGGCGCGCCGGCCGGAGTCCACCCACTCGCGGCGGCGGGCGCGCGCTCCGTACAGGGAGGCGCCGATCCCGTAGAAGGCGATCCCGAGGGCGAGGATCAGGCAGGCGCGACCGAGGATCGCCAATCCGGGGCCCCCGCTAGCTCTGCGACTCGGACTTGGAGAACTTCGACGGGCACTTGGTGACCAGCGAGTCCTTCTCCCCCACGAACACGGCCCCCCGCTTGCGCACGTCCACGATGACCTCGCGACCCTCGCGGAACGGATCGGGCACCGTGCCGGTGTAGCGCACGGGCACCGAGCTCGTGCCGTTGCGGTCGCGCACGCGGAACAGCAGGGTCGTCCCCTGCCGTCGCACCGAGCCGTCCACGACCTTTCCGGTGAGCTGGTAGGACCGGCCCGGCTTGGCGTTGCGCGCCAACTTGCTCGGCTGCGTCGCCTCGCTGGAGGCGCTGAAGCTCGTGTAGACGAGGGCGCTCGCAAGCAGCACGGCGACGCTCAACGCCACCACCAGCCTGATCTTGCGCTTGCGGCGGGGGTCCATCGGACGTCCAGTATCCCAGAGCTCCCTCGGGCGCTCGCTGGCGACGTCCGACAGGGAAAGAAACTTCTGCCCCGAACGTCCGTTTGTATAGATAGACCAGATGCGAACCCGTTTCCGCAAGCCCACGAAGCAGCGCCCCGCCCTGCGCGTTACGCGCCGGCGCGGCGACGAGGACTCCGTCCAGGCTCACGAGCGCCCCGTCGCGGAGCCGGAGCCCGCAGGACCGCAGCCGGCGGCCCAACGGCCCCGAGAACCGCGAGCTCCGCAGCGGCGGGCCCCAGGACAAGGCGCTCTACATCTGCCGCTGCGGTTCGGCCTTTCAGGCGGTCGTCTCCGCCTCGGTCCGCTGCCCGCACTGCGGCGACCCGCAGGCCTGGTAGCCAAGCGATAAACGCGACCGTTCATCACTGCTATGCTCGGCGCGCATGCTTGCCGGACTGAGCAAGAAGGCCGCGGCAGCCTTCCTCATCGTCGCGATGTCCGTCGCCGCGCTGTTCCTGTGGGTCGGAATCCCGATCGGCTGGCTGTGGATCGGCTCCCAGCTCGTGAGCTCGTCGCAGCCCTCGATGGGCCCCTACGCGGTCGTCGCGATCGGGATCGTCGCCTCGGTCTTGTCGACGCGATGATCCTGTCGCGCCTCAACCGGACCTATCAGCGGGTCACCGAGACCGACGGGCAGGTCCGGCTGCAGCTTCCCTGGATGAAGTCGATGCGCGGTGAGCGCGAGTCCGGTCGCTCGACGAGCGTCCTGGACATCATCCTCGTGGGCAGCGTCACGCTCGCCGGGCTGACGATGTTCCTCTGGTGGGTCTTCCTCGCCGGCTCGCCGCTCCCGTCGGGGTAGCCCGCACCTCTGACCCGCTGGTGAGCGGCTCGGCCAAGCGCTCACCCTCGGGCCCGTCGGCGCCGACGCCGACCCGCCACGCCGTTCCGCGCGGACGAGCTCCAGCAGAGCATCCGAGATCTCCTGGGCCGCTGAGCCGCAGCCGGCGAAGTTGCCAAACGGGGATACCGACCGCATTCCTGGGTACGCGACTGGACACAAGCGAGGAAGGGAGTCAGAGATGAGCACTGGAGCAATCATCGCCATCGCCGTTGTCGCACTGATCGTGCTGGCCGTGCTGGTAGTGCTCGGCGGGAAGGGCCGTCAGAAGCGGCTCGATTCGCGCCGCGAGGAGGCACGGGGGATCAGGCGCGAGGCCGAGGTTTCGGGCGCACAGGCCGACCGTACGCGCGCCGAGGCCGAGGAACGCGCCGCCCGGGCGCGACGCGAGGAGGCCACCGCGCGTGAGCAGGCCGCCACCGCGGAGGAGCGGGCGAGGGAGGCACGCGAGCGCCACATGGACGCTGCCCGCACGGACCCCGACGTGGACGAGGACGAGGTCGCCGCGCGCTTCGACCGCGAGAACGGCTCCGACCGCGGCGACGAGTCGCGGACCGGCCGCGAGCGTGACCGGTCGCAGGATGGCGCGGGGAGAGACCGCGCCTGACGGATCGCCAAGGCAACCGTCCCCTGACGGGATCGTCAGGGGACGGCCTGGCGCAGAAGCGGAGGACGGGTCTCGAACCCGCGACCTCGAGCTTGGGAAGCTCGCGCTCTACCAGCTGAGCTACCGCCGCGAGGCGCCGATTCTAGTGGCGGCGGCGGGCCAGGGCCGCCGCCCGCCGCAGCGGTGCGGTCACCCGCCAGCTCAGGCTGCTGCGCTGCGCTTCGAGCGCGGCCAGGAGGTCGCGATACCGGTCCTCGAGCTCCAGGAGCGCGGGGTCCGGAGGGGGCGGTAACCGGGGAGGCACCCAGCGCTCGGGAAGATCGACGTCCCCGCGCTCGTGGGCCTCGGGCAGCCAGCGCAGATAGCGCTCCGCGTCGGCGCCGGGAACCTCCTTGAACGACCCGTACACCCAGTCGAAGCGCGTGTGAAACCCGACGAGGTAGCGCGACACGGGGAACTCGTCGTCCTGGCCCTCCCACGGCTCCTCCAGCCAGCGCAGGAACTCGTCGGCGTCGCCGTCGCCGAACGGATTGGGCGGTGCCTCCCCCATTCCGGCCTCGTGTCGCAGCAGCGCCTCGGCGTAGACGGCGCGCATGTTGGGGTCCACCGGGGTCCCGTCGGCCAGGCGCTCGAACGGCCCCACCTCCGCCTGCGCGGCCTCGTGACCGGCGGCGAGCACGCGCTCCGCGTACTCGCGACACAGCCGCGCGGCGCCGGGTCGCTCGGCGGCAGTCGGCCACACGGCGGCGATGTTGGGCTCGCGGCTGAGCCGGTCGGGCGCATGCGGGTCGAAGGTGATGAAGTGAAAGCAGCGGATCGGCTCCCCGCCGACCCGGGGGACGTCGCCCTCCCACTCCACGTCGCGGTCGGCGAGGTGGTAGCCGTTGACGTTCCATCCCGGCTCGCGCTCGATATGGCAGTCGAACAGCGTGGGGACGAGCGCCAGCCACCCCTGGTCCACGAACAGGGCGCGACCGGGTTCGAGGAGGCAGTAGCGGGCCGTCCGGTCGTTCCACCAATCCAGGAACGGATCCGCCCCCTCGCCGACCGCGAGGAGGCCGGCGTTGAACGTCCCGGCGCGGACCAGCGTCTGGTCGGCGCCGAACGCGTTGCGCAGCCGAGGCGCCCAGCCAATCATTGGTGGGTAGCGGACAGGCGGCGCGTTTATCTCGGTGCTGTGCGGGGTGAGCGCCAGGCCGTCGCGCCTCGCGGCGACCGCCAGCGGGGTCAGGTCGCCGAGCACCAACATGTCGCCGTCGAGCAGCACGGCGGTCTCGCCGCGCTGCACGACGTGGCGAACCAGCCGGCCCTTCAGCGCGCACGCGAGCTCGAGAGCCGAATAGATGAGCGCCATTCGGTGCAGCTCGGCCTCGTCCACCCCGATGTCGGCCGGCCGCAGCTCCTCCACCCGCGGATCCACGGCGCGCTCGCGCTCCGGGTCGTCCGAGATCAGGACGGCGAAGCGTCCCTCCGGATGGTGCTCGAAAAACGAGTCGACCACGACGCGGGCCTGCGCGAGGTAGCGCCGAGAGGCGACGGTGCAGGCGACGAAGTCGGCGGGCACAGGGCGCAGGCTATTGAGCGGTGACCGGCACTGGCTCCTCCACCGAGCCCCCCGGCACCGGGGTGCGCGAGGCGACGACCACGCCCGCGGCGACAATGGCCGCGCCGCCGACGATGACGGCCGGGGTGAGCGTCTCGCCGAGGATGACGGCGGCGAGCAGCGCGGCCGACACCGGCTCCATGTAGGCGAGGATGCCGGCCGTGGTCGCGGGGACCCATTTGAGCGCGCCGACGTACACGATGCCGGTCACACCGGTGAGCGCGATTCCCAGGATCAAGAGATAGCCGACGTCGGCGGCGCCGACCGAATCGAAGTTGGCGAACAGCAGGGCCGGCGCGAGGAGGACCGCGGCGACACCCTCCTGCCACACGATGATCGTCGCCGGGTGCACGTCGGCCGCCCAGCGCTTGAGCAGGACGATCATGAACGCGTACGTGATGGCCGCGAACACCGCGAGGACCACCCCGGTGGCGCGAACCTCGTCCCCGCCGCTTCCGCCCGCCAGCGAGATGGCGACGATCCCTCCCATCGACACGACGAGCGCGGCGATCGACACGCCCGGCACGTGCTCGCGGATGAGCAGCGGCGCCAGCATCGCCATGAAGATCGGCGCGGCGTAGGTGATGAGCACGGCGCTGGCCACCGAGGTCTCCTTGATCGCCGCGAAGTACAGGCTCCAGTGGATGGCCAGGAGCACGCCGAGCGCGACCACCTCCCGCGGCGGGCGGCTGAGCAGGTCGCGCCGGCCGACGGCCAGCAGGATCAGCGCCACCGCGGCGGACGACAGCGCCACGCGGAAGAACACGATCGTCAGCGCCGGCAGCTCGACCTCGCGCACGATGATCCCGACGAACCCCCACGTCAGGGCGCAGCAGGCGATCAGCAGCGAGCCGAGGGTGTGGCGCGGCACCCGCTCTACAGTAAGGGACGTGCGCCTCGCCGCCCTGTCCCTGCTCGCCGCCCTCGTCCTCGCCGCTCCGGCATACGCCGCCGTGTCGTTCACCGACGTCGAGGACGAGGTCATGTGCACGGTCTGCGGCACGCCGCTCAACCTGGCCCCGCAGGACGCCCCCTTCGCGCAGCGCGAGCGGGCGTACATACGCCGCCTGATCGCTGAGGGCCAGAGCAAGGAGCAGATCAAGGACGCCCTGGCGAAGCAGTACGGCGACGAGGTGCTCGCGCTGCCGAAGAACGAGGGCTTCAACCTTGCCGCCTACCTCGTGCCGATCGCGGTGATCATGGCCGCCGCCGGGCTGGTCCTCTTCGCCCTGACCCGCCGGCGCCGGCCGCGCCGGCCCGCGGCCGCGGCCGTCAGCGCGCCGTCGATCTCGGCCGCGGACTCGCGGCGCCTCGACGAGGACCTGGCGCGCTACGACCGCTAGTGCGCCGCGCTAGCCGTGCGCGCGGTGCAGGTGCGGCCTGTGGGCCCGCACCTGCTCGGCGCTCATCCGCCCGCCCACGAAGACGATCGCCACGAGCAACCCGAGCAGCGCCAGGATGGCGTCGATCGTGAAGGCGTTGGAGATGCCTTCGACGAACTCCGCGATCGAGCCGCCACTGTCCGACGTGACGATCGCCGTGTTCACGGCCAGGCCCACCACCCCGCCGGCCACCTGGAACATGTAGACGATCCCCCCAGCCAGGCTGGCCTGGGACGGATCGAGGGCGGTCACCGCCGAGGTGGTCACCGACGAGTAGAAGAACCCGATCCCGGCGCCCAGGACGATCATGCCGACGATCAGCGTGCTGTAGTCGTCGCCGGACTCGATCCGCGACAGCATGAAGATCCCGACGGTGATGAAGGCGGCCCCGCCGGACACCACGGCCTTCGCCCCCAATCGCCCGTACAGCGGCCCGGCCATGAACGACACCGCCGCGAACGTGACCATCATCGGCAGCAGTCCGGCGCCGGCCTTCAGGGTGTCGTAGCCCAGCGCCTTGGTCATGAACTGCGGCAGGAACAGCAGCGCGGCGAAGAACACGGCCGACATGAGCAGCACGGACAGGCAGGCGGCCCGGAAGTTCGGGTTCCCGATGACGGATCCGGGCACCAGCGCCGCCTCCCCGGCCCGGCGCTCGACGAAGACGAAGGACACCACGAGCAGCGCCCCCACGATCATGAGCGCGAGGACGCGCGGGTCGTCGATCCCCCAGGCGCTGGACTGGTCGAGCCCGATCATGATCAACACCAGCCCAACCGACAGCGTGGCAATGCCGGGGTAGTCGATCTTCGCCCTGTCTGCGGCCGGAGCGTCGGGCTTGATGGCGCGCAGCGTGGCCAGCACGCCGATCGCCGCGATCGGAATGTTGAGGAAGAAGATCCAGCGCCAGCTCACCTGCGCCAGCCCGCCGCCGATCAGCGGCCCGATGGCGTTGCCGAAACCGGCGGCCCCCAGGATCAGCCCGCCCGCCAGACCCGCCTTGGACTCCGGCAGGACGTCGTAGGTCATTCCGAGGATGGCCGGCCACATCATCGCCCCGCCGATGCCCATCAGCGCGCGGCAGGCGATCACCCAGATGTCGCTCTGGCCCACCCCGCCCAGCAGCGAGAACCCGGCGAAGATCCCGGCGCCGGCGAAGAAGATGTTGCGGCGCCCGAACATGTCGGCCAGGCGCCCGCCGGTGACGATCATCACGCCGAACACCAGCCCATAGGCGTTGACCACCCACTGGATCGTCGACAGGTCGGAGTCGAGGTCCTTCTCCATCGCCGGCAGCGCCACGCTGAAGGCCGTGAAGTCGTTGGCCACGATCAACACGGCCAGCGCCATCGCCGCCAAGGCCAGGATCGTGGAACGGTCGAGCTTGTCGGCGGGTGCGGTCTCGGTCACATCTCGTCCGGCGCGCTCACCCCGAGCAGATCGAGGGCCCGCGCGATCGTGCGCTGGGAGCCTACGCACAGGGCCAGCCGGAACGCCTCGGCCTCGGGCGGCTCGGCCCCCACGACCTTGCAATCGCGGTAGAAGGCGGTGAACTCCTGCGCCAGCTCGAGCGCGTAGGTGGCGATCCGGTGGGGCGCGCGGCGCTCCGCCGCCTCCTCGACCTCCGCCGGGAAGGCGAGCAGCTTGAGGACCAACGCGCGCTCGGCGGGGTGCAGCTCGACCTCGACGTCCGCGGACGGTTCCGCCCCCTCCCCCGCCTTGGCCCGGATCCCGGCGATGCGGGCGTGCGCGTACTGGACGTAGTAGACCGGGTTCTCGGCGCTCTCCTCGCGCGCGAGGTCGAGGTCCAGGTCCATCGTCGTGTCGTGCGAGCGCTGGAGCATGAAGAAGCGCGTGGCGTCGACGCCGATGTCGTCGAGCAGCTCGTCGAGCGTCACGAAGTCCCCGCGCCGCTTGGACATCGAGGCCCGCTCCCCGGCCTCCACGATGTGGACGAACTGCATGATGATGATCTCGTAGGTCTCGGGATCGCCGCCGAGCGCGGCCACCAGCGCCTTCAGACGCGCGACGTAGCCGTGGTGGTCGGAGCCGAGGACGTTGACCAGCCGGTCGTACCCCCGCTCGCGCTTGTGCTCGTAGTACCCGACGTCGGCGGCGAAGTAGGTGTACTCGCCGGTGGAGCGCACCAGCACGCGGTCCTTGTCGTCGCCGAAGGTAGTCGTCCGCAGCCACAGCGCGCCCTCGGACTCGTAGAGGTGCCCGCGCTCGCGCAGCTCGGCGAAGGCGTGGTCGATCGGGCTCGGGTCCCCCTCGTGCAGGGTGCGCTCGGAGAACCAGACGTCGAAGTCCACGCGGTAGCGCTCGAGGGTCGCCCGGATGCCTCCCATGAGCAGCTCTATCCCGGCGTGGGCCAGCTCGTCGGGATCGCCGTCGGCCGCGCCGGGGATCTCCGCCGCCAGCTCGGCCACGTACTCGCCCTCGTAGCCGTCCTCCGGCACCGGCTCGCCCCGCGCGCGAGCGCGGATCGACTCCCCCAGCTTGCGGATCTGGCTGCCCGCGTCGTTGAAGTAGTACTCGCGCTCGACCTCGTGGCCGGCGAACTCGAGGACCCGCGCGAGCGAGTCGCCGTAGGCGGCGTGGCGCCCGCCGGCCGCGGTGAGCGGGCCCGTGGGGTTGGCGCTCACGAACTCGACGTTGATGCGCTGGGGGGCCGGCGCACCCCCGCCCCCGAACTCGTCGCCCGCCGCGAGCACGTGGCCGAGCGCCTCGCGGTACCAGGCATCGGCCAGGAAGAGGTTCAGGAAGCCGGGGCCCGCCACCTCGACGCGGTCCAGAAGCGGCCCCAGCTCCGAGCCGAGCGCGTCGCCCAGGCGGGCCGCGATGTCGCGCGGGGGTTCGCCGAGGACCGGCGCCAGCAGCATCGCCGCGTTCGTCGAGTAGTCGCCGAACTCCGCCTTCTTCGGACGCTCGAGCGTCGGCGCGGGCCGGCCGGCGCCGTTGCCCTGGCCGTCGCGCAGCGAGGCCGCGGCCCGCTCCACCGCGGCCCGCAGCTCCCCCACCGGCGTCGTCACTGGCTCGCCGCCGCGGCCGTCGGCGCGAACAGGGCCTCGAGCCGGTCCATCGTGCGCAGCGTGCCCATGGCCACGATGACGTCGCCCGGCGCGAGCTTCGTCTCGCCCGGAGGCTGCGCCTGGAAGGTCCCGTCGGGTCGACGCAGCGCGACGATGAAGGACCCGCCGCGGACGTCGCCGATCGTCTTGCCCTCACCGGCGCAGCCCACCGTCACCTCGATCTCCTCCATCCGGTACTCCGGCGCCACGTCGACCACGCCCGAGACCTGCGGCGTCAGGGCGAGTCGCGCCATCTCGGCGCCGCTCGCCTTGTACGGCGAGATGACCCGGTCGGCGCCCGCCCGCTTGAGCTTGGGCTCGGCGGCCTCGGCACTGGCGCGGGCCACGATGCGAATGTCGGGGCACAGGCCCCGTGCCGTGAGCGTGATGAAGATGTTCTCGGCGTCGGAGTCCACGCAGGCGACCACCGCGCGTGCGCGTTCGATTC
Organism: uncultured Actinomycetes bacterium; assembly: GCA_963842605.1. Classification (GTDB taxonomy): domain Bacteria; phylum Actinomycetota; class Thermoleophilia; order Solirubrobacterales; family Solirubrobacteraceae; genus AC-38. The sequence continues at coordinate 291,536 of CAWJGV010000002.1, forward strand.
CCGCCGACCGCAGGACCTCGTCCTCGGCCGGCTGGCCCGCGATGAAGCGCACGCCGGGGCCGAGACCGGCGGCGACCTCGCGGTTCTCCGGACGTTCGTCGACCACCACGTAGCGGGCGCCCGCCGCCTGCAGGTCCCGGGCCACCTGGCGGCCGACGCGGCCGAAGCCGCAGATGATGTGGTGGTCGGACAGCGAGTCGATCATTCGGCGCGCGCGGCGCTCGGCCAGAAGATCCCCGAGGTGGCCGTGGACGAAGAATTCCGTCACGGTGACGAGCGCGTAGAAGAGCGTACCGACGCCCAGCACGATCAACGCGACCTTGATCGCCTGGCCCGGGGCGTCGTCGGGCTCGGGGATGGAACCGACCGTGGCCACGGTGTCCAGCGCCCATACGAATCCGTGCCACACCGATGCGTCCTCGGTGATGACGAAGCCGACGGTCCCGAGGGCGAGCACGCCCGCGATCACGAGGCTCAGACGCCAGAGCCTCCGCAGGAACAGGCTGACCTCGGGGATCTGCGGCATCTAGATCTAGTAGTGGTAGGGCTCGCCCTTGAGGATCTTGTGGGCGCGGTAGACCTGCTCGAGGAGTACGACGCGAGCCAATTGATACGGAAGCGTGAGGGTCCCGAGCGAGAAGCGGTGGTCCACGACGTCGAGGTCGAGCCCCTTCGGCCCGCCGATGACGAAGCACAGGTCGCGCCCGCCCTGGCGACGCTGCTCCACGAAGCGGGCGAAGTCCTCGGACGAATAGGCCTCGCCCCGGACGTCGAGCAGGGAGACGAAGGCCCGCTCGGGGATCCGCTTGGGCACGCGCTCGTCCTCGCGCAGCTCGACCATCTCCACGCGGGCATGACCCGCGAGCAGCTTCTGGTAGTGCTGGACGTCGTCCGCGAAGGGGGGCCGGAGCCGGCCGACGGCCAGGACGATGATCCGCACGCTGCGATACTAGGCGCATGACCGAAGAAGACGACGCCCAGGAGCGCCACATCAACATCCACTTCGCGCCGGAGATGATGGCCGGCGCGTACGCGAACTTCGCCAACGTCTCGCACTCCGACTACGAGTTCACGATCACCTTCGCGCGCGTGGACCACGAGGTCGAGGACGAGGAGATCCCCGGCGTCGTCGTGTCCCGCGTCAACCTCTCGCCCAAGTTCATGCGTGAGCTGATCGACGCGATGGAGGACAACTACTCCAAGTGGCAGACGCGCGAGGGGATCAAGAACCTGCCGGAGTTCGGCGGGCCTCCGGACGACCGGGAATAGCGGACCCCTAGCGCGCGCCGCGCTCGTAGGCCACGGCGGCGCCGATTCGCTCGATCGTCGGCGGGTGGGTGCCGAGCGTCCAGGTGACCCAGCCGGGCGGATCGGGATCGGAGACGTTGCGCACGGCGATCCGCCGCTCGAACGAGACGAACGGCTCGGGGGCGCCGGTGAGGCGGAGGGAGAACGTGTCGGCGCGGGCCTCGACGCGGCGTGAGAGCTGGTTCGACACCACGCCGAGCCCACCGGCCACGAGCGCCAGGGAGAGGACGGCAGCGGGCAGCACGGTCGGGGTGCCGGCGGCGCCGGGGGCCATCCGCTCGCTCAGGCGCTGCACGGCGAAGACCCCGAACGGCGCCACCAGCGCCAGCCACAGCAGGCCCCGGGGCACGTCGTGGTAGTGGACGTGGCCGAGCTCGTGGGCGACGACCAGCCGAACCTCGTCGGGAGTGAAGTGCTCCAGCAGGTTGTCGTAGACGACCACGCGCTTGGTCGAGCCCAGACCCGTGACGTACGCGTTGGCCGCGGTCGTTCGACGCGAGGCGTCGACCTCGTACACCTGGCCCACCTTCACGCCGGCCTCTCGGGCGAGGGCCAGGACCTCGCGTGCGGGTCCTTCCCTGCGGCAGGGTCGTGAAGCGGTTGAAGACCGGATCGAGCACGACCGGGCCCGCGTACAGGAACGCCGCCCCGATCGCGACGACGGCGACGCTCCCCGGCGCCCACCAATGCCGGGGAAACCGGCGCTGGAGGCCGACGAAGATCGCCCCGCCCGCCCCGGCCAGCACCCCCCCGATCGCCAGCGACTTGGCGACGTCGACGGCCCACCCGCCCCACGACTGTGTCACCAGGCCGACATCGACGGCGCGCTGGCGCATGACGGCGCCGAGCGGCAGCGTGGCCAGCGTGAGGCCCGCCGACAGTGCCGCCCCGGCCAGCGCTGCGGCCAGGACGGGCCGGCGAAAGGGGCCTCGCAGCCGGGAGGGAGGTCGGCGGATGAGCAGGACGAGCACGCCTCCCTCGACGAGCAGGCTGGCCCCGTAGAGCGCCAACTGGGGGCGGCGGAAGTCGCGGGCGCGGTCGAGCTGAGCGGGGCTGAAGTAGGATCGGGCGCTCACGGGCGCCGGATCGATCACGCCCTCGCGCGGCCGAAGTAGGAGCACTGCGGCCTCCGCGGCCACCACGGCGGCCACGAGCGCGATCGGCAGTCGCAGGCGCCTGCGGTCCACGCCCTCCACCGTACACATGCGCATCGCCGTTCTCTCCGATATCCACGGCAACCGCCATGCCTTCGAGGCCGTACTCGCCGACGTCGAGCGCCTCGAGCCCGACGAGGTGTGGTGCCTGGGCGACGTCGTCGGGTACGGAGCCGATCCCGACGCCTGCTGTGAGCTGGCGGCTCGTACCTGCGACCTCTGCCTCGTCGGCAACCACGATCTCGCCGTGCGCGGGGACATCCCGCTCGACGAGTTCTCGACCGGCGCACGGCTCGCCGCCGAGTGGACGCAGGAGGTGGCGTCCCGGGAGAGCATGGAGTTCCTGGCCGGCCTCGAGCCCCAGCTGCTCGACCGCGAGGTCGGCCTGTTCCACGCCAGCCCGCGGGACGCGGTGTGGGAGTACGTCCTCTCCACCCTCCTCGCCGACCTGTGCTTCGACGTCCAGAGCCACCGGGTCTGCCTGATCGGCCACTCGCACGTCGCGCTCTCGTTCCAGCGCGCGGAGGGCCAGCCGGCCACCGGGGAGACGCGCCCGGCCGGCGCCGAGGTCGATCTGGCCGAGCAGGAGTGGCTGCTCAACCCGGGCAGCGTCGGCCAGCCCCGCGACGGGGACCCGCGCGCCGCGTGGATGGTCCTCGACACCGAGGCCTGGACGGCGGTCTGGCGCCGGACCGTGTACGACGTCGCCGGCGCCCAGAGCGCGATCCGCGCCGCCCGGCTGCCCGACTCGCTGGCGGAGCGACTGGAGTACGGCCAGTAGCATGCGCCGTCCTCTGATGCGCACGCTGCTGCTCGCGCTCATCGCCGCGGCGCTCGGGGTTTCGAGCGCCTTCCTCGTCGCCTGTGGCGACCGCAACGACCTCATCCCGCGCAGCGACGCGGACGCGATCAACTCCGACCTCGACCAGGCCTCCTCCTTCTACGACCAGGAGGAGTGCCGGGCCTCCCAGGCGGCCGTCGTCCGCGCCGAGGGACGGGCCGGCCGCCTGCCCTCGGAGGTGGACTCGGGGCTGCGCCGGACGCTCGCGGAGAACCTCCAGATCGTGCTCGACAAGATCCGCACGCAGTGCGGCAAGACGCAGACCACGCAGACCACCCAGACGACCGCGACGACTCCGACGACCACCGCGACGACCCCGACGACCACCACGACCGCTCCGACGACCACCACGACGACCCCGCCCACGACCACCACGGCGCCGCCGACCACGCAGACGACGACCGAGTCCGGAAACAGCGGCGGCACGCCATCGGGCCAGGAGTCGCGCAAGAGCGGCAAGGGCAAGGGCGGCGCATGAGCCCTCAGGTCATCCACGGCCGCTATCGCCTCGAGGGCCGCCTGGGGATCGGCGGCATGTCGACCGTCCACCGCGCCTTCGACACGCGCCTCGAGCGGGAGGTGGCGGTCAAGCTGCTGGCGGAGCACCTGGCCGAGGACGAGACCTTCGTCTCGCGCTTCCGCCGGGAGGCGCTCGCGGCCGCGCGGCTCGTGCACCCCAACATCGTGCAGGTGTACGACTTCGGCCTCGACGATGCCACGGGCCAGCACTTCATCGTGATGGAGCTGGTCAACGGTCCCTCGTGCGCCCAGCTGCTGCGCGACCGCGGCGTGCTGGGGATCGACGAGACGCTGGACATCGTCGGCCAGTCCTCGCTCGGGCTCGACCATGCCCACCGCCACGGCGTGGTGCACCGCGACGTGAAGCCCGGCAACCTGCTGATGTCGGAGGACGACGTCGTCAAGCTCGCCGACTTCGGTATCGCCCGGGCGACCGAGCAGTCCAGCATCACCCAGGTGGGCTCGGTGCTCGGAACGGCCGCGTACCTGGCCCCCGAGCAGGCCCGGGGTGAGGAGGCGGGACCGGCCGCTGACATCTACGCCCTCGCGGTCGTGACCTACCAGCTGCTGTCGGGCCGGCTGCCGTACGAGGCGACGTCGCTGTCGGAGCTGACGCTCAAGCAGCAGCGAGAAGCGCCCACGCCGCTCGACACGGTCAACCCCGAGGTCCCGCCGTCGCTCGCCCGCGCCGTGGCCCGCGGGCTCGCGCTCGACGCCGACGGACGCTACGAGTCGGCGATCGCCATGGCCGAGGCGCTGCGCGCCGGCGCTCGCGGTATCGACCCCCCGGCCGCGGACGTGCCCGACCGGGCGACGGAGGCCACGAGCTTGCTCGAACGCCAGGCCGGGGACGAGACCGAGGCGACTCGGGTCCTCGGGCCACTCGATCCGGTGCCGCCGGCGCCGATGCCTCCCGCGCGCCAGGCCCCGCCGGAGCGGCGCCGACGGGAGGCGGCCGCGCGCCAGCGGCGCAGGCGGCGCCTGGGCCCGGTCATCGTCCTCCTGATCCTCGCCGGCCTCATCGGGGCGGGCGGGATCATCGCCGCCGACCAGCTGGGCGGGCAACCGCAGCTGCGCAAGGTCGTGGCCGACGACGCCAAGTCGGCGATCGAGGAGGCCAAGCAGTTCGTCGAGGACAACACCCGCTAGCTACGCAGCGCCGCCGCCGCTTCCCCGAGCGTGCCGGCGGCGACGGCGTCGCGGAGCCGGTCCATCACTCCGGCCACGAACGTGAGGTTGTGCAGCGTGAGCAGGCGCAGGCCGGTCAGCTCGCGCTGGCGGACGAGGTGGCGCAGGTAGGCGCGCGACATTCCTCCCGCGCACGCCGGGCAGGAGCAGCCGGCGAGGATCGGCTCGAGGTCGTCGCGGAAGCGACCGTTGAGCAGGTTGACGCGCCAGCGGGCCTCCGGCTCGGGCACCAGCGCCATGCCGTGGCGCGCGATCCGCGTGGGCATGGCGCAGTCGAACGTGTCGATTCCCAGCTCGACGCCCCGGATCAGGTCGTCGATCTCGCCGATCCCGAGCAGGTGTCGTGGACGGTCCTCGGGCAGCTCCTGAGTCGCCCAGCCCACGACCTCGTGCATCTGGGCCTTGTCCTGGCCCAGCGAGCCCCCGATGGCTATCCCCTCGCAGCCGCTGGCGGCCACCGCCTGCGCCGACGCTCGGCGCAGATCCTCGTACACGCCGCCCTGGACGATCCCGTAGACGGCCTGGCCGGGCGGGCCGTGCTCGGCGTGCCAGTCCAGGCACCGGCGCAGCCAGCGGTGGGTGCGCTCGGTCGAGGCGGCGGTGTAGTCCCGGCTGACGTGGAAGGGCGTGCACTCGTCGAAGGCGAGCGCGATGTCCGAGCCGAGCGCCGCCTGAACCTCCATCGAGCCCTCGGGCGAGAGGAAGCGCACCGCTCCGTCGGTGTAGGAGCGGAAGCGCACGCCCTCCTCCGTGATCGCGAGGATCGCGCCGTCGCGCTCTGGGCCCTGTGACGCCCGGCCCTTGATCTCGTCCGCGACGGTGCCGTGCCCCATCGAGAACACCTGGAAGCCGCCGGAATCCGTGATGATCGGGCCCGGCCAGCCCATGAACCCGTGCAGGCCGCCGTGCGCGGCCACGACCTCGGGGCCCGGCTCGAGCATCAGGTGGAACGTGTTCCCGAGCACGATGTCGTACCCGAGCGCCGCCACCTCGGCGGGCAGAAGCGTCTTCACCGTGCCCTTGGTCGCCAGCGGGACGAAGGCCGGAGTGCGCACCTCTCCGTGCGCGAGATGCAGGATGCCGGCCCGCGCCTGCGAGCCGGCGTCACGGTGCTCGATCGCGAATTCCACGCAATCGAGCCTACGCACTAGCTGTTCTCGGACTCAGCGCGTAGCCGTCAGGTCTTCGGCCTTGATCTTGTCCCAGAGATCGCCCAGCCGTGCCTGGTCGGCCGCGTCGAGGGGCGAGAGAAAGCGCCGGCGCACGCCGTCGAAGTGCGTCGGCGACGCCTCGGCGAGCGCGTTCTGTCCCGCGGGGGTGAGCACCGCCCACGCTCCCCGGGCGTCCTCGCCGCAGCGCCTGCGCTCGACCAGGCCCTGGCGCACCAGGCGGTCGACCAGCCTGGTCAGCCCGCTGCGGCTGAGGACGATCGCGTCGGCCAGGTCGCGCATCCGCAGCATCTGCTCCGGGGCGAGCGCGAGGTTGACGAGCACGTCGAACGTTCCCAGCGGCATGCCGTGAGCGGCGCGCAGCTCCTCGTCGAGCTCGCGCATGATCCGGGCATGCGTCCTCAAGAATCCCCCCCACGCGCGAATCTCGTCATCGTTGAGCATGGCCATGTCCCTACCCTAGTTGACTACGCAACGAACCGGGAGCGATTTTCATGCAGCTCGAGGGCATCCATCACATCACCGCGATCACGGCCGACGCGCCGGCCAACGTGGACTTCTACGCCCGCGCTCTCGGGCTGCGGCTGGTGAAGAAGACCGTGAACTTCGACGCCCCCGACGTCTACCACCTCTACTACGGCGACGAGCGCGGATCCCCCGGCTCGATCCTCACCTTCTTCGAGTTCCCCGGCGCCGCGCGCGGCCGCCCGGGCGCGGGCATGGTCTACCACCTGGCGTGGCGCGTCGGCTCTCCCGAGGCGCTGGACTTCTGGGAGCGCCGGCTGCAGGGTGAGGGCATCTCCCAAGCCCACCGCGACGACCGCCTCCTCGTCTTCCACGACCCGGAGGGGCTCGAGCTCGCGCTTCTCGCCGATGACTTCACGGACCCGCCCCTGCGCGCCGAGGCGGACGGCATCCCGGCCGAGCACGCGCTGCTCGGCTTCGCCGGCGTCCACGCGTACGGGCACGACCGCGAAGCCGGCGTGCCGCTGTTCGAGGGCGCGCTCGGGTTCGAGCGCGCGGGAGATGACCGCTGGCGAGTCGCGGGCGCAGAGCGCAGCGCGCTCTACGTCGTCGATCCGGCACCGGAGCAGCGGGGGATCCAGGGCGCCGGGACGGTCCACCACATCGCGTGGTCCTCCCAGGACGACGCCGAGCAGGAGGCGTGGCGCAAGCGGGTGTCCGACGCGGGGGCGCATCCCACCCCGATCATCGACCGCCAGTACTTCCACTCCGTCTACTTCCGCGAGCCGGGCGGCGTGCTGTTCGAGCTGGCCACCCGCGGGCCGGGCTTCGACATCGACGAGCCGGCCGAGCACCTCGGCGAGTCGCTGCGCCTGCCGCCGCAGCACGAGCCGCTCCGCGAGCACCTCGAGGAGACGCTGACCCCGCTGCACAATCCCCGCCAGCCGGCGACGGCATCGTGAGCGTCGACCTGCTCGACCACGAGGTCCGCCCCGCCGCCGGCGATCCTCAGGGCGCGCTGGTCCTCCTCCACGGTCGCGGCACGACCGAGCACGACCTCTTCCCGCTGCTCGACGTCTTCGACCCCCGGCGGCGGCTCGTCGGGATCGCTCCCGGTGGCCCGCTGTCGCTGCCGCCCGGCGGCCGGCACTGGTACTCGATCGCGCAGCTGGGCCATCCGCCCGCCGACAGCTTCATGCCGACCTACGAGCGGCTCACCGCGTGGTTCGACGCGCTGCCGGACGCGTACGGCGTGCCGGTGGAGCGGACCATCGTCGGCGGCTTCTCGCAGGGTGGCGTGATGTCGTACGCCGTCGCGCTCGGCGCCGGGCGCCCCGCGCCGGCGGGAATCCTCGCCATGAGCTGCTTCATGCCCACCGTCGACGGGCTCGAGCTCGAGCTCACCGACCGCCAGGGCTACCCGGTGGCGATCGCCCACGGCACGCTCGACCAGATCATCCCGGTGGAGTTCGGCCGCCAGGCCCGCGACCGCCTCCTCGAGGCCGGGGCCGAGGTCCTCTACCGCGAGTCCCCGGTCCCCCACACGCTCGACCCCCGCGAGCTCCCGACGTTCACGGAGTGGGTTCGATCAACGATCGACCGGTCATCTGCGGGGGCTGCTCCACCCCCAGCAGCTGAAGGATCGTAGGCGCGACGTCGGCGAGGACGCCGCCGTCGCGCAGGCCGAGGTCCGGCACGGTCACGATCACCGGGACGGGATTGAGCGAGTGGGCGGTGTTCGGGCTGCCGTCGGGCTCGAGCATGTGGTCGCAGTTGCCGTGGTCGGCCGTGATCAGGCAGGCGCCGCCGGACTCCTGGACGGCGCGGGCGACGGTGGCCAGAGCCGAGTCGGTGGCCTCCACGGCGGCGACGGCGGCCGGGATCACGCCGGTGTGCCCGACCATGTCGGGGTTGGCGAAGTTGACGATCCCGAAGCGCGGGCCGTGCTCGCGCCACCGCTGCGCGAACGCCTCCGCGACCTCCGCGGCGCTCATCTGCGGGCTTGTGGTCGTACGTCGGCACGTCGCGCGGCGAAGGGATCAGCTCGCGCTCCTCGCCCTCGTAGGGCGTCTCCTCGCCGCCGTTGAAGAAGTACGTGACGTGGGCGTACTTCTCGGTCTCGGCGACGTGCAGCTGCGGCATCCCGCGCTCGGCCAGCGACGCTCGCCAGCGTCACCGAGGGCCGCGCCGGCGGGAAGGCGACCGGATACGGCCAGCCCTCCTCGTACTCGGCCATCGTGGCGTAGCGCGCCACCGGCGGCGCGCCGCCCCGGTCGATCTCGTCGAACCCCGGCTCGGCCAGCGCGCGGGTGATCTGGCGCATGCGGTCGGGCCGGAAGTTGAAGCCCAGGACGACGTCGTCGGCCGGGCGGATGCGCGCCTCGCCTCCCACCAGCAGTCGGCGCGATGAACTCGTCGGTCTCGCCGCGCTCGTAGGCGGCGCGGACCGCCTCGGCGCCCGTGGCCGCCCGGTGCTCGGCGCGGCCGTGGACGAGCAGGTCGTAGGCGAGCTGCGTGCGCTCCCAGCGCGAGTCGCGGTCCATCGCGTAGTAGCGGCCGACGACGCTGCCGACTCGCGCGTTCCCGGCGGCGGCGCACCAGTCCTCGACGGTCTCCAGGAACCCGGCGCCCGAGTGCGGCAGCGTGTCGCGGCCGTCGGTGAAGGCGTGGAGGACCAGGTCGGGAACGCCGAGCTGCGCGCCCGAGCGCGATCAGCGCCTCCAGGTGCCGCCACCCGGAGTGGACTCCGCCGTCGGACACCAGGCCGATCAGGTGGACGCGTCCGCCTGCGGCGACTGAGCCAAACAGCTCGCGCAGCACCTCGTTGCGGGCCAGCTCCCCGGCCGCCACCGCGTCGTCGATTCTCGTCAGGTCCTGAACGACCACGGCGCCGGCTCCGAGGTTGAGGTGGCCCACCTCCGAGTTCCCCATCTGTCCCTCGGGCAGGCCCACGGCGCGCCCGGTCGCGTCGAGCTGGGTGTGGGGGTAGCGCTCCCACAGGTCGTCGAACGTCGGGGTGTCGGCGAGCGATACGGCGTTGCCCGGGCCGGGCGGCGCCAGCCCCCAGCCGTCGAGCACGACGAGGCAGGCGCGCTCGACCGGGAGCGTCATGCCGCGGCGATGATCGCCGCGAAGGACTCCGGATCGAGGCTCGCGCCGCCGACCAGCGCGCCGTCGACGTCGGGCAGGGCGAGCAGCTCCGCGGCGTTGTCGGCGTTCACGCTGCCACCGTAGAGGATGCGGATTCGCTCGGCCTGCTCGGCCGAGCGGTCGTTGACCAGGGCGCGGACGAAGGCGATCGCCTCCTGGGCCTGGTCGGGGGTGGCGACCCTGCCCGTACCGATCGCCCAGATCGGCTCGTAGGCGATGACGACGTCGGCGAGCCGGTTCTCCTCCACCTTGGCCAGCGCCTCTCCGACCTGGTTGCGCAGCTTGCGCTGGGTCTCGTCGTTCTCGCGCTCCTCCTCGGTCTCCCCCACGCACAGGATCGGGCGCAGGCCGGCGGCGAGGATCGCCGGGACCTTCTGCTGGAGGGCGCGGTCGGTCTCGCAGAAGTACTGGCGCCGCTCCGAGTGCCCCACGATCGAGCCGTCGACGTCGAGCTCGAGGAGCATGGGAGGCGAGATCTCGCCGGTGAACGCGCCCGACTCCGCCTCGTGGACGTTCTGCGCGAACACCTCCACGCGCGAGCCCCGCGCGCTGTCGACCATCGCCTGGAGCGCGGTGTAGGGCGGGCAGATGCCCACGTCGGCGTCGGCCGACGAGATCCGCGGCAGCAGCGCCTGGATGAACGCCTCCGCCTCGGCGACCGTCTTGTGCATCTTCCAGTTGCCGGCTATCAGAGGAGTTCGGGTCACCTTGGGCCTCCATCCGGTCGGCGCTCTTGATTTGGACGCCCAGCATCCTGCCGGTCGTGACCGCTCCGCTTCGCTCCGCTCGTCATGCCAGTGCTTCTACCCCGGGAAGCCGCCGACCCTCGAGCAGCTCCAACGATGCGCCGCCGCCGGTCGAGAGGTGGGTGACGCGGTCGGCCAGGCCGAACTGCGCCAGCGCGGCGGCGGAGTCGCCGCCCCCGACGACGGTGACGGCATCGGTGGCGGCCACGGCCTCGGCGATCGCACGCGTGCCGGTGGCGAAAGGCGCGAGCTCGAAGGCACCCATCGGGCCGTTCCAGAACACCGTGCCCGCCGCCGGCGATCTCAGCGGCGTAGCGCTCCGCGGTGCGCGGGCCGATGTCGAGGCCCATCCACCCGTCGGGCACCTCGACGCCGTCGAGCTCGCGGCGCTGGGCGCCCTGATCGAAGCGATCGGCGATCACCAGGTCGCGCGGCAGCTCGAAGCGGCAGTCCGAGCGCTCGGCGCGGTCGAGCGCGAGCCGGGCAGGGTCGAGGTCCTCCTCGGCGCACAGCGAGTCCCCGATGCTCGTGGTCCTGCGCGCGGAAGAAGGGAAAGCACATGGCCCCGCCGATCAGCAGGGCGTCGGCGGTCTCGAGAAAGCGCTCGATGACCGCGATCTTGTCCGACACCTTCGCGCCGCCGATCACGGCGACGAGCGGGCGCCGCGGATCCTCGAGCAGCCGGGTGAGCGTCTCCACCTCGCTGGCCAGGAGGCGGCCCGCGGCGTGGTCGGCCACGAGATGCGCCACGGCCTCGGTGCTGGCGTGAGCGCGGTGCGCGGCGCCGAAGGCGTCGTTGACGTAGACGTCGGCGAGCGCGGCCAGTCCGCGGGCCAGCGCGTCGTCGTTGTCGGTCTCTCCGGGTTCGAAGCGCACGTTCTCCAGCATCAACACGTCGCCGGGCTGGAGGTTGTCGGCCAGGGCCTTGACCTCGGGCCCCACCACGCCCGGGGCGAGCGTGACGTCGGCGCCGGTGAGCTCCGCCAGCCGGTCGGCGGCGGGACGCAGCGACAGCCCCGGCACGACCTTGCCCTGCGGGCGGCCGAGGTGCGAGGCGAGCACCAGCCGCGCGCGGCGCCGGCGCAGCTCCTCGATCGTCGGCAGAGCGGCGCGGATGCGCGTGTCGTCGACCACCTCCCCGTCCTGGAGCGGAACGTTGAAATCGACCCGCACGAGAACGCGCCGATCCTCGACGTCCACGTCGTCGAGGGTCTTCACAGGAGCTTCTGGACCAGTTCGACGATGCGGTTCGAGTAGCCCCACTCGTTGTCGTACCACGCGACCACCTTGACCAGGGTCCCGTCGATGACCGAGGTCAGTTCGCTGTCGAAGATCGCCGAGTAGGCCGACTTCTCGATGTCCGAGGAGACGATCGGGTCCTCCGTGTAGGCGAGGATGCCGGTGAGCGCGCCCGTGTCGGCGGCTTCGCGGAAGGCCGCGTTGACCTCCTCGGCGCTCGTCTCGCGCGCGGCCTCGACGGTCAGGTCGACGACCGATCCGGTGGCGATCGGCGCGCGGATGGCGAAGCCGTGCAGCTTGCCCTCGAGCTCCGGCACGACCACCCCGATCGCCTTGGCGGCGCCCGTCGAGGTCGGGATCAGGTTGATGGCCGCGGCGCGGGCCCGGCGGAGGTCCGAGTGCGGCATGTCCTGGAGGCGCTGGTCGGCCGTGTAGGCGTGGATCGTCGTCATCAGGCCATGCTTGATCCCGATGCTGTCGTTGAGGACCTTGGCCACCGGAGCCAGGCAGTTGGTCGTGCACGACGCGTTGGAGATGACCTGGTGGGCGTCGCGGTCGTAGGCCTCCTCGAAGTTGACGCCCAGCGCCACCGTGACGTCCGGGCCCTTGGCCGGGGCGGAGATGACGACCTTCTTGGCGCCGCCATCGAGGTGCTTGGCCGCGTTCTCGCGGTCGGTGAACAGGCCGGTCGACTCGATCACGATGTCGGCGCCCAGCTCGCCCCAGGGAAGGGCGGCGGGATCCCGCTCGGCGAGCACGCGCAGCTCGTCGCCGTCGACGAGGAGGCGGGCGTCGCGCACCTCGACCGTTCCCGGGTAGGGGCCGAGGGTGGAGTCGTACTTCAGGAGGTGGCCGAGCGTCCGGGCGTCGGTCAGGTCGTTGACCGCCACCCAGTCGATGTCGGCCCCGCTCTCCTTGGCTGCCCTGAAGACGTTGCGGCCGATGCGACCGAAGCCGTTGATCCCCACCCGTACTGCCATCCAGAGCCTCCTGCGAAGTAAGTAGAAACGCCGCGGCAGATCGCCCCGCGGCGTGGCTCGAAGGCTATCAGCGGCTCAGCAGTTCCACCCGCGCGCCGTCGGGGTCGCGCAGGCAGGCGCGGTAGCACCGAATCCCGTCCGCGGGACGCGACTCCGGCGGGCCGTCGTCGCGCCCGCCGGCGCCCCGACCGGCCTCCCACGCCGCCTCGACCGCGGCCTTTCCGGCGGCGCGCAGCGCCATGTGGCCCTGCTTCGCCTCTCCGGCCAGGATGCGGAATACCGGGCCGTCGACGCCCCACGCCACCGCGCCCGGCTCGGCCGGCATCCGGCGCGCGCCGAGCGCGTAGAACACCGCGTCGTAGAAGCGCGCGGACCGCTCGAGATCGCTCACCTCGCGGCTCACGTGGTCGATCACGCCGCGCATTCTCCGCGCCCAAGCGGACGTAACTCGGATCAGCCGCGGGGCGGCTTGCTGATGTCGCGGTGAGCGACGTCGACCATGTAGTCGCCCGACTCGCGGTAGTGGCGCGCCAGGTGCTCGGCGACCGCGACGGAGCGGTGCCGGCCGCCCGTGCAGCCGATCGCCACCAGCAGATGCGCCTTGCCCTCGCGCACGTACTGCGGGAGCAGGTAGTCGAGCAGCGGAATGATGTGGCCGTAGAACTCCTCGAGCCCGCCATCGCGGTCGATGTAGGCGACGACCTCGTCGTCGAGCCCGGTGCGCGCGCGCAGCTTCTCCTCGTAGTGGGGGTTCGGGAGGAAGCGCACGTCGAAGGCGATGTCGGCGTCGCGCGGCGGGCCGTGCTTGTGGCCGAAGGAGGTGAAGGTGACGGCGAGCCGGGCCGGCGCCTCGGCGGGCAGCAGCTCGTCGGCGAGCTTGCGCCGCAGCATGGCCGTCGTCAGGCCGCCGGTGTCGATGACCAGGTCCGCCCGCTCGCCGATCGGGCTCAGCAGCGCGCGCTCCGCGGCGATGCCCTCCTCGACCGTGCCGTTGGGCGCGAGCGGATGGCGCCGGCGCGTCTCCTGATAGCGGGTGAGCAGCGTCTGGTCGTCGCACTCGAGGAAGATCAGCCGGTGCGCGACGCCCTGGCCCTCGAGTTCGTCGAGAACGTTGAGGAAGCCCTCGAAGTAGGCCCCGCCGCGGACGTCCGACACGATGGCCGCGCGCTCCACCGCCGAGCCCTCGTGCATGAACAGGTCGGCCAGCGAGCGGATCATCTCCGGCGGCAGGTTGTCGACGCAGAAGTAGCCGGCATCCTCGAACACCGCCATCGCGGTGGACTTGCCGGCCCCGGAGAAGCCGGTGATGACGACGAGGTCGTCGAGGCTCGACTCGCGAGCCGTCCGCAGCCCATTGCGTCGGCCGCGCCGCAGCCGGCCGCCGAGTCGGGCGGGCCTGGAAGCGCCCATCGTCTTTAGTCTCGCGTCCCTATCGGACATTCCGTGTGTCTGACCTTCTTAACGCTTCGGCATCCGGACCGATTCGGATGAGCGGTTCTCTCATCGGCCGGTCTTGTTGAGCTGGGCATAGAGCTCCCGCGCCACCTTCCCGGGCAGTCCCGGCGTCGCCTCGAGCTCTTCGCGGGTGGCCGATACGACCGCGTCGGGCGAGCCGAAATGGCGAAGCAGCACGCGCTTGCGCGCCGGGCCGATGCCGCTCAACTCGTCGAGGATCGACGTCGTCATCGCCTTGTCGCGCCGCGAGCGGTGATGGTCGACCGCGAAGCGGTGCGCCTCGTCGCGCGCCCGCTGGAGGAGCTGGAGCTCGGGCGTGTCGTGGTCGAGGACGAGCGGGGACTTGCGCCCGGGGATGAACACCTCCTCGATGCGCTTGGCCAGCGCCACGATCACCACCCCGCGCTCGCGGAAGCCCTGGAGCGCCGCCAGCCCCGCCGACAGCTGACCCTGGCCGCCGTCGATCACGATCAGGTTCGGCAACGAGGCGAAGGAGGCGTCGCGCTCGGGGTCGTGGGGCGAGCGGTCGTGCTGGTCCTCGAAGCGAGCGAGCCGCCGGCTCAGCACCTCGTTCATGGCGGCGAAGTCGTCGGCTCCCTCGAACCCGCGGATGCGGAAGCGGCGGTAGTCGGACTTCTTCGGCGCCCCGCCCTCGAACACCACCATCGAGGCGACGTTGTGCGTGCCCATCAGGTTGGAGACGTCGAAGCACTCGATGCGCACCGGCGGCGCGTCGAGGTGCAGCGCCTCCTGGAGGCCGTCGAGCGCGGCGACGCGGCGCTGACGGCGCCGTTCGTCCTTCAGGCGCTCCTGGTCGAGGGCCAGCGCGGCGTTGCGCTCGGCCAGCTCGAGGATGCGACGCTTGTCGCCCCGCTCGGCCGCGCGCACCTCCACCGGTCCGCCGCGGCGCGCCGACAGCGCCTCGGCCAGCGCGGGCAGCGCGCCGACCGCCCGCGAGACGACGATCTGCGGGGGGATGGCCGTCGCCGTTCCGTAGTACTGGAGCGCGAACTCCTCGACGACCTCGGCCAGGGGTCGCTCGCCCTCGTTCGCGAGGTAGAAGGACTGGCGGTCGGACAGGACTCCGTCGCGGACCTGGAAGACCTGGGCGTTGGCGTCGGCCCCCTCGGCGGCGACGGCCACCGCGTCGACGGTCCCCACCGACTCGTTGGCCACGCGCTGGCGCTCGAGCAGGGAGCGCACGGCGCGCAGGCGGTTGCGGTAGAGGGCCGCCTGCTCGAACTCCTGGGCCTCGGCGGCCTCGTTCATGCGGCGGGTCAGCTCTCGCTCGATCTCCTTGTAGCGCCCGGAGAGGAAGGCGATGACGCCGTCGATGGAGCGGCGGTACTGCTCGCGGTCGACGTAGCCGACGCAGGGCGCCTCGCAGCGCTTGATGTAGTAGTCCAGGCAGGGCGAGCCGCTGCGCCGGCCGGGCTCGGCGCCGTCGCAGGAGCGAAACAGGAAGACCTTCTGGAGCAGGTCGAGCGTGCCCCGCACCTTCTTGGCGTTGGAGTAGGGGCCGAAGTAGGCGCGGTTACGGCGGTGGCGCTCGCGCGTGAAGTAGACGCGCGGGAACTCCTCGTCGAGGGAGATCGCGATGTAGGGGTAGGACTTGTCGTCGCGCAGGCGGATGTTGAAGCGCGGCTTGTACTGCTTGATGAAGTTCTGCTCGAGCAGCAGCGCCTCCGCCTCGGTGGCGGTGACCGTGGTCTCGATCGCGTCGATGAGGGGCACCAGCTCCGCCGGGCCGTACCGGGTGCGCCCGGAGAAGTGCGAGGCGACGCGCTTCTTGAGCGAGCTCGCCTTGCCGACATAGATCACCCGCCCCTTCTCGTCACGGAAGAGGTACACGCCGGGCTGGTCGGGAAGCGCGCGGCGCTGCTCAGTCAGCTTGTCCGGGGCCTTCGGGGGCATCCCCTCGAGGATAGGGACGCGCAAGTCCCGCCCCGACGGCGACGGCCCACGGCAGGAAGGCGAGCGTCCCGACGAGGTTCACCGACTCGCCCGGAGCAAACCCGCCGCTGTCGCCGCCGAACACGGTGAAGCTCTCGAGCAGCTCGTAGGCCGCGTACAACAGGCTGGCCGCCCCGACCCACGCGGGCAGCGCGCCGTGGCGCAGCGAAGCGAGCGCCACCGCGAGGGCGAGCGCGAACACCGCGCCGGTGGCCAGGGGCGCGAAGAAGCGCTGGACGTCGACCAGGATGCGCACGGTCTCGGGCGGGTTGAAGTCGGGATGCAGGGCGAGTCCGAGCGAGATCATCAGCGTCCCCACCCCGGCCGAGGCGAGCACGAGCCCGCCGCCGAAGGCGAGGTCGCCGAGCCAGCCGGCGGCGTCGGCCAGGCGCCGGCGCAACACGGCGGCGAACACGAGGAACGGCACGGTCGCCGCGACGATGAGCCACGCCGAGGTGGCGATGGCGTCGGCGTGGTTGACGAAGTAGCGCTGTATCTCCGCCGCGGGCGCGTCGGGCGCGGGCGGCGCCGCCACCACGAGCCCGCTGAGCAGGTACAGCGCCGCGAAGGCGACCGCCGCCGCGAGCCCGATCCTGCCGTCGCCGGTCATCGGGGGCTAGCCTCCCAGGCGGTGCAGACGGTCAACCTCTTCTCCGACACCCAGACCCGGCCGACCGAGGGCATGCGCCGCGCCATGTACGAGGCGGAGGTCGGCGACGAGCAGCGCTTCCTCGACCCGACCGTGAACGCGCTGCAGGAGCGGGTGGCCGAGCTTCTGGGCCATGAGGCGGCGCTCTTTCTGCCCTCCGGGACGATGTGCAACGCGATCGCCTTCCGGCTGCACGTCCGGCCGGGGGGCGACGAGGTCCTGCTCGACCGCACCGCGCACCCCCGGGTGGCGGAGGCCGGCGGGCCGGGTTCGATCTCCGGCGCCCAGCTCACGCTGCTCGACGGCGACGGCGGCGTGTTCTCTCCCGAGCAGCTGCGCGAGCAGATCCACCCCGCGGGCGACCGGTACGGCCCGCGCACCCGGCTCGTGTCGGTCGAGCAGACGACGAACATGGGCGGCGGGCGGGTGTGGCCGCCTCGAGACCGTTCGCGGCGTGCTGGACGTGGCGCGCGAGCACGGGATGAACGCGCACCTCGACGGGGCGCGGCTGATGAACGCGGTGGTCGCGTCGGGCGTGCCCGGCCGCCGACTGGGCAGCGGGCTTCGACACCGCCTGGATCGACTTCACCAAGGGGCTGGGCGCACCGGTCGGCGCCTGCCTCGCCGCCTCGCGGGAGCTGATCGACGAGGCCTGGCGCTACAAGCAGATGTGGGGCGGCGCGATGCGCCAGGCGGGCATCGTCGCCTCGGCGGGCCTGTACGCGCTGGACCACCACGTCGAGCGGCTGGCCGAAGACCACGCCAACGCGCGCGTGCTCGCCGACGGACTGGCGGCGATCCCCGGCCTGCGGCTCGACGCGGACCGTGTGGAGACGAACATCGTGATCTTCGAGGTCGACGACGCGTTCGCGCTCGTCGGCGCGCTGCACGACGCCGGCATCGAGGTGACGCCGCTCGGCCCGAGCCGCATCCGCATGGTCACCCACCTCGACGTCGACCGCGCGGGCTGCGAGCGGGCCGTGTCCGCCATCCGCGAGACGCTGGCGGCGCGGGCGGCGTAGAGTGATCCCGTGAGCGTGCGGACGGAGTACCGGACCTGTCCCTTCTGCGAGGCCACCTGCGGCCTGGAGGTCACGCTCGACGGCGACGCCGTGACGCGGATCCGCGGCGACGAGGAGGACGTCCTCTCGCACGGCTTCCTGTGCCCCAAGGCCACGGGGCTGCGCGCGCTGCCCGAGGATCCCGACCGGCTGCGCACGCCGCTCGTGCGCGACGCCGGCGGCAAGCTCGCGCCCGCGTCTTGGGACGAAGCGCTGGCGGCGGTCGACGAGGGGCTCTCGCGCGTGCTCGCCGACGGCGACCGCAACGCCGTGGCCGTCTACCTCGGCAATCCCAACGCGCACAACCTCGACGCCATGGTCTACAGCCGCGCGCTGCTCAAGGCGCTGGGCACGCGGAACGTCTACTCCGCCTCGCACGGTGGACCAGATGCCCAAGCAGGTCTCGGCGGGCCTGATGTTCGGCGGCATGCTGAGCGTGCCCGTCCCGGACGTGGACCGCACCGTCGCACCTGCTCATCCTCGGCGCCAACCCGCTCGCCTCGAACGGATCGCTGCTCACCGCGCCCGACATGCGGGGACGCCTGCGGGGCATCATCGAGCGCGGCGGCAAGGTCGTCGTGGTCGACCCGCGGCGCTCGCGGACCGCCGAGGAGGCGTCCGAGCACCACTTCATCCGGCCGGGCACCGACGCGCTGCTGCTGTCCGCCATGGTCCAGACCCTCCTGTCCGAGGGCCTCGCCGACCCCGGGCCGCTGGCCGAGCAGTGCGAGGGCCTCGACGCCCTCCCGGCGCTGGCCGAGCCGTTCACGCCCGAGGCCGTGGCCCCGATCTGCGGGATCGAGGCCGAGCAGATCCGGCGTGATGGCACGCGAGCTGGCCGCCGCCGACCGGGCGGCCGTGTACGGGCGCATCGGCACCTGCACGCAGGAGTTCGGGACGCTCGCCTCGTGGCTGGTGGACGTGCTCAACGTCCTCACCGGCAACCTCGACCGGCCCGGCGGCGCGATGTTCACGCGCGCGGCGGCCGGCGCGCGGACCGCGCTCGACTCCGCCGACGGACGGGGGCGCGGCGTACAGATCGGGCGCTGGGCGAGCCGCGTGCGCGGCCTCGGCGAGGCCTACGGCGAGCTGCCGGTGTCGTGCCTGTCTGAGGAGATCGAGACGCCCGGCGAGGGGCAGGTGCGCGCGCTCGTCACGCTGGCCGGCAATCCCGCGCTCTCGACACCGAACTCCGGCCGTCTCCAGCGCGCGCTGGAGTCGCTGGACTTCATGGTCTCGCTCGACATCTACGTCAACGAGACCACGCGCCACGCCGACGTCGTCCTCCCCGCGCCGTCGCCGCTCCAGCGCGCGCACTACGACCTCGCGCTCTACCAACTCGCGGTCCGCAACGTGGCCAACTACTCGCCGCCGCTGGTCGAGTTGGAGGACGGGATGCAGGCGGAGTGGATGACGCTGCTTCGCCTGGCGGGGATCGCCGCCGGTCAGGGCCCGGACGCCGACGTCGAGGCGCTCGACGGGATGGTCGCCTTCGAGCTGGCCCGGCGCGAGACGGCAACGCCGGAGTCTCCCGTCTCGGGCCGCGACCCCGCCGAGCTGGTGGCCGCCGTCGGGGAGCGCGTCGGGCCCGAGCGGGCGCTGGACATCATGCTGCGCTGCGGCCCCTATGGCGACGGGTTCGGCGCCGACCCGGACGGGCTCACGCTCGAGCGCCTCGAGGACGCGCCGCACGGCGTCGACCTCGGGCCGCTCGAGCCTCGGCTGCCGGGCGTGCTGCGCACTCCCTCGGGCAAGGTCGAGCTCGCCCCGGAGCCGATCGTGGGCGACGTGGCGCGGTTGCGCGAGGCGCTGTCGCGCGGCCCGGTCAACGGAGAGGTCGTCCTCGTCGGCCGCCGCCAGCTGCGCTCGAACAACTCGTGGATGCACAACCTCGAGCCGCTGGTCAAGGGCAAGGACCGCTGCACGATGCACGTGCACCCGGCCGACGCCGAGCGCTTCGGGCTGGAGGAGGGCTCGCGCGCGCGGGTCACCTCCGCGGCGGGGTCGGTCGAGGTCCCGGTGGAGATCACCGACGCGGTGATGCGCGGCGTCGTCTCGATCCCGCACGGCTGGGGCCACGACCTCGACGGCGTCGAGATGTCGGTGGCCTCCGAGCACGCCGGCTCGAACTCCAACCTGCTGGCCGACGAGACGCCAGGTCGACCCGCTGTCGGGCAACGCCGTCCTCAACGGGATCCCGGTCGAGCTCGCCCCCGTGCGGGCGGCCGAGCCCGCACCCGCCTGATCCGGCGCCCGCCTCGACGCAAACCGGTGGGCGCCGTGTCGGTTTTCCGCCACGAAGTCGTCGGCGTACTCCATGGCCAGCGAGGTCCGGGCGAGCCAGGATCCCGAGCGTCGAAACGAGGAGCGGAGGAGAACGTGAAGCGGCTCGCAATGATCTTGGTTGTTGTCGGATTGGTGGTCCCGGCCGCTTCGCGGGCCGACGTTCGGTTCGCGCCGGCACTGGCGTCGTCGGCCTCGGACCCGGGCGTGGCCAGCCAGTACGACGTGGTGGCAGGCAACGCGGCGGGCGTCGTCGCGGCGGCGTACACGCAGAAGGTCGGTGCCGTCTACCACGCCTTCGCGCGGGTCAAGCCCGCCGGCGCGGCGGCCTTCGGCCCGGCGGCGGACCTGAGCGGACCCAATGCCCAGTCTCCGGCGGTCGCCGTGGCGGCCGACGGCACGATCACGGTCGCCTGGCACCAGGCCAACCCGTGCTCCGGCGCGTCCGTGTGGATCGCCACCGCCCCGCCCGGGGAGACGTTCGGCACCGCGACCAAGGTGTCCGACAACGCGTTCTATCCACTCCTCGCGGTCGCGCCGGACGGGACGGTCACATTGCTGTACAAGCACGACAAGGGCTCATGCGTCAACGAGGAGCGCGCGCAGGTGCGCCCGCGCACGGGATCGCCCACCGACACGGTCATCTCCGACCCGGCATACGGATCGGTCTTCGACGCCAGCATCGGCATCGACGCGAACGGCACCGCGACCGTCGCCTTCGTCCAGAGCCTGAAGGTGGCGCCCTTCACAAACGTCCTCCGCACGGCGCGCCGGCCGGCCGGCGGCGCCTGGACGGGGACGAATCTCGGCACGACGGGGAATGGCGACAGCGCGCTCGCGGTCGCCCAGGACGGCAGCGCCGTCATCGCCGACGAACGCGCGATCCCCGCGGGCTGGGCGGTCGAGGTCCGGTCGCGTGACGTCGGCGGCATCAGCTTCGGAGCGCCGCAGACGGTCACCGATACGTCCGACAACCACACGCTGAGCGGGGTCGCGATCTCCAACGGAGGCGAAGCGGCCGTCACGACGGCAGATGAGCAGGTCACGGTGCGCCCGCCGGGCGCCGTGTCGTTCGGCCAGACCGCCCCGATCGGGCTCCCGGCGTCCGCCGCGAACCTCCTCCCCGTGTTCACCGGGCAGGGCGAGCTCGTCCTGTTCGACAACGAGCAGCCGGCCGGCGCCAGCGACTACTCGCTCGTCGCCCGGGTGCGTCAAGGGACGGCGGGCGCCGCCCTCGGGGCGCCCCAGCCCACCGGGCTCACCAGCACCGCCACCGGGGCCGCCTCGCTGGCGCCCTTCGGCGCCAACGACGTGGCCGCGGGCTGGCAGAACGAGCCGTCCGGCGCGACCGAATTCGGCGCCGGAGTGGCGCTGGGAGACGGCACGCCGCCGTCGCTCGGACAGGTGTCGGCGCCCTCGGACGGGCTCGCCGGGACGCCGCTGAGCTTCGGCGCAGCGCCGACCGACAATCTGGGGATCGCCGGCGTGCAGTGGGCCTTCGGCGACGGCGCGACCGCCACGGGTGCCACGACGACGCACGCCTTCGCCGCCCCGGGCGCCTCGACGTGGTCGGCCGAGGCGACGGACCTCGCGGGCAACCGCGCGACCGCCACGGGCGGGCTGACGATCCAGGCGCCGAGCCAGGCGCCGGCCCAGCCGTCGGCGAAGCTCGCCGTGCGGATCGCCAAGCCCCGCCGCGGGACGCGCGCGCGACGGCTCGCGAGCCTCCGCGGCACCGCCTCCGGCCCGGTCTCGCGCGTCGAAGTGGCGGTCGTGCGCCTGTTCCAGGGCGCGAGGGCCTCGGCGGCGACCGCCGGCGCCCGCGTGGCCTGCGCCTCGCTGAGCGCGACCGGCCGGCTCGCGACGCCGCCCCGGCGCGCGCTGCGCAGCCGCTGCCGGCCCGGCCGCTACCTGAAGGCCAGCGGGACGAGCCGCTGGACGCTGCGGCTGCGGCGCCGGCTGCCGCCCGGCCGCTACGCGGTCTGGGCGCGCGCCCGCAGCGCGTCCGGAGCGAAGAGCCCCGTCGTCCACACGACGTTCACGCTGAGGTGAGCCCGATGAGCGAGCCACTCCGAATCGGCCTCCGCCTCCTGGGTCTCGTGGTGTTCCTCGTGGGGCTCGCGATGATCGTGGTCCTGGTGTACCCCGGCCCGGGCAATGTCGCCGACTGGATGGGAAACAGCTGCGCGCACACCACGAACGGGCCGAGCGAGCAGTGCACCATCTTCGACGTGCTCGAGTTCATCTTCATCGCCCCGTGGCTGATCCTCGTCGGCGGAGTCCTGGCCCTGGCGCTTCGCCCGCCGGGCAAGGGCCCGATGACGATCGACCTCAGCGGCCGCGAGTAGGCCGCGCGACTCAGCTCACCATGTCGGCCGAGATCCGGTTGACCTCGACGATGACGTCGGCCGGGAGGTTGGCGCGGCGGGCCGCGGCGATGAGCTCGTCCGGGGACGGCGCCTCGTACAGGCAGTAGGACTGGCGCCGGTCGGCGCTGAGGAACGAGAACAGCCAGCGCACGCCCTCGTCGGCGTTGATCTCCTCCAGCGCCTTCACCCCCTCGGCGGACATCTCCAGCTGCTCCGCGTACTTGCGCTCGATCACGTAGAGGGGCATGTCACGATCCTACTCCCCGTTCGGGCCCTCGGCCAGGCCGTGACGATGCGCGTAGGTGGCGGCCTCCGTGCGGTTCGCGCAGGACGTCTTGCGCAGGATGCTGCGCATGTGGTTGGCGGCCGTGTGCTCGCTGATGAAGAGCTCCTCGCCGATCTGGCGGTTGGAGAGCCCGCGCACGACCAGGCGGAGGATGTCGACCTCGCGGGGAGACAGCTCGTCGGGCAGCGGGGTGGTCGGTGCAACCGGAGAGCCGAGCCCGTCGATCCGAGCCAGGAGCGTCGGCATCCCGATGCGCTCGGCAAGCTCAGCGGCCTCGGTCAGCATCAAGGCCGCACGGCCCGCGTCCTCCGCGCGACCGCGGGCGACAAGCATCCGACCGTGCTCGTAGGCCGTATGGGCGACCCAGGTGGCAGCCCCCATCCGCCGGTTCAGCTCCATCGCGGCCTCAAACCGCATTTCGGCGACTTCCCAGTCACCGAGGGTGGCGGCGAGCATGCCGAGGTAGCGATCCGCCGCGCCGTAGCAGGCGACTCCGTGGCCAACCAACACGGTGGTTCCGGCGTGCGGCTCCAGCTCGGGCCGGACGAGCGCGGCGAGCTCTTCGTCGCCCACCGCGGCGCAGGCGTCCGTCAGATAGGTGAGCGAGGCCAGCCAGAGCGCCTCGCGGAATGGCTCGAGCCCCTGAGCGCGGACCCGCGCGAGCTCGCGTCGGGCCTCGTCGTCCATCCCGAGCTCGACGAACAGTGCCGCCAGGCCGGGGCGCCAGGCGGCGGCACCGCCGTCGTCGCGGGCCAGGATGCGGATCACCGGGGCAAGCTCGGCCAGGCGCCCCTGCTCCCGTCGGATCGAGAACATCTGGATCCCATGGATGCCCGACGCGTCGGCGCTGAGGAGGCTCGCCAGCTCGCGGGAGCGTTCGGCTCTCGCCTGGGCCTCGTCGAGGTGGCCGTCGCACAGGGCGATCGCCGACCCCATCTGCTCGGCTGCGAAGCGCCAAAACGGCACCTTGACGCGGTCTGCGCGCGCGAAGAACTCGGCGAGGTCGCGTCGCGCCGCCTCGAGCTCACCCAACGCGATCCACGCGACCACCCGCCAACCGATCACGTCGTCTTGGACCTCACGCTCGCCCAGCTCGTCGCTCAGGGCCCGCGCCTCGGTGAGCATTTCGGGGACCACCTCGAGCGTGCTCGTGCCGAGGATCAAGTACGCCCGCGTGAGGAGGATCGCGAGTCCCCGCCGGTCGCCCAACCGGCGCGCCATCTCGACGGCGTTCGCGTAGACGATCGCGGCCCGCCCGTGGTCACCACGGTAGGTGAGCACACGGGCCAGGGCCGACAGCAGACCGATCCGGAGCGTCGATTCTTCTTCGCCGACGGCGGCGCTCGCCTCCTCCAGCAGCTCGAGCGCCCCGCGGTGAGCCCTGCCCTCCCCCCAGCAGGCGTCCTCCAATCCGATCGCCGCGCGCGCGAGCATGTCCGCGTCGCCGACGCCGCGTCCGATCTCCGCGGCCGCGGTAAACGCCTCGATCGCGTCGGCCCAGCTGCCGGCAACGTGGGAGGCGGTCCCGAGCTCGAGCTGGATCTCGGCTTGCTCCGACGGACTCTTGACGCCCAGCGCGAGCGCCGTCCGAAAGTGCGCTGCCGCCTGCTCGAACGCGAGCGCCGCCATCGCCGCCCGCGCGGCGCGAAGGTTGTAGTCGATCGCCCGCTCGGTGTCGCCCAGGGACCCGGCCGCGGCGAGATGGTGCGCCACGTCCGCCAGGCCCCGACCGGGGGTTACCGGGAGGGTGTCCTCGAGGGCCGTCCCCACCCGCAGGTGCAGCTCGGCGCGACGGAGAGCGGTGAGCCGATCGTAGAGCGCGCGCCGCACGAGTTCGTGCGTGAAACGGTAGGCCGGCGCGGTGGCGGAGACCGCCTCGATCATCCCGCTGCGCACGGACTCGTCGAGCGCCGCCAGCAGCGCGCGCTCGTCGACCTCGACAGCGCGGCGCACGACGTCGAGCGCAAACTCGGCTCCGGCGACGGCGGCGGCCTCGAGGACCTCCGCTGTCGCGGGCTCCAGTCGCGAGAGTCGATC
Source organism: uncultured Actinomycetes bacterium (assembly GCA_963842605.1). Lineage (GTDB taxonomy): Bacteria > Actinomycetota > Thermoleophilia > Solirubrobacterales > Solirubrobacteraceae > AC-38. The sequence goes on from CAWJGV010000002.1 coordinate 316,388, forward strand.
GCTCACGACGTCTCGGACGCTCTCCGGGCTTTGCAGCTCAGCCAAGGGGCGGACGAGCCTTCCCGTCCCGTTCACGATCTCCAGCGCGCCCGTCTCCATCAGCGTGCGCCACAGCTCCGTCATCAGGAACGCGTTGCCGTCGGTCAGCTCGCTCATCACCGGCGCGAGCTCCCGCAGCGCCCGGGTCGAGCTCGCCTCCGGCGCTCCGGCGCACGAACTCGACGACCTCGTCCCCGCTCAGACCGGTGAGGGCCAGGCGCACCACGTCTTCCCCGCGCCGCAGGTCGACGAGCGCCTCCGAGAGCTCCCTGGGCATGTCGGCCGGCGTGTCGCGGAAGGTGGCGAGAAGGAGCATGCGCGCGTCCGCCGCCGACCGCGCGAGATGACGCAGCAGGAGCAGCGTCGGCCCGTCGGCCCAGTGCACGTCCTCGACGGCGAGCAGCAGCGGCTGGCGGCGGGCGACGCTTGCCAGCAGGTCGGATACCGCGATGTGCAGGCGATGGCGCTCGCTGTCCGGGTCCCCGGGGACCGGGTCCGGCAGCTCGCCGACCCGCTGCGGAAGGTCGGGGAGCATCCGGATCAGCTCGCCTCCGCCCGGTCCGAGGTCGGAGCGCAGCACGTCGGGCTCGGTGACGCGCTCGAGGTGCTCCAGCGCGGTGACGAACGGCCCGTATGGAGTACGGACGAAGGCGTCGCAGGCGCCGTAGAGCACGAGCACGTCGTCAGCCGCCGCCTCCTGGGCCAGTTCCCGGACGAGACGGCTCTTCCCCGAGCCGGGCTCGCCGGCGAGCAGGGCCACCCGCCCGCCTTCGTTTTCGGGGCGCGGCAAGAGCCCACGGAGGGTGGCGAGTTCCCGCGAGCGCCCGACGAACGGGAACGACGGCGTCAGGCGCAGTGGACCGGGAAGTCGCGGTATCTCAGGCACGGCAGTAGTCAGATCTGATTATCCCCTCGCCGGCGATGCCGTGTTGGGGGGCGCGAAGTGGATCAGTCGTGGTCATGACAGCGGGAGCGCGCCGTCCTAGCGTCGTCACGTCCACAAAAGGAGCGACCCATGCGTCGCATCACCACCACCACCATCATCATCACCGGCCTGCTGGCGGCGGCCCTCGTGCCCGCCGCAAGCGCGTCACGCCGCACGTCCGCTGGCCAAGGCGGACGCGGAACGCATCGCGGTCCGTCACATTGCAGTCCAGCGTCTCGGCCGCAGGTCGTACGGCGTCTATGAGGTCACGAACACGAGCCACCGCTGCCAGCGCGCGTCCGCGGGCCGGGTCGCGTGCAACTTCGCGCTCTACCTCAGAGGCCGTCACGCCCGACGTCGACGGACCACCTCTGCCTGTCGTCCGTCGTCATCGCGCGGACGCCGGGGAACGGGATCGTCCGGCAGACCTCTGACCTGGTTTGCGACTAGTTCGAACGCCCCGGCCCGCCCTCGGGGGCCCCGCCCGGCGGGGCCCCCGAGCCACACACCGATCCGACACGTCCACCCAGGAAAGGAGCGACCATGCGTCGCACCACGATCATCACCGGCCTGCTGGCCGCCGCGCTCACCTCGCTGGCGGTGGCCGTCCCGGCCTCCGCGGTGACCACCTCCCAGCTCGAGCGAGCTCGTTGGGAGTGCATCGCCGCGCTTCCCGTCACCGACGAGCTGCATTGCGCCCGGCGAGGCGGCCTCGCGCGCTTGTTCGGCGGCGAGGCGAGGGCGATGCCGATGCTCGTCTTCGATGCGAGCGGCGAGACGTTCCTCGGCACCGAGATCAACGTGCGTGGAGACGTCTTCCATGGGCAGCCCTGCCCGAAGGACCCGCCGACGCTACGAGTACACGTACCTCGGCCCGATCTTCGGCCTCGACTACTGGGCCTGCCACCACTTCGACAGCGATCACCTCTAGGGGCGTACGGCGGTCGCGCCGGCCGGCTCCTCGCTGCCTGAACACGAAGGGCCCGCTGAGAAGCGGGCCCTTCGTGGCGGTCATTTCACCAGGCGCACGGCCAGGCCGCTGAGGGCCCCGGCGTCGCCCGCGCCGGCCAGCAGGCCGAGGATCCGGGCGACGTAGCCGCGGGTCTCCGGGTAGGGCGGGATGCACCCGCAGCGCCCGACGGCGCCCGGGCCCGCGTTGTAGGCGGCCAGCGCGAGCGGGACCGAGGCGAAGCGCCGGAGCAGGTCGCGCATCATGTGCGCCTGCGCGTTGATCGAGGACTCGGCGTCGAACGGGTTGCCCAGGCCGTACGAGGCGGCCGTGCCCGGCATGAACTGGGCGATCCCGCGCGCGCCCGCCGAGCTGACGGCGAACGGGTTGAAGCCCGACTCGGCGTAGAGCTGGGCCGACAGCAGCGCCGCGGACACGCTCCAGCGCATGGCCGCGCGGTTGATGGCCGGCGCGAAGCGCGCCGGCACGAACGACGGCACGCCGCGGGCGGTGCGACCGTCTCCCCCGCCCTTCACTCCGAACCCGACCGACACGGAGCCGGGGCTGCGCGTGTAGCCGAAATGCCAGGGCTCTCCACCTATCAGCTCCCATTCCGAGAGGGGCTTCATCCTCCCGGCCATCCGTATCCGGGCTGGGTGGCTGAGCGGTCGTCTACTCCCGCAGCCCCACGGCTTCGAGGGCTTCGGCGCGGTCCGGCGAAGGCCATCCGACGAAGCCAGAATCCTGCCCTCTCGAAACGTCAACCAGATTGCGCGGCTCGGGCATCGAGCCTCAATACCGCTGCTCCTTGCCACGCGCGGCGCAGTGTGGAACAGGACGAGCACCCGATCCTCGCCGAGGTCGATGATGTCCTCGGGATCTCTGCGCAACTCCTCCGACGGTTCCACGACCGTCTCGAAGAAAGCACGGACCGCGTCGCTTTCCGCGTGACGGCGGAGCTCGTCAATAGCGACAGGCGCCACTCGACCTCGGGGTCGCACAGATCGAGGAGGCCGTCGAGGTCTCCGCGGTTGAACGCTTCATACCCGAGTCGCACGAGCTCCACGTTCTCCTGCGACATCGCCCGCCCAGTATCCCGCCGCCCTGCACTCCGGCAGGCTCCACCAATCACTCGCTTCGAGCGCCGTCGCCTCCATCGGTCCGACAGCTAGTCCGAGTCGCGCTACTCTCGCCGTCCACGGCAGAGGCATCAGCCGTGCCGGTGCCGTTCTTTCCGGCGCGACGGCGTCTGCCACTACCGAGCCCTCGACCGCGCGGACGCGGAACAGCGACACTGACGCGATCCCCATGATCGTTCGACTCACTCGCTCGACCTCCATCTCGTAGCGGTCCCAGGCGGCGAGCAGGGCCCGAGAGCCGCGGACGTCGTCGCGCCCGGCGGAGACCCTGGCCAGGTCGGGCATCCCGAGGACCTCGATGTCCCAGACAGAGTCCTCGTCGAGCAACTCCAGCGCGGCACGCCCGTCCTGCCGTTCGGCCGCGTCGTAGCCCGCCATGACGACCTTCACGTTCTCCTGCGACATCGCCCGCCCAGTATCCCGATCCGGAGCGCACGTCGCACAGGGCCACGGCCTCCAGCTGTAGCGCTTGAGGAAGCCGAAACGCGTCGCGTTGCCCGCCAGCCAGCCTCTCGCGTAAGGCGTCGGCATCGAGGAGGCGTGCACCCGGTCGCTAACGAGAGGTCCAATCGGCCGTCGTGCTCCGCCAGGCGGAAGCGGCCCCGCCCCTGGTGGGGGACGAGGCCGCTTGAGTCCCGGGGAGGGGGTCCTACCTTTTCTTCGTGGCCGTGCCCAACGCGAGCGTCAGGCGCCGCGAGCTCCGCGCGATCTTGCCCGAGGGGCCCGTCGAGGCGACTGCGAGAACCTTGAGCCGGCCCTTGCTGTCGGCCAGGCGCCGGCTGCCATCGACCCCCGAACATTGCGCGGGCCGGGGGCCGCGCGTACGATCGATTTGCGCATGGATCAGTCCACGCTTGGCCGGTCGGCTGCGCTCCTCGAGCGCGAGCACGAGGTCGAGCGTGTTCGCGCTGCGCTGGACGCCGTGGGGCAGCGAGCGGGGGGAGCCCTGGTCATCGAGGGCGCCGCAGGGATGGGGAAGTCACGGCTGCTCGAGGAGGCGCGCGCGGGGGCGTCGGACCTCGGCCTACGTGTCCTTGCGGCACGGGCGACGGAGCTCGAGCAAGGCTTCCCGTTCGGGGTCGTGCGCCAGCTCTTCGAGCGCCCACTTTTGGAAGCCGACGCCGGGGAGCGCGACCGCTGGCTGGCGGGGGCGGCGGCGCTGGCCGCGGACGTGCTTACCGGAGCGGTGACGTCGGCCTCCCGGGCACAGCCACCAGGTCCAGCCGCCGGCGATCCCGGCTACGCGTGGCAACACGGCCTGTACTGGCTCGCCTCGAACCTCTCCGCCGATTCGTCGCTCGCGCTCGTGGTCGACGACCTGCAGTGGTGCGACGCGCCCTCGGCGCGCGCGCTCGCGTTCATCGCGCGCCGGCTCGACGGACAGCCGTTCGCGCTCATCATCGCCACCCGGCCGCTCAATCCTGGGGTGACGCCCGCGGCGGCGGCGCTCGTTGCAGATCCCGCCGTGGAGTTGCTGCGGCCATCGCCTCTGACGGAGGCGGCCGTCAGCGCACTGGTCGCCGCCCGCCTCGCCGACGCGCCCGACGATCGGTTCGTCCGCGCATGCCTCGACGTGACGGGCGGCAACCCGTTCTTCGTCGGCGAGCTGCTCGAGGAACTGGCGACTCGCGGCATCGATCCCACCGCGACCGCTGCCGACGATGTCGGCGCAATCGTCCCACGCGGCGTCGCCAACGCGGTGCTGCTCCGCCTGGCGCGGCTGTCGCCGGCGGCTGCCCGGCTCGCCCGCGCACTCAGCGCGCTCGGCGACGGCGCGCAGATGGGGGACGCCGCGCGGCTGGCCGGACTCGCCGGCGCCGACGCGGAGGCGGCGATGGGGGCGCTGGTGTCCGCGGGCGTGGTGGAATCCGGCGGCACCGTCGGCTTCACCCACCCCATCCTGCGCGCGGCGATCTACGCCGACCTGTCGCCCGCCGAACGGGAGCGACTGCATCACACGGCGGCGGCGATCCTGCGTGAGCGCGGCGCGCCCGCCCGCCAGGTCGCGGCGCAGGTCATGCACACCGAGCCGGCCAGCGACCCGGAGGCGGTGGCACTGCTGCGGGACGCCGCTCACGACGCTCTCGCCCTCGGCGATGCAGCCGGCGCGGCCGCGCTGCTCTCCCGCGCCCTCGAGGAGCCTCCCGCTGACAGCGACCGCCCCGCGGTCCTGCTCGAGCTCGGCCAGGCGCATGCCCGCGCGGGCGCGCCGGAGGCGATCGCCCCACTGTCGGAGATCGTCGAGCGCGGCGAGGGCGCGGCCGCGATTGCCGCGGCGGCAATCGAGCTCAGCGGCAACCTCTTCTACGCTGGCCGCGCCGCCGAAGGAGCGGCAATCCTGCGCCGCGCTCAAGAGCGACTCCCGGCCGGGGACCCGGTACGCGAGGAGCTCGAGGTCGCTCTACTGGGCGTCAGCTACACGTCGGCGTCGGCCCGGCGCGAAGCCGACGCGACGATCGCCGCCCTGCGAGATCCGGGCGGCCCGGCCCGCGGCGTGCTGCAAGCCACCACGCTCGCCGCTCTGGCGATGGACGAGGTGATGTACTTGCGCTCGGCTTCCACCGCGATCGACCTCGCGGAGCGCGCACTCGCGGCGGGCCTCCCGCTCGAGGCCCATCGTGGCGACAACTGGGCGATCTTGGCCTTGGCCGCCCTCGTGGTCGGGGACCGTTATGACGCGGCCCTGCGGGGCACGGACGAGATCCTCGCACAGGCACGCGAGCAGGGCGGAGCACTGACGGTCGCGACCACCTCGGCGTTTCGAGCGACCATCGGGGTGCGTCAGGGAGACCTGACCGCCGCCCAGGCGGACGCGCAGGCGGCGATCGAGCTCGCCCCCGACCTGCTGGGCGCCGAGTTCCCCCTGATCCTGGCGGTATCGGCGGCGGTGCTCGCGGGCCTCGACCGCGACGAGACCCCCGACTCCCTGCGCCGGCTCATCGACCGCACCGGCGTTGGGTACGACACCGAGTTCCTGGTGAGCTCCCAGCTGCGCTACGCCTCCGGCGTGCTTCGCGCCGCGGCGGGCAACCACGAAGCCGCGATCGAGGAGCTGCGGAGCTGCGGCCTCGACCACCCGGGGTTCGGCGGCGAGAACCCGGCCGTGCTCGCTTGGCGGTCGGCGGCGGCGCTTTCGCTGGCCGAGCTCGGCCGGCACGACGAGGCCCGCACCCTCGCAGCCGACGAGGTGCGCCGCGCGCGGTCGTTCGGCGCGCCGCGAGCGATCGGCATCGCGCTGCGCACCCAGGCGCTCGTCGGCCCCCCCGCCGAACGGTCCAAGCGGCTGGCGGAGGCGCTCTCGGTGCTGGAACCCTCGCCGGCGCGACTTGAGCATGCGCGTGTCCTGGTCGACCTCGGCGCAACGTACCGCGCCGCCGGACAGCGCACCGCGGCCCGGGACCCTCTGGTCGAGGGGCTCGCGCTGGCCGCCCGCTGCGGCGCCCGGACCCTCGAGCGCCGGGCGCGGGCCGAGCTGGCGGCGATCGGCGTCCGGCCCCGGACCAGCGACCGCACCGGGGCAGACTCGCTGACACCTAGCGAGCGGCGCGTGGCCGAGCTCGCCGCGGCGGGCGGCACGAACCGGGAGATCGCCCAGACGCTCTTCGTCACCGAGAAGACGGTGGAGACCCATCTGGGACGGTCGTTCCGCAAGCTCGACATCAGGTCTCGGCGCCAGCTTCCGGACGTGCTCGCGCGCGCGGCTGGCTGACGCGGGCACCGAAGCGAGGCCCCGCCGTCCGCGCACTGGCAATGAGTCGACGGCGTCGGCCACGCCGAAGATGGAGCGTCAGCAGCAGCTCATTGTCCCGTGCCAGCACGTGAGCCGGTAGCCGTCGGGACTCAATTCGACGATTTCCTGGGCGATTTGCAGGGACATCCTGGCCGGAGGTGCCTGCAGACACACTCGACGAGGGCGACCTTCTCCGCCGCGCTCATGCGCGCCGGTGCGCCGAGGGCTGCTCGCCGCGGTCGGGCCGGGCGACGAGTGACGCAAGCACGAGCTCGCGCTGCGTGCTCCGCTCCGCGACACGGCGCGTGGACTGCGCGCCGTGCCTGCGTGTCTCGATGACTCGCGGAGTTGTCATCGCTACGCCTTGGCCTTCTGCGCCGTGCGCGTGGCTGCGGCCTGGCGCGCAATCTCCGAGCCGTTGCCGTTGCCGTTGCGCTTGGGCGTGGCGACGGCCTTCCCGGCGGCCGCGGTTAGCCAGTCGACCCACCCGTCGCGGCGGACGAGCGCGGCCGTCCGCAGGTTCCCGATGCGCCCGTAGTCCTCGATCAGCATTCCGCTCAGCCCCTGGCCCGACGCCGGAGCGAATGCCACCGCGAGCGGCGCTGCGGTCGTGAGCGCCGGTACTCGTCGATCGTCATGCCGGCCGGGATCGTGGTCTCGATGTAGCGGAGAGGAACGCTCAGCTCGAACTGTGAAGTCGTATGAGTCATCAGCCCATCTGCGGCCCGAACCAGCTCGGCGCGGAGCGTTGCGATCTCGGTGACCGCAGCCCCGACGTACGCATCGCTCACCTCAGCGATCTCGTCGTCGAGGTCGGCCATGAACGGGGTGTCGGCGGCCAGCCCCTGGCTCGAGGCGACCAGGCGCTCGGCCTGAGGACGACGACCGTCGCACTGAGGTGGAAGGGCCACTCGGGCCGTGAGGGTCATTTCGGGGATACCTCCGATTTGTGCTTCCCGTAGCGGCCATGGTCCGCCCGACCGGCGCTCCGCACATCGGGCATATCCCCTGACATCGAGCCCCGAACATTGCGGGGGCCCCAGCGCGCCGCCTCGAAGACCCGGGGCCCGGCCCACCTGCGTTGGGCACGGTGACCCTCGAAACGGTTGCCGGCGCCGCGACCGTTAGTCACTTCACCAGCCGCACCGCCAGTCCGGTCAGGGCGTCGGGGTCCCCGGCGCCGGCGAGCAGGCCGAGGATGCGGGCGACGTAGCCGCGCGTCTCGGGGTAGGGCGGGATACACCCGCAGCTCCCGACGGCGCCCGGCCCCGCGTTGTAGGCGGCCAGCGCGAGCGGGACCGAGGCGAAGCGCCGGAGCAGGTCGCGCATCATGTGCGCCTGCGCGTTGATCGAGGCCTCGGCGTCGAACGGGTTGCCCAGGCCATAGGAGGCGGCGGTGCCCGGCATGAACTGGGCGATCCCGCGAGCCCCGGCCGAGCTGACGGCGAACGGGTTGAATCCCGACTCGGCGTAGAGCTGGGCGCTGAGCAGCGCCGCGCTGACGCTCCAGCGCTGGGCCGCGCGATTGATGGCCGGCGCAAAGCGGGCGGGCACGAACGAGGGCACGCCGCGAGCGGTGCGACCGTCTCCCCCGCCCTTCACTCCGAACCCGACGGAGACGGAGCCGGGGCTACGCGTGTAGCCGAAGTGCCAGGGCTCCCAGCTGTAGCGCTTGAGGAAGCCGAACCGCGTCGCGTTGCGCGGCCAGCCAGCCGTACGCGCCGGGCGGGCCGAGATCGAGCTCGGTGGCGAGGCGGTGCAGCGAGTGGCCGGGGGGCGCCACCCACTTCGGGTCCGGATGGCGGGCGAACAGGACCGCCTGCTCGGCGTCGCTGCGGAAGGCGCTCGTGATGGTCAGCGAGACGCCGTCGCGCAAGGCGGCGGCCGCCATGCGGTCGAAGGCGATCGCCACGTCGGGGCGCATCGGCTTGCCCTGCCGGTAGGCGAGCGGTCCGCTGTAGCCGCCACCGCTGGCGAACGCCGCGAGCCCGCCGCCCGGCGGCGCCAGCTCGGCCTCGGCGCGCGCGCGGATCGCCGCCTCGTCGCGGTGGCCGCCCGCGGTCACCACGGCCGGGTCGGACACCGTCACGCGGATGCGCACGGGAGCGATCTCGTCGTCGTCGGGGAACTCCACCCCCACTTCGCGCGCGCCGTTGCGCGCCGCCGTGAGCCGCGCCGAGGCCCGTCCCCGGCGCAGGTACTCGGAGCGTTCGAGGTGGCGCGGGTTGCGGCGCCCGCCGATCACAGACGGTTCGAACAGCCGGTAGTAGACGGCACGCATCGCCCGCGCGCCGGCCAGCGCGCCGAGGTCGGCCGCCCGCTGATCGGCGCCCTGCTTCCCCACGCCGCGCGCGATCGCCCCGAGCACGAAGGCGCCGACGAGCACCGCCGCCAGCGCCCCCACGAGCAGGAGGAGAGCCTGCCCGCCCTCGCGATTCAGCCGCCGTTGCGCCATGGCGCCACCATGGCCGGAGCCGCGTTACGCGACTACCGCAGACTGCAACAACACCGTTTCCGGTGAGAGAGACGCGGAAGGCGTAGGTCGCTAGGCGACGGGCGGTCTGCGGTCCGCCCACGGCCGCGCCCGCTCGAGCTGGGCGGCCAGCGACAACAGCGTGGTCTCGCCGTTGATGCGCGCGGCGATCTGAACCGCCGTCGGCAGGCCGTCCTCGTCGAAACCGGCCGGCACCGCGGCGGCCGGCTGACCGAGGTAGTTCCAGATCGCGGTGTAGGTGACGTAGGGGCCGCCGCCGTAGAACGTGCGCACCGCGCCCTTGTCCCGCCATCGGCCCACCGGCTCCGGCTGGGCCGCGGTGACCGGCGTGAGCAGAACGTCGTGGTCGACGAAGATCGCGTTGACCCGCTCGGCGACCACGGGTTCGCGGCGCACCGCGCGCCGCAGGGCCCGGCCGTGCAGTCGCCGCCCCCACCCCGCCATGCGGCGCGATCGGGCCTCGAGCCGTTCGGGGTGGTCGAGCTTGGCCGCGTCGTCGGCGATTCCGGCGAGGTAGCGCGGCATGGCGTCGGGCAGCAGTTGCCCGTACTTGGGATCGCGCTCGGCGACCTCGTGGCCGAGCGAGCGCAGCAGTTCGGCGGTTTCCTCGACCGCCCGGCGCGCGACCGGGCCGGCCTTCACGCCCGGAAGCGTCCCCTTCAGCGACACCGCGACGCGCAGACGACCGGGCTCCCGGCGCGCCGCGTCCGCGAAGCTGATCTCCGGCTCGGGAGGCGTGTGCGCGTCGCCGGCGGCGGCCCCGCGTAGCGCGTCGTCGAACAGCGCGGCATCGAGCACGCTGCGAGCCAGGCCACCGAACACCGTCAGCCCGTGCCAGTGCTCGGGGTCGGGCAGCGTGGAGATGCGCCCCCGCGTCGGCTTGAGCCCGAACAGCCCGCACAGGGCCGACGGAACCCGGATCGAGGCGCCGCCGTCGGAGCCCAGCCCGACGGGCGCGAGGCCCGCCGCGACGGCGGCGGCCGTGCCGCCGCTCGACCCTCCCGCGGCCCGCTCGGTGTCCCACGGGTTGCGCGTGGCGCCGTGCGTGCGCGACTCGGTCATGTGGCCCCACATGGCCAGCTCGGGCAGCGCCGTCTTGCCCAGCATGGGCGCCCCGGCGGCGCGCAGGCGGCGCACCACCTCGGCGTCGCTCGTGGCGGGCGTCTCGTGCGCGCCGGTGCCGTGGCCGGTGACCTCGCCGGTGATGTCGACGTTGTCCTTGACGGCGACGGGCACGCCGAGCAGCGGGCCCGACTCGCCGGCCCGCAGGCGCTCGAGCGCCGCGTCGGCCTCGGCCAGCGCCGCCTCGGCGCGGACCGACACGAAGGCGTTGAGCTGCGGATCGAGACGCTCGATGCGCTCGACGTAGAGCTCGACGAGCTCGCGCGGCGTGACCTCGCCCGCCCGGAGCAGCTCGGACAGGCGGGCGACGCCCGCGAAGGCGAGATCGCCGCCGGTCGGGGTGGACGCTTCGGTCGGCCCCTGCGATGAGCCGGACATGGCCCGACCCTATAAGTCCATTACGCCGTGTGCGTGACGCTCACCAGCCGGATCTGCTCGTGGTTGCCGCTCACGGTGTGCTCCTTGATGTCGCCGACGCCGGCGACGTAGTACTTGCGCTCCCTGACGCCGGGGTCCAGCCGGGGGCTGGTCTCCACGGTCAGCAGTGTGTGCTTGAAGGAGCCGTAAGGCACGGTGACGGGCCCGCCGCTCCCCAGGACCCGGGCCTGATCGAGAGCGTGGCGCGGGTAGTACTCCTGACGGTATTGGTCACCTCGCGCAGGGTGGCCCGGCATGATGATGCCGGGCTTCGCGCCGTTGACCCCGCCCTCCCAGGAATCGCTCATCTTCACGAACTTGCCGTGCTGGAGCTCGAGTGTGTCCTCCCCCATGTACCAGACGTTTCCGTCCTTGTCCTGGGCGTACCAGTCGAAGGTCCGCTCGATCGCCTTGCCGCGTGAGAACACGGTGTCGCGAACGACCGTGCTCCTGACGCCGAGGATCCGCTTGGTCTGGTGGGTCACGACCTCGACGTCGGTCAGCGGAGTCTTCCCGTCCTCCTGCACGCCCTTGTAGCGGAAGGTCGTGCCGGGCTTCAGAGGGAAGTAGCGGTTGTCGATCGTCCCGACGAAATTCGCCGGATCGATCTTCGGGGAGTAGGTGCCGTGAATCGGCGCCAGGCTGGACGCCGACGTCCCGGCGGCGCGGGCCGACGAGCCCGCATGGCTCGAGCCCCCGAAGGCCGTCGCCAGCGCCCCGGCCAGCCCCAGCGCGAGCAGCGCGCTCGCTCCCCGCGGTGAGTAGTGCTTCAGTCGTCCGGTCATCTTTGCCTCCCTCGCGTCGATGGTAGCCGGGCACCGGCCACTCATTCAGAAGCCGATGAGGAGTGTCCCGCCAACTGGTGAGAGGACGATGAGTCGCCACGGCGGCGTCAGCGCGCCACCGACGCCAGCGCGGGGGCGAGCGCCGAGCGCAGCGCCGGCGGGGCCACCAGGCCGGCCGTGGCCAGCCCGCGGTCCGGCCCGGACGGCGCGGACACCGTGACGACGGGGCCGGCCACGTCCGCCAGGCCGGAGACCGCCAGCCTGACCAGGGGAGACTCCACCGGATCACGCAGGACCAGCACGACGGCGTCCTGCAGCGAGAGGAGGGCATCGAACTCGTCCTCGCGGGCCCCGGCGAGCACTACCGCCGTCATCACGTCGACTGCGGCGACCGCGCGCTGGGCCGTCGCGACGGCTTCGGCGCCCGGCGCGGGCAGCGAAACCCGGACGAGGCGGCCGCCGCCGACGGCCGTGAGGCCGCGCGCCTCCAAGCGGGCGGCGAGTCGTCGCGCCCGCGTCGTGGCGGGAAGACGGGGCCGGTGGTCGCCGGGCGGCCACACGCAGACGAGGCCCGCGCCTGCCCCCCGCGCCAGGACGAGCCCGCTCGCCACCGCGACCGCGTCCCGCCGGTCCCCCAGGACGGCAAAGGACGCCTGGGCGGGAGTCGGTGGCGCGGCGACTCGGCCCGCGTGATCGGCCGGCACGACGAAGAAGTCGCGGACCAGAGCGAGCGGACCGGTCACGACCGCGGCCCGGCGTCGGCCGTCGCCTCGGCGGCGAGGAGGTCGCCGACGCGCCGGATCACCGCGGGCGGCCGCAGGCGCACGCGTACCTGGCGACCGTCGACGCGTACGTCGAGCCGCCGCCGCGACCAGCCGGGCAGCGCATCGTGCGCGGCGTCCTTCGCGTCGCGGCCGTCGGCCAGAGCGATCGCGCCCGCCTCCGCGGCGTGGCCGGCGTACTCGTGAGCCGCGCCGGCGGCGAGGAGCTGGAGCACCGCCACGCCGGCGACCGCGAGGAGAGGAAGCATCCCCACCACTTCGACCGCCGCCTGTCCGCGACCCGAGCGCATCACGACTGCGGCTCGAAGCGGGCGCGGGAGGAGATCGTGGTCAACCGCCCGCCGACGACGGCGGGGACGGCGAGGCTGAGAGTCACGGAGCCGTCATCCCGCGCGCGCACGCGGAGGCCGCGCTCGAGGCCCCGCGGCAGGACGCCGCGGGCGGCGGCGCCCTCGTCGCCTCCGATCGCGTGCGCGCGGGCGGCCGCGCGAGCGGCCGCGCCCGCCAGCCAGGCCGCCTGACCGGCCACGGCGAACTGCCACAGCACCAGCGCGATGAGCGCGAGGAGGGGCAGGAGGGCGACGAGCTCGACCGCCGCCTGGCCCTTCTCCTCTCCGATCGCTCGCCGCACACCCGCGACGATCCCGCGGCACGTGTCGCGGAACTAGGCGAGATCGACGCGGAAGTGTGGAGCCCTCGCGGGTCTCAGTACTCGCGCCACTGGCGCCAGACCATGAACACGCCGTACGACGCGCCGCCCACGAGCAGGAACCAGGCGAACAGGCCGGCCGGCGTCTCCCAGAGGCGCCGCGTCGCCGTCACCGTCAGCACGGCGACGCCGATCGACACGTAGAGGACGGCGCGCATGCGGTCGCCCAGCCCGTAGATGTCGGTCCGGTACTCCCGGTACAGCCGCGACAGGAACCAGGCCAGAGCGCCCCAGAAGAGGACTCCGATCAGCCATACGAACAGATTCGCGGTGCTTCCCCCACCCGGAACGAACGCGACCGCCGCGGCGAGCGCGAGGATGATGCCGACGTAGAGAGCGGTTCTCACGCGTGCGTGCGCGCGTCCACCGGCGCGGGCGCCGGCTCGGCCGCGGGAGGCGGAACCTCCACCTGGGGCACCGCCGCGTGCTCCGGCGCCGCCTCGGCCGCGCCGTCGAGCGGCTCGGGCGAGAAGCGGTAGCCGATCCCGAAGTGGGTGTGGATGTACTTCCACCCCGGCGAGTGGCGCTCGAGCTTCTGGCGCAGCTTGCGGACGAACACGTCGACCGAGCGGTCGCCGTGCGCCATCGCGTAGCCCCAGACGCGCTGGTAGATCTCCTCGCGCTCGAGCACCTGGCCGGCGGCGTCGGAGAGCAGGCGGATGAGCTCGAACTCGCGCCGGGTCAAGTCGATCGAGTTGCCGCCGACGAAGGCCTGGAACTGATCGGCGCGGATCTCGACCTCGCCGGCGACGGTCGGAGCGGCGTCCTGGCGCGCCTCGGCGCGGCGGCGCCGGCGCACGACGGCCTCCACGCGCGCGATGAGCTCCTCGGGGTGGCAGGGCTTGGTCAGCCAGTCGTCGGCGCCCAGCCGCAGGCCGCGCACCCGCTGGGCCACGGTGGAGCGTCCGGTACAGACGACGACGCCCAGGCCGGGCAGCGACGAGCAGAGGCGCTGGAGGTAGCCCCAGCCCTCGGGACCCAGCGTGGCGAGATCGACCACCACGGCATTGAGCCTCATGGCCACGACGGCGTCCAGCGGCACCGCGCTCGCGAGCACTCGGTGCTGCCAACCCATGCCGTCGAGCCGTCGCGTGAGCACCCGGAGAAAGCCCGTGTCGGTATCGATCACGGCGAGGCGGATCGCGGAGGGCCCTCCCGCGGGGTGCCGCACGTCCTGGCCATCCAGGCCTGCTTCGGCGTACGTCGAAGCGGACATCGTGCCGCACACGATAGAGGTCGCACCTGACGGGGGCGAACCCGGAAGTCCGGCAATTACAGGTTGTTCACAGATGCGCCCGCAACCTGCGGGGTTTCCGCCGCCGGCGCGGGGCCCGCGCCCGGGCGCCGAAACACCATCAGCAGCGACATTCCCACGGGCAGGCGGGCCCCGCGGTGGATCAGCACGGCCTCTAGGCGCATCGGCCACTCGAGCACGCCGTCCCACGAGCGCGGGGTCAGCGCCACGTTGGGGCGCCCGCGACGCTTGTGCGGACGGCGCAGCCGCTCGAGCACCCGCACCGCGGCGCCCGGGAGGAACAGCACGGTGTTGAAGTAGGTCCAGGTGCCCGGCTCCCAGCCCGCGGACACGCCGGCCCCCGCCAGCTGCGAGCGCCGGTAGCGGCGGTAGTGCTGGTTGGCCACGTCGTGTGAGGACCACAACAGCTGATAGGCGGGGACGGTGACGACGAGCCAGCCGCCGGGCCGCGTCACGCGCCGCAGCTCGCGCAGGGAGACGGCGTCGTCGGGCGTGTGCTCGATCACGTCGAGGCAGGTGACCAGGTCGAACGAGTCGTCCGGGTAGGGGATCTCCTCGACGCGGGCCACCCGCACGTCGCCGTGCCCCCTCCCCCGCGCGTGCTCGGCCCCCAGCGGGTTGAGGTCGAAGCCGTGAACCTCCCCGTAGTCGAGCAGCTCGTCCATGGTCCGGCCCGTTCCGCACCCCGCGTCGAGCACCTGCGCGCCCTCGGGCAGCGGCAGCTTGCCCAGGGCGGCGTGGAGCACGCGCCGGCGTCCGGCGTACCACCAGTGGTGCTCGTCGTACTCGACGAGCGCGGCGAACTCGTCCGTCTGCACCCGCGGAAGGGTAGAGAGGAGCTACGGCGTCGACACGTGCGAGGCGTCGGAGAACTCTCGGAACAGCCCCGTGACCACGAAGGCCGTCTGCTCTCCGATGTCCACGGCGTTGTCGCCGATGCGCTCCAGGCAGCGGGCGACGAGGATCATGTGCATCGCCCACTCGCGGCGATCGGGGTCGTCGCCGATGTCGAGCGCGATCTGGAAGATCTCGCGGTTGAGCTTGTTGACCTCGCTCGTCCTGGCGCACGAGGTCCTCGGCCAGCTCGGCGTCGCGCAGCGAGAAGCACTGCTTGGCCTGGCCGACCTCCGAGCGCACCAGCTTGCTCATCGTGGCGATTCGCTCGAGGATCTTGGAGTGCGGTGGGCGGCTCGTGGCCGTCGAGCGGGATCAGCTTGGCGATGTTCACGCACTGGTCGCCCATGCGCTCGATGTGCTTGATCACGTGCAGCAGGGCGGCCACGACGCGCAGGTCGCCGGCCACCGGGGCCTGGGTCGCCATCAGCGACAGGATGCCCTGGTGCACCTCGAGGTAGCGGCCGTCGATGCGATCGTCGTCGTTGATGACCAGGCTGGCCAGCTCGATGTCCTGGTGGTCGAGCGCCTCGACCGCCCGGTCCAGCGACGTGATCACCATGTCGAGGCCGCCCAGGGTCTGCTCCTCGAGCCGCTGGAGCTCCTCCTGGAAGTGGACGCGCGCGCCGGTGTCGGGCACGCTCAGCCGACCTTCCCGGTGACGTAGGCCTCCGTGCGCTCGTCGTTGGGGTTGGTGAAGATCTTCTCGGTGTCGTCGTACTCGACCATGTGCCCGGTGCGGTGCTTGCCGCCCTCGTCGAGCTCGACCGTGAAGAAGGCGGTCCGGTCGGACACGCGCGCCGCCTGCTGCATGTTGTGGGTGACGATCACGATCGAGTACTTGTCCTTGAGCTCGACCATCAGGTCCTCGATGCGGCCGGTGGAGATCGGGTCCAGGGCCGAGCACGGCTCGTCCATCAGGATCACGTCGGGCTCGATGGCCAGCGCCCGAGCGATGCACAGCCGCTGCTGCTGGCCGCCCGACATGCCGAAGGCGTTGGTCTTGAGGCGGTCCTTGACCTCGTCCCACACGGCGCCGCGCTTGAGCGCCCCCTCGACGATGTCGTCCATGTCGCCCTTCATCCCCAGCACGCGCGGACCGAACGCGATGTTGTCGTAGATGGACTTGGGGAACGGGTTGGGCTTCTGGAAGACCATCCCGATGCGCTGGCGCACCTGCACCGGGTCGACGTTGTCGCCGTAGAGGTCCTCGCCGTGGTAGCGGATGCTCCCCTCCACCTTCGCGGTCGGGATGAGGTCGTTCATGCGGTTGAGCGAGCGCAGGAGCGTGGTCTTTCCGCACCCCGACGGCCCGATCAGCGCCGTGATCTCGTGCTTGTGGATCGGGAACGTGATGTCCCGCACCGCGGCGACGCCGCTGTAGCTGACCAGCACGCGCTCGATGTCGAAGATGGTCTCCGCGGCCGCCTTCGGCTTGGGGCGCTCGTGATGCGCTGTCTCGGCGAGGCTGGGTGGGGTCACTCTGTCGGTCACCTGGTCGGACACCTTGTCGTCACCACTTTCGCTCATATCGGTTGCGCAGCCAAATCGCGATGCTGTTCATGAGGACGATCAGCACCATCAGCACGAGGATCCCTGCCGCGGCCAGCTCCTGGAACTTCGGATTCGGGTCCGACGTCCAGACGAAGATTTGAATCGGAAGCGCCGTGAAGCTGGAGAGGATCCCGTCGGGGTTGAAGGCTATGAAGCCGGCCGCTCCCACGACCAGCAGCGGCGCCGTCTCGCCCGCCGCGCGCGACAGCGCCAGGATCACGCCGGTCGCGATCCCGGGGATCGAGGACGGGAGGACCTGCTTCCAGATCGTCTGCCACTTCGTCGCGCCCAGCGCCATCGAGCCCTCCCGGATCGACGGCGGCACCGCGCGGATCGCCTCGCGGCCGGCGATGATCACGACGGGAAGCACGAGTAGGCCCAGCGTCAGGGCGCCGGCCAGCACCACCCGGCCGAGGTTCAGCGGCCCGCGGACGAGGAAGGCCAGGCCCAGCAGGCCGTAGACCACCGAGGGCACGGCCGCGAGGTTCTGGATGTTGACCTCGATCGCGCGGTTGTACCAGCGGCTGTTGTCCGCGTACTCCTCGAGGTAGACGGCGGTGGCGACGCCCACCGGGATGATGAACACGGCGCACGTGCCCATCAGCCAGATCGTCCCCCACAGCGCCGAGGCCAGGCCCGACGAGTCGATGCGCGTCGACAGGCGCGACGGCTGGCTGGTCAGGAAGTCGAGCGAGACCCGGTCGATGCCGTCCTTGATGACGTCGTAGAACAGCACGCCCAGCATGAGCGCGCTGGCCAGGATGCAGAGATAGAGGACAACGCGGAAGCCGATGTCCTTGAGGCGCCGCGACGTGTCGGCCGGCGGGATCGCCCCCGTGCGGATCGGGGCCGGGACGGCCGCCGCGTCGGCGGGCGGGGGAGGCGGCGGAGGAGTCATTCGTAGATCTGCCGGTACTTGCGGACGAACCGGATCGAGATCAGGTTCATGATCAGCGTGAAGACGAACAGCGCGATGCCGACCGCGAACACGGTCTTGTAGACGGTGCTGCCGGTCGGGATGTCGCCCTGCGCCGTGGCGCCGATGTAGGCGGTCATCGTCTCGTAGCCCTGCTTCGGGTCGATGCCCGTATTGGGCACCTGGCCGGCGGCGAGCAGGACGATCATCGTCTCGCCGATCGCCCGGGAAACGCCGAGGACGATTGCCGCCACGATCCCCGACAGCGCGGCCGGGAACACGACCCGCAGCGAGACCTGGAGCTTGGACGCGCCGAGGCCGAAGGCGCCCTCGCGCAGCGACTGCGGCACCGAGCTCATCGCGTCCTCGGCCACCGTGGCGATGGTCGGCAGGACGAGAAAGCCCATGACGATGCCCGCCGCCAGCGCGTTGAATATGTCGAGCTGGATCCCCAGGAAGTCGCGCAGGATGGTCGGCGTGAAGAACGTCAGCGCGAAGTAACCGAAGACGATCGTCGGGACGCCGGCCAGCAGCTCGATGACCGGCTTGACCGTCCGGCGAACGCGCGGGCGGGCGTACTCGGCCAGATAGACGGCCGTCCCCAGCCCCAGCGGTATGGCCACGAGGATGGCGATGCCGGTGACGAGCAGGGTCCCGTTGAGCAGCGGCCAGATGCCGTACTGGTGGCTGATCCGCGGGTCCCAGGTGCCGCCGAACAGGAAGTCCTTGAGCGGGACGTCCGAGAAGAACTCGATCGCCGGCTCCAGCAGCGAGATGACAATCCCAATCGTGGTCAGGATCGACACGACCGCGGCCGCGAAGAGCAGGCCGCGGATGAGAGCCTCGCCGCGGCGGGGGCGCCGCTCGCCGAAGACCGACGTTGCGCCCCTTGATGCCGCGGCGGAGGCTTCCATTCCGTGAGGCCGCTGGCCGGGACTAGCCGGCCGCGGACTCTCCCTTCTTGAGCTCGGCCTGAGCGGCGCTGAGCTGCGCCGACGTCATCGGAACGATCTGCGACGCCTTCGCGATCTCCGCCTGGTTCTTCACGACGAAGTCCATGAAGCCGCTCACCTGCTTCTCCGCGAGGGACTTCTCGCTCGGGTACATGAACAGCGGACGGGACAGCGGCTTGTAGCTGCCGTCCTGGATCGCCTGCGTGCTCGGCGCGATGCAGTCGCTGGGCGTCTGGCCCACCTTGACCAGGTTGATCTTGTCCTTCGCGCCCTCGTAGTAGGAGAACCCGAAGTAGCCGAGGCCACCCTTGGAGCCCTCGACGCCCTGCAGGGTCACGTTGTCGTCCTCGGACGGCGAGTAGTCGCTCCGCGAACGGTCCTCTTCCCCGTTGATCTTGTCGGTGAAGAAGTCGAACGTGCCCGAGTCCGTCCCGGGGCCGAACAGCTTGACCGGCACGTCGGGGAAAGAGGGATCGATCTGGTTGTAGGTCTTGATCGTCGAGCCCTTGTCCCAAAGCTTCTTGAGCTGGGCCACGGTCATGCAGTCGATCTTCAGGTCCTTGTTCGTGACAACGGCGATGCCGTCGTTCGCCACCTGGACCTCCTGGTAGGTGACGCCCTTCTTCTTGCACGCCGCCGCCTCTTCGGGCTTGATGGACCGCGAGGCGTCGGAGATGTCGGTCTCGCCGGCACAGAACTTCTCGAAGCCGCCGCCTGTCCCGGACGAGCCGACCGTGATCTTCACGTTCGGGTTGTCCTGGTTGAACAGCTCGGCCGCCGCCTGCGCGAACGGCAGGACGGTGCTGGAACCGTCGAGAGCGATCTTTCCGCTGAGGTCGCCGCTCCCGCCCCCGCTGTTGTTGTCGTCGCTGCCGCACGCGGCGACGCCGACGGCGAGCACGCCCGCGGCGGCGAGGACGGTGATCTTTCGAGTACGACGCACCAAGGACTCCTTTAGTCGTTTCGCTTGGTCCGCGCGAGGCTTTCAGGAGGCCGCGCGCAGTCTGTTACGGAGCTGTGGCCGGGATGTGAAAAGCATGTGAAGGCTCGGAGGAGAAGCGGTAGCCGAAGCCGACGTGGGTGTGGATGAAGCGCCAGTCGGGCAGCGCGATCTCGAGCTTGTCGCGAAGCTTGTGGATGTACACGTCGACGGAGCGGTCGCCGGGGCGCAGGAGGTCGCGCCAGACCAGCTCGTAGAGGTTGTCGCGGGACACGATCCGGCCCGGGCGCCGCGCCAGCTCGACGAGCAGGGAGTACTCCCGCACCGACAGGGTCAGCGGCCGCCCGCCCGCCAGCGCGAGCGACTCGGCCGGCCGGACCTCCAGTGGGCCGGCGCGCAGGACCTCGGCGTCGTGCGCGGCTTCCATCGAAGCGCAGGGTCGCGGCAGCCCGCCGCGCGTTCGTTACCCGGCCGTGAAGCGGTTGTGAAAGCTCTGTGAACGCCGCTCTGCGGGCGTTCACATGTGGTTATCGTCACGCGACCGTGCCGCTACTGCGCCGCCGCGTCGACCCCCAACTCCTCGAGCTGTTCGAGGAGTCCGCCCGCAACGCGCAGCGGGCGAGCCTGCTGCTGCGCGACATGCTGGCAGAGTTCCCCGAGCGCGCGCCGCTCGGGCCGCGACCTCCTCCTGTGCGAGCAGGAGGGCGACCGCATCACCCACGACATCATCCACCGCATCAACGGGGGGTCGAGTCGCCGGCGCTCGCGCCCTGGACCGCGCCGACGTCTACGAGCTGGCACGGGCCCTGGACGACATCGTCGACTTCGCCGAGCAGACCGGCGACTGGCTCGTGCTGTACGGCGTCGAGGCTCCGATGGAGCAGGCGGTCGGGCTGTGCCAGGTGCTCGTGGGCGCCGCCGAGCAGGTCGCGAACGCCCTGCGCGGACTGCGCCCCGACGGGGACCCGTCGACCGCGCTGGTGGAGATCCACCGCCTGGAGAACGAGGGCGACCGGCTGCTGCGCGACGGCGTCGCCGCCCTGTTCGCGGCCGGCATCGACCCGATGCAGGTGATCCGCTGGAAGGACATCTTCGAGTCGCTCGAGGCGGCGGTGGACGCCTGCGAGCACGTCGCCCACGTGGTCGAGGGCATCGAACTCAAGGGCGCGCACCGCTAGGTGCAGCAGTCGTCTGCGCAGCCGTCGGCCGGCGCGGCGCCGAGCGGTGCGGAGACGCAGCATCCCTCGCCGCGCCAGGCCTCGCGCCCTTCCCTGAGGGCGACCGCCGCAACGGTCAGCGCGGCCAGCGGGTCGGCCCACCAGGCACCGAAGGCGGCGTTGGCACCGAGTCCGAGGAGCAGCGCGGCCGAGAGGTAGGCGCACACCATGTTCTGGCGCCCCTCGCTCTTGGTCGCAGCCGAGCCCAGCCGCTCACCGACACGCGCCTTGGCCAGCGCAAGGGGCGGCATCGTGGCCAGCGTGACCGCGGCGAGCCCGATCCCCACCCAGCTGACCTCGGGATGGTCGGCCGCGATGAGGGTGCGCGCGGACTCGACGGCGACATAGGCGGCGAGGACGAAGAACGAGACGGCGATGAGCTGCTGCGCGCGACGCTCGGCGGTTGTCGACAGGGCGCGGGAGGCCGCAAAGCGCCAGATGACGACGAAGCCGGCCAGCGACTCGATGAGGCTGTCGGCCCCGAACCCGACGAGGGCGATCGACCCGGCGGCCAGCCCAGCGGCGATGGCGATGGTGGCCTCGATGCCGTGCCAGGCCAAGCCGAGCCACGCCAGCCGCTTGGCCCGGCGCACCAGCCCTGGGCGTTCGGGATCCGTGCTGGCGCCAGCAGGAACGAGCGGTAGCGTCGGCAGGCGCAGCTCCGGCGTGCTCACGCGGTGACTCCTGCCGGAGCCCGCAGGAGCGAACGGAGCAGCTCGCTTCCGCGCGGTGTCAATGAATACATGACCATCTTGCCGTCCCGCCGCGAGCGTACGAGTCCGGCGCTTCGCAAGGTGCGCATGTGGTGGGAGACGAGTGCCTGGCTGCGCTCCACGATCCAGGAGAGGTCGCAGACGCACAGCTCACCGCCGTCGCGTAGGGCAAGTGCCGTGGTCAGCCGCACCGGATCCCCCAAGGCCTTGGCCTCGGCGGCGAGGGTCTCGGCTTCCCCGACGCCCAAGCGAGTGGATCGCAGCTCCTCGGCCTTGGGGAGATCCAGACAGAGCAGGTCGCAGTGGTCCTGGCTCACAGGCACATCCTAATGAACGTTTGAGCGTTTCGACTACAGCGAGACGTCGATGATCTTCAGCCGTCGCTGGAGGCCGCCGAGGGCGAACGCCCGCACCTCGTCGGGCTCGATGCCGAAGGCGGGACCGCCGCCGTTGGCCGCCGGCGGCTCGAGCGCCTCGGCCACGACGGGCAGCAGCGCGTGCAAGGTCGAGCGCACGCGCTCCCCCATCGCCGGATCCTCCGCCACGGCGGCGCGCAGGTAGCCCGTCCCGTAGGCGATGTGGCGCTGCTCGTCGCGGGCGATGCGCCGGTAGCCGTCGACGAAGCCCGGCAGCAGGCCGTGCTCGTCCAGGTAATCGGAGATGAAGTGGAAGGCGGTGACGCCCAGCGTGCCCTCGATCACCTGGTGGTACAGGGTCACGAACTCGACCTTGGCGCCGCGGTCGCGCGGATCCTCGACGAGGCGCTGGTGGGCCTGGACGAGCGCCTCGTCGAAGATGCGCCGGAAGGGATCGCCCAGGTGCTCCCGCGCCCGGGCCACGTGGGCCGCGATCGCGGCGGGATCGGCGATGACCTCGTCCTGGAAGCGCGCGTAGAACTGGAGGTGGCGGGCCTCGTCGACCTGCTGGCTGGCCAGGTAGGCCGTCTCCTCCTCGTCGTCGGCGGCCAGCACGAGGCCGGTGAACTGGGTCGTGATCCGCTCCTCGGCGACGATCAGCGACGAGAGCGCCCACAGAACGGCGTCGCGCTCGGTCGCCTCCATCGCCTCCCACGAGGCGCGGTCGGCGCTCAGGTCGACCTCCTGCGAGGACCACGGCTCACGCTCCCACGCGAGGAAGAGCTGCTGCGGCGAGTGGATCGCGACGTCGGTCACGGCTTGTGCGCCCGGATGATCGCCGACGCCGCGTGCTCGTGCACGCGGTGGGTCTCGATCACCTCGACGTCGACCAGGCCGGCGTCGGACAGCGCGCCCGCGTACTCGGCGCGGGTCAGCGCGCCGGCGACGCAGCCGGTCCATGCGGCCATGTCCGCCCGGGTCGCGTCGTCCATGTCCTCGTCGGCGATCACGTCGCTGACCGCGAAACGCCCGCCGGGCCGCAGCACCCGCGCCGTCTCGCGCAGCACGCGCGGCTTGTCGGCCGAGAGGTTGATCACGCAGTTCGAGATGACGACGTCGACCGACGCGTCGGGCAGCGGAAGCTCCTCGATATAGCCCTTGACGAACTCGACGTTCTCCACGCCCGCGTCCCGCGCGTTGGCGCGCGCGAGCTCGAGCATCTCGTCGGTCATGTCGAGGCCGATGGCACGACCGGTCGAGCCGACGCGGCGAGCGGAGATCAGCACGTCGGCGCCCGCGCCCGAGCCGAGGTCGAGAACGGTCTCGCCCTCGTGCAGGTCGGCCACGGCGGTCGGCACGCCGCACCCCAGCGAGGCCTCGACGGCGGCGGTGGGCGCGTCGGCGCGAGCCTCGTCGTCGTACAGGCCGCCGCCGAACACGCCGCCCTCGCCGCAGCCGGCGAACGTGCCGCAACAGCCCTGCTCGCTCTCGGACGCCGCCTTCGCCGCCTGGGCGTAGCGCTCTCGCACGACCTCTCGGAGAGGTAGCTCCGCGAGGCCTCCAGCCTCGCGGTCTGAAGTCGCTGGACTTCCTCCGGTCGTCCTTCCTGTCAGCTCAGCCATGCGGTCAGCTCCTTCACTGCCTCGGGGATCACGTAGTAGTAGGCCCACAGCCCGCGGCGCTCGGAGTCGACGATGCCGGCCTCGCGCAGCACCTTGAGGTGGTGCGAGAGCGTCGGCTGGCTGACGTCGAACAGCGGGACGAGCTCGCACACGCACACCTTCCCGGCGTGCTTGCGCAGCACGTCGACGAGCTGGAAGCGGATCGGGTCGCCGAGCGCCTTGGCGATCGCCGCCATGCGCTCGGCCTCCGCGCGCTCGACGTCGGGATAGACGACGGGCTGGCAGCAGGGCTCGCCCGCGGGACGCTTCTGCTTCGGGGCGAGCTCCAGATCGACGGCCATCGATGTACATATATCTATTGAGTAGACGTTTGTCAATGCATAGACTGCCGCCGATGACCCGCCCCGACCTCGGGCGCAGGGCTCTCGCCGAGGGCCTGGCCGCCTTCGCCCTCGTGTTCGCCGGCTGTGGCGCGATCGTCGCGGACGCGACGCGCGACGGGGCCCTCGGGACCGTCGGCGTCGGGCTCGTGTTCGGGCTCGTCATCATGGCCATGGTCTACGCGACCGGCCACCTGTCGGGCGCGCACATCAACCCCGCGGTGACTCTCGCCTTCGCCTTGACCCGCCACTTCCCCGGCCGCGAGGCCGCCGCCTACGTGGCCGCCCAGGCGGTGGGCGCCACGGCCGCCGCGCTGCTGCTCGGCGCCGCCTGGAAGGGCTCCCCGGCGGACCTCGGAGCGACCGTCCCTTCGGTGGGGGCCGGGACGGCGGTGCTGTACGAGATCGTGCTGACGGCCATCCTGATGTTCGTGATCATGGCCGTGGCCACCGACACCCGGGCGGTCGGGGCGGGAGCGGCGATCGCCATCGGCGGGGCCGTCGGGCTCGATGCCCTGTTCGGTGGGCCGATCACCGGCGCGTCGATGAACCCGGCCCGCTCGCTCGGGCCCGCCCTGGCGAGCGGCGAGTGGCGCGACTTCTGGGTCTACCTCGCCGGCCCGTTCGCCGGGGCGGCGCTGGGAGCGCTCGCCTACCAGGGGATCAGGGGACCCTCCCCGGAGGACGCCGGCTGATGGCCAAGGTCCTCTTCGTCTGCCTGCACAACGCCGGGCGCTCGCAGATGAGCCGGGCACTCTTCGAGCGCGCGGCGGACGGGCGCCACGAGGCCGACTCGGCGGGCACGACGCCGGGGGAGCGCGTCCATCCCGAGGTGGTCGAGGTCATGCGCGAGCTCGACATCGACCTCGCCGACCGCGTCCCGCAGGAGCTGACGCGGGAGCAGGCCGAGTGGGCCGACGTGGTCGTGACGATGGGCTGCGGCGACGAGTGCCCCTACATCCCGGGCCGGCGCTACCTGGACTGGGACCTTGCCGATCCGAAGGGCCGCCCGATCGAGGAGGTCCGCGCGACGCGCGACGAGATCGCCCGACGCGTCGAAGGGCTCGTGGCCGAGCTCGACGCGACTCAGGCGAGCCGCCGGCCCAGCCAGTAGCCGAGCGCGGCGGCGGCGATGCCCCCGACCACCGACGCGGCGAGATAGCCCGCGGCCTTCCCGGGACGCCCGCCGTCGGTCTCCAGCACGATCTGCACGCTGAAGGTGGAGAACGTCGTGAAGCCGCCGAGGAATCCCACGCCGATCGCCTCGCGGACGTCCCGGGAGAACCAGTGCTCGGCCGCGAGGAGGCCCAGGAGGAACGAGCCCACGATGTTGATCCCGACCGTCGACCAGATCAGCGCCTCGGTGTGGAGCGTGAGCCGGGTGATGCCGTAGCGGGCGAGGACACCGGCCAGGCCGGCGGCCCCGACGAGGGCGGTCGTCACACCCGGTTCTTACTAGCCGAGGGGGACGGAGGCGAGCCCGCTGCGGGGAGCGCCGCCGACGGACGGGCGGGCGCGCAGCAGGACCTCGGCGGTGATGGACGAGAGCGTCAGGGGCTCCGGCCGGTGGGGCGGGTGGATCTCCAGGACCAGCGGCGCGTTGCGCTCGAGCAGCGGCTCGGCGATCGACTCCCAGGGAAGCCGGCCGCTGCCCGGCGGCAGGTGCAGGTCGAGGCGAAGCGGGTCGAGCCCCGGCGGCGAGCCGTGGTTGCGGCGCGCGCCGAGGTTGTCGTGCAGGTGGAACAGCGAGACGGAGTCGAGGACCGGATCGAGCAGGTCGCGCGCCTGAGCGCCCATCAGGCTCGCGGCGATGTGCGCGTGGCCGACGTCGAAGGTCATCGCGATCCGCGGCGAATCGAGGCGCTGGACCAGGGCGTGGACATAGCCGGGGTCGTGGCAGAGCCGGGGCGGGCCGGGATGGACCGGCGCCAGGTTCTCGATCGCCAGCGTGACCCCCAGCCGTTCGAGACGGCGCGCGCGCGAGCCCACCGAGGCCTCCTCCGCCGCCGCGCGTCGGCGGACTCGGGCTGCCGCCTCCCCGCCGTCGGCCACGGGCAGGTTGGCCCCGTGGTAGACGACCTGGCGCGCGCCGGTGGCGGCCGCGTAGTCCAGCAGGCCGTCCAGCGCCCGGTCGTGCGCGGGCTCCCCGGCGCTCAGGTCGTCGGGGCCGTGGAGGACGAGGTTCAGGGAGCTGGTCTCCATCGTCGCGCGCAGCGCGCCGGCGTGGCGCAGGAGGCGCTCCCGGTCGCACAGCATCTGGCGCGGCGGGGCGTGCACCTGGACCCAGGTGAAGCCCGCGGCCTCGAGTCCCTTGAGCATCGGCGCGGTGGGAAACCACCCCTTGGGGACGTTGAGCCCGAGCCTTCGGGAAAGCTCTTGCCGGCCCACGGAGGCTGAGCCTGGGCCGGCGGTGCGAAGGCCGTCGAGGGGATGGACGGTCACACCAGGAAAGTACGACGTCCCTGCAAAACGAATGTTTCCGGGTCGTTGTGCTGGCGTGAAGCCACTGTGAACTTCAGTGGGCGCCACCGACGCGCCGGAAGCGCATCAGCATCCCCACCGGCTCGAAGCCGAGCCGGCTGTACCAGCGATGCGGCCAGTCGTCGCGGTAGGCGCCGAGGAAGACGACGTCCGGGTCCCCGCCTCGCGCAACGCGAACGGCCTCGACCACGACCGCGCGCCCGAGGCCGCGTCCCCGACGAGCGGGCAGGGTGTTGACGGCATCCACCTCCACGAGGCCGTCGCGCTCGATGATCGCGCACGACGCGGCGAGCCGGCCGCCGGCCCGCACGCCGAACCGGCGGATCCGACTCCCGCGCATGATCCGCTCCTCGCGCAGCAGCACCGCGCGGGCGACCTCGGCGCCACCCATGGGCTCGGCCTCGGCCATGAACAGTTCGCGCTGAAGCTCGGCCACCTCGGCGCGGTCCACCTCCTCGGCGACCGGCGCACCCGGGCGGTGTCGCGGGGTGCCTCGCAGCACCATGAAGAGGAGGCGATCGCAGTCCCATCCCAGGGCCGCGAATCCGGCGCGCAGCGGCTCAGCGGTGGCCTGCTGGGGCACGACGACAGCTCGGTGACGCGCGCCGCCGGCGCCCAGCACGCGCTCGGCCTCCGCGGCCAGGGCGCCAGCGTCGAGGTCGCCCGCGCGGTCCAGCCGCAGGTAGTTGGCGTCCCACAGGGCGGGCAGGCTGGGACTGAGCAGCGCGGCGCCGTGCTCCCACGGCTCGACGCGATCCGCGCCCGCCTCGTCGTTCGCGAGGACGAAGGCGCGCACGCGGTCCAGCTCGCCCGCACTCACCCCAGCCGCTCCCACTCGGCATAGAGATCGTCGACCGCCCGGCGGGCGGCGTCGTGGCGCGCCGTCGACTCGGCGGCGCGGGCGGGGTCGGCCCAGGCGGCGGGATCGCCCAGCTCGTCCTCGAGGGTCGTCAGCGCCGCCTCCGCCGCCTCGATCTCCCGCTCGAGCTCCTCGCGCCGGCGCAGCACGTTCTTCGACGGGCCCTCCCGCGCGCGCTTCGGGCGCTCCGCGCGCTCGGGCGCCGTCGCCGGACGGCTCGCCGCCTCGCGGCGCGCCTCGCGCGCGCGCAGGTACTCCGCCCATCCGCCGGAGTACGAGCGCAGCCCGCCGTCCTCGACGGCGATCGTGCGCGACCCGACGGCGTCGAGCAGCGCCCGGTCGTGCGAGACGAGCAGCACCGAGCCGGCAAACGCCTGCAGCGCGTCCTCGAGCGCCTCGCGACTGTCGAGGTCGAGGTGGTTCGTCGGCTCGTCGAGCACGAGCACGTTGGCGCCCGAGTGGACGAGCACCGCGAGCGCGAGGCGGCGCCGCTCGCCTCCCGACAGTCCGGCCAGCGGCTTCTCGGCGTCCTCGCCCGAGAACAGGAAGCGCCCCAGCAGGGCGCGCGCCCGGTTGCCGCTCAGCCCGGTCGCCCGTTGGGCCGCGTCGAGCACGGTCCCGGCCTCCCCCAGCTCGTCCGCGTGCTGCGAGAGCAGGCCGACGGTGACCTTGTGACCGCGGCGCACCCGTCCCGCCGCGGGCTCGCGCGCTCCCGTGAGCACGTCGAGGAGCGTCGTCTTGCCCGAGCCGTTGGGACCGACGAGCGACACGTGCTCGCCGCGCTCGAGCCATAGGTCGACGCCCTCGAGCAGGGTGCGCTCCCCCGCCCGCACCGTCGCGTCCTGCACCTCGAACACGACACGTCCGCTGCGCTCGGGCGCCTGGAAGTCGAAGTCCAGCGCCCGCGACGCGCCCGGCGAAGCCTCCACGGGCGCGATGCGCTCGAGGCGCTTGACGCGAGCCTGCGCCTGGCGCGCGCGCGTGCCGGCGCGGAAGCGCTCGACGAAGCGCTCCAGGCGCGCGATCTCCGCCTCCTGGCGCGCCACCGCGCGGCCCTGGGCCAGCTCGCGCGCCGCGCGCTCCTTGCGCCAGGCATGCCACGGCCCGGCGAAGAACCGGCCCCTTCCGCCCTCCAGCTCGAGGACGGCCGTCCCCACCGCTTCGAGGAACCAGCGGTCGTGGGCGACCAGCACGACGGCGGCGTCGAGCCCGGCCAAGCGTGACTCCAGCCACTCCAGCGCGTCTATATCGAGGTGGTTGGTCGGCTCGTCGAGCAGCAGCAGGTCGGGATCGCCCGCCAGGGCGCGGGCGAGCGAGCCCCGCGTCAGCTCCCCGCCGGAGAAGGTGCGCAGCGACCGGTCGAGGTCGGGGTCGGCGAAGCCGAGGCCGCGAACGACCTCGAGCACGCGGTCGCGCCAGCGGTAGCCGCCGGCGTGCTCGAGGCGCGCCTGGGCGCGCGCATACCGGTCGAGCACGGCCTGGTCGGCGCCCGCCTCCGCCATCCGGCCCTCGAGCTCGGCGAGCTCCCGCTCGAGCGCCACCAGCTCGGCGGCGCCGGACAGCACGTAGTCGCGCAGAGACAGGCCGCGCTCGCGCGGCGGGCGCTGGTCGTGCAGGGCGAGCCGCGCTCCCTTGGCCAGGGTCAGCTCGCCCCCGTCGAGCGAGAGCTCCCCGGCCAGCATCCGCAGCAACGTCGTCTTCCCCGAGCCGTTGGGCCCGGCCACGGTCAGCCGCTCGCGCCGCTCGAGCTTGAGCGAGACGCCCCGCAGCAGGGGCGCGCCGGCGACGTCCTTGGCGAGGTCGGAGGCGATGAGCACGGCCATGCCCGCATGTTTGCGGGTCGCGACCGCCCGGGCACACTTCGCGCCATGCGCCGCCTGTCCCTGATCGTGCCGCTGGTGCTGGCGCTCGCCGCATGTGGCGGATCCTCGGCGGACGGCGCGCGGACGGCCGGCGCCACGCCGTCGGTGAGCACCGTGGCCACCGGGCTGCAGGTCCCGTGGGAGATCGCGTTCCTGCCCGGCGGCGACGCGCTGATCACCGAACGCCCGGGCCGGGTGCGCCTGCTGACGGCGCAGCGAGCGCTGCGTCCGGTCGCCGACATCCCGGTCGTGACCGGCGGAGAGGACGGCCTGCTGGGCCTCGCGGTCGATCCGGCCTTCGCGCGCAACCGGCTCGTCTATCTCTTCCTCACCACGCGCTCGGGGAACGTCGTGCGCCGCTATCGCTACAGCGGCGGGCGCTTCGCCTTCCAGCGCACGATCGTGCGCGGGATCCGCGCCGCGGACAACCACGACGGCGGCCGGCTGCGCTTCGGGCCCGACCGCCGCCTGTACATCTCGACCGGGGACGCGACCCAGCCGTCGCTGGCCCAGGACCGCGGCGCCCTGAACGGCAAGCTGCTGCGCCTCGGGCTCGGGGCGGCGCGCGGCTGCGGCGGGCGCCCGCAGATCGTCTCGCTCGGCCACCGCAATCCCCAGGGCTTCGACTGGCAGCCGGGCACCGGCCGCCTGTACGAGGACGAGCACGGCCAGACGGGCAACGACGAGATCAACCTGATCCGCGCGGGCGCGAACTACGGCTGGCCCCTGCTCCAGGGCGGCGCTCGCCGCGCCGGCTTCACGGCGCCGCTGACCACGTACTCGCCGAGCATCGCGCCGTCCGGGGCGACGTTCGTGCGCCGCGGCGGCTCGGCGTGGACCGGCGACTACCTCGTGGGCGCGCTGCGCGGCGAGCAGATCCGTCGCCTGCGCTTCCGCGGGTCGCGCGTGCTCGTCAACGAGGCGCTGTTCGCGGGGCGCTTCGGGCGCATCCGCACGGTGGTCGAGGGCCCGGACGGAGCGCTGTACGCGCTCACGAACAACACGGACGGGCGCGGAACGCCGAAGCCGGGCGACGACCGCGTGCTGCGGATCGTGCCGCCGGGCGCCTGATAGGTTCGCGGGCCTGCGGCCCGGCATTCCCCTCGCCCTCGCCCTCGTCCTCGTCCTCGGCGTTCTCGTCGCCGCCGCTCCGGCCGGCGCCGCGAGCGAGCCCTACGTGGCGATCCGGGGCTACGACGAGCCGGCCACCCCGGCCCAGTACGACCAGGTCTTCGTCCGCAAGTTCGGCACCGCCTCGGCCAGGCGCGTGCTCGTCCTGGTGCCGGGATTCGTCGGCGGGTCGGGCGACTTCACGCTGGTGGCCCGCGAGCTGGTCAAGCGCGTGCCGGGCCTCGCGGTGTGGGCGGACGACCGCCGCGCCAACGCGCTTCGAGGACACGTCCAGGTTCAAGCCGGGCACGTCGCTCGACGCGGCCTACGACTACTACCTCGGCAAGCTGAACTTTCAAGATGGTCGACGGCGCCAAGGACGCGCCGTTCGCCCGCAGGTGGGGCCTGAAGGTGGCGATGGAGGACCTGCGCCGGGTCGATCCTCGCGGCCAAGCGGGGCGGACGGAAGGTGATCCTCGGCGGCCACTCGCTCGGCGGCTCCTCGACCGTCGCCTACGCGACCTGGGACTTCAACGGCGGAGCCGGATACAAGGACGTCGACGGCTTGATCCTGATCGACGGGGGCCTGCTGGGCTCGTTCGCCACGGCCAACCTCTCGCAGGCGCGCCGGCGCAAGGCGACGATCGACTCGGGCGACCCGTTCTCCGCAGCTGCTGCGAGGGCCTGCCGCCGTGGGCGGCCGGCGTGTTCGCGGAGATCGGCTGCAATGTACGCCAAGCACGCCCCGGTGCCAGGCCTCCAAGGCTCCAGAGCTACGCGCTGCTGCCCGCCGTGTTCAATCCCAACGTTCCCCGTCACGAACGAGGCCCTGCTGGGCCCGCGCCTCGGACACGGACACCTCGCCCAAGGGCCTCGAGCTGTTGCGCGTCAACGCCGGGCGCCTGGCCGCCTCGGGCGACCCCCGGCCGTGGGTAGACGGCGAGCTGACACCCGGTGCAGAACCTCGCCTCGACCTTCTGGCAGGAGCCGGGCAACGCCGTCGAGTGGTACTTCCCCGATCGCCTGCGCCTCGACGTCGACGGCATGAGCCCGCTCAGGCGCGGGCCGGTGGCCACCCTGCTCGGACTGCGCCCGTTCCACGTCGCCGAGGTCGACGATCCGCTCTACGCCTACGAGACCGACCTCACGAACGGAAGGATCATCCGCGGTGCGCGGGCGTTCGTCCGCCGCTCGAGGGTCAAGCGGGCGACGTACGTGGCCGACCCGGGCGCCAGCCACCTCGACCCGCTGACGGCCGCGCCCGCGCGCAACCGGTTCCTCAAGACCGTCGTGCCGTTCCTGAAGTCGCTCGGCTAGGCGTCGCGTGCACAACCGCACACTCAGCGCTTCCCAAACGATGTGAGCGCACTTTTTCATCCAATGACATGCACAACTGCACGGACATGGATTCGCCGTCCCCGAGAGCGCAGTTTGCATGTCGCGCGGCTCTCCGGCGGGCCGGCCCCTCGGTGAGGCCGTCTATCGTCGGAAAACGGGCGAGGCGTGAGGTAATCTGCGCTCCATGCGCAGGCGCCTCGCCCTCGCCCTTCCGGTCGCCCTGGTCGTGCTGCTCGTGCTCGCGCCGATGGCGCTGGGGCTCGACCGCATCGACGGCGGCGAGGGGACCTACGGGGAGACCGACGACGTGGTCGTCACGAACGCCGGGTTCATCCTCATCGCCTTCTTCCCCACCCTCGTCCTCCTGCTGAGCCTCCTCCAGTGGCGCCTGGACAAGCGCAAGGAGGCGCGCAAGAAGGCGGCCAAGGCGACCGCCGCCCGCGGCGAGCCCACGGCCGGCTGGTAAACGCCCGCAACGGCGTTCTCGGCTTCTTTACACGCGCTCCGCATGTGTGCGCCAGCCTTCGGTCACACGAGATCCCTCCTCGTAGTAGCTACGGCCCCGCACCTCCCTGCGCGGGGCCGTACGCGTTAAATACGATGCTCGGCCGATGACCGACGAGGTCCGCTACGAGCGCACAGGCGCCGCCGCCGTGCTCACGATCGACCGCCCGGAGCGGCGCAACGCGGTCGACGGGCCCACGGCCGAGAAGCTGGCCGAGGGCTACCGGGCCTTCGAGGCCGACGACGACGCCCGGGTGCTCGTGCTCACGGGCGGCGGGGACGTCGCGTTCTGCGCGGGCGCCGACCTGAAGGCGATCGACACCCTGTCGACGCGCATCCCCGACCGCGCCGGGCCGCTCGGATTCACCCGGCTGACGCCGTCCAAGCCGACGCTCGCCGCCATCTCGGGCTGGTGTTTGGCCGGGGGCCTGGAGCTGGCGCTGTGGTGCGACCTCCGGATCGCCGCCGAGGGCTCGAAGCTCGGCTTCCCCGAGCGCCGCTGGGGCGTGCCGCTGATCGACGGCGGGACCCAGCGCCTGCCGCGCATCGTGGGGCTCGGCCGGGGACTCGACCTGATCCTCACCGGGCGCATCGTCGAGTCCGGCGAGGCCCTGGCCATGGGCCTGCTCACCGAGGTCGTGCCCGCCGGCCGCCACCTCGAGCGCGCCCTGGAGATGGCCGAGGGGCTCGCGTCGTTCCCGCAGCAGACCATGCTCGCCGATCGCCGCGCCGCGATCGAGGGCTTCGGGCTCCCGCTCGACGCCGGCCTCGCGCTGGAGGCGCAGGCGGGCCTGGAGACGCTCGCCGTCGCCCAGCAGGGGGCGGCCCGCTTCGCCGGCGGCGAGGGGCGGGGCGGTTCCGGGGCAGGCGTATAGGCTTGATCTGACCCGAAGGGAGAAGCGATGCCGACCTATTTCGTCACCGGGGCGACCGGCTTCATCGGCCGACACCTCGTCGAGCAGCTGCTCGCCAACCGCGAGGGCCAGATCCACGTGCTCGTGCGCGAGGGGTCGACGGAGCGTCTCCAGGAGCTGATCGAGGGGTGGGGCCAGCCCGAGCGGATCGTGCCGGTCGTCGGCGACCTGACGGAGGAGAAGCTCGGGGTGTCGGAGGACAAGATCGCCGAGCTCCGGGGCAACGTCGATCACTTCTTCCACCTCGCCGCGATCTACGACATGACCGCGGACACGGACACGAACATGAAGCTCAACGTCGGGGGCACGCGCAACGCCGTCGAGCTGGCCAACGAGATCGACGCCGGGATCTTCCACCACGTGTCCTCGATCGCCGCGGCGGGCACGTACAAGGGCCTGTTCCGCGAGGACATGTTCGACGAGGGCCAGAAGCTCGACCATCCCTACCACCGCACGAAGTTCGAGTCCGAGAAGATCGCCCGCACGCAGACCAAGGGCGCCTGGCGCGTGTACCGGCCGGCCGTCGTCGTCGGCCACTCGCAGACCGGCGAGATGGACAAGATCGACGGCCCCTACTACTTCTTCAAGGCGATCCAGAAGCTGCGGCACTACCTGCCGGAGTGGCTGCCCCTGATCGGCCCGGAGATGGGCTACACGAACATCGTGCCGGTCGACTTCGTGGCCGCCGCGATGGACCACATCGCCCACCAGCCCGGCCTCGACGGCCAGGCCTTCCACCTCAGCTCGCCCAAGTCGCAGCGCTCCGGCGAGGCCATGAACGCGTTCGCCGCCGCGGCGCACGCGCCGAAGATGGCTCTGCGGATCGACTCGCGCCTGATCCAGGCGCTGCCGACCGGGGCCGTGGGGATGGCGATGAAGCTCCCCGCCGTCAAGAACGTGCGCCGGGCGATCCTCTCCGACTACGGCATCCCCGACGAGGTCCTCGAGTACGTCGCCCTCACCGCCCAGTTCGACACCCGCGACACCGAGCGAGCGCTCGCCGGCTCGGGCATCGAGGTGCCCGAGCTCGAGACCTACGCCGACAAGCTGTGGGACTACTGGGAGCGCCACCTCGATCCCGACCTGTTCAAGGACCGCTCGTTCGAGGGCGCCGTCAACGGCAAGACGGTGGTCATCACCGGCGCCTCCAGCGGCATCGGCAAGGCGGCGGCCATGAAGATCGCCGCCGCGGGCGGCATCCCGATCCTCGTCGCCCGCAGCCTGGACAAGCTCGAGGAGATCAAGAAGGAGATCGAGGAGGCCGGCGGGACGGCGTCCGCGTACTCGGCCGACCTGTCCGACATGGACGCGATCGACCGCGTCGTCGGCGAGATCCTCAGCGACCACGCGGCGCGTGGACGTGCTGGTCAACAACGCGGGCCGCTCGATCCGGCGCGGCATCACGCTGAGCCTCGACCGCTTCCACGACTACGAGCGCACGATGCAGCTCAACTACTTCGGCTCGATCAAGATGGTCATGGCGCTGCTGCCCCACATGCAGGAGCGGCGCTCCGGGCACGTCGTCAACGTGTCCTCGATCGGCGCGCAGACCAACCCGCCGCGCTTCTCCGCCTACGTGGCCTCCAAGGCGGCGCTCGACGCGTGGACGCGCGTGGTGGCGAGCGAGCTGATCGGCCTCGGCATCACCTTCACCACGATCCACATGCCGCTCGTCAAGACGCCGATGATCGCGCCGACCAAGATCTACGACTCCTTCCCCACGATCACCCCCGAAGAGGCGGCCGACCTGATCTGCGAGGCGATCCGCGCCAAGCCCAAGACCATCAACACGCGCCTGGGCACGTTCGGCGAAGTCGCCTACGCGCTGGCGCCCAAGGCCGTCGACCAGATCCTGCACATGGCCTACAAGGTGTTCCCCGACTCCGCGGCGTCGAAGGGCAAGGAAGACAAGGACGAGCGCGCGTCGACCGAGCAGGTCGCGCTCGCCCACCTGATGCGGGGCGTTCACTGGTAAGGCGCCTGGGGCGGTTGCTTGCAACCGCCATCGGACTCGCGCTCCTCGCCGGCTGTGGCGGAAGCGATGGGTCCGGCCCGCAGCGGGCGACCCTGCTGCTCGACTTCACGCCGAACGCGGTCCACGCCGGGATCTTCACCGCGGTCGCGCGCGGCTACGACCGCGACGCGGGAGTGCGCCTGCGCGTCCGCGAGCCCTCGTCCTCGGCCGACGCCACGAAGCTGCTGGTGGCGGGCCGCACCGACTTCGCGGTCCTGGACATCCACGATCTCGGCCTGGCCCGGGAGAAGGGCGCCGACCTCGTGGGGGTCTTCGCGCTCGTCCAGCGCCCGCTGGCCTCGGTGATCGCCCAGCCGGGGGTGCCCACGCCCCGCGCGCTGGAGGGCCGGCGCGTGGGGGTGACGGGGGTGCCCAGCGACGACGCGGTCCTGCGCTCGATCGTGCGCGGCGCGGGCGGCGACCCCGGCCGGGTGCGCACGACGACCATCGGCTTCAACGCGGTCCAGGCGCTGCTGGCCCGCCGGGTCGACGGGGCGACGGCGTTCTGGAACGCCGAGGGGGTGGCGCTGCGCCGCCGGCGGTCGGGTTTCCACGTGTTCCGGGTCGACGACTACGGGGCGCCCGCCTACCCCGAGCTCGTGCTCACGGTGACGCGCAAGACGCTGCGAGAGCGCCGCGACCTCGTGGACCGCACGACTCGCGCGCTGCGCCGCGGCTACGAGGCGACGAAGGCCGACCCAGCGGCTTCGGTCGATGACCTCGTGAAGGCCTCGCCCGGTCTCGACCGCTCACTGACCGCCGCGGAGCTCGACGCCGTGCGCCCCGCCTTTGGAGATCCGCCGGGCGACCTCGACCCCGGCCGCCTGCGCGCCTGGGCGGCCTGGGACGTGCGCTTCGGGATCCTGAAGCTCGCGCCCGACGTGACGCAGGCGTTCGTGTTGTCCTAGCCGGGAATCAGGCGCAGCGCGAGGCGCTCCCACGGCGCTGCCCGGAGCGCCTCGCCCAGCGCCGCCCGGTCGGCGAAACGGCCATCCAGCCGCCGGGCGTCGAACCCGACCTCCAGGTCCTCGACGCGGAACGGCCACGGGGCCACCGACACGACGCCCTCCCCCAGCCGCTCCAGTCGCAGCGCGCGCCCGGCCTCGATGGTTGCGGGCACGTCGTCCCGGCACAGGACGAGCGACATCCAGTCCCAACCGGCGAGCAGGCGCTGGTTGCGCGCCGCCTCCTCCTCGGACACGCCGAGGGAGCCGCGCACCTCTGCCTGGAACGCGCGCTGGGCCTCGAGGAACTCCCCCACCCCAGGCTGTCCGGCTCGGCTCTCGTAGAGGTGGGCGCCGTGCATCGACACGAGCAGCGCCACCCAGCGCGACTGGGCCAGCGCGAGCCGGGGCGCGGCCGACCACAGCCGCAGGTGGGTCTCCACCGGCATCTCGAGGAACGACATCGGCCAGCCGGTGTCGGGATTGAGCTCGGGGTCGGCGTCCCACGCGGCCATGCCCAGGTCGTGCTGGGTGGCCGCCAGGCACACCTCCTCCCGCGGCCGCGGCTCCGGGAACAGGCCATTCCCCCACGCCGCGGCCAGCTGCCCGGACAGCCAGGCATGCGCGGGCTGGCCGATGCAGAGGACGGAGTCGCCACCGAGCTCTCGCAGGACCACGCGGTGGGCCTAGATCCGGAAGACCTGCATGAGGCGCTTCTCGTGCTCGGCGTCGATGCGCGCCACCACCTCGACGTGCTCCTCCAGCCCGCTCCCGCGCAGCTTCGTGGCGAGAAGCTCGTCGACCTGGAAGATCCCGGCGCTGTTCGACATCTGGATCTCGACCCGCACGGCCTTGTCGCGCCCGGAGGCGAGCTTGACGTCGTCGATCGCGTAGGCCGACAGCGAGTGGATGTTCTGGTGGCCCGCCTCGAAGGGCACGCGCGACCGGCCGCGGGCCATGTCGAGCGCGTCGGCCACGCGCACGATGCCCGCCTCGACGGTGAACGGGTCGCCGCGGCGGCGGTGGCCGATGATCGCGTGCAGGGCCTCGGCGACGACGATCGAGCGGGCGGGCTCGTCGTAGACGCCGGCCAGCAGTTCGGGCAGCTTGTCCGCGGCCAGGAAGAGCGAGTAGGCCTCGTGGTCGGTGCGGTGCACCTGCATGCCGACGTCGTGCAGCATCGCCGCGGCCGCGATGACGACCTCGGCGTCGCGCTCCGTCATCGAGTGGTCGGCCACCATCACGGGCTGCACGCCGCGGCGGAACAGCAACCGGGATAGGCGCAGCGCGATGTTCACCACGATCTGGATGTGGACCCAGGAGTGGTCGGACATGTGCAGCCGGTCGGCGTTGAGGGCCTGCATCCGCCACCACGCCTTCACCTGATCGTCGGCGTTGACGGCCGCGAGCAGCTTGTCCAGGCGCCGGTTGCCCGCGCGTCGGGGCCTTGATGTGGACGGGCTCGATCGCCTCGCGCGGAGCGGTCACGCGGCGGCGCTGGTCGCCTCGGCGGCCCCCGCCGCGTGCCCGACCATCAGCTCGCGCTGGACGCTGCGCGGCTCGGGGCCGGCCTCGTGCCGCGACCAGGTGCCGTCCGAGCGCAGGTCCCACGCGTTCGCGTCGTCGGCGAAGCAGCGCTCGAGCGCGTCGAGCAGGTCGTCTCGCAGTGCCGGATCCTCCACCGGAGCGGTCAACTCCACGCGCGTGTCGAGATTGCGCGGCATGAGATCGGCCGACCCGATCCACACTGTCGGCTCGTCGCCGTTGCGCTCGAAGGCGAAGATCCGCGAGTGCTCGAGGAAGCGCCCGACGATCGAGACGACCCGGACGTTCTCCGACACCCCCTCGACGCCGGGCCGCAGGCAGCTGATCCCGCGGATGTTCAGATCGACCCGCACGCCGGCCTGCGACGCGCGGTACAGCGCCTTGATGCACTCCCGGTCGACCAGCGAGTTCATCTTCAACGCGATTCGCGAAGGATGTTCGACCGAGTGGGCCTCGATCGTGCGGTCGATCTCGGCGAGGATGCCGTCGCGCAGGAAGTTCGGCGCCACGAGCACCTTGCGGTAGCGGCGCGGACGCCCGTAGCCGGTGAGGAAGTTGAACATGTCGGCGACGTCGGCGCCGATCTCCTCGTCGCAGGTGAAGAGGCCGAAGTCGGTGTACAGGCGCGCGGTCGTCGGGTGGTAGTTGCCGGTCCCGACGTGGACGTAGTTGCGCACGCCGTCTCCCTCGCGGCGCACGATGAGCACGCACTTGGCGTGGGTCTTGAGCGAGGGGTGGCCGTAGACGACGTGCACGCCCGCCTCTTCCAGCGCGCGCGCCCACTGGATGTTCGCCCGCTCGTCGAAGCGCGCCTTGAGCTCCACCAGGCATACCGCCTGCTTGCCGCGCTCGGTCGCGCGGATGAGCGCGGGGACAAGAGGGGAGTCGTCGCTCGTGCGGTACACCGTCTGCTTGATCGCCAGCACCTCGGGATCCTCGACGGCCTGCTCGACGAACCTCTCGACCGACGTGACGAAGGAGTCGTACGGATGGTGGACGAGGATGTCGCCGCGGCGCATCTCGCCGAGCACGTCCACCGGCTCACCGTCCTCGTCCTGCAGGCGGGGCTGGGTGACCGGGGTCCAGGGCTCGTAGCGCAGCGCGGAGAAGCCCGGCAGCTTGACGATCTGCAACAGGTCGTTGAGGTCGAGCAGACCGCTCACGTCGTAGACCTCGCGCTCCTCGACCCCCAGCGCCTCCGTCAGCTCCTCGCGCAGCGCGGCGTTCATGTTGCCGCCGACCTCGACGCGCACGACCTCGCCGAAGCGGCGGCGCCGCAGCTCGGCCTCGACGGCCTGGAGGAGATCGTCGGCCTCGTCGGACACGGTGAAGTCCGCGTCGCGCGTGACCCGGAACGTGTCGTAGTCGAGGATCTCCATGCCCGGGAACAGCTGGTCCAGGTGGTGGGCGATGACGTCCTCGAGCGGCACGAAGGTCGTCGCCCCCTCGGCCACGGGGACGAAGCGCGGGAGCATCTCCTTGGGCACCTTGATGCGGGCGAACGTCCGCGTGTCGGTGACCGGGTCGCGCAGGCGGATCGCCAGCGAGAGCGACAGGTTGGAGATGTACGGGAAGGGCCGCCCGAGTCCGACGGCGAGCGGCGTCAGCACCGGGAAGATCTGGCGCCGGAAGCGCTCGGACAGCGCGGCGCGCTCGTCGTCCTCGATCTTCTCCCAGGGAACGATGCGGACGCCGTGCTCGGCGAGCGCCGGCATGAGGTCGCCCTCGACGCAGCGGCAGAGGCGCGCGCTCAGGGCGCTCACCCGCTCGCGGATGCCGTCCACCACCTCGCTCGGCGTCCGTCCGTCGTGGCCGGTGGTCGTCACCCCGGCGTCGACCTGGTCCTGCAGGCCCGCCACGCGAACCATGAAGAACTCGTCGAGGTTCGACGTGTAGATGGCGGCGAACTTGACCCGCTCGAGGAGCGGGACCGCCGGATCCTCGGCCAGCTGGAGCACGCGATCGTTGAAATCGACCCACGAGATGTCGCGATTGAAGTAGAGCGCGCTGTCGTCGAGGTCCGGGCCGGTCTCCGGCTCGTCGTGGCTCGGTCTGCGAGCGGGCGATGTCTTGCGTGCTCATTGCGTCCGCGCATCGTACTCGCGGGGTGTTAAGCCGTCACGGCGCGCCGATGCGAAGGCTCTCCGCCGGCAGCCCGCGCAGGTGCAGGGCGAAGATGCCGTCGGCGCCGCCGCCCTTGAAGTTGCGGATGTCCTCGCGGGGGACCGGCGCGCCACTCGCCCCCCTGGTCGTACTCGAGGACTCCGGAGTTGCGCATGCCCGGGCCGCCGAGCCGGCCCCACACCGCCACGTCGCCATGCCCCTTCGGCCGCACGAGGAGCCCGGCGCGGAGCGCCGAGCGCGACGGCTTGGCCTCGCCGTTGCCGTTGAGGAAGCCGCTGGGCCAATCGATGCACTCGACCTCCGCGCCCAGCACGCACGACGTATCGCGCACGAGGAAGTGGGAGAACATCCGCACCTGGGGCGTCTGCCACGCCAGCTCGTGCGCCCAGGTCTCCCACACGGCCTGGCGCTCGGGCGACACTCTCGGGAACGGGTTGAGGTGCTCGCCGGTCTGGCCCGGGCTGTCCGGGGTGAGATAGCCGAACTCGGTCAGGTAGATGTTCTGCAGGCCGGGGGCGATGCGGCCCCGCTTCGCCAGGCGGCGCAGCAGGAGGGCGAGCGTGTCGAGATTGCCCATGGTCAGCGTGTCCTTCCGGTCGCCGCGGGGCCGGAAGTAGGGCGGGTGGCCGAGCGAGTAGGGATGCGCGGCCAGGCCGTCACCGGGAACGGGGCGGAAGTCGCGGCAGTCGCGCGTGTGCAGTGGGCGGAGGCGCGCGTCGACGCAGGCCATCTCGCGCAGGAAGCGCATCGCCGGGATTCCCGCCTGGCGCGCGCGCGGTCGCCACGGCGGGCCGGAGGCCAGGCCGCCGACGAGGACGCCCGCGTCGGGTCGGGCGCGCTTCACGGCGGCGTAGGCGACCTGCACGAGCCGGCGGTAGGCGTGGGGGCTGTCGAGCGCGACCCGCCCCCCTCGCAACAGACGGCGCTGCGGCGTCCAGAAGACCGCGAGGTTCGGCTCGTTCCACAGCGTGAACAGGCTGACGCGGGGCAGGGGCTCGGGGTCGTCCGGGCTCGCCGCGAAGCGCCCGCTGTAGCGCTGGGCGAGGGCCACCGCGAAGTCGGCGAAGGCGCGGCGATCGATCCGGTTGCGCAGGCGGGTCCCGAACTGGTCGGCGCCGCTCGTCGCCCAGCGCGGCGCGAAGAAGGCCACGTCGATCATCACCGCGAGGCCGTGCCGCGTGGCCGCGGTGACCGCGCGGTCGAGCGCCCGCCACTTGTCCTGCTCGTAATCGCCCGGGCTGGCGGCGGCGAACTGCGGCCGACTCGTCGCGTCCGGCTCGCGGGTGAGCTGGTTCCAGTGCGCGCTGAGGCGGACGTGGGTGAAGCCGAGCTCGCGCACCTCGGCGAGGGTGGCGTCGAGCCGCTCCGGGTGGCTGAGGAACTCCGCATCGTCCT
Organism: uncultured Actinomycetes bacterium; assembly: GCA_963842605.1. Lineage (GTDB taxonomy): Bacteria > Actinomycetota > Thermoleophilia > Solirubrobacterales > Solirubrobacteraceae > AC-38. The sequence continues at coordinate 357,369 of CAWJGV010000002.1, forward strand.
GGATCGCGAACCCCAGGCCCTGGCGCGCGGGCGCACCGGCGTCGCGCGCGAGCGACGCGATCGGCGCCGCGCCTTCGTCGGCGGCCGGCGCGGGAGCGGCCGCAACCATGGCCGCAACGAGCGCGCCCGCGAGCGCCGCGATGCGCAACGTGCCCCTGCACATGACGCAAGCTTAGAAGCTGATCGATTTATCTGACGAGGTTCGCGACGGCGCTGCGCAGCGCGTCGGCATGCTCGGAGCGCCCGTTCCCGTCCTGCGACGGGACCGGCTCGGGCGACGAGCGCTGCTCGATCGCCTCCTCGAGCTTGCGCCGGAAGCCCTGGCGCTCCAGCTTCTCCCACAGGGCGAGGAAGCGCTCGAACAGCAGCGACCGGCGCGCCTGGAGGTGCGCCGCCAGCACCTCCAGGCCGCGGTAGGCGGCGCGGTGGGGCGTCTGGGAAGAGAGGGCCGGGTCGAGGTCGTCGGCGTCGCCCGCGACGCGGCGCAGGTCAGCGGCGTCGCGGGCGCGCAGCTCGTCGAGGAGCCCGAGGACCTCGGGCCGCTGGACGTCGCAGTCGTGGATCTCTCCCACCAGGTCCTGGATGTCGCGCACCCGCTTGGCGGCCGTCGTCGCGTACTCGCCGAGGAACGGCCCGGTGACCTCGAGGACGTAGCGCAGCCGCTTCGCGGCGATGCGCAGGTCGTGGAGAGCCTTGACTTCGCCCGGGTCGAGCGCTCGCGGGACGAACGAATACAGCTCGGCCAGGCGCACGCGGACGATCCGCTCGGCGGCGTCGGCGAGCGTCATGTCGGGGTCGAGCCCCTTGACGCGGCGCGCCTTCATGCCGCGCGCGCCTCCTCCACCAGCGTCCGCAGGCGGCCGCGCAGGTCGCTGCGCTCCATGTCGGCCAGGGCCGCCGCGAGGTCGGCGTTCGCCCCCGCCTGGCGCGAGCGCAGCCGCGACACGAGGACGTCGACCCCGGGCCGGTCCTGGTCGGGCGCGGCCTCCGCGTAGGCCGCGAGGTGCTCGATCTGCACGTCCGGGTCGCGGCGCTCGCCGAGCGCATCGGCCAGGGCCTTCACGTCGTCGAGGGCCGCCTTGTGCGCTCGCTTCGGGAAGCACGGGGCGAAGATCTCGAGCACCGCGCGCAGGCGCCGCGTGGCCACGCGCATGTCGTGGACGCGCTCGATGTCGCCGACGTCGAGCACGTTGTCGGCGTGCTCCCACAGCTCGTCCGCGCGCACGGCGACGGCCTTCGCCGCCGCGTCGCGGAACGCATCCGTGCCCTGGAGGTTCGGAATGGCGCGCGCCTTGGCCATCAGAGAGACCCGTTCCCGTTCCCGCCGCCGATCATCTCCAAGATCACTCCTTCGCGTAGCCCGCCGCGGCCGATTTGCAGGGGAAGTCCGAGGCAGTCGGAGATCGCTTCGAGGATGATGATGCCCGCGGGCAGCAGGCGAACGCGCTCGGGATCCAGCTCGAATCGCCGCGCGACCTCGCCGATCGGACTCGTGGCCAGCACGCGCACTCCTCGCTCGAGGGTCTCGTGCTCCAAGCGGGCGCCGACGAGCCGGCGCAGCGACGTCGCCGATCCGCCCACGGCCACGCCCAGCGCGGGCGCCTTGAGCTCGACGCCTTCGAAGGCCCCGAGCGCGTGCTGGCGCACCGCGTTCAGCTCGTCGATCGACGGCGGGTCCGAGCGCAGGTAGGCGTCGGCCAGGAACCCGGAGCCGACCCGGAACGACGCCGACCAGCGCACGCCGCCCGCCACCGTGCCGAGCGCCAGCTCCGAGGAGCCCCCGCCGACGTCGGCCACGATGACGTCGCCGTCGATCGGGTGCCCGAGGGTCTTCGTCGCGCCGACGAAGGCCAGGCGGGCCTCCTCGTCGCCGTCGAGTATCTCGACCTCCACCCCGCTGCGCTCGCGCACGGCGGCGCACAGCTCACCACCGTTGCCGGCGCGGCGAATGGCGGCCGTCGCCACCGCGCGCAGCCTGCCCGCGCCGAGCTCGTCGGCCAGGCGGACCTGCGTCGCCACCACCCGGGCCACCTCGTCGAGCTTGCCCTCGGGGATCGCCTCGTCGCGGCGCAGGCCCTTGCCGAGCCGCGTGAACGCGCGCTGCTGCATGACCTCCTGGAGCTGCCCGTCCGCGGGCTGGGCCACGAGCAGCCGCGTCGTGTTCGACCCGATGTCGATGCAGGCGTAGAGAGGGGGCACCGCAGGCTCGATCTTGTCAGGTCGCGCTCGGTGCGCCGGGGTCGATCGAACGGCGGCATCGAGGGCGTGGACGAGGCCGCTCCGAGCCCCGGCCGGTCACGCGTGCGGAATTGACACTCATATGCGGGGTGAATCCCGGGCGCGTGGAAAATCGGCCCCCCTGACATCATCGGGGCCGCCATGGACGCAGCGATAGAGGTAACGGGACTGCGCAAGCGCTACGGCGACTTCGAGGCCGTGCGGGGCGTCGACTTCGCCGTGCGCCGCGGGGAGGTGTTCGGGCTGCTCGGGCCCAACGGGGCGGGCAAGACGACCACGGTCGAGATCCTCGAGGGCTACCGCGAGCGCACGGCGGGTGAGGTGTCGGTGCTCGGCCACGACCCCCAGCGGCGCGAGCGCGACCTGCGCCGGCGCGTGGGGATCGTGCTTCAGAGCTCCGGCATGTACCGCCACATCACGGTCCGCGAGGCGGTCGCCCACTGGGCCGGGCTCTACCCCCATCCCCGCGACGTCGACGAGGTCATCGCCGTGACCGGCCTCCAGGAGAAGGCGGGCACGCGGACGCGGCAGCTGTCCGGCGGCCAGATGCGGCGCCTGGACTTCGCGCTCGCCCTGGTCGGCGACCCCGAGCTGATCTTCCTCGACGAGCCGACCACCGGCTTCGACCCCGCCGCCCGGCGGCAGGCCTGGGACACCGTGCGGTCCCTGCGCGACCTGGGCAAGACGGTCCTGCTGACCACCCACTACCTCGACGAGGCCCAGGCGCTGGCCGACCGGGTGGCGATCATCAAGGACGGCGCGATCCTCGCCCTCGGGCCCCCAGGGGAGCTGGGCGAGGGCACGGCCCGTTACCGCGTGACCTGGCGCGACTCGGCCGGCGAGGCCCACGAGCAGGTGACCGAGGACCCAACCGCGCTGCTCCACGAGCTGACCGGCGAGGCGCTGGCCCGGGGCGAGCGCCTGGAGGACCTCGCGGTCAGCCGTCCTTCGCTGGAGGACGTCTACCTGGAGCTGACCGCCGATGCGTGAGAACGCGGCGATGACCTGGCACCAGTACCGCCTCGAGCGCAAGATGTTCTGGCGCAACCCGACCGCGGCGTTCTTCAACTTCCTCTTCCCGCTGATCCTGCTCGGCCTGTTCGGAGCGATCCTGTCCGGCAAGCAGGACGACCTCGACGTGATCGTCCCCGGCATCGCCGGGATGTCGGTGATGACCACGACGTTCATCGCGCTGGCCTTCAACATGACGTTCCTGCGCGAGGAGGGTGTGCTCAAGCGGGTGCGCGGCACTCCGCTGCCCGGCGGGGCCTACCTCTCGGGGATCGTGCTCAGCGCGGTCACCAACACGATCGTCCAGATCGCCATCATCACCGTGGCCGGCAAGACGCTGTTCGGGCTGGGCTGGCCAAAGGACTGGCTGGAGCTCGCGGTCTTCGTGTTCGCCGGCGTCGTGTGCTTCGCCTCCCTGGGCGTGGCGCTGTCGCACGCCATCCCCAATTTCGAATCCGCCCCCGCCTACACGAACGCGATCTTCCTGCCGGTGGTCTTCATCTCGGGCGTGTTCTTCGACCCGGACAACGCGCCGAAAGCGATCCAGGAGGTCGCGCAGGTCCTCCCGCTGGTGCACGTGATCGAGGGCCTGTCCGGGGCGATGGTGACGGGCGAGAGCCTGGCCGACAACGCCGGCGCCCTGGCCGTCGTCTGTCTGTGGGCGGCCGTGGGGGTCGTCCTGGCGATCCGCGGCTTCAGCTGGGAGCAGAAGCGCGAGTAGCCGGGCGGAGCGTCACTCCGCCGGCTCGTCGAGCATCTGCTCGACGCGGTCGTCGCGGCGGTAGGCCTCGACCGTGAAGTCGTCGAAGCCCGAGCCGTGGATGACGACGAGCTTGCCGGAGTCGAGCTGCTCGGCGACCTCCGGCAGGTTCATCTCCGAGACGATCAGCACGCGCGCCGTCTCCTCGCCGCGATTTCGGATCTGGTGCGCGCCGTCGGGGCCCTTCGGACAGGCGACCACCTCGCCGGGCGCGAGCACGCGCTCGCCGTCGGGCGTGCGCAGGGTGACCGGACCGTCGAGCGCGATCACGAGCTCCTCGTTGGCGAAATGCGTGTGCAGCGGAGAGACCACGCCACCCGGCTCGACCTCGTAGACGCTGGCGCCGAGGCGCTGGGAGCCCGCCTGATGGCCGACGCGCGACATGCGCAGCCGCCACGGCGCCGGCAGCTCGACGTCCCACTCGGGCTCGAAGACGTTGGCCACCTCCTCAGCCTACGACACGACGAACGTCGCGGGCGGATCGCCCGCGATCTCCACCGGAACCTCCCTCAGCGGGGAGGCCTCCCAGTCCGCGCGCAGCAGGCCGAACACGACGACGTCGTGCACTCCCGAGGCGTGCCGGTGGAAGGCGCGCAGCACTCCCTCGCGCGAGAAGCCGCTGCGTTCGAGGGCGGTCTGCGACCGCGGATTGCCGACGCTCGTGTAGGCGGTCAGCCGCTCGAGCCCGAGGCGCTGGAACGCCAGCGCGGCGACCATCGCCTTGGACTCGGCGTTGGCGCCCGTCCCCCAGTGCTCGCGCCCGAACCAGGTGCCCACCGTGGCGCGCCGGTCCCGGCGCGAGAGCTCCGACAGGCCCGTCACCCCGATCGGCCCGTGCTCGCGGTGCACGACGAGGAAGTCGAGCAGCTCGCCGGCCGCGCGCTTGCGGGGGAGGGCGGCGATCCATTCCTGGGCCTGCTCGATCCGCTCGTAACCCCACGCGAAGAAACGCGTGACCTCGGGATCCCGGGCGAGCTCGAACATCGCGGCGGCGTCGGCGGCCGTCGCGTAGCGCAGCGTGAGCGCCGGGCCGCGAACCTCCACGATGGGCGATGCTATCGACGTGCTCGCGCTGCTCTACGACGTGCACGGCAACCTCCCCGCGCTCGAGGCCGTCCTCGACGACGCGGCCGTCCGGGGGGCCGAACGCTTCGGGCTCGGCGGCGACTACGCGTTGTTCGGCCCGTTCCCGGTGGAGACCGTGGCGCGGCTGCGCGAGCTCGACGCCTTCTGGATTCGCGGCAACGGCGAGCGGTGGACCGGCGACCCCGGCGCGGACGACGCGCCCGAGCCGGTGCGGCCGGCGATCGCGGCGTGTCGCGAGGCGCTGGGCGAGGAGCTCGCGACCGAGCTCGCGGCGCTGCCCTTCGATCACGCCGAGGCCGGCGCGCGCTTCTGCCACGCGTCGCCCGTCTCCGACATGCGGTCCTTCCTCCCCGAGCCCGGCGACGACGAGGCCGGCCTGCTCGAGGGCGTGGAGGACGAGTTGCTGGTGTTCGGTCACACCCACCTCCCCTTCGAGCGGGTCTCCGAGGGCGGCATCCGCCTCGTCAACCCGGGCAGCGTCGGGATGCCGTTCGACGGCGACGCGCGCGCCGCCTACGCCCTCCTTGGCGACGACGGCCGCGTCGAGCACCGTCGCGTCCCCTACGACCACGCGGCGAGCGCCACCGCCGTGCGCGAGCGCTTCGACGGCGACTGGGCCGCCACCGTCGCGCGGCGGATCGAGACCGCACGGTTCTAGCCGTCGATGCGAGTCGCCCTGCCGGTGCGGTTCTCCGCTCGACCGCCGGTCCACCCGGGTTCGACAAAGGGCTGAAATTCCAGCGCAAAGGCGGTGCGCGCCCTACTCTCGCCTCATGGAGGGTCGCGTGCGTCAGATCGTCGCGCTGGGCGGAGGCGGGTTCTCGATGGAGCCCGGCAACCCGCTCATGGACGCGTACCTCCTCGGCCTGATCGAGCGTACGCGCCCGCGCGTGTGCTTCCTGCCGTCGGCGAGCGGCGACGCCGATCACTACGTCGTGCGCTTCTACCGGCACTTCGGCGCGGACCGCTGCGAGGCTTCGCACATCTCGCTGTTCCGCCGCGAGCACGGGCGTCGCCGACATGCGCGCGCACCTGCTGTCCCAGGACGTCGTCTACGTGGGCGGCGGCAGCGTCATCTCGCTGCTCGGCGTCTGGCGCGCACACGGCCTCGACCAGATCCTCCGCGAGGCCTGGGAGGCGGGCGTCGTGCTGTGTGGGCTGAGCGCCGGGTCGCTCTGCTGGTTCGCCGAGGGCGTGACGGCCTTCCACGGCGGGCCCGAACGGGTCGAGGGGCTCGGCCTGCTCCCCTTCTCGAACACCGTCCACTACGACGGAGAGCCCGGCCGCCGGCCCGCCTTCCACGACTTCGTCCGCGACGGGATGGTGCCGGGTTACGCGGTCGACGATGGCGCTGCCCTGCATTTCGTGGGCAGCGAGCTCCATCGCGTGGTGGCGAGCAAGCGCGCGGCTCAGGCCTACCGCGTCGGCACGGTGGGCGGCGAGGTCGTGGAGACCGCGCTCCCGGGCGACTACCTGGGCGCGCCGCTGGAGGCGAGCGCGCTGGCGGCTTGAGCGACCCTCGTCGGATCCTCGCCATGGGCGGCGGCGGCTTCGCCATGGAGCCGACCAACCCCACGCTGGACCGCTACGTGCTCGAGCTGGGGCGGGCGCGCCGTCCCGACCCGCGCATCTGCCTGCTGCCCACGGCGGGCGGCGACTCCGAGGACCAGATCTTCCGTTTCTACGCGGCCTTCTCGGACGAAGCCTGCGAGCCGACCCATCTTTCCCTGTTCCGCCTCGGGCGCCGCCCGGTGTCGCTGCGCACCCACCTGCTCGACCAGGACGTCGTGTACGTCGGCGGCGGGAGCATGCTGAACATGCTCGTGATCTGGCGCGCCCACGGGATCGACGGCGTGATGCGCGAGGCGTGGAACCGCGGCGTCGTGCTCTGTGGGCAGAGCGCCGGCTCGATGTGCTGGTTCGAGAGCGGCGTCACGACGTCGTCCGGGCGACCGGAGCCGGCAACCGGGCTGGGCTTTCTCCCGGGCAGCAACTCGGTCCACTACGACGGCGAGCCGCACCGCCGGACGCGCTACCTCGAGGCGGTGCGCAACGAGGAGGTGCCGAGCGGATACGGCGTGGACGACGCCGCCGGCCTCCTGTTCGCGGGGACGCGACTCGCCGAGGTCGTGTCCTCGCGGCCTCGCGCCCGCGCCTACCGCGTGCAACGTATGCCGGACGGCCAGATCGCCGAGACGCCGCTGGTGCCGCGCGAGCTGCCGGCGCCGCAGCACACGGCCCCGCCGCTCGCCGTGACCGAGCTGCGCGCGGTCCGCGCCGCGCGCCGCGGCGCCGGCGAGCGAAGACGGGTCGGCTGAGATTGGGCTAGATTTGGTTCGTGAAGCAGCTCGCGGACGGGGTGTGGCAGCTCCGCGGAATACCTCCGAATGCCATCAACGTCTACGTGCTCGACGATGTTCTGATCGATGCCGGGACGAAGTTCGCGCACCGGCGCATCCTGCGCCAGCTTCGGGGCCATCCGCTGAGCGCGCACGCGCTCACGCACGCCCACCCCGACCACCAGGGCTCGAGCCGGCGCGTCTGCGAGACGCTCGGGATTCCGCTGTGGTGCCCGGAGGGCGACGTCGCGGCGATGGAGGACGGCAACCTCCTGGGCCGGATGCCCGACTCGATGATCAACCGGATCAACGACCGCCTGATGACCGGGCCGCCGTACAAGGTCGATCGCGCCCTGCGCGAGGGCGACGAGGTGGCGGGATTCGCCGTCCTGGACGTGCCCGGTCACAGCGCCGGCCAGGTGGCCTACTGGCGCGAGTCCGACCGGACGCTGATCTGCGGCGACGTGCTGAACAACATGAACCTCGTCACGGGCATCCCCGGCCTGCACGAGCCGCCGCGCGCCTTCACCTCGGACCCGCCGCGCAATCGCGAGTCGGCCCGGCGGCTCGTGGAGCTCGAGCCCGCGCTCGCCTGCTTCGGGCACGGTCCGCCACTTCGTGACCCGCGCAAGTTCGTCCAGTTCATCCAGGGACTTCCGGCCTAGGGCCAGCCACCACAGGTTTCGTTCTCTGCTCCAGCGTCTATATGCCTAGGTGACAATGAGCGTAGCGCCCGATATGCGCCTGGTTCTGTCGAACCGGCCCGAGAATGTTGCGCTCGTGCGCCAGGCCCTTGGCGGGCTGGCGAACAGCGTGGGCATGCACGAGAGCCTGCTCGCCGACATCAAGACCGCCGTCAGCGAGGCGTGCAACAACGTGGTGCTCCACGCCTACGCCGACGAGCGCGGACCGCTCGAGGTGTTCGTGTGCCCGGACGCGCACGAGATCGCGGTCGTCGTGCGCGACGAGGGCACGGGGATCCAGCCCCGGGAGCCCGAGCCCGAAGCGGCCATGCAGGGCGTCGGCCTCTCGCTCATCCAGGCGCTCACCGAGAAGGTCGAGTTCGGCGGCGGCGCCGACCGGGGAACCGAGGTCCGCATGACCTTCCGGTCCGAGCGCGCGCTGGACCTCAACGGCGCGGGCGCGGGCGAGGGAGCCGAGCTGGACCCACCGCCCGGCGACACCGTGGTGTCGGCCTCGGGCCAGCTTGTCGCCCCGGTGCTGGGCAGCGTGATCGCGGTGCTGGCGGCGCGCGCCGGGTTCTCGGTCGAGCGGCTCTCCGAAGCCCAGATCGTCACCGACGCGATCGCCGCGCACGCCGCGGAGGCGTTCCCCGGCCGCCACGTGCACGCCGCCATCGACACCGCCGAACGCCGGCTGGATCTGCGCGTCGGCCCGCTCGTCGACGGCGGCGGAGACCGGCTCGTGGCCTCCAGCGCCGTGGGCGGCCTCGCTCCCGTGCTGGAACGACTGACCGACGACATGGCGGTCGAGCAGCGCGACGGCGGCGAGGACCTCCGCCTGGCGATCGTCGATCACCGGTGAGCGAGCTCGTTCGCATCCTCGACGCCGATCCCGGCCTCGGGCAGGCTCTGGACGCCGAGGAGCGTGCCCTGGCCGCCCGCTACGCGGTGGCGGAAGCGCTGCGACTCGAGCCGGGGCCCTGGGACGCCGGCCGCGTGGACTCCGCACCGGGACGGCTCGGCCTGCTCGTGATCGAAGGGCTGATCAAGCGCGAGGTGCGGATCGCGGGCAGCGAGTGCGCCGAGCTGTTGGGCGAGGGCGACTTGCTGCGCCCGTGGGACGGCGACGCCGGCGGCTTCACCCAGGTCGGCGGCGGCTTCGAGGTGCTGGAGCCCACCCGGATCGCCCTGCTCGACCGGCGGTTCGCGGCCGCGGCCGGCCGCTGGCCCCAGCTCGTGGACGCGATCCTGGGCCGCTGCGTGGCGCGCTCGCGGGCCCTGGCCTTCCACATGGCGCTGTCGCATCTGAACCGCGTCAACGTGCGGCTGCTCGCGCTCTTCTGGCACCTGGCGGACCGCTGGGGACGCGTCGGGACCGCCGGCGTGATCGTGCCTCTGCATCTCACGCACCGGACGCTCGCGCAACTCGTGGGCGCCCAGCGGCCCTCGGTGACGACGGCGCTCGGCGCGCTGGCCGACGAGCGTCGGGTGACCCGACGGCCCGACGGCTCGTGGCTGCTGCACGGCGAACCGCCCGCCGGCCTGCGCATCGCCGCCGTCGAGCACGCCGCCGCCTAGAAAACCCCCTGGCGCCGTGTGCCGCGCGCGCTACGCTTAGCGCTGAGGTGGATTCGAAGCGGATTGACACCATGGAAGGGACGACGCGAGCCGAGGCACTTCGCGCGTCTCCGCGGATGTTCGACCGGGTCTGGCTGGACCGCCTCTCGCGCGTTCACCACACGGTTCCGCTGTTCATCTTCCTGCCGACGATTCTCGTCCTGCTCGTGATCGCCTTCCGCCAGACCCAGACGATCGCCGTGCTGGCGTGGTTCGCCGGCGGATGGCTGTTCTGGACGCTGACGGAGTACTGGATGCACCGCGCCGTGTTCCACTTCGAACCCAGCGAGGGGCTGGGGGCGCGCCTCCACTGGATCATCCACGGGGTCCACCACGACCATCCCAACGACCCCATGCGGCTCGTCATGCCGCCGTCGGTGAGCGTCCCGCTCGCGACCGCGTTCCTCCTCGCCTTCTGGGCGGTGCTCGACACCCCCATCGCGTTCGCGTTCGGTGCCGGCTTCCTCTCGGGCTACCTGGTGTACGACATGCTGCACTTCCACCTGCACCATCACGTGCCGCGCACGCGTCTCGGCCGCGAGCTGCGGGAGCTGCACATGCGCCACCACTTCCAGGACGACACGCGCGGCTACGGCATCAGCGCCCCGTTCTGGGATCACGTGTTCCGCACCGTGCCCGTGCGTTCGCGCCACGACTGACGGGCTAGCCGGAGTCGCGGCGGTTCTCGGCGCCCTTGTAGGCGAGCTGAAGGAAATCCGAGACGGCGACGACGGACATCATCGCGGCGATCAGCCGGGTGACACGCGGCGCGAACACGAGGCCCATGGCGTGGGTGGCGCCGATCCACTGGGCGAGACAGAACGGGCACAGGAACAACTCGCCGATCACGTAGCGCGCGCCCCGTCCCCGCGGGCGCTCCTCCTCACCCTCTCCGCGGGTGAACGGCGCCCGGACCGGGCTGGTCACCCGGTCCTTGGACAACAGGCGCGCGAGCTTGAAGGTGGCGATGCCGCCGAGCGCGATGTCGTCGGCACGGACATGCTCGGGCAGGCGCCCACGGCGTCGGGCGGCAACGACGCCGACCGAGAAGATCGTGGCGAACGCGGCCAGGAGCCCCCCGTACTCCGGCGCAAGCTGCCCTCTATCCATCTAGGCCCACATCGAGTGCGCGAGTACCCGCGCGGGCCGCCGGCTACGCGGGCGACGCGATGTCGAAGATGCGCCGGACGCCGGTCACGTCGAAGACGCGCTCCACGTCGACCGGGATGTTGGTCAGACGCAACGTTCGTCCGGCCGTCGCGGCCCGCTGTCGCGCGCTGAGAAGCGAGCGCAGCCCGGTCGAGTCGATGAACCGCACCCCCGCGAGGTCGAGGACAACCGTGCCCGTGCCGTTGCGCTCGACATCGGCCAGGGTCGCGTCGAGCACGGGCGCAGTGGCGATGTCCAGCTCGCCCTCCAGCAGGACGGTGGCGACTCCGTCGGCGCTGCTGGTCGTGGCCTCGAAACCTTCCATGCGTGTTCGGAGTGTGTCACGAAACACGCGGGCAAACGGGTAAGTGCCGCAAAGTCCGATTACTGCCCCCCGCGAGATCCCAGTCCCCGTATGCTCCGGGCATGCAGGGCGAGGGAGGCCCGGGACCGGCCCGGCTGCGCTGCAAGGCGTGCGGAGCCGAGACGTTCGCGAGCGTGAACGGTCGCACGGGCCCGTGCCCGCAGTGCGGTGGCCCGCGCGAGGTGCTCGAGCGCCTGCCGGATCGGCGCAGCGGGCAGGAAAGGCGCACCGACATGCGCCTCCAGCGCCGCTGGGACTTCGACCCCCGCTCCTGGTTCGACCGCCGGCAAGGCTGAGCCCCTTGGTGGCGCACGACATCCGCGGGGATACTCCGGCGGATGGCGAAGACGAAACGCCTCGGCGAGTACGAGAAGAAGCGCGACTTCGCGACGACGCCCGAGCCGGTGCCCGCGGCCCAGGGAGGGACCGAGGGCGGGCGCTTCGTCATCCAGGAGCACCACGCACGACGCCTGCACTGGGACCTGCGCCTGGAGCGCGACGGCGCGCTCGCCTCGTGGGCCGTCCCGAACGGGATCCCCGACGATCCCAAGCGCAACCGCAAGGCCGTTCGCACCGAGGACCATCCGCTCGAGTACCTGGAGTTCGAGGGCGAGATCCCGGAGGGGCAGTACGGCGCCGGGACCATGAAGATCTGGGACCGCGGGACCTACGAGTGCGAGAAGTTCCGCGACGACGAGGTGATCGTCGTCTTCCACGGCGAGCGCGTCACCGGGCGCTACGCGCTGTTCCGCGCCGGTCGCGATCCCAAGGACTGGATGATCCACCGCATGGACCCGGCCGAGCCGGGCCGCGCGCCGATGCCGGAACGCGTGGCGCCGATGCTGGCGCGGCTCGGAAAGCTTCCCCGCGACGAGACCGGCTGGGGCTTCGAGGTCAAGTGGGACGGAGTTCGCGCCATCGCCTTCGGCGAGCCGGGACGTCTGCGCCTGCAGAGCCGCAACCTCAAGGACATCACCGAGCGCTATCCCGAGGTTCGCGGCCTGCGCGAGGCCCTCGGATCGCGCGCGGCGGTCCTCGACGGGGAGATCGTCGCCTTCGACGAGGACGGGCGGCCCAGCTTCGAGCGCCTACAGCAGCGGATGCACGTGGTCTCGGAGGCGCGGGTCCGCCGGCTGGCGTCGGCGCTGCCGGTCGTGTACGCGATCTTCGACCTGCTCCACCTCGATGGCGAGGACCTGATGGGCCTTCCCTACGACAGGCGCCGCGAGCGGCTGGAGGCGCTCGAGCTCGCGGGGCCCGCGTGGCAGACCCCCGCCTACCACCGCGAGGACGGCGCCGCTCTGCTCGACGCCACGCGCGAGCAGGGGCTCGAGGGCGTGGTCGCCAAGCGGCTCGACTCCCTGTACGAGCCGGGGCGCCGCAGCAGCCGCTGGGTCAAGGTCAAGAACGTCCACAGCGAGGAGTTCGTCATCGGCGGCTGGATGCCGGGCGAGGGTGGCCGAAGCAAGCGGATCGGCGCGCTCCTCGTCGGCCAGCGCGAGCCCGACGGGACCCTCCGCTACGCCGGGCGGGTCGGCACCGGGTTCACCCAGAAGACGCTCGACGATCTGGCGCAGCGGCTGGCTCCCCTGGAGCGTGACGACTCGCCGTTCGACAAGGGGCGCGTGCCGAAGGGCGCGCGCTTCGTCGAGCCACGCCTGCGCGCCGAGATCGAGTACCGCGAACGCACGCAGGCCGGCATCCTGCGCGCGCCCTCGTACAAGGGACTGCACGAGGAGCCCGAGCTGCGCGACGGCCAGGTCGAGGTGGAGGGCCGGGTGCTGAAGCTGTCGAACCGCGACAAGGTCCTCTACCCGGCGACGGGATTCACCAAGGGCGACGTGATCGACTACTACGTGGCCGTCGCCCCCGCGCTTCTGCCCCACCTCCGCGGGCGGCCCCTCACGCTCAAGCGCTACCCGGACGGTGTCGAGGGCCAGTACTTCTACGAGAAGCAGTGCCCGTCGCACCGGCCCGAATGGGTGCGCACGGCGCCCGTCGAGACCGGACGCAAGACGATCGACTTCTGCGTCGCGGACGACCTGCCGACCCTGGTGTGGCTGGCCAACCTGGCCGACCTGGAGCTGCACACCTCGCTGGCGACCGTCGAGGACGTGACGCGACCCACGATGCTCATGTTCGACCTCGACCCGGGGCCGGGAATGGGGATCCTGGACTGCGCCGAGGTCGCGCTGTGGCTCCGCGACGTGTTCGAGAGCCTGAAGCTGCGGACGTTCGTCAAGACCTCCGGCTCCAAGGGCCTGCACGCGCAGGTCCCGCTGAACTCCGAGGTCGGCTACGAGCGGACCAAGCCGTTCGCGCGGGCCGTGGCCGAGCTGATGGAGAAGCATCACGGCGAGCGCGTCGTCTCGCGCATGACCAAGCGCCTGCGCGAGGGCCGCGTACTCGTGGACTGGAGTCAGAACGACGAGCACAAGACGACGGTCTGCGCCTATTCGCTGCGGGCGCGCGAACGACCCACCGTCTCGACGCCACTGGCGTGGGAGGAGGTCGAGGCCGCCCTCGAGACGGGCGACGAGGCCGCCCTCGTCTTCGACGCCCCCGTGGTGGTGGAGCGCGTGCGCGAGCGCGGTGACCCGCTCGCCGAGGCGCTGACGCTGCGCCAGGAGCTCCCCGATTTGGGGAGCTAGCGGCCGACTCCCCCGATCGGGGGTTTCGTCCGGCGGCCCACGCGGTACCACCCTTTCGGACGTCGACCGGCGCGAGCCGGGGCGTTCGAGGAGAAGTGAGGGGACGTTGGAGGCCGACCGGACGGGGATTGGCCGCCACGCGGACCATCGCGACCCAAGCCACAACGCAAAGGAGCGATGTTCGCCGTGACTAACGTAGCTGCTGCGCGCCCGCGCGGCCATGCCGAAGAGCTCGAGGCTTTCCGGCGTCTGCGCGCGGGCGGCGACGAAGCAATCCGCAACGAGCTGATCGAGCGGGCCCTCCCGCTCGCGCACCAGGTGGCCCGGCGCTACCTGCGTGGAGGCGAGCCGTTCGAGGACCTGCTCCAGGTCGCCCGCCTCGGCCTCGTGAAGGCCGTCGACCGGTTCGAGCCCGGCCGCGGGGTGGCGTTCTCCACCTACGCGGTCCCGACCATGGTGGGCGAGATCAAGCGCCACTTCCGCGACACCTGCTGGTCGATCCACCTGCCGCGCAGCCTTCAGGAGCGCGTGCTCAAGGTCGAGCAGGCCGAGCGCGAGCTGTCGGGCCGGATCGGCCGCGCGCCGACCGTCGCCGAGTTGGCGGCTCACGCGCACCTCACCGAGGAGCAGGCGCTGGAGGCTCTCGAGGCCGCCTCGGCCTACGACACACGATCCCTCGACGCGCCGGCTCCGGCCGAGGACGACGAGGGTCGCAGTCACGGCGAGACCATCGGCGAGATCGACGAGCGCTTCGGCCTGGTGGAGGACCTGGGAGCCGTCCGCGTCGCCATGCAGTCGCTGCCGCTGCGCGAGCGGCGGATCCTGCACATGCGCTTCATGCGCGACATGACGCAGTCGGAGATCGCCGAGCGTGTCGGCGTGTCCCAGATGCAGATCTCGCGCCTGCTGCGGCGCGCGCTGCGCACGCTGCGCGAGGAGGCCGAGGCCGACGCGCAGTTGGAGGCCCGGGTCGCGGTGCCCGCGGCTTAGGGTCGGGCCGGTGCCGGCGGCTTAGGGTCTAGCCCTCGCCGCCGGCCGCGCCGGGATTCCCGGTCGACCGTCGTTCCGCCCCCTCGCGGGGCGTGCCTTCCTCGCCCGCGTCCTGTCCAGCGGACTCGCGGGCGGGATCGCGCGCGTCGCCCTCGCCCTCGTCGCCCGTCTCCTGAGGAGCGTCGCGGACGTCCTCGTCGGGCTGGTCGGGGTGCTCGGTCTCGGTCATCGAAGAAGGAGAACCGCCGCCGGACCCGGGCGAGGGAGCCGGCGGCGGTTCGGATGGATCGTCAGCTAGGTGCGGCGCTCGAGGTCGGCGACCTCGTCCGCCTTGTCGTCTGCGCGGTCCTGGGCGCGTGCGAGATCGTCCTTGGCCTCGCCCTTGCGTTCCTCCTTGCGCCCCTCGCGGCGCAGACTCGGGTCGTCGGCGACGTCGCCCGCCGCCTTCTTCGCCCTGCCGGTGATCTTGTCGATCAGGCTCATGTTCGGATCCCCTTTCACTGGGTCCTGAGGCGCGTACCCCCGACGGCGTCGGGCAAACGCGTTAGATCGCCCACGTTGCGGGAAGATCGAGTTCGTGCCGAGGCTGCGACGATCCGATTGTGCGGCGCCCGGCATCACGCGGCGCGGGCGGGGCCGCGGCTTCGAATACCTCGACCCTGACGGGGAGCGGATCGACGACCCGGAGACGCTCGAGCGCATCGCCGACCTGGCCGTGCCGCCGGCATGGCGGGACGTGTGGATCTGCCTCGACCCGCTCGGCCACCTCCAGGCGACGGGGATCGACGATGCCGGGCGCAAGCAGTACCGCTACCACGACCAGTGGCGCGCCCGGCGCGACCGCGAGAAGTTCGGCTCGATGGTCGAGTTCGGGCACGACCTGCCCAAGCTCCGGCGCCGCGTGCGCCGCGACCTGCGCCGCGACGCGCTCGACCGCGCCCGGGTCCTCGCGTGCGCGACCCGCCTGCTCGACCTCGGGTTCTTCCGCATCGGCTCCGAGGACTACGCCGTCACCAACGAGAGCTACGGCCTGGCCACGATGCTGCGACGCCACGTCACGGTCGAGGACGACGAGGTCGTGTTCGACTACCCCGCCAAGTCGGGCCAGCGGCGCATCCAGGCCATCACGGACGAGGACGTGCGGAAGGTCGTGGCGGCGCTCAAGCGCCGCCGGGGCGGCGGGCCCGAGCTGCTCGCCTACAAGGACGGCCGCCGGTGGGCCGACATGCGCTCCGACGACGTCAACGCCTACGTCAAGAACGCCACCTCCCACGACTTCAGCGCGAAGGACTTCCGCACCTGGAACGCCACGGTGCTCGCGGCCGTCGCCCTGGCCGGCGGCGACGGCACGCCGCGGTCGAAGACCGCCTACAAGCGCGCCACCGCGGCGGCGGTGAAAACCGTCGCCGCTTACCTGGGCAACACCCCCGCCGTGGCGCGCGCGTCCTACATCGACCCGCGCGTCTTCGATCGCTTCCGCTCGGGCTGGACGATTGCGGAGACGCTGCGGGACGTCGGCGAGCCCGACCTCGGCGATCCCCGCAAGCGGGCGCGTATCGAGGCCGCGGTACTCGAGCTCCTCGAGGGCGAGTGACGCGCACCCCATCGGGTACACGCCACGTGTTCCGACAAAGGAGAAGCCATGCCCCCCCGTGGAGTCAAGAAGGGCACGAAGCGCGCCCGTCAGTACGAGCACATCAAGCGCAGCGAGCGCCGGCAGGGTCGATCGGAGGACCGCGCCGAGGAGATCGCCGCGCGCACGGTGAACAAGGAACGCGCCCGCAGCGGCGAGTCCCGGACCGGTCGCGCACCTCGACCCAGGACATGTCCTCCAGCCGCCGGGGCGGCCAGCGGTCGGGGACGAATCGCCCGAAGGGCCGCACCCGCGACCAGCTCTACAACGAGGCGAAGAACCTCGACGTCGAGGGCCGCTCGCGCATGAACAAGGCGCAGCTCCAGCGCGCCGTCAACCGGAAGAAGGGCTGAATTTCCGATGGCAGCAGAACAGACGATTCGCGACGCCAAGCTCGTCCAGTACCTGACCGAGGCCTACGGCAACGAGAAGCAGCTCGAGGCGGCGCTCGAAGCGCACATCGCCATGACCTCGCGCGCCGCCTACAAGAAGCGCCTGCGCCAGCATCTGACGGAGACCAAGCGCCATGCGCGCGAAGTCGAGAAGCGCATCAAGCGCCTCGGTGGCTCGAGCACGCTCGGCGAGGTCGCCGCGAGCGCCCAGGGGCTCGCCGGCAAGGCGCTGGCCGCCGCGCAGGGGCCGCTTCACATGGTCCGAGGCACCGGCGAGGCCGAGAAGGAGCTCAAGAACGCCAAGACCGAGTACGCCTCCGAGGCGGAGGAGATCGCGACGTACGCCGCCATCGAGGCGCTCGCCGCGAACGTCGGCGACCGCGAGACGGAGCGGCTCGCGCGGGCGATCCGTCGCGAGGAGGAGCGCATGGCGCGCTACCTCGAGCGGCTCATCCCCACGCTCAGCCGGGCCGTCGCGACCGCGGAGATTCCCGCACGCGAGCGCAACGGCGGGCGCACTCGGCGAAGGCGTTCGACCGCCCGGCGGTCCACGCCGCGGAAGCGCCCGGCGCGGGAAGACGCAGAAGGCGCGGTCCCGCTAGGGACCGCGCTATCTCAGTCCTCCTCGCCCGGGATCTCCGGGCCCTTGGGATCGGTCGCGGGAACGTCCGGGCCCTCGGGCTGGGGCTCGTTGGCGGGGAGCGGCTCGGGCATCTCCGGTCCCTGGGGGATCGCCGGATCCTCGCTGGGGGGCCCGTCGGGAACGGCGGGGCCGGTCGGCGGATCGGGCATGGGCTGATCCGGGGTCTGCGGCTCTGGGATCTCGAGGGTGGGTGTGTGGACGCGCATGCCGTCCGGATACCCCGGCATACCCGGGGAAAACGGAGGAAGGGGGTCTACGATGGGCCGGTGATGGGGCAACGCCGCCGGCTGTGGTGGGCCGCGCTCTCGGTCGGGATCGTGACCGCCGTGGGCGTGATCGACGCCTTCGCCGGAGGCGACGTCGTCCTGATCGCGCTCCTCGAGCGCCGGGCCGCTCTTCGCCGCGACGCGTCTCGGCCCACGCTGGACGGCGGCCATCGCGGCTTATGCCCTCGCCGTGGGGGTCCTGCTCGGCGTCGCCAGCGACGATTTGGGCAGCGCGGATCACGCGATCCGCGTGGCCGTGCTCGCAGCGATCTGCCTCGTCGCCGTCTGGGCGGCGGACCTCGCCGAGCGCCTGGGCCGCTCGCGCGACCAGCTCGAGGCGATCCTGGACAACGTGGCCGACGGCGTCACCGCCCAGGAACCGGACGGACGCCTCGTGTTCGCCAATCGCGCGGCGGTCGAGGCGGTCGGGCTCGATTCGGCCGAGGCGATGATGGAGGCGCCGCGCGATGACGTCGTCGGGCGCTTCGAGCTCTTCGACGAAGGGGGCAACCCGATGGCCGTGGACCGGCTGCCCGGCCGGCGGGCCGGGCGCGGGGAGACGCCCGAGCCGACGGTGATCCGCTATCGCGACCGGGAGGGTGGCGAGGACCGCTGGTCGGTCGTGAAGGCCACTCCGATCCGCGATGAGGCGGGCGAGGTGGTGCTCGCCATCAGCGTCATCGAGGACGTCACCGACCGGATGCGGGCCGAGCGCGCCGACCGCTTCCTCTCGCAGGCGAGCAAGCTGCTCGCCGCCTCGCTCGACTACCCGACCACGCTGCGCCGCGTCGCGGAGCTGGCGGTGCCCGAGATCGCCGACTGGTGCGCGGTCGACGTGCTCGACGACCGGGGAGCCCTGCGTCACGTCGCGCTCGCCGCGGCCGACGAACGCAACCTTCCGCTCGCCCGCGAGCTGCGCGAACGCTATCCGGTGGACCCGGACTCGCCGAACGGCGTGCCGCAGGTGATCCGCTCGGGCGACGCGGAACTGCATCCCGAGATCACCGACGAGATGGTCGCCGGCGCGGCCGGCGACGAGCGCCAGCTCGAGCTGCTGCGGAGCCTGCACATGAGGTCGGTCATGATCGCGCCGATGACCGCGCGGGGGCGCACCCTGGGGGCGATGACGTTCGTGTCCAGCCATGCGGCGCGCCGCTTCGACAAGGACGATCTCGGCCTGGCCGAGGAGCTGGCCCGCCGGGCGGCCACCGCGGTCGACAACGCCCGGCTCTACGGGGAGCGCGCATACATCGCCCGCGCGCTCCAGGAGAGCCTGCTCCCGCCCACGCTGCCCGAGATCGGGGGCGTCGAGGTGGCCGCGCGGTTCCGGGCCGCGGGCGACGGGAACGAGGTGGGCGGCGACTTCTACGACCTGTTCGACACGGGCGACGCGAACTGGGCCGTCGTGATGGGCGACGTGTGCGGGAAAGGCGCGGGGGCCGCCGCGCTGACCGCGCTCGCCCGTTACACCCTGCGCGCGGCCGCCATGCGCCAGGACAGCCCGAGCGACGTCCTCTCGACCCTCAACGAAGCACTCGTGCGCCAGCGCGCCGACGCGCAGTTCTGCACCGTCGCCTTCGCCCGGCTGCAGCGCAACGGCGCGGGGACGCGGATCACCGTGGCCAGCGGGGGCCATCCGCTCCCGCTCGTCCTGCGCGCAGACGGGCGCGTGGACGCGGTCGGCACGCCCGGCTCGCTGCTGGGGATCATGGCCGACCCGCAGCTGCACGACGAGAGCGTGCGTCTGGAGCCGGGCGACGCCGTCGTCCTGTACACCGACGGCGTCACCGACGCCCGCGCGCCCGAGCGGGTGCTCAGCCCGGCCGACCTCGCCGGCCTCCTGCACGAATGCGCCGGGCTCGACGCAGCCGCGATCGCGGAGCGCGTCGAGCGCGCCGCCACCGCGCCCGCCGGCGGCGATGCGCGCGCCGACCCGCGCGACGACGTGGCGATCCTCGTCCTGCGCGTGCGGGAGTGACTTCGCTACGCGACGGCCGGATCGTCGACGAGCTCGAGACGCTGGTCGAGACGCGTGACGTTGAAGATCCGGTCGACCGCCTCCGGGCCGCGGACGATGGCGAGGCGTCGCCCGGCGTCGCGCGCCCGCTGGTCGGCGCTCACGAGGGTGCGCAGGCCCGTGGAGTCCATGAACTCCAGGCCGCGCAGGTCGATCACGAGCAGTGACGGCCGTCCCGCCTCGAGGCGCCCGAGCGCCTCCTCGAGCACGGGCGCGCTGGAGATGTCCAGCTCGCCGCGCAGAGCCAGGCTCGCCCGGCTGTCCCCTTGGTCCGTGTCCAGTTCGAGAAGCGCCATTCGCCGCGCACGATAGCGATTCAGCCTTCGACGCCGGTCGCCTCGTGCGGGGCTCCCACCGGCTTCGACTCGGGCGACCCGCGCTGGCGGAGATAGACCGAGAGGATGGCCATCGAGCCGACGGCCAGGAACTCCGATTGCCAGTTCTGCAGCGTGCGGTTCCAGAAGTCCGCGGTACCGACGTAGCCGAGGAAGCTGACGGTGGGCTCGCGGTGGTCCAGCTGCTCGGCGTTGTAGGAGACGTGCCCGCTTATGGCCTGCGCCAGCCACGTCGCCACCCAGATCGACCCCATGACGAACAGCAGCGAGTTCGAGTACACGAGCGTGCGCAGGCCGCCCACCCGCGCCCACCGTGGCGAGTCGCTGCGCGCGTGGCGGCCGATCTTCTGGTCCCGCTCGTTCTCGAGGCCCGGCTTGTCGAGCTCCTTGGACTCGGGCGAGCCGCGCTGCAGCAGCCAGATGGTGCCGAGGATGAAGAGCGTGAACTGGAGGTACTCCGACTGCCAGTTCTCCATCACGTCGGATCCGAACGACGAGGACGTGACGTAGCGGCCCAAGGAGATCGGATCGTCGTGGTGGGCGATCTGCTGGTGGTTGAAGTCGGCGTGCCCCACGAACGCCTGCGCCACCAGGGCGGCGAGGAAGATGAGGCCGAAGCCGATGCTCAGCCCGTTGTCGCGGAGGAAGCGCTTCATCGCCTCATCGCCCCAGCAATCCGATCACCGCGAAGTACGCGATCAGGCTCACGATCACCGTCAGGTAGGTGATGAACATCGCTCGCATCAGTCCTCCAGCTCGCAGTCGGCCGGCGTCCTGCCCCAGGGGCTTGCAGCCCGCAGCCGAGACCCGCCAGCCCTCGTCGGTGTGATCGAGGAAGGCCGTGTCGCCGCCCGCGAAGCTGACCGCCGCGCTCGTTTCGTACACGCGCACGCGCGAGATCCGGGACTCCGAGAGCTGCACGCTCGTCACCGCCCGCGCGCAGGGCTCGCGCTCCTGCTGCTCGAGCGCGTGGGCGGTCGCCGGGGTGAGCGTCTGGCACGCCGCGGCGCCGCGCTTCGCGGCCACCGCCGCGTACAGCTGCTCCGCCGCGCGGCTGGCATCGCGCTCGTCGGTGTCCGTGCCGCAGCCGGCGGCGGCCGCACACAGCCAGGCCGCCGTCCCTAAAGCCACGAGTCTTCGCATCGTCCCCAGGTGCCCATCTCGTCGGGTGTCCGTCCCGGGGTGTACCCGCGCTGGCGCGCGGGAATCGCTGCGCGCTACGTCGCCGTGGCCAGCAGGCCCGGGCCGGGCTGGGGGCGCACGTCGCGCGGGTCGATCGGCTCGCCGCAGTGGTCGCAGACCAGCCGGGGGTGCGTGTGCTGGCCGCACGGCTCGTGGATCAGCTCGACCGGCGGCCCCGCCTCGCCGGCGGTGTAGCGGTCGCCCCACTGCATGAGCGCGATCAGGACGGGATACAGGTCGCGTCCCTTGTCGGTGAGCCGGTACTCGAAGCGCTCCGGGCGCTGCTGGTAGGCGCGGCGCTCGAGGATCCCCTCCGCGACCAGCGTCTGGAGCCGGTCGGCGAGGATGTTGCGCGCGATCCCGAGGTCGCGCTGGATGTCCTCGAAGCGGCGGCGGCGGTTGAACGCCTCGCGCAGGATGACGAGCGTCCAGCGCTCGCCGAGGACGGCGACGGTGCGGGCGATCGAGCAGTTCTCCTGCTGCAGGCCGCTGTGTCTCATGGCGCTAGGGTAGCGTCCTCAGTTGCAAATGGAAACGACCTCGGAGGAAGCCATGCCCAAGGTGCGCTTCGAGCGCGACGGCGACGTCGGGATCGTCACGCTCGCCGACCCGCCGCTCAACCTGTTCGGCCGCGAGCTGATCGCCGACCTCTACGGCGCTCTGGACGAGGCAGCGGAGACGGACATCCGGGCGCTCGTGGTGCGCGCCGAGGGCGAGGTGTTCACCGGCGGCGCCGACGTGAACATGTTCGTCGGACTGACCGGCGAGCAGGTGGAGCGCGAGCTCGACCTGGTCGCGATGCCGCGCAAGCTCGAGGTGATGCCGGTGCCCACCCTGGCCGTGGTCGGCGGGCTGTGCCTGACCGCCGGCTTCGAGCTGTCGCTCGGCTGCGACCTGATCTGGGCGTCGGAGTCGGCGAAGTTCGGCCTCGTCGAGGCGGTCGTCGGAGTGACGCCCTTCGCGGGCGGGACGCAGCGTGTGGCCGAGCGCGCCGGGCCGGCCCGCGCGCGAGAGCTCGTGATGACCGGCGGGCTCTACGACGCGGCGGTCCTGCACGACTGGGGAGTCATCAATCGCGTCGTTCCGGACGCCGACCTCGAGGAGAAGGCGATGCGCTTCGCCGCCCGCCTCGCCGCCGGTCCGACGCGCGCGCACGCGGCGACCAAGCGCATCGTCCGCGCCTTCATCGAGGGCGGCGTCCCGGGCGCCGACGGCGCCATGAACGAGGTGGCGGCCGAGGTGGTCGAGACCGAGGACTTCCGCAACGGCGTGCGGTCGTTCCTCGAGGCGGGCCCGGGGAACGCGGTGTTCGAGGGGCGGTAGGCCTCGCGGTCCTCGAAAAACGGCTCATCGAGGGCGGCCCCGGCCGGGGGGCGTGTCACCCAGGCCCCAGGGAATCGGGCCGATAACGTGACAAACCCTGGCGGAGGGATCTGCCCAACCGGTCGGGACCCACCCCCTCGATGCCCGCCGTTCGGAACCCGGCGACGCGGCCCGAGCCCTAGGCGAAGTGCAGATCCTCCCCCGCGTCGGCGAGCTGCACGGGCGCGTCGCAGGTCGGGCAGTACCAGACCGCCTCCAGCGGGGTCCCGCACGCCGCGTGGCGCGGCGGCTCGGCGCCGGAGTGCCGGGCGCCCCAGTCGACCAGCAGCCTCAGGACGCCGGCCAGGCCGCGGCCGGCCTCGGAGAGCTCGTAGACGAACCGCGGCGGACGCTCCGAGTAGGGCTGGGCGATGACGAGGCCGTCGTCCTCGAGCCGGCGCAGGCGTTGCGAGAGGACGTTGGGGGCGATCCCCCCCACCTCCTCCTGCAGGTCGCCGAAGCGGCGCGGGCCATCGAGCAGCGCCGCGACCACGTGAAGCGTCCAGCGGTCGCCCACGCTGGCAAGGGCCGCCGCGAGCGGGCTGTCGTGTTCGGTCTTGGCCATTTCCCCAAGCCTAGCGTGCGTTAGAGTAGTTACTTGCAACCTGCAAGTCACTCACCTGGAGCCTTCATGTCATTCACCGATTTCTCTTCCACCATCCAGGCCACGGCCGAGCGAGTCGGCCCCGCCGTCGTCGGCCTGGGCCGCGGGTGGGGGCGCGGCAGCGGCGTCGTCGTCGGCGCCGGCCGCGTGCTCACCAACGCCCACAACCTGCGCGGCGACGAGGTCACCGTGACGTTCTCCGACGGCCGCAGCGAGAGCGGCCGCGTGACCGGCGTCGACGCCGACCTCGACCTCGCCGCGATCGAGGTCGACACGGGCGACGTCGAGCCCGTCGCCTGGGCGCCCGAGGCCGCTACGGCGACGCTCGGCACCGCGGTGCTCGCGCTCGCCAATCCCGGCGGTCGCGGCCTGCGCGTGACGCCGGGCTTCGTGTCCAGCGCCGCCGGGCGCTTCCGCGGGCCGCGGGGCCGGCGGATCGCCGGGGCGATCGAGCACACGGCCCCTCTCCCCCGCGGCTCGTCCGGCGGCCCGCTGGTCGATGCCGAGGGACGACTGCTGGGCCTCAATGCCGTTCGTCGCGAGGGCGGCCTCATCCTCGCCGTCCCCGCCGACGAGCGTCTCGCGCGCCGCGCCGACGCCCTGTGGAAGGGCGAGCCGGCGGGGCGTCCCCGCCTCGGCGTCGCCGTGGTCACGCCCCGCGTGGCCCGGCGCCTGCGCCGTGCGGTCGGGCTGCCCGAGCGCGACGGCGTGCTCGTCCGCGGCGTGCAGGACGGCAGCGCGGCCGACCGCGCCGGCCTGCAGGACGGAGACCTGCTCGTGGCGGTCGACAAGCGGCCGCTGGAGGGCGTCGACGCCCTCTACGACGCGCTCGAGACGGCCGGCACGGACGGCGAGCTGAAGCTGACCGTCGTGCGCGGAGAGGACGAGCGCGAGGTCACCGTCCGCTTCGGCGAGACCGCGGAGGTGGTGTGATGGAAACGACGACCGAGCGCGACTCCGAGGCGCTCGACGCCTATTCCCGGGTCGTCGTCGACGTGGCCGAGCGGGTCACCCCGTCGGTGGCCAACCTGCGGGTGACCCGCCGCGCCCGCGGCGGGCGCGTGCCCGCCGGAGCGGGCAGCGGCGTTGCGCTGACACCCGACGGCTTCCTGCTCACCTCGGCGCACGTGGTCGCCGGCCCGAACCGGGCCGGCCGCGCCACGTTCACGGACGGGCGCGAGCTGCGCTTCGAGGTCATCGGCGCGGACCCACTCTCCGACCTCGCGGTCCTGCGCGCCGACGCGGACGACCTCCAGCCCGCCACGCTCGGCGACGCCGAGCGACTGCGGGTCGGGCAGCTCGTCGTCGCCATCGGAAACCCGCACGGGTTCGCCGGATCGGTGACCGCCGGCGTCGTGTCCGCGCTCGGCCGCTCCCTGCCCGCCCGCACGCGGCGCACGGCGCGGATCATCGACAACGTGATCCAGACCGACGCGGCGCTGAACCCCGGGAACTCCGGCGGCGCCCTGGTCGACAGCTCGGGGGGCGTGGTGGGGATCAACACCGCGGTCGCGGGCATCGGCCTCGGCCTCGCCGTCCCGATCAACACCGCCACGCGCAGCATCGTCGGCGCGCTCATGTCCGAGGGACGGGTGCGGCGCGCCTACCTCGGCATCGCGGGCGGCCCGCGCCCCCTTCCTCCCCATGCCCGCTCGCACTCGCCGCTGGCCACCGGGGTCGAGGTGATCGAGGTCGTCGACGGCAGCCCGGCGGAGCGCGCCGGCGTCCGCGCCGAGGACCTGATCGTCGAGGTCGACGGCACGCCGATCGGCGGGGTCGACGACCTTCAGCGCCTCATGGTCGCCGAGCTCATCGGGCGGCGACTGACCGCGAGCGTCGTGCGCGCGGGGCGGCTGGTCCGGCTCGAGCTGGTGCCGGCCGAGCTGACGGTCTAGGACGAGCGGGCCGCCAGGGCGATCGCGGCCGCGCGCAGGTCGGCGGCGAAGGCCTCGCGCTCCTTCGCGCGCTCCTCCTCGTCGCGCTGCCGCAGGATGGCCGACGGGTGGATGGTCGCGGTGACCAGAGGCGCGAGCGGCGAGTCCACGGGCTTCCCCCGCTGCCTGGTGACGCGGAAATCGCGGCCGAGCAGCGCCTGGGCGGCCACCGCGCCGAGGCACACCAGCGCCTCTGGCTTCACGACCTCGAGCTCGGCCTCCAGCCAGGGACGGCAGGCGCGGATCTCCGCCGCGTCTGGCCTCTGGTGGATGCGACGCTTGCCGCGCGCCCTGTACTTGAAGTGCTTGACGACGTTGGTCAGGTAGACGTCGCGCCGCTCGATGCCGGCCGCCTCCAATCCGCGTGCCAGCTCGCGGCCCGCGGGCCCGACGAACGGGCGCCCCTCGACGTCCTCACGGTCGCCGGGCTGCTCGCCCACCAGCATCGCGCAGGCGCGGGAGGGTCGGACGAGGCGGTATCAGCTCGGCGGCGCCCATGCCCATCTCGTTACCCGGCCCCCGTCCCGGGTACGCCGCGGGGGAAAGGAACGGAATGACCGAGTCGACGAAGACAGAGGCGCCGCGCGACGAGCGCGCTCCGGACGATCCCACCGACCTCCCCATGGGCTCCTGGGGCGACGCGCTCCGGCGAACGCGTGCGGGAGTTCAAGGACGACAACCTGACCGACTGGGCCGCGGCGCTGACGTACTACAGCATCCTCGCCATCTTCCCGGCCCTGCTCGCGCTGGTCTCAGTGGTGGGGCTGCTGGGCGACTCGACCACCCAGTCGCTGATCGACAACCTGAGCACCGTTGCGCCCGGTCCGGCCAAGGACATCGTCACGAGCGCGCTGCAGAACCTGCAGAAGAACCAGGGCGCCGCCGGCATTCTGTTCGTCGTGGGCCTGGCGACGGCGCTGTGGTCGGCCTCGGGCTATGTCGCGGCCTTCATGCGAGCGTCCAATGTCATCTATGACGTGGGCGAGGGCCGGCCGATCTGGAAGACGCTGCCCACGCGCGTGCTGACCACGCTCGTGCTGCTGCTCATGCTCGGCCTCGTCGCGGTCGGCGTGACGTTCACCGGCGGGCTGGCAAGGCAGGCCGGCAACGTCCTGGGCCTGGGCTCGAGCGCGGTCCAGGCGTGGGACATCGCCAAGTGGCCGGTGATCCTCATCGTCGTGATGACGATGTTCGCCATCCTCTACTGGGCCAGCCCGAACGTGAGGCACCCCAAGTTCCGCTGGATCACGCCGGGCAGCGTGGCCGCCGTGCTGTTGTGGATCGTGGCGTCGGCCGGCTTCGCCCTCTACGTGGCGAGCTTCGCCTCCTACAACAAGACCTACGGCGCGCTCGGGGGCGTGATCATCTTCCTCGTCTGGCTGTGGATCTCCAACATCGCCGTGCTGCTCGGGGCCGAGCTCAACGCCGAGGTCGAACGCGGGCGCCAGATCGAGGCCGGCCATCCCGCGGACGAGGAACCCTTCCTCGAGCCGCGCGACACGCGCAAGCTCGACGACGAGCGCAGCTGACTACCGGCGAAGAGGTCGCGGCGTAGCCACGAGGCGGCTGACCGTCGCGCGCTGGAACACGTCGTCGCCGGCGAACGACGCGCGGATGCGCCCGCGGCGGGCCGCGCGGCGCGAGCGGATCGAGGCCGGAAGGGTCAGGAGCGCCGTGAAGGCGCCGGACCTGACCGCCACCGTGCGCTGCACGGTGAGGATCCTCGTCCCCACCCGCAGCCGGTAGCGGAGGACGAGGGGGCCCGAGAAGTCGTCGTCGGTGGTCCCGGTCACCCGCAGCCTGCGCCCGAAGATCCGCACGCGCTTCAGCCTCGGGAAGAGACAGTCGAGGGCGCGCGGCTCGGGCGGCCCGCCGGAGTTCATGATCGCGGCGACCCCGGTGCAACCGCGCACCGCGTACGCCGCGATGCCTCCGGCGTAGTCGAGGCCCCCGACGCGGCGATCGCCCGAACCCAGCCACGCGAGGTCGCGGCGCGCGCCGTCGGCGCCGACCTCGGCCACGACGACGCGGCCCGCCGCCCCCGGCGCCGCGGCCACCACAGCCGCCTTCCCGCCCTCGACTCCGACCGCCGCGGCGCACGGGGCCACCGGCAGCTCGCGCCCGGCCGGTTCGGTCGGCGAGTGCCAGGTCAGCCTGCCCGTGCCGCACCCTGCGGCGCCGGCGAACTGCGCGAGCGCGACGCCTCCGTCCGCCTGGAGGTCGAACGCCGCGACCGTCGTTCCGGAGGCGAGCGTTATCCGGTAGGCCTCGGCGCCCGCCTGCCAGTCGTACACGAGGACCTGCTTCGGGCCGGTGGCGGGGCTGACGAGCGAGGCCACGTAGCGCCCAGCCAGGCGCGGCTCGACGCCGAGCTCTGGCAGCTCGCGCAGCGTCCCGCCGGTCGCGAGGTCCACGACCACGGGGCGCGGGCACGACGACGCGACGGCCGTGGTCCCGTCCACCGCCGAGCCCGGGTCGGGCGGGCCGAGCGCGCCGGGGTGGTTGAAGCCGTCGACGTGGCCTCGGCAGGAGCCGATGCGGCGCGACGGGCCACCGGCTCGCGGGTAGGCCTCGCTCGAGAGGTCGTAGTCGTACTGGGAGTACTTGCTGCTGCCGCTCGAGATCCTGCTGTCGATCAGCACGTGGGTCGTGCCGGCGGAGAAGCCGACCCCGGAAGCCCTGCGGAACTCCCCCGTGTCCTCGTCGTCGAAGTTGCGGGGATAGGTCCGGCCCGCCACGCGCCGGGGCGACACGCCCGGATTCGCCGACTCGACCGCCACCCCGCCGCCGGTGGACTCCAGCCAGAGCGTCGTCCCGTCCACGAGGACCGGGCCGTGGAGCAATCCGTCGACGAGCGACACCCGCTCGGTCTTGGCCTGAGCCGCAGGCGCGAGCGCGGCGAGGGCGGCGGCGGCCAGCCCGCTCGCGAGGAGGCGTGCGGTCATGACGGGACGTTAGCTCGCCAGCGCTGGACCTGCTCGCGGACGCGGTGCTCTGAGTACTAGCCGGCGCGCTCGGCGCTGCGCAGGCCCCGCACCGCCCACATGGCGAAGGCGATCGCCAGGCCCACGGCGCACGCGAAGCCCAGCGCGACGTCGCCCGGCCCGCCGGAGATGAGACCGCGGCCGGCGTTGAGCAGCGCGGTGGCGGGGTTGACCGAGGCGACGGCGTGGATCCACCCGGTCAGCAGAGCGAGCGGCACGTAGACGGGCGCCATGAACAGGATCAGGAACGTCGGCGTCTGCATCATCGGGCCGGCCTGGATCGTGCGGAAGCGCATGGCGATCCCGACGGCGAACAGGGTCGCCGCGACGTTGACCAGCAGGGCGAGGCCGTAGAGACCGAACAGGTCGACCGCCCCGCCGCCGATCTCCATGCCCGCCAGCAGCGCGACGGCCGTGATGACCAGCCACGTGACGACGATGCGCACGGCCGCGGCCATCGCGTACCCGACGATCAGCGCCCGCCGGTCGGGCGCGGCGAGCATCAGGCGCCGGGCGAATTGGGACTCGTAGTCGCGGGCCACCGAGAAGCCGGTGAACACGCCGCCGAACGCGGCCGACTGGAGCAGCACGAAGACGAACTGGAATGCCGTATAGCCGGACGGGAAGTCGAAGCCCGGGACGCTGCCGACCCGCGAAAGGCCGCCGGCGAACGCGGTGAAGAAGAAGAGCGGAAAGATGAGCGACGGCACCAGCAGCGCCGGGTTGTGGAAGGCGTTGTGCAGCGTGCGCCACGCCACGGAGAGCGTCACGCTGCGAAAGGTGGCCCGGCTCATGTGCGCACCAACCTCGTCTTGAGCGCCGCGCTCGCCCCGGCCAGCCCGGCCACGAGCACCGCGAGGGCGACCCCGAACCCGAGGGCCAGGGCCTCGCCGTCCCAGCCCGTCACGAGCAGCGAGCGGATCCCCTCGATCAGGTAGCTCACCGGGTTGTAGGTCGCGACGGTGCGAAACCAGTCCTGTTCGATGAGGTTGCGCGGCAGGGCCATCGAGGAGAGGAAGAGCAGGACGAACAGCAGCGGGAACATCCCCTGCACGGCCTCGCCGCTTCCCGTTCGCAGCGCGATCATCGAGCCCACGGAGCCGAAGCCCAGCGTGATGAGCAGGGACAGCGCGAAGATGACCGCGACGCCGCCCACCCCGGTGGCGAAGTCGGCGCCGGCGGCGAAGCCCACGACGACGTATGTCGTCGCCTGGATCAGGCCGAGGACCATGACTCCGGCGAGCAGGCCCACGAGCAGCGCCGCCCCGCGCAGCGGGGTCAGCGCGAGCCGGTTGAGAAAGCCCGACTCGACGTCTCCCGCCAGGTCCGTGCCGGCGTTCATGGTGGCGAACAGCGCGCCCTGGACGAACGTGAAGCCCAGCGCGAAGGTG
Organism: uncultured Actinomycetes bacterium; assembly: GCA_963842605.1. Lineage (GTDB taxonomy): Bacteria > Actinomycetota > Thermoleophilia > Solirubrobacterales > Solirubrobacteraceae > AC-38. Next base: position 387,000 of record CAWJGV010000002.1, read on the forward strand.
AGATAGGAGTCGGTGGGGAAGCCGGGGATCCTGGTCGCCTCGCTGAGCCCACCGCTGTTGAGGGCCAGCAGGATCATGGGAAACGCCAGGGCCGGGAAGACCTGGGACGGCTGGCGCAGGGTGCGCACGACCGACCGGCGGGCGAGCTCGCCGACCTGGAGGAGCAGCGTCCCGTTCACGCCGGTACGGCCTCGGCCTCGCCGGCGATCTCGCGGCGGGCGTCCTCCTCGCCCTCGTCCTCGTCGTCGCCGGCGCCCTCGAGCGAGCGGCCGGTCTTCGTGAGGAAGACGTCGTCGAGCGTCGGCTGGTGGAGCTGGAGGTTGTCGATGGCGATGTTCTCGGCGTCGAGCGCGCGCACGACCTCGGCGAGGTTGGCCTCGCTGCCGCGCAGGCGCACGGCGACGCGGGCGTCGCCGGACCTCCCGGCCGCGCACGGATCGCCGAAGCGCGCGAGCACGGCCGCGGCCGCCTGGCGCTGGGCCGGATCCGACGGGACGGCCTCGACCGTGGGCCGCCCGATCTCCGCCTTCAGCTCCGCCGGCGTGCCCTCGGCCACGATGCGCCCGTGGTCGATGATCCCCAGCCGATTGGCCAGGACGTCGGCCTCCTCGAGGTACTGCGTGGTGAGGAACACCGTGACGCCGTCGTCGGCGGCAAGGCGGGCGACCTCGTCCCACATCGCGCTGCGGCTCTGGATGTCGAGGCCGGTCGTAGGCTCGTCGAGGAAGAGGATCCGCGGACGGTGCACGAGGGCCAGCGCGAGATCGAGCCGGCGCTTCATGCCGCCCGAGTAGCCGCCGACGCGCCGGTCCGCCGCCTCGATGAGGCCGACACGCTCGAGCAGCTCGCTGCCGCGGCGGATCCGCTCGGCCTTGGGCATGCCGTGCATCCCGGTCTGCAGCCGCATGTGCTCGCGACCCGTGAGGAACGGATCGAGCGCGGCCTCCTGGAGGGCGGCGCCGATGGCGGCGCGCACGCGCGGGCCCTCGCGCACCACGTCGAAGCCGGCCACGCGGGCCGTGCCCGCGGTCGGCGGAAGCAGCGTCGTGAGCATGAGGACGGTGGTCGACTTGCCGGCGCCGTTGGGCCCGAGGAAGCCGTAGATCTCGCCGGGCGCGACGTGGAGGTCGATGCCGTCCACGGCCCGCGGGCCCTTCTTGAATTCGCGAACGAGGCCCTCGGCCTCGATGCTGGCGGGATGCTCTGGAGTCATTCGTCGGCAGTGTAGCCAAAAGCTTGAGGCTGTCAAACGTTGACAACATGGATAAAGTAGGCATGTGACTATTTCCACGCAGGCGCGCGTCGACGCCGCCCAGGAATCGTGGGAGCTGATCCGGCGCCTCTGGACGGGGAATTTCCCGCGCATGATGGCCCTGTTCGCCGAGTTCGACCTGGCCAAGCAGCAGGCCTTCGCCCTCGTCCATCTCGAGCCCGACCAGCCCAAGCCGATGAGCGAGCTGGCGGCGGCGATGTTCTGCGACGCCTCGAACATCACCGGGATCGCGGACCGGCTCGAGGCACGCGGGCTGGTGGAGCGGGTTCCCTCGGCGCAGGACCGGCGGGTGAAGACGCTGGTGCTCACCCCCGAGGGCGTCCGCGTCCGCGCCGTGTTGGCCGGCCGCATGGCCGAGCCACCCGAGGCCGTGACCTCGCTGTCCGCCGCCGACCAGCGCGCCCTGCGCGACATCCTTCGCCGCGCCACCGGCAGCGCCTGATCTCCTACCTGACGCGCTGGTTGGCCACTCCGGCCATCAGGAGCAGCCCACCGTCCACCACGTATGACTGGCCGGTGACGTACGAGGCGCCCGGCGACACGAGGAAGGCGATGAGCTCGGCGACCTCGCGGACGCGGCCCGGGCGGCCCGCCGGGATCATCGGGCGCTTCACCTGATCGGGATCGACCCCCTCCTCGTCACTCATCCGTGTGGCGATCTCACCGGGCGCGACGGCGTTGACCCGTATCCCGTGCTCCGCCAGCTCGAGCGCCATCGCCTGCGTGAGCATCCCGGCGCCGCCCTTGGCGGCGCAGTAGGCGGCCGAGCCGTCGAGAGGGACGTGCTCGTGGACCGAGGTCACGTTGACGATGCGCCCGCCTCGGCCCTGGGCCACCATGCGCCGCGCCGCCGCCTGGGCGCAGAGGAAGGCGCCGGTCAGGTCGACGTCGTGCACGCGCCGCCACGTCTCGAGGTCGAGCTCGAGGAACGGACCGTGGTCCATCATGCCCGCGTTGTTGACGAGGACGTCGACTCCGCCGAGCTCCTCGGCCAGCGCGTCGATGACGGGCGGCCCCGCCGTGGGATCGGTCAGGTCGAGGTCCCGGTGGGCGCAGCGGCGCCCGCGCGTCTCGATCTCCGCCGCGGTGTCGCGGGCCCCGGCCTCGTCGTCGAGGTGCGTGAAGCCGACGTCGAACCCGTCCGCCGCGAGGGCCACCGCGGTCGCCCGGCCGATCCCCGAGTTCGCTCCCGTGACGATCGCGGTCTCGGCCATGGAGGTGTTCTACCCGGTCACGCTCTAGATTGACTCCCGTGGTGGAGGAGATCGCCAGGCGCGCCCGCGAGACCGGGCGCGTCGCCATCGACACGGAGTTCATGTCCGAGCGCCGCTACCAGGCGATGCTCTGCCTCGTGCAGGTGGCGGTGCCCGACGGCGACGGCGCCCACACCGAGGTGCTCGACCCCCTGGACTCCGACGGCGCGCCCGATCCGGCACCGCTGGCGGCCGTGCTGGCCGACCCGTCCGTCGAGGTGATCGTCCACGCCGGGCGCCAGGACGTGGCGATCCTGCGGCGGACCTGGCGCACCGAGGTGACGAACCTGTTCGACACGCAGGTCGCCGCCGGCTTCGTCGGGTTCGGCACGCAGGAGAGCTACAAGACGCTCGTGCGCCGGGTGCTGGACGTCCAGCTGCCGGCGGGCGAGGCCTTCACCAACTGGGATCGCCGGCCGCTGACACCGCAGCAGCTCGAGTACGCGGCCGCCGACGCGGCCCACCTGCTCACCCTCGGCGAACGGCTCGAGTCGCGGCTTCTCGACACCGGACGCCTGGAGTGGGCCCGCGAGGAGAGCGGCGCGCTGGAGGCCTCGAGCGACGAACGCAACCTCGACGAGGTCTACGCGCGCCTGCCGAAGGTCGACCGCCTGCGGCCCCAGGCGCGGGCGGTCGCCCGCGAGCTCGTCGAATGGCGGGATGCCGCCGCCCGCGAGGCCGACCGCAGCGTCCCCTCGATCCTGGCCGACCACGTGTTGGTGGAGCTGGCCCGCCGACGCCCGTCCAGCCGCGGCGAGCTCGGCGACATCCGCGGACTGCCTGAGGCCACGCTGCACCGCCGCCACCGCGAGCTGCTCGCGGCCATCGCCCGCGGCGCCGAGCGTGAAGCCCCGGCGGGCGCCAGGGCCGCGCCCCCGCCCGACCCGCTGGGCGCGCCGGCCGTGGCGCTCGCCTCGGCGCTCGTTCGGCACCGGTCCCAGGAGACCGGCGTGGCCGTTGCAGCTCATCGCCACCCAGCCCGAGCTGACCCGCCTGGTCGACGACGTGCGGCGCGGGACGGAGCCGCGGGGGCGGGTGCTGGAGGGCTGGCGCCGTGAGCTGGTGGGCGGCGAGCTGCTCGAGCTGCTGGCCGGCCGCGTGACGCTCTCGGTGGCGGACGGCGGCGGGCTCGCGGTGGGCCCCGAGACCTCGTGAGCCGCTCACCCGCGCCGGACGCACCCGGGGAGCGCCGCGAGGAGCTGCTGGCCGCCGGCCTGCGGCTGTTCTCCGACCGACCGTACGACGAGCTGGCGATCGACGACATCGCCGCCGAGGCCGGCGTCGCGAAGGGCCTCCTCTACTACTACTTCGGCAGCAAGCGCGGCTTCTACGTGGCCATCGTGCAGGCGGCGGCGCGGGAGCTGGGGGAGCGATTGGACCCCGACCACTCCCTGCCCCCGGCCGAGCGGCTGCGGCGGGCGCTCGACGCCTACCTGGTCTACGTGGAGGAGCACTCGGCGGGCTATCGCACGCTGCTCGCCGGCGGGCTCGGCTCCGATCCCGAGGTCCGCGCGATCCGCGACGGCCAGCGCGCCTTCGTGATGCGGCTCATCCTGGACGGGATCGGCCAGCCCTCCGATCCGGCGCCCGCGCTGCGGGCGGCGCTGGAGGGATGGCTGAGCTTCGTCGAGGGGGTCAGCCTGGACTGGCTGTTGCGCCGCGATCTCGAACGAGACGAGGTCCGCGGCCTGCTGATCGCGGCGCTGGGCGGGGCGCTGGCTGCCGCGCTGGCCGCGGACCCGTCTCTGGATGTCGACCCCGGCGTCGTTACCTGACCGGCTTCGCCGTGAACTTCGTGTTCCCGACGCACCCGTAGATGATCATGGTGGGCATCGGGTAGGTGGGGACGATGAACGAGAAGGTCAGGTGCAGGTCGCCCGTGAGCTTGCCGTTCGCGCCCTGCTTGAGCGTGATCTCGTAGTGCTTCGTGACCTTGCTGTAGTACAGGGCCGGCTTCTGGAGGTCCTCGAAGGTCACCTTGCGCCCGACGATCTCGTAGCCGGGCGGGGTGAAGATCTCGGCGCCGGAGATGGACTTCGCGCCGACGCGGTTCGTGGGGAGGCAGATCGTCGGGGCCATGGTGGAGATCCACCACACCTTGTTGCCCTGACGCTTGAAGGTGATGGTGTGGCCACCTGTGGTCTTGCCCTTGTAGCTGACCGTCTTCGCCGCCAGCGCCGGCGTGGCGGCGAGCAGCGAGAGGGCGGCGGCGAGAGCGGCGATCCGTGCTGTGCGGGACATTTCCTGACTCCTTGGGGGGAATGGGACCGGGCGAGCGCGAGCATGGCCCAGCCCCGGCGCGCGCGCATCGTGGCCGTCCCTAAACCTCGTCCCCAAGGTTTTGGACCTCTAGGCTGGCCGGATGGAATACGAGAACCTCACCTACACGCAGGACGGGCACGTCGTCACGCTCACCTACGACCGCCCGCAGCAGCACAACGCGATCAACCGGGCCATGGCGGCCGAGCTGCACCACGCCTGGCGACGCTTCCGCGACGACGACGCGGCATTCGTCCTCGTCATCACGGGCGCCGGCGAGACGACGTTCTGTGCGGGATGGGACCTGGGCGACGCCGCCGCGCTGGACGAGCTCGGCGATTTCGACGCGTTTCGCGTGAGCCTGTACGACGACCCGGGACCGTGCGGGTACACGCGCCGGGTCGACGTGTTCAAGCCGGTCATCGCCGCCGTCAACGGCGGCGCCTTCGCCGCGGGCCTGGAGACGGCGCTGCTCGCCGACATCCGGATCGGCGCCGAGAACGCCGAGTTCGGCGCCCTCGAGCGACGGTGGAACATCGTCGGCGGTGACGGGCTGACGGCCCGCCTGCCGCTCGTCGTCGGCTTCGCCCGCGCGATGGAGCTGATCATCACCGGGCGGCGGATCGACGTCCACGAGGCGGAGCGCATCGGTCTCGTCAACGAGGTCGTCCCGCGCGGGCAGGCGCTGGAGCGCGCCCAGGCCCTGGCTCGCGAGATCGCCGAGCTGCCGCAGGGAGCCATTCGCGCGGACAAGGAGAGCGTGGTCCGCGGGGTCGGGCGGACGCTCGAGGAACGCCTGCGGATCGAGGCCGAGATGGTGATCTCGATGTTCATGCGCCGCGACTCCCACACCGTCGGCGCGGGCGCGTTCAAGGAGCGTCGCAAGCCGGAGTGGCCCCACCACGGGCTGTGATGACCTGCGCAAGTAGCGGGCGTCTCGTGCGTTTCAAGGGGAGATGCCGCGGTCAGCCCGTCTCATCACCGCGGCGCTTGCCGCCTGCGGCTGCCTCGTGCCGGCCGCGACGGACGCCGCCGCGGTACCGGTCGACTCTCCCCCGTCCCCGGTAACCCTTCCCGCGATCCCGCTCCTGCCGCCGGGCGCCGAGCCGCACCCCGACGCGCCCCCTCCCCCGCCGCCCGCCGCGCAGGGCTGCCGCGCCGCATGGTTGTCGCGACTCGGCAAGCCTGGGCCCGGCGTCTCGAAGACCGCGCTCGGGCGCGCCATCAGGCCCTACGAGGTCGGCCGGCCGATGGGCCGGTTCCTCGGGCGCCGGCCGCGGGGGATCATGCTGCTCATCCACGGAGGCGGGTGGTACATCGTGGGGCCCGGCCCGCTGGCCACCGAGCGCCGGGACGCGTTGCGCTGGCGCCGGCGCGGGTGGCTCACCGTGAACATCGACTACCCCGCCTGCGCCCGCAGCCTGGCCGGCGTCCTGTGGTTCCACGACCGGGTTCGCGCGCGACTGGGCCGCCGCCTTCCCCTGTGCGCGGAGGGCGCCTCGGCGGGCGCGCACCTCGCCCTGATGCTCGCGGCGCGGCGGCCCGGCGTGGCGTGCGTCATCGGCCTCGGCGCCCCGACCGACCTCGTGGCCATCAACCGTCAGGCCTCGGCGTCGGGCGACCGCAACGGCTCGCGTGCCGTGGGGACGATGGCCCGCAACGCGTTCGGGCGCCGGCGCCTGGCCGCCCTGAGTCCCGTGCGGAATGCCGGCGCGATTCATGCCCGCGTTCTGCTCGCCACGGCTCGGCGCGACATCGTCATCCCGCTGGCCCAGTCCCGCGCGATGCGCGACGCGCTACGCGCCCGACACCGGTACGCCGAGTCGGTCATCCTCGGTCCGGGCCGCACGCGGTGGGTCCACGCCGACGTCTCCCGCCGCGGGCTCGCGCGCTTTCACGCCGCCGAGCGGCGGCTCGTGGCGCCCCTCGTCCGGCGCTTGCGCGTCCGGTCGTAAGCCCCGGTCCGGTCCCGGGCACGTGCCATCCTGCGTCGCGCTTGTTGCGGCCCGGCCTCGTCATCCTCCTCGCAGCGCTCGTCGCCGCGGTCCCGGCGCCGGCCACGGCGTCGGTGCGAGAGGGCCTGGCCTTCGGCGCGGCGTCCGGCCGGGTGCTGCGACTCGACCTCTACCGCTCCTCCCGCACGCCCGACCGCGGGGCCCGCGCGATCGTGTGGGTGCACGGCGGCGGGTTCTATGAGGGCACGCGCGCGGAGATCGCGTCCTATGCGACGGAGTTCGCGCGCCGCGGGTTCGTCTCGCTCTCGGTCGACTACCGCCTGCACGCGCGGGCCTTCCTGCGCCGCGGCGGGTATGGGCGCGCGCTCGCGGACGCCCAGCACGACGTCCAGGCGGCGGTCCGCTGGGTGCGCCGCCACGCCTCGTCTCTCGGCGTCGACGAGCGGCGGATCTACGCCGGCGGCTTCTCGGCCGGCGCGATCACGGCTCTGCGCGTCGGCGAGCGACCCGGCGATCCGGGCCGCAGCGGCAACCCCGGCTTCTCGTCGCGCGTGGCCGGGTCGGTCAGCGTCGCGGGCAGCGGCGACCTCGCCTCGATCGGCCCGGGCGACGCTCCCGCCCTCCTCCTGCACGGGACGGCCGACGGTCTCGTCTCCTACCGCAGGGCGCTGAACACCCGCGACGCCTACCGCCGGGCCGGCGTGCCGTGCCGGCTCGTCACGTATCCCGGAGTGGGGCACGAGCTCGGCGTGCTCTCGCTGCAGCGCCGCGCGTTCCCGGCGATCGCCCGCTGGCTCGCCGACCAACCGGCGGTTTCGCCCGAGGCGCCCGGGTAGGCTGCTGCCTAGGAGGTTCGATGCTCAGGGCGAAAGCAGGGAGCGCGGCCGCTCTGGCGGCCTTGTGCGTGGTGGCGGCCGCGGCGCCGGCCCATGCCGCGAAGTCCTGCCAGGCGCCCAAGGGCGACTGGGAGCGCGCGACGCCGGCCGAGGAGGGCATGGACGCGGCCAAGCTCCAGGACGCGATGGACTACGGCACGTCCCAGCTGAGCTTCGCCGTGCGGGTGTACCGCCGCGGTTGCCTGGTGGCGGAGGACCGCGAGGCCTCCTACAACCGCACCCAGACCTACGAGAGCTGGTCGATGGCGAAGTCGGTCACCGCACTGATCTTCGGGCGCGCGATGACGCTCGGCCTGATCTCGCCGGACGACCCGGTGGGCGCGCTGTTCCCGGAGGCCGACAAGCCGCACGGCGCCATCACCATGCGCGACCTGCTCACCCAGACCTCGGGGCTGCGCTGGAACGGCCTTCGCGACTACAACATCTTCACGATGCCCGACCGCATCCGCGACGCGCTGACCCTGGAGATCGCACACAAGCCCGGCACGTACTTCGAGTACGCCCAGAGCCCGGTCTCGCTGCTGGCCGCGGCGATCGGGCGAGCGACGGGCAGCAAGACGCCCGGCGTCGTCCAGTCCTTCGCCCAGCGCGAGCTCTTCGACCAGCTCGGAATCCCGGCCGACCGCTGGTTCTGGAACCACGACAGCGCGGGCAACGTCGGCGGCTTCTGGGGCGTGAACATGCGCCCCGACGACTTCGGGCGCCTCGGCGAGCTCATGCGCCGCGGCGGAGTGTGGCGCGGGCGGCGCCTGCTTTCGAAGCGCTTCGTCGCCGAGGCGATCGCGCCGTCGCCCACCAACGGCTGCTACGCGCTGGCTGATCTGGGTCAACGCCGCGGCGCCGTGCGTCGGCCCGACGATCAGCGAGCGCCCGGTGAAGAACAGCCGGGACTTCCCGGACCTTCCGGCGGACATGTACCGCTTCTCGGGCCTGTTCGGCCAGCTCGTGACCGTGTTCCCGACGCAGGACCTGCTCGTCGTGCGCACGGGGCAGGACCCGGGGCTGGTGTTCGCCGGCGGGTCGGACTGGGAGCACGAGCTCTACACCCGGATCCTGGGCGCGATCACCGACCAGAACATCGTCCCGCCCGGCCCGCCCCCGACGGGCCCGGCGCAGCCGAACGCCGACTACGGCTTCCAGAACTCGATCCGCGAACCGGACCAGTACTCCAAGGGCGGTCAGCAGGACCCGCTCCCGCCCGCCGGCCCGGGCCGCGCCCGCGCCGCGCGCCTGCGCCTGGCCGGCGCGCGCGCGCAGGCCGACGGGACCGTGCTCGCCCGCATCGCCTGCCCGCCGCGCTGGACCGGCACCGCGCCGCGCGAGTGCGCCGGCAGCGCCACGCTCACGGGAGCGCGCCGGGCGCTCGCCTACCGCCTGGCGCCCGGACACAACGCGCTGCTGCGCTTCCGCCTCACGAAGGCACGCCTGAGCGCCCTGCGCCGTGCCCGGACGGCCACGCTGGAGCTCGTGGCGACGAACCGCGACCCCGGCGGGGGAACCCCCGCCCGCCTGACGGTCACGGTCGCGCGCTAAGGGTCACGCGCTTAGGGGTCAGACCCCTCGAATCGAAATCGTGAGTCAAACGCGTTAGAGGGGTCCGACCCCTGCCACGCGTGCCCCTACGGGAGATCCCCAATAGGCAGGGAGGGCCGTGACACGCCACTCTGCTCGCATGGAATCCACCACTCCCCCCTCCCCCACCTCTCCTCCCCCGCGCCGCCTCGTCCGCTCGCGCAGCGACCGCGTCATCTCCGGCGTGTGCGGCGGCATCGCCGACTACTTCGGCATCGACGCGCTCTACGTCCGGATCGCCGCCGTGGCCTCGGTCTTCCTCGCCGGCCTCGGCGGGTTCCTCTACCTCGGCGCGCTGCTGCTCGTGCCCGAGGAGGACGGCGGCGCGCTCGCCGACACCTCGACCCGGCGCGGCCGGGTGCTGGCCGCCGTCGGCGTCGTCGCCCTCGTCGTCGCGGCCGGGATCGTGCTCTCGGGCGCGGTGTTCGGCGCGTTGTGGGGACTCCTCCCCCTGGCGCTCCTCGCCCTGCTCGGCCTGTTCGTCTGGTGGATGTCCTCCGGCGAGGGCCTCAGCGACGACTGGCGCACGCTGCTGCGCCGCAGCCTGCTCGGGCTGGGCGTGCTCATCGGCTCCTTCGCCCTGTTCCTCTCCGGCGGCTGGGCCGCCGGCACCGGCCACGGCGAGCTCGCCGCGGCGCTGGTGATCGGCGCGGGCGTCGCGATGGTGGCCGGGGCCTTCTTCCGCCCGGTTCGGGTGCTCGTCCTCCCCGCCCTGGCCCTGGCCCTGGGAGCGGCCTTCGTGAGCGCCGCCGACATCGATCTGAAGGGCGGCGTGGGCGAGCACAAGTACCGGCCCTCCGCGGCGGCCGACGTGCGCGACCACTACCGGCTCGGCGCCGGGCGCCTCGTCGTCGACCTGCGTCGCGCCGAGCTGCCCCGCGGCGACCTCCCGCTGCGCCTCGATCTCGGGATGGGCCAGGCCGTCCTGGTCGTGCCCGAGGACGTCTGCGTCGCCACCCGCGCCCAGGTCGGGATGGGAGCGGTCCAGGTCTTCGACCGCGACAGCGGCGGCATCGACGTCGACTTCGAGGATCTTCCGGCCGCTCCGACCACGACGACCCGGCTGCTCGTGGACGCCGACGTCGGGCTCGGCGCGCTCGAGGTGCAGTACGACGACCCCGACACGGACTTCGGGCCCCGCCACCGCTTCCACGACGCAGGCGACCCCGGCAACCGGGCATGCACGAATGCCGCGGCCTGACGTCCCGAGCCTCGTCGCGGGCCTCGCGATCACGGGCCTGGGCGCCGTGCTGCTCCTCGACCAGGTGGGGACGCTGGACCTCGGCTTCGCCGCCCTGGCACCGATCGCCTGCGCCGTGATCGGCGGGATCCTCCTCGCCAACGGGCTCAGCCGGCGCGATTGAGAAGCCGGGCAGCGCCTTCGCTGAGAACATGAGGGCGCCATGGCCACGATGAGCGCCCCGCGCCGCACCCGGCTGCGCCGGGATCCCGAGCACGGAATGCTGGGCGGGGTCTGCGCGGGGATCGCGCGCGAGCTGCGCGTCGACCCGATCGTGGTGCGCGTGGCCTTCGTCGCGGCGGCGGTCGCGGGCGGCATCGGCGTCGTCGTCTACCTGCTCGCCTGGGCGCTCACCCCGGCGGCCGGCGGGGGCGGCGCGCCCGCGCGACGACTGCGGACCGGACGCGGCGCCGTCGAGGTCGCGCTGGGCGTGGGCTTCCTGCTCCTCAGCGTCCTGCTCATCCTCCGCGCCACGGGGATCTGGTTCTCCGACGCCGTCGTCTGGCCGCTCGTGCTCGTCGCCAGCGGAGGCGCGCTGCTGTGGCGCCAGTCGCTCGGCGCGCCCGACCGCGCGGCGGCCAAGGCGCCGCCCGAGGCCGAACCCGAGCCGGGCTCGACCCGCGCAGCGGGTGGACCGGAGCGCGCTCGCGCGGTGTCCCGGACGGGCCTGGGCGTCGCCCTCGTCGTCGCCGCGGGCCTCGCGTTCCTCCAGGCCACCGGCGCCCTGTCGGCGGCCCGCGACGCGGTCCTCGCCGCACTCGTGGCCGTCGTCGTGCTGGCGGTGATCTTCGCTCCCTGGGTCCTGCGCCTCGTCCGTTCGCTCGGGGCCGAGCGCGCCGAGCGGGTGCGCTCGCAGGAGCGCGCCGAGATGGCCGCCCACCTGCACGACTCGGTGCTCCAGACACTCGCCATGGTGCAAAAGCGCGCCGACGATCCCCGCGAGGTGGCGGCGCTCGCCCGCCGCCAGGAACGCGAGCTGCGCACGTGGTTGTCGGGCCGCGGTGCCGCGGCGCCCGGCGAGCGGCGCCTGGAGACCGCACTCGAGGCCGTCGCGGGCGACGTGGAGCGCGAGCACGGTGTGCCCGTCGAGGTCGTGGCGGTGGGTGACGCGGGCCTCGACGAGCGCGGCGAGGCGCTGCTGGCGGCGGCGCGGGAGGCGATCGTCAACGCGGCCAAGTTCGGGGAGGGGTCCACGGTGTCGGTCTACGCGGAGGCCGGCGACGCCCGCCTGGCCGTGTTCGTCCGCGATCGCGGGCCGGGCTTCGACCCCGCCGCGGTGCCCGCCGACCGGCGCGGCGTGCGCGAGTCGATCGTCGGGCGCATGGAGCGCCACGGCGGGCGCGCGACGATCGCCAGCTCCCCCGGGCAGGGCACCGAGGTCGAGCTCGTGCTGGAGCGCCCCGAGCCGTGAGCCGGGTACGCGTCGCCGTGGTCGACGACCACCACCTGTTTCGCGCCGGGGTGCGAGCCGAGCTGGCCGAGCACGTCGAGGTGGTCGGCGACGCGGGGACCGTGGACGACGCGGTGGCGCTGGTCCGGGAGACCGGCCCCGACGTGGTGCTGCTCGACGTCCACATGCCGGGCGGTGGAGGCGTCGAGGTGATCCGGCGCGTCGCGCCCGAGCGTCTCGAAACCCGCTTCCTCGCCCTGTCGGTGTCCGACGCCGCCGAGGACGTGATCGCGGTCATCCGCGCGGGCGCGCGCGGCTACGTGACCAAGACGATAGGCGGGCCGGAGCTGGCCGACGCGGTGCGCCGGGTACACGACGGCGACGCGGTGTTCTCCCCGCGCCTCGCCGGGTTCGTCCTCGACGCCTTCGCCGGCGCGCCGGCACCTCCGCCCGCCGCCGGCGCCGATCCCGAGCTCGACCAGCTCACGCCCCGCGAGCGCGAGGTCCTCCAGCACCTGGCCCGCGGCTACATGTACAAGGAGGTCGCGCAGCGGCTGGGGATCTCGGTGAAGACGGTCGAGGCCCACGTGTCGGCCGTGTTGCGCAAGCTCCAGCTCTCCAGCCGCCACGAGCTCACGCGCTGGGCGACGGAGCGCCGCCTGGCGTAGGTCGGGCGACTGCCTAGACCGGCGCCCGCCGTCTCGAGCGCCACGCCGTGGCGCCCGCGATTCCCATGGCGGCGACGGCCAGCACGGCGAGGATCGGCGCCAGGAAGGCGATCGCGGTCAGCGCGCCCGAGGTCGCGTCCTCGCCCAGGGAGAGGACGGGGTTGGCGAGCGTCGCGGTCGTCGCGCTCGAGGCGGCGCGCAGCGCCGCGCGCGCCAGGTGCACCAGCTCGGCCACGGCTCCGCCGGCCAGCACCGTGACGAGGGTCGGGATGTCGGTCTCGAACCCGGCCTGCCCGGTGAACAGCGCGGCGCCCGAGGCCGGGGCGATCACCGTGCCCGCGGCGTGGAGCGCGTGGTCCAGCGCCGGCACCTTGTCCCCGACGAAGTCGAGGACGAGCAGCGTCCCCAGCACGACGAGACCGGTCGTGGTCGAGAGCTGGTCGAACGGCGCGCCCAGGTCGACGACGCCGAGACGGTCGAGCAGCGCGCTGGCGAACAGCGGCAGCCAGGCGTTCAGTCCCGCGGCCCCGGCCAACCCGAAGGAGGCGAGCACGCTGCCGATCGCGGTCGTGGGGTCCATGGAGCGCTCTAGCCGAAGCCCAGCTGCACGACGAGGGTGGACGCGATCGCCGCGAAGCAGAGCACATGGTCGCGCAGGATCGACCTGGCGAGCCGACTCTGCGCGTCCGGCGGGTCACGGCGCGCCCCCAGCCGCACCGCGGCCGGCACCGTGTGCGCCGCGGCCAGCCCGACCGCGAACCCGACCAGGCCGAGCGACGCCCAGCCCACCCAGCGCGGCTCGTCGGCCCGCGCGATCTGGACCACGATGGCCGCCAGCGTCGCCAGCATCACCGCGGCGATGAGCCGGTTCATCGGCCTCGCCGCCGTCGTCACGCGCCGGTAGTAGCCCGCGATCGAGGCCAGCACCTCCTCGGGAAGGTCACCCTCGCGGTGCCGCCGCACCTGGACGTCGAACATCAGGTCGAACCACAGGACGGCGAGCAGGAAGCCGGCCCCGGCGCTGATCGGCGCGGTCACGGCCACAACCTAGGGCACCCGTCGGGCACGGAGCGTCTAGAGCTCAGCAAGCCGGCGCTCGAGGAACCGCCTCTCCGGCTCGGCATGCGCGAGCGCGAGCGCCCGCTCGTAATCTCGGCGAGCCTCGTCCGTGCGGCCGAGGCGGCGCAGAAAGTCGGCGCGGGCCGCGTGGAAATACTGGTAGCCGTCGAGCTCGAGCTCGTCGATCGCCTCGAGGCCGGCCTCCGGCCCACCCGTCTCCGCGAGCGCCACGGCGCGGTTGAGCTCGACGACGGGCGAGCCCGTGAGCCGGGCGAGCTCGCCGTACAGGGCGACGATCTGCGGCCAGTCGGGCGAACCGGCGGCGTGCAGCGACGCGATCGCGGCCTGGAGCACGTATGGCCCACGCCCGCGCAGAGCGAGCGCACGCTCGAGCGTCGCGCGACCGGCCTCGATCTCCTCCCGGTCCCACAGCGCGCGGTCCTGGTCGGCGAGCAGCACGAGCTCGCCGTCGCGGAACCTCGCGTCACGGCGCGCGTCGTGCAGCAGCATCAGCGCGAGCAGTCCGTGCGCCTCGGCCTCGTCGGGCATCAGAGTGGTCAGCGCCCGCCCGAGGCGGATCGCCTCGCCCGCCAGCTCGGCGCCGCCGCCGTAGCCCTCGTTGAAGATCAGGTAGACGACGGCCAGCACGGCGGCGAGCCGGTCCGGCAGCAGGTGCTCGGGCGGCACGCGGAACGGGATGCCCGCCGCCTTGATCTTGCGCTTGGCGCGCACGAGCCGCTGGGCCATGGTCGGCTCGGGGACCAGGAACGCCCGGGCGATCTCGGTCGTGGTCAGACCGCCCAGCGTGCGGAGGGTGAGCGCTACCTGAGCGTCCGTCGCCAGCGCCGGATGACAGCAGGTGAACACGAGCTCGAGGCGCTCGTCGGGGAACGTGGTCTCGTCCATGTCGGGCTCGTCCTCCACGGCCTCGGGCACCTCGAGCAGCTTCGTCTTGGCCGCGAGCGTGCGGTCGCGGCGGATCCGGTCGACGGCGCGGTTGCGCGCGGTCGTCGTGAGCCACGCGCCGGGATTCGCCGGCGTCCCGTCTCGCGGCCAGCGCTCGGCCGCGACCGCGAAGGCCTCCTGAGCGGCCTCCTCGGCGAGGTCGAAGTCGCCGAGGAAGCCGATCAGGGTGGCGAGGACCCGCCCCCACTCGTCGCGGAAGACAGCGTCGAGATCGCTCAGCGCTCCACCACCGGCCGCACCTCGACCGCGCCGCCCAGGCGCGCCGCGGGAATGCGCGCGGCGACCTCGAGGGCCGCGTCCAGGTTGTCGGCGTCGATGAGGTAGTAGCCGCCGAGCGCTTCCTTGGTCTCGGCGAACGGGCCGTCGGTGGTCAGCGTCGAGCCGTTGTCCACCCGCACGGTCGTCGCTGTCTCGACCGGCTGGAGCTGGTTCCCGCCGGTGACTCCCGGGGACTGGCTGATGGCGAAGTACTCGCCCATGATCGCGTTCTGCTCGTCCTCGCTGAGGCTGTCCCACTTCTCGGGCGCGTCGCCGGAGTAGATGAGGAGCATGTACTGCATCGTTTCCTCCTTTGGAAAGAGTATGGATGCCTCTACGACGAACCGGCGGCGTCGAAATCGACAGGAGGAGGTTCCCGATAGCGCCAGAGCCCGAGATGACCCTTCGTCCCCTCGCCGAGGGTGACGAGGCCGAGCTGCTGCGCATCCACCGGACCCCGGAGGTCATGCGCTGGTGGGACGTCCCGGAGGAACGCTTTCCCTGGGATGAGCCCGAGTCGACACGACTGACGATCGAGGTCGACGGCGCGGTCGCGGGGCTGATCCAGTTCTCCGAGGAGCTCGAGCCCAAGTACCGCCACGCCGCGATCGACCTGTTCCTGGATCCCGCCCTGCACGGCCGCGGCCTGGGGACGGAGGCGGTGCGACGCGTGGTCCGCCATCTCATCGACGACCGAGGCCACCACCGCGTCACCATCGACCCGGCGACGGCGAACGTCGCGGCCATCCGGGCGTACGAGAAGGCGGGCTTCCGGCCGGTCGGCGTCATGCGGCGCTCCGAGCGCGACACCGGCGGCGACGGCTGGCACGACAGCCTGCTGATGGAGCTGCTGGCCGGCGAGGAGCCCTAGGCGCCCGTCATGCGAATCTCGTCGCTGAACTCCGCCAGGAAGTCGGCGATGGAGGCGGCGGCGCGGGCGCTGTCCGGGCCATCGCCGTGGAGGCGCTCGAAGAACTCGGCGGTGTGAAGCGCCGGCCGGACCTCCCAGCGCACGCGCGCCGGGCCCTCCGCGGCCATCTGGTGCCGGGTACCGGCCGGCACCTCGAAGGTCTCGCCAGGCCCATAGCTCCGTTCGGTGCCGCCCACGATCGTCCGCATCGTGCCCTCGAGCACCTCGAACCGCTCGTCCTGCCGCGGATGGAGGTGCTCCGGCGGCAGCCAGCTCGTATCGCCGTAGGTCGCCTCCATCTCCAGGATCTCGCCGCCCGTCTCGGCCGCCGTCCTGACGAGCCGAAGCCGGAAGCCGTTCTGACCGTGAATCTCCTGACCCGCGTGCGCCACGACGCCAGCGTAACCAGCCGCGATAATCGAGACCTATGACGAGACGACCAACGGGGGAAGGGCACGGTGTCGTCGTCGGGCCCGGCGAGGGTGAGACGATCACCCAGCGGGAGCACCGCGACCTCGTCATCCTGGCCGAACGGGACGACATCACGATCACGCGGATGCGCTATGGGCCGGGAGAGCGCGGGCCCGATCTGCACGTCCATCGCGAGCACACGGACGCCTTCTACGTGGTCGGGGGCGAGTTGACGTTCGTGCTGGGCCGTGAGGCCGACCGGATCCGCGTGACGGCCGGAAGCTTCGTCGCCGCGCCGCCGAACGTCGCCCACTCCTTCTTCAACGAGGCCGACGCCGACGCGCATTTCCTCAATTTCCACACGCCCGACCAGGGCTTTGCCGAGTACCTGCGCGGCCAGCGCGACGGGGAGAAAGTGCCGTTCGACAGCTTCGACCCGCCCGCGGACGGCGGGCGGCCGGCCGCCGAAGCGATCGTGACCGGTCCCGGTGAGGGCGAGCGTCTGGTGCAGGGAAACCGCGTCGTCTTCCTCAAGGGGGTGCTGCCCGAGCTCTGCTTCGCCGAGTGGGTCCTCGACGGCCCCTTCGACGGACCGGACGTGCACGACCACGACCACCAGGTCGACTCCTTCTATGTCCTGGAGGGCGAGCTCGACCTGACGATCGAGGACTCCGTGCTGGCGGCCGGCCCGGAGATGCTCGCCTCGGTCCCCCGCGGCGTCCGGCACACGTTCAACCACAGCCGGCCCGGTACCGCACGGGTCCTCAACGTCCACGCGCCGGACGGGGGCTTCGCCGACTTCCTGCGCCGGAGCTCGGACTGAGTTGCGCCGCGGTGAGGGCGTGTAGTCCGGTGTGCATCATGCGCCTGATCTCTTTCTGGGCGCCGATTCCCAGCGAACTGGAGATTCCTTGCTCCTGGGACTGATCCTGGCGGTGGGGTCGGCGTTCGGCACCAACCTGGGGTTCCTGTTCAAGCATCGCGGCGCGGTGCTCGCCCCGCCGATCCGGGTGCGCCATCTGGTGCGCAGCGCGGCCGGCCTGTTTCGCTCGAAGTGGTTTGCGGTGGGGTGGATCGTCTCGGCCGTGGCGTGGGGATTGCACGTCGGAGCGCTCTCGCTCGCGCCCCTGTCCACCGTGCAGGCGGTCATGTCCGGAGGGCTGGTCTTCCTGGCGGTGCTCGCCGAGCGAGTCTTCGGGTTTCCCCTGGGACGACGTCAGTGGATCGGCGTGACGATCACCGCCGCGGGATTGGCGGTCATCGGTCTGACGGCCGACGGCAGAGGGTCCGCAACGCTCCTCGCTGGCGGCCCTGATCGCCGTCGAGGGCGCCCTCCTGGCGCGCGGGCGCCGTGCTGGTGAGGATCTCGACGCGTCGCGACGTGCCCGCAGCGCGGCGAAGCGCTCCTGCTGGCGACCGCCGCGGGCGTCCTGTTCGGGGTCTCCGACGTCGCCATCAAGTACCTCACGCACGCGGACGGGCCGCTGTTCGGCCTGCTCAGCCCGTGGACGCTCACGGCGCTGATCTCGTTCGTCATCTCCTTCTACGCCTCCGCCCGCAGCCTTCAGCTCGGTGACGCCATCGAGGTGATCGCGATCACTTCCGTGGCGGCCAACCTCGCCGCGATCATCGGCGGCATCCTCGTGTTCGGCGAGCCGGTCGGGTCGGGCGCCCTCGGGGTCAGCGCCCGCCTGTTCGCGTTCTGCCTCGTGATCGCGGGCGCGGCGCTTGTGCCCGCCCCGCTGCGCGCCACGTCCGAGCCCTCCACCTAATCGACTCAGCCCGAGGGCACGATCCTGCTGGGCTGAACCTGCGGTCCAAGCCGGCGGGGAGGTCATGCAAGGCTTATCGCCTGCGCATGCCGCTGCTGCCGCACACTCACCACCTGCGCCGGCGCGTGTTGCGCGACGGCTCGCCGGCCGACCAGGCCTTCCTGCTTCAGCGCGTGCAACCGGCGCTGAGCGGCCTGATGGACGGCTCACTCTCGACGCTCGCGCCGATCTTCGCCGTGGTGCTGGCCACCCACGATCCGCGGACAGCGTTCTTCACCGGGCTGGCGACCGCGATCGGCGCCGGCGTGAGCATGGCCTTCTCGGAGGGGCTCTCGGACACCGGCGACCTGACGGGGCGCGGCAACCCGTTCGTTCGCGGCTCCATCACGGGCGGCGGAACGTTCCTCGGCGGCATCTTCCACACGCTGCCGTTCCTCATCTCGAGCTACAGCGTCGCGATCGTCGTGGCGGTCATCGTCGTGGCCGTGGAGCTGGTCGTGCTCGCCGCCCTGCGCTCGATCTTCTTCCGCACGAGTTTCGCCAGCTCATTCGTCTCCGTCACCCTGGGTGGCGCCATCATCGCCACCGTCAGCGCCGCGCTCGGGGTCGCCGCCGGTTAGGGAGGTGGACACGAGGCCGTCGCCACCCCTTGCCGGAGAGGTCGTGGGCGGAAAGCCGGGAGTCACACGGACCACGCCCGCGGTCCCCATGATGTAGGCGCTGTAGTCCTCCAGCGCAGCGATGTGAGGCAGACCCGCGGTGCCGGCCGCCAGCAGGCCGGTGGCCAGCGCGTCCGCCATTCCCAGGTCCGGTCCCATGACCGTCGCGGATCGGAGCCCGAGCGACGGCATGCCGTCTCGCGGGTCGAGGACCTGTCCCGGACGCTCGTAATGAGCCGACGTGGCGATGGCCCCCTCAATCGGCACGCTGAACGCCAACCGCTCCGGCCGGCGGGGATCGCGCACGCCCACTCGCCAGGCACGCCCCGGTTCGCGTTCACCCAACGCGACGATGTCGCCGGCGGCGTTGACCATGGCACTGGTGATCCCGGCGGACTGCAGCTCGCCGGCCGCCCGCTGCGCCGCCCAGCCCTTGACGAGGCCCGTCGGATCGACGCCGCCGGGCATCGCCCACGGGTCGAACCAACCTCCGGACAGCTCCCGCGCCAACTCACAGGTCGCCAGCACCTCTCTCATGACCGGAGGTGCGTCGGTGAGCGCCGAGCTCGCCTCGTCGCACCCGGCTCATCGGGCTGGCCCGGATTCCAGGTGCTGAAGACCTCGTCGGCTTCGTGAAGGACGCGGCATGCGTCCTTCAGCGCGTTCGCCACCCGGCGCTCGGGCATGTCGCCCATCGGCACGACAAAAGAGACGACGGTGCCCATGACCTCTTCCACGTGGTTGCGCACCGGCGCTCGGTTCATGGTGTCGAGTGTCCGCGGGGGGGCTTATCCCAACCTCAGAAGAACCTCGGAGGGGCCTGAGGAACGGAGAACCCGCGGCTCAGGCTTTTCTCAGGCTCCGCTCAGCGCGCGTTGATCGACGCGGCCGAGACTGCTCGGGTGTCGAGCGCCACCTCATTCGTCGAATCGCCCTCGCGGCGGCACGGACAGCCCGATCCCGAACGTCCGGGCGCGACCGGTTTTTGGACGGCGCCGCTCGGTGACGGCTCCCGGCCGCGCGCTCCCGACCGGCGCGCGGCCAACTGGCTGGCCGGCCTGGCCGGTCTGGGCCTGGGCATCACGATCGCCCTCGCCGTCACCGCCGAGAGCGCGGGCTCGCTGGCCGCCCTCGGCGGCCCGGCCACGGCGGCCGGTCGGCTGGCCGGTCTGGTCGCCGCGTACCTGATGCTCATGACGGTCCTGCTCGTGGCGCGGATCCCCGCCCTGGACCGCGCCATCGGGCACGACCGGCTCGTGGCGTGGCACCGCCGGCTCGGTCCCTGGCCGCTGTTCCTCGTCGCCGCCCACGGCGTGCTCATCACGATCGGCTACGCACAGGCGGCCAGGACCGGGGTGCTGCACGAGCTCTGGACGCTGCTCATGACCTATCCCGGCGTCCTGGCCGGCACCGTCGGCTTTTGCCTGCTCGTCGCCGCGGGCGTGACCTCGTATCGCAAGGCGCGAAGGAGGCTGTCGTACGAGACGTGGTGGACGGTGCACCTCTACACCTATCTCGCCCTCGTCCTCGCCTTCTCCCACCAGGTCGCCACCGGGGCCTCGTTCGTCGGCCATCCCCTGGCCCAGCTGTGGTGGACGACGATCTGGGTGGGCACCGCCGGTGTGGCCGTCGCGTACCGGGTGTTGCTGCCCATCCTGCGCAGCGTCTATCACCGGCTGCGGATCGTTTCGGTGCAGGAAGAAGGTCCCGGCGTCGTCTCGATCATCTGCAAGGGCCACCGGCTCGATCGCCTGCCGCTGCACGGCGGCCAGTTCATGCAATGGCGCTTCCTGACGCGCGGGCTGTGGTGGCAGGCCCACCCCTATTCGGTCTCGGCCTTGCCCCATCCGCCCTTCCTGCGCGTGACGATCAAGGACCTCGGCGACCACAGTGCCGCCGTGGCCCGTCTGCGACCCGGCACGAGGATCGCCGTCGAGGGTCCCTACGGGTCGTTCACACGCCATGCGCGCAGCCGCGACCGAGTGCTCCTCGCCGGCGCCGGTGTCGGAATCACGCCGGTGCGCGCCCTGCTCGAGGACCTCCCCGCCGAGGTGGACGTCACCATGCTCGTCCGCGCCTCGACCCCCGCGGACCTCGTGCTGCGCGACGAGATCTCGGAGCTCGTCGAGGCACGAGGTGGCCGACTGCACGAGCTCGTGGGCTCTCGAACCGAGGTCGCCCTTGACCCGAGGTCGCTGCAGCGTCTCGTGCCCGACCTCGGCCGGCGTGAGGTCTACGTCTGCGGTCCCGACGGGTTCAACGATCTGATCAGGCGCGCCGCCCGCGCGGCAGGCGTGCACCGCAACCGCTTTCACGTCGAAGCCTTCGGCTTCTGATGGCCTTTCCGAGAACCAGGAGACACCGATGAAACGCGCCCCCTTCGTGATCGCCGGCACCGCCGCCGGAGTCGCCGGAGTCCTGAGCTTCCACACCCAGCCGCGCGTCTCCGCCGCGTCCCAACCCAAGACGTTCTCATCCCCGACGACCACGAGCGCCCCCGCCCCCCGCACGGCCGCGTCGACCAAGACGGCCACCGGCGTCGACGCACCCAACCAGTACGGCGACGTCCAGGTGCGGGTGAGCGTCTCCGGGACGAAGATCACCGGCATCACCAACGTGGCGCTGCCCAGCAGCGATGGAAGGTCCCAGGAGATCAGCGCCGCCGCGGGACCGGAACTGGCCCAGCAGGCCCTCTCAGCCCAGAGCGCACAGATCGACGGCGTCTCCGGCGCCAGCTACACCAGCGACAGCTACCGGACCTCGCTCCAGTCCGCGCTCGACCAGGTGGGCTTCAAGGGTTAGCCCGCGGGTTGCTCGGTGAGACGACCTTCGGAGCCACCTCGCCGGCGACCAGCTCGAGTTGCCGCCGCTCGTCGCCCAACGGCCACAGGTAGACGCGCCGGCATCCGGCCTCGGCGTAACGTGAGAGGAGTTCTGCGCAGTGCTCCACGGACCCGACGCAGACCTGCCCGCGAAGCTCGTCGGGATCGCGCTTCAGGAGTGGAGCCAGGACGTCGGCGAGGACTCGATCGCTCTCGGCCTGATCCTCTGAGACCCAGGTCCACATGCTGGCGAGCGCGTTGGGAAAGGCGTCCGCATCCCTGCCTCGCTCCTCGAGCTTGCGCGCCAACAGCGCCCGGGCGGCGGAGAACCCGTCCGGCGTCGTGTTGTAGGCCGAGGCGAGCCAGCCGTCGGCCGCCCTCGCAACTCGAGCCAGCCCGGCTTTCGATCCCCAGCTCCCGATCCACACTGGGATGGGGTGCCGGGGCTCCGGCGCGAGTGCGATGTCGGACGGTACGGGGTAGTAGCGCGCAGCCTCGGGGAACGGTTCTCCCTGGAGCAGCGCCCGCAACACGGCGACCGCCTCGTCAAACCGCTTCCAGCGCTCCTCGAAGGAGACGCCGAGGGCTTCGTAGTCCCGCTGCGATGAGCCCGGCCCCACGGCAGCGACGAGGCGGCCGTCGGAGAGGATGTCGATGGCGGCGAGCGCTTTGGCCAAGGGAACCGGGCCTCGCAGGACGGCAAGCGCCACCGTCGTGGCCAGTGTCATCTCGCCGGAGCGCTCGATCATGCTCGCGAGCGCCGTCGGCCCGTCGAGCCACGGCGCCTGGAAGATGAAGTGATCGTTGGCCGAGACGGCGGCGAACCCGCAATCCCGGGCGGTGTCGACGGCCTGCTCCAGCCGCCCGAGGGAGAGCGGTTCCTCTGCGAACTGCATCAGCGGCAGGTGGACGCCGAAGTCCACTCGCCGATGCTTTCAGGTTCCGGAGCTACAGCACAACCAGGCCGGCGTGTCTCGGGCATACTTGCCCGCGATGTCCGAGACCGAGGAGATGGCCCAGGCGGAGGCCCTTCCCCAGGCCGACGCAACCTCGCTGGTCGACACGGCCCGGCTCGAGGCCGAGGTGAAGGAGATGTACCGCCACGTAGCTCGCGAGGACGAGGCGGAGCTCCACTTCGAAGTCGGCCGGCCCCTCGCGTTGCACCTCGGTTACCCGCCGACCATTCTCGACGCGGTCCCGGCCGAGGCGATCGCGTCATTCGCGGGGGTGGGCTATCACCTGGATCTCGCCGCGCTCGCGGGCGGCGAGAAGGTGCTCGATCTCGGCTCCGGCTCGGGCACCGACGCGTTCTGCGCCGCCGTCCAGGTCGGAGAGTCCGGTCGAGTGGTCGGGGTGGATTTCACGGACGCGCAGGTTGGGAAGGCGTCTCGACTTCGTGATCGCGACGGCTTCTCGCAGGTCGAGTTCGTCGAGGCGAGGATCGATGATCTTCCCTTCGACGACGCGAGCTTCGACGCCGTGCTCTCCAACGGCGTGATCAACCTCTCGCCGGTCAAGGACCGGGTGTTCGCTGAAGCAGCCCGCGTACTTCGCCCGGGCGGAAGGCTGGCGATCGCCGACATAGTCAGCGGCCGGCCGCTGAAGGAGCGCACGCGCCGGAACGTGGATCTCTGGGCCGCCTGCATCGCGGGCGCCATTCCCCGCGGCAGTTACATCGAGACCATCGAGGCCGCCGGCCTCGAGGTGCGAAACGTGCGCGAGAACGACTACCGGTTCGTCTCCGAGCGCGCGCTCGATGCCTGCAGCACCTACGGCGTGGAGAGCATCTCGCTGTTGGCCATGACCAAGGCGTAGGTCATCGCCGGCGTCGGTCGGTCGACGCCGTCGGGAAGGGCCTCTGGCGACCCGGCCGTCCTCTAGACGACGGCTCCCTCGAGGTCCTTGATCCCCGAGCGGATACCGTCACGCAGCTCAGCCGTGTCCTCGTGGCTGTGGACCGCCACGGCGTGCTGCACCGCAGCCTCCACGACCTCATCCTCGGAGTCCGCCGCGATGGCAACCGTGCAGTTGCTCTCGCTCGGCATCTCACGACAGTCGACGTACTTGCGAGCCATGGGCTTGCTCCTTCGATCGTTGCGCGTACCTTCCTCCGGAGAGGCGCCCGAGTCAACAGCGCGAGCGTGTACGTCGCGTTAAGGCCGTGGCGTTCGAGCGACGGGCTTGTCGGAGGCCACGCGGCGATCGTCGCAGGCCCCGGAAAAGCTGTTCAACCGACGGCAGGCGCGGCGGGAGTCAGGCCGTGGCGCTGCATCACGGCGAAGATCACCTCACGGTCGGGAGGTCCCTCCCCGGCCGCCTCGATCACCTCGGCCATCTCGCGGAAGTACGACGGGCCGAACAGCCCGGGCGTCGAGACACAGAGAATCGAAGCGTCCTCGTCGCCGCCGACGGCGAAGCCGTGAACCGCGCCGCGCGGGATGAACAGGACGTCGCCCGGCCCCACGTTCGTAGGCGCGCCGTTGACCGTGAAGGTGGTCACTCCGCTCAGGCCGTAGACGGTCTCGTCGAAGGCGTCATGGCTGTGCGGGACCGGGTTGCGCGAGCCGACGGGAAGGTCGCACCGGAACACCGAGACCGCTCCGTTCGATTCCTCCGCCTCGACGAGAAACTGGATGGTCATGCCGGCGGCCTGGATGGGTTCGCTGGCGGCTACGGCTTGGGCCATGGTGGTGTCTCCGATGGATAGAGTAAAGTGACTTGACTAAGCTAACCGGTGATCGCCACCCCTGTCAAGTCCGGCTGCGCAATGCCTCAACCCTCCGCCACCCCTCCCCCCCTCCTCGGAGCGCTACTGCGCATGCCCCTCGACGTGATCCAGAGGCGCATCGTCGATGCCCTGCACGAGCACGGCTTCGACGACCTGGTCGCCGCCCACCTGTCGATCCTCCGCTGGCCCGGGCCCCACGGCGAACGTCCGGTTGACCTCGCCGCGCAGGCGAACATGACGAAGCAGGCGCTCAACTACCTGCTCGGCCAACTGGAGACACGCGGCTACCTCGAACGGCGCTCCGATCCCGACGATCTCCGCTCCAAGCGCGTGTACCTGACCGAGCGGGGCGACGCCACACGAGAGATCATCCGCGACGCCGTGCGAGAGGTCGAAGCGGAGTGGGCGGCCGAGCTGGGCGCCGACGACCTGGAGCAGCTCCGCGCGCTGCTCGCCCGGCTCGCGACCGTGGTGCGGACCGACTGATGTCCCAGGGACTAGGGCGTCACGTCGTCCTGATCCTCCGGCCAGGGCAATGGGAAGAGCCCACGAAACGGGCGGGCCTCCTCGATGACGCGAGCGAAGGACGGCCGTGCCACCAGGTCGCGGTAGTAGCGGGAGATGTTCGGCTGCGGCCAGCGGTGGATGGCGCGGGTGTAGAAGAGCACCGGGGCGGCGGCGCAGTCCGCGACGGTGAAGGCGTCGCCCGCGAGCCAGCGTCGGTCGGCCAGCTGAGCGTCCAGCACCCCATACGCCGTGTCGAGGGCGTCCCGAGCCATGGCGACGCCGATGGGATCCGTGCCGCCCTCGGGCCGGAGACTGTCCCCGACGATCTTCTGCATTGGCGTGGCGACGTGCCCATCGATGATGCGATCCCACAGGCGCGCCTTCAGCCCGTCCGCCGGGATTAGCCGGTGGTCGGCGTCGAGGTACTCGATGATCGAGGTCGATTCCGGGAGCGTCAGGTCGGCGGCGGTGTCGCGCAACACCGGGATGCTGGCCAAGGGCCAGAGCTCGGCGTGACGCGCGCGGGCGTCTTCGCCGTCGACGATCTCGGATTCGAAGGGCACATCGAGCTCGTAGAGCGCGACCAGGACCTTCTGGCAATACGAGGCGAACGGGTGCTGGTGCAGGACGAGGGTCACGGCGCCAGGTTGCCCGCCTGGGCGCAAACTACACGCCCCGTGGTCGTCATTTCAAGTGGAGTTGGACCTTGGTTCCACCGGGCGCTAGTCAGCCCACCAGTCGCGCTGACCCTCCACGTCTTCGCGCGGATCCTCGCCGAGATTGGGCGCGCCGAAGACGAGGATCTCGAGGCCCTCCGGCCCGCCCTCGTAGCCTCGCCACGTGCCGGGCGGGACGCGCACCACGTCCCACTCCTTGACCACGACGATCTCGTCGTCGAGCTTCATCCGCCCGCTCCCGCGCACGACCACGTACACCTCCTCCTGTTCCTTGTGCGTGTGGCCGTACGGGAAGCGATAGTCGGGCGGGATGCGCTGGTAGCTAAGGCCGGACTGCTCGAGCTCGAGCGCCTTGGTTGCGAGGCGGAACTCCAGGTCCGGCGCGCCGTCGAAGTTGGACCCGAAATCCTCCAGATCCTCCTTGAGGTTCCTGAGCGTGAACGGCACGGCCGCGAGTCTACGTTCAATCTCCGCCCCGCCGGGCCCGCTGGGTCTCTGTGCGACGCGCCCGAGAGGAGCCGAATTCGCGTTTCTCCGAGGTCTTTGAATCCAGTGGAGACGGTGGGAATCGAACCCACGTCCGCGGTCGCGTGAAAGGTGGCTTCTACGAGCGTAGCCGGCGCTCTGATCTCGTCTCCCGGTTGCCGCGCCGGCGGGGTTCCGGGAGACCAGCCTCCTGAAGATGTTCCCGGTTCGGCGGAGGCGATCCTCCCCGGGTGAGCCTGCTTTCTGATTCCGGCGATCCACCCCGCAGGCGAGGGTGGGCCGAAACCTCACGCGTAGCTGTTAGCTAGGCAGCGAGGGCGTACTCGTGAGAGTCCGCACTTATGGTTTTCCCGGGTGTTTTACGAGGCCGCCCGGGACCTCGGCTCGCGACCACCCACACGGATCGACCACGTCGAAGCCTGTCGTCCCCGTGGGTGTGTCTATGTCCTCCCATTCTAGCGGGGCCCTCCGGGCCCACTCCCAGGCGCGGCTTATCGTCCGTTCACGTTCCCGCGCACACTGGGAGGTGCGTCATGCGCCTCTCACGTCTGATTGCCACGGCCTTGGCCGTCGTCGGGCTCGGACTGGTGTCCGGAGCGGTCACGCAGGTCGCGGCACTGGACGGGAACCTCAAGCGCGCCGCCGCCGAGCCGAGCGCTCCCTCCCCGCTCGTCCGCGTCGACGAGCGCGGCCGCCCGGACGGGACAGGTTGCCCGCACCATCGCCGCCTCGCTTCCCCGACGCAAGAGTCCACCTAGGAGCCGGCATGCGGGTGCTCATCGCCGAGGACGAGCGCCGGCTGGCCGACACCCTGGCCGACGGCCTGCGCACGCGCGGCCTCGCGGTCGACGTCGCCCACGACGGCGAGCAGGCGCTGTTCAAGGCGCGCGTCTACCCGTACGACGTCATCGTCCTCGACCGCGACATGCCCCGCGTCCACGGCGACGAGGTGTGCCGCGCCGTCAACGCCGAGCAGCCGCGCACCAAGGTCCTCATGCTGACCGCCGCCGTCGCCGAGGAGGAGCTCGTCGACGGTCTGGCGCTCGGGGCGGACGACTACATGGGCAAGCCGTTCTCGTTCGCCGAGCTGCTCGCCCGGATCAACGCGCTCGGCCGGCGCTCCGGCGAGGCGCGTCCGGCCATCCTGCACCGCGGTGACATCGAGCTCGATCCGGCGGAGCACACGGTCACGCGCCACGGTCAGCCGGTCGCGCTGTCGGGGAAGGAGTTCGGCGTGCTCGAGACGCTCATGGTCGCCGACGGCGCCACGGTAAGCCCGGAGCAGCTGCTCGAGCGCGTGTGGGACGAGCATGCCGACCCGTTCACCAACAGCGTGCGCATGACCATCGTGACGCTGCGCCGCAAGCTCGGCGACCCGCCCGCCGTCCAGACAGTCCGCGGCGCGGGCTACCGCGTGTGAGCCGGCCGGCGTTGATCGCGCGCCTGGCGCCTCTCCGCGTCCGGCTCACCCTCCTCTACGTCGCGCTCTTCGGCACCTCGGCGGGCCTGCTGCTGGGCGTCAGCTACTGGCTGATGCGCCGCCACCTGTTCCGGACGCTTCCCAGCGACCAGGCGGCCAGCACCGCGTCGACCCTGGCGGTGCAGTTCACGCTCGCGTTCGCCGGCACGCTCGTGCTGGCCGCCGTCGCCGGATGGCTGCTGGCCGGGCGGAGGCTGGAGCCTCTGCGCCACGTCACCGATACCGCGCGGCGCGTCTCCGGCGAGCGCCTGGACGAGCGCGTCGGGCTCGACGGGCCCGCCGACGAGGTCCACCGGCTCTCCGAGGCGCTCGACGAGATGCTCGACCGCCTGGCCGAGTCCTTCGAGGCGCAGCGGCGCTTCGTGGCCAACGCCAGTCACGAGCTGCGCACCCCGCTGACGCTGATGCGCACCGAGGTCGAGGTCGCTCTCAGCGATCCCGGCTCCGACGAGCGCCGGCTGCGGGAGATGGGTGAGGTCGTGCTCGACGAGGCCGAACGCACCGAGGCGCTGCTCGACGGCCTGATGACGCTCGCCCGCGCGCAGCGCGCGCTGCTGCGGACCGAGTCCGGCGACCTCGCCGACGGCCTGCGGACCGCCGCCGCCGCCGTCTCGCGCGAGGCCGGGGCGAGCGGTATCCGGCTGCGCGTCGACGCCGCGCCGGCCCCGGTCCGGGGCGACCGGCGCCTCCTCGAGCGCCTGGCGGCCAACCTGATGGAGAACGCCGTGCGCTACAACCGCTCCGGCGGCGTCGTGCAGGCGAGCACGTCCGTCGTGGACGGCCGCCCGACGCTGCGGGTCGAGAACACCGGCCCCACGATCTCCCGTGAGCAGCTCGGGCGCCTGACCGCCCCGTTCGATCGCCTGGGACGCCACGCCGACGGCCGCGGCGCCGGGCTTGGCCTGTCCATCGCACGGTCCGTCGTCGACGCCCACCGCGGCGAGCTGCTGCTCGAGGCGCGTCCCGACGGCGGCCTCGTCGTGACCGCGGTCCTCCCCGCCCCCGTCGGCCCACCGGCGCACACGCGCCGGCTCAGGCCGGGCGTGCGAACCAGCGCATCGAGGTCGTCGCGCCGGCCAGCACGATGAGCAGCGCGAGCGCGACGAGGTACACCGTCAGCTCGCGCTCCGTGTCGCGCGTCGACACGCGGCTCGCCAGGCCGTCGTAGACCTTGCGCAGCTCCCCGGCGTCGCCCGCCGAGAAGGCCTGACCGCCCGACACGCGGGCGATCCGGCTCAGCCCGGCGTCGTCAGGCGGAACATGGACGATCCGGCCGCGGAGGCGCACGGTGCCCTGGGACGTGCCGAGCGAGACGGTGAAGATCGGGATCTTCAAGCGCTTCGCCCGGGCGGCGACGCCGGCGACGTCGCGCCCACGCGTCGGGCGGCCGTCGGACAGCAGCACGATCGCGGCGGGCGGCCGGCGCTCGCCGGGCCGCGGAGCCCGGCGCAGCGTCGTGATCGCCAGGTCGAGCGCGTCGCCGGTCGCGGTGGAGCCGCGAGCGCGGAGTGTCTCGAGCGCGTCGCGGACGACCTTGCGGTCGCGGGTGGGCGCGGCGAGCAGGCGCGAATACGTGGAGAACCCGATGGCGCCCACGTTCACGCGGCCCGGCACGTCGTCGAGGAAGCGCTCGGCGGCGGACTTCGCCGCCTCCAGGCGCGTCGGCGAGACGTCGGTCGCCTGCATGGAGGACGACTCGTCGGTCACGAGCAGGACGTTGGCGCGCTCGACCGGCACGGCCACGGTCGCCTGGGGCCGGGCGACCGCGACGATGAGCACGGCGCTGGCTGCGATGAACAGCGCGATCGGCAGGTGCCGGCGCCACCCCGGCGCCCAGCGGACGACCGACGCGCGCATGTGCGGGCGCACGAAGGCCTCCGCGGCGCGCCGCCGCCGCCGGTGCCCGAGGACATAGAGGACCGCCACCGCCGGGACGACGAGCAGCGCCAGGAGGAAGAGGGGGGCGGCGAAGCTCACGGCGTGGCGGCGCTGGCGGGCCGCGTGCCGAGCTTCACCTCGATGTTCAGGCGCCGTCCGTCACGCAGGACCGTGACCCTGACGGTCTCACCCGGACGGCGGTCCGAGATGGCCGCGGTGACATCGCCGGGGGTGCGGATCTCCTGGCCGCCGATGGCGACGATGACATCACCGTTGGAGGTGCCTCCGCGCAGGCCGGCGTCGTCGGCCGGCGAGCCGGACGGGGCCGAGGCCACGAGGGCGCCCGGCCCGGCCGGGTTCTCGCCCAGGCTGATCCCGAGGTACGCGCGCTTGATCGAGCCGTCGCGCCGGAGCTTGGGCACGACCTGGCGCACCGTGTTCGACGGGACCGCGAAGCCGACGCCGACGTTGCCGCCGGCGCCCGACGTGGCGATCTGCGAGTTGACGCCGATCACCTGGCCGGCGCCGTTGAGCAGCGGCCCGCCGGAGTTGCCGGGGTTGATCGGCGCGTCGGTCTGGATCACGCGGTCGATCGAGAAGCCGTTCGGGGCCTGGATCTCGCGGCCGGTGCTGGAAACGATGCCCGCGGTGGCGGTGCGGTCCAGCCCGAAGGGGTTGCCGATGGCCACCGCCAGCTCGCCCACCTGCACGTGGCTCGAGTCGGCCAACGCGAGCGGGCGCAGAGTCCCGGCGTCGGACGGGTCGATGGCCACGACCGCGAGGTCCGAGGACGGGTCGGTGCCCGGTGACGGTGCCCTCGAGGCGCTTGCCGCGGTCGCCGAACTGCACCTCGACCCGCTTGGCCGAGCCGACGACATGGGAGTTGGTGACGATCGTCCCTTCACGATCGACGACGAAGCCGGTGCCGGTGGCGGTTCCGCCGGACTGGGCGGCGCGGACGGAGACGACGCTGCCGCTGGCCCCCTTGTAGACGGCCGCCACGCGTGCGTCGGCGCCGCCGCCCCCGATCTTGACCGCGGGCGCGGCGGGCAGCGAGACGGGCGCGTCCTCGCCCTTGCCCACGGTGCCGGTGGCGAGCAGGATCGCGGCCACCGACGCCGCGGCGGCGAGGCCGCCCACGAGCGCGGCGCGCAGCGGCGAGCCACGATCCGGGGTGGGCGGCGGGGACGGCTGCCCGGGCGCGGGCGGTCGCGGCCGCGTGGCGTCGCCCCTCGTGAGGATCGCGCACGCGCGGCGCCAGCCACTCGTGGGCGGCGCCCTCGCCGTCGTCGTCGCTCCACAGGCGCTTTCGTCGCTCGGTCACGGTCAGGACGCTACGCGGGCCCACGTCAGGTCCAGATAAGGGGACCGGCCCGCGCTCTCTCGGCCCTTATCCGCATCTGACGTTGTCCGCCCTAGCCTCGCTGGCATGAATCCCCCGCTGCCGACAGGAGACGACATGCCGCCCACCCATACGGGAGAGCCGCGCGCCACCGAGCCGCGCCGGGCCATCGCCGAGGCCCTGTACGAGATGAAGCGCGTGATCGTCGGTCAGGACGAGATGCTCGAGCGAATGCTCGTCGCGCTCCTGGCCGGCGGCCACGTGCTCCTCGAGGGCGTCCCCGGCCTGGCCAAGACGCTGACCGTGAAGACGATGGCCTCGGTGCTGGGCGGAAGCTTCCGCCGGATCCAGTTCACCCCGGACCTCGTGCCCTCCGACCTGGTCGGCACGCGCATCTGGCGTCCGGACACCGGGCGCTTCGACACCGAGCTCGGACCGGTGTTCGGCAACTTCCTCCTCGCCGACGAGATCAACCGCGCGCCGGCGAAGGTGCAGTCGGCGCTGCTGGAGGTCATGCAGGAGCAGCAGGTGACGATCGGCGGCGAGACCTTCCCCGTCCCGACGCCGTTCCTCGTGCTCGCCACGCAGAACCCGATCGAGTCCGAGGGCACCTATCCCCTGCCGGAGGCCCAGATCGACCGGTTCCTCATGAAGGTGCTCGTCGACTACCCGAGCGTGGGCGAGGAGGCCGCGGTGGTCGGGCGGTCGCTGGCCGGCGTGGTGAACGTGCGCGAGCGCGTGACCCTCGACGACCTCGAGCGCCACATGCGGGCGATGGACACGGTGTACGTCGACCGTTCGGTCATCGGCTACGCCGTCATGCTCGCGGACGCCACGCGCACCCCCGAGCGCTACGGCCTCGGCGAGCTGGAAGCCTACGTCGAGTACGGGGCGAGCCCGCGCGGGCCGATCGGGCTCGTGCGCGCCGCCCGCGCCCTGGCGCTGCTGCGCGGTCGCGAGCACGTCGTCGTGGGCGACATCCGCGACCTCGCCGCCGATGTCCTGCGCCACCGCCTCGTGCTCTCCTACGACGCGCTCGGCGACGGGGTGAGCGCCGACGACATCCTCGAGCGGATCCTCGCCACCGTGGTGGTGCCGGAGGCTCCGCCGGTCGGGGACGAGCCGGCCGTGGAGTCCGTGGCGGGCGCGCGGGCGGCGTGAGCGCGATCGCCGAGCGGCTGCGCCCACCCGCGGCCCGCCAGGGCCCGGGCCGGATGCCGCCCGCGTTGCTCGATGCCATGGAGCTGCGGCTCGCGCGGCGCTCGAGCGGGCTGCTGCCCGGCGACCGTCCCGCCGCCGGCGCCGGGGTCGGGACCGAGCTGGCGCAGCTGCGCCCGTACGAGGTCGGCGACGACGTCCGCCAGATCGACGCCGCGGCGAGCGCGCGGACGGCCGTGCCCCACGTGCGCCTCCAGGTCCCGGAGCGCACGCTGACCACATGGCTCGCGCTCGACGTCTCCCCCTCGATGGCGTTCGGGACAGCCGAGCGGCTGAAGTCCGACGTGGCCGAGGGCGTCTCGCTGGCCGTGGGCCGCCTGGCCCTGCGGCGAGCCGGCCGCCTCGCCGTAATCACGTTCGGCGCCGGCTCCCCCGAGCTCGTTCCGCCCCGCGGCGGGCGCCTGGCCACGCTGGCGCTGCGCCGGCGCCTGGAGACGGGCGTGGCCCAGGACGGCGAGGGCGATCCGGAGGGCCTGCCCGGTGCCCTGCACCGCCTCGCGCGGGTGGCGCGGATGCCGGGCCTGGTGGTCGTGGTGTCGGACTTCCGCGAGCAGGCGGCGTGGGGACGCCCGCTGCGCATCCTGGCTCAGCGCCACGACGTGGTCGCGGTGGAGATCGCCGACCCGCGCGAGGGCGAGCTCCCCGCCGTCGGCCACCTCACGCTCGTCGACCCCGAGACCGGCCGCCACGTGTCCGTCGACACCTCTCGCCAGGCGGTGCGCGAGCGCTACGCCGCGGGCGAAGCCGAACGGCGCGCCGCGGTGGCGCGCGACATCGGCGCCGCCGGCGCCGCCCACGTGCGCCTGACCACCGACGAGCCCTGGCTGCGCCGCCTGGCCCGGGCCCTGCGATGAGCTTCCAGTCCCCCGCACTGCTGCTCCTGCTGCTGGCGCTGCCGGCGGGCGCGTTCCTCTACTGGCTGCGCCAGCGCCGCCCGCCCGCCGACGCGGTGCGCTTCACCGGGGTGGCCACCCTTCTCGCCGTCCTGCCGCCGACCGCGGCGTGGCGGCGGCACATCCCCGCCGGGATCTTCGCGCTCGCTCTGATCGGCCTGCTGCTCGCCGTGGCCCGTCCCCAGCGCAGCGTGGCCGTGCCGGTCCGCACGGGCTCGATCATGCTCGTCACCGACACCTCGCGCTCGATGCTCGCCGATGACGTCGAGCCCACGCGCCTGAGCGCCGCGCGCACCGCGGCCAAGCGCTTCCTCGGTCGCGTCCCCGCCAACGTCAGGGTGGGGCTGGTCGGATTCTCCGGCTCGCCCAACCCGGTCATCGCGCCCACCTCCGACCGCGGCGAGATCAAGGGCGTCCTCGACAGCCTCAGCGCCGACGGGAGCACCGCCACGGGCGACGCGCTCGACGCGGCCCTGAACACCCTGCGCCCGCCGGGCGGCAAGGATCGCCGCCCCGCCGCCATCGTCCTGCTCTCCGACGGCAAGCGCACGACCGGCGGCGACCCCGTGCCGGTCGCGCGCCGGGCCAAGCGCCTCGGAGTGCGCGTGACCACGGTGGCCCTCGGCGACCCGGGCACCGCGCTCCTCGTCCCCGGCACGTCGTCGATCATCCCCGTGCCCCCCGACCCCGAGACGATGCGCGAGATCGCCCGCGCCTCGGGCGGGCGGTTCTTCGCCGTCGACGACGCCGACCGCCTGAACTCCGTCTACGAGGGACTCGGCTCGCGGCTGACGACGCGCACCGAGCATCGCGAGATCACGGCGGGGTTCGCCGGCGCCGGCGCCGTGCTGCTCCTGCTCGCGGCGGCCGCCTCGGTGCGGCGGTTCGGCATCGTTCCCTAGTTAACGAAAGTGACGCGAAGCGAGTCGCTTGAGGAGCCCTCCTTCCGGTAGCCGAAGCTTCCGGATATCTGGGCGGCAGGGCCTCTCACCTCGGTGGCCTCGCTCTTTACGACTCAACTCCGCGTCGAGAAGGACCGTAGACGCCGACCTCGCCGGGTGCAAGATGTCCGGCCACGTCGAACCCGCATCGTCCGCGAAAATGGGGCCGAGCATCCAACCTCCGCGGCCGTTTGGCAACTCAGCGTCGAGCCTCGCGCAGCTCCCGATCGATTTCCCGCTGCGTGTCGCGCGCGCGGATCGTCTCGCGCTTGTCCCGGACGTCCTTGCCACGCGCCAGGGCGATCTCGACCTTCGCGTGGGGGCCGCGGAAGTAGATCCGCGTGGGGACGATGGTCAGCCCGCGTTCCTTGGTCTTGCCGATCAGCCGCTCCAGCTCGCGGCGATGCACGAGCAGCTTGCGGTCGCGCTCGGGCTCGTGGTTCTCGCGCGACGCGGGCGCGTAGGGCGGGATGTGGACGTTGTGGAGCCACAGCTCGCCGTCGCGCACGTCCGCATAGCCGTCCTTGATCGTCGCGGTGCCCTCGCGCAGCGACTTGACCTCGGTGCCGGTGAGCACGATGCCGCACTCGATCCTCTCGAGGAGGTTGTAGCGGTAGGCCGCCTGGCGGTTCGTGGCGATGTCGCCGGGCGCCGCCTTGCGCTTTCCCTTCTTGGCCATGGCTACGAGGGGTCTACCGGATAGAGGTCGACCCTGCCGCGCGGTGAGTCGATGCGCCCGACCTGTACGCGGACCGGATCGCCGAGCCGGATGGCGCCGCCGGTCTTGGTCCCGTGGAGAATCGTGCCGAGCTCGTCGAGCTCCCACCAGTCGCCGCGCAGGCGCCGCACGGGCAGCAGTCCCTCGTAGCCCTCGCCGAACGCGACGAACGCCCCCACCGGCGCCAGCCCGACCACCTCGCCGTCGAACACCGTGTCGTGGCCGAGCTCGAACACCTCGCGCGCGAGCAGGAAGCAGCGCACCACGTCGTCGGCGTCGCGCTCGATCTCCATCGCCTCGCGCTCGCGCTCGGACGTCCATACCCCCGCCTCCTCGAGCCCGGCGGCGGGCGGCGGGTCCTCGCCCCCGCCGACCGCGGCCAGGAGGGCCCGGTGGCAGACCAGGTCGGGATAGCGGCGAATGGGCGAGGTGAAGTGGCAGTAGCGCGGCGACCGCAGGCCCGCGTGGCCGAGATTGCGCGGCGAGTAGTGCGCCTGCTTGAGCGAGCGCAGGACGAGGCTGGTGAGCGCCGCGCGCCCGCGTCCGGTGCGCCGCACGTGACCGTCGACGAACTGCGAGATCTCGGCCACCGCGTCGGCGGCCTGCTGGGGGGACATGTGCTCCGGGAGCGGCGGAGTGGGTACGTCGAGCGAGGCGAGCTGCTCGGCCAGCCGCTGCACGGCCAGCGGCTCCGGGCGCTCGTGGACGCGGTAGAGCGCGGGCGCCTTGCGCGCGTCGAGCAGTCCCGCCACCTGTTCGTTGGCCGCGATCATGAGGTGCTCGACGAGCCGGTGGGCCTCCGTCTGGGGGACCGGCCGCACGGCCACGACATGCCCATCGTCGTCGAAGTCGAACTCCGGCTCGGCGGATTCGACGACCAGCGCGCCCGCGTGCTCTCGGGCCCGCTGGAGCTCGGCCGCGGCCGCGCGCGCCGCGGCCAGCGGCTGCGTCCACGGCTCGAGCGCCGGCTCGCGGCCCTCGAACACGCGGTCCACGCGGTCGTAGTCCAGACGCTCGTCGGAGCGGATCAGCGAGCGGTGGAAGGCGGCCTTCTCGACCTTCGCGCCGCGCAGCTCCATCTCCACCGTGACGGCCGGGCGGTCCAGGTTCGGGAGCAGCGAGCAGGCGTCGCTCGACAGCGCGTGCGGAAGCATCGGCTCGACCGCGCCCGGCACGTACACGCTGGTCGCTCGCCGGTAGGCCTCGCGGTCGATCGGGGTGCCGGACCGGACGTAGGCGGAGACGTCGGCGATGTGGACCCACACCCGCCACGCCTCTTCCCCCAGGGCCTGCGCCGAGATGGCGTCGTCGAAGTCCTTGGCGCTCGCCGGGTCGACCGTGAAGGTCGGCAGGTCGCGCAGGTCCCGGCGGTTCGCCCCGGGTGGGCCCGCCTCGGCGGCGGCGTCGGCCGCGCGCTCGACGGCGCCGGGGAAGGCTCGCCGCAGGCCGCGGTGAAGCATCATCGCCTCGAGGACGTCGCGCGCGACGTCGGGCCGCCCGATCCGCCGCGCCACCTTGGCGTGGCCGCGCCCCTGCCCGACCGTGCGCAGGAGCACGAGGTCTCCGGCGCCCGCCCGGCGGTCGCGATCGACCACGATCCGGCGCCCGGACTCGAAGAACGGCGTGCCGGTGAGGAAGCGGCCCCGCTTCTCGAGCAGGGCGACGGTGGCGCCGCCGGTGGGGCTCACCGGGCCTGCGCCGCCAGCGCCCGCAGCGCCGCCTGGAGCCCCTCGTCGGGAGCCGTACGGGGGTTGTCCTGCGCCGGCACGTCCGGCTTGATGCCGTCGCCCCGGCGGGTCCCGCCGCCGCCCAGGTTGCGCCCGCTGGGCAGGAAGTACTCGCCGACGGTGATGTCGAGCGCGCCGCCGTTGCGCAGCTCGCGCACCTCCTGGAAGACGCCCTTGCCGAACGTCCGCGTGCCCACCACCTCGCCGCGCTTGCGGTCCTGGATGGCCCCGGCCACGATCTCCGAGGCCGACGCGGTTCCCTCGTCGACGAGCACGTCCACGGGGACGCTGCGCGGGATCGCCCCACCGCTCGCCCGGTACACGCGGCGGTCGCGGTGGCGCCCGTCGATCGAGACGATGGTTCCGTCGGGGATGAACACGCTGGCCACGAGCACGGCCTCGTCGAGGATCCCCCCACCGTTGCCGCGCAGGTCGAGCACGATGCCCTTGGCGCCGCGGTCCCGCAGCTTGTCCACGGCGCCGCGGACCTCGCCGTGCGCCCCCGAGGTGAAGCCCGAGAGCTCGACCACGCCGAGCTTGACGCCGTTCGACGGTCCGCAGGCTCGACGTGACCGACGGCGCGTCGACCTTCGCGCGTTCCACGCGCCGCGTCGCCCGTCGCCCGTCGTGCTCCCAGGTGAGGGTCACCTTGGTGCCCGGACGCCCGCGGATGAGCGACGTCGTGCGCTGGCTGGAAACCCCGGCGATCGACTTGCCGTTGACGGCGACGATCACGTCGCCGCGGCGAAGGCCGGCCTTCTGGGCGGGCGAGCCGGGGAACACGCGGCTGATCCGCAGGCCCGCCGGAACCTCGGTCACCTCCATGCCCACGCCCGAGAACTCGCCGTGCGAGGAGTCCTGGTAGCGGCGGAACTCGTCGGGGCTCAGGTAGGTGGAGAAGCGGTCGCGCAGGCGCGCCACCGCGCCGGCGAGCGAGTCGTCCACGAGCGTGTCGCGGTCGACCTTGCGGTAGTAGTCCTGCTCGATGACGTCGAGCCCCTCGTTGAGCGTGGCCGTCTGGTCGTCGACGAGCGCGTCGCGCAATGGCTCGGGCAGCGACGACGGGTGCCCGCCCAGCCAAATGCCCGCGACGAACAGCACCGGGACGAGCACGGCGAGGACGACGGCGAGACGCTGGAGGGTTCGGCGCGGCATGACGAGCGGCGCCCGTTCCGGCGCCGCCAGAGAAGCGTACTGAGGCGCCTAAACGCGGAGGAAGCGGCGCAGCGAGAGCCCCGAGCCGGCGGCCGACACGAGCACGCTCGAAGAGATCAGGACGACGATCAAAAGGCCGAAGTTGATCGTCTCGGGCGCGGCGAGCAGCGCGAAGTCGTTGGCCAGCGGGTCGATCAGCGCGACCTTCCCGATCGCCAGCAGCAGGATGGCCAGCAGGCCCCCGAGCGCGCCGACGATCACTCCCTCGATCACGAACGGCCAGCGGATGAACCAGTCGGTGGCTCCCACCAACTTCATCACCTCGACCTCTCGCCGGCGCGCGTACAGCGACAGGCGGATCGTGTTGGAGATGAGCAGGATCGACGCGGTCACGAGCAGGATCGCCAGCATCGCCGTCGTGAGCTTCACGACGCGCGTGGCCGAGAGGATCTTGCTCGTCTCGTCGCGGCGGTTGCGAACGGTGTCGATCGCCGCGTCGACCGGACGCCCCGACTTCCCGCCGGCGGCCGGCGGCTGGAGGGCGTCCTTGAGCTGGTCGATGTTGGACGCCTTGTCGGGCGTCACGCGGAACGTGTCGGGCAGCGGGTTGCTGCCGAGCAACTGGTAGGCCTCGGGGTTGCGCGCGCGCTCCTGCCGGTAGGCGGCGGACTTCGAGACGTACTCGACGCGCTTGACGTGCGCCGTGTCCTTCAGCCGCGCCTGGACCCGCGTCACGTCGGCCGACGTCGAGTCGGTCTTCATGTAGACGTCGAGGAGCAGCCGCCCGCGGACCTCGTTCGCCGCCCCTGTCGTCGCCTGGACGATCGGGATGAAGACGCCGAGCACAAGCATCGTCACCAGCACGGTGGCCATGGCGGCGAAGCTCGGCATCGCGTTGCGTCCGAGCGAGCGCATCGCCTCGCGGAGGAAGAAGCCGAGCTTCATCAGTTGGAGCCGGTGCGGCCGCGCTCGCGAACTCCACGCGAAGTGGGCGCCGCGGTCGGGTCGAGCGCGGGATCGGCGACCGCGCCGCGCATGCGGGCGGCGAACTCGCGCGTGGTCTCGTCGCGGGTGTACAGGCCGGCCGCCTCGTCGCGCACGATGCGGCCCTCGGTCAGCTCGATCACGCGCCGGCGCATCTTGTCGACCATGGCGTGGTCGTGAGTGGCCACGAGCACCGTGGTGCCGGTGCGGTTGATCCGGTAGAGCAGCTGCATGATCCCGATCGACGTCTCGGGATCGAGGTTGCCCGTGGGCTCGTCGCACAGCAGCAGCGGCGGGTGGTTGACGAACGCCCGCGCGATCGAGACGCGCTGCTGCTCGCCCCCCGAGAGCTGATCGGGGTAGTTGTGCAGCTTCGTCGCCAGGCCGGTGAGCCGGAGGATGTCGGGCACCTTCTCGCGGATCTCCCGGCGGCTGCGGCCGGTGACCTGCAGCGCGTAGGCGACGTTGTCGTGCACCGTGCGGTTCGGAAGCAGCTTGAAGTCCTGCCACACCACCCCGATGTTGCGGCGGTAGTAGGGGACCCGCTTGCGCGTGACCTCGCCCAGGTCGCGGCCCGGCCACGACGACCGAGCCGGCCGACGCCTCCAGCTCCTTGATGAGCAGGCGCATGATCGTCGACTTGCCCGAGCCGGTGTGGCCGACGAGGAACACGAACTCGCCGCGGTCGATGCCGAACGTCGCCTGGTCGAGCCCGACGTCGCCGCCCTCGTAGACCTTCGAGACCCCGCGAAATTCGATCACGTGGCTGCCGGCACCTGGATGGTGCTGGGCACGCTTGGGCGCCGTGGCGGCGCGGTTGGGCTGCTCGCGGCGGAAGTTCCTCTCGGCCATGCGGTGGCGCACAGTAGCGAAGCCCCATTAAGAACCCTTCCGTTGCAAGGCTTCCTGCAACCTGTCGCTACCCTCGTCTCATGCCCAACGTGAGCACGACCGCCCTGCCCAACGGCCTACCCCTCCACCGCGTGGCGCTGGAGGGGGCGAGATCCGTGACCGTCCTCGTCGCGTTCGACGCCGGCGCACGCACGGAACGGCCCGAGGAGAACGGGATGGCCCACTTCCTCGAGCACCTGGTGTTCAAGGGCGGCGAGAAGTACCCGACCTACCGCGACGTCAACGAGACGGCCGAGCGCATGGGCGCGCAGCTCAACGCCTACACGAGCCACGACCTCGTCGCCTTCCACATCACCGCCCGGGCCGAGGCTGCGCTCGAGGCCGCCGACCTGCTGTCCGACTTCGTCGGGCGCCCTCACATCGACGCCGAGGAGCTCGATCGCGAGCGAGGCGTGGTGATCCAGGAGATCGCCCGCGCCAACGACCAGCCGGCGGCGGTGGCCGAGCACCTGATCGACGAGGCGGCGATGGGCGACCATCCTCTGGGACGTCCCGTGCTCGGGCCCGAGGAGCACCTGCGCACGTTCACGCGCGACGGAATCGTGGCCTTTCGCGAACGGCGCTGGGCCGGGGCGCGCGGCGGAGCCTTCGTGGTCGGCAACCTCGACGCGGTCCCCTCGAACGGGGCGCTGGACGAGCTGTTCTCGCGCTTTCCCGACCTCCCCGAGCCAGAGGCCTACGAGCCCGCCCCGGGCTTCGAGCCGGCGACCCTCGTGCAGGAGCGCGACTCCAATCAGTCGCACCTGCGGATCTCCTACCGGCCCGACGTCGACGTGGGCGACCAGCGCGCGCGGGCGGCTCTCGGGGTCTACGCCACGCTGCTCGGGGGCTCGATGGGCTCGCGGCTGTTCGACGAGATCCGCGAGCAGCGCGGGCTCGCCTACCAGGTGTACGCCTTCGACCACGCCTTCGCCGACGTGCCCGTGCTCCAGCTGTCGGCCGGGCTGGAGTCGGGCAAGTGCGTGGAGGCGTTCGAGCGCATGACCGAGATCGTCGACGAGCTGCGCAGCGACGGACCGACCGAGGCCGAGGTCGAGCGCGCGCGGGCCTACGCCGCCGGGCGGCTCGTGCTCGCCTTCGAGAACACCAACGCGGTGGCCCGCTACGCCGCGGGCCAGGCGATCGTGCGCGACGAGGCGATCGACCCCGACGCCGCGATCGCGGCGATCGACGCCGTCACCTTCGACGAGGTCGCCGACGCGGCGCGACGGATCTCTACCGAGCGGGCGGTCGCGTGCGTGGGGCCGCACACCGCGGATGAATTCGACGGCTGAGAGCCTCGACCGCGAGGCGCTGCGTCGCTACGCCCGGCGCGTGGGGGATCGCTGGCCGGTCGAGCAAGGCCATGTCGGCGGCTCCCGGGTCACCGGGGCGCAGGACGGACCGGCGTTTGTGGTCATCCTCGTCTCCAACGGCTTCGACGGCATCCCCTGGCTGGAGCGCGTTCATCAGGCGGAGTCGCTGTGGGACGCCGACGAGATGGGCGACCGGGCCGAGGTTCACTGCTACACGCCGGTCGAGTTCGAGCGCAAGCTCCATCAATTGCCCGCTGTGCGCGAGGCGGCCGAACGAGGCGTCAAATTGACCGCGTGACCTTCGGCGAACTCGAACGTCACCCGGTGTAGGAACGTGACCCCGCTGCTCTCATCCACGCTGCTGCGCACGCAGTCCGACGCCCGCCTCCTGGCTCTGGCCTCACGCGGCTACGAGAGGGCGTTCGAGGCGATCGTCGAGCGCTACAGGCGGCCGCTGCACCGCTGGTGCCGCCAGTTCCTGCCCGAGGCCCGCGCCGAGGACGCCGTGCAGACCGCGTTTCTCAAGGCGTGGTCGTCTCTGCGCGAGGGCACGGAGGTCGGCGACCTGAAGCCGTGGCTGTACCGGATCGCCCGCAACGCCGCGCTCGACAATGCTCGCAAGGCCGGCTACGACTACATGGAGCTCACCGAGGCCCTCCGCCTCGCCCCGGCGCCGGAGGAAGCACTCGAGCGCCGACGGGTGATGCGCGAGACTCTGACCGGCGTCGCCGGCCTGCCGGCAAATCAGCGCGAGGCACTGCTTCGCACGGCGGCGGGCCACAGCCGCGCGGAGATCGCGCGGGAGCTCGACGTCAGCGAGGGCGCGGTCCGCCAGCTCGTCCACCGCGCGCGGACGACGCTCCGCGCCGCCGCCACCGTGCTCACCCCGCTGCCGTTCGCCTCCTGGGCGGCGGCGATGGGGAGCGAGGCCGGCGCTCCGACGGCCCAGCGCATCGCCGAGCTGGCCGCGGGCGCCGGTTCGGCCGGGATCGCCTCCACCGCCATCAAGACCGGGACGGTCATCGTGGCCGCCGGGGTGCTGGCCGCGGGCCCGGGGTCGGACCTGCGCAAGGAGGTCTCGAGCGACTCTTCGGCCGTCGCCGCCTCGTCCGCGCCGTCCTCCCACGAGCGCCAGGGGGCCGCCCGCGACGACGATGCGGCGGGCGAAGGCCGCGGCGGCCGGCTCAGGCGCGGGCGGGGGAGCGCGGACGGCGCCGACCATCGCGGCCGTGGTAGCGGGCCGCGCCGCGAAGATGGTTCGGGTCGGTCCGGCTCGCGCCCGTCCGGCAGCGACGACGATCGCGGCGATGACCACTCCGGGAGCTCCGGTCCGGGCGGCGGTTCCGGCGAGCTCGGCGACGACCGCTCCGGCATCTCGGGTTCCGACATCTCCGGAGGGGGTGGCGACGATCATCTCGTCTCCAGCGGCTCGGGGACCAGCGGTTCCGGCACCAGCGGCTCGGGCACGAGCGGCTCCGGCACCAGCGGCTCGGGCACGAGCGGCTCCGGCACGAGTGGCTCCGAATTGGAGTCCAGCGGCTCCGGCTCAGGCGTGAGCGGCTCGGGCACGAGCAGCGGCCCGGGCTCCGGCGACCTGCTCCCCGACGACTGACCCCTCCACCGTCCAGAACCGGGCACGGTGCCTGCAGGATCGTGACCTTGCGGTCGATGGATCGTCAGAGCGGTGGAAGGCCCCGAGACACCCACCAGAGGAGATCTGACTCATGCGCAGGATCCTGACGATTGCAGCAACCGCGCTGGCGGCGGCACTCATGCTGGTGCCCGCGGCGGCCCAGGCTCGCGGCTCGCAGCACAGAGCTTCCGCGGCGGACCGCAACGCCGACCGGATCCCCGACCGCTGGGAGCGCCACTACCGCCTCAGCCTGAGGGTCAAGCAGACCCGTCGCGACCAGGACCATGACGGGCTCAACAACCTCGGTGAGTTCCGGTCCAAGACCAACCCGCGCGACGCCGATTCCGACAACGACGGCGTCGAGGACGGAGACGAGCGCGGCCACGGCCTGAACGCGCGGGACGACGACAGCGACGGCGACGGCGTCGAGGACGGAGACGAGAACGCCGGGAAGGTGCTCACCTTCACGGACGGCAGGCTCACGATCCTGCTCACCAACGGCGACACCGTCTCCGGTCTCGTCAACGGCGACACGGAGATCGAGTGCGAGCACGCCGAGTCGACCGCGACGGCTCGCTCCAGCGACGACGACGGCGACGAGCACGAGGGCGATGAGGACCACTCGGGCCCGGGCGGCGGCGGCGAGCGCGGCGACGACGAGGGCGATGAGAACGACGAGGACGACGAGGTGGCCTGCTCGCAGAGCGATCTCACCCCGAACGCGATCGTCCACGAGGCCGAGCTCAAGGCCACGAGCGCCGGCGCGGTGTTCGAGGAGGTCGAGCTCATCAAGTAGGACGCGCCAGGGCACTGCAAGGATGGAGCGAGGGGCGGCCGGCGGCCGCCCCTCGCGCTATCTTGGCTCACGTGGAGCGCGCGGAGGGACTGCTCGGGCGGGATTCGGTGGCCTGGAAGGTCATCGGCCACCCGGTGAGCATCGTCGGCGGCCTGCGCGCCCTGATCATCCAGTCGCTCCACCCGCTCGCCATGGCGGGAGTCGCCCAGCACAGCGACTACCGCAATCGCTCCCTGGACCGCCTTCGGCGCACGGCGTACTACGTGTCGGCGACGACGTTCGGCGACCTCGAGGCCGCGCACGCCGCCGCCCGCCGGGTCAAGCACGTGCACCGCAAGGTCAGGGGCGTGGATCCCGTGACCGGCCGGCCGTACAGCGCCGACGACC
Organism: uncultured Actinomycetes bacterium; assembly: GCA_963842605.1. Classification (GTDB taxonomy): domain Bacteria; phylum Actinomycetota; class Thermoleophilia; order Solirubrobacterales; family Solirubrobacteraceae; genus AC-38. The sequence continues at coordinate 430,120 of CAWJGV010000002.1, forward strand.
CGGTGACCCAGCTCTGGGTCCACTGCGTCGAGTGGCACTCGTTCCTCGCCGTCTACCGCGCCTACGCCGGAGGGCTCTCCGACGAGGACGCCGACCGCTACATCGCCGAGGGCGTCCGCATCGCGGCCCTGCTCGACGTGCCGGAGGACACCGTCCCGGCCTCCGTCGCCGAGATGCGCGAGTACTTCGCGCGGGTGCGTCCGGAGCTGCGCATGAGCGAGTACGCGCACGACGCCATCCGGTTCGTCATCAGCCCGCCGCTCACCGCGGAGCTGCTGCCCTTCCAGGTCCCGCTGCGGATCGTCGCCAGCGCCGCCGTGGCCACGGTGCCGCGCGACCTGCGCCGTCTCGCGGGGATCGATCGCAGCCCCGCCCTCGACGCCCTCACCGTCGCCGCCGTCCGCCCGGCCGCCGCCGTGCTCAACGCGCCGCTGCTGCGCGAGGCGCCGTCGCTCGTGCTCGGCCGCGAGACGCGCGCGGTGGCCCGGCGGGCCGCCTAGCCGATCGCGACCATCCGCTCGATCGGCACCCGCGCGCGCTCCGCGGTCTCGGGCGGTACCCGGACCTCGAACTGGTTGTCGCGCAGGGCGTCGCGCAGCTTGGGCAGCGTGATCATCTTCATGTAGCGGCACGTGGCCGCCTCGTTGGCGGCGATGAAGTCGGTGTCCGGCGCCGCCATGCGCAGCGGGTGCAGCATTCCGGTCTCGGTGGCCACGATCGCCGTCCCACCCGGCTTCGCGTGCTCGGCATAGTCGAGCATCCCGCCGGTCGAGAGCATGTGGACGCCGTCCGAGTCGACGTCGCCGTGGGCCACGTACTCCATGACGCTGGTCGAGCACCCGCATTCCGGGTGGATGAGGAAGTCGGCGCCGGGATGGGCGGCTCGCGTCGCCTCGATGTCCGCGGGGCGGATGCCGGCGTGGACGTGGCACTCGCCCGACCACACGTGCATGCGCCGGCCGAGTCGCTGCTCGACGTAGGCGCCGAGCCACATGTCGGGGCCGAAGAGGATCTCGGCGTCGTCGCCGTGCTCGCGGTAGATGTGCTCGACCACGGCCACGGCGTTCGACGAGGTGCAGCAGTAGTCGGTCTCCGCCTTGACGTCCGCGCTCGTGTTGACGTACATGACGACGAGCGCGCCGGGGTGCTGCGCCTTCCAGGCGCGCACCTCCTCGGCGGTGATCGAGTCGGCGAGCGAGCACCCCGCGTCGAGGTCGGGAATGAGGACCGTCTTGTCCGGGCTGAGAATGGACGCCGTCTCCGCCATGAAGTGCACGCCGCAGAAGACGATCGTGCTCTCGCTCGCGGCGGCCGCCTGGCGCGACAGGCCCAGCGAGTCGCCGACGTAGTGGGCGATGTCCTGGACCTCGGGCACCTGGTAGTTGTGGGCGAGGATGACCGCGTCGCGCCGCTCGGCCAGCGCGCGCACCTCGTCCTGGAGCGCGACGATCTCCTCCGCCGTTATCTGCGGGGTAGCCGCCGCCGTGGGGGCCATGGGGAGGGACTGCATGTTTCGAACCTCGCTAGGTGTCGAAATGAAGCTCGCCGAGTCGGGTGAGCTGTGAAAAGAGTCTTACAAAGTGTAGTCGCCCGGCTCCAGCAGCAGGCTCAGGTCGAGCGCCGGAGCCGAATGCGTGAGCGCGCCGACGCTGATGTAGTCGACGCCGGTCTCGGCGATCGAGCGCACCGAGTCGAGGTCTATTCCTCCCGAGGCCTCGGTGCGCGCGCGCCCTCCGACGCGCGAGACCGCCTGCCGCAGTTCGTCCGGCGCCATGTTGTCGAGGAGGAGGCTGGTGGCGCCGGCGGCGAGCGCCTGGTCGACCTCGTCCTGGGTCGAGCACTCGATCTCGACGGGGACGCCATCCGGCGGCGGCGGCCAGCGCGCGGCGCGTGGCCTCTCCCACCCCGCCGCCCAGCGCGGAGTGGTTCTCCTTCACCAGCATCGCGTCGAAGAGACCGGCGCGGTGGCGCTGGCCGCCGCCCGCCACCACGGCCTGCTTCTCGAGGGCCCGCAGGCCTGGCGTGGTCTTGCGCGTGTCCAGGATTCGCGCCCCGGTCCCCTCGATCGCCCGCACGTACCGTGCCGTCATCGTGGCGACGCCCGAAAGCCGGCCGAGCAGGTTCAGGGCGGTGCGCTCGGCGGCGAGGATCCCCGCCGCGCCGCCCTCCGCGCGCAGCACCGGCCCGCCCTCGCGCCACTCGCCCTCCGGCGCCAGCCGTTCCAGCACGACGTCGGAATCGGACTGGCGAAAGGCCTCCTCGGCCGCTTCGAGCCCGAAGATCACACCGGGCGCCTTCTGGGTGATCGTCGCCCGCGCGCGGGCCCCCTCGGGCACGACGGCGCGCGTGGTCAGGTCGCCGGAGCCGACGTCCTCCGCGAGCGCCCTCGCGACGAGGTCCCGCAGCTCCTCGCTCACCCGACGAGAACCGTGATCGTGCCGAACTCCGGATCGCTGGCGCCGTGCAGGCGGGCGCCGGCCGTGGACAGCTCGCGGAGATACTCGACGACCTCGGCGGTGATGCGCTCTCCCGGCAGCAGCGCGGGGATGCCGGGCGGGTAGCCGGCGATCGCCTCGGCCGACACCCGGCCCACGGCGGCGTCCACCTCCAGCCTCTCCGCGTCGCCGAGGAAGGCCTCGCGCGGCGCCACGACGACGTCGGGGCGCATGGCGGCGGCGGGCTGGAGGATCGCCGAGGCGGCCCCGGGGCGCCGGATCAACTCCAGCTCGACCGCGAGGTCGTGCGCGAAGCGGTCCAGGGCGGTCACGGGCTGGCGGATGCCGAGGACGAGCACGATTGTCGCGTGGGTGGCCAGCTCCACGTGCACGTCCGAGCCTCGGCGCAGGGCGTCGGCCACCTCGTAGCCCGTGCATCCCGTGTCCCGGACGTCGATGACGATGCGCAGCGGGTCCCACGCCGCGACGCCGGGGTGGTCGACGAGCTCCTCGCCCACGACGTGGCACCCCTCGATGGCGTCGATCGCCTCACGCGCCCGCGCCGCGGCCTCCAGCGTGCGCCCGAGGAGATCCTGGCCGTGGACGGCGAGCTGGCGGCGCGCCGAGTCCAGCGAGGCCAGCAGCAGCGAGGAGGGGCTGGTCGAGCTGACCAGGCGCACCGTCCGGCCGAGGCGCTCGGGGTCCACTCGTCCATTCCCGGAGACGTGGAGCATCGCCGACTGGGTCAGCGAGCCGACGATCTTGTGCGTCGAGGTGATCATCGCGTCGGCGCCCTGGGCGAGCGAGGACGGCGGCACGCCGGGGTGGAAGCCGAAGTGCGGGCCCCACGATTGGTCCACGACCAGCGCCGTGTCGTGAGCGTGGGCGACCTCGGCGAGGGCGGCGACGTCGGCCGCCAGCCCGTAGTAGGTCGGCGAGACGACGAAGGCGGCTCGTGCGTCGGGCGCGCCGGCGAGCGCCGTATCGAGCGCGTCCCCGGTGACGCCGTGTGCCATTCCCAGCTCCGCCTCGTAGGCGGGAGCGACCCAGGACGGGACCCCGCCGGAGAGGACGAGGCCGTCGACCACGCTGCCGTGGGAGTTGCGCTGCACGACGACCGTCGCGCCCAGGGAAGCCAGCGCGAGGCACAGCGCGTGATTGCCCTGCGTGGCGCCGTTGTGCAGGAACCACGTCCGCCCGGCGCCGTAGAGGTCGGCGGCCAGGCGCTCGGCGAGGTCGAGGGGCGTGGGGACCGGCGGGGCGATGTCGATGCCCCGCGTGTCCTTGGGAACGTCGACGAGCAGGGCGTCCTCGCCGATGTTGTTGCGCAGCGCCGCGTCGGCGCCCGCGCCACCCTTGTGCCCGGGCACGTGGAAGCGCGTCGGCTCCCGGAACCCGTAGGACGCGACCGCCTCGAGATACGGGGCGACGCCCTGCTCGAGCTCCTCGTCGCTCATCGCTCTGCGCCCGCGTGCGCAAGCAGGTAGGACCGGACGAACTCGTCGAGATCGCCGTCGAGCACGCGCTGGACGTCGCCCACCTCCACGCTCGTGCGCAGGTCCTTGACCTGCTTGTACGGGTGCATGACGTAGTTGCGGATCTGGGAGCCGAAGTTGACGTCCTGGGCGTCGCCCTTCTCGCGTGCGATCTCCTCGGCGCGCTTGCGCTCCTCGAGCTCGACGAGCTTGGAGCGCAGCATGTTCATCGCCGTCTGCTTGTTGGCCGACTGCGAGCGCTCGTTCTGGCACTGGACGACGATGCCCGTGGGCCTGTGGGTGATCCGCACGGCCGAGTCGGTCTTGTTGACGTGCTGGCCGCCCGCGCCGCTGGCGCGGTAGGTGTCGATCTGGAGGTCCTCGTCGTTGATCTCGATGCCGGCGCTGTCGTCGACCACGGGCGCGACCTCGACCCCGGCGAACGAGGTCTGGCGGCGGTGCGCGGCGTCGAACGGAGACAGGCGCACGAGCCGGTGGACGCCCTTCTCGGCCGAGTAGAGGCCGTAGGCGTTCTCGCCGCTCACACGGAAGGTGGCCGACTTGATGCCCGCCTCCTCCCCCGGGCTCGCCTCCAGGAGCTCGACGTCGAACCCGCGCTTCTCGGCCCAGCGCATCTCCATGCGCAGCACCATCTCGGCCCAGTCCTGGGCGTCGGTGCCGCCGGCGCCGGCGTTGACGGTGACGAGCGCGTCGCCGGCGTCGTAGGTCCCGGAGAACAGCCGCTCCTCCTCCAGCGCCTCGAGCCGGCGCTCGACGGAGGCCACCTGCTCAGCCAGCTCCGCGCGCATGTCCTCGTCCTCGGCGGCCAGCTCGACGAGGCCCTCGAGGTCCTCGACGTCCGCCTGGAGGCCGCGGAACGTCTCGAGCTTCCGCGTCGCCCGCGCGTGCTCGGCGCTCACCCGGGCGGCACGCTCCTGGTCGTCCCAGAAGCCCGCCTCGCCCATCTCCCGTTCCAGCGCCTCGATGCGGCGCCCCAGCGCGTCGGGGTCAAAGGTAGTCCGCGAGCAGCTTGAGCTGGTCGCGAATCGCCGCGAGGCGCTGGGGGGTTATGTCGGCCGAGGGAGCGGTCGCCATCAGGCCCCGTGGCACTTCTTGAACTTCTTGCCCGAGCCGCAGGGACACGGGTCGTTGCGCCCGACCTCGTCGTACTCGCCGGCGACCCGCTGCTCGACGACGGGCGCGAGCGCGAGCTCCTGCTCGTCCACCTCGCCGTCGGCGTAGGCCTCGGCGCCCTGGTCGGCGCCGGCCATCGCCATGGCGATCGCCTCGGCGCTGCCCACCGGAGCCGCCGCCCGAGTAGGAGACGCGGCCTCCGCCGGTGGAGGAGCCGCCCGCGGGGCGCGACGGCGGCACGGCGCCCTGGCCGTTGTCGCCCTCGATCTCCACCTCGACGTTGTAGATCATCCGGGCGAAGTCGGTCCAGATCGAGTTCATGAGGTCCTGGAAGAGCGTGAACGCCTCGTTCTTGTAGGCGACGAGCGGATCGATCTGGGCGAACCCGCGCAGGTGGATGCCCTCGCGCAGGTAGTCCATGTCGTAGAGGTGCTCGCGCCAGCGCTGGTCGATGATCTCCAGCAGCAGGTAGCGCTCGAGCGCGCGCATGAGCTCCTCGCCCAGCTGCTCCTGGCGCTCCTCGTAGAGCTCCAGCGCGTCCTCGGTGAGCAGCTTCTTGATCTCCTCGCGCTCGATCTGCTCGGGCCTGATCTCGTCCTGGTCGACGTCGACGTCCCAGATCTGCTGGGCCTGGGTGAAGAGGCCGTCGACGTCCCAGTCCTCGACGTACTCGCCGGCGGTGTACTCCTCGACCAGCCGCTCGACGACCTGGTCGATCTGCTCGCGCGCCTCGTCGCCCATGTCGCGTCCCTCGAGAATGCGGTCGCGGTACTCGTAGACGACCTCGCGCTGCTGGTTCATCACGTCGTCGTACTCGAGCACGCGCTTGCGGATGAGGAAGTTCTGCTCCTCGACCTTGCGCTGGGCCTTCTCGATCTGCTTCGTCAGGACCCCGGCGGCGATCGGCTCCTCGTTGCCCTCGTCGTCGGTCGTGCCGAGGCGGTCGAGGATGCGGTAGATCCGGTCGCCCGCGAACAGGCGGACGAGGTCGTCCTCGGCCGAGAGGAAGAAGCGCGACTCGCCGGGGTCGCCCTGGCGGCCGGAGCGGCCGCGCAGCTGGTTGTCGATGCGCCGCGCCTCGTGGCGCTCGGTGCCGCAGATGAACAGCCCGCCCGCCTCGACGACCGTCTCCCGCTGCTCCTCGATGCGCGCCTCGATCGAGGGCAGGACGTCCTTGAAGCGCTCGTCGTAGTCGGGGTCGCCGGGCTTCAGCCCCAGCTTGGCCAGCTCGAGCCGCGTCAGGTGCTCGGGGTTGCCGCCGAGCTTGATGTCGACGCCGCGGCCGGCCATGTTGGTGGCGATCGTGACCGCGCCCGGGGCGCCCGCCTCGGCGATGGTCTCGCCTTCGCGCTCGGCGTGCTCGGGCTTGGCGTTGAGCACGGTGTGCTTGATGCCGCGCTTGGTCAGCCGCTCGCCCAGCAGCTCCGAGACCTCGACGGAGATCGTCCCCACGAGAACGGGCTGGCCGTTCTCGCTGCGCTCGACGATCTCGTTGAGCACGGCCGTCCACTTGCCGTCCTTCGTCTTGTAGATCTCGTCGTTGCGGTCCTTGCGCACCATCGGCTTGTTCGTCGGGACCTCGACGACGTCGAGCTTGTAGATCTTCTTGAACTCGCTGGCCTCGGTCAGCGCCGTGCCCGTCATGCCCGCGAGCTTCGGGTACAGGCGGAAGTAGTTCTGGAGGGTGATCGTGGCGAGCGTCTGGTTCTCCTCCTGGACGCGCACGCTCTCCTTGGCCTCGACGGCCTGGTGCAGGCCCTCCGACCAGCGCCGGCCCTCGAGGATGCGGCCGGTGAACTCGTCGACGATCTTCACCTCGCCGTCGACCACCGCGTAGTCGACGTCGCGCTTGTAGAGCGACTCCGCCTTGAGCGCCTGGTGGAGGTGGTTGACCAGGTGGCCGTTCTCCGCGCGGTAGAGGTGGTCGATGTTGAGGAAGCGCTCCGCCTTGGCGACGCCCTGCTCGGTGACCGACACGGTCTTGTGCTTCTCGTCGAACTCGAAGTCGTAATCGGCCTGGAAGTCCTTCTTCATCTTCGGGTCCATGCCCTCGGGCTTCTTGCCGGGCTTGAACTGGGGGGCGAGGCGCGCGAACTGCTTGTAGAGATCGGCGGCCTGCTCGGGGGCGCCCGAGATGATGAGCGGAGTCCGGGCCTCGTCGATGAGGATGTTGTCGACCTCGTCGACGATGGCGTAGGTGTGCAGCCAGGACTTTCGCTTGCCGTCGGCGTCCCAGCTCTCCCAGCCCTCGGGCTTCTCGCGCCCGCCGTGCTGGACCTTCTCCTCCAGCGACATGGCCATGTTGTCGCGCAGGTAGTCGAAGCCGAACTCGGAGTTCGTGCCGTACGTGACGTCGGCGGCGTAGGCGGCCCGCTTCTCCTCGTAGGGCTGCATGTTCTGCAGCACGCCGACGGTGACGCCGAGCGCGTCGTAGATCGGCTTCATCCACTCGGCGTCGCGCTTGGCCAGGTAGTCGTTCACCGTGACCAGGTGCACCCCGCGGCCGCCGAGCGAATTGAGGACGACGGCCAGGGTCGCGGTGAGCGTCTTGCCCTCGCCCGTGCGCATCTCGGCGATCGACCCGTCGTGCAGGGCGGCGCCGCCGATGAGCTGGACGTCGAAGTGGCGCAGCCCGAGCGTGCGCTTGCCCGCCTCGCGGGTGATCGCGAAGCTCTCGTACAGCAGGTCGTCGAGCGGTTCGCCGTTGGCCGCGCGCTCGCGCAGGTGGTCGGCGCGCTCGCGGATCTCCTCGTCGGACTCGAGCTCGAGCTCCGGTTCGAAGTCGTTGATGCGCGCGACGACCTTCTCGTAGGTCTTGTACCGCTTCGCCTCGCCTACGCGCAGGGCGCGATCCAGAATGGACATGTGGCTCTAGCGTAGCAACGGTGCTGGGACCGTCAGGGTGCTTTAACCGGCGGTTACGCGGCCGGTGAGATCCCGCCGCGCAGGTCGGGGCTGCGTGACTCGCGGCGCTTGCGCCGCTTGTCGCGATGGCGCTTGACCTGACGGGACAGCTCGTCCGCGCAGAGGTTGATGGAGTGGATCATGTCCCGGCTCGCGTCATGGGCACGCAGCGTCACCCCCTTGAGGTGGAGCGTCACCTCGGCGACCTGCGACTCCGCGATCGCCGGGTTGCGCTCCTCCATGACCTCGACCTCGAGCTCGGCGAGTGGCGAGACCTGCTTCTCGATCTTGCCGAAGCGCTTCTCGACGTGCTCTCGGAGGTCGTCGGTGACAGGAGTGTTGCGGCCCTTGATGGAGATCCGCACGGGACACCCTCCTTCCTGATCGGACGAGCTGCCGTGGACCTGGATCGTAGACCCGCCGCACGACATTGCCTAGGCCTTCAGCGTGCGCGAATAGGTCAATGCGCAGACCTCCCGGGCGCCGCTGAGGCGTAGCGCGCGAGCGCACCCGTCGAGGGTGGCGCCTGTCGTGTGGACGTCGTCGACGAGGGTCGCGCGCTCGGGCACCGGACCACACGCCATCACCTCTACCCGCCCGGCCGCGACCCGCCGCCGCCGCGACGCTCCGAGCTGGCGCAGAGCCGGACCGCCGCGGCGCAGGCACGGTGCCACGGGCAGGCCGGTGCGGTGGGCCAGCGCCCGCGCGAGCAGCTGCGCCTGGTCGAAGCCCCGTCCGCGCACCCGCGTGGGGTGGGCGGGGACCGGGACGAGCGGACCGCCGGCGGCGAGCCACGGCGGCGCACCGGCCGCCAGCTGCGCTGCCATCAGATCGGCCAGGGCGAGCGCGCCCCCGAACTTCAGCGCGTTCACGAGCGCTCGCGCCGGCCCGGCATGGGCCAGCGGCGCCCAGGCGCGGGCGAAGGCGGCGCCCCGGGCCGGGCACGGCGCACACGGGGCGGGGAGCGCGCAGCGCGGGCAGAGCGGCTCGCCGAGCCACGGCAGGGCGCGCCGGCACGCCGGGCACAGCCCTTCCCGGGCCGCGTCCAGCGGAACCCGGCACGCGGCGCAGGCCGGCGGGGCGACGAGCGCGAGGATCTCGGCCAGCACACGGGAGCGCACACCGCCACGGTCGCGCCCGGTCCGTCACGGTCGGCGCGGGCATTGCGACAATCGGCCCCGTGATCTTCGCCGCGTCGCCGGATTACTCGTGGACGTTCTCCCCCGGGGTGATCACGGCGGTGGTGATCGTCGGCGCGGTGTACCTGCGCCGGTGGCGGGCCGCACGCCGCGAGGCCGGACCGGCCGGAGCGCCCGGCTGGCGCCTGGCCTGCTTCGTCGGCGGCCTCACGCTGGTGCTCGCCGCGCTCGTGTCGCCGATCGACCGCCTGGGCGAGCAGTTGTTCGTCATGCACATGGTCCAGCACCTGCTCCTGCTGGATCTCAGCTCGATCCTGCTCATCGTCGGGCTCACCAGGGTCATCCTGCGCCCGGTCACGCGCCGCGTGCAGAGCCTGGAGCGGGCGGCCGGCCCGCTGGCCAGCCCCGTGTTCGCGGTCATCGCCTACGTCGGCGGCATGTACCTCTGGCACGTGCCGGCGCTGTACGACGCCGCGCTCGAGCACCCGGCGATCCACATCCTCGAGCACGTCACCTTCGTGGCGATCGGGGCGCTCTACTGGTGGCACCTGCTCTCCCCCATCCGCAGCCGCCACCGCCTCGGCGGGCTCGGCCCCGTGGCCTACATGTTCAGCGCCAAGATCGCGGTCGGGCTCCTGGGCATCCTGCTCACGTTCTCGCCCGACGCGCTGTACTCGTTCTACGAGGACCAGCCGCAGTACTGGGGCATGAGCGCGGTGACCGACCAGAACGTCGGCGGCGCCGTGATGGCGCTCCAGCAGTCGATCGTGATGGGGATCGCGATGGTCGTGCTGGTGCTGCGCGCGCTCTCGGAGTCCGAGCGCGAGGCGCAGCGCGCGGAGCGCTACGACTCCGGCTTGGTGGGGAAGTAGACGCGGACGTTGCGGCGGGCGCTCTCCTGCGCCCCCGCCCGGCTGTTGTAGTCGGCGATCAGGTCGACGCGGACCTGCTCCCGCTGGCGGATCAGGTCCTGGGCGCGCTTGCTCAGGCGCAGGCGCAGCTGGGCGACGTCGCCGATGACCACGGTGAAGTCGATGACGCCGAAGTTGAACGGCGCGATGGTTCGCCTGCGCGGCTTGGTACCCGGCTTGGCCTTCGGCGGAGGCGGCACCTCGATCACGATCGCCTTGGCGAGCCGCAGGGTGAGCGAACCGATGCACGCCTCGCCCGGCGCGGCGTTGGTGCGGCAGCCGAGCTTGATTCCGACGACCCCGCCGCGGGTCATCCGCACGTTGCGCCCGGATAGGACGAGGTCGGGCGCGGGCGGCGGGCCGGGCGGCAGCGGCTGACCTCCCGGCGGCGCCTCGTCCTGTGCGGGCGCGGCCGGCGCCCACAGCAGGGCGCCGGAAACGAGGGCGAGGACAGGAGAAGCGCGCGGCGCATGTGGCGGGCACCGTAGCGAAATCTCCGGCGAGCGCCAGAGCGTGGCTGACAAGGACGCAGGCTGCGTGGCGTGCTCCGCACGCGAGCAGCCGAGGACGCAGTCAGGCGCGGTCTCAGCCCCAGCTGTCGAGGTACTCGCGCTGGTCTTCGGTCAGCTCGTCGATCCCCACCCCGAGGGCTTCGAGCTTGAGGTGGGCGACCTCGCGGTCGATTCCCTCGGGCACGGGATGAACGCCCGCGCCCAGGCGCACGCCCTCGCGCACCAGCGTCTCCACGCACAGGGCCTGGATGGCGAAGGACACGTCCATCACGGCCGCCGGGTGGCCCTCGGCGGCGGCCAGGTTCACCACCCGACCGTGCGCCAGGACGTGGAGAGCCCGGTCGCCGAGGTCGTAGCGCTCGACGAGGGGGCGCACCTCGCGCACCTCGCGAGCCAGCGCGCGCAGGTCGTCGAGGTCGATCTCGACGTCGAAGTGCCCGGCGTTGGCGAGGACGGCGCCGTCCTTCATGCGCTCGAAGTGCTCGCGCCGCAGGACCGAGCGCGAGCCCGTGACCGTGATGAACACGTCGCCGCGCTCGGCCGCGGCGAGCGCCGGCATCACCTCGTAGCCGTCCATGCGCGCCTCGAGCGCCGACATCGGGTCGACCTCGCACACCACCACGGCGGCACCGGCGCCCCGCGCGCGCTGTGCGATGCCCCGCCCGGTCCAGCCGTAGCCCACCACGACGACCGTCTGGCCGGCGAGCAGCAGGTTGGTGGCCCGCAGGATTCCGTCGAGCGCGGACTGGCCCGTGCCGTGGCGGTCGTTGAAGGCGCGCTCGAAGCGCGCCTCGTTGACCGCGAGCACCGGGCAGGCGAGCCTGCCGTCGGCCGCCAGCCGGCGCACGCGGAGCAGGCCCGTGGTCGTCTCCTCGGTCCCGCCCGTCAGCTCATCCAGCGCGGCGCCCCCGGTGGCGTGGATGGCGCTGATGAGGTCGGCCCCGTCGTCGATCGTGATCTGCGGGCGCGCGGCCGCGAGGGCGGCGACGTGCGCCGCGTAGGCGTCGGCGTCCTCGCCGCGGCGGGCGCGGACCTCGATCCCCTCTCCGGCGAGCGCGGCCGCGACGTCGTCCTGGGTGGACAGCGGGTTCGCCGCGCACAGGGCCGCCTCCGCGCCGCCGGCCACGAGCGTGCGCACGAGGCTGGCCGTCTCGGCGGTGACATGCAGGCACGCGGCCACCCGAATCCCGTCGAGCGGACGCTCGGCGGCCAGGCGCTCGCGGATCGAGCGCAGGACGGGCATCTGCCCGTCCGCCCACTCGATCCGCGCCCGGCCCTCGGGAGCGAGGCCCGGGTCGGCTATGTCCGAGATTCCAGCCTAGTAGGAATGCCCTTGCGGGCCTCCGGCCGCGCTCTGACATGGCTGCCGCCCTCGGGCGTCAGTAGCGATAGTGATCCGGCTTGTACGGGCCCTCGACGCTCACGCCGATGTAGGCCGCCTGCTCGGACGTCAGCTGGGTCAGATGAACGCTGAGCGCGTCGAGGTGCAGGCGCGCGACCTTCTCGTCGAGGTGCTTGGGGAGGACGTACACGCGCTTCTCGTAGTCGTCGTTCTTCCCGAACAGCTCGATCTGCGCGATCACCTGGTTGGTGAACGAGTTGCTCATCACGAAGCTCGGGTGGCCCGTGGCGTTCCCGAGGTTCAGGAGCCGGCCCTCGGACAGGACGATGATCGAGTGGCCGTCGGAGAAGCGCCACTCGTCGACCTGCGGCTTGATGTTGATGCGCTCGATCCCGGGCGTCGCGGCCAGGCCGGCCATGTCGATCTCGTTGTCGAAGTGGCCGATGTTGCCGACGATCGCCTTGTCCTTCATCCGGGCCATGTCGGCGGCCGTGATGATGTCCTTGTTGCCGGTGGCGGTGACGAAGATGTCGGCCGTCTCGAGGACGTCCTCCAGCGTCTGCACCTGGTAGCCGTCCATGGCGGCCTGCAGCGCGCAGATCGGGTCGATCTCGGTGACGATCACGCGCGCGCCCTGGCCGCGCAGCGACTCGGCGCAGCCCTTGCCCACATCGCCGTACCCGCAGATCACGGCGACCTTGCCGCCGATCAGCACGTCGGTGCCGCGGTTGATGCCGTCCACCAGCGAGTGGCGGCAGCCGTACTTGTTGTCGAACTTCGACTTGGTGACCGAGTCGTTGACGTTGATGGCGGGGAAGAGCAGCGTGCCCGCCTCCGTCATCTCGTAGAGGCGGTGGACGCCCGTCGTGGTCTCCTCGGTGACGCCCTGGATGTCGGCCGCGATCGTCGTCCACTTCTGCGGGTTCTCCTGGAGGGAGCGCTGGAGGAGGCGGAGGATGACCTGGAACTCCTCGGAGTCGGCGCCCTCGGGATCCGGCACGGCGCCGGCCTTCTCGAACTCGACGCCCTTGTGGACGAGCAGCGTGATGTCGCCGCCGTCGTCGAGCAGCATGTTCGGGCCGCCGTCCGGCCAGGTCATCGCCTGCTCCGAGCACCACCAGTACTCCTCCAGCGACTCGCCCTTCCACGCGAACACCGGGACCCCCTGGGGCTCCTCGGGCGAGCCCTCGGGCCCGACGACCACCGCGGCGGCGGCGTGGTCCTGCGTGGAGAAGATGTTGCAGCTCGCCCACCGGACCTCGGCCCCGAGGGCGACGAGCGTCTCGATCAGCACGGCCGTCTGGACCGTCATGTGCAGCGAGCCGGTGACGCGCGCGCCCTTGAGCGGCTGGGCGGCGGCGAATTCCTCGCGCGTGGCCATGAGGCCGGGCATCTCGTGCTCGGCCAGGCGGATCTCCTTGCGGCCGAACTCGGCGAGCGAGAGGTCGGCGACCTTGAAGTCGGTCTCGGTCAGCGTGGCGGTCGTCATGTGGCCTCCAGTACGGGTTCGGGGGCGGCGAGCAGCCGCTCGTGCTTGCGCTGCTCCCAGCCGAGCCATTCGTCGGCCGGGACGTGGTCGGGGCGCTGCGGATGGGCGGCCAGCCACTCTTCGACGGCGGCGCTGCAGCTCGGCGTCGTCGCGCAGGCGGCGCGCGAAGCCGACCTCGGCGAGGCCCGACCTCGTGGCGCTCGAGCAGGTCGCGCAGCGTGCGCAGGCGCTGGAGCTCGCCGGGTCCGTAGAGGCGGTAGCCGGCCGGCGAGCGCGGCGGGACAACCAGGCCCGCGCCCTCCACGTAGCGGAGCATCCGCGGCGACCAGCCGGTCGTCGCGGCCGCCTCGTTCACGGTCAGGGCGTCCATCCGGCGAGAACCCTAACACGCTCGTGTCAAGGTTTCCTCCCAACCACAACTCTGATGCGCCGAGCGTGATGAAAGGGTTTCCCAGCCCAAATCCGACCAGGGAGGCCTCATCCCATGCGACGCATCCTCCGCCGGCCGTCGCCGGCACTTGTCGTGGCCACGATCGCCCTCTTCCTCGCGGCGGGAGGGACGACATATGCCCTCACCCTGCCGGCGAACAGCGTGGGCAGCGCGCAGATCCAGGCCGGCCGAGTGCTGAACTCGAAGCTCGCGCCGGGGTCGGTGAGCAACTCGAAGATGGGCCGCAACGCCGTCACCTTCTCGAAGCTGGCCAGCAACCAGATGACGTCGGCCAAGATCCGCAACGCTTCGCTGCTCGGCGAGGATCTGGCGGCCAACACCGTCACCGGCGCGCAGATCGACGAGGCGTCGCTGGGGATCACCCGCTTTGCGCTGGTGGATGCCACGGGCACCCTCGCCGGCGGCAGCAGCGGGGTCACCGTGGCCTCGTCCACCGGGAACACGGTCGTGGTCAACTTCGGCTCCAGCGTCGCCGGGCGGCCCATCCTCGCCACCCTCAGCGGCGAGACGCCCGGCCAGATCGTGGCGGCGCCGTGCGGCGGCGCGAGCTCCTCGAACCCCAACGGCGTGACCTGCGCCGCGGCCTTCACCTCGCCGCAGTACGTCCAGGTGCGGACGTTCAACGCCGCGGGGGACAACGCCTCGCGACCGTTCTCACTCTCGGTCCCGCAGGCCTAGCCGTTGCCGCATTGACGCACGGGGGGCGGCGCGGCTAGCGTCGCCCCCCATGCGAACCCTCCCCGCCGCGATCGCGGCGACGCTCAGAACTCCGCGCCCATCCACGCGCGCGGAGTTGACGCCGCTATAGGGCTACAAATCGTCGCGGTCGACCGGACGGGCCTCCCTGGCCCTCCGACGTGCTCGGGTCCTACGTCTAGGCCGCCTCGTCGGGCCCTTCGTCGCCCAGCAGTGCGGCGCGGAGGACGCGCTCCTCGTCGGCGAACAGGGGGCCGCGGGCATGGTCGGCCGCGAGCAGGATGCGGCGCTTGACCTCGAGCAGCGTCTCGAGCGGCTGTTTGGCGATCCCACTGGCCACGGCCAGCGAGCGCTCGACGAGCGCGGTGTCGGGCACGACCTCGACCACCAGGGCGTGGTGCAGCGCCTCGGGCGCCTCCATCAGCCGGCCGGTGAGGCACAGCTCGCGCGCCACCGGCTCCGGCAGGCCGCTCAGCGCCGCGGCGTAGCTCGGCGGGATCCCGCGCGGCAGCTCGGAGAAGCCGAAGCGCACGGTCTCGGAGGCGAGGCGCAGGTCGCAATGCAGGGCCAGGACGAAGCCGCCGGCGATCGCCGGGCCGTTGACCGCGGCCACGAGCGGCTTGGGGAAGCGGGCGACCGTCCCGAAGGCGGCGAGGCTGGAGTCGACCAGCCGCTGCTTGTGCGCCCGATCCCCGCCGAACTGCGTGACGTCCATCCCCGCGCAGAAGGCCGAGCCGGCCCCGGTGAGCACGACGCAGGAGACGCCGCGGTCGTCGGCGAGGCGCCCGAAGGCGTCGGCGAGCTCGAGGCGCAGGTCGATCGACAGCGCGTTGCGCTTCTCGGGCCGCTGGAGCGTGACCAGGGCGACGGCGCCGTCGAGGTCGATCGAGAGCAGCCCCGTCATGGGAGCGCGGGACCTACGGGAGGCTCGCGAGCCGCGCCTTGAAGTCCTCGATCACCGCGACCGGCGTCGGGTCGACCCCGCGCAGGACCGCCAGGTAGATCGAGACGAGGTCCCCGAGGAGCACCAGGGAGAGCACGCGCTCGGTACGGCTCTCGCCCCGCGTCTGCACCACGTGGGTCGAGACCGCGGCCGGCTCGACGAGCTCGCGCGTCAGCTCGATGCGCTGGCGCGCCCGCGGGTGCAGGTCGCAATCGTCGAGGAACACGGCGGCAAAGCGCGAGCCCTGCTGTGGATTCGTCCACCCGACGATCTCGTTGTGGTCGAGCTCGGGGAGCTCGTGGGCGAAGGCGTGGATCTTGGCGTTCTCGTTGAGCTGGGTCTTCCACCGGTAGGCGACGGCGGCGGTCAGGCCGGCGCCGGCGATCAGCGGGATCGTCTCGTGCAGGGCCTGCGCCAGCTCCTTGGCCAGGCAGTCATCGGCGCCCTCGGGACCCCACTCCGACACCAGCTCCTCGGCATGGGCGGCCGCGACGTCGACCTCCGAGCGCACGCTCGGCCCGGCGCCGCACAGCGACGCCACTTCGAGCGCGGCGACCATCATGTAGGCGACGGCGGCGCGGGGCTGGTAGCCGCCCGCCACGGGGATGATCGGCACGCCGTCCTGCCGGGCAAGCTCGGCCAGCCGCCCGCCGGTCGTGGCGACGATCCGGGGCGCGCCGAGCGCGCCGGCGGCCTCGTAGCAGGCGAGGGTCTCCTCGGTGTCCCCCGAGTAGCTGCTGCACAGCACGGCCGTGTCGGGCGTGGCCCAGGCCGGCAGCTCGTAGCAGCGGGCCAGGCCGATCGGCCGCGACATGCGGTCGCCCAGCGCGGCGCGGGCGAGCGCCCCGCCGATTCCCGAGCCGCCCATGCCGGCCACGATCAGGCCGCCCGGGGCATCGAAGGGCTGGATCCGCGCGCTCTCGATCTTCCACAGCGCGTCGCGCAGCTGCTCGGGCAGGGCCGTGACGTCGGCGAGTTGCGAGGAGGCGTCGACGCCGGCTACGCCGCCCGCGTCGAGCCCGGTCGCGGCGCCCTGCCTCAAAATGCGATCGCTCCGTCGGGGAGGCTCACCCCGGGGAAGATACGCGCACCGGCGCCGATCACGTTGCCCGCCCCCACCGTCACGCCTTCCCCCAGCACCGCGCCGCCCTCGATGTGCGTGCCGTCGCCGATGGTGACGCCGGCGCCGACGATGCAGTAGCTCAGCCGGCAGTCCGCCCCGACCGTCGCGCCCTGGAGCACGACCGCCTGCTCGATCGTCGTCCGCGGGCCGATGGTGACGTCGGACCCGAGCACGGCCAGGCTCCCGATTCGGGCGCCCGCGGCGATCGAGACCCCGTGCTCGACGAGCGCCGGCGGCACGACCCGGCCGTCGGCCCGAACGCCGTCGGCCAGGGCGAGGAACGAACCGTCGAGCCGGTCGCCGACCGCCGTGTGCACGTTGCGCTCGAGGATGTCGAAGGTGGCCTGGAGGTAGCGCTGCGGCGTCCCGATGTCCAGCCAGTAGCCCTCGCCGGCGTAGCCGAAGAGGCCCTCGCCGACCAGCCGCGGGAACACCTCGCGCTCGATCGAGCAGTTCGTGTCGGGCGGAATCAACGACAGGACGTCGCGTTCCATCACGTAGGCGCCGGCGCTGATCAGGTTCGTGTCGACCTGGTCCGGGCTGGGCTTCTCCAGGAACTCCTTGACCGAGCCGTCGTCGTGGCGGCGCACGAGCCCGTAGGCACTCGGATCCTCGACTCCGATCAGCGCCAGCGTGCAGCGGGCGCCCTTCTCCTCGTGCATCGCGATCTGCGCGCTGAGGTCGAGGTCGGTGAGCACGTCTCCGTTGAGCATGAGGAAGCGCTCGTCGAGCAGGTCCTCGGCGAACTTCACCGCGCCCCCGGTGCCGAGCGGCCGCGGCTCCTCCACGTAGCGCAGGCGCACGCCGTACTCGCCGCCGTCCCCGATGACGTTGCGCACGCCCGACGCGAGGAAGCCGCAGGACATCACCACGTCGTCGACGCCGTGGCCCCGCAGCCACTCCAGCATGTAGGCGATGAACGGCCGGTCGACGAGCGGCACGACCGGCTTGGGCACCGTCGAGGTGAGCGGCCGCAGCCGCGTGCCCTCCCCGCCGGCGAGGATGACGGCCTGCATCAGCGCCGCCGATCCCTCGTACGTGAGACCCGCGCCGGCGAGCGCCTTCGGATCGAGCACGTTGCGACCGTCCACGACGAGCTCGCCGGCCATCGCCTCCGCGACCTTGGACCAGTCGAGCGCGACGAACTCGGGCCACTCGGTGACGAGCACGACGGCGTCGGCGCCCGACACCGCCTCCATCGCCGAGCGAGCGAACTCGACGTTCGGGCATCAGCGACCGGGCCTCGCTCTCGGCGATCGGATCATAGGCGCGCACCTGCGCGCCTTCGGCCTGAAGTCGCGCCGCGAGCACCAGCGACGATGCGCTCGCGCATGTCGTCGGTGTCCGGCTTGAACGCGACGCCGAGCAGGGCGACGTACTTCCCGACCAGCCGTCCCGAGATGGTGCTCGAGCTTGTCGTGACCCGGCGCTTCTGGAGCTCGTTGACCTCGATGACCGAGCCGAGCAGCTGGAAGTGGTAGCCGGAGTTGCCGGCGAGCTGCTTCAGGGCGCAAACGTCCTTCGGAAAGCAGGAGCCGCCATATCCGAGCCCCGCATGCAGGAACGGCTGGTCCGATCCGTTCGTCGAGCCCCATCCCCGCGCGACCTCGAGCACGTCGGCGCCGGTCTCCTCGCACACGTTGGCGATCTCGTTGATGAAGGTGATCTTGGTCGCCAGGAAGGCGTTCGACGCGAGCTTGATCATCTCGGCGCTGGCGACGTCGGTTCGGACGAGAGGCGCGTCGAGGGGCGCGTAGAGGTCGACGACGGCGTCGCCCTGCCCAGTCGCCGTCATCGCCGACGACGACCCGGTCGGGCGTGCGGAAGTCCACCGAGCGCGTAGCCCTCCTCGCAGGAACTCCGGGCACGACACGTAGGCGATAGTCGCCCTTGCCCTGTGACGCCAGCTCGTCGCTCGATCGCCGCGCCCGTGCCGCACCGGCACCGTCGACTTCATGACGATCGCATGTCGGTCGGACCGGCTGGGACCGCCTCCACGACCGCGTAGACCGACGTGAGGTCGGCGTCGCCGGAGTAGGTGGCCGGAGTTCCCGACCGCGACGAACAGCAGACGCGCATGATCGACCGCGGGGCGCCAACTCGGTGGAGAAGTGCAGTCGATCGGCGACCTGCCGCCAAGAACGTCGTTCAGCCCCGGCTCGTGGATCGGCACCTCGCCGCGCCTGGAGGCGGGCGATCCGGTCGGCGTCGATGTCGACGCACCACACGTCGGACCCCAGCTCCGCGAACCCCGCCGCGGTGACGAGGCCCACGTAGCCGGCACCGATTACGGCGATCGGCTCTCGGTCGCTCATGAGGCGACGCAGCTTATGTGCCGATGCGCTGCAGCGACTTGGCGATCGCGAGCATCTGGCGGTTGTTCAGCGACAGGAGCACGGTGTTCGAGACCCAGTAGGACGCCCGCGGCGTCTTGACGGCCACCAGGCGCAGCCGGTTGACGTCGCCGTACAGGTAGTACGTCTTGCCGCCGACCTTCTGGGTCTCGGACGGGTTGGCGAGGATCGGCGGGTCGCGCCAGGTCGTGCCCTGGATCCCGTAGTAGGCGCCCAGCTCGCCCGTGCGCGCCACGATCCGATAGGACGAGTAGCGCTTGCCGTCGGGCCCGTCGATGACGTAGGTGCGGGGCACGTCCACGTACAGCGAGCCGGCCTTGCGCAGGCGCGGGAAGAGGACGGGGAAGTTGACGTGGGGCGCCGCGGCGATCGCCTGGTCCTCGCCCGCCGTCTTGGCCTCCTCGAGCCCGAGCTTGCTCACGTCGACCTTGCGCCGGCGCTTCCCGGGCGTCACCGGCGGCGCCGCGCGGTTCACGCCGCGCGGTCCCTTCGAGGGCTGCACGTTGAGGAACTCGTGCACCGTCGCGCGGATCTGCTGCAGGCGACGAGGTCACGTACGACGGACCGAGGTCCGTCCGGAAGCGGACCTCCTGGAGCGGGTGACCCGGCGGAAAAGGCGATTACCTTCAACAGGCTCAGGGTCTGCTGCAGACCGTGGATGTCGGTGTCCGTGTACTTCCCGAACAGCCGCAGGAACTCCTTGCGGTCCTTCAGGATGCTTCTTCACGCCGACCTGGCTGCGCGCCTGGCGGATGAAGTCCTGCTGGCGCGCCCCGCGAACGAGGTCGGTGTCCTCGTGGCGGAAGCGCACGTAGTCGAGCGCGCGCGAGCCGCACATCTTCTGGTAGCCGGGCTTGACGTCGATCGTGGCGTAGGCGATCGCGTTGTCGTTGAAGTAGCGGCGGTCGATGTCGACGTACACGCAGTCGACCTTGTTGACCAGGGCCTGGAAGCCCTTGAAGTTCGTGTTGACGACGTGGTTGATCTCGATCCCCGGCAGCGTCTTCTGGATCATCTTCACGGTCAGGCGGGTGCCGCCCACGGGGAAGGCGCCGTTGATCTTCGGCGGGTTGATCGCCGGGGATAGCTGACCTTGAGGTCGCGCGGGATGGAGAGCAGCGCCGTGGCCTTCTTGGTGGGGTCCAGGCGCACGAGGATCATCGTGTCGGAGTTGCCCTTCAGCCCCCGCTGACGGTCGATCTTCCGCACGTCGGACCCCATCAGCAGGATCGTCTGCGGGCCCTTCTCCACCGGCGTCAGCTCCGGAACCTTGATGGGGGCCTTGCCGCTCGGGTGCAGCTGCTCGGACAGGTCCTTGACCTCGAGCAGCCCGGCGGTCGCGGTCGCGGCGGCGCTGAAGGCCACGATGATCAGGCCCGCGAACGCGAACCGGACCCACATGCGCTTGGCCAGGGAAGGCGCCGGCTCCTGCGGGTTCACGCCTCGTCACCACCCACGGCGCGCAGCTTCGATTGGTTCTCCAGCGAGGCGGGCAGGCGGCGCATGAAGGCCGCGAGCGCGTCGCGGTAGCGCTCGAGCGAGCTGAGGGACACCCACTCCGTCGGGCCGTGGTGACCGCCGCCGACGGGCCCGAACTCGACCGCCGGGATGCCCACGTCGAGGAAGGACACGGCGTCCGAGGCGCCGTCGCGCCCCACGCTCAGCACCTCGCCCTCGACGGCCGCGCCGACCGCCTCGCGCAGCGCGCCGACGTAGGGGTCGGTCCGCGACACCATCGCCGGCGGGCGGATGAACGTCTTGACCACCTCGACGTCGTCGAGCGCCCGGATCTCCGAAAGGATCTCGCCGGGGTCCTGCTCGGGGAGGTAGCGGACGTCCACGTCGACGAAGCAGGTGTCGGGCACCTTGTTCAGCACGTCCCCGCCGAGGATGCGGGCCAGGTTGATCGAGGGCCGGTCGAACAGGTCCGACGACTCGCGGCTGAACGCCAGCGACTCGATGCCCCGGAACGCGTGGATTGCCTTGAGGATCGCGTTGTCGCCGAGCCAGGGCGTCGAGCCGTGAGCGGCCGTGCCCTCCACCCGCATGCGGAAGGCGAGCACGCCCTTCGCCTGAACGCCGATGTGCAGGTCGGTGGGCTCGCCGGTGATCGCGAAGTCGCCGCGCAGGCCCTCGCGCACCAGCACGTCCGTCGAGCGGTTCTCGACCTCGTCGGACTCCTCGTCCGGCGTGCAGACGAAGCGCACGCGGACGTCGGTCTGGTCGGCCGCGTCGCGGACCGCGCACATGAGCGCGGCCAGCGCGCCCTTCATGTCGTAGGCGCCGCGGCCGATGAGGCGGTCGCCCTCCACGCGGGGCTCGAACTGCTCGGGATGACCCGGGACCACATCGAGATGACCGTGCAGGATCACGGTCGGGGCACCGGACGCCTCGGGGGCGCCAACGTCGGCCGTGATCACCGGAAGACCCTCGTGCTCGAGGTCCGCGACATCGACGTCGCGCGACCCCAACCAGCCCTTGACGAAGCCGGCCGCGGCGCGAAGGCCGTCGATGGTCGAGGTGTCGTAGGTGATCAGGCGCTCGGCAAGAAGCCGCTCGTCCATCGATTCGACAGGGTAGACGACGCCGAGGATAGGGTTCGCCCATGTCGCGGATCGTCCTCTTCGGCGCGACCGGGTACACGGGGGAGCTGACGGCGCGCGCCCTCGTGGATCGCGGCGAAAAGCCCGTCCTGGCCGCTCGCAGCCGGGACAAGCTCGAGCGCCTGGCCGGCGAGCTGGACGGCGGGCTCGAGATCGCCGAGGCCGACGTCTCGCGGCCCGCGAGCGTGCGCGACCTCGTGGAGCGCGGCGACGTGCTCATTTCCACCGTCGGGCCGTTCGCGCGCTGGGGCGGGCCGGCCGTGCAGGCGGCGGTCGCGTCGGGGGCCCACTACATCGACTCGACGGGCGAGCCGGAGTTCATCCGCGAGGTGTTCGAGCGTCACGGTCCGGGCGCCGAGGCGGCGGGCTGCGGCCTCGTCACCGCCTTCGGCTACGACTGGGTGCCGGGGAACCTCGCCGGGGCGCTCGCGCTGCGCGAGGCCGGCGACGCGGCGACGCGGGTCGACGTCGGCTACTTCATGACCGGGTCGGCGGGCGCCGGAGACATGAGCGGCGGCACGCGCGCGTCCGCCGCGGGGGCCGTGGTGTCACCGTCGTTCGCGTGGAGAGGCGGACGGATGGTCACCGAGAGGGGCGCCAAGCGGGTGCGTGCGTTTGCGGTGGGAGGGAAGGACCGGCAGGCGATCTCGGTCGGCTCCTCCGAGCATTTCGCGCTCCCCCGCCTGGCGCCGCAGCTGCGCGAGGTCAACACCTACCTCGGCTGGTTCGGGCCCGCCTCGCGCCCGATGCAGGCGATGTCGCTCGTGACGTCGCTCCCGGGCGTCGGAGCGGCGGTCGGCGCCGTCACCTCGCGCCTGGTGAAGGGCTCCACGGGCGGGCCCGACACCACCCAGCGCCTGCGCACCGGCTCGCACGTGCAGGCCCTCGCCTACGACTCCTCCGGTCGCGAGCTCGCGCAGGTCGTGCTCGAAGGACCGAACGGCTACACGCTGACCGGCGCCTTCCTCGCCTGGGGAGCGAGCCGGGCCCGCGACGGCGGCCTGCAGGGCACCGGCGCCCTCGGCCCCGCCGACGCGTTCGGGCTCGACCGCCTGGAGAAGGGCTGCGCCGAGGCGGGGCTCAAGCGCGTCTAGGGCGCTGCTTTGTCGATGCCCGGATCTCACGAAGCACCGCGCCTCGCCGTCGTCCAGGCATGACCACTCACACCATCATCGACACCCCCCTCGGCGACGTCGTCCTCACCGGCGACGAGCACGCCGTGACGGGTCTTGCCTTCGCGGGCGAGACCGCGCCGCCCGGCCGGCGGGACGACGCGGCCCTGGCCGAGCCCGCGCGCCAGGTGCGGGAGTACTTCGCCGGCGCGCGCACCGCGTTCGAGATTCCCCTGCGGCTCGAGGGGACCGACTTCGACCGCGAGGTCTGGAAGGCCGTTGCGGCCATCGGCTACGGCGAGACGGCCACCTACGGCGACCTGGCCGACAGGATCGGCCGCCCCGGCGCCGCCCGCGCGGTCGGCGCGGCCAACGGGCGCAACCCGATCGCCCTCATCGTGCCCTGCCACCGCGTGATCGGGGCGGCCGGCGCCCTCACCGGCTACGCCTACGGCGTGGACCGCAAGCGCGCGCTGCTGGAGCTGGAAGGGGTGCTCCTCGCCGCCTAGGCCCTACGGGTCGACCTCGCCCTCGAAGAGAGCGAAATAGGCGCCGTGGGGGTCGCGGGCCACGAGAAACCGTCCGCTCGGGATCGGCATCGGCGAGACGACCACGTCGCCGCCCAACTCGCCGATGCGAGACGCGGCGCCCTCGAGCTCCTCCACGGTGAAGTAGACGAGCCAGTGCGAGGGCGTCGGCGCCAGGGGCGGCAGAGGCATCATGCCGCCGTTGAGCCGCTCGCCGTTGTAGATCCCCCAGTAGGGCGGCTCCTCCATCACGGGCTCGAACCGCCAGCCGAAGAGATCGGAGTAGAAGTCCTCAGCGACGCTGGGCGACGAGGCGTTGAGCTGGTTCATGGTCATCGACCCGGGATCGTTGACCAGCCGCGCGCCGATGCTCTCCTTCGGCTGCCACACGGCGAAGACGGCCCCCTGCGGGTCCTGAATCACGGCCATCCGGCCCGCCTGCCCGACGTCGAAGGGCCCGGCGAGCGGGGTGGCGCCCAGCTCTCGCGCCTTGTCGGCGGCGGCGTCCGCGTCCTCGACGGTCACATACGACGTCCAGTTCGGCGGCGTGCCGTCCGGAAGGTGTCCGTGGAGCGCGGCGGCCTCGAGCCCGTCCTTTTTCAGGAACGTGTACGCGCCGCCGCCGCCCGGGATCGGCTGGTCCTCGGCCTCCCAGCCGAAGAGCGAGGTGTAGAACGTCTTGGCGCCCGCCGTGTCCGTCGTGGCGAGCTCGGCCCAGCTGAACGTGCCCGGAGCGTGCTCGGTGCGCTCGCCCACGGCTGGAGCTAGCCCTCGGCGATGGCCAGGAACGTCTCCCAGCGGCGCTTGTCGCGGACCGCCTTGGCGGCGGCCTCAGAGCCCTCGTCGGCCGACTCGGCCTCCTGCTCGGCGCGCTTGAGCTTCTCGCGCAGCTCGCCGGCGTCGAGCTCCTCGGGCCGGTGCGCCTCCTCCACGAGCAGCAGCGCGCGGTTGTCGCCCACCTGGAGGTAGCCCTCGCCCTGAGCGAAGCGCAGCACCTCGCTCTCGGACTCGTAGAGGCGCAGCTCGACCGGGTCGAGCATCGCCAGCACGGGCTGGTGGTTGGCCAGCAGGCCGATGGACCCCACGGACGTGCGCGTGGAGACCATCTCCACCTCGCCGGACCAGACCTCGCCCTCGGGCGAGAGGATCTCCACGGGGAACTTCGTGCGGGCCACGGCTCAGCTCTTCTCCTCGCCGTCCCCGTTACCGTCGCCGTTCCCCCGTCGTCCGTCCTCGTCGCCGTCGCCGTCGCCGTTGGAGTCGTCGTCGTCGGACTTCTTCGCCTTGCGGTCGCCGCCGGCGTCGGCGACGACGTCGTCGATCGTCCCCTTGAGCAGGAACGCGCGCTCGGGGATGTCGTCGTGCTTGCCCTCGAGGATCTCCGCGAACCCGCGGATGGACTCCGCGATCGGGACGTAGACCCCGGCCAGGCCGGTGAACTGCTCGGCCACGTTGAACGGCTGGGAGAGGAACCGCTCGATCCGCCGCGCCCGGTTCACCGCGAGCTTGTCCTCGTCGGAAAGCTCGTCGATGCCGAGAATGGCGATGATGTCCTGCAGCTCCCGGTAGCGCTGGAGCGTCTCCTTGACGCGGTTGGCCACGTCGAAGTGCTCCTCCCCGACGATGTCGGCCTTGAGGATGGTCGAGGTCGAGTCGAGCGGGTCCACCGCCGGGTAGATGCCCTTCTCCGAGATGGCGCGGGAGAGTGTCGTTGTCGCGTTGAGGTGGGCGAACACCGACGCCGGGGCCGGGTCGGTGAGGTCGTCCGCCGGGACGTAGATCGCCTGGATCGACGTGACCGACCCCTTGCGCGTCGATGTGATCCGCTCCTGGAGCTGGCCCATCTCGGTCTCGAGCGTCGGCTGGTAGCCGACCTGCGAAGGCATGCGCCCGAGCAGCGCCGAGACCTCCGAGCCCGCCTGCACGAAGCGGAAGATGTTGTCGATGAACAGGAGGACGTCCTGGCCCTCCTCGTCGCGGAAGTACTCCGCCATGGTCAGGCCGGACAACGCGACCCGCATGCGAGCGCCGGGCGGCTCGTTCATCTGGCCGAAGACGAGCATCGTCTTGTCGATGACGCCCGACTCCTTCATCTCGAGCCAAAGGTCGTTGCCCTCGCGGGAGCGCTCACCGACGCCGCAGAAGGCGGACAGACCGCCGTGCTCCTGCGCGAGGTTGTGGATCAGTTCCTGGATGAGGACGGTCTTGCCGACGCCGGCGCCGCCGAACAGGCCGACCTTGCCCCCCTTGGCGTAGGGGGCGAGCAGGTCGACGACCTTGATGCCTGTCTCGAACATCTCCGTGGTCGGGACGAGGTTCTCGACGTTGGGGGCCGAACGGTGGATCGGCCAGCGCGTGTCGAACTCGACGTCGCCGCCCAGGTCGATCGGCTCGCCCAGCAGATTGAAGATCCGTCCCAGCGTGCCGCGGCCCACCGGCACTGTGATCGGCCCGCCGGTGTCGACGATCTCCGTGCCGCGCGAGAGACCGTCGGTCGTGTCCATGGCCACTGCGCGGACCCGGTCATCGCCCAGGTGCTGCTGCACCTCGCACACCAGGTGAGTGCCGGTGCCGGAGGAGATCCCCTCCTGCTCCTCGGGGTTGTCTTCGCGCTCGACGACGATCGCGTGATTGATCTCGGGCAGCTCGTCGGGGAAGACGGCCTCGATCACCACGCCCTGGATCTCTTCGATCCGGCCGACGTTGCGCTTCTCGGTCTTGGTCGCTGCTTCCATGTTTGGTCTCCTAGACGAGCGCCTCGGCGCCGGCGACCACTTCCAGGATCTCCTGGGTGATCTCGGCCTGGCGGGCGCGGTTCATCTCCAAGGTCAGGTCGTCGATGAGCTCCCCGGCGTTCTGGGAGGCGTTGCGCATGGCGGTCATGCGCGCGCCCAGCTCGGACGCCGCCGACTCCAGCAGCGCCCGGTACACGGAGATCTCCACGTAGTCCGGCACGAGCCGCTGGAGGATCTCCTCCGGGTCGGGCTCGTACTCGACGAGGGCCCGATGCTCGGGCCGGTCCTCCTCTTCCTCCTCCTCGCCCTCCTCGGCCTCGAGGATCGTGGCCTGCTGGAGGGGCAACAGGGTCTCGCGCCGGACCTCCTGGGTCAGCGGCGAGATGTAGCCGTTGTAGAAGATCTCCACCTGGTCGATCTCGCCGTCGACGTAGGCGGCCATCAGCTCCTCGGCGATGTGTCGCGCGTCGGCGTAGGCCGGGCGCTCGGTGAAGCCGATGTAGCTGCCCGCGACCTCGTGGCCACGGAAGGTGAGCGAGGACACGCCGCGGCGCCCGGAGGCGTACCACGCGATGCCGTGGCCCTCGGACTCGTGCTCCGAGCCGGCCCGCAGGCCGGCTCGCACGATCTGGGAGTTGAAGGCGCCGGCCAGCCCGCGGTCGCCGGTGACGAGCAGCAGGCCCACCTGGTTGACCTGCTCGTGCTCGGCCAGGATCGGCAGGTTGGGCACGTTCTCGGCCGCCTCGGCCGCCTGGCGGGTCATGCGGCGGATCGCTCCTGCGTACGGGCGCAGGTGCTCGATGCGCTCCTCGGCCCGGCGCAGCCGGGCCGCGGCCACCATCTCCATCGCCCGCGTGATCTTCTGAACGTTCTTGACCGACGAGATGCGGTCCTGGACCTCGCGCTGC
This sequence comes from uncultured Actinomycetes bacterium, assembly GCA_963842605.1. Classification (GTDB taxonomy): domain Bacteria; phylum Actinomycetota; class Thermoleophilia; order Solirubrobacterales; family Solirubrobacteraceae; genus AC-38. The sequence goes on from CAWJGV010000002.1 coordinate 456,913, forward strand.
GTGGGCATCTAGTGCACTGCTAGCCGGGAGCCCCCGCGGGCTCCGGCTCCTCCTCGCGATCCTCGTCGGCGGCCTCGCCGCCGCCATCGCCGTCACCGCCGGCCTCGGGCTTGGCGCCATTGCCGCCGTCGGGCCCCTCGCCGTCCTCGCCCTTGTCGCTGCGCTCCGCGCGGTCGGGATCGTCGTCGGACATCGGCTGGCCCTCCTCGTCGAGGTCGTAGCCGAAGTCGTCGGCAAAGCGCGACACGGCACCGTCGAGGGTCTCGACGGTCTCGTCGGACCAGTCCCCGCCGGCGATCTTCTCCAGCAGGTCAGCGTGCTCGGAGCGGGTCTCCTTGGCCAGGCGGTCCAGGAACTCCGGGACCTTGTCCACGGTGATCCGGTCGAGGTAGCCGTTGGTGGCGGCGAACACCTGGACCACCTGGTCCTCGACGTCCATCGGGCTGCGCTCCTTCTGGTTCAGCGTGGCCACGAGCCGCTCGCCGCGCGCCAGGGTGCGCTGGGTGTCGGCGTCCAACTCGGAGCCGAACTGCGCGAAGGCCTCCAGCTCGCGGTACTGGCTCAGGTCGAGGCGCAGGCGTCCGGCCACCTTCTTCATGGACGAGATCTGGGCGTTGCCCCCCACTCGCGAGACCGAGATGCCGACGTTGATCGCCGGGCGCACGCCCGAATAGAACAGGCCGGGCTCGAGGAAGATCTGCCCGTCGGTGATCGAGATCACGTTCGTCGGGATGTACGCCGACACGTCGCCGGCCTGCGTCTCGATGATCGGCAGCGCGGTCAGAGAGCCGCCGCCGAGGTCGTCGTTGAGCTTCACCGCGCGCTCGAGCAGGCGTGAGTGCAGGTAGAAGACGTCGCCCGGATAGGCCTCGCGGCCCGGCGGGCGGCGAAGCAGCAGCGACATCTGACGGTAGGCGTACGCGTGCTTGGTCAGGTCGTCGTAGATGCACAGGGCGGCCTTCCCGTCGTAGAGGAAGTGCTCGCCCATCGCGCACCCGGCGTAGGGGGCCATGAACTTGATCGGCGCCGCCTCGTCGGCGGCCGCCGCCACGATGATCGTGTTGTCCAGAGCCCCGTTGTCGGCCAGGACCTCGGCGAGCGCGACCACCGTGGCCATGCGCTGACCGATCGCCACGTAGACGCAGATCAGGTCCTTGTCCTTGTTGTTGATGATCGTGTCGATGCCGATCGTCGTCTTGCCGGTCTGCCGGTCGCCGATGATCAGCTCGCGCTGGCCGCGGCCGATCGGGATCATCGAGTCGATCGCCTTGAGGCCGGTCTGCATGGGCTCGGTCACTGGCTGGCGCTGCACGACGCCCGGGGCCTTGAACTCGGCCGGACGCGTCTGCGTCGTGTCGATTTCGCCCTTGCCGTCGAGCGGGTTGCCCAGCGGATCGACGATGCGGCCGAGGAGCTCTTCGCCCACGGGGATCTCGAGAAGCTTGCCGGTGCGCTTTGCCGTGTCGCCCTCGACGATCTGATCCCACGGCCCGAACAGCACGGCGCCGACGTTGTCGGACTCGAGGTTGAGCGCCAGGCCGGTCACATCGTGGGGAAGCTCGAGCATCTCGAACGCTTCGCAGTTGTCGAGGCCGTGCAGGCGGGCGATGCCGTCCGCCACCGAGAGCACGGTGCCGACCTCGGCGAGGTCGCCGCCGCCCTCCTCGAGCCCTTCGATACGGCTCTTGAGGATGGAGGTGATTTCGTCGGGGTTGATGTGCATGGTCAGTGATTCCTCCGGTGGCTCAGCACTATGCCCTCGCTACCTGCTTTCTCAGTTTCTCGAGTCGGTTGCGGATCGACGCGTCGAGAATCGAGTTTCCGACGCGTAGAACGATCCCGCCCAGGATGTCAGGATCGACCTCGCTCGTGAGTTCGATGCGCCGGCCGGTCTGCTCGCCGATGGCGTCCCCGATCTGCCGGACCGTACTCTCGTCGAGCTCGATCGCGCTTGTCACCTGCACGGGCAGGAGCCGGTTCTCCTCCTCCCACAGCGCCTCGAACTCGCGGCGGATGCGGAAGAGCGCGGGCATGCGGTGCTTCTCGATCAGCAGTTCGAGGAAGTTCAACACCGCCTCGTCGGCGTCCTCCAGCGCTCGCTGCAGGCCGTCGACCTTCTCGTCGGTGGAGAAGTAGGGCGAGAAGAAGAACACCTGGAGGTCGTGTTGCTCGGCGACGGCGTCGGCGATCTCGCCCAGCTGGTCGCGCACGACATCGAGCTTGTCGTGCTCCTTGGCCACCTCGAACAGCGACCGCGCGTAGACCTGGGCGATCTCCTCCACGGCCGCCTACCCCTCCCCCGCCCCGTTCGTGCCCGACAGAGCGGAGAAGTCGAGCTCGGACAGGGCCTCCTCGACGAGCTTGCGCTGGTCCTCCTCCGTGAGGACCTTCCGCGTCACCTTCTCGGTGGCGAGGACGGTCAGGTCGGCGATGTCCTTGCGCAGCTCCTGGGTCGCGCTGCGGATCGCCAACTCGGCGTCGCGCCGCGCCTGCGCGAGGATCTCTTCGCGCTTCTCGCGGCCGTCCTCCGCCCCCTCGCGTTCGGCCGCCTCGGCCGCCTTGCGCGCTCGCGCCACGATCTCCTCGGCCTGCGTCCGCGCCTCCTTGAGCCGCTCGCGGTACTCCTCCAGCAGCGCGTCGGCCTCCTCGCGCGACTTGCGCGCGTGCTCGATCGACTCCTCGATCGCGTTCGCGCGGCGGTCGAGCGCCTCCTGGATGCGCGGGAACGCCAGCTTGCGCAGGATCAGGAACGTGACCCCGAACGCGATCAGCGTCCAGATCATCAGCCCGACCCCGGGCGTGACGAGGAAGTTGCCGCTGTCCTTCGCGGCGAATGTGACTACGCCGAGCATCACCCGGACAGGAAGAAGGCGATCAGGCCGAAGATGAAGGCGTAGAAGACGATCGCCTCGGTCAGGGCGAAGCCGAGCCACTGGATCGACGTGATCTCATCGCGCATCTCCGGCTGGCGGGTGACCGCCTCGATGACCTTGCCGAAGATGAAGCCGACGCCGATGCCCGGGCCCGATGGTGCCCAGTCCGGCGCCCACACCCAGCGCGATCGCCTGCAGTCCCTTCTTGGTCTCCTCACCGGCAGGCGCAGCCTGGGCGAGAACGGTCAGCGCTCCGAGGTCCATGTGTCGTCTCCTCCTTAGTGGTGGGCGGCGGTGGCTCCGCCGAAGTAGATGGAAGCGAGCGTGGCGAAGATGAAGGCCTGAAGGGTGGCCACCAGCCCCACCTCGAAGATGTAGAAGGCGATCGCGATCGGCAGGGTGAGCACGCCGATCCAGGCGGCGCCGAGGATCACGACCAGCCCGCCCGCCATGAAGAGGATCAGCAGGTGGCCGGCGAGGATGTTGGCGAAAAGACGTACGGAGAGCGAAATCACCCGGACGAACTGGGAGATGACCTCGATCACGAAGATTCCCGCCTTCATCGGGCCGCCCGGCGTGCCGGCCGGGATCCACGACTTCAGGTAGGGGATGAAGCCCTGGGCTCGTATGCCCACGATGTGGTACGCGAACCACACGAACAGCGTGAGGACGAGGGGAATCGCGATGTTCGCCGTCGCCGCGTAGATCGCGAAGGCCGGGAGTTCCGCGCCGAAGACGTTGATCGTCTCCTCCGTGCTCGTGGGCAGCGGCAGGTAGCCGATCATGTTCGAGAACCAGATGAAGAGGAACAGGGTGCCGATGAACGAGAACCACTTGGTGGCCATACGGCTGTCCATGTTCCCCTTGGTGATGTTGTCGCGCATGAGGATGTAGGCCGCCTCGACCGCGGTCTGGATGCGGTTGGGCTTGTCCGTGCTCATGCGGCGGGCCACGTAGGTCATCGTGAACACGGTGGCTGCAGCCGCGAGCCAGAGGTAGAGCACGGCCCGGTTGATGCTGAGGTCGATCCCGCCGATCTTGATCGTGATCCAGTCGTGGAGCTTGAACTCGTTCTGGGGCTTGAACTCGTCGTTCTTGGGCTCCTTGCCGAAGACGATGTAGACCAGGATGGTCAGGGCCAGCAGGCCGACGATCGACAGCAGGACCTTGTGGATCGTCTTCATCGCCCGCGCGGCTCCCCCGCCGCCTCGAAGGGCCGCAGGATCATGGTGACCGTGAAGTAGACGGTGAACAAGACGATGACGAGGACGGCAGCGCTCAGGCCCGCTTCGCGGTCCACCGCCACCCCCACGCCGAAGATCGTAAGGGCAACGAGCCAGCCACGTCCGATCATGCTCCCGGCGGTGAGACCGACGACGGTCCGCGGGTCGTCCGAGGCCCTGGCGCGGCGCTCGAGGGTCACCTGGATGGCGCGCTGGACAAGCCACGCGCCCGCCCCGGCGGCGTAGCCGGCGAGCGGAAGGCCGGCGAGCACGAATATCGGAAGCGCGAGCGCGAGCACGACCAGGTCGAGCAGGCGCACTACCGCCACCGGTTCAGCGGCCCCTGATGCGATTGCGGACAAGCGATGACCCCATACAGACGCGAAAGCCCGCGGCAGGCGGGCGGGGCGCAACTCTATACGTTGCGCTCGAACCAGACGCACGTGCCGCGAGCTGCGTCTATGCCCCAGCTGTCGACCAGCTCGTCGACGACGACCAGGCCCCAGCCTCCCGGGTCTTCGGGGTCGTGGCCGCCGGCCGGCGGGGTGAATCCGGTGCCGCCGTCCGCCACCTCGACGCGCAGGCGCCGGCCCGCGAGCCGCAGGGTCAGCTCGACCGCGCCGCGGCGGGCGAGGCCGTGGCGCACAGCGTTGGTGACGAGCTCGGACACAAGCAGTCGCAGCTCGGCGAGCCCGTCGTGCGCGAGGCGCCCGGCCAGCGCGACGTCCACAGCCGCGCGGGCAGCCGCCGGGGCGGCGGGGCCGTGCGGGAATCGGTGGGTGGCGTCGATGGACATGGGATGGATGCCAGGCCGCCCCCGACATTCATTCGATTCCCCGAATGACCATCGGTCAACCGGACTTTGTCGTAGCATCGGCCCGATGAAGCGCTGGGACCTGCGCAGCGTCGACGTCGAGCCCCATCAGCCGGAGGTTCTCCATTCCGAGGGGGAGGGGCGAACCATCCTCATCTCCCTGCCCGCCGGGGAGGCGCTCGAGGAGCACCAGGTCCACGAACGCGCCTGGCTGTTCGTGGTCGACGGCGAGATCGAGGTCCCGGGCGCCGGCGACGGCGAGACGGGCGGGCCGGGCTTCCTCGCGGTGTTCGATCCGAACGAGCGCCACGAGGTCCGCGCTCGCTCCGATGCGCGCCTGCTGCTGCTGCTGGCCCCCTGGCCCGGCGACGGGCACCCTCGTTTGCGCGACGTCCAGTAGCGGTAGCGTTCCGCCTCGTGGCGACCGCGGCGCGGCGCGTAGAGATCCCCCTTCCCCACCGTCGTGCGGGCCACTGCGGCTCGGGCGCGCTGCGCGACCTGCTCGAGTTCCACGAGCTCAGCTGGACGGCCGAGCCGCTGTCGGAGGGCATGGTGTTCGGCCTCGGCGCGGGCCTGGGCTTCGCCTACGTCGAGCTGCCGGAGCGCGAGCCGCCGATCTATCTCGTCGGGCGCACCGCCGGGCTGGAGCGCGACATCTGCGAGCACCTGGACATCGCGCTCGACCTGCGCCAGACCGACGACCCGGCCGAGGGCTGGGCGGTGCTGCGCGAGGCGCTCGACGCGGGCCGCCCGACGATGGTCTGGGCGGACATCCAGCACCTGGAGTACCTGCGGGTCAAGCTCCAGATGACGATGCACGACATCGTCGTCACGGGCTACGACGAGGCCGAGGGCGTCGCCTTCATCGCCGACAACGACCGCGACGAGATCCAGCGCTGCTCGCTGCCGGCGCTGGCGCGGGCGCGCAACTCGCAAGCCTTCCCCGGGCCGAACCGCCACGCGACGTGGCTGATGGATTTTCCCGCCGCCCTCCCCGACCCCGCTGAGGCGGTGCGCGGAGCGCTCGCCGGCGCGATCGAGAACATGCGCGGCGGCGGCCAGGGCCTGACGACGGGCGCCGAGGGCATGGGCCTCGCCGGGGTCGAGGTGTTCGCGGAGACCTACCGCGAGTGGCCCCAACGCTTCGGCGAGAAGCTGGACGCCGCCATGCACGGACTGCGCGTGTTCATCGTCAAGGCGGGGACGGGCGGGGCGCTGTTCCGCGGCCTCCACGCGCGCTTCGCCCACGACGCGGGCTCCCTCCTGGATGACTCGCGGTTGAAGGACGTCGCGGCCGTGTACGACGACCTCGCCGCGGAGTGGGTCGCGTTGGCGGACGCCGACGGCCACGCCGCCGGCCTCCCCCACGTGGAGCGCATCGCCTCCCTCGAGGCCGCCGGCGTCGAGGCGATGGAGCGAGCGCTCGCCGATGGCTGAGGGGCGGGAGTTGGCGCCGCACCACGCGAACTGCCTCGGCTGCGGGCCGGACAACCCCGCGACGCTGGGCCTGAAGCTGGCGATCGACGGCGAGCGGGTGCACGGCGAGGTCACGCTCGACGACCGCCACCAGGGCGCGCCCGGCTTCGCGCACGGCGGCGCGGTGGCGACCGCGCTCGACGACACCCTGGGCACGCTGCTCGTCGTCCTGCGTCACCCGGGCGTGACCGCCCGCCTGGAGGTCAACTACCGGCGCCCGGCCTTCCTGCACCGCCGCTTCGAGCTCGAGGCGTGGGTCGAGCGCGTCGAGGGCCGCAAGATCGAGATGGCGGCCGAGATGCGCGAGGGCAGCGACATCGTGGCCGATGCCACCGCCCTCTTCATCCAGGTCGACCGCGAGCACTTCCTGCAGGGAGCCGACCAGCTCCCCTGGTAGAGGCGCTAGCCCTCGTAGGGAACGAAGTCGGCCTTCCGGGCGCCGCAGACCGGGCAGAACCAGTCGTTGGGGATGTCCTCGAACGGCGTGCCGGGAGCGACGCCTCCGTCGGGGTCCCCCGCGGCCGGGTCGTAGATCATCCCGCAGCTCTCGCACATCCAGAGCTGCGCGATCGCGGTCTCGGCCGGGCTCATGCCGCCGCCTCCACGGCCGGGAGGCTGATCCCGATCACCTTCAGCCGCCGCGACAGCGCGGTGAAGGCATACGCGTTGACCTCGTCCGAGGAGAAGCCGAGGATCTCGTAGGAGTCGCCCAGCTGCATGCCCGGCGGGACGAACACGCCGGCGGCGACGGGCAGGAGCTCGGCCAGCTTGTCCTGCACACGCCGGGCGAGTGCCGGGTCCGCGCACTTCTCCTTGAGGTACCAGGTGCCATAGGCGACGTGCCGGTGCTCGTCCTTGGAGATGAGCTTGAAGCCCTCGACGAAACCGGGGAACAGGCCCTCCTTCTCGCACCATTCGGTGATGTAGAACTGCCCCGTAAGCGCGAGCGTGCCCTCGATCACCATGTGGTACGTGGTGATGAAGTCGACCTTCGCCTCGACGTCTGACGGGTCGGCGAGCAGCCGCTGGCAGGCGTCGACCAGGTGCTCGTCGAACAGGATGAGGAACGCCTCGTTGAGGTCGTCGCGGGCGCGCGCAAGGCGGTCGTCGAACGTGCCGTCGTAGCCCACGACCTGCTCGTAGAAGCGGTTGAAGTGCTGGGCGTGGCGCGCCTCGTCCACCTGCTGGGTGGCCACGAAGGCCTCCTCGCTCTGGGACTCGTAGGCGGCCACGAGCCCGGTGAACTGCGTCGTGACCCGCTCCTCGCCGACGAAGAACGACGAGAGGTTCCAGGCGACCTGCTTGCGGTCCTCCTCGGACAGCCCCTTCCAGTCCTCCTTGTCCTGTGTGAAGTCGATGACCTGCGACTGCCAGTTCTGGCGCTCCCACAGCTCGTAGAGCTGCTGGGGGTCCATGAGGACGACGGAAGCGAGCTTGGACTCGTCGGTCATCGTGCCGACGTCGCCCTGCGATGTGAGATCGAGAAGTGTTGGCATGGCGCAAGAGTCAACACTATGTTTGACACCGTGTCAACTCGCTGTATAACCTCCTCCTCCGATGGCCAGCCTGACCCGCCGCACCGAGGCCCAGACCGAGAAGCGCGCCGCCGTGGAGGCGGCGGTGCTCGAGGCGACCGAGACCCTCCTCGTCGGCGGGCGCAGCTACGCCGACCTGACGATCGAGGACATCGCGCGCGGCGCCGGCATCTCTCGCACGGCCTTCTACTTCTACTTCCGCGACAAGCGCGAGCTGCTCATGCGCCTGACCGAGGACGTGGCCGAGGGCCTCTATGCCGAGGCCGACGCGTGGTGGAGCGGCGGCGAGGACGGGCGCGAGGATCTCGAGCGGGCGCTTGCCATCGTCATCGCGCTCTACCGCGAGCACGGCGTGCTGCTGCGCGCCGTCGTGGAGGCATCGGCCTACGACGAGGCCGTCGCCGGCTTCTGGCGCGCTCTCGTCGGGCGGTTCGTCGAGGCCTCTCGCCGCCGCATCGAGGACGAGCAGGCACGCGGCGCCATGACCGCCGTGCCCGCCGAGGCGACCGCCTTCGCCCTGACCTGGATGACCGAGCGGGCCTGCTACCAGCGCCTGGCGAAGGGCGGGGACCTCACCGACGACTTCCAGGCCGGGCTGGTGCACGTCTGGGTGGCGGCGTTGTACGGGCGGTAATTGCGCTCGCAGCGCGGACGATAGATTCACCGGCGTGCGCATCTGGGTGGACGTCACGAACACCGCGCACGTCGTCGTCCTCAGGCCGCTCGTCCAACTGCTGGAGCGTGCCGGGCACGACGTGACGATTACGGCCCGCCCCCTCTCGCACACCCTTGAGCTGTTGGACGATTGGGGCCATCCCTACGTCGCTCTCGGCCGTTATGGCGGGGCCAACCGGCTGGGCAAGGCGAGAGCCGCGGCGGGCCGGGCCGCGCAAATGCTGCGTTTCGGCCGCGGCCGCGGCTTTGATCGAGCGCTGGCGCACGGCTCGACGGACCTACCGATCGCCTGCCGCCTGCTCGGGATCCCGAATACGACCATGTTCGACTACGAGTGGGCCGTGCTCCAGCACCACTTGAACGGGCGCCTTGCCACGCGGGTGCTCGTGCCCGAGGCCATCCCCGCGGACCGCCTCTCGCGCTATGGAATGCGGCCCCCCAAGCTCGTCCACTATCCCGGGCTCAAGGAGGAGTACTACCTGCACGACTTCGAGCCCGATCCCCGTGTCCTCGAGGATCTAGGGGTCGACCGCGACCGGATCCTGTGCGTGGTGCGCACCGCGCCGTCCTACGCGCTGTACCTCGGCGGATCGGAGAATCCGCTGCTCCCGCCGCTGTTGCGACGGCTCTCGCAGCGGGAGGACGCGCAGACCGTGGTGTTGCCCCGGACACCCGAGCAGGCAGGCGCCATTGCGGCGCTCGAACTCCCCCGCGTCGTCGTCGCGCGCCGAGCCGTTGACGCTCGCAGCCTCGTGGCCTTCGCCGACGCACTGGTTTCCGCGGGCGGCACGATGAACCGCGAGGCTGCCGTACTGGGCACGCCGGTGTGGTCGATCTTCGAGGGGCGCCTGGGCGCGGTCGACGAGCGTCTGCTGCGCGAGGGACGGTTGCGGGTGCTCGATCGCCCCGAGGCGGTGACCCTGACGCGAAAGCCGCAGGACACGGTGGCAGCACGCGTCCGTCGCGATCCGGCCGATCTCCTGGCGTTGGCCTTGCCCGGAGTCAGCGCGGGCCCGGAGTGAGCAGGCGCTCGACGGCTTCCTCGCGCTCCTCCTCAGCCTCAGGAGGCGCCCGCTTCAGGCGCAGAACCTGCAGGTGCCGAAGCTTGAGGATCTCCAGCGCGTAGACCATCCATACCGAGGTCGCCACAACGAACAGTCCGGCCGCGGCGAGAATGGCCGCGTTGCCGGCGTCGATGTGGCCCTCCGGGCGCAGCTGAACGAAGCGGACGAGAATCGCGTAGGCGGCGAGCAGCGCCGCCCAGGCGTGGAGGTAGAGCGCGGTGCGTCGCTGGGTGAGCCCGATGCGCAGAAAGCGGTGATAGAAGTGATTGTGGTCGGCGTCCCACGGCGGCCGCCGATACTTGAGGCGCTTGAGGACGACGAAGGACGTGTCAAGGATCGGCACGGCGAGCACGAGCAGTGGCGCGACCAGCGTCACGGCGGCCGCCGTCTTCAGCAGGCCCTCCACGGACAGGGCAGCCAGCAGAAAGCCCAGCGCGAGCGCGCCGGTGTCCCCCATGAAAATCCTCGCCGGATGGTAGTTGTGGCGCAGGAAGGCGAGGGTTGCGCCGCAGACGATCGCCGATAGGACGGCCGCGTCGGTGTGGGCGAACGACGCGGCCAGCAGGGCGAAGGCCAGCGCGGCAATGGCCACGATGCCGGACGCGAGCGCGTCGATGCCGTCGATCAGGTTGACCAGATTGGCGAGCGCGGTGATCCACGCCACGGTGAGCGGGTAGGCCGCCGCGCCGAGATCGTGATCGCCGATGATCGGCAGCGTGAGGTGGTCGAGCTTGACCCCGAAGCCGAGCACCGGGATGAGGGCGATCACCGCCACGGCCAGCAGCTTGGCTCGCGGCCGCAGCCCACGCACGTCGTCCACGAGGCCGACCGCCGCGACACCCAGAGTGCCGAGAAGGATGCCCAGATACGGGCCGGAGCCTCCGACGAACAACCCGCCGGCGAAGAGAATCGCGGTGACGATGGCGATGCCGCCGATCCTCGGGATCGGCCGGGTGTGCACGCGGGGGCGGTCGGTGGGAACGTCGACCGCGCCGATGCGCGCCGCCAGCCGGACGGTGAGCGGCGTCAACGCCAAAACGATGCTCGCCGCCAGCAAGAATCCCCACACCGCCCGCCCGTCCCCCACAAGGGTCTCGAGCGATTCGGTGAACGACATGGGGCGCTTATAGCAGAGGGGTTGACGGAAGACCTGCAGACGGTCTTGACGGAAGTCCTGCTTGCTAGCATCGCCGCCGCATGGAGCCGACGCAGGTTTCGACCGCTCTCTTCGAGGAGCGCATACGGACGCGGGTGGCCAAGATCGGGATCATCGGTCTCGGCTACGCCGGGCTTCCACTGGCGATGGCCTTCGCCGAAGCGGGTTTCGACGTGGCCGGCGTCGACCTCGACCCCGAACGCGTCGATGCGGTGAACAACGGCCGCTCCTATCTCGTCGACGTCCCGGCCGAGCGCTACGAGCGGGCCGCCCGGGCGGTGACCGCGAGCACCGACTATGGCGTGATCGGCGAGCTCGACGCGGTGACGATCTGCGTTCCCACGCCCCTGTCCAAGACACGTACACCTGACATCTCCTACATCGTGGCTGCATCGGAGTCCCTGGCCGCCGAGCTGCGCCCGGGACAGCTCATAGTCCTGCAGTCGACGACCTACCCCGGCACGACGGAGGAGATCGTCCTGCCGATCCTCGAGCGTTCCGGCGCCCAGGTCGGCGTCGACTTCTTTCTCGGCTACGCACCCGAGCGCGTCGACCCTGGGAACGGTCATCACACCCTTCGCAACACGCCGAAGATCATCGCGGGGCTGACGCCGCGCTGCCGGGCACGCACGGAGCTGCTCTACGGCCAGATCGTCGACACGCTGGTCCCGGTTTCGAGTCCCATGGTCGCCGAGACTGCCAAGCTGCACGAGAACACGTTCAGAGCGGTCAACATCGCGCTGGCCAACGAGCTGGCGCTCATGTGTGACCACCTGGGCGTCTCCGTTTGGGAGGTCATCGAGGCGGCCTCCACCAAGCCTTTCGGCTTCCTGCCGCACTACCCCGGGCCCGGCCTCGGTGGCGACTGCATCCCGGTGGTGCCCCACTTCCTCGCCTGGCGCCTGCGCGAGTACGGCTACTCCTCCCGGCTCATCGAGGTCGCACACGAGCTCAACGCCCAGATGCCGATCTATGTGCTGCAAAAGATCGCCGACGCCCTCAACGACTCCGGTCTGGCTATCCGGGGATCGCGGGTGCTGCTGCTCGGCGTTGCCTACAAGGCCGACGTCCACGACACCCGCGAGTCGCCGAGCCTGGAGGTGATGCGCCAGCTCCTGGCGCGCGGGGCCGACGTCCGCTACTGCGACCCGTGGGTGGAGGCCATCGACCTCGAAGGGGAGCGTCACGTCAGCCGGGAGTGGTCTGCGCGCGAGATGGCCCGAGCCGATTGCGTGGTGCTCCTGACGGCCCACACCGCCTTTCTCGAGCATCCGCTGTGGGAGCATGCCCAGCGGGTCGTCGACACGCGCGGCGTGGTGCCCGACGGGCCGACGATCGCCCGGCTCTAGTCGAGCTGGTTTGTCCCGGCTGTTGATCCTCGGCGCCGGGTACCTCGGGGCGGCGCTGGCCGAGCTCGCGCTGCAGGAGGGGCACGACGTAACCCTGGCCGACAACTGGTACGCCACCGAACGCCGGCAGCTTGATCCGCTCCAAGCCGAGGGAGCGCGGATCGAGGCCGTCGACATCCGCCAGCGCCATGACGTCGACCGCGTGCTCGCCGACCCGCCGGACAGGGTCTACCTCACCGCCGCCCAGGCGAGTCGGCCGCTGTCCGAGCGGGACCCGGACTACACCGAGCAGACGAACCTCACCGGCGCTCGACGCGTCGCCGAGGCGGTGAGCGCGACCGGCGGTCTTCCGCTCGTGTACCTGAGCTCCCTGCAGGTCTATGGGCCCAGTCCGGACGGCGACGTGGACCCGGGCCGCGGCTATGGAGAGCAGCGCGACCTTGCCCACATGTCCAAGGTCTACGCCGAGCTGTGCCTGTCCCTCTACGCTCGTCGAACCGGCTTCCCGCTCGCCTTGCTGCGACTGGGAGTCGTCTACGGCCGGAGCCCGGTCGAGCATTCGGCACCCGAGTCCGAGACAGTCGTCAACAAGTTTCGCCGTCTGGCTCGTGCCGGGGAGCCGCTCCCGCTCGACGCCGGCGGCGCGGCGCCGATCGGCGTTGCGGACATCCGCGACGCTTGCCGGATCATGCTCGATTCACCCGGCTCGGCCGGGGTCAGCGCTGACAACGTGGCAGCCGAGACCCTCACCGTGGCGGACATCGCGGCGCTCGCCGAGGGACGCGAGCCGGCCGGGGGTGCAGGGTGCCGCTACGTGTCGCGCTTCTCCTACCAGCACCGGCTCTCCGGGTTTCTGGCCCGATGAAGGTCCTGGTCACCGGCGCGAGCGGGTTCCTGGGATGGAGGTCGCGCACGCTGCTCGCGGATCGCGGCCACGAGGTGATCGCTCTCGCGCGACCCGGTGGGACCCCGCGGGCAGCGGCCGGTGACGAGGCCGTCGTTCACCTCGATGCGGGCGATCCCGCCGCACGAGAGCTCATCGCCGGTTGCAACGCGGTATTGCACTTCGCCGGGATTCCCGACCCGGCCCGGGCGCGGGCAGACCCGGCCCGCGCCGTGCGCGAAAACGTGGGCACCACCCTGAACCTCCTCGAAGGGTGTGCGCAGCACGGCGCCGGGCTGCTTTATCCCTCCACCGTGCGCGCGGCGCACGAGCCGCCACCCGACCCGTACGCCGTCTCCAAGCGGCTCGGCGAGGAGGTTTGCGATCTGCATCCGGCGCCGGCGACGGTGCTGCGCCTGACGTCCGTATTCGGGCCGGGGCAGGTCGCCTGGGAAGGCGCGACCGGGGCCATCGCGGTGTTCGCCGCGCGCGCGCTGGAGCGTGCGCCGATCGTCATTCCGGGCAACCCGCAGCGCACGCGGGACTTCGTCTTCGTCGACGACGTGGTGGTGGCCGTCGAGTCCATCGCCGCGGAGGACCGATGGAACGAGACCATCACCCTGGCCAGCGGCGTAGGCGTCCCGTTGGTGCAGGCCGCCGAGCTCACGCGCGCCGCGGTCGGCTCCGACTCGGCGATCGAGACGCCCGGGGGGACGCCCGCGGCAGGCGAGGACGAGAGCTATGCGGCCAGCGCTCCGCCTCCCGAGCTAGGCTATGAACTGCGCCCGCTGGAGCGCGCGCTTCCTCTGTATGTCGACTGGCTCCGTCGCCATCCCGCTGCTCAAGGCCGCTCCCGAGCGTGAGCAGCTCGCGGACCGGCTATCGGCCCGCCCGCTCGGCCTCGAGGTATGCCTCGCCGGGTCGCACGTCGCCGACGACGATGCCACTCGCCGCGCGGCGGATGTCGTAGGCGAAGCGGTCGCCGGGCGCGACCTCGCCCTGACCGCCGAGTCGCCGGTCGCCTGGCCGAGCGGCGCCTTCGTGCGGGTGGACCGTCTCGACGACGAGGCGCGTGTGGGAATCGAGCGCAGCGCGGACTTCGCCGCCGCCATCCGCTCGCCGGTGTTGACCATCCACCTCTTCGTCCCGCTCGACCCATCGGCCTACCGTGCCGGCGCGCCAGTCGACACCGAGGCGGTCGAGCACTTCCTGCGCTTCTATGCGGAGGCCTGCCTCTCGCGCGGGGTCACTCCCCTGATCGAGAACGTCCCCCCCGTGCTTCGGATGCGCACCGGCGGGGTCTATCTGTCGCCCATCGGTGGCCACTGGCGTGACCTGCTGGCCTGGCGGCAGGCCGTGCCGGAACTCGGCTTCACCGTGGATACCTCCCACGCCGCGCTCTTCCGCTCGATGGCCGCCGCCTATCCATCCCTGTTCGACCTGGCCTCCGACCACGATCTCGAGCTGGAGCGCTACGTCGAGGAGCTCGGTCCCGGGGCGCAGGTGGCGCACGTGTCTGATGCGCACGGCCTCCTCGGCGAGGGTCTCCCCTACGGCAGCGGCGAGCTGGAGCTCGATCGGGTAGTGGCGCGGCTGGGGGAGCTCGTGCCCTTCATCGTCGCCGAGATCAACGAGCCAGACCCCACCCGGTCGGCGGACATGCAGGCGGCATACGCGGCGATCCGCAATGTCCTGGCGGCGCCCGTTGCGCCGCGCCGGTCTCACCCACGCCGACTGCCCCCGGACGACTTCGACTGGCAGGCGGTCACCGGGCGTCGCGACCCCGTGCCGGCGGTCCTAGAGCTTCAGGAGCGCCTCGGCGGCCGCCGCGTCCTCATCACCGGCGGCGGAGGGTCGATCGGTAGGGGCCTGGCCACGCTCCTCGCCGGGTTTCGCCCGGAGCTGATCACCCTCGTCGACTCACACGAGCCTTCGTTGGCCGCCGACCGCCGGGCTCGCTCGGCCGGGCAGGTGGACCTTTTTTCGCACAGGGTGTGCGACGTGCGCGAGCCGGGGCGCTTGGCCGAGGAGGTTGCCCGCGCCCGGCCGCACGTCATCTTCCACCTCGCCGCATACAAGCACGTGGACTGGGCCGAATCCTTCCCCGAGGAGTTCGTCGACACCAACCTGCATGGCAGCTGGAACGTGCTGCGGGCAGCCGACGCTGCCGGCGTCGAGACCGTGGTAGTGGCCTCCACCGACAAGGCCGCTCTGGCCGCCAGCTTCTACGGACGCACGAAGCGGTTCATGGAGCAACTCACCGCGGCCGCCGCCCGGCCGTCCCACGCCGACCGGATCGCTGTCAGGCTGGTGAACGTGCTGGGCAGTGCGGGCAGCGCCTCGGAACTGTTCCTGCGCCAGGCCAGGGGCGGCGTACCGCTCACCGTGACCGACACGTCGATGACGCGCTACTGGATCACGATGGCTCATGCCACCCTGTCGCTCGCCCAAGCAGTGCTCCTGGCCCGAGAGGACGTGCGCCTGGCAGCGCCGGCCGACCCGGTGATGGTGACCGTCGGCGAGTTGGCCGAGCGGATCTGGCGCCTGGCTGGCTCCGGTGAGCCCGCGATCGACCTGGTAGGGATCCGCCGAGGAGAGACGCTGAGCGAGGTCCTCACGGGCGAGGGCGAGCACCTCGGCGCCGAGCGCTTCCAGGGCATAGCGCCTATCGAAGGGGAAATCTCGCTCTCCGCCGCAAACTGGATCGCCGAGCGCCTGGACACGGGGGCCGGGCGAGCCGAGGCCCGCGCGGTCTGGCTGGAGGCCATGAGCCGCCCCGGGCTGCTGGCAGTCGCCGGCGCGGGACGTTGAGCTTGCGCACGCTGGTCACCGGCGGCGCCGGCTTCATCGGCTCGAACCTGGTTGACGCCCTGCTGGGGCGCGGCGACGACGTCGCGGTGGTCGACGACCTGTCCACCGGACGGCGCTCAAACCTCGACGTGGCGCTGGAGCGCGGAGCCGCCCTCCACCATGCCGACGTCCGCGAGGCCGCCGCGGTGCGGGAGATCGTCGCGAGCGAGCGGCCCGCCGTCATCTTCCACCTCGCCGCCCACATCGACGTCCGGCGCTCGGTCTCCGACCCCGCCTCGGACGCCCAGGTCAACGTGGAGGGCACGATCAATCTCCTGGAAGCCGCCCGGGAAGCAGGCGTGCAGCGGCTCGTGTTCGCATCGACGGGCGGCGCCATCTACGGGGAGTCGCCGGTCGTCCCGACTCCGGAGACCGAGCCGCCGAGCCCGCTCTCGCCCTACGGGCAGAGCAAGTACGCCGCCGAGGGTTATTGCCGCCTGGCGGCGCTGCTTCACGGGCTCTCCACGATCAGCCTGCGCTACGCCAACGTCTACGGTCCCCGGCAAGACCCCCTGGGAGAGGGCGGCGTGATCGCGATCTTCTGCGGCCGCCTGCGCGAAGGCGGTCGGCCGACGCTCTTCGGGGACGGAACGCAGACGCGTGACTACATCTATGTCAAAGACGTGGTGGACGCGACGCTCGCGGCGGGCGGCTCGGCAGCGACCGGCTCGTACAATGTCGGCACGGGCCGCGAAACAAGCGTGCTGGAACTCGTCGAACGCCTGCGCCAGCTGGCCGGGAGCCACCGCTTCTCGCCCGAGCACGAGCCGCCACGCCTCGGAGAGGTGCACCGCAGCTGCCTGGATCCACAGCTGGCGGGCACGACGTTGGGATGGTCGCCAAGCACGTCGCTCGAGGAGGGCCTGCGCCTCACGCTGGCGGCGCTCGATCCCGAGCGCTGATCTGGATCAGACGACTGCCCGGGCGCCCAGCTGCGAATAGAGCGGGTGGCGCTCGGCGATCGCGGCCGCGCGCTCGGCCAAACCCGCGCGCTGGGCCTCGTACTCGGGCCCCAGGGCGGTGGCGATGATCTGCCCGATCTCGTGGAAGTCGTCGGCCTGGAGGCCGCGCGTGGCGAGCGCCGAGGCCCCGACGCGCAGCCCGCTCGAGACCATCGGCGGGCGCGGGTCGAACGGGACGGCGTTGCGGTTGACGGTGATGCCGATGGCGTCCAGACGGTCCTCGGCCTGCTGCCCGTCGAGCTCGGACTCGCGCAGGTCGACCAGGATGAGGTGCACGTCGGTGCCCTTCGTGAGGACGCTGACCCCGTGGCCCGCCTGCAGGAGCTCCTCGGCCAGGGCCCGCGCGCCGTCGATCGTGCGCTGCTGGCGCTCCTTGAAGGCGTCGGTCTGGGCGATCCGCAGGGCGACCGCCTTGCCGGCGATCACGTGCTCGAGCGGGCCACCCTGCTGGCCCGGGAAGGTCGCCGAGTTGAGCTTCTTGGCGAGCTCCTCGTCGTTGCTCAGGATCATCCCGCCGCGAGCGCCGCCGAGCGTCTTGTGGACCGTCGTGGTCACCACGTGCGAGTGCGGCACCGGGTTGGGGTGGAGCCCGGCCGCCACGAGCCCGGCGAAGTGGGCCATGTCGGTGAGCAGGTAGGCGCCGACGTCGTCGGCGATCTCCCGGAACAGCGCGAAGTCCAGATGGCGGGGATAGGCCGACCACCCGGCGAGGATCATCTTGGGCCGGTGCTCCTGGGCCAGACGCGCCACCTCGTCCATGTCGACGAGCGAGTCCTCCTGGCGCACGTGGTAGGCGACGACGTGGTAGAGGCGTCCCGAGAAGTTCTTCGCCATCCCGTGGGTGAGGTGGCCGCCGTGACTGAGATCCAGGCCGAGGATCGTGTCTCCCGGCTCGAGCAGGGCGGAGTAGGCGATCGCGTTGGCCTGGGCGCCGGCGTGCGGCTGGACGTTGACGAAGCCGGCGCCGAACACCTGCTTGGCGCGCTCGATGGCCATCGTCTCGGCCATGTCGACGTACTCGCAGCCACCGTAGTAGCGCTTGCCCGGCAGCCCCTCGGCGTACTTGTTCGTCAGGACCGAGCCCTGGCACTCGAGGATCGACGTGGGGACGAAGTTCTCGGAGGCGATCATCTCCAGCGTGCGCTGCTGGCGCTCGAGCTCGAGCTGGAGGACCTCGGCGATCTCCGGATCGACCTCGGCGAGGGGCCGGTTGAAGAAGTCGGGCGGGAGATCGGTCATCGCCCCCCGAAGTTATCACCGGGACTCGTCGCCCGGCCCTTCTACACCCTGTTGCTCCTCGTGCTCCCATTCCCGGATGCGCGCGGGCAGCCCGTCGAGGTCCTCGAGCCGGGCGCGCTCGTCGCGCTGGACCGCCTCGACGACGACCGACTCGTCGGCGTCGTAGAGCGAGACGACATACGTCCTTCGCGGGCCAGATCCCATGCCGGCGACGGTACGCCGCCGCGCTCACATCCCGCTCACACGGCTTCGCCCGCCAGCACGGAGCGCTGCAGGGCGGCGGTCTCCTCGCCGGGCTCGACCCCGAGCTCGGCCACCAGCGCCCTCCGGCAGGCCAGGTACTGGCGCAGGGCGTGCCCCCGCTGGCCCGCGCGGGCATAGGCCACGATCAGCTGGCGATGCGCGGCCTCGTTGACCGGGTCGAGGTCCACCAGGCGCCGAGCGACGTCGGCGGCGGCGGCGAGGTCGCCGGCGCCGACCAGGACCTCGATCAGGGCCGCGAGCACCTCGGCGTGGCGATCGATGAGGCGCTCGCGCCAGGGCACGGCCCAGTCCGCGTAGCGCTCCTCGGGCAGCGGCTCCCCGCCCCATAGGCCGGCGGCCGCGACCAGGGCGGCCCGGCGTCCCTCGCCCGTCGTGCCCAGCGCCGCCGCGGCCGCACGCTCGAAGGCGTGGGCGTCCACGGTGTCTCCCGGGCCCAGCGACAGGCGATACGAGCGCTCGCCGGCCACGATCCGGCTCGACTCGGCGTCCGCCAGGTCGAGGACACCCCGGGCCGCCGACACCGCGACCTGGAGGCTGCGGCGACCCGCGGCGGCGGGTTTGTCGGGCCAGAAGGCCTCGATCAGCTCGTCCTCGGTGACCGGCTCCTCGCCCCGGCACAGCAGCAGGCGGACGAGCCGCTCGGCCACGCGGCGCTTCCAGTCGACGTCCCCGACCACCCACGTCCCGCGGCGCAGTTGAAACGCGCCGAAGAGGCGGAAGGCCAGCGGCGGCGGATCGCGACGCAGACGCTCGGCGGCGGCACGGGCGGCGGCCGCCACCCCGGGGTCGGCGTCGCCCTCGAAGTCGGAGAGGCGATCGACGCCCTCGGGGTGCCCGGCGGCCACCGCGGAGAGCAGGGCGGCCCGGCGCACGGCGGGCACGGGATGGCGCGTGAAGCGCCCCAGCGCCGAGCCGCCCGGCAGGGCCTCCGCCACGGCGCCGATGGCGGCGACGGGATCCACGGCCTCGTGCTCCAGCGCGGCCCACAGCGGCCCCTCCACCCGCGGCCATTCCCGGCGCACGACGTGGCGCGCCTGGTCGCCGGCCTCCGCCCATGCCGCGGCCAGCGCGGCCACCGAGGCGGCCTCGTCGCCCTCCTCGTGCAGCAGCCAGGCCAGGATCGCCCCCAGGCGCGCCCCGGAGAAGCCCGGGGGCCGAGCGGCCAGCGTCATCTCGACGACCTCCCGGGCGCGGCCCGGCTGGCCGGCGCGCACCAGCACCGGCGCCAGCATGGCGGCGCAGCGCATCCGGTCGAACCAGCGCGGGTCGTCGCCGGCGTCGGCGGCCGCGCGCTCGGCCGCCGCCCGTGCCTCCCGCGAGTCGCCCCGAGCCGCCGCGATCGCCGCGCGGGTGGCCTCGAGCTCCCAGATCCCCCGGGCGTGCCATTCCGGCCCGACGCCGGCCAGCTCCGCTTCGGCCCCGGCGACGTCGCCCAGGCGGGCCTGCAGGCTGGCGATCCGGATCGACGTCCCGGCGCCGAGCCAGCCCGCCAAGCCCGTCTGGCGAGCCATCTCGCGGCCCCGGGCCGCGAGCGCCAGGGCCGCCTGGTCCTCCCCCCGCTCCTCGTGGATCGCGAACTTGAACAGCAGCACGTAGGGCAGTCGTCCGAACGGGTCCACCCGCTCGAAGGCGGCGAGGGCCTGGTCGATGTGGACGAGCGCGTCGTCGAGGCGCCCCGCGGGGAGGTCCAGCCAGAAGGCCTCGAAGGCCGGGGACTGACCTCGGATGGCCGCCGCGACGGGGTCGGCGAACGCGCGGTCGCGCAGGGCCCGGCCCTCGTCGAAGCGCCCCTGGGACGCGAGGGCTATGGCCGCCAGCGCGCCCACCGCCCGCGCCGTGAGATCCCCGTCGGCGCCAGGATCGTCGAGCGCGTCGCCGAGCGCGGCCGCCCCGGCGAGGTCGCCCACGGCGAGGTACGCATCGGCCAGCGCGAAGCGGGCGACGAAGCGCAGGGAGGGCGGCGCCCCGTTCGCGTCGAAGCCCGTCACCGCCGCGCGGCAGTGCTCGACCGCCTCGCCCAGTCGGCCCCGGCCATGTGCGAGCTGACCGGCCAGGAGCACGAGCTCCGGGCGCCGCGCCCGGTCGGCAGGCAGGGCGGCGAGCCAGGCCTCGACGGTCTCGGGCGCCCGGCGCACGAGCGCGCCACCCTCGCGGGCGATGGCGTCGGCGGCGGCGTCCCAGTCCTCGCTGGCGATCCGCTGCGCCACGGCATCGGGCCCGCGCCCCGTCGCCTCGAGGGCGTCGGCCAGGCGCGCCGCCACCGCCTGGCGGTCGGGCGCCGGCACCTCCTGCTCGAAGCGCCGGCGCAGGAACTCGCGGAAGAGCGGATGGAAGGCCTGGCCGCCGGACGCGCCGGCGCCGGTCAAGAAGAGCCCGCGCCGGTCGCCGAGTCCGCCCGCCGGAGCGATGCCCGCAGCCTCGGCCACGTCGAGGTCCGGTGCCATGCCCGCCGCGAGCAGCGCTTGGCGCTGCTCCGGGCCCAGGCCCCCGAGCACCTCCTCCTCGAAGTAGTCGTCCACGAGATCGCGCGAGGGCCCGTGCGCCCCTCGGCCCGTGGCGACGGCCAGGACCACCCCGAGGGGCCAGCCCTCGGTCTCCTCCACGAGCGCCTCGACCTCCTCGGGCAGCGGCTCGCGGCCGCGGGCCAGGCGCAGATAGGCGGCGCAGTCGGCCGCCGAGAAGACGAGGTCGGCCACACCCAGCTCCGCCACCCGACCGGCGGCCCGCTCGCGCGCGAGGCGCAGGGTCGGACGCCGGCGCGCCGCCACCGCCAGCCGCAGCGGGCTGCGCTCGCCGGCGATCAGCCGTGCCACCACCGCCAGCGCGGGCTGGGACCCCTCGAGGGCCTCGGCGTCGTCGACGACGAGCACGAGCGGGTCGACGAGCAGCCGCGCGAGCTCGCTCTCCAGGGCAGCGGCCGCGCGCTCCGGGTCGACCGGCTCGCTCGCTGCGGCCAGGCGCTCGGCCAGAACGTCGACGGCGCCCGGGAGAGCGCCGCGAATCGCCTCGACCACCAGGCCCAGCAGCCGGCCCGCGTCGCCGCCGGCGTCGCGACAGCGCACCCAGGCCACGTCCGTCCCGTCGCTCAGGGCGTCCTGGAGCGCGGTCGTCTTGCCGAAGCCCGCGTCCGCGATCAGCAGCAGCGAGCCGGTGTCGAGGGCGGAGCGGATCTCCCTGCGGAGACCGGGCCGCTCCAGCACGGGAGCCGAGGCCGCATCCGTGGCCATAAATCTGACCATAGGCGCGCGCGCTCAGCCGAGCAAGTCCGCGATCGCACCGGCGGGCACGGCGCCCTCGCGCACGACGCTCCATTCGCCCGCTTCGGCGATAGCGGCGCAGGTCCACCACGGTCGAGGGCGTCCCCGGCAGATCGCCGCCGTCGAGCACCAGGTCGGCGCCCGGCGCGGATCGACTCGGGAACGTCGTCGAGCCGGCGCGGGTCGGGGCCGCCGGCGAGATTCGCGCTGGACTGGAGCACGGGCCAGCCGACGGCGGCGAGCGGTGCCAGCTCGCCTTCGAGCCGGGGCACGCGCAGCCCGAGCGTTGACGGGTCGTCCCCGCCGGCCAGGGGGAAGCGCCCGGCGGGGTTGGGCACCAGCACGGTCACGGCGCCCGGCAGCAGGCGAGCGAGCGCGTCGCGCGTGGCCGCCGCCAGCTCGGGCAGCGCGGCCAGCGCGAGCCCGACGTCGAAGAACATCACGGCCGCCGGCTTGTCGGGCTTGCGTCCCTTCAGCCGGTACAGGCGGTAGACGGCCTCCTTGGAGTCGGGCTCGCATGCCAGCCCGTACACGGTGTCCGCGGGGAACACGGCGACGCCCTGCACGGCGATGCAGCGCGCGAAGGTGGCGGCGTCCGCTTCGTTCACGTGTGTCGCGCGACGACCACGCGCTCGATCCCCGCCAGGTCGCGCCGGGTCTCGATGTCCGCGTAGCCGGCTCGCCGCAGGAGCTCCGCCACCTGATCCTCCTGCGCGAGCCCCACCTCGAGCGCCGCGAACGGCGTGTCGCCGAGCTGGGAGACGAGTCGCCGGACGATCGCCAGCCCGTCCTCGCCGGCCACCACGGCGACCCGCGGCTCGCGCTGCCTGATCTCGGGCGCCAGCTCGGCGTGAGTATCCGGCGCGACGTACGGCACGTTGGCCAGCACGGCGTCGAACGGCCCGCCCGCGCCCTCGAGCAGGTCGGCCTGGCGGAACGAGACCTCGAGGCCGAGCCGCCGTGCGTTCGCGCGCGCCACCGCGAGCGCCCCCGCCTCGATGTCGGTCGCCGTCACGTAGAGGTCGGGGCGCTCGTGCTTGAGCGACAGCGCCACCGCCCCGCTGCCCGTGCCCACGTCGACGACGCGCGATCCTCGGGGAAGCTCGAGGCCGGCCTCGACGAGGACCTCGGTGTCCGGCCGGGGGATCAACACGCGCGAGTCCACGTGCAGCTCGAGGAAGCGGAACGGCTTGCGCCCGAGGATGTAGGCCACCGGCTCGCGCCCCTCGCGGCGAGCCACGAACGCGTCGAAGCGCGCCGCCTCGCCGGCCTCCAGCCCGCGGGCGGCGCCGGTGACGAGGCCGGCGCGGTCGGTGCGAAGGACCTCGGCGAGCAGCACCTCGGCGTCGAGGCGCGGGGTGTCGCACCCCGCGGCGGTCAGGCGGCCGGTGGCGCGCGCCAGCGCGTCGCCGACGGTGTCGTTCGCGACCGTCATGTCTCCGCCGCGTGCGCCTCGAGCGCCCGGCGCCGCTCGTCCGCCTCCAGCGCGCCGGTCAGCTCGTCGAGCTCGCCGCCCAGCACCTTCTCGACGTTGTGGACGGTGAGGTTCACCCGATGGTCGGTTATGCGGTCCTGCGGGAAGTTGTAGGTGCGGACCTTCTCCGAGCGCTCGCCCGTCCCCACCTGCGCGCGGCGGTCGGCCGCGAGCTCGGCCTGCTGCTCGGCCAGCGCGCGCTCGTACAGCCGCGCGCGCAGGACGCGCATCGCCTTCTCCCGGTTCTGGAGCTGGGACTTCTCGTCCTGCATCGCCACCACGATGCCCGTCGGCTTGTGCGTGATGCGGACGGCCGAGTCGGTCGTGTTGACCGACTGCCCGCCCGGCCCGCTCGACCGGTAGACGTCGACCTGGAGGTCGCTGGGGTCGATCGCGACGTCAACCTCCTCGGCCTCGGGAAGGACGGCGACGGTGGCCGTCGAGGTGTGGATGCGCCCCTGCGACTCGGTCTGCGGGACACGCTGCACGCGGTGCGTCCCGCCCTCGTGCTTGAACACCGAGTAGGCGCCGTCGCCCTTGATGGCGAACGTGTAGTGCCCGTCGCCGACCTCGAGCGGCTCGGGCGCAAAGCCGCGGCGCTCGGCGTACTTGGTGAGCATCCGGAACAGGTCGGCGGCGAACAGCCCGGCCTCCTCTCCCCCGGTCCCCGGCCGCACCTCGACGATCACGTCCTTGGCGTCGTTGGGATCGCGCTCGACCATGGCGAGCCGGATCTCCTCCTCCAGCTCCGCGAGCCGCCGCTCGGAGGTCTCGAGGAGCTCGCGCAGCTCCGAGTCGTCGCCGCCCTCGACCAGCAGCTCTCGCGCGCCCGCGGCGTCATCCGTCGCCTTGCGCCACTCCGCCGCCAGCCGAGCCGCCTCCCCGAGCTCGCGATAGGCGCGGCCCACCTCCGCGTAGCGCTCGCGGTCGGCGATCACCTCGGGATCGGACATCTCGCGCTCCAGCTCGGCGAAGCGCGTCTCGATCTGCTCGACCAGCTGCTCGACCATGGGGCGAGTGTACGACTGGCAGCGCCGCTTTATCCCGGGGACCGCGCGAGGTAGCTCTTGCCGGCGCGCAGGGTGATGTTGCGGCGCTTGCGGAGGTCGCGCACGACGACGACCCCGCGATTGACCTTGGTCAGGGTGCCGTCGCAGCGGTCGACGGTGTCCCAGATCGTGCCGCGCACGGTGGCGGCGCTGTAGCGCCCGCTGGTGCGGAAGCGCCCGCTGGCGTTGGCGCGCATGCGCCGGATCGTGCGCCGGCTCAGCGCGGCGGAGGCTTTCGTGCCGGAGGCTGTGGCGCAGGGGCTGAAGCTCGATCCCTTCAGCCGCAGGTCGGTGAGCCCGCTGCGGGACTGCAGCGCCGCGAAGACACCGGCGGAGAAGGTCCCCGTGAAGGTCTCGCCCGCCTTCGTGGAGGCGCTGGCCAGTCTCACCGTGCCCTTGCGCGTGTCCAGAAGCGAGCCGACCGGGATCTGGCGCTCGGCGGTCAAGGGCACGAATTTGCGGCCCTTGATTCCCGGGACCGCCAGGCGCGCGAACGCCGACCCAGCCGGCACGCTCACGAACACCTTCCCGCTCACCAGCGCCACGTTGACCGTCTTGCCCAGAACGGGCGCGGGGAGCCCCGTCGGCGGCGCCTTGGCGGGATACTCGGCGCCGTTCCACAGGCGCACGTCGTCGACCAGGCCCCGGTCATCGGATCGCGGGGCGTGGTCGTTCCTCCCTCGAGCTGCGCGCCGATCGTGAACGGGTCAGGCTCGACCGTCGTCGTTCTGGATGGGACCGTCGGCGCTGGGCTTCGAGGTCCTGCTCAGCCGCCACCACGCCGTCGACGTAGAGTGAGAGCTTGCCCGCCTCAACGTCGCGGATCAGCGACACGTGGTGGAACGCGCCGTCGGCGATCGCAGGGACCACCGGTGATCGTACTGGCCAGGGAAGTTCCCGATCGCACCCGCGTCACGGACGCCTCCGAACGCGCGGCCGTCGCGGATCTCGATCTCGTACATCGAGTGGCCGCATTGCTCGGGACAGAACTGGGCGCAGTCGTAGTACGACCGCGATCTGGTTCGCCGCCCGTCGCATTGTCGCGGTCCTGGCCCAGCCGTCGATCGTGAACGAGCCGGCGAAGTGGTGACTGGTGGTCGTCCGGCACGGACACGTAGCCGCTCGAACCGTCGAACGAGAACGCCTGGCCGTCGTGGCCGGCGCCGAACGTCACGCCGCCGAGCGGCGCTGCCGTTGTTGGCGGCGACCGAGTCGACGAAGTCGCCGTCGGCCTTCCACCAGTGCACGAGTGTCGCCGCGCCGGCTTCCGCAGGACCCGGGACGAGCAGGAGGACCAGCAGCAAGCAGGAGACAGCAGGGCACGGCGCATTCAGGCAACCCTATCCCGCCGCGATCACACTCCACTCACAGAGCGAACCGACGGCCAAAGGCCGTGGCTACGCCGCGACCTCCATCCCCGCCCGGTCGGCGTCGGAGGCCGCGAGCGGGTTCTCGACGGCGAGCACCGCCTCCATGGCGGCGATCGCGACGGCGAGCTGGGACAGATCCGGCTCGCGCGTGGTCAGGCGCTGGAGCTGGAGGCCGGGCCACATGAGCACGCGGGCCCAGCGCTTGTTGCGGTTGCGGCCGAACCACTTGATCGCCTCGAAGGCGATGCCGGCGACCAGCGGGATCCCGACGACGCGGGAGGGGAAGAGGATGTACCAGGCCGGCGTGCCGAGCGGGGCGAAGACGAAGATGGCCACGATCATCACGATGAGCAGGAAGCTCGTCCCGCACCGCGGGTGCAGCCGCGAGTAGCGCTGCGCGTTCTCCGGGGTCAGCGGCTCTCCGCCCTCGAAGCAGGCGATCGTCTTGTGCTCCGCGCCGTGGTACTCGAACACGCGGCGCAGGTCGGGCAGGCGCGAGATGAGGACGAGGTAGCCGAGGAAGATGGTGATCCGGATCGCCTTCTCGACGAGCACGAACACGACCGAGTTCGGCAGCGAGTCCTTGAACAGGCTCGTGATCCCGACCGGGAGCAGGAAGAACAGGCCGATGGCGAGCGCCACGGCGAACACGACGGTGCCCGCCCACGTGCCCTTGCCGATCTCCTCGTCCTCGCCCGCTTCACCCGGAGGGAGCTGCGCGTTGGCCGAGATGTTCAGGGCGCGGAAGCCGATCTTCAGCGACTCCCACAGGGCGAAGACCCCGCGGACGACCGGCAGGCGCATCCAGCGGTGCGTCTTGAGGATCGACACGAACGGGAACGAGCGGACCTCGATCTCGCCCTTGGCGCCCTCGCGCGGGTCGAGCCGCTCCTCGGACTCGAGCTGCTCGGCGGAGGGCTTGCGGACGGCCACCGCCCACGTCGAGACGCCGCGCATCATCACGCCCTCGAGCACGGCCTGGCCGCCCACGGGCGCGTCGCGCTGGGCCATGAGCGCCCCGTCCGGAAGCCTCGTTTCCTCGGTGGTCGAGGCGCCCGGAGACGCGGTGACGCTCATGTCCTACTTGCCGCGGCGCTTGGCGGCGCGGCGCTGGAAGCGCTCGACGCGGCCGCCGGTGTCCACCAGCTTCTGACGGCCGGTGTAGAAGGGATGGCAGTTCGAGCAGATCTCGACGTGCAGCTCGGGCTTGGTCGAGCGCGTGACGAACTCATTGCCGCACGTGCAGCGCACGTGTGCCTCTACGTATTCGGGATGGATGTCGGTTTTCATCTCGAATCCAGCCTAGCAACCCGGCCAAGCTCCATCGGGCGCCTTCTAGCAGGTGGTCGAGCGCGAGTCGTTGGTCTCGTTGGACTCGTCGACCCGGTTGTCGGGATCGAGCTCGACGCGAGCCGTCGCGCCCGACTCGCAGCGTGGGCCGGTGAGCTCGACGGTGCGCTGCTCACCCGCGGCGAGGCCCGGCACGTTCGCGGCCGGACGCGGCAGGCCTCCGACCGTCAGCACGGCGTCGAAGTCGCGCGACGCCGTGCGACCGGCGTTGCGCAGGAGCACCGTGTAGGCGAACTGCCCGGGCCCGAGACGCCGCGTGCCGGTGAAGCCGACGACGCGCAGATCGGGGCGCAGATCGGGCTGGAAGCAGAGTCCGGTCTGGCGGACCGTCCGCGCGTAGGCGACGTCGTGCTGGTCCAGCCAGCGGTAGGTCACCTTGACGTAGTAGGTGGACGCCGCGGGGAGGTTCTGGATCGGCTTGCGGAAGCGGTAGCGATCCACGCCCGAGGTCGCTGGATTCCAGGTGCCCAGGCCCGGCCCCGCGAGCTTGCGGAAGCGCAGGCTGCCCTTGGCCTTCCGGAAGAGCTCAAAGCGCAGCTGCATCCGGTCGCCCTTCTGGAGCGAGCGCATCGAGGCGTCCACCGTCAGCGAGCGGCTGGTCTGGTCCAGCGAGGGCTTGCACGCGGTCAGGCGCGCGCGGGCATCGGCGCGCTGCGGGGCCCGGGCGCCCAGCGCGAACGCGCCAGGTAGGGCCACCAAAACGCAGGCAACGAGAGATGTCAGGGCGACGCGCCTCATCCTCATCCCTTAACAATGGGCGACAACGCATAGTTGCGCTAGTCCCCCTGGCGGCGGGGGCGGTACTACGTGATCTGGTAGAGCGGCCCGTCGCCGCCCTCGGGCGTCGTCAGCCGGCCGCCCTTGGCCGTGATCGCGCCGCACTGCACGCAGTTCGTGTAGTTGACCACCAGGTCGACGGGCCCCTCCTCGGGCGCGTCGTCGGGGATCTCGTACACGCCCGCCGGGCACATCCAGGCCCACGTCTCGGCCAGCTCGCGCGGCACGTTCTTCTGCACGCGGATGTGGTTCGGCGCGTCGTCGCGGGTGGCGTTCCCGCTGATGAAGACCGACGACAGCTTGTCGAACGTGTACTTGCCGTCGGGCTTGGGGTAGCGGTCCTTCGTATTCCCGATGAACACCGGCCGCTCGTCGTTGCGGTGCCACTTCCAGCGCCCGCCGGGGAACCGGCCCTTGCTGGCGATCATCAGGTTGACCAGCGGGCCGCCGGCCAGAAAGCCCTTCTGGAAGGGCTGGCGGGTGTTGCGAACCTGCCAGAGCTCCTGGCCGATCTGGGACTCCTCGATGGCCTTCTCGTAGGAGGAGAGGTCGGCGCTCCCGGCCTTCAGGGCGCGGTAGATCGACTCCGCGGCCAGCATCCCCGAGCGGATGCAGTGGTGCACGCCCTTGAGCGCGACGGTGTCCACCATGCCGCCGGCGTCGCCGACCAGCAGCGCGCCGGGCATCGTCAGCTTGGGCATCGACCAGTAGCCCCCGCCGGGCAGGGCCTTGGCGCCCCAGGCGACCCGCTCGCCGCCCTCGAGGATCCCGCGCACCAGGGGATGGGTCTTGAACAGCTGGAGCAGGTCGTGGGCCGAGGTCGTGGCGTCGGCGTACTCCAGGTCGATGACGAACCCGATGGAGACCAGGTCGTCGCCCGTCTTCTCGTCCTTCATCGGATACAGCCACGTCCCGCCGATCTGCCCGTACTTGGACGAGAGCTTCACCGGCCAGGGCCCGACCGTGTGGATCAGGCGGTCCAGCGGCTTGGGAACCTTCCAGACCTCCTTGACGCCCAGCTCCCACACCGGGGGCTCGCGGTCGGCGCCGAGGTCGAACTCTCGGATCGCCGCGCCGGTGAGGTGGCCCCAGCAGCCCTCGCCCAGCACCGTCACGTTGGCCTTGATGTCGGTGCCGGGCTCGAAGTTGGGCAGCGGCTCGCCGTCCTTGTCGCGGCCCTTGTCGCCCGAGCGCACACCCATAACCCGCCCGTCCTCCACGATCAGCTGGGTGGCCGAGGTCTCGGTGAGGATGTAAGCGCCGGCCTCCTCGGCCTGGCGCTGCTGGTAGCGCGCCAGAGCGGAGACCGAGATCACCTCGTTGCCGTGGTTGCGGAACGGAGGCGGCGGGGGGATCCGCAGCTTGGTCCGCTTGGTCGGGAGCATGTACACGGCTTCCTTGTCGACCTCACCGTAGGCGAAGCCCTCCTTGCGCCAGTCCTCGCGGGACATGTCGGGGAAGAGGTCCTGCAGCGCGGCGGGACGGATGACCGCCCCGGACAGGCTGTGGCCCCCGCAGACCTTGGCCTTCTCGATGACCGCGACCGGAACCTCGCCCAGCCGCTCCATCGTCGCCGGGTCCTCGGCCAGGAGCTGGAGCAGCCGGTTGGCGCACGCCAGCCCGGCCGTGCCGCCGCCCACGATGGCGACTCCCACCTCGATGAGGTCATCCTCGGCGTCAAGCTCGCGCTTGATGAACTCTTCCGGCGAGTCGACGGGGGGTGGATAGTCGCGCGGGACGACGACGCCGTTGTCGGACGACACCGCCCTCAGCTCCCCTTCTTCGCCTTCACGGCCTCGGTGAGCTTCGGCAGGATCTTGTTGAGGTCGCCGATGATCCCGAGGTCGGAGAACTCGAAGATCGGCGCGTTGCTGTCCTTGTTGATCGCGACGATGTTCTCCGAGGCCTGCATGCCGACCTTGTGCTGGATGGCGCCGGAGATGCCCGGCCGCCAGGTAGAGCTTCGGCGCGACGGTCTTCCCCGTCTGGCCGATCTGGGTCGAGTACGGGTACCAGCCGGCGTCGACCACCGCGCGGGTGGCCGCGACGGCCCCGCCGAGAGCCTTGGCAAGCTCCTCGGCAAGCTCGAAGCCCTCGGCCTTGCCCAGGCCGCGGCCTCCGGCCACGAGGATGTCGGCGCCCTCGATGTCGATCTCCTCGCCGCGCTGCTCGCCGCGCTGCACCATCGTGGCCTTGGTGGCCTGCGGCGAGAGCTCGACCTCGACGTCCTCGACGGTGGCCGCCCCGCCGCCGGACTCCTTGGCCTCGAACGCGTTCAGGCGCCCGATGATCACGCCCTTGTCCTTGTAATGGGACTTGGAGATCTTGCTGTCCTGGAGGATCGGGCGCGAGGCGACGAGCTTGCCGTCCTCGACGCCGACCTCGGTGACCTCCATCGTCACGCCGGCGCCCAGGCGCGCGGCCAGGCCGGCGCCGATCTCGAAGCCGAGCAGGCCGCCGCCGAACAGCGCGTAGGTGTGACCGTTCTCCTCGATGATCTTGGCCATCGCGTCGACGACCGGCTGGGCGAGGCCCTCGGGGCCCTTGACCCGGAAGACCTTCGTCGCGCCGTAGTTGCCCACCGAGGCGGCCAGCTCGTCGGTCACGTCGTCGCCGCCGACCAGGACGGCATGGGCCTCGCCGCCGATCTCGCCGGCCAGCCGGGCGCCCTCGGTGACGGCGCCCAGGGAGTTCTTGTTGAGCTCGCCCTCGTAGTGGAGGACGTAGACCAGAATGTCAGCCATTACAGAAGCTTCCTTTCCTCGAGCCAGGAGACGATCTTCTCGACCGTCTCGTTGGTGTCCTCGTCCTCGATGATCTGGCCCGCCTCCTTCTGGGGCGGGTCGGAGAAGTCGCCGCACTCGACCATGGAGCCCTCGGCGCCCACCTTGGAGCCTTCGATGCCGGCGTCGGACACGCTGAGGGCGTCGAGCGGCTTCTTCTTGGCGCCCATGATCGCCTTCAGCGACGGGTAGCGCGGCTCGTTGATGGCGTCGCCGACCGAGATGACGGCGGGCAGCTCGACGGCGACGGTGTCGTAGCCGTACTCGGCCTGGCGCTCGCAGCGCAGCTTGCCGTCCTCGACGTCGATCTTGATCACCTGGGTCAGCGAGGGCATCGCCAGGTGCTCGGCCACGACGGCGCCGATCGTGTAGCACTCGCCGTCGTCGGACTGCTGACCGAGCAGGACGAGGTCGGGGGACTCGCGCTCGAGCGTCTTGGCGAGCGCGTATCCGGTCGCCGCGACGTCGGAGCCGGCCAGCGACTCGTCCGTCAGGTGCACCGAGCGATCCGCGCCCAGCGACACCGCCTTGTGGAGCGCGCGGACGGCGCTCTCCGGGCCCATCGACACCGCGATGACCTCCTCGACCGGGACGTCGCCGCCTTCCTTGATCTGCATGGCAGCCTCGATCGCGTGCGTGTCGAAGGGGTTGAGGTTCTTCTCCCCACTTCGGTCCATCCGCCCCGTAGAAGCGTCGATCCGCTTCTCGACGGCGGCGTCCGGGACCTCTTTCACCAGGACGCAAATCTTCAACGCAAGCCTCCTCTAAACCAAACGGATGTTCGCCACCTTACCCGATTGACTGACCAGTCAGTCGAACTACTGCCTGGTCTCGGATACGGCGCTCTTGATGAAATCGATGATGTCCGAGGTCGGGGCCCCGGGCGTGAATACCGCCGCCACGCCCAGCTCCCGCAGCTCGGGGATGTCGTCCGAGGGGATCGTCCCTCCCACCGTGACGACGACGTCCTCCACGCCCTCGCCGCGCAGGAGCTCGACGATGCGCGGCACCAGCGTCATGTGGGCGCCGGAGAGGATCGACAGGCCGACGGCGTCGGCGTCCTCCTGGATGACCGTGGCCACGATCTGCTCCGGGGTCTGATGGAGCCCGGTGTAGATCACCTCCATGCCGGCGTCGCGCAGCGCGCGGGCGATGATCTTCGCCCCGCGATCGTGCCCGTCGAGGCCCGGCTTGGCGACGACGACGCGGATCTTTCTCTGGGTGGCCGCCTCCATGAGGGGCGGGAATGCTATTGACCCTCGGCAATTGCCGCAGGTTTCGGTGTTCGGCCGCGTTGGGTATAACAACGGTTCCCGTGGGGGGTAGGGCAGGTGCTGTTGGCTTGTTCGCTGGCCGTGCTGGCTCTGGGTGGCAACCAGGGCGGCGCGCGACATCTCGAGACGACACTGCAGGACGACGCCGTGATGCTCCATTCGGCGCCGGCCCTCGTGCGCGAGGCGGCCCGGCGGATCGCCTGGCTCGGCGCCGACCGGGTGCGGATAACCGCCGGCTGGTCCGCGCTCGCGCCGGCGCGGACCGCGCGGACGCGTCCCGGCCCGCCATTCGACCCGTCCGACTCGCGCACCTATCCGCGCGAGCCGTGGATTCGCCTCGACCGGGCGGTCAAGGCGGCCAAGTCGGCCGGCCTCGACGTGATGCTCGACGTGGCCTTCTGGGCGCCGCGCTGGGCGGTCAAGCGGGCCGTCAAGCCGGCCGACCGGCAGACCTGGGCGCCCGACGCGACGCAGTTCGGCCACTTCGCCGCGGCCGTCGCGCGCCGCTACGACGGCTCGTTCCCCGACCCCGAGCGCCCCGGCGAAGCCCTGCCGGACGTGCGCATGTACACGACGTGGAACGAGCCGAACAACGCGACCTTCCTGCGCCCGCAGTGGATCCGCCGCCGCGGGCGCTGGCAGGCGGAGTCGCCGCACATCTACCGGGCGATGCACAACGCGGCCTATGACGCGATCAAGGCTCGGTCGGCGCGCAACGTCGTGCTCGTGGGCGCCACGGCGGCGTCGGGCTCGCGTCGGCCCGGACGTGGCGGGGTGGCGCCGCTGCGCTTCCTGCGCGAGCTCGCCTGCGTCGACGCCAGCCTGGCCCCGCTGAACATTCCCGAGTGTCGCGGCTTCCGGCCACTGCGCGCCGATGGTTGGTCCCATCATCCGTACTCGGGCGCGACCACTCCCGCGACCTCGGACCCCGATCCCGACGACGCGCCGCTGGCCGACGCCGGGCGCCTCGAGAACCTGCTCGGGGCCCTGGCCGACCGCGGCCGGGTGGCGGGGCGCCTCCCGCTGTACCAGACGGAATACGCCTACGAGACGAACCCGCCCGACCCGACGGCGCCCTACGGGACGATGGAGCAGGCCCGCTTCCTCGGCTGGTCCACCTACCTGGCGTGGCGCGATCCCGGCACCCGGATGTTCGCCCAGTTCCTGCTGCGCGACATCGGTCCGCGCGACCCGCGCCGCCGCCCCGGCACGCGATGGAGCGAATTCCAGACCGGGCTGTTCTTCTCCGATGGCACGCCGAAGCCGGCCGCGCAGGCCTTCCGGATGCCCTTCTGGGCGCAGGTCCAGGACGCCGGCGGCCAGCCGTCGGTGCTGCTGTTCGGCGGCGTGCGTCCCGCGCGCGGGCCGGTCGTCCTGCGGGTCGAGCGTCGCGGCGGGGAGGCCGACGCCTGGCATCCGGTCGACGTGACGGGAGAGCGCTGCGACAGCAACGGCCCGGCCTTCATCGCCGACCCCTCGGGATGGTTCCTGCGAGCGGCGCCGTACACGGGCCCCGCGGAGTACCGCCTGAGCCGCCTGCTCCCGAGCGGGTCGTGGGAGTCGGGGATCGCGCTCCCGGTGGCGGCCGGAAGCGCGCTGCGGTAGCGACGGCGGTTACGGGCTCAAACGACGGCATCGAGAGGGGTCGGCCGGCGGACGGGTGAGCCGCATGACGTCAAGGACGTCTCACCGGCGCGCCCGACTCAGCTCCTCGATGCCCGTCGTTCGTGGCCGCTGAGGCCGCTACCGCTTCGGGATCGGCAGCGACCCCGCGCCGTACTCGACCCGCACGGGTGGCCGGTCTCCCGCCTTCAGGCGCCAGGCAACGACCAGCGGGGCGCGCTTGCCGGGATCGATCCGGGCCACGATCCCGATCCGCCGCTGCTCCTCGGCCGGGAGCCCGCTCGCCGGATGGCGGGTTGGCGGGTAGAGCCCGTGCAGGTAGCCGTTGAGGAACGTGGCGACGCCACCGACCCGCTTGCCGCCGGCGTCGACCAGGCGCAGGTCCTTCGCCTTGATCTCGACCCGCCGCAGCGTGCCGTTCTCCACGGTGCCCCGCAGGACCCGGTCGCGCGGAAGGTCGGCGGATCTGAAGACGCGGGGCTTGCCAACCCACCGCAGCTCGCCCGTGCCCTTGTCCTCGCCTCCGCAGCCCGCTGTCGCGATGAGCACGGCGGCCGCGACCAGCAGCCCCGCGCGACGCATCACTTCGGCTCGGGCGGCCGATCGAACCAGTCGCAGCCTGGCGGGTCGGTGTTGTCCTTGGGATCCCACGTCGCGCACGGCACCTGGAACGTCTGCTTGGCCGGATTGCCCGGGGAGAACGACGAGCCGCCACTCGAGCAGGTCGGGAGCGTCGCCGGGTCGCTCGTCGGCTTGGCGCCACCGGGCCCGGTGTTGCCCTGCCAGCAGTTGCCCGAGCCCTCCTCGTCCCACCAGAAGTCCACGCCGTTGGGATCGCGCGTGCCGTCGGGCCGCACGCCCACCTTGTTGTCGTCGTAGCGATTCTTGTTCGACGTGTCGAACTGCTCGGTGTCGTGGTTCATCGACTGGCCCGTCGAGTCGCCGCCGCGCAACGTGGTCGGGACCCAGAAGAGCCGCGCTCCCGCCCGCCAGTTGTCGTAGATGTAGTTGCCGCGCGTGATGTCGCCGTTGCCGCCGGCGATCATCATCCCCGTGCCCACCGCCGTCTGGAAGGTCGGGCAGACGATCTTGGGATCGCGCTGCTCGACCGGCTTCTTGCAGTACTCGTCGCGCTCGGCGTTGAACAGGTCCTTGTTGTTGGAGTAGACCTCGTTGTTCTCCCATTTCGCGCAGTCCTGCGGCATGCCCGGATGGCCGGCGGCGAAGGAGTCGGTGACGATCCCCGTGGAGTTGTCGTGGAACTTGTTGTCGTGCGCCCACACGCCGTTGCCGGCCGTGCCCGAGTAGCCGAGCGTGTTGTCGTGGGAGTCGGAGTTGCGGATCTCGATCCCGTAGCGCGCGCAGTGCCCCTCCGGGCCCGAGCCCGGGTAGATGCCCGAGTCGCCGCTGTTGAAGGCCTCGATGTTCTCGTACAGGCCGTGGTCCGACGCGAACGACAGGATTCCGTACTCGCGTGAGTAGCGAGACACGATCTTGTTCAGGTGGAAGCCGTTCGTCTCGAGCACGTAGATGTTGTTGAAGTCGGAGAACTCGATCGTGAAGTTGCTCAGGTAGACGCCGTCGGCGCGGTCGGCGCGGATGACGTTGAGCTTGGACCGCTCGCCCGTGATGAGGACGTCCTGGGGCCTCGCGGTACCCGAGATCTGGATGTTGCACTTGCGATCGCACTTGCGATCGGGGTCGCTGGGCGAGTCGCCCATGATCGCGATCATGTTCTGCGAGTTGGGGCAGGTGAAGTGGTAGAGGTAGCTCGGCGCCGTGCCCTTCTCCTCGGTGCTGTCGTACATGCCGTTGCACTTGGGATCCGGATTGGGCTCGGCGCGGCTCGGCTCCTCCTTGTAGACGCCCGGGAGCACGAGGATGCGCGTGCCGTTGCGCGCCGCGGTGACCGCCTGCTGGATGTGGCGGAAGCGGCAATGGCGCCGAAGGGTCAGATTGCGCTTGCGCACCGCTCGCTCGCGCCGCGTCTTGCGGGGAAGGGCGCGGATCCGCTGGCCGGAGTCGGCCTTGCAGACGACGATCGCGGTGCCCTTGCCGCGGTACTTGGGGACGGAGCCGGCCGGGCCGATCTCCGGAGCCGGGTCGTACTTCTTGGCGATCGGGTCGAAGTTGGGGTAGTACGAGGGGCGCTCGGCGTGCCCGAAGGCCGCCGACGTGGAGACGGTGAGGGCGAGGACGCACGCCCCCGCCGCAGCGATCCCATAGCGCACGGGCGCCAACGTACTAGAAGACGGGCGATTCGGCGTAGGTCCCGAAGACCGTCTGGAGCGCCTCGACGATCTCGCCCTCCGAGGCGCCCGCGCGGGCGCAATCCAGCAGGCCGGGCATGAGGTTGCGGCCATCCTGCGCCGCGGCCTCGCGGAGACTTGCCGAGTGCGGCCTCGACGGCAGCGGCGTCGCGGCGCGCGCGATGGGCCTGGAGGCGGTCGACCTGCTTGCCCTCGAGCGCGGGGTCGATACGCAGGGTGTCGAGCCCACCGTCGTCATCCTGCTCGAACGCGTTGACCCCGACGACCACGCGCTCTCCCTGCTCCACCTCCTGCTGGTAGCGGAAGGCGGCATCGGCGATCTCGCGCTGCGGGAAGCCGCCCTTGACCGCCTCGACCATCCCGCCGAGCTCGTCGATCTTGGCGAAGTACGCGTAGGCCTGGCGCTCCATCTCGTCGGTCAGCGCCTCGACGAAGTAGCTCCCGCCGAGCGGGTCGATCGTGTTGGCCACGCCCGACTCGTGGGCGATCACCTGCTGCGTGCGCAGGGCCAGCCGCACCGCCTCCTCGGTGGGCAGCGCCAGCGCCTCGTCGTAGGAGTTGGTGTGCAGCGACTGCGTGCCGCCGAGCACGCCGGCCAGGGCCTCGATCGTCGTGCGCACGATGTTGTTGAGCGGCTGCTGGGCGGTCAGCGACACACCCGCCGTCTGCGTGTGGAAGCGCATGAGCAGGGAGCGCTCGTCGCGCGCGCCGAAGGTGTCGCGCAGCTCCCGCGCCCAGATGCGCCGGGCGGCTCGGTACTTCGCGACCTCCTCGAAGAGGTCGATGTGGGCGTTGAAGAAGAAGCTCAGGCGCGGCGCGAAGTCGTCCACCGACAGGCCGCGGGCGACCGCCTCCTCGACGTAGGTGAGACCGTCCTTGAGCGTGAAGGCCAGCTCCTGGGCCGCCGTCGAGCCCGCCTCGCGGATGTGGTAGCCGCTGATCGAGATCGGGTGCCAGCGCGGCATGTGCTCGCTGCACCACTCGATCAGGTCGCCGACGAGGCGCATCGCCGGGTCGATCGGGAAGCACCACTCCTTCTGGGCGATGTACTCCTTGAGGATGTCGGTCTGGATCGTCCCGGCGAGCTTCTCCGGCGGGACCCCCTGTCGCTCGGCGGCGGCGACGTAGAACGCGAGCATGATCGCGGCCGGCGCGTTGATCGTCATGGACACCGAGACCTCGTCGAGCGGGATGCCGGCGAACAGGGTCTCCATGTCGTCGATCGTGTCGATGGCGACGCCCTCGCGGCCGACCTCCCCCAGCGAGCGCGGGTGGTCGGAGTCATGCCCCATGAGCGAGGGCATGTCGAAGGCCGTCGACAGCCCGGTCTGCCCGTGGTCGAGCAGGTAGCGGAAGCGTTCGTTGGTCTCCTCGGCGGTGCCGAAGCCGGCGAACTGACGCATCGTCCACAGCCGGCCCCGGTACATCGACGGGTAGACGCCGCGGGTGTAGGGGAACTGGCCGGGCAGGCCGATCGCGGCGTCCGGGTCGGCGGGCAGGTCCTCCTGGGTGTACAGCGGCTGGATCGGCTGGCCGCTGAGCGTGGAGAACGGGGCGTCGCGCTCCGGCGAGGCGTCGAAGCGCTCGCGCTCCCAGCGCTCGACGATGGACAGCTCGCGGTCCTCCCGCGTGGGGGTGGCCATGGGCACAGTCTAGAGTCGACGTCCCCCGATGGAGTGGACCCGCGACGGCTACACGATCTCCGACGACCCGGCCCGCGTCGACGTCGACGCCGTGCACCGGTACCTCCACGATGAGTCCTACTGGGCCCGCGGCGTACCGCGCGAGGTGGTGGAGCGGTCGATCGCCGGTTCGCTGCCGTTCGGCCTGTACGCGCCCGACGGCTCGCTCGCCGGGTTCGCGCGCGTCGTGACGGACCGCGCCACGTACGGCTACCTGGCCGACGTGTTCATGCTCGACCCGCACCGCGGCGCGGGCCTCGGGGTCTGGCTCGTCGAGGTCGTGCTGTCGCATCCCGAGCTCCAGGGGTTGCGGCGTTGGGTGCTGTTCACCGAGGACGCGCACGGCCTCTACGAACGCTTCGGCTTCGAGCCCGGCCGTACACCCGAGCGCTACATGGAGCTGGCGCGCGAGCCCGACGATCTGTACGGCTGACGCGCGCTCGCCATGCGCTACCGTCAAAGCGCCATGATCGGCCGGATTTCCCTGCGTGCGCGCGCCGCGGCGCTCCTGCCGCTAGCCGCTCTGGGGGTGCACGACCTCCGCTACCGGCTCGCCTACGGAGGCGACGCAGGCCACGAGCTCGCCCGCCAAGGGCACGCCTACCTCGGGATCGCCAAGCCGCTCGTCGGCGTGCTCTGCGCGCTGGCCGCCGCCGAGGTGGTGGCCCGCCTCGCGCGCGCCTGGCGGATCGGCGAGGCCGGCGAGCGAGCGTGGAGCCGTGGGCGGCTGTGGCTGTTCGCGACCGGCGCGCTGGTCACCGTGTTCCTCGGCCAGGAACTGCTCGAAGGCGCGGTCTTCGCCGGCCACCCCGCGGGCTGGCCGGCGTGCTCGGCGGCGGGGGCTGGCTCGCGCTGCCGCTGAGTTTCGTCGCCGGCGGAGTCCTGACCCTGTTCCTCGTCGGCGCTCGCGCGGCTGCCCGCGCGCTCACGGCGCGCCGCCGCCGCCCGGCGTCTCGCCGTCCGTTCTCCGGGCCGGCCCGCTCCCCGTCGCCGTGGCCGCCCGCCGCTCGCCTCCGCTCGCCTCGGCCGCGGCCGGGCGCGCGCCTCCGCGGCTCGCGCCGCTTCTCACCTGACGCCTCCGTCGCCGTCCGGCGCCGCGAGGCGCCGTGACTCGACCAAGGAGGTTTCGCATGACCCGCAACACCCGTATCGGGCTCCTCGCCGCCGCCGCCGTGGTGGCCGTGGTGGCGATCATCGTCATCGGCTCCGGCGGCGACGACAACAACGACTCGACGACCGCCGCGCAGACGACGCCGGCCGCCACGGTGACCGGGACGGGCACGCTCACGACCCCGGCGCCCAAGCCGCCCATCCAGGTGATCACGATCAAGAACGGCAAGGCCGTCGGCGGCGTTCAGACGGTCTCCGTGAAGAAGGGCGATCGCGCCCGCTTCAAGGTGGTCTCCGACGCCGACCACGAGATCCACCTGCACGGCTTCGACATCGCCAAGGACGTCAAGGCCGGGGGCTCGGTCACCTACAACGTGAAGACCGACGCGCCGGGGATCTACGAGTTCGAGATCGAGGACACGCGGCACGAAGATCGGCCAGGTCAAGGTCGAGCCGTGAGCCGCCGGACGCTCGTGACCGCCGCCGCGCTCGGCGCGGCGGCGCTCGCCTTCCCCACCTCGGCCGCGGCGCACGGCATCGCGCAGCGGGCGGACCTGCCCGATCCCGGAATGGCTGTTCGGCTACGGCGCGGCGATGGTGCTCATCATCTCCTTCATCGGCCTCGCCTTCCTGTGGCGCACGCCGCAGCTGCAGGAGCCGCACCGCACGCGAGTGCTTCGGATTCCGGCGGTCGTCGACGTGGTCTGCGGGGCGATCGGCATCGCCCTGTTCGCGCTGGTCGTCTACAGCGGCTTCGCGGGAACGCAGACGCCGACGGCCAACTTCGCGCCCACGTTCATCTACGTCACCTTCTGGGTCGGGCTGGTGGTCGCGAGCCTGCTGTTCGGCAACGTGTTCGCGGCCTTCTCGCCGTGGCGCTCCGCGGCGCGGGCCGTGGCCTGGGTCTCCCGGCGCCTGTCCGCGGGCGAGCCGCCCTCCCCTCTGCGCTATCCGGAGCGCCTCGGCCGCTGGCCGGCCGCGCTCGGGCTGCTGTGCTTCGCGTGGGTCGAGCTGGCCTACCAGAGCCGCGACGACCCGTCGACCCTCGCGCTGCTCGCGCTCGCCTACGCGGCCGTCCAGCTGGCCGGCATGAGCTTCTACGGGATCGACGAGTGGAGCGAGCGGGCCGACGCGTTCGGCGCCTACTTCGGCGTCATCGCGCGCCTGTCTGTATGGGAACGGCGCGACGGCGTGCTCTATCTCCGGCGGCCGCTGTCGGGGTTGCCGAGGCTCGACCCGATCCCCGGCACGGTCGCGCTGCTGTGCGTCTCCATCGGGACCACGAGCTTCGACGGCTTCTCCCAGGGCCGCGCCTGGGCGAACCTCGCCAACGACCTCCAGCAGCCCTTCCTCGACCTCGGCTTCACTCCGGCGACCGCGCTGGAGCTCGCGGCGACGATCGGCCTCGTATCGGCGGTGCTGATCGTCTCCGGCCTCTACCGCCTTGGCGTGATGGGTATGCACAGCGTGAACCGTGAACATCCCACCGCCCAGCTGTCCCGTCAGTTCGTCCACACGCTCGCGCCGATCGCCGTGGCGTACGTCATCGCGCACTACTTCTCCCTGCTCGCGTTCCAGGGCCAGGCCATGGCCTTCCTGTCCTCCGATCCGCTCGGGGACGGGAGCGACCTGTTCGGGACGGCGAGCTCGACGATCGACTACAACGTCGTCAGCGCGCAGGGCATCTGGTACGTCCAGGTCGGGGCCCTGGTGATCGGCCACGTCGCCGGCCTCACGCTCGCCCACGACAAGGCGCTCGCGGTGTACCGCGACGTTCGCGAGGCGACGCGCTCGCAATACTGGATGCTGCTGGTGATGATCACCTTCACCAGCCTGGGCCTCTGGCTGCTGTCCGCGATCAACAACAACTCGTGATCGTCTTCGCGCACGCCGGCCACTGGGCCCCCGACCTCGCCATCTACGTCGGCCCGATCGTGATCGTCGGGCTGGGTCTGTGGATCGCCGACCGCCGGGAGAAGCGCCGGCGGGCGCGCGAGGAGCGGCGGTAATACCTAGGCCGGCTGACCCGTACCGGTCGTCCGCGCGGCCTCGGCTTCCTCGCGGTCGTGGTCCGCGGCCGCCCGCCAGAAGAACAGGCACAGCGCGAACATGATGATGATGATGTCGAGCGACATCATCATCCCGCCCGCGAGCTGCTGGTCCTCGAGCGGAGTGAGCCCGAACTCTCGCGCTCGGTCGCCGTAGAAGCCGTCGTACCACGGCGAGCGGCTGAAGATCAGCGCCATGCCGAGGAACAGGCTCACCATGCGCACGGCGAAGATGTAGCCGATCTTCCACAGCTGGCCGGGAAGGTGACGGCGGCCGGGCTCGATGGCCGACCACCACACCAGCATGCTGATGGCCACGAACGACTCGTGCTGGAGCGCGTGGACCCATCCGCTGCGCAGGGCGGCCTCGAAGGCGAAGGCGAAGTGCCAGAAGTAGAGGACGAGCAGGTAGATCCCGATCGCCACCGGGGGGCGCGAGATCGCGTGGCCGAAGCGCCGCAGGCCGCGGCTTCGGCTGAGAGGGCGCATGAGGGCGGGCGGCAGGAAGTGCTGGAGGACCGGGGTGCGCAAGCCGGCCAGCAGCAGCGGCGCGCCGATGTCGGCGATCAGCAGGTGCTCGGCCATGTGGGCGACGAGCAGGCGGGTGACGTATCCGCTCGCGGGGCCCATCAGCGCCAGCCCCGTGAGCGTCAGGCCCGCCCACCACGACGCCTGCTGCCAGCGCGAGGTCGGCTGCCCGCGGCGGGCGAGCGTGCGGACGGCGCGGACGTAGAGCCCGCCGGCCACGAGGAGAAGCCCGAGCAGGGCGGGATCGAGGGTCCAGCGCACGGAAACGAGGCTACTCGTCCGCGGGCGGCCTTTCGCCGCGCCGCCGGGCGCGCGCGGCGAGGATCGCGACGGTGGTGAGGGCGAGCAGGCCCGCGAGCACGCCGGCGATGACGATCCCGCTCGACCCTCCGCCGCTGTCCGACCCGGCGCCGCCGATCGGATGGCCGGCCGCCGAGGCCATCTTCTCCAGCGTCGCCGTGGCCGCTCGCACGAGCTCCCCGGAGCTCGCCCCGGTGCTGACGTCGATCGTGCGCGCCGCCTGGCGCTCGCCGCCGGTGAAGCTCTTGCCAGCGATCCCGGAGCCGGCGGGCGTCACCACGAGCACGCCGAAGTCCCCCGTCACCTGGGACGGGCCGTGCAGGTCGGCGAGCAGGTAGTCGGCGTACTGCTGGGGCTTGCCGAGTGCCTGCGGGACGTTTCCCAGGTCCGCCTCGGTGCGCACGACGGCGACCTTGGTGGGATAGCCGGCCTGCTTGGCGCGCGCCGCGGCCTGCTTGAGCTCGCGCACCAGCGCCGGAGGTGCCGGGTCGGCGGGCGTATAGACGTCCTGGCCGATCAGGACGTTGCTGGGTGGATCGCCGTTCGCAAGCGCCGCTGGGGGGGCGACCGCCATGACCCGCGGCGGCGGAGAGGAGCAGAGCCACGAGCCGCATCGGCGCCGCAGCTTATTCGCGGGCCGCCTCGCCCAGCAGCGCTCGCGCGATGACGAGCCGCTGGATCTCGCTCGTGCCCTCGTAGATCTCGGTGACCTTGGCGTCGCGGTAGTAGCGCTCGGCCGGGAACTCCTTGGTGTAGCCGTAGCCGCCGAGCACCTGGATGGCCTCGCCGGTCCAGTGCCGGGCCACCCGGCTGGCGAACAGCTTCGCCTGGGCGCCCTCGACGGTGTGCGGACGGCCGGAAGCCTTCAGGCGCGCGGCGCGCCAGGTGAGGGCGCGCGCCGCCTCGACCTCGGTCTGCATGTCGGCGAGCTTTTGCTGGATCGCCCCGAAACGGGCGATGGGGCCGCCGAACGCGCGGCGCTCGCCCGCGTAGGCGGCGGCGAGGTCGAGCGCCGCCTGCGCGATCCCGACGGCCTGGGCGGCGATTCCGATACGTCCGCCGTCGAGCGTGGACAGCGCGATCCGCATCCCCTCCCCCGCCTCCCCGAGCCGCTCGCCCGGCGTGGCCTCGAAGCTCAGGTCCGCCGTGCTCGATGAGTTCAGCCCGAGCTTTTCCTCCTCGCGCGTGACGCGGAAGCCCTCCGCGCCCCGGCGGACCACGTAAGCCGAGATGCCCTGGCCCTCGTCGCGAGCGAACACGTTGAACGTGGCGGCGTGCGAGCCGTTGGTGATCCACTGCTTGGTGCCCGTGATCCGGCCCTCGGCGTCCGCCTTCGTGCGCAGCGCCGCGGCGTCGGAGCCCGCCTCGGGCTCGGTCAGCGCGAAGGCGGCCAGCTCGTGGCCCTGGGCGAGCGGCGGGACCAGGCGCTCCACCTGCTCGGGCGTGCCCTGCGCGAGCAGCGGGAGGGTGCCCGCCCCGGTGTGCACGGCCACGGTCACGCCCACGCCCGCGTCGGCGCGTGAGAGCTCCTCGAGCACGAGCACGTAGCTCAGGTAGTCGGCGCCCGCGCCGCCGTGCTCGGCGGGCACGCACACGCCCATCAGCCCGAGCTCCCCCAGGCGCTCGAACACCTCGGCGGGGAAGTGATGGTCGCGGTCCCACCCCGCGGCGCGCGGAGCGATCTCCTCGTCGGCGAAGCGGCGGGCCAGCGCCCGGATCTCGCGCTGCTCGTCGGTCAGCTCGCTCGCGCTCATCGGCGCGGAAGCGCCGGGCGGCGGCGCACGGGGGCGCGGCGGCGCACGACGGCGTTGCCGATCCCGCCCGCCGCCAGCGCGGTGAAGATTGCCCCGCCCACCTTGAGCCGTCGCCCGAGCGTCTCGAAGCGGATGACGTCCCACTCCTCCTCGCGCGCGATCCGGGAGAGCTCGGCGTCGGGATTGACGACCACCGGATGGCCGACGGCCCGGAGCATCGGCAGGTCGGACTCCGAGTCCGAGTACGCCCAGGACTCGGCCAGGTCGTAGTTCTCGCGCTGCGCCAGCTCGCGGATCGCGGTCGCCTTGCCCTCGCGGTATGTGAACGGCCCGTCCAGGCGGCCGGTGTAGGCGCCGTCGACGATCTCCGAGCGCGTGCCGATGGCGCCGTCGAAGGTGAGGACGCCCGCCAGCAGGTCGGCGACCTCCTGCGACGCGGCCGTGCAGATGTAGACCGGGCGCCCGGCATCCTGGTGGGCGTAGGCGATCTTGATCATCTGCGGGTAGACGCGCGGGAGGATCCCGGCCAGGACGTCGGGCCCCAGGCGCTCGATGTCGCGCACCCGCACGCCCTCCAGGGCGCTCATGACCCGCGCCTTGAGCGCCTCGGTCGCCTCGTCCGTCGAGCCCTGGAGGCGGAAGCGGATGTTGGCCAGCGCGTCCGAGGCGATCTGGCGCCGGGTGGCGAGGCCGTTGCGGTACGAGGCGCGCGCGAACTGGAACGCGGAGGACCCCGCGATCAGGGTCCGGTCCAGGTCGAAGAAGGCTGCCGCGCGTCCTGCCACGGCGCTACGCGCCGTTCACCTCGACGATGACGGCGTCGCCCTGACCGCCACCGGAGCAGATCGCGGCGATGCCCTTGCCGCCGCCGCGACGGCCGAGCTCGAGCACGAGCGATCCGAGGATGCGCCCGCCCGAGGCGCCGATCGGATGACCGAGCGCGACGGCGCCGCCGTTGACGTTGACCTTCTCCTCGTCGATGCCGAGCATGCGAATCGTGTTGAGGGTGACCGAGGCGAAGGCCTCGTTGATCTCCCACAGGTCGATGTCGTCGGCGCTCAGCCCCGCCTTGGCCAGTGCCTTCTCGGCGGCCAGGGCCGGGGTCTTGGCGAGGTAGGGGAAGTCGTCGGCCACCTGCGCCTGGGCGACGATCGTCGCCAGCGCCTGCTTGCCGTTCGCCTTGGCCCACTCGTCGGAGGCGAGCACGAGCGCGCTGCCGCCGTCGTTGACGCCCGGCGAGTTGCCGGCGGTGTGCGAGCCGTCCTTGCCCACGAGGCCCGGCAGCTTCGCCAGCACCTCCAGCGAAGTGTCCCGGCGCGGGCCCTCGTCGACCTCGACGACCGTGTCGCCCTTGCGGGACTTGACGGTGACGGGAACGATCTCGTCGGGCAGGCGACCCTCGTCCGTGGCGGCCAGCGCGCGCTCGTGCGAGCGCAGCGCCCAGCGGTCGAG
Source organism: uncultured Actinomycetes bacterium (assembly GCA_963842605.1). Taxonomy (GTDB): domain Bacteria; phylum Actinomycetota; class Thermoleophilia; order Solirubrobacterales; family Solirubrobacteraceae; genus AC-38. The sequence goes on from CAWJGV010000002.1 coordinate 501,377, forward strand.
GTCGGGCCGGGTCAGCTCGAGCTCGTCGCCGACCTCGGTGGCCTCGTCGAACATCTGGCGGCCGGAGAACGGGTTGGTCAGGCCGTCGTGGACCATCGAGTCCATCGCCTTGACGTCGCCCATCTTCCACCCGAAGCGCGCGCCGGGCAGCAGGTAGGGGGCCTGGGACATGGACTCCATCCCGCCTCCCACGCCCACCTCGACCTCGCCGGCCCGGATCGCGTTGTCGAGCAGGCCGGCGGCCCGGATGCTCGAGGCGCACACCTTGTTGATCGTCTCGGAGGAGACCTCCTTCGGAATGTCGGCCTTGATCTGGGCCTGGCGCGACGGGATCTGGCCCTGGCCGGCCTGGAGCACCTGGCCCATGACGACGTGATCGACCTGCTCGGGCTCGACGCCGGCCCGTTCGAGGGCGGCCGAGATGGCCACGCCGCCGAGCTCGGTGGCGTCGAGGCTGGACAGGCCGCCGCCGAGCTTGCCGATCGGCGTGCGGGCGGAGGACAGGATCACGGTCTTGGGCATCGGGTTGGCGATCTCCGGTTCGAATTCGAGGGGAGGGGAAGCCTAGCGATCCGGTTATCGTGCGCCGCCGCATGGAAGTGACGGCCACCACCGACCCGCCCGAGGAGACCGGCGCCGACACGATCGCCGTCGGGCTGTTCGAGGGCGACTCCCTCGAGGGGCCGGCGGCCCCGCTCGTCGAGTCCGGCGAGGCAAAGCCCAAGCCGCGGCGCGTCGCCGTCACCCATGCCGACGGGAAGCGCTGGCTGGTGGTCGGACTGGGAAAGCGCGACGACTGGGACGCCGAGGGCGCGCGCGTGGCCGGAGCGGTCGCCGTGGCGCGCGCGGGCGAGCTCGGGGCCCGCTTCCTGTGCTGGCGGCTGCCCGCGGGTGGCGCCGAGGCGGCCGGCGGGATCGTCGAGGGCACGCTGCTGGGCGCCTACCGCTTCACCCGCTACAAGGGCGGCGACGACGAGGACGACGCCGGCCGGGTGGAGCGTCTCGTCGTGAGCGCCGGCGAGGACCTCTCCGAGCCGGTGTCCCGCGCGGTCGTGGTGGCCGAGGCGCAGAACGCGGCGCGCGACCTGCAGAACACCCCGGCCAACGACATGACGCCGACGCGGCTCGGCGAGCGGGCGCGCGAGCTGGCGGACTCCCTCGACGGGCTGACCGTGGAGGTCGAGGGCCGCGAGGCGATCGAGACGCGCGGCATGGGCGCGTTCGCCGCGGTGGCGAAGGGCAGCTACGAGGAACCGGCGCTGATCACGCTGCGCTACGAGGGGCCGTCCACCAGCGGCCCGACCCTCGGCCTCGTGGGCAAGGCCGTGACCTTCGACACCGGCGGGATCTCGATCAAGCCCTCGGCCAAGATGGCGGAGATGAAGTTCGACATGTCGGGCGGCGCCGCGGTCATCGAGGCCGTGGGCGCGATCGCCCGGCTGCGCCTCCCGGCGAAGGTCGTGGCGGTCGTCGGCGCGACCGAGAACATGCCCTCGGGGCGCTCCGTGAAGCCCGGGGACATCGTGCGGGCGATGAACGGCACGACGATCGAGGTCAACAACACCGACGCCGAGGGGCGCCTCGTGCTCGCCGACTGCCTGGCGTGGGCGATCGAGCAGGGGGCCGAGCGGCTGGTCGACCTCGCCACGCTGACCGGGGCGATCGTGGTCGCGCTCGGCTCGACGTACGCGGGCCTGTTCTCGGACGACGACGCCTGGGCCGGGGCCGTCGAGGGGGCGTCGCGGGCGAGCGGCGAGCTGGTCTGGCGCTTCCCCTTCCACGCGGAGTACGCGAAGGCGATCGAGGGCCGCTACGCCGACATCACCAACGCCCCGGAGGCGCGCAAGGCGTCCTCGATCGTGGCGGCCGAGTTCCTGAAGCGCTTCACCGACGACGTTCCCTGGGCGCACATCGACATCGCGGGCACCTCCTGGGACGTGGGGCGCCCCTATACGGGCAAGGCCGGCAGCGGCTTCGGCGTGCGCCTGCTCGTCGAGCTCGTGCGCCGCGCCTCCGGCGCGGCCGAGGCCCCGCTAGAGCTCTAGCAGCCGCAGCAGCTTGCGCCCGAGGGCGCGGTCGCCCTCGATGCGGACGTCGCGGCGGCGCAGGCGGCCGAGCACGGCGCGGCCGTGGGCGCGGGCGGGGTTGGGGACGCCGGCGAGCATCGGCGTGGTCGTCAGGTGCACGATGTGCGGCAGCCGGCCCGCGATCACGAGGTCGGGCATCTCCCACGAGCCGTCCTCGACGACCACCTCGTCGGCCTCGAAGGCGAGCCGTACGGGCGTGATGTCCTCGTCCCAGCGCAGCTCGACCAGGCCGCGCATCTCGCGAGCGACCTCGGGACGCCGGCGCAGCCCGCGTTCGAGCAGCGCGTAGATGGTGGGAGCGATGCCGTCTTCGCCGGTGATGCCGAGCCGCAGGCCCGGCGCCGCGGTTGGAGCCATCCTCTACTGACTAGCAGGTGTGCCCTCAGGTGTCTGTGCGCTCGGGGTCCGCGTAGACCGGCTTGCGCCACGGCGGGACGATCGCGAAGGACGTGGCGAGGTCGCCGCGGGACAGCCGCTCGATCGGGACGAGCGCGACGCCGTCGGACTCGGTGCGCCGTTCGTCGTCGTGCGGTCCGTCGGGGATGTGGCCGGCGTGCGAGCCGCGCGTGACCCGGGTCCAGCCGGTGTGGGCCGTCCAGGCGCCGGTGCGCGCGCGGCGCTCGATGCGCACGCCGCCCCGGCCCGCGCGCGGCAGGCGGGCTCGCCCGGCAGCTCGTTGAGATTGGGCCAGCGCTTGCGCCCCGCGTAGCCGTTGTGCGCCGAGGCGCGGGCGAACACCCGCCCGTCCGGCATGAGCTTGAGCTGGTAGCTCTCCCAGTCGTCCTCGTGGTGTCCCGCCACCTTCCCGGCGAGGAGCCCGACCGGAGTGTCGCGGACGACGCGCGCCCGGCTGACCGCGTAGGCGCCGCCCATCCAGGTCGAGTCCGGGTAGTAGAGCCAGTACTGGAGATAGAGCGGCCCGCCCCGCCCCCGCATGTCGACCACGTGGGTGAACACGGTCGCCCGGCTCTCCCCCGTGGCCGAGCGCCACACGTCCTCGCCGCGGGCATCGGGCGCGTCCGCGCAGCGGTGCGCGCGGCAGCGGCGGAAGTCGACCGGCAGCGTCAGCGTCCCCGGCTCGTAGGCGAACCCGGGCGCCCACGCCCGCACCTGACCGGCCACGTCGTCGCCGTACGCGACCGCCAGCCCGCGGTCCTCGCCATGGCATCCCGCCAGCACGGCGCAGCGGATCGATCGCGCCAGCGACCCGGCGTGCAGCGTCCCCGCGAGTCGCTCCCGCCGCCCCGAGCACGGCGGCCACGACGAGCACCAGCCCCGTCCACTCCACCGTCGCCGCGCCGCGTTCTCCGCGCATGCGTGCAGCCTGCGCGCCTGAGGCGCACAGGTCCGCACCCGGCGGTCAAGAAACTGCGCGCTCCTCCCCCGCGGCGACCCGCAGCCCGTCGAGCGCGCTCTCCAGCCAGCGGCGGAAGTAGCGCTTGCCCGCCACCGCGTCGAACACGCGGTCGGCCAGGCCGTTGGGATCCATCCCGAACTCCGCGTCGATGAACGTGCCCTCCTGGGTCTCGGTGAGCAGCCACCGGCAGAAGGTGCCGGTATCGAGGCAGCGCACGTTGAGCGTGCGGAGGTCGTCCAGATCCTCGATGAGGATCGTCGTGTCGATCTGTTTCATCGGGGTCGCGGTCACCTGCCGGTACTCGCACCCCTGCTCGATGCCCTCGCACTGCACCTTCACCACCCGGGGCCACCACTCGGGATGGCGGTTGGGGTCGCTGACCAGCCCCCACACCGTCGTGATGGGGACGTCGATCAGTGCCTGCTGGCGATAGGCGGACATGGGCGGTACTCCTCCCGTCCAGCCTACTCCCGCTCTGTGACAATGCCGCGCCATGGACTTCGACCTCTCCGACGATCACCGGCTGATCCAGCAGACCGTCCGCGACTTCGCGCGCCAGGAGGTGGCGCCGGTCGCCGAGGAGCTGGACCGCACCAAGGCCTTCCCCTACGAGATCGTGCGCAAGCTGGGGGAACTGAACCTGATGGGGATCCCCTTCCCCGAGGAGTACGGCGGCGGCGGGGGCGACACGCTGGCCTACGCGCTCGCCGTCGAGGAGCTGACCCGAATCGACTCCAGCGTCGCGATCACCCTGTGCGCGCACACCTCGCTCGGCACCCAGCCGATCTGGCTGTTCGGCTCCGAGGAGCAGAAGCGCGAGTGGATGCCGAAGCTGTGCTCGGGCGAGCAGCTGGGCGCGTTCGGGCTGACCGAGCCCGAGGCGGGCAGCGACGCCGGCAACGTCAAGACCCGCGCCCGCCAGGACGACGGCCATTGGGTGATCGACGGGGCCAAGCAGTTCATCACCAACGCCGGCACGGACATCTCGGGCGTCGTGACCATCACCGCGCGGACGAGCGACGACGAGATCTCGAACCTCATCGTGCCCAACGGCACCCCCGGCTACGAGCAGGGCGAGCCGTACCGCAAGATGGGCTGGAACGCCTCCGACACCCGCCCGCTCACCTTCACCGAGTGCCGCGTGCCCGAGGACAACCTGCTCGGCCCGCGCGGAGCCGGCTTCAAGCAGTTCCTCCACGTGCTCGACATCGGGCGGATCGGCGTCGCCGCGATGGGGGTCGGGCTCGCGCAGGGCGCGCTCGACGAGGCGCTCGCCTACGCCAAGGAGCGCAAGGCCTTCGGCCAGCCGATCAGCGCCTTCCAGGCGATCCAGGGCAAGCTCGCCGACATCTCGACCGAGATCGAGGCGGCGCGGCTGCTCGTCTACAAGGCGGCCCTGCTCAAGGACCAGCAGAAGAACTTCACGCTGACGGCGGCGCAGGCCAAGCTCAAGACCGGCCGCCTCGCCGTGCGCGCCGCCGAGGAGGCGGTGCAGATCCACGGCGGCTACGGCTACATCGAGGAGTACCCGGTGTGCCGCTTCTATCGCGACGCCAAGATCCTCACGATCGGCGAGGGGACCGACGAGGTGCAGCAGATGGTGATCGCGCGGGCGCTCGGGCGTGAGGGCCGTCGCAGCGCCCGGTTACATGAGGTCGGAGGCCGAAGGTCGCCATCAGAACGCGGGGCGGGACGCCCGCGGAGGTGACCGTGTGGGACGGGGCGCGCTCCTGTGGCTCGTCCTGTTCGCCGTCTACGCCGGCACGCTGGGCCTGCGGGCCGGGCCGGCGGGCGACTACGGCCCCGGGGAGGCGCACCGCCTCCTGCTGGCCGAGTCGATCGTCTCCGATCGCGACATCGACCTGGCCGACGAGTACCGCAAGCGCGCCTGGACGGACTTCTACGACGGCGAGCTGCGGCCGGCCGGGCGCCTGACCGACCACCGGCGCGCCGAGCCCACCGAGGTGGGCCTCGCGCTGCTCATCGCCCCCGGCTACGCCCTCGCCGGGCCGACCGGGGCCGAGCTCGTCATCGCCGCGCTGGCCGCGTTGGCCTTCGTCCTGTCCGCCGCGCTGGCCCGGCGGCTCGTGCCCGACCCGTGGGCGACCGCGGCGCCGCTCGTGGTCGGGCTGTCGCCGCCCGCCCTCGCCTACGCGACGGCGGTCTACCCGGAGATGCCGGCGGCGGCGGCGCTCGCCGCGGCAATCCTGCTCGCCCTGCGGACCCGCGAGCGCCCGCGCGTGCGCTGGGCCGCCGCCGCCGCGGCCTGCCTGGCCGTGCTGCCGTGGCTCGGGCTCAAGTACCTGCCCGTCGCCGCCGTGGTCGGGAGCGTCCTCGTGGCGTGGATGCTCAAGCGCCATCGCGGCCTCGCCGCGCTGGTCGCCGCCGAGGTCGCGTTCACCTCGCTGGTGACCTTCGTGAGCTTCAACGACGCCGTGTACTCCGGGCTCACGCCCTTCGCCGCGCTCTCCGACGGCGCCACGCGCAACCGGAGCGCAGACGGCGGGCGACTACGCCGGCCGGGTCGATCGGCTGGTCGGCCTGTGGCTCGATCGCGAGTTCGGCCTGCTGCGCTGGGCGCCGTTCCTCGTGCTCGCCTTCCTCGGCGCCTGGCTGCTGTGGCGCTCGCGCCGTGAGCGGGTCGCGCGCGCCGTCCCCGAGCAGGCCGACCGCGATGCCGCGGCCGGGCTGCTGTGCGCGGCCGTGCTGGCCCAGATCCTGACGGCGGCGTTCCTCGCGCCCTTCCTCGCGGGCCCGTGGTTCGCCGGGCGCCAGGCCGTGGCGACGCTCCCGCTGCTCGGCGCGCTCGCCGCCTGGGGACTGCGGCACGCGCCGCGGGTCGGGACCGTGCTCGCCGCGTTCACGCTGGCCGGGAGCGTGTGGCTGTACCTGGCGCTGCGCCTGGGCGACGACCGGCTGGTCCACCCCACGACCGACGCGCCATGGGGCCCGCTCGAACCGCTCCTGCCCCGGTCGGGAACCCCCTACGCCGACGTGGTCGCCCTGGCCGCCCTGGCGGCGCTGGCCGCGCTCGGCGGGCGCGAGTGGCTGCGGCGCCGGCGCGCGCGTGCCGCCGCGCTCCCCCGCCCCGTCGGCTGAGCCGCCCTACTCCTCGCCGTCGCGCCGCTCGAGAATCGAGGTCGCGGCGCTGGACGGGTCGAGCCGGCGGGCCACGACCTCGTCGAGCAGCTCCTGGACGGCGGCGTCCTCGCGGATCGAGGCCTCGAGCTCGCGGCGCAGGCGAAACGTGGCCAGCGCCAGGACCTCGTTCATGAGGTTTCGCCGGCGGCGCTCGAGGAGGGTGCCCTCGGCCTCGATGTGCTCGCGGTGCGCCTGGAGGGCCTCGACGACCTCCTCGACTCCGGTGCCCCGCGCCGCCTCGGCGCGCAGCACGGGAATCCGCCAGTCGGCGTCCTCCCGGGGCGCCAGCGCGAGCACGCCCTTGATCTCGCGCACCATCGTGTCGGTCAGCGGGTGGTCGGCCTTGTTGACGATGATCACGTCGGGAATCTCCATCACGCCGGCCTTGAGCGCCTGGATCGAGTCGCCCGAGCCGGGCTGCAGGACGAGCGCGATGGTGTCGGCGTGGTCGATGATGTCCACCTCGGCCTGGCCCACGCCGACCGTCTCGAGGAACACCACGTCCTTCCCCGCGGCGTCCATCAGCAGCGCCGCCTGCAGCGCCGCCTCCGAGAGCCCGCCCAGGGCGCCGCGATTGGCCATCGAGCGGATGAAGACGCCGGGGTCGAGGAAGTGATCGGCCAGGCGGATGCGATCGCCGAGCAGCGCCCCCTGGGTGAAGGGCGACGACGGATCGATCGAGAGCACGGCCACGTCCTTACCGGCCTCGCGCTGTGCCTTGGTGAGCGCCCCGATCAGCGTCGACTTGCCGACGCCCGGCGGGCCCGTGAAGCCGACGACCGCGGCCTTGCCGGTGTGCGGATAGACCTCGCGCACGAGCTTCCAGCCCGCCGGATCGTCGTTCTCCACCAGCGAGATCGCGCGTGCCAGCGCGCGCTTGTCGCCGTCGAGGAGGCGCTGGGCGAGGTCGTCGGCCACCCCCACAAGGTATTGGGGGCGTCGCTCGCACGGCGACGATCTACGATGCCGCCCCGTGGACCCGGCCGCCGCACCGCCCGAGATCGACGCCGTGCCCGCCGCCGTGCGCGGCGACCCGCCGCCACGCCACGGCGGGCCGCTCGCGCTGCTGCGGTTCATGCGCGGCCACGGCATGCTCAACCTCAAGTACGCCCGGCTCATCGCGCGGCTGGGGTGGCTGAAGCTGCGCTTCGGACGGCGCCTGGTCACCGACGGGCTGTGCTTCGTCGGGCCCGGCGTGCAGCTGGAGATCGCCCGCAACGCCCGGCTCGTGCTCGGGCGCTGGTCGTGGATCGGCCACGGCTGCAAGATCCGCATCCACGAGGGCGAGGTGCGACTCGGCGCCAAGACCGTGCTGGGGCAGGAGTGCACGATCTCCGCCTACCAGCGGGTGGCCATCGGCCGCGAGTGCGTGATCGCCGACCGGGTGATGCTCATCGACTTCGACCACGGCGTGGTCGAGGTCGAGCGCCCGATCCGCCTCCAGGGCATCTACAAGCGCGACGTGCAGGTCGGCAACAACTGCTGGATCGGCTACGGAGCGTGCATCCTGCGCGGCGTGACGATCGGCGACAACGCCATCGTCGGCACGAGCGCCGTCGTCACCAAGAGCCTGCCCGACAACGCCGTCGCCGCCGGCGTGCCCGCCCGGGTCATCCGGATGCGCGACGCCCCGCGGACTCTGCGCTGGCAGTGAGCCGGATCAGCCGCGGCGGCCGGGGAGCTCGAGGCGGGCGCTGTCGATCGTCGCGGCCGACGGGAAGTTGTCGGGCCGCAGGTAGCCGGCGTCGGCCTGCGTGACCTCCAGCAGCACGCGGTGGCCGGCGCGCAGGCGCCACGCGTTGCCGAACAGCTCGTAGTCGGCGACGTCGCCGCCCGGGCTCGGCGACACGGCACGGTAGGCCCCTCGCGTCACCAGCGTCTGGGTCCCGTTGGGCGCGACGTCCCACAGGCGGCTGTCGAGCTCGATATCGGGCGCGGTCGTGCGGTAGGCCAGCGTCAGGCGCGGCAGGCCGAGCAGCGTGAAGTCGCGCGCGACCGGAACCTCCCACGTCGCGACGCCCGGCGTGGGCCCGCGGGCGGTGGTGATGCAGCCGCGCCCGCGGGTCAGCGACACGGTGACCGGGTCGGCCTCCTGGCCGCGCGGGTCGGCGAGCGGCGACTCGGTGGCTCTCGGCCCGTCGAGCGCGAGGACGAGCCGCTCGCGGGCGAGGCCGTCCCACGTTCGCGCCCGCACGATCGGGCCCATGCGCTTGGCGTCGCAGTTCGTCACCGCCGCCCGCACGTCGAACGCCGGACCGATCATGTGGCCGCGGAGGTAGCGGTCGAGCAGGCGGTTGCCGAGGCCGTGCGCATACACGAGGTCGGGAACCTTGGCGAGCGCCGTCAGGTGCTCGAAGTCGCCCAGGTACAGGGCGATCGGGTAGCCCGGGTCGGCCGCCTTCAGCCGCCGGTACATTCGCAGCGCCTCGATGGCCGGGAAGATCGGATCGGTCCAACCCTGGGCGACGAGGACGGGCACGCGGCGCTGACGGCGGGCGCGCAGCGCGTTGAAGAAGCCCTCCTGGTAGAAGGGCGAGCGGTCGAGCGCGAACTGGCGCTTGGCCTCCTCGACCGCCGGGTCCCCGTCGTAGGGCTCGCCGGCGTTCAAGCGCCCCAGCCAGGACGCGATCTGCGGGGTGATCCGCCCGCCGATCGTGGCGAGGAAGCCGTTCACCAGCGTGAGCTTCCCCACCCCGAACGGCGTCGTGGCGCTCGCCGGGTCGACTCCGCCGGACAGGTGGTGCCCGCTGGGAGCCAGCGAATAGAGGAGGTCGGACCAGGTGTACTGCGGCACCACTGCCGCCAGGCGGACGATGCGCCCGCCCGGGCTGCGCCACTCGCCGTACTGGAGCCGCGCGTCCTCGCGGGTCGTGAGCAGCAGCCATGCCTGCCCGCCGCCGTAGGAGCCGCCGACCGCCGCCACGTGGCGCGGGTCGATGCGCAGGGCGGAATCGTCCGCCAGCAGGCCGGTCAGATAGCGCGTGTCGCGCACCTCGAAGTCCTTCGAGGCCAGCTGGATCGAGCCCTCGGAGCCCTCGTGCCCCCGCGCCGTGTAGTTCAGGACCGCGTATCCGCGATCGGCGAGCCATACGTTGTTCCAGCGCACGGTCTTGTACGCGTCGCCTCCGCGATCGGGCCCGTTGCCGCCGCGCGTGTCGCTGAGCTGCTCGCGCTTGGAGTTCAGGAAGCCGTGGAGGAAGACGACGAGCGGGAGTCGCGTTCCCGGCTGCACCCGCGCGGGCAGCGTGAGCGTGGCGTCGAGGCTCGTGCCGTCGAACGACGCCACCGGCGCGGTGCAGAGGCGGTACTCGGCCGCGCGGCGAGGCGGCCGATCGGTGCTGCGCTTGATCGCGCACGAGGCCTTCAGCGCGGCCAGCGGGTCCGTCGCGGCCGCGGCCGGCGCGACCACCGCGAGAGCGGCGAGCGCCGTGGCGGCGGCGAGGGCGCGTCGCATGCGCGGATCAGACGGCGGCGCGGCGCAGCTCGTCGTAGATCGCCGCGGTCTGGCGGGCGACGTCGGCCCAGTCGAAGCGCAGCACGTGCTCGGAGGCCTCGGCGACGAGGCGCTCGCGCAGCGGATCGTCGGTGAGCAGGCGCTCGACCATGGCCTCGAGGTGCTCGGCGTCACCGCCGTTGAAGCGCAGGCCCACCCGCTCGTCCTCGGGCACGATCTCGCGCAGGCCGCCGGTGTCGGCCACGATGCACGGGCAGCCCGAGGCCATCGCCTCGAGCGCGACGAGCCCGAACGGCTCGTAGAGGGAGGGAACGACGCACAGGTCGGCGATCCGGTAGAGCGAGTGCAGGACGTCGTCCCCGATCCAGCCGAGGAAGGTGCCGTGGGGGTCGAGCCCGAGCGCCGACGCCTGGTCGCGCAGCTCCTGCTCGTGGGTGCCCGATCCGGCGACGAGGAAGCGCACGTCGCCCAGGCGCTCGATCAGCCCCGGGAGCGCCTCGAGCGCGAGCTGGAATCCCTTCTCGTAGACGAGCCGGCCGACCAGCACGATGAGCCGCTCGTCCGGCGCGGCGAAGCGCGCGCGCAGGCGGTCGAGGTCGTCGACCGGCTGGAGGTCGAGCGGGTCGATGCCGTTGGGGATCACGCTGATCCGGTCCTCCTCGAGCCCGTAGACGTCGGCGACGTGCCCGCGCATGTAGTGCGAGCACGTGATGACGCGGTCGGCCCGGTTGGCCATCCACCGCTCGACGCCATGGATGTAGGACTGAGGGTGCTTGTCCACCCAGCCCTGGTGGCGCCCGTACTCCGTCGCGTGGATCGTCACCACCAGCGGGCAGCGGAAGCGCCGCGCCAGGTGGTCGCCGGCCCCCGCGACGAGCCAGTCGTGGCCGTGGACGAGGTCGAAGTCGAAGCGGTCTCCCAGCTCGACGCCGGCGGCGAGCATGTCGGCGTTCATGTGCTCGACCCAGGTCACGAACTCGCCGAGGTCGCGCGGCCGCCGGGGCTCGCGCACGCGGTGGACCCATACCCCGCCGACCTCCTCCTCGGCGGCCATCGACTCGTCGCCGCGCGACAGGACGTGCACCTCGACGCCGTGCGCCACGAGCTGCTCGGACAGCTTGCGCACGTGGCGCGCCAGGCCCCCCTCGATGAGGGGCGGGTACTCCCAGGAGAGGATGAGGGTGCGAGGGCTCACAACTCGGGAAGCCCGGTCGCCTCGAGCGCCGGCGCGAGGTTGCGGAGGGCGGGCTGCGCCCCAGAGCCTAGCCGCAGCGCCTCGTTCAGCGCGGCAGCGTGCGCGTCCGCGCGCTCGCGCGGGTATGGCCCGGCCAGCTCGCGGTTGAGCATGAACGCCCAGTCGGAGGCCTGGAGCGCGAGCAGCTCGCGCAGCGCCCGCGGGCCGGCCGCGGAGCCGGCCGCGAGCGTGCGCAGCTCCGCGTCGCGCGCGCGCCAGGCCAGTTCGGCGACCCGGGGCCCCGACCACGTCGCGAGGTCGCGCGGGGAGCCCCAGGTCGTCACCGGCAGCTCTCGCGGCGCGGCCGCCGGCTCGTGGCGCTCGAGCGCGTCGTCGAGCGGCGCCAGTGCCAGGCCCTGCGCGGCCGCCTCGTCGAGCACGGCGTCGAGCCACCATGGGCCCTCGTGCCACCAGTGGCCGAGCAGCTCGGTGTCGAGCGCGCAGACGCACAGCCCGCCGCCCGCCACGCGCTCGCGTACGCGGGCCACGAAGTCCGCGGCGTGTTCGCGGGCCAGTGCGCGAGCCGCCTCGCGGTCGTAGGCGCCACCGCCGTTGGACCACGGGCGGTGGTGATGGATCGTGTGGTGGTGGTAGTCGCGATAGGTCGCGTGCGCCGGGTACCCGTCATCGCTCCAGACCAGCTCCACCGTCGCGCGGTCCACGGGCACCAGGATCGGGCCGTCCTCGCTGCGCAGCGGGCGCAGCTGCTCGGGCGCGCCGCGGCCGAGGACGTCGGTCAGGTCGACGCAGGTGGCGTGGACTCCCGCCTCCTCGAGCAGCGGATCGAGCCAGGGCGCGTGCGCGCACTCGGGCAGCCAGAATCCGCCGCGCCAACCGCCGAAGCGACGCCGATGGGCCTCGATGCCCAGCCCGACCTGGAGGCGCACACCCGCGTCGGTGGCCACCAGCGGCAGCACCGCGTGCGTGGCCGCGGAGGTCCACGCGGCGTGGCGGCCCAGCGCCCCGAGCAGGTCGCCGCCGATCCCCTCGAAGCGCGCGGCGGCGGCGCGGTAGTCCTCGCGGGAGGCCTCCAGCTCGGCCGCCAGGTCGTCGTGGCCCCCCTCGCGCAGGCCGGCGATGTCCTGCCGGTGCGACTCCTCTCGGACCTCCCGGACGAAGGCCAGGAAGCGCTCCCCCACCCCGGGCGCCTCGAGCTGGTCGCACAGCACCGGGGTCAGCGAGAGGGTGATCGCGCCGCCGGCGCGCTCGAGCGGGCCGAGCAGCGGCAGGTAGCTGCCGGCGATCGCCTCGAACAGCCATTCCTCGCCGGACGGCCACGTCCCGAAGCCCTCGACGTAGGGCATGTGCGTGTGCAGGACGAGCGCCAGCTCGCCATCCGCTGCGCGGCTCACGGCCGGCATACGGCCACGAAGTCCAGCGCCCCCTGCAGCGCGGCCGGCGCCCCGGCGCGCAGCCGGAAGTCGCCCGCGGAGATGGCCGGCGTGAACCAGCCGTAGAACCACCCGGTCAGGCCGACGCGCGGGTGCACGCGATCCCATCCCAGCTTCAGCGCCCAGTCGTGGACGCGCAGCTTGCGCGCGTGGTAGAGCCCGTAGAGCTCCACGCGGTCGAAGTGCGGAGCCAGCATGCCGGCGAACTCCTCGGCGCGGTACTCGCGCACGTGCCACGGGTTGCCCGACCGTTCGGCGCCCTCGGGCGCCAGCGTGAGGACGTTGGGGGTCGAGATGTACGCCGTCCCGCCCGGGCGCAGCAGCGCCTTGAAGTGCTCGAGCACGTCGCCGGGCGCCTCGACGTGCTCGATCGTCTGCAGGAAGGAGATCGCGTCGGCCTCGCCCTCGTAGGTCTCGACGAGGTCGCGCGCGAAGGAGAGGTTGGAACGCACGTAGCGCAGCCGTGAGTGCTCGTGGGCCTCGGGGTTCGCGTCCACGCCGACCACGCTGCGCGCCGCCCCGGCCAGGACGTCGGCGCCGTAGCCCTCCCCGGACGCCATGTCGATCACGTCCAGACCCGCCACGCGCGCGGCGATCCACTCGTAGACGACGAGATGCCGGCGGAACCAGTAGTTCTCCTCCGGCACGTCGGGGAGCGTGCGCTCTCCGGTCAGCTCGAGTGGCGGCACGCCCGCCGGTTGGTCGCGTTGGAGGTACGTCTCGGGCACCTCGACTGAACGCTACCCTTCGCGACCCGATGCCGGCTCCTCCCACAGCGGCCGAGATCCGAGACGTCAACGCCCGCTACCACGACGCCGCGGCGGACGACTACGACGCCAAGTGGGGCATCGACTTCGGCGTGCTCGGCCAGGACCAGGTGCTGACCAAGCTGCGCAAGGCGCTGGGGCGCGATCCCGAGGCGTTCGGGCGCGCGCTGGAGATCGGCGCCGGGACGGGCTACTTCACGCTCAACCTGATGCAGGCGGGAGTCGTGCGCTCGGCCGTGTGCATGGACATCTCCCCCGGGATGCTCGACACGCTCCAGCGCAACGCCGCCGAGCTCGGCCTGCCGGTGGCCACCGTGGCCGGCGACGCCGAGGTCCTGCCGCTGGCGGACGAGAGCTTCGACCTCGTGCTCGGCCACGCCGTGCTGCATCACATCCCCGACCTGGAGCGCGCGTTCGACGAGTTCCACCGCGTGCTCAAGCCCGGTGGGTGGATCGTCTTCGCCGGCGAGCCGTCGCGCTACGGCGACCGGCTCGCCGGGGTCCCCAAGCGGGGAGCCGTCGCCCTGGCGCCGCTGTGGCGGGCCGCGCTCGGCGCCGCTCCCCATGCCGGCCACACCGAGCACAACGGGGACGGCGATCACAGCCTCGAGGCGCTCGTCGACGTCCACGCCTTCGATCCCGCGCAGCTGCGCAGGCTGGCCGCCGGAGCCGGGCTGGAGGACGTTCGCGTCACGGGCGAGGAGCTGCTCGCCTCATGGTTCGGGTGGGCGAACCGAACCCTGGAGGCCTCCGCCGCCCCGGAAGACGTTCCCTGGCTGTGGCGCCAGTACGCGCATCGCGGGTATCTCCTGCTCCAGCGCCTCGATCGCGACCTGCTCGAGGGCCGCCTGCCTCCCGAGGTCTTCTACAACCTCATGCTCGCGGCGCGGAAGCCGGGGTAGGGCTCAAAAGGCATCGAGGCGGCCCGAGCGCGGAGGGTGAGCCCGCGCTATTCCCCCTACGACGGGCGTAATGACGGGCTCACCTGGAGACTCTCGGACGGCCACCTGATCATGGCCCGGTGGTACCCGAGCGCGCCTGCAAGTACTCCGCCCGCGCCACGAAGGTGGCACGCATCTCGTCGGTCACCTCGTTGAGGAACTCCTCGCGGTACGTGGAGTCCGTGAGCACGGCGATCGCGTAGTACAGCCCGGAGAACGCGGCGATCGCTGCGGACACGCGCAGCAACTCCTCGCTGATCACCTGCTGCCCGCCCACCAGGTGGAGGTCGAGGAGCGAGTTCGGAGCGCCGCCGAGCCAGGTCGCCTGCACGTCGGGCGAGATGGCCAGCGTGCCGAAGGCGGCGAAGAACAGCCCCATCGCGACGGCGACGACGAGAACCTGGAGGGACTGCGAGATGAACAGGACGAGCCCCACGTTCACCCGCTGGCGCGAGTCCAGCGGCGGCCCGGCGCCGGCGTCGCGCTCGAGCTGCCCGACCTCGCGGGGCAGCCGCGCGACGAGGAACACCGTCCCGACGAACACGAACAGTCCGCCCACCAGCGCCAGCTGACCTTGCGACTCCGAGGAGAACGTCTGCCACATCTCGGTGGTCAGCATCAGGACGACGGCGAAGATGAGCAGCAGCGGCAGGGCGCGCGCGAGCAGCGACAGGGAGGCCACCAGCTGGCGAACGAGCCGCGCGGCCGCCCAGCGCACGATCGACGTCAACCCATAGCCGACGATCCCGTACACCAGAGCGAGCAGCAGCGCGTTGCCCACGGCGGTGACGAGCGCGCTGCGCCACTGGCCGCCGAAGACCAGGGGTAGCAGCGCCGGGACGGCGACGAAGCCGACGAGCTCGGCCGTGCCGATGTCGCGCGGGCGGGAGAGGAACGGCCGCCCCCGGGCGCGGTTGAGCAGCCCGAGCGCCAGCAGGACGAAGGCCAGGCCGCCCAACGTCGCGGCGAGGTTGGCGGCCAGCGACCAGTTGAGGTCGATCGCGCCGAGCACCTCCACGAGCAGCACGAGCGTGAGCAGCGGCACGGCCCGGGTGAACACGTCCTCGCGCGCGGAGTAGTCCTCGATCAGCAGCGGCAGGCCCGCCCGCCGGAAGGCCCGCTCGTACGCGGCGACGTCGTCCACGCCGGAGATTTCACCCTGCACCCCGGACGCCGCACGGGTCTCGCTGCCCGAGACCCGCTCGTAGACTAGGCCGGATGCCCGCCACCATCCGCGACTTTCCCCTGTTCCCGCTCGGGATCGTGACGCTGCCGTCCGAGGTGGTGCCGCTGCACATCTTCGAGGAGCGGTTCAAGACGATGATCGGCGAGTGCCTGGAGCGCGAGTCCGAGTTCGGGATCGTCTGGCTGTCCGACGACGGGCTGCGGCCCATCGGGTGCGCGTGCGAGATCACCGAGGTGCTCGAGCGCATGGAGGAAGGGCGCATGAACATCCTCACGCGCGGCACCCGCCCGTTTCGCATCGTCGAGCGCCAGCAGGACCTCGCCTACCCGGCCGGCGAGGTCGAGTTCCTGCTCGACAAGACCGAGCAGGTGGACCCGCGGCTGCTCGACGAGGCCCACGAGACGTACGCCTCGCTGGTCGAGCAGGCGACCGACAACCGGCCGGAGACGAGCGAGCTCGCGCCGATGGGCGCGTACGACATGGCGGCGACCGTCGACTTCGGGCTCGACGCCAAGCAGGGGCTGCTCGACCTGCGCTCCGAGAACGCGCGCCTGCGGCTGATCATCCGGCTGTTCCGGGCGGCGGCCAAGCGCCTCGACTTCGCCGAGCGCGCGCAGGCGCGGGCGCGGTCGAACGGCAAGGTCCGCTTTTCGTAGCGCTCGTCAGCGCGCGAGGCCGCAGACCTGCTTGGCCACCTGCCGCGCGAACTCCTGCGTCAGGAACATCTGCTCCGTCTGGCCGCGCGAGGAGTCGCTGAAGCGCACGGTCCCGCCCTCGAGCCGCAGCCGATAGCGCAGGATCGAGCGCGGTCCGGGCGGCAGGTTCCGATCCTCCTCGGCCGGACCCTCCAGCTCCCGCGCGATCTCCCGCGCGTCGAGGAGCTGCGGATCGGACATGCGCCGGCGTGCGCCTCCGTTGCAGCGCACGAACCCGTCGTCCGACACCCGCAGCGTGAGCCGGGCGCCCGGGATCGAGCCGGTGCGCGTGAGGACGAACAGGTCGGGGGCTTGCCGGTTCCCGCAGCCCGCCAGGGCCACGGCGGCCGCGAGCGGGACGAGGACGCGCTTCACGCCCCTCAGACTGCCACGACGGCGCCGCCGCGGCGTGGATCGCCGCCGCCGGCCGGCGGGGCGCCCTGGACCGCGTGGACTCCCCCGAAGAAGAGGTTGAGCGCGCGGAAGCGCGACACCGTGTGGCCCGTTCGCTCGACCTCGGCGAGCTCGATCCCCGGCTCGGCGTAGACGATCCCGTCCTCGAAGTGCAGCCGCGGCGCGCGCACCGCCTCGTCGACCGCCATGCCCCGATCGACGACGTTGACGATCGTCTGGACGATGGCCGAGCGGATGCGGTTCGACCCGCCGCTGCCCAGCACCAGCTCGACCGACCCCTCTTGGATCACCACGGTCGGCGACATCATGCTGGGCAGGCGCTGCCCGGGCGCATGGCGGTGGAACCCGAGTGGGTTGAGGTCCTGCTCGCCGAGCATGTTGTTGAGCTGGATGCCGGTGCCGGGGACCATGATCGCGCTGCCCTCGCCGTTGGAGCAGGTGACGCTGCAGGCGTTCCCGCGCTCGTCGAGGACGGAGATGTGCGTCGTGGAGCCCATGCGCGAGGCGCGGAAGCGCTCGACGAACCCCTCGTCCGCGAGCCCCTCGAGGAACTCGGGAGTGCGCTCGGCCTGCGCCGCCTCCATCACGGCCACGATCTCCTCCGGGGTGGCCGGGCCATCGGCGCGCTCGAGGAGGTGGAGCGCGTAGGCGATGAGGATTCCTCCGGCCGAGGGCGGAGGGTTGGTCAGCACCTCGCGCCCGCGGTAGCGGGCCCGCACCGGCTCGCGCGGGACGACGGCGTAGGCGGCGAGGTCCTCGCGGGTGAGCATCGCGCCCTCGTCCTCCAGGCAGGCGAGCACCGCCTCGGCGATCTCGCCCTCGTAGAACGGCCGCTCGCCCTCGCGCCCCAGGACCTCGAGCGCGTCGCCGAGCTCGGGATCGCGGAACGGCTCCCCCTCGGCCAGCGGTCGGCCCTCGGGCGCGTAGAGGGCGCAACACTCCGGGGTCGTCTCGTAGATCGGGGTGAGGATCTCGATCACGTAGGCCTGCTCGGCCGTCAGCGGGACGCCCTCGCGCGCCGCCGCCGCGCCGGGCGCCACCAGCTCGGCGAGCGGCACGGAGCCAAAGCGCCGGGCTGCCTCGCACAGCCCGGCCGGCACGCCGAAGGTGCCGACCGAGGACGGGCCGACGTTGAAGACCTGAACGGCGTCGCCGAAGGAGACGCTGATCGGCAGCAGCTCCGAGCGCCGCGACGGATCGGCGCCGCGGCCCGGCGCCTCGACGAAGAAGTCGAGCAGCACCGGCTCGCCCGCGCCGGGCGCGACGAGCATGTATCCGCCGCCGCCCAGCCCGGTCAGGCCGGACTCGGCACTGAACGAGACGCACGCCGCCGCGACCGCGGCGTCGACCGCGTTGCCGCCCGCGGCGAGGACGTCGGCTCCGGCCTGAGCGGTGCGGGGATGGCCGGCGGCGACGACGCCGCCCATGGGGTCAGCCCTTCGGGATGAACTCCGGGACGTCGAGCTCCTCGACGCCGAGGTTCCGGCGACGCTCGCTCGGGCGCTCCCGCTCCGCGCGCGCGGGCTCACGCTCACGGTCGCGGTCCCGCTCGCGGCGGGGCTCGCGCTCGGCGGTGCGCCGCACGCGCGGCTCGCCGGCCGGCTCCTCGAGCGTGTGCCGGGGGCGCCCGTCGCCGTAGCCCGTGGCCACGACGGTCACCCACACGGCGTCGTCGAGCTTCTCGTCGACCATCGCGCCGAAGATGATGTTCGCATCGGGGTGCGCCGCCTCGGCCACGGCCTTGGCCGCCTCGTTGACCTCCCACAGCGAGAGGTCGCGACCGCCGGTGATCGAGAGCAGGATCGAGCGCGCGCCGTCCATGCTCGTCTCGAGCAACGGCGAGGCGACGGCCTGCTCGGCCGCGTCGATGGCCCGGCGCTCGCCGGTGCCCATGCCGATCCCGAGAAGGGCGTTGCCGGCCTCCTCCATGATCGTGCGCACGTCGGCGAAGTCGAGGTTGATGAGGCCCGGCAGGGTGACGAGGTCGGTGATCCCCTGGACGCCCTGGCGCAGCACGTCGTCGGCCACGCGGAACGCCTCGACCATCGAGGTGCCCTTGTCGAGAACCGACAGCAGCCGGTTGTTGGGCACGACGACCAGCGTGTCCACGGCGTCGGCGAGCTGGTCGACGCCCTCCTCGGCCTGCTCGCGCCGCCGCGTGCCCTCGAATCCGAACGGCTTGGTGATGATGCCCACGGTGAGCGAGCCCAGCTCCCGGGCGATGCGCGCCACGACAGGCGCCGCGCCCGTGCCGGTTCCGCCCCCGGCACCGGCGGTCACGAAGATCATGTCCGCGCCCTTGAGGAGCGCCTTGATCTTGTCGTACTCCTCCATGGCGGCCTGCTTGCCCAGCTCGGGGTTGGAGCCCGAGCCGAGGCCGCGGGTGACGCCGGCACCGATGTGCAGCGTGACGTGAGCGGCCGACTGCTGGAGCGACTGGAGGTCGGTGTTGATGGCGATGAACTCCACGCCCTCGACCTCGGCCTCGATCATGCGGTTGACGGCGTTGACGCCGGCACCGCCGACGCCGACCACGCGCAGCACCGGCGAGCCGGTGTGGCGCGGCCCCGCGTAGGGGTCGTCGTGCTCGCGCGCGACGGGGGCCGGCGGCGGGGCGACGGGACGTTCGGGCGCGGCCGACCGGCCGGGGCGCTCGAGCATGTTCTCGGGGATCTCGCTCGAGAAGACGTGGCGCAGTCGATCGCGCGGAGCGGGGACGGTCGGTCCCTTGTCCTCCTCGGGCTCAGGCTCCGGCGGCTCGGGCTGCTGCGGCTCGGGAGCCGGGGGCTCCTGCGCCTGCGGCTTCTCCTCGGGCGGCGCGGCGGGCTTGTCCCGCGACTCCGTGTCCTCTTCCTCGGTGCGACGGAACAGCGCGGCCAGTGGGCCTTCGCGCATGCTCGCCCGTTTACGGCTTTCCATTGAGAACCTCCTCGGCGAGCTGACGGTACGCGGCGGCCGCCGTCCCGTCAGGGTCGTACTTGAGCACCGACATTCCCTTCACGGGTGCCTCCGCGAAGCGCACCGTCTTGCGAATGCGCGAGGCGAAGACGCGATCGCCGAAGTTCTCCTCCAGAATCTCGATCGCCTCCTTCGCGTGGACCGTACGCGAGTCGACGAGCGTCGGCAAGATTCCCTCGATCTCGATGTTGGGGTTGAGGTTCTCCCTGATCATGGCGAGGGTGTTCTGGAGCTGGATCAGCCCGCGCATTGACAGATACTCGCATTGCACGGGGACGATTACCTTGTCGGCCGCCGTCAGGGCGTTGATGGTGAGCAGCCCGAGGCTCGGCGGGGTGTCGATGCAGACGAAGTCGTAGTCGTCCATGACCGCCGCCAGGCCCTTCTCCAGCGAGCGCTCGCGCCCGATCTGGGTGGACATGGCGATCTCCGCCCCGGCGAGGTCGATCGACGAGCAGGCGATGTCGATCTCGCGCTTGCGGATCACCTCGCGGATGGAGGTGTGGTGGACGAGAACGTCGTACATCGACTTCTCGACCGTGTCGGGGTCGATGCCCTGCGACATCGTCAGGTTGCCCTGCGGGTCCATGTCCACGCAGAGGACGCGGTGCCCCTTCTCGGCGAAGGCGACAGCGACGTTCAAGGTTGTGGTGGTCTTGGCCACGCCACCCTTCTGGTTGGCGAAGGCGATGACCTTGGCGTGTCCGATCACGGAAGGCTCCGATGCGCTCGGGGAAATCCCATTGGCTCCCCGTTATTCGCAACTACCGTTGCTATTCCTTCCCCTCACGGGCGGCGGAGGGAGCCCCAGGTTCTCAGGCGCGGGGCTGGAGGCCCCGCGGAGGTAGCCTCACGGGCGAATGGGAGGGCTTCTCGACAAGCGGCTGATCTTCGTCACCGGCAAGGGCGGCGTCGGGAAGTCGACCGTCGCCGCCGCGTTGGGCATCGCGGCCGCGCGGCGCGGCCGGCGCACGATCGTCGCCGAGCTCTCCTACCAGGACCGCATCGCGCGGGCCTTCCACGGCGAGGACAGCCACTTCACCGAGGTGGAGATCGGCGACGACCTGTGGACGATCTCGATCGACCCCCAGCACGCGCTCGAGGAGTACCTGCGCATGCAGATCCGCGTGAAGGCGATGGCCGACCTGCTGTCGGGCAGTCGCGTGTTCCAGTACTTCGCGGTGGCGACGCCGGGAATGAGCGAGCTGGTGACCATGGGCAAGGTGTGGGAGCTCGCTCAGCCCGAGCGGCGCACGAAGGGCGCGATGCGCTACGACCTCGTGATCGTCGACGCGCCGGCGACCGGCCACGGTGTCGCCATGCTGACCTCCCCGCGGACCTTCGCCGAGATCGCCCGCGTGGGGCCGATCGCCAACCAGGGACGCGCCATCCACGAGACCGTGACGAACACGCGCCACACCGGCGTCGTCGCCGTCGCGCTCCCCGAGGAGATGCCGGTCAACGAGACGCTGATGCTGGGCGAGACCCTGGAGCGCGAGCTGGGGATGGCGCTCGACCGCATCGTCGTCAACGGCCTCTACCCGGAGCGCTTCGGCCCCCGCCACCGCGCCGCGATGGCGCGCGCGCTGGAGACGGCGGGCACGTCGCTCGAGCGGGCCGCGCTGCGCGCGGCGCTGTCCGAGCACGCCCGCGCCAAGGGTCAGCGCGAGCAGCTGGCGCGGCTCGAGGAGGCGACGGGCCGCGAGCCGGCGCGGCTGCCCTTCCTGTTCGAGCCCGAGCTCGGGCCGGACGAGTTCGACTCCCTCTCGCACGTGCTGGAGGAGGAGAGCCTGTGAACGTCGGCGAGCTGCTGGCCGACAAGCGCGTGTGCATCTGCGGCGGGTCCGGCGGCGTGGGCAAGACGACGATCTCGGCGGCGATCGCCATGGGGATGGCGGCCGAAGGGCGCAAGGTCGCGGTGGTGACGATCGACCCGGCCAAGCGGCTGGCCAACTCCCTCGGGCTCGAGGAGCTGGGCAACGAGCCCCGGCTCGTCGACCCGGCCGTGTTCGAGGCGGCGGGGGTCGAGATGAAGGGCGAGCTCTGGGCGATGATGCTCGACGCCAAGCGCACGTTCGACGAGGTCATCGAGCGCCTCGCGCCGGACGAGCGCACGCGCGACGACATCCTCGCCAACCGGATCTACCAGGAGCTGTCGAACGCCGTGGCCGGCTCCCAGGAGTACACGGCGATGAGCAAGCTCTACGACCTCGATCGCGATCACGACTTCGATCTGCTCGTGCTCGACACGCCGCCCTCGCGCAACGCGCTGGACTTCCTCGACGCCCCCGACCGCCTCACCCAGTTCCTCGAGGGCCGGGCGCTCCAGGTCTTCCTGCGCCCGACCGGCCTCGCCACCCGCATCGTCGGTCGCGGGACGGGCGTGGTGTTCTCCGTGCTCAAGCGCGTCACCGGCGTGGACCTCCTGCAGGATCTCTCCGTGTTCTTCCGCTCGCTCGGCGGGCTCATCGACGGATTCAAGGAGCGCGCCAAGCAGGTCAACGCCCTGCTGGCCGACTCCGAGACGGTCTTCCTCCTGGTGACGTCCCCGGAGCGCGAGCCGATCGACGAGGCGATCTTCTTCTGGCGCAAGCTCAAGGCGGCGCGGATGCCCTTCGGCGGCGTGCTGGTCAACCGCGTCCACCACGACGAGGCCCCGGATGCCGACCCCGAGGAGGTCGCGGCGGCGCTGGAGGGCGAGCTCGGACCCAAGCTGGCGGCCAAGGTGGCCGAGAACTTCCGCGACTACCAGGTGCTGGCGCGGCGCGACCACGCCAACATCGAGCGCCTGGCCGGCAAGCTCGACGACCGCCGCCTCGTCCTGCTGCCCTACCTGGACGAGGACGTCCACGACGCCGGCGGCCTGGCGCGCATCAACCGCTTCCTCTTCGCCTCGGACTCCGAGCGCGAGCGGCTGCTCAGCGAGACCGTCGCCTAGCGGTGGACGCGCTCCTCGAACGCTGTACGGAGGCGGGCAGCGAGGGCGGGCGCGATCATGGGCGACGCCTGCACAACTGCACACTCGACGCTTCCTCTAGCGCACAACTGCGCTTTGGCATCCATGTGATGCCCGACTGCACAAGCGTGGATTCGCCGAGGTCGAGAGCGCAGTAATGCACGTCGCCCCCGACGGCTCGAGCCGCCCCTCGATGCCTGCCGTGCAGACCCCAGCGGCCACTGAACGACGTCCTCAGGATTCGCGTCGCCTAGAACTCGAGCTCGTCGAAGAAGACGGTGTCGGGCGGCTCGGCCATCGCCGGCTCGAGCGGCTCGGACTCGACGTTGGCCGGCTCAGGGAGGTCCGGCGCGGGCGGCTCGGGTGCGACCTCGTCGCGATCGCCCGTGACGGCGTCCTCGAGGATGCCGTCGGCGACGGCCACCAGGTCGGGGTCGAGGTGGCCGCAGAGCACGTCGCGCAGCAGGGCTCGCAGATGGTGGGACGTGTCGGCGACGAGCGCCGCGGAGTCGGCCACGGCGGGCTGCACGCCGGCGATCACCCCGCGTTCGAGCGAGATGGCGTGCGCCGTGCGCTCGGCCAGCGCCGCCTGCTGCTCGGGAGTCGCGCAGATCGCGGCCAGCCGCTGCGCGAGGCGGCCGCTTCCCGGGCCCTCGGGCTCCAGCAGCGCGCGCAGGGCGAGCAGATGGTCGGTCAGCGCCTCGAACGGATGGTCGCGCTGACAGCCCATCTCGAAGCGGCGCAGCGCCCACGCGATCTCGCCGTGCGCGTCTCCGGCGCGGCGGGCCACGAGGTTGCAGAAGCCGCGCAGCTCGTCCTCCTCCTCCGCCTCGACCCGGTACGGCGCGCCCCGGGGAACTCCGCCGCCGATTCCCAGGGCCACGAGCTGGAACGGCCCCGCGTCGGCGCGCGCCCAGGCCGAGGAGCCGAGCGCGAAGCCCGCGGCGTCGACGAGCCGCAGGGCGGTCAGCAGGGAACGAAAGCGCTCGCGCGCCTCGGCGAGAGGCGGCGGGTCGCCGGGCACGCCCTCCGCCGTGAGCACGGCGAGCACGTTGGGCTCCGGCGACGGCACCGGCTTCGACCACACGGCCTCGCGGGGCGCGTCGGTCACGGTGTCGCCGCGGGCCAGCGTCAGGCCCTCGGCGAGCGGCACCTCGTCGGAGGCGATCTCCAGCCCGTGGACCGGGACCAGGACCCCGATCAGCGTGCGGCTCTCGTAGACGGCGCTCTCGAGCTCCGCATAGGCACGCGAGAAGCGCGGGGCCGAGAACTCGAACTCGCTCGCCTCGGCGAACATGGAGCTGAGAAGTGAGCGCAGCGCCGCGTCGGCGCGCTCGCCGGGATCGTCCGGGATGCGCGGCTCGCCGCGGACGCGCAGGTAGGCGTCCACGCCGCCGAGCCCCTCGAGCGCCCGGCGCGCGGAGGCATATGTCGGCAGCACGCCGAGCACCCCGAGCCGGTCGCGGATGAAGTCCGCGGTGAGCGGCCGGTAGCAGTACAGGGGGGCGTTGGCCCCCGGGGACTCGACGACCTCGAAGGGGATCTCCGCGCCGCCGGTCGCGTCGGCTTCGAGCTGGAAGGAGGCCTGCTCGGCGAAGTCGCGCAGCGACTGGTGCAGGACGCGATTGCGCATGGCGGCTGCCTTCGCCACGCGCGGTGCGCCTCCTGCCGGAGTGGCTAGGCGGCGGCGACTACCGGCTCGGCGGCCGGCGCTTCGGCGGCGGGCATCTCGCACCGGCCGTCGTCGTTGAGCCAGCGGTACCCGTAAGCGCGCATGTCCTCGATGAGCGGGGCCAGGGCGCGGCCCTTGTCCGTCAGCGCGTACTCCACCCGCGGCGGAACCTCCGGGTACGTGCGGCGCTCGACGATGCCCTCTTCCTCGAGGACGCGAAGCCGCAGGGACAGCGTCCGGGGACTGATTCCCTCCAGCGAGCGCTCGAGCTCGCAGAAGCGGGAGCGGCCCTCGGAGAGGTCCCGGATGACCAGCATCGTCCACTTCGAGCACACGATTTCGGATGTGCGGCAGACGGGACAGTTGGCGTTGCGATCGGTCATCGCCCCCAAAGGGTAGCGCAAGACTTCACGAAATGAAGTGACTTTCGGGCTAGCCGCCGAGCAGATTCCCGATGCCGCCAGCGGCCCCGCCCTGGGCCCCGGTCACCGCGACACGGCCCTCGGACGGCTGCACGAGCACCCAGCCCTGGCCCTGGAAGGCCATCTGGATCGACTCGCCCGAGCCGCGTCCGATCAGGTTCTTGGCCTTGAAGTCGGTCTTCAGCGACGTCGTCACGCCGGAGGACCACGTGATCGCGGCCTGCGCGTCGGCGAACGTGGGGGCCGAGGCGACGTTGAGCAGCACCGGAGGCCCGTCCGAGAGGATCGCCACCCAGCCCGTGCCGTTGAGCGAGGTGTTGAACAGGCCGCCGCCCATCATGCCGCTGGCGCCCTGGACGCGCTGGATGTCCCACTCGATGCCCGAGTCGAAGGCCAGCAGATTCGGCGCCGTTGACGGTGATGTTGTCGTCCTCGAGGTAGATCAGGTGGATGTCCTGGGCGGTGTCGGCCAGGAACACCTCGCCGCTGCCCGTCATCTTCATCAGCGACTGGCCCTCGCCGGTCACGGCCTTCTTGAGCATCCGGCTCATGCCGCCGGAGCCGGCGTGCTCGAAGGTCACGTCGCCCTGATAGGCCACCATCGAGCCGAGCTTGGCCTGGATCGTGACCTGGTTGAGCTCCACCTTCAGGAGCTTGGAGTTCTGGAGCGAGAACGCGTTCTGGGCTCTCGACTTCGTTGAACTGGGCCAGCGTCGTCTGCACGGTTCGGGGTCCTTTCGGAGTCTCGTCAGAAGGGGTTGCGCGTCAATCTGACGGGCGGGCCCCGACCCGTCAAGGGGTGCTGGAAGGAACGGCGCTCTGGCCGTTGCCGCTCATGGCGGCCGTGCGGCCGTCGAGATCCTCGAGGTCGTCCATCGAGGTCGCCTTGCGACCGTCGGCGGCGACGAGCAGCTTGAAGTCGTGCGGGTGGGTGGCCGTGCGCAGCGCCGTCTCCATGGAGATGCGGCCGGCCTGGAGGTGGCCGAGAAGCGCCTGGTCGAACGTCTGCATCCCGTAGTACTCGCCCTCCTCGATGACCTCGTGGAGGCGGGCGGTCTCGTTCGGGTTGGTGATCAGGTCCTTGACGCGGCCGGTCATGCGCAGGACCTCGCACACGGCGACGCGGCCGTCGCCGGCGACGGTGGGCACCAGGCGCTGGGAGACGACTCCCTTCAGCACGCCGGCGATCATCGCGCGTGCCTGCTGCTGCTGGTGGGGCGGGAAGAAGTCGAGCAGGCGGTTGATGGACTCCGTCGCGTCGACGGTGTGGACGGTGGAGAGCACGAGGTGGCCGGTCTCGGCGGCCGAGAGCGCCGTGTGCACGGTCTCCTCGTCGCGCATCTCCCCGATCAGGATGATGTCGGGGTCCTGGCGCAGCACGCGGCGCAGCGCGCGCCCGAACGAGGCGGTGTCCAGGCCGACCTCGCGCTGGTTGATGATCGAATTCTTGTCGCGGTGCAGGTACTCGATCGGGTCCTCGATCGTGACGATGTGCTTCGCGCGCGTCTGGTTGATGTGGTCGACCATGGCGGCGAGCGTCGTCGACTTGCCGGAGCCGGTCGTGCCGGTGAGCAGCACGATGCCGCGCTCCTCCTCGGCCAGCTCGGTGATCACCGGCGGCAGGTTGAGGTCCGCGACGGAGCGGATGGTGAAGGGGATGGCGCGGCAGACGAGCGAGGTCGAGCCCCGCTGGCGGAACGCGTTGACGCGGAAGCGCGCGAGCCCGGAGATGGCGTAGGCGAAGTCGACCTCGCCCTCCCGGTCGAACTCGTCGAGCTTC
Organism: uncultured Actinomycetes bacterium; assembly: GCA_963842605.1. Classification (GTDB taxonomy): domain Bacteria; phylum Actinomycetota; class Thermoleophilia; order Solirubrobacterales; family Solirubrobacteraceae; genus AC-38. The sequence goes on from CAWJGV010000002.1 coordinate 527,832, forward strand.
TCGGCCTCCTGGAGCATGTGGCGCAGCGCCTCGCTCGTCTGGTCGGGGCCCAGGAGCTCCTGACCCTCGATCGGGGCGAGGTGGCCGTGCACGCGCACCATCGGCGCGAGCGGCACCTTCAGGTGCAGGTCGGAGCCCTCAACCTGGATGAGGTAGCGCAGGCATTCGTCGACGTCGAACATGACCTTGCCTGCATCGGCGCCTCGCGGCGCACCCCTTAGCCATCTGGACGCACGGTGGACAGGCGTGATTGACCGCCGGCGTTTAACGCGTGAGGGGCGCCCGAAGGCGCCCCTCACGAAGCGGTCCCGGCCCTGGTGGGCCGATCAGGCGACGTCGCGGAGCTTCTGGGCCTCCGCGAGCGACTGGAGCTTCTTCAGCGACTGGTTCTCGATCTGGCGGATGCGCTCGCGCGTGACGTTGAACGTCCGCCCGACCTCGTCGAGCGTGCGCGGGTGCTCGCCGCCCAGTCCATACCGGAGCTCGAGCACGCGCCGCTCACGGTAGGAGAGGTTCTCGAGCGCCTCCCGCAGAGCTTCCTTGGTGAGGATCTCCGCGGCACGCTCGTACGGCGACTCGGCCCGCTCATCGGCGATGAACTGGCCGAACTCCGACTCCTCTTCGTCGCCGACCGGCTTCTCGAGCGAGACCGGAGCCTGCGCCGAGCGCTTGATCGACTCGACCTCGTCGGGCTCGATGCCCGTGACGTCGGCGATCTCCTCGGCGGTGGGCTCGCGGCCCAGCTCGGTCACGAGCTTGCGCTCGGCCCGGCCGATCTTGTTCAGCTTCTCCACGACGTGGACGGGGATCCGGATTGTGCGCGCCTTGTCGGCCAGCGCTCGGGCAATTGCCTGGCGGATCCACCAGGTCGCGTACGTTGAGAACTTGAATCCCTTGCGGTAGTCGAACTTCTCCGCCGCACGCACCAGGCCCAGCGTCCCCTCCTGAATCAGGTCGAGGAAGGGCAGGCCCTGGTTGCGGTAGTTCTTGGCGATGGAGACGACGAGCCGCAGGTTGGACTCGACCATCTTCTGCTTGGCGTCGAGATCGCCGCGCTCGATGCGCTTGGCGAGATCGACCTCCTCCTGGGCGGTCAGCAGCCGGACCTTGCCGATGTCCTTCAGGAACAGCTGAAGGGAATCGGTCGTCATGTCGGGCTTCAGGTCCAGCGGGGTCTTCGCGCGACGGCGCCCTCGCTTGTCGGGCGCGCGCTCGACCTCGTTGGCCGCCGCCAGAGCGGGATCGACGTCGTCGACCAGCTCGATCTCGGAACGCTCAAGCCAACCCTTCAGCTCTTCGACGTCACCTTCATCGACGTCGTGCTCGGCGACCGCCTGGTCGACCTCGGCATGAGTGAGCACGCCGAGCGTCTGACCCTTGACGATCAGTCCCTTGACTTCTTCGAGTTCTTGCAGTTCCGCTACAGACATCTAATTTCCGTTTCTCAGGCCCCGGACGGTCGAAACAAGCCCGGTGGCCGGATCGTGAGGGTGGCGGCTGAGGACGTCCACAGTCCGCCCCACTCAAACATACGTTCTATATTTTAGGCGCTTTACTTTCTGAAGTCAACCGGTGGATCCTGCATTTCCCGGCTTTTTCCGCTGTCATGCGCCTACCTATCTCTACGTTGAACGTCGCAGTTTGTTTCAAGTTGCGGAATGTCACAAACCTTCATATTCCCCGCATCGGCAGCGCGATCCCCACGCTTGAAGCGCGAGCCCGGTCTTTGCGCCATGATGTGAGCGCATGAGCGAGTCCGACGAGCGCGAGGGCGCCGAAGTCCTCAAGAGCTTGCCCGCGCGCCGTCCCCAGCGGCGCAGCGCGCGCCGCGGCGGCGCCAAGCCGGCCGCACGCAAGCCGGCACCCCGCAAGAAGGCGGCGGCGACCGCCAAGAAGCCGGCGACCGCGGCGAGAAAGCCCGCGGCGGGGGCGCAGGCCGGCCGGCGTGAGGCCCTCCGCGGCCACCCGCGCCGCCTCATCGACCCCGGGCCAGCGCCCGGCCCAGTCGCCCGAGGGCATCGAGCTGGTCGGGACGGCGATCCAGGCCGCCGGCGAGCTCGCGCAGCTCGGCCTCACGCTCGGGACCAAGGCGCTCCGCGGCGCGGTCGCCCGCCTCCCGCGCCCGTAGGCGTTTGCCGCCGACCGGCGGCGTCCGTCCCCGGTCTACGTATACTGCCCGCTCCAGCCGAGCCGGCGTCGCCTCAGGGCGTGCCGGGCGGGGGACCCACTGCGGGCCGTCAGGTCCGCCGGGGCGAATCGGCGCAATTGCGCCGTAGCGCCACCTAGGCGCGAGCCCGTCAGCTCACCCCGTAGGCAGGAACCGACACACGGACCTGCATGCCGCGCGCCGCGACAACCCTTGCCGCAACTCTCGCCATGGGCGTGAGCGCCGCCCTGCCCGCCGGGGCCGGCGCCGACGCGTCCGGAGGCTCCGCGGCGCCCGACCCGTCGGCACAGACCGGCGCCACGGCGCCCGGCGCCTCGCCCTCCGCGGGCGGAAGCCTCAAAGCCGCGCCGGCCGCCCTGCTCGGGCGCTGGCAGCGCGTCGCGGGAACGCTGGAGGGCGCCGGGAGCGGGCACGACCTGCTCCTGCAGCGCAGCGACGGCCGCTCGGGCTGGGTGACGGTCGCCCGGGCCAGCACCGGCGCGCGCGGCGGGTTCGCCGTCCGCTGGCGGCCCAACCGGATCGGACGCTTCACGCTGCGCGCGGTGCCGGCCGGCAGCACGGCGGTCGCCTCCGCCACGGACGCGCTGCCGACGACCCCGACCACCGTCTACAGCGCGGCGATCGCCACGCAGTACGGACGGGGCTCCTACGGGAGCCGCACCGCGTGCGGAACCATTCTGCGGCCCGGCACGATCGGCGTCGCGCACCGGACCCTTCCCTGCGGAACCCTCGTCGAGTTCTACTACCGAGGCGCCACGATCAAGGCACCGGTGATCGACCGCGGCCCGTACGCCAACGGCGCGACCTGGGACCTCACGGACGCCGCCGCCCGCGTGCTGCGCTTCAACGGCCTCAGCTACGTCGGCGCGATGCGCGTCGGCCGCGTGCGGCTCGCCCGCGGCTAGGCGGCGCCGGCGCGCGCGCGGCGATTCGAACGACGGGCATCGAGGGCGGGTGTCCGGCCGTCCGCGGTCAATCGACACTCATATGGATGCTCGATCGACCACGCGTGGCGGTGCCGGCCCGATCCGGCCCCCTCGATGCCGCCGTTTTTCGCGCCGCGGCCCGGCTACGGCACAAGCCGCGGACCGCTCGCCGCGGGCTCGTCGGGACCGTCGACGAAGCGCACGCCCGCGGCACGCGCCGCGTAGGCCCCCTCCTCCGCCTGGGCCGTCAGCTCGTCCCCCGACCGGCCGTCGTCGGGGTACAGGGCCAGGCCGATCGAGGCGGTGAGCGGCGCGCCCCGCGACGAGGCCGCCCCTTCGACCGCGTCGGCGACTCGCGCGGCCAGGGACGCCGCCCCGGCGCGCACCGCGTCCGGCGCGATCACCCAGATCCGCCCGTCGTCCTCGTGGGCGAGCACGTCGCTGCGGCGCACGCCGCCGCGGACGGCGCGCGCCGCTCGCTCGAACAGCTCGCCCGCCGCGTCGGGGCCCTCCGCGAGGCGCAGCCTCTCGGCGCCGTCGAGCTCGACGAGCAGGAGCCCGAAGCGTCCTCCGTCCGCGACATGTCGCTCGAGCGCCGCGTGCCACAGCGGCGCCGCCTCGGGGTCGGCCGCCTGCGGGCGCAACGGCCGCGGGCCCGGCGTGTCCGGCTCCTCGTCCTCCTGCGCGGGCACCGGCTCGCGTGCGGGCGCCATCCGGCGCTCCGAGGTGGGCGCCGCCAGCGCGGCCACGGCCAGGTGGGAGCACACATGGGCGAGGCGATCGCCGAGGTCGGCGAGCACGACGGCGTCGGAGTACGGAAGCTCGGCCGCCGCCTCCTCGAGGACGGCACGCCGCAGCGCCTCGGCGGCGGCCACCGCGCCCGGGCCGTCGGACGCTCCGGACAGCCGCATCAGCTCTGAGCCCGGAGACGCGGCGGACTCGACCAGGGTCGACAGCGCGTCGTCGGAACTGACCAGGGTCAGGACGGCGGCGCAGAACGCCGGCCCGTCCTGCGCCAGCGCATCGACCGGCACTTTCGTCGCCGCGTCCAGCGACGCCGACTCCAACAGCGCCAGGAGCCACCGCCGGGCCACCTCGTCGGGGCGCGCGGCGACGGCGTCCACGACGGGGTCCGCCACCGGACGCGGCCGGCCCGGAGCGCGCCGCTCTTGCATGGCGGCGATCATCGCAGCGTGCGGGGACACCGCGCGGCAGCGGCGCGAGAGAATGCTCGCTGTGAGCGAAAAACCCCTGCTCGACCTCGAAAGCGCGCGGCAGGTCGTGGTGGCCGCGGCCACGCCCCCGCTCGTGACCGAGACGGTGGCGGTGGAGGCGGCCGCCGGCCGCGTGCTGGCGCAGGACGTCACGGCGCGGGGCGACGTCCCGGGCTTCGCCAACTCCGCGATGGACGGCTACGCCGTGCGGGCCGGTCCCGCGGGGCGCGAGCTGCGCGTGGTCGATGAGTCGCAGGCCGGGCGCCCGGCCACCGCCGCCGTCGGCGACGGCGAGGCGATCCGCATCTCGACCGGAGCCGCCGTACCCGCCGGCGCCGACAGCGTGGTCCCCGTCGAGCAGGTGCAGGAACGCGACGGCGCGGTCGTCCTCGAGACCGATGCGGCCCCGCACGCCAACATCCGCGACGCCGGGGAGGACCTGCGCGCGGGGGCGCGCGCGCTGAGCGCCGGCACTGTGCTCGGTCCGGCCGAGCTCGCCATCGCCGTCGCGGCGGGCCGGGGCGACGTCCCGTGCGCGCGCCGTCCGCGGGTGGCGGTGCTCGCCACCGGGGACGAGCTCGTCGCGCCCGGAGCCGACCTGGGGCCGGGCCAGATCCACAACAGCAACGCCGTCGCGCTGTCCGCGCTGGCCGCGGGGAACGGCGGCGAGGTGGTGCGCGGCGAGGCGGTGCCCGACGATCGCGAGGCCACGGAGGCGATCCTGGCGGGCGCGCTCGACGAGGCGGACGTGGTCGCCGTCTCGGGCGGCGTGTCGGTCGGCCCGCACGACCACGTCAAGCCCGCGCTGACGACGCTCGGCGTGGAGGAGCGCTTCTGGCGCGTCGCGCTGAAGCCGGGCAAGCCCGTCTGGTTCGGCACGCGCGGGCGGACGCTGGTGTTCGGCCTCCCGGGCAACCCGGTGTCGGCGGTGGTGTGCTTCCTGCTCTTCGTCAGACCCGCGCTGCGCGCGCTCCAGGGTGCCGAGCCCCTGCCGCCGCCGGAGATGGCGCGGCTCGCGGAGGATGTCCCGCGCAACCCCGCCCGACTCGAGGCGGTGCGCGTCGCGCTGGACAACGGCGACGACGGCGTCGCGCGGGCCCGGCCGACCGGCGCCCAGGGGTCGCACCTGCTCTCCTCGCTGCTCGGGGCCGACGCGCTCGCGCTGATACCTCCCGGAGACGCCCCGCTGCCCGCCGGCTCGCCGGTGGCGTGCGAGCGAATCTGACATTCGACTTGCTCGTTGCCGTCGCGTGAGGGCACGTGACATGCTCCGGGCATGCCGGGCTGGGCGATCGTCGCCGTCGTCGTCGCCGTGCTCGTCGTGGCCCGCGCGGCCCTCGCCCTCGTGCGGGCTCTGCGACACCCGGTCGTGGCGCGCGTGCGCATCGTCACTGAGGCGGAGCACACCGAGATCGACGAGCGCGGGGCCGTGCGCTCGGTCCAGGCCGCCGAGCTCACGCTTCCGGCGGAGCGCCTCGACGAGATCTGGTCGCCGATGCACCTCGAGCGAATCGCGCGCACGTACTGGCGTTTTCTGTCGCGCTGCACGCTCGGGCTGATCCGCGTCGCCTACACCCCCGCCGAGCGCTTCGTCGTGCTCCTGACCCGCCCGTTCGTGCTCCTGCGCTTCCGCGCGCCCGAGTACGAGATGGACGAACGTCGCGGCGTCGTGCGATGGCGGATCGAGCGCGGCCTGCTGGTGGCCAAGGCTGGACGCGACGGAGACGGATACCTCCAGGTGGACATCCGGCGGAGCGAGCCCGACGCCGACGGGCTCGCCGTGATGCGCGTCGAGGTGGAGGTGGCCAGCTTCTACCCGATGATCGCCTCGCGCCTCTCACGCCTCGTGTACACGCACACCCAGTCGCGAATCCACGTCATCGTCACGCACGGGTTCCTGCGCTCGCTCGCCCGCCTCGACCTCGCCGAGTCGCGCGTCGGCCGCTTCGCCCGGGTTGGACCTAGCCGTACTGCTGCCCGCCGGTGATCTCGCGCAGCTTGGGGCGGTTGTGCCGGGCGGAGATTCGCCGCACCGTGCCCGAGCGCGAGCGCATGACGATCGACTCCGTCGTGGCGTGCGCGCCGCGGCCCTCGTAGCGCACGCCCTCCAGGACGTCGCCGTCGGTCACTCCGGTCGCCGAGAAGAACACGTCGTCGCCGGACACGAGGTCGTCGACGGTGAGGATCCGATCGAGGTCGTATCCGGCGTCGAGCGCGGCCTGGCGCTCGCCGTCGTCGCGCGGCCACAGCCGCCCGACCAGCTGGCCCCCGATCGACTTGATCCCCGACGCCGCGAGCACGCCCTCGGGCGTGCCGCCGATGCCCCACAGCAGGTCCACCGGGGTCTCGTCGTCCACCGCCATGAGCGCGGCCGAGACGTCCCCGTCGGTGATCAGCCGCGCCCGGGCGCCCGCGTCGCGGATCGCCTTGATGCCCTCCTCGTGACGCGGGCGATCGAGCACGACGACCATGACGTCGCGAACGTCGATGCCCTTGCGCTCGGCCACCAGGCCGACCGTCTCGCCGAGGGGCCGGTCGAGGTCGAGCAGGTCGGCGATCTCGGGCCCGCCGGCGAGCTTCTCCATGTAGACGATGGGCCCGGGGTTGAACATCGTGCCGCGGGGCGCCAGCGAGATCACGGCGAGCGCGCTGGGCATCCCGAGCGCGCACAGCCGGGTGCCCTCGAGCGGGTCGACGGCGATGTCGACCTCGGGCGGCGAGCCGTCGCCGATGCGCTCGCCGTTGTAGAGCATGGGCGCCTCGTCCTTCTCCCCCTCGCCGATCACGACGACGCCGTCCATGCGCACGCTCTCGAGCATCATGCGCATCGCGTCGACCGCCGCCTGGTCGGCCGCCTCCTTGTCGCCCATGCCCGTGAGCCGAGCCGCCGCGAGCGCCGCGTACTCGGTGACGCGCACGAGCTCGAGGGCGAGGTTGCGGTCGGGCCGGCGTCCTGTCGGATCGGGCGTCAAGGGCGAACCCTCAAAGCGTGCCGGGAGGCTTGCGCTTGACCTCGGTCTCCTGCTGGCGCATGACCGAGCCGACGATCATGAGCAACGCCCCGAGGAACATCCCGTACCAGCCGATCTCCAGCTCGATCGCCCCGCTCGGCTCGCCCGGCCGGTCGATGATGCCGGTATAGAAGATGATCCCCGCCGCGGCGATCCCGACGACCGACGTGACCTGCCCGCGCGGCCACGACAGCTCGTGCTCGCGGATGATGATCCAGGCCAGGATGAACGGGGCCGCCGCGGCGGCCAACAGCAGCCAGCGGCTGATGGTGTGCACCTGGAAGTACGAGCACGTGTGGTCGCCGCAGACCCCGCCCTTGCCCGTCTCCAGCGTCGCATTGGGGTTCTGCGGCTGGGCCTCGTAGGCCTTCACGAAAACCGAGATCCCCAGGAGCAGGCCGCCCGCCATGGCGATCCATTCCCCCCGGCTGAGATTGCCGAGCTTCACCCTTGCGACCCTATGCGCTGCCTTGCGGAGGTGCAACCGGGTACGGTCCGCCCGATGGCGACAGCGCAGGCGCTCACCGCTGACGACGAGGGATTCCACTCCCCCGGGCCCGAGGAGCAGTGGTCGGACTCGCTGTACTTCGGCGGGGGTGACGGACGGGGAACCGCCTTCTACACCCGGATCGGGCGGCGGCCCAACGAAGGGCGCGTCGAGGGAGCCCTCGGGATCTGGCTGGCGGACGGGAGGTTCGTGCTGGCCTTCGGACGCGACGCCGACCGCGACGACATCGCCTGCGGCCCCGTGGCCTATGAGTGCGGGCTCCCCTTCGAGCTGTGGCGCCTGCGCGTGGACGGCGTCGGGCGGGCGTTCGCCCGCGCCGAGGACGTCGCCGTCGCGCGCGACGACTTCGAGGAGGTCGAGCTGGGCGGCGAGCTGCGCTTCTGCGCTTGGATGGAGCCGTTCTCCTTCGCCTCCGGCCTGACCGACGGCGTGGCGTCGCGCCACTACGAGCAGCCCGGCTCGATCTCCGGGGTGCTCGAGGTGGGCGGCGAGCGCGTGCCCCTGGCGGGGGCCGGGATGCGCGACCACTCGTGGGGCGTGCGCGACTGGCAGGGCGTGCCGTACTGGCGCTGGTTCGGGATGCTCGTCGATCCGGACAACTTCCTGCTCGTCAACAACGTGGGCACCGCGGACGGCGGCGAGACGGCGGGAGGCTGCCTGATGAGCGGCGGGACCGTGGCGCCGATCGTCGCCTGCGAGACGGAGTCGGAGCTGGACCCCGAGCTCGGCTGCCAGCGGCGCTTCACCGCGCGAGCCCGCGACGATCTGGGCCGCGACGCCGTGCTCGAGGGCGAGGCGGTCAGCGTCGCGCCGTTGCGCCAGCGCCGCGACGGCCGCCTGACCCACGTCAACGAGGGCCTGACGCGGCTGCGCTGGGACGGCCGCGAGGGCTGGGGTATCTCCGAATACCTCGTGCAGGCCGATGGCTGACGTCCGCTGGGGTCTGACGCTGCCCTTCGCCGGCGTGCCGCTGCACGACCATGCGCCGCTGCTCCAGCGCGCCGAGGCCGCCGGGTACGACGACGTGTGGTCGGGCGAGACGGCCAACGGCCTCGACGGCTTCACCCCGCTGGCGGTGGCGGCGACCTGCACGGAGCGCATGCGGCTGGTCACCGGCATCGTCAATCCCTTCACGCGCGGGCCGGGACTGCTCGCCCAGAGCGCCGCCGCGATGCAGGACCTGTCGAACGGGCGCTTCGTCCTGGGCCTGGGAGCGTCGTCGAACGTCATCGTCGAGCGCTTCAACGACATCCCGTTCGAGAAGCCACTGAGCAAGGTGCGCGAGGCGGTGGAGCGGCTGCGGCCCGTCCTCTCGGTCCCGGCCGAGAAGGGCTTCGGCGGGCTGCGGCTCGAGTCGCCCGTGCAGCAGCCGGTGCCGATCGTGCTCGCCGCGCTGCGCGAGAGGATGCTGCGGCTGGCCGGCGAGGTGGCCGACGGCGTCTTCAGCAACTTCCTCCCGCTGTCGGGGACGGAGCGGGTGGTCTCGGTGGCGCGAGACGCGGGCGGCGAGGACTTCGAGATCGCCTGCCGGTTCTTCCTGCTCCCCGAGGAGGCGCTCCCGCTGGCGCGGGTCATGTTCGCCAACTACGGCTCGGTCGGGGTGTACGCGGACTTCTTCCGCGAGCTGGGGTGGGGCGAGGCCCTGGACCCGATGGTCGAGGCCTACACGTCGGGCGACCGCCAGGGAGCGATCGAGCGCGTGCCCGAGGAGCTGATGCGAGAGATCTTCGTCATCGGCACCCCCGACCAGCAGAAGGCGCGGCTGGCCGAGTACGAGGTCGCGGGCATCACGACCTTCGTCCTCACCCCGATCGCAGGGCCCGACGACCTGCCGGGTCTCGTGGATGCGCTGGCGCGCTAGGAGCGCCGCGCCGCCTCGAGAGACGAACGACCGGCATCGAGGGCCCGTAGGCTGCCGCTCCATGGACCTGTGGCGAATCTATCCCGGCGGAGAGACGCTCACCGCGGCGGAAGTGATGTCGGGCCTCGGTCTCCGGGACCTGGCGCCCCCGGGGCGCCCGTACGTCGTGGTCAACTTCGTCGCCAGCGCCGACGGCAAGGCGACCTTCGAGGGCCGCTCGGGGAAGCTGGGCGGCGACGCCGACAGCGCGCTGTTCCACCGGCTGCGAACCCAGGCCGACGCGGTGCTCGTGGGCAGCGGGACGCTTCGCGCGGAGCGCTACGGGCGCATCGTGCGCGATCCGGAGCTGCGGGCCGCCCGCGAGGCCGAGGGATTGGCGCCGGACCCGCTGGCCTGCGTGGTCAGCCGAAGCCTGAGCCTGCCGCTCGACATCCCCCTCTTCCAGGACCCCGAGCAGCGCACGATCGTCTTCACCTCCTCGGACGAGCGCCTCGAGGGCGCCGGCCCCGGCGTCTCGGTGGAGCGGCTACGCGCCGAGGAGCTGACCCTGACGAGCGCGCTGGAGGTCCTGCACGCCCGCCACGGGGTGCGCTCGGTTCTCTGCGAGGGCGGGCCGAAGCTGTTCGGCGCTCTGCTCGGCGAGGAGCTGGTGGACGAGCTCTTTCTCTCGCTGGCACCGCGGATCGCGGGCGGCGGCGAGGCGCCCACGATCGTCGAGGGCATGCCGCTGGCCGAGCTCCTGGAGCTCGAGCTCGTCTGGGTCCTCGAGGCCGAGGGGGAGTTGTTCATCCGTTACCGGACGGTGAAATCGTGAGCCGCGCCGCAGCGGAGCGCGTAACGTATGCGAGCCCCGGGCAGACTCCCGGCACGTCGATGGCCATCTCCCCCGTCCCCACCGCCGACCCCGAGGCGCTGACCGGAGCGTTGGCCGAGGCACGGGAGCGGACGTTTGTGCTGGTCGCCTCGATCTCCGACTGCGACCTCGAGCGAGTCCACTCGCGGCTGATGAGCCCGCTCGTCTGGGATCTCGGGCACATCGCCGCCTTCGAGGACCTCTGGCTCGTCCACCGCTTCGGCGGCGAGGACATGGTCCGGCGCGACCTGGCCGAGGTCTATGACGCCTTCGAGACCCCGCGGGCCGGCCGGGGAAACCTGCCCTTCCTCGGGCCGGACGACGCGCGCGAATACCTCGCCGAGGTACGCGAGCGCGCGCTGGCGGCCACCGAGCGCCTCGGGCCGGGCGACGGGCTCCTGCACGAGCTCGTCGTGCGCCACGAGCACCAGCACAACGAGACGATGCTCCAGACCATGGCGCTGGCGCGGCTGGACTGCTTCGACCCGTCCGAGCGCCGCGCGATCCCGCCGGCGCCCGGTGGGCACACCGGACTCGAGCTGGTCGACGTGCCCGGCGGCGCGTGCGAGGTCGGCGCCGCGGCGGCCGGCTTCGCCTACGACAACGAGCGCCCCCGCCACCGGATCGAGCTGCCGGCCTTCCGGATCGGCCTCACCCCGGTCACCAACGCGACGTTCCTGAGCTTCGCCGAGGGCGGCGGCTACGAGCGGCGCGAGTGGTGGACGGACGAGGCGTGGCACTGGAAGGAGGAGTACGACATCTCCGGGCCCCGGCATTGGGACGGCGACGGGCACGAATGGGTCGCCGGCGAGTGGACGCCGATCGACCCCGACAAGCCCGTCGCCCACGTCTCCTGGTTCGAGGCCGACGCCTTCGCCAGGGCGCACGGCGCGCGCCTTCCCACGGAGTTCGAATGGGAGAGGGCGGCGACCTGGGACCAGGAGACGGGACGAGCGCTGGACTCGCCCTGGGGCGCGGAGACGTGGACTCGCCAAGCTGGCCAACCTCGACCAACTCGCCTTCGGCACCGCTCCGGCCGGCGCCCACCCCGATGGAGCGGCGCCGAGCGGCTGCCTGGGGATGCTCGGCGACGTCTGGGAGTGGACCTCCAGCCACTTCCACGGGTACCCGGGCTTCGTCGCCCACCCGTACCGCGAGTACTCGGAGGTCTTCTTCGGGTCGGGCTATCGCGTGCTGCGCGGCGGCTCGTGGGCCACGCGGACGCGCGTCGCCACGCCGACCTTCCGCAACTGGGACTTCCCGCAACGGCGCCAGATCTTCTCCGGACTGCGGATCGCGAGGGACGCATGAACCCGGTGATCGACGTGCACGTCGGGGAGGGCACCGAGCGCCGCCTGGCCGACGACGTGCTCGACGGCCTGACCAAGCCGTTCAAGGAGGTCCCGCCCAAGCACTTCTACGACTCCCGCGGGTCCGAGCTGTTCGAGCGCATCTGCGAGCTGCCCGAGTACTACCCGACCCGCACCGAGACGGCGATCCTGAATGGATGCGCGGCCGAGATCGTCGCGGCGGCCGACTCGCCCCGCGAGCTGGTGGAGCTGGGCTCCGGCTCCACGCTGAAGGCGCGCATGCTGCTCGACGCGATGGAGAGCCCGGAGCGCTACGTGCCGGTCGACGTCTCCGAGCGCATGGTGCGCGAGGCCGCCGACGAGCTGGTCGACGACTACCCCGGGCTCGAGGTGCACGGCGTCGTCGGCGACTTCGAGCGCCACCTGGGCGAGGTGCCGCCGCCCGACGGCGGCGGTCGCCTGGTCGCCCTGCTCGGGGGCACGATCGGCAACTTCCCACCCGGAAGCCGCCGGCGCCTGCTGCGCGACGTGCGCGGCATGCTGGGCCCCGGCGACGCCTTCCTGCTCGGCGCCGACCTCGTCAAGGACCCGGCGATCATCGAAGCCGCCTACAACGACGCGGAGGGCGTCACCGCCGAGTTCAACCGCAACGTGCTCCATGTCATCAACCGCGAGCTGGGCGCCGACTTCGACCCCGAGGCCTTCGAGCACGTCGCGTTCTTCGACCGTCGCCGCGAGTGGGTCGAGATGCGCCTCCGCGCGCGCCGCGCCTGCACGGCGTTCGTCGCCGACCTCAACCTGCAGGTCGAGTTCGCCGCCGGGGAGGAGCTGCGAACCGAGATCAGCGCCAAGTTCACGCCTCAGCGCCTGGAGCGCGACTTCGCCGCCGCGGGCATGGACCTGGCGGCGCTGTGGACCGACCCGGACGAGCTGTTCGGCGTGTCGCTGGCCCGGCCCGTATAACGTCCCGCGCCATGCAGATCGAGAAAGCGGGCGCGCTCGTCTCGGGTGGCGCGTCAGGGCTGGGCGAGGCGACGGTACGGCGACTGCACGAGCACGGCGCCGTGGTGACGATCGCCGACGTCAACGAGGAGAAGGGAGCGGCGCTCGCCGACGAGCTGGGCGAGGACGCGAGCTTCGTCAAGGCCGACGTGACGAACGAGGAGGAGGTCGAGGCCGCGGTGCAGGCTGCGGCCGGGGCCGACGGGGGCCTGCGGATCAGCGTCAGCTGCGCCGGCGTCGGCTGGGCCGAGAAGACCGCGGGCAAGCGGGGCCCGCACCAGCTCATGCCCTTCGAGACGGTCCTGCGCATCAACCTCATCGGGACGTTCAACGTCCTGCGCTTCTCCGCCTCGGCCATGCTCGCCAACGAGCCCGACGGGGTCGGCGAGCGAGGCGTGTGCGTCAACACCGCCTCGATCGCCGCCTACGACGGACAGATCGGGCAGATCGCCTACTCCGCCTCCAAGGGCGGGGTCGTGGGGATGACGCTTCCCGCCGCGCGCGACCTGGCGTCGTCGGGAGTACGCGTGTGCACGATCGCGCCGGGACTGTTCGACACGCCGCTCCTGGCGGCGCTGCCCCAGGAGCAGCGCGACGCCCTGGGCGCGCAGATCCCCTTCCCCTCGCGCCTCGGTCTGCCCGAGGAGTACGCGTCGCTGGCCGCGCAGATCGTCGAGAACCAGATGCTCAACGGCGAGGTCATCCGCCTCGACGGGGCGCTGCGCATGCCGCCGCGCTAGGCGGCCGACGTGGCGGAGGAGCTCTCACCCTCGGACCGCTCGTCACTGGCCGCCGAGCGCGGCCCGGTGAACATGGCGGTGGGCGCCGCGCTGGTGTTCGACGCCGGGCCCGGGGTCGAGTACGGCGCCGTGGTCGAGCGCCTGCGCTCGCGGATGCACCTCATCCCGCGCTACCGCCAGCGCATCGAGGAGGCGCCTGCCCGGCGGGCTGACCCAGCCCGTGTGGGTGGACGACACGAGCTTCGACCCGGCGTGGCACGTGCGCCACGCCACCCTGCCGGCGCCCGGGGGCGACGCCGAGCTGGCGGCCTTCGTGGCGCGCGAGTTCTCGAGGCGCCTGGACCGCTCGCGGCCGCTGTGGGAGCTCCACGTGGTGGACGGGCTGGCGGACGACCGGGTAGCGCTCGTGCCGAAGATGCACCACGCACTCGTCGACGGCGTCGCGGCGATCGACGTCGGCACGGTCCTGCTCGATCCGACCGAGGAGCCGATCGACATCGAACCCTCAGAAGGCGAGTGGGAGCCCCAGCCGTACGAGCGCACGCGCCACATGGGGCGGCTCGCCGCCACGCCGTTCCTGCGCGCGCAGCGTCTGATGCTCGACACCGCGACGCGCGCGCTCGACACGAGCCCGCGCAGCGCCGCCGCCGACCTGAAGCGGGCGAGCGAGCTGGTCGCCGAGCTGACCCGAACGCGCCCCCAGGCCCCGATGACCCCCCTGAACCGCCCCATCTCCCCCAACCGGCGGTTCGCCATCGTGCGCGCGGACCTGGCCGAGCTCAAGGCGGCGGGAAAGGCGGCTGGCGGGACGGTCAACGACGCCCTGCTCGCCGTCGTCGCGGGCATGATGCGCAGTTACCTCGCGGGCCTGGCGATCGAGGACGATCCGGTCGCCCTCGTGCCTGTGAGCGTGCGCCGGGAGGACGAGCGCGGCGAGATGGGCAACCGGATCTCCACCGTGTTCGTCGACCTGCCGATCCACGTGAACGACCCGCTCGAGCGCCTGCGAGTGGTCGCCGCGACGATGGCCGACCTCAAGGACTCGGCGGCCGTGCGGGCCGGCGCGATGATCGTCGGGGCCACGGGCTGGGCGCCCCCGGCGATCTCGTCGGTGATGGTCCGGGCGATGGGCGGCGTGCGGGCATGCAACCTGGTGGTCTCCAACATCCCGGGGCCCCAGCAGCCGTTCTACCTCGCCGGGTCCCGGCTGCGCGAGATCTTCCCCGTGGTTCCGCTCAACCCGCCCAACCAGGGGCTGTCGGTGGGAATCCTCTCCTACGACGGCGGCGTGTTCTTCGGCCTGCTCGCCGACGCCGAGCTCGACCCGCCGGTCGAGCACGCGGCGGCCATGCTCGAGGCGGCGCTGGCCGAGTTGATAGAAACGGCGCCGGCATGAGCGACGAGCCGGAAGCTCAGGACCGCGAGCCGGAAGCGCAGGAGCCCGAGCCGGAAGCGCCGAAGCCCGAGTCCCTTCAGGCGGAGGCCGAGCGCCTCAAGGAGGCCGCGGAACGCCGCCGCCAGGCCGCCGAGGAGCTGCGCGTCGAGGCGGCCAAGCTGCGCGAGGCCGCCGCGCGCCTGCGCGAGGGCTCCGCGGCGGAGCCGGACGAGGAGGCCGCGCCCGAGAGCGAAGGCGAGGGCGCCGACGAGGGCAAGCCGCGCCGGCGTCTGTTCCGGCGCCGCCGCTAGGGCGACGCCGCCCTCTGTTCGCCCGGCTGCGGCTAGTTGAGCCGCTCGACGATCATCGCCTGGCCCATCCCGCCGGCCACGCACATCGTCTCCAGCCCGATCGTCTTGTCGAGCGTCGAGAGGTCGTTGTAGAGCGTGGTCATGATGCGGGCGCCCGTCATCCCGAACGGGTGGCCGAGGGCGATCGCGCCGCCGAACGGGTTCAGCCGCTCCGCGTCGATGCCCCACTCCTCGCGACACGGGACGACCTGGGCGGCGAACGCCTCGTTGAGCTCGATCACGTCGATGTCGTCGACCGTCATCCCGGCCTGCTTGAGCACGCCCTCCACGGCCGGGATCGGGCCCAGGCCCATGATCTCGGGCCGGATGGCGGCGACGGACGACGCGATGATGCGCAGCTTGGGCTCGAGGCCGAGCTCCTTCGCGCGCTCCTCGGACATCACGAGCACCGCGGCGGCACCGTCGTTGAGCGGACACGAGTTGCCGGCGGTCACGGTGCCGCCCTCGCGGAAGGCGGGCTTCAGGCTCGAGAGCACCTCCATGTTCGTGCCCGGCCGCGGGCCGTCGTCCTTGGTCATCGTCGCCGCGGGGACGTCGACCTCGTTGCCCGCCTTGTCGTTCTCCTTGGCGGCGGGCGTGTCGACGGGGACGATCTCCGAGTCGAAGTGGCCGGACTCCTGCGCGTCGACCGCGCGGTTCTGGGACGTGACGGCCCACTCGTCCTGCGCCTCGCGGCTCACCTTGCAGCGCTCGGCCACGTTCTCGGCGGTCAGGCCCATCGGGATGTAGACGTCGAAGAGCGAGCCCTCCGAGCCGTCGAGCGCGTGGTTCTTGGTCTCGTCGGCCATGCCCGCGCCCAGCCCGGCGCGCGAGACGGACTCCACGCCGGCGGCGATGTACTGGTCGCCCTCGCCCGCCTTGACGGCGTGGAAGGCCATGCGGATCGTCTGCAGCGACGAGGCGCAGAAGCGGTTGACGGTCGTCGCCGGGACGTGGTGGTCGATGCCCGCGAGCAGCACGGCGTTGCGACCGACGTTGTAGGCCTGCTCGCCGACCGACGACGCGGCACCCATCATCACGTCGTTCGTCTGGGAGAAGTCGACGTCGGGATTGCGCTCCTGGAGCGCCTTGAGCGGGACGGCGGCGAGCTCGTCCGCGCGCACGTGACGTAGCGACCCCTTGAACGCGCGCCCGATGGGCGTGCGGATGGCGTCGACGATGACGGCTTCGGGCATGCGTGTCTCCTTGGCTGGGAAGGATGGGAATCCTATTGAGCGCCCATGCCCGGCCGCGGCGGCGCCGCGCAGGCGGTGACAAGATGAGCCGGTGACACCGCGGTCCGAGCGTCCCGGCCTTGACCCGGCCTACGGAATCTCCGCCGAGGAGGAGGGGCTGCTCCCGTGGAGCTGGGTGAGCGACCAGATGGAGCGCTCGCGCAACTACTGGGTCTGCACGACGCGTCCCGACGGCCGCCCGCATGCCATGCCCGTGTGGGGCGTCTGGGTCGACGACACCCTGTGGTTCAGCACTGGAGATGGCTCGGTGAAGGCGCGCAACCTCGCGGCGGACCCGCGTGTCGCCGTGCACCTGGAGAGCGGCGACGATGCGGTGATGCTCGAGGGGACGGCCGAGCGCTCCTCGCTCGACGCCGACGTCCACGAGCGCGTGACCGCGGCCTACGGCGCGAAGTACGACATGAAGCCGGACGACCTGCCGGGCCCGGACGGGTGGTACAGGCTGCGCGCCGCCCGCGCCTTCGCCTGGCAGGAGCGCGACTTCCCGCGGACCGCAACGCGCTGGCGGCTGAAGTAGCGCCCGGCCGGGCTCAACGACGGGCACCGAGGGGGGCGATTTCGAGGTCGGTGGACGCTCTGACCGGTGATGACCGGCTCAAGCGTCCAACCATCACCAGTTTGGCGGCTCGTCCGACAACAGCATGGTGTTTTGACGCGCGACCAATTGCTCGGGCTGGGGTTCACTCGCCACGCGATTGGCCATCGGGTCGCCAAGGGTCGGCTTCACGTGGTCTTCCCCGGCGTCTATGCGGTCGGCCGGCCCCAGTTGACTTGCTACGGCCGCTGGATGGCTGCTGTGCTGAGCTGCGGCGAGGGAACGGCTCTCAGTCACCGCTCGGCGGCGGCGCTGTGGCAGATCAGGCCTGAGCCCCGTGAAGCGATCGAGGTCTCGGTGCGGAACGGCCGTCGGCCGCGGCAAGCGGGCATCACGGTCCACCGCCGCAAGTCCCTCGCCGAGGCCGACATCACACGACACCGCGGCATCCCGGTCACGACGCCCGATCGCCACGCTCATCGACATCGCCCCGACTCTCACGCGCGATCAGCTCGAAGCGGCGATCAACGAGGCCGACAAACGCGGCCTCGCGGACCCCGACCAGCTCCGATCCGCCCTCGATGAGGTCGTTGGCCGACGGCCCGGCGCGGCGCACCTGCGCTCCACACTCGACCACCGCACGTTCACCCTCACCGACTCACAACTCGAGCGCCGCTTTCTCCCGCTCGCCCGCAACGCCGGCCTGCCCCTGCCCGAGACCCAGCAGTGGGTCAACGGCTTCAAGGTCGACTTCTATTGGCCCGAGCTCGGCCTGGTCGTCGAAACCGACGGCCTCACCTACCACCGCACCCCCGCTCAACAGGCCGCCGACCGCCTCCGCGACCAGACCCACACGGCCGCCGGCCTGACCCCACTCCGCTTCACTCGCGCCCAGGTCAAGTTCGAGCCGGACCACGTTCGCGCGACGCTTCAGGCGGTGGCTCGTCGACGTCGATGACCATCGCCACCTTCCTGTCGTTCCAGAGTAGGGCGATGCTGGCCTCCCGGTACTCGATCTGATCGGGCTGCGGGAGGCCCTGGTCATCCAGCATCTGCCTCGCGGCACGCTCGGCTTCGTGGAGCTCAAGGATCGTGGCCATTCCGCCAGTCTCGGTCGCCGAGTGCGACACGTGAGCACCCTCTTGTTACAAGTCGCTACGCCAGCGCCTTGCCCACCAGCGACGCATGGGCGGCGACCGCGGCCGCGTAGTCGGCGAAGTCGCTGGCGTACAGCGCCTGGGGGCCGTCGCACACGGCGACCTCGGGGTCGGTGTGGACCTCGACGATGACTCCGTCCGCGCCCACCGCGGCGGCGGCGCGTGACAGCGGCTCGACGAGGCGCCGGTCGCCCGAGGCGTGGGAGGGGTCGACGATCACCGGCAGGTGCGAGTGCAGCTTCAGCCACGGCACGGCGGAGAGATCGAGGGTGAAGCGGGTGGCCGTCTCGAACGTGCGGATGCCGCGCTCGCACAGCATCACCGCCTCGTTGCCCTCCTTGAGGATGTAGTCGGCGGCCTGGAGCAGCTCCTCGACGGTCGAGGAGAGACCGCGCTTGAGCAGCACCGGCTTGCCGAGCTTGCCCGCGACCTCGAGCAGCGCGTAGTTCTGCATGTTGCGCGCGCCGATCTGGACGACGTCGGCGTGCTCGTGGATCGCGTCGGCGTGCTCGGAGTCCAGCAGCTCGGTCACGACGGGCAGCCCGGTTTGCGCCCGGGCCTCGGCGAGCACCTCCAGGGCGGGCACGCCCAGGCCCTGGAAGGCGAACGGCGAGGTACGCGGCTTGAAGGCACCGCCGCGCAGCATCGAGGCACCGGCCGCAGCCACGGCCTCGGCCACGGCGAGCGTCTGCTCGCGGGACTCCACGGTGCAGGGCCCGGCGATCAGGCAGAAGGTGTCCCCGCCCCCCACTCGGCGCCCGTCCACCGAGACCACCGTCGGCTCGTGGTGGGCCAGCTCGGAGGACGCGAGCTTGTATGGGCGCGTGATCGGCACGACCCGGTCCACCCCGGCCAGTCCCTCGAGCCCGAGCTCGGCCACGCCCTCGGGGTCGCCGATCGCCCCGATCGCCGTCGTCAGCTCTCCCGGCAGGACCATCACGTGCACGCCGGTCGTCTCCAGGCGCTTGACGACGGCCTGGATCTCGGCCTCCTCGGCCTCCGGTGTCATCACGATCATCATGTGGACTCCGAGCCTAGAGGAGGAGACGCATGTCACTGCGCCTCGAGCCCTTCACGCGCGGGTAGCGCACCCGACCAGGTCGACGAGGAGCTCCACCGCCTCGTCGCGAGACAGGCCGCTGCGCCGCACGAGCGCCTGCCACGTCGTGAAGTCCAGGGCGAGGTCGAGCAGCGCCTCGACGCGCGGCGAGCCGCCTCGAGGCACCACCACCTCGGCCAGCACGTCGCGCAGGACCCGCAGGCCCGCCCCCCGCATCTGCGCCGTCTCGGCCGTGAGCTCATGCACGGCGGCGTCGCGGACCACGTTGGCCAGCATTCCCTCGCCCTCCTCGTAGAAGGCGTACAGGCCGGTCAGCCCCGCGCGCAGCCGCTCCAAACCGCCGGGCAGCGCGCGCAGGCCCTCCGGGTCGGGCGGCGGGTGCTGCTCCTCCCACAGCCCCGAGCACGCCGTCAGGAGCTCGCGCTCGGAGGGAAAGTGGCGGTAGTAGGTCTGGCGCTGTACCCCTGCCCGGTCGGCGATCGCGCTCACCGTGGTGCGGGCCGGCCCGACGGTCCCGTGCAGCTCGACCGCCGCCTCGACGATCCGCCGCCGCGTCTCCTCGACGGTCTCGGCTCGCTTCTTGAGCTCGTACTTGCGGGTCATGGCCTACAAATCATCGCACACTCGTGTCACTCCATTTGACAAGGCCGGTGCGTTCCTGTAGAAAATCACACGACATCGCTGTATGACGAAAGGAGAGGGCAACATGGAACGAGTGACGAAGGCAAAGGTCCTGGGCGCGCAGGACGGAAAGGCCGGCCCGCTGATCACGTGCGGCGTGCGCTTCATGGCCTGGGGCGAGGAGACCGGCGGCACCGTCTCGATCGTCGAGCACCCCATCCCCGCCGCGCACGATGGCGGCGCCACTGCACCGCCACACGCGCGAGGACGAGTACTCGTACGTCGTCGAGGGGCGCGTCGGCGCGTGGGCCGACGGTGAGGTCGTCTACGGCGAGCCCGGCGATCTCATCTTCAAGCCGCGCAACCAGTGGCACACGTTCTGGAACGACGGCGACGAGCCGGCCCGCCTGATCGAGGTCATCTCCCCGGCCGGCTTCGAGCATTTCTTCGACGAGACTGGTCGACCTGCCCCGCGGCCCCGACGGCCTCCCCGCCCCCGAGGCCTTCGACGAGCTCGGGGAGCGCTACGGCCTGGAGTTCGACATGGAGGGCACCGAGCGCATCCGCGCCGAGTTCGACCTGCGCCTCGAACCGCTCCCCGTCGCGGCTGCGCGCGCCTAGAGCCCGAGGTCCTGCACCCCGAGCTCGTCCCAGCCCAGGTGGTGCGCCAGCTCGTGGCGCACGGTGCGCACCACCTGGGCGCGCAGCTCGTCAGGGTCGTGACCGAAGTCGCGACGGAGCGTGTCGCGGTAGATGACGATGCGGTCGGGGACGTTGTCGCGCGACACCCCGTCGCCGTGGTAGAGGCCGTACGCGCCGCGCTTGCGGCCCCCGTCCGAGATCATGACGGCGACGTTGTGCTCGAGCGCCCGCTGTGCCCAGTCGGGCAGCTCGTCCAGGGCGTCGCGGACCAGCTCTGCGAACTCGCCGTCGTCGTAGGGGTCGAGCTCGAGGAACTCCCCCTCGTCCGGCTCGACGGCGAGGTCGTCGCGGGCGAGCCGCTCGGAGCGCTCGACGATGCGGTCGAACTCGCGCTCGGACATCGGGTCGCGCCAGTCGGCCAGGCGCATCGCGAGGTAGAAGATGGGCACGAAGAGCACGAGCGCACCGGCCACGAACAGCGCGGTGCCCTGAATGAGACGGACAGGGAAGTCGGCCGAGAAGCCCTGCATCAACGTGATGAAGGCGATGCCGATGCACAGCGCCGCAGCGGCCGATCCGGCGATGGTGCGTGGGCTGACGGGACGCATCGCCTCGGCCGGCCTCACTGCGTGACGGCACGCGCGATCACCAGTCGCTGGATCTCGTTCGTGCCCTCGTAGATCTGCGTGATCTTGGCGTCGCGCAGGAACCGTTCGACCGGGTACTCCTTGACGTAGCCATAGCCGCCGAGCACCTGCACGGCCTCGACGGTGACGGCCATGGCGTTGTCGGAGTTGAACAGCTTGGCCATGGCGCTGTACTTGCCCATGTCGGGCTCGCCGCGGTCGACCTTCGCGCACGCCTTGTAGAGCAGCTCGCGGCCGGCGGCGCACTGAGTCTCCATGTCGGCGAGTTTGAACTGGATCGCCTGGAAGGAGGCGATCGGCTTGCCGAACTGCCGGCGCTCCTTGGCGTACGCGGCGGCGTAGTCGGTGGCCCCCTGCGCGATGCCGAGCGCCTGGGCGGCCACGCCGAGACGGGAGTGGTCGAGCGTGGCCATCGCCACCTTGAAGCCCTCCCCCTCGGTCCCGATCAGGTTCCCGGCGGGGATGCGCACGTCCTCGAAGATCGGCTGGCCGGTCGGCGAGCCGCGAATGCCGAGCTTGTGCTCGAGCTTGCCCACGCTGAAGCCGGGCCGGTCGGCCTCGACGACGAACGCGCTGATGCCGTGGGAGTGGCCGGCCTCCTTGTCGGTCACCGCGAAGACGACGTAGAAGTCGGCGATCCCGAGGTTGGTGATCCAGTTCTTCGTGCCGTTGATCACCCACTCGTCGCCGCCTGTGCCCGAATGGGTATCGCGCTGCGCCCGCGTGAGCATCCCGCCCGGGTCGGAGCCCGCCTCGGGCTCGCTCAGCGCGAAGGCCGGCGTCCACTCACCGCTGGCGCACCGCGGCAGAAAGCGGTCCTTCAGCTCGTCGCTGCCGAACAGCCGGATCGGGAGCGTGCCCAGCTCCTGGACCATGAGCATGAGCGCGCTGCTCGCGCACACCTTCGCGATCTCCTCGATCGCCATGTTGAGCATCAGCGCGCCCGTGCCGGTGCCGCCGTGCTCGGTATCGAAGGGCAGCCCGAAGAGGTCGTGCTCGGCGAACAGCTCGCGCAGGTCGTGCGGATATTCGGCCTTCTCGTCGATCTCCGCCGCCCGCGGCGCCACCCGCTCCTGGGCGATCTGGCGGATCGCGTCGCGGAAATCGAGATGTTCCTGGGGAATCGTGTAGGCGTCGGTGAGGACTTCCATGGGAGTGCAATCGTATCCAGGGGGTACGCTGCGCCAATGAGCGTCGGGTTCTCTCTCTTCCTCATCGCCGCCGGCGCGATCCTCCGCTACGCCGTCACGTGGGATCCGAACGGCGTGAACATCGAGACCGTGGGACTGATCCTGATGATCGTGGGGATCGTCGGCTTGGTCATCTCGCTGGCTTGGATGGCGACCGCCGCGAGCCGCACGCGCGACGTCCCCTCGCGGCCGCCGCCGCCGCCCGTGCCCTAGGGTCCGAGCGGGTGGATCCGGAACATCGCCGCGCCGTGCGCGGGAATGCGGGACGTGAGCTCGCCGGTGACGGTGAAGGTGCGCAAGTTCCACAGGTCGCGCACGCTGAACCGCGTCCCGGAGCTGCCGCCGAACATCGCGCTCGGGCTCCCGCGAAACAGACGCGTCCGGCTTGTGCGGTTGACGAACAGCACCGCGCGGTCGCCGAGCCAGAGCGGGCCGGATCCAGACGTCGAGTCCGTTCTTCGACGACACCCGCAGCCCGGGCACGCCGAGCGGGTCCTGGTCGATCGCGATCACCTCGCGGTTGCTCAGGGTGCCCCGGGTGGGACCGTCCATCCGGCGCAGGTCGTTTCCCGCGAGGAGCGGCGCGGCCATCATCGCCCACATCGAGAACATCGTCCGGCCCTCGGTGGCTGAGAGGCCGCGCAGGCCGACCTGGAGGATGTCCGGGTCGTTCCAGCCGCCCGGCCCGGCGTGACCGGCAAGCTGGGCGTTGCGCGCGGTCGACGCGCAGCACCGCGCGCCAGCGATCGCGGCGGTCGTACACCGGGATGTCGTGCGTCGTGCGCCACATGTGGCCCGTCGTCGCGCCCCACGTCCACGGCCGCCCGTCGCCCCACTCGGAGATGCTGACGACGATCGGGCGGCCGCTGGCCCGCATGGCGTCGCGCATCTCCGCGTAGACGCGCACGCCCGCGTAGACGCGCACGGGTGCGGGCGTGTGCGGCATGAAGCACCAGTCGAGCTTGACGAGGTCGACGCCCCAGGCGACCACCGTCCGTGCGTCCTGGGCGAGGTGCCCCGCGCTGCCGGGGTATCGCTCGCAGGTCAGCCGTCCGGTGCTCAGGTAGATGCCCAGGCGCAGGCCGCGGCGATGGACGTAGTCGGCCAGGGCGGGGATGCCGCCACCGAAGCGCTTGGGGTCGGGCCGCAGCGCGCCGTCGGGCCCGCGGGTGCGGGCCATCCAGCAGTCGTCGACGTTGACGTACGTGTAGCCGGCGTCGCGCAGGCCGGAGCTCACCAGGGCATCCGCAGCCGCCCGCACGGTGGTCTCGTCGGCCTGGCAGCCGAACGCGTACCAGCCGTTCCAGCCCATCGGAGGGGTGCGGGCGAGGCCGTCGTCGAGCGCCGCCGCGGGGGCGGCGGACACGAGCGCGGACAGCGTCGCGAAGGCCAGGGCCAGTCGTCGCACGCGACAACCCTATGCGGACGGAGCCTGGCCCTCCGGCCCATCGGGCGTCGGGACGGGTCGGCCGGCGATCCGCCCGCTGCTCAGGAACTCGCGGTCGGGGCCGCGCGGAGGCGCCGCCCGTTCGGGAGCGACGTCGTCGCGGACCCGGATCCACATGGCGATCTTGCCCTTGCGCATCGCGAAGGCCGTGCTCGCGGTGCCCCCCGGCCCGTCGCAGTGTCCGCCGGAGCGGTCGGTGAGCCGGAAGCGGGCCACCGTCCACCCGCGCACGTCCACGGCGCGCAGCAGCGCAGCGCCGCAGGGAAGCGACTCGTTCCACTGCCGCACGGCGGTGCGCGTGCGCAGGAGAAGCGGCTCCGGGCCGTTGAGGACGATGACGGGCAGGGAGAAGAACGAGGCCGCAGCGTCGAGCTTCACCAGCCGCTCCGCGTTCACCCAGCCGCGGATCGTGGCGACCGAGGCGGGATCGGCGCGCCGCGTGTCGGCCGGCGGACCCGCGGTGGCGGTGTGCTCCGACACCGCGTCGGGCATCGAGTCCGACCCGCCACCCCCGCTCCCTCCGCAGCCGGCGAGCGCCGGGACGAGGGCGCCGAGCGCGAGGAGCCGGGCGCGAGCCGTCATGGCGCCATGATGGCAGGCGGCAGGCGCGCCAACCGGACAGCTTTTGCTCTAGAAGCCGGCGGGGTGGCGCGGGACGAAGCCGCTCGAGGAGCGGGCCTGGGTCGTCCACCGCGAGCCGGCGACCCGCAGGCCGCTGGTGTCGAAGCGCAGGCCGGCCACGATCATGTAGACGTGGTAGCTCGACGCGTAGGTCGTGACCCACTTGCCGGGGCCGGGAAGCTGCCAGTTGGAGTAGCCGAACGTCGGCGAGGCGCCGGCGCGGAAGGTCGTGCGCAGGGCATAGGTCGTCGATCCGGTGCAGTCATAGCCGTTGTCGCGCCACGTCGAGTGGCCGCCGCCCCACTTGTAGGGGAGCTTGGCGATCTCGTTGCCCGACGCGATGATCTTCTTGACCTCGGCGGGGGCGCTCTCGGGCGCCGCCGCCGTACCGTCGGCCAGCACCTTCGCCCTGCTCCCCGGCACGGTCTTGAGGCCGGTCGGCGTGGGCCCCGGCGGAGGCTCGGGCGCCTGGCCGTACTGGGTGCCGCCGTAGCCCGGAGGCGCCGTCGCGGTGATGCGGATCATCTTGGCCAGGCGGGGAGAGACCACGCCGCTGGCCGGCAGCCCGTAGTCGGACTGGAAAGCGCGCACGCCGAAACGCGTCCGCCGGTCGTAGCGACCGGTTTCCGTCACGCCGTAACCGGCGGCATCCAGGTAGCCCTGGAGGGCGCGGACATCGCTGCCGCGCGTGCCGATCCTCAGCACCCGGTCGCCGAGCTGGGCCTGGGCCGCGCCGGCGGCGACAAGCATGAGGAGCGCCGCGAGCAGCGAACCGGCCAAAGCCGTGCGCCGCAGGTGTACGAACACGTGTTGAGACCCCTTCTCTTTCGGCGCCTACGGGGTTAGCTGTCGGGCTCGCGCGGAAAGAGATCGCGCTACGCAACGGATATTGCGATTCGCCCCCGGTCCATCCGGGACCAGTGGTTCCCCCGTTCCGGCGCACCGTGACGCGCCGGATTCGGCTGGTTCAAGCGGGGCAGGCTAGCGAACCCGGCGGACTCATGTCGCGCCCGCCGGTGCGAACGGACGTGTGTACTAGGCCCGGCGGACGGTCACGAGCCGCGAGGCGCGAAGCACGCGGCCGGCCCGGTCCTTGGAGACGATCTTCAGCTTCGCCCGCACACTGCGATGGCGCCGCATGTAGGCCCGGCCCGCCGGGGTGAGCCGAATCCGCAGTCGCAGCGACTTGCCCTTGGCCACCGTGGCCGTCCGCGAGGCCAGGCGCAGGATCCGCCGCCGCCCGCTCACGATCACCCTGCTGGCGGTATCGAGCGTGATCGTCTCCCTGCAGGACACCCTCGCGCTGCTCGGGCACGCGATCCGCACGGTGATGTAGCCGGTGCGGCTCATCGCGTAGCGGGTGGTCAGGAACGCGCTGAGGCTCCTGATGATGGGAGTGGTGACCCCTGTCGTCGTGCCGGTGCCGGTGCCGGTGCCGGTGCCGCCGCCGGTGCCGCCGCCGGCCGGTGGAGGCAGGGGCGGAAGGTCGACCGATTCGCAGTCGGCGTTGATGGTGTCCTCGCGGTCGGCGGTGCCGGCATCGGCCCCGTCACCGCAGTTCACGGAGTCCGGCACGCCGGCGTCCCGGCTGTTGAAGGTGTCGTCGCCGGGACCGGCGTTGATCGTGTCGTTGACGCCAGGCCCGGCTTCGAGGCTGTCGTTTCCGTCGCCGCCGTTCACGGTGTCGGTGTCGTCGCCGCCGTTGACCGCGTCGTTCCCGATCTGGCCGTCGAGCGTGTCGTTGCCGGCGTTGCCGTTGATCGCGTCATCGCCGTCGCCGCCGTTGATCGTGTCGGCCCCGCCATTGCCGTTCAGCGCGTTGTTCCCTGCGTCGCCGGTGAGGCTGTCGTCGCCGCCTCCACCGTTCACGTTCTGGATGTCGACCAGGTGGTCGTTCTCGCCGAGGCCCGCGTTCGCGGTGGGATCCCCGTCGTTGTCGACGCCGTCGAGCGTCACGTTGACCGACGGTGGAGCGGCTCGAGTAGTCGGCGGTGTCGGTGTCGGCTCCACCGTCGAGCGTGTCGGTCCCCTCGCCGCCGTCGAGCGTGTCGTCGCCGGCGTTGCCGGTGAGGACGTTGGCGTCGTCGTGCCGACCAGCCTGTCGGCACCGCCACCGCCGTTGACGTTCTCGACGTCGGCGACCCGCGTTGTCGCCTTCGCCGGACTCGCCGTCGTTGGCACTGCCGTCGAGAGAGACGTTGACTGCTCCCGTCCGGCTCGAGTAGTCGAGCGTGTCGGTGTTCGCCCCGCCATTGAGGTCGTCGGCGCCGTCGGGCGAGCTCCCACCGAGAAGCGTGTCGTCGCCGCCGTCGCCGTTCAGTCCACCGCCGTTCGCCGCGTTGTCGTCCCCGGCGCCGCCGTCGATCGTGTCCGCTCCGTCGCCGCCGTGGATCAGGTCGGAGCCGCCGTTTCCGTGGAACGTCTCGGCACTGTTGTCGCCGGTGAGCGAGTCGTTGCCGCTACCGCCGTTCACGGTCTCGACGTCGCCGCCGACGTTGTCCAGCTCGCCCGACTCACCGTCGTCGGCGCCGCTGCCGACGGTGACGGTGACGGCGTTGGTGCGCGCGGAGTAGTCGGCGGTGTCGGTGTTGGTTCCGCCGTTGAAGGTGTCGCCGCCGTCGGCGGCACTCCCGCCGTCCATCGTGTCGTCGCCGGCACCGCCATTCAAGGTGTCGTCCGCGCCACCGCCGTGGAATGTGTCGCCGTTGCCGTTGCCGTCGAGAACGTTCGGCCCGCCGTCGCCGGTCAGGTGGTCGCTCCCGGCGCCGCCCTTCGCGTTCTCGGTGGAGACGTTGTCGCCCTCGCCCGCACCGGCGTCGCCGTCGTTCGCGCCGGCGCCGAGCGTGATGTTGAGGTCGGCGGCGCGGGCGGAGTAGTCGGCGGTGTCGGTGTCGTCGCCGCCGTTGAGGTCGTCTGCGCCATCGGCCGCCGTGCCGTTGGTGAACGCGTCGTTCCCCGGGCCGCCGTTCAGGCCTCCGCCGTTGCCGGCATTGTCGTCGCCGCCGCCGCCGTTGAGCGTGTCGGCGCCGCCGTTCCCGTCGAGGAGGTTGACGACATTCGCGGACTGCCCGGTCAAGATGTCCGCCTGGCTACCGCCCTTGACGTTCTCGACGTCGGTGGCGATGTTGTCGTCCTCTCCGCCTCCGGCCGAGTCGCCGTCGTTGGCGGCCCCGTCGAGCGAGACGTCTAGCGCGGCCGAGCGGGCGGAGTAGTCCGCGGTGTCGGTGTCGGCGCCGCCGTTGAAGACGTCGCTGCCCTCGGCGGCGGCCTTGGCGTCATACGTGTCATTACCGGCGTTGCCGTTGAGGGTGTCGTTGCCAAGCCCACCGTCAAGCGTGTCGGCGCCGCCGTTGCCGGTGAGGACATTGACCACGGACGTGCCCTGACCGCGCAAGGTGTCGTTTCCGCCACCGCCGTTCACGTTCTCGACCGACCCGTCCGAGCCGACGTTGTCGTTTTCCGACGTGGCGATGTCGCCGTCGTTCGCGGTGCCGTCCAGGGTCACGCCGACGGCCCCGGTGCGAAGCGTGTAGTTGACCGTGTCCCCGGTTCCAGCGCCGCCGATGAATGTGTCCGCGCCATCGGGATCGGCACCGCCGTTGACATTGCCGCCGGTCAGGCTGTCGTCGTTGCCGCTGAAGCCGTCGAGTGTGTTCGCTCCGGCATCTCCGGTGAGGCTGTCGGCGGCAGTGCCGCCGCGCAGGTTCTCGACGTTGAGGACGTCCGCCTCGGCTGTTGAGGTCTGCCCGCCGGTGCCGCCCACAGTCGCGGTCACCCCGGTCGAGCGCGCCGAGTAGTCAGCCGTGTCGCTGCCAAGGTCGCCGTTGAGAGTGTCGTCGGCGGTGTCGACGCCGCCCTTCAGCGTGTCGTCGTCGTTCCCTCCGTTGAGGATGTCGGCGCCGACCCCGCCGTCCAGCGTGTCGTTGCCGCCGTTGCCGGTCAGCCGGTTGACGGCGGCTGCTCCCGGTGAGCGTGTCGCCCGCCGAGCCACCGATGAGATTCTCGATATCCGAGCCGATGGTGTCGGTCTCGCCGCCGACGCCGCCGGTTCCGCCGACGGTGGCCGTCACCGCCGCATTGCGCCCTGCGTACGTCACCGTGTCGCCAGTGGTCTCATTGGTCGTTCCACCGACAAAGATGTCGTTGCCCGTGCCGCCGTCGAGCGAGTCGTCACCGCCGTTGCCCGTCAGCGTGTTGATTACCCCGTCGGAGCCCGTGAGAACGTCCCCGGCCGAGCCGCCGGTGAGGTTCTCGACGTCAGCGTTGATGTTGTCGCTCTCGCTCAGCGCGGTTTCGCCGTTTCCGCTGGCGGTGCCGATCGAGGCGACGACCGGGGTAGTGCGCGAGCTGTAGGTGACGGTGTCGCTCCCCGCTCCGCCGCTGAGGGTGTCGTTGCCGATCCCCCCGTCCAGCGTGTCGTTGGTCGCCGTGGTGGAGCCCGTATAGGAGTCGGTCCCGGCGCCACCGAGGAACGTGGTGGGGCTGAAGTTGGCGCTCGCACCCAACCACTGCGCCTGGTCGTCGCCGCCTTGCAGGTCGAGCGTCACCGTTGCGCTGTTCGCGTTCTGGACGCTGCAGACCGTGCTGGTGCCGCCGCTTGGAGTGCATCCCGCCCCCGCCGTAATGGTGGGCCCGCCGCTCTCGGCGAGCGTGATGTCCTTGGCCGCGCCCCCGGTGCCGCGCGAGATCGTGACATTGTTGGTCTCGCTGCCTGTGCCGTCGGTGTAGGTGACCAGGTTGCCGCTGACGCTGGCGGTGCTTGCGTAGGCGGGCGAGGCGAGGGACAGCATGGCGAGCGCCAGGGCGAAGACGTAGCCAAATCTGCGATACGGGGCACCGGAGACACGGCCCAGCACAGTGAGGCCTCCCGGCCGTTCCATCAATGGTCCCCCCGACTCATCTTGCGTTCACTTGCCTGAACGCTCTGCGTTCACTTGCTTGAACGATCGCCTCACGGGCACGGGCAACACGGCAGGGCAGGGCGGCGGATCCGAGCGGCCTGTAATGTCGTTGCATGCCAACTTCGCTGAGACCGGCGCACCGTCCGCGCCCGGCTTGGGAGACGACCGCGACCGCCTCGAGCGGGCGACCGCCGACCTCGACCCGCCGTTCGCGCTCCTGGATCTCGACGCCTTCTGGGCGAACGCCGACGACATGGCTGCGCCGCGCCGCGGGCAAGCCGATCCGGCTCGCTTCGAAGTCGGTGCGCTGCCGGACGCTGCAGGAGCGGACGCTCGCCCGCGACGGGTTCCGCGGGACGCTCGCGTTCACGCTGCCCGAGGCGCTGTGGCTGGCCGGCGAGGGCTTCGACGACCTCGTCGTCGCCTACCCGACGGTCGACCGGGCCGCGCTGCGCGAGCTCGCCGAGGGCGAGGCCCGCGAGCGGATCTCGGTCATGGTCGACTCGAGCCGAGCAGCTCGACTTCATCGCCCGCGCGGTCGGCGACGGGCGCCCGGCGGTGCGCGTGTCGATCGACGTCGACGCGGGCTGGGCGCCGCTGGGCGGGCGCGTGCGGATCGGCGCCAAGCGCTCGCCCCTGCGCACGCCCGAGCAGGGGGCGGCCCTGGCCCGCGAGATCCTCGAGCGGCCGGCGGTCGAGCTCGACGGCCTGATGGCCTACGAGGCGCAGATCGCCGGGGTGGGCGACCGCCCGCCCGGCAAGCCGCTGATGGGTCTGGCCCTGCGCGCGGTGCAGGCGCTGTCGGCCCGCGAGCTCGCCGAGCGCCGCGCCGCGGTCGTGGCCGCCGTGCAGGCGGTGGCGCCGCTGCGCTTCGTCAACGGCGGCGGGACGGGATCCCTGCACACCACGACCCGCGAGCCGGCCGTGACCGAGATCGCTGCCGGGTCGGGCCTCTACGGCCCGACCCTGTTCGACGCCTACCGCGCGTTCGCACCCCGCCCCGCCGCGCTGTTCGCCCTCCCCGTGGTCCGCAAGCCCTCGCGCTCGATCGCCACCGCGCTCGGCGGCGGCTATCTGGCGTCCGGCGCGGGCGACGCCTCCCGCCTCCCCCGCCCCCATCTCCCCGCGGGCCTGCGGCTCGACAAGCAGGAGGGGGCCGGCGAGGTGCAGACCCCGCTGCTCGGCACGTCCGCCCGTGACCTGGAGGTCGGGGATCGGGTGTACTTCCGCCACGCCAAGGCGGGAGAGCTGTGCGAGCGCTTCGACCGGCTGCACGTCGTCTCCGGCGACGAGGTCGTGGAGGTGCTGCCGACGTACCGCGGCGAGGGCCGCACCTTTCTGTGAGGGGCAACCGCGCCATCGTCATCGCCGCGGCGATCGCCGCGGTGGTGATCGCGGTCGTGCTCACCACGACCGGCGGCGGCGACGGCGGCGGCAAGAAGGCCGGCGGCGGCGGGTCCAAGCCGGCCGCGGGCGCCATCCGCGTCTCGTTCGCCTACTCGCCCGAGAAGGAGACGCTGCTCAAGCCGCTGATCGAGCGGTTCAACCGCGAGGGCGTGCAGGCCGACGGGCGGCCCGTGTTCGTCGAGGGCTCGGTGGTCTCCTCCGGTGCTGCCGAGGCGAGCATCGCGGCCGGGAAGCTGAGGCCGGTCGCGTGGTCCCCCGCCTCCTCGCTGTGGGGGCGGCTGCTCAACTTCGAGGCGGACCGCGAGTACGTGGCCGACGACAACCCCTCGATCGTCCGCACCCCGCTGGTCATCGCCATGTGGGAGCCGCTGGCCCGGGCGCTGGGATGGCCGAGAAAGCAGGTGGGCTTCCAGCAGATACTCGACCTGGCGCTCGACCCGCGCGGCTGGGCGACCTACGGCAAACCGCAGTTCGGGCGCTTCAAGCTCGGCCACACCAACCCCGACTTCTCGACCTCCGGCCTGTCCGCCGTGGCCGCCGAGTACTACTCGGCGACGGGGAAGCGCGAGGGGCTGACCGAGGCCGACATCCGCAAGCCGAAGGTGCGGCGCGAGATCAAGGCGATCGAGCGCTCGATCGTCCACTACGGGGACACGACACTGTTCTTCTCCGACCAGCTCAAGCGCTTCGGGCCCGCCTACGCGTCGGCGGTCGCGATGGAGGAGGTCACCCTGGTGGACTTCAACCGCAGCCGGCGCGGGGACAAACTCGTGGGCCTCTATCCGGCCGGGGGCACGTTCTTCTCCGACAACCCGTTCATCGTGCTCGGCGCGCCGTGGGTGAGCGCGCGTCAGCGCGCGGGGGCCGAGGCGTTCCAGCGCTGGCTGGCCAAGGAGGTCACGCCGGAGCGCGCGTCGCGCAGCGGCTTCCGACCGGGCGATCCCGACGCGAAGGCCGGCGCGCCGGTCGACGCCGCGCACGGCGCCGACCCCGCCCAGCCGACGCGCGTGCTCTCGCTCCCCCAGCCCCGCGTCCTCGCCCGGATCAAGGAGTCGTGGCGCGAGGACCGCAAGCCGGCCAACGTGATGCTCGTCGTCGACACGTCGGGCTCGATGAGCGAGGAGGGAAAGCTCGACCAGGCCAAGCAGGGAGTACAGCTCTTCCTGCGCCAGCTCGCCCCCTTCGACCGGGTCGGCATGCTCACGTTCAACGACCAGGTGACGCAGGCCGTCCCCCTCGGCCGGTTCTCGGCCAACCGGGAGAGGCTGCGCAGCGCCATCGACGACCTGTTCCCCGACGGAGAGACGGCCGTTTACGACGCCACGGACCGGGGCTTCAAGGCCATCCGCGACCTGCACGACGACGCACGCATCAACGCGGTCGTCGTGCTCACGGACGGCGAGGACAACCAGAGCGAGATGTCCGACCGTGAGGTGGTGGGCGAGCTCGCCCGCCAGTCGCGCAGCGAGGGGCTCGCGGTCCGCGTGTACACGATCGCCTACGGCTCCCAGGCCAACAAGGACGTACTCGCCGACATCGCCAACGCCTCCGGAGGCAAGCCGTTCGAGGGCGACCCGAAGGAGATCGAGTCGGTGTACCGCAGCATCTCGAGCTTCTTCTAGCACTAGCCTCCCCGGGGTGGCCGGGAAGGAGATCACGCGGACCGACCTGCGCCGGGCGCTCGCAGTCAACGCGCTGACCAAGCCGGTCAACGTCCTCGTGCCCGCCGCCGTCGCCGTGGCCGCGGTGATCATCGGCGCGTGGTGGCTGTGGGTCGTCGCGATCGTCGTGTTCGCGGTGCTGTGCGCGCAGACGTTCTTCGACGAGGACGAAGCGAAGAAGGTCGGCGATCGCACGTACGGGCGCGAGCGGCCCGCGAGCCGCCGCGTGGACACGCGAAAGCTGGCGCCGCCCATCCGCGCGCAGCTCGATGCGGCCCTGAGCGAGCAGAAGCGGATCCGCGCCGCCATCGAGAACGCCGCGCTCCCCTTCACCGACCTGGGCGGCGAGGTCGCGGCGCTGGTCGGTGAGCTGGAGCGCACGGCCGGCCGCGCGCAGCTCGTGTACGAGTACCTCGACGGCCTGTACCCGGATCGGATCGAGTCCCGGCTGCGCGAGCTGCGCGCAGCCCAGGGCACCGAGCCCGACGACCCGGCGCGCACGACGGCCGACGCGCTCGACGAGCAGCTCGCCGCCTATCGCGACATGCGAAAGCAGGTCGAGCGCTACTTCGCCGAGATGGAGCAGACGGTGGCGGCGCTCTCGACGATTCACGCGCAGGTCGTGCGAATGGGCGTGACCACCGACGCGGCGGGAGAGGAGGAGCTGACCGGCCGGGTGCGCGACCTGCGCGGGAAGGTGACGGCCCTGACCGAGGGCATCGCCGAGGCCTACGAGGAGGCGCCGGACACTCCAAGCGCGGGCTGACGGCTCGCGCGGCATCCGCAGGGGCATCCCGGCGTCGGACTACAGGTCCGGCAGCGGGTAGTAGTTCTCGGCGCCGCTCGCCCGCACGTCGGACAGCCAGTCGCCGTCGTAGTGCTCGGTCGGGCCCTGGAGCGGGTCCTCGAACGACCAGGCCTGGCGCCGGTAGGTCCAGTTGGTGGGATCGAGGCGGTGCGACTCACGGAAGTGCGCGCGGGCGGCATCGAGCTCGCCCGCGGCATGGAGGTGCTGCCCCAGCTCGAAGTGCGCCGCCGCCGCCGACGCCTCGGGCGGGCGGGGGCGGGAGCGCTCGACCACGTCGTCGGGCGCGAGCACGAACTCGCTCTCGGCGCCCCTGGATGCCCAGTCGCGCAGCGCGGCGGCGTAGCGCTCGGGCTTCACCCGGATCTTCCCGGCCTCGGCCAGCGTTTCGAGGAGGAGGGGTGGCGCCTGCTTGGGCACGCCGTGCTCGGCCAGCATGTCGCGCAGGACGCTCGTGCCGGGGTGGGCGACCTCGGGCGGGCGCACGAGCACGCCCTCCTCGTCGACCCAGACGCCCGTGGGCACGTTGCTGATCCCGAGGAGCGCGTCGAGGCGGTGCGCCTCGTCGATCAGCGACGGGTGCTCGGCATTGGCGGCATCGATCCACGGCCCCGCCGCCTCGGCGCCGCCCGAGTCCAGCGCGACGGTGACGACCTCGACGCCCTGGGGATGCAGTTCGCTGCGCAGCTCCTGCCACACGGGCAGGTCGAAGCGGCACCCTCACCAGGAGGCCCAGGCGACCATCACGAACCGCGTCCCCCGCAGCGAGCGCAGCGAGAACGGGCGGCCGTGGCGGTCGGGAAGCTCGAGCTCGGGCAGGTCGGCCGACAGCAGCGCGCGCCCGCCGGACTCGGGGCCCAGCGCCCACAGGCCGTGCTCCTCGTCGGCCACCAGCGCCATCCCCAGGCGCCCGGCCAGGGTCTCGGCCTCGAGGGCTCCGTCGGGAAGCGGAACGCAGCGATCGGCCTTGCACGCGCCCTCGGGCCGGATCTCCCATCCCGTGCGCGCGGCCAGCTCGGCTGGGTCGATCCGGGGCGAGTCGAGGATCACGCGGCCACCGGCGCGTCGACGCGGCCCAGGACGCGGTCGGTGTACGGATTGGAGAAGCGCCCGTCAGGGTCCAGCCGCGCGCGCACCGCCTGGAAGGCGTCCCATCCGGGGTAGCGCGGGCGCAGCGTCTCGGCCGTCTGGAAGTGGCGCTTGCCCCAGTGCGGGCGACCCTCGAAACCGTCCATCAGCGCCTCCACGGCCCGGAAGTACGGCTCCCACGTCATGCCCCTGAACATGTGCACCGCGACGTAGGCCGTCTCGCGTCCGGAAGCCGTCGAGAGGTGGGCGTCGTCGGGCGCGACGACGCGGCACTCGATCGGGAAGGGCACGTCGAACTGCCGGCTGGCGAGAAGCTCGCGGACGCCGGCGATCGCCTCGACCACGCGCTCGCGCGGAACGCCGTACTCCATCTCGGTGAAGCGGACGAGGCGCGGGCTGGCGAAGATCTCGTAGGAGCGGTCCACCCGCCTCGTCGTGCCGGCCACGCGCGTGATCGTCCGGTTGATGCGAGGGATCTGCGAGGGAACCGCGCGACCGGCCAGGCAGAAGGCGTGGAAGACGTGGTTGTTGACCAGGACGTCCTCGAACCAGGCCTTTCCGCGTCCGCGCGGGACGGGGGCGCGGTCCACGCGGTTGTTGGTGCGCGTCAGCGCGACGTCGGCGTGCGGGAAGAAGAAGAACTCGAAGTGGTCGTTGCCGTCCACGCGCTCGTCGAGCGAGGCGAGCACGTCGTCGAGCGGCTCGGGGCGGTCGACCCCCTCGAGCACGAAGGCCGGGACGGCCCGCACCGTGACGGCGGTGATGATGCCCAGCGCCCCGAGGCTCGCGCGCGCCGCGCGCAGCCCGTCGAGGTCGGACTCGTCGAGCTCGACCACGCTGCCGTCGCCCGCCACCAGCTCGACCGCGACGACGTTGGCGCCGATGTTGCGCAGCTTCGCGCCGGTGCCGTGCGTGGCCGTCGAGATCGCGCCGGCGATCGACTGCACGTCGATGTCGCCGAGGTTCTCGAGGCTCAGGCCGAGGTCCCACAGCCGGCGGCTCAGCTCGTGGATCGTGATCCCGGCCTCGACGCGGACCAGGCCCGACTCGCGGTCGGCGTCGAGCACGGCGTCCATCGCGTCGAGCGAGACCTGGTGGCCGTTGGTCAGCGCGATGTCGGTGAAGGAGTGCCCGGCGCCGACCGCGCGGACCGTGCGCTCCGCCTGTGCGGCACGGCGCACGGCGACGACGACGTCCTCGCGCGTGCGCGCGCGAACCTGCTCGACCGGGGCGCAGTGCTGATCGCCCGCCCAGTTCCGCCACATGGCGTGACTGTAGCCTGCGGCGCGTGAGCTGGCAGCCAGAGCTGGAAGAGCTGCGACGCCGCGAGGAGCTGGCCAGGCGGATGGGCGGCGAGGAGCGCGTGGCGCGCCAGCACGCGTCCGGGCGCCTGACGGTCCGCGAGCGCCTCGAACGGCTGCTCGACGAGGGCTCCTTCCACGAGACGGGCGCGCTCGCCGGCGTGGGCACGTACGGCGACGACGGCGAGCTCGAGGACTTCCTGCCCGCCAACTGCGTCGTCGGCACCGGCCGGATCGCCGGGCGGCGCGCCGCGCTCCAGGCCGACGACTTCACCGTGCGCGGGGGCGCGGCGGACGCGGCGATCTGGCAGAAGATGGTGTGGGCGGAGCGCGCGGCGCACGACCTGCGCATCCCGCTCGTGCGGCTGGTCGACGGCACCGGCGGCGGCGGGAGCGTCAAGACCCTGGAGACCATGGGCTTCTCGTACGTCCCGCCGCTCCCCGGGTTCGAGCTCACGGTGGCCAACCTGTCGATCGTGCCGGTGGTGGCGGCGGCCCTCGGGCCCACGGCGGGCCTCGGCGCCGCCCGGGTCGTCACCTCGCACTTCAGCGTGATCGTGCGCGGCACGGCGCAGCTGTTCGTCGCCGGCCCGCCGGTCGTGGCCGCCGCCATGGGCGAGTCGCCGGACAAGGAGGAGCTGGGCGGCGCGCGCACGCAGACGCGCGCCGGGGCCGTCGACAACGAGGCGAAGGACGAGGACGACGCGTTCGCCCAGCTGCGCGGGTTCCTCTCCTACCTGCCGGACAACGTGTGGGAGGCGCCGCCGGTGGCCGCGTCGAGCGACGCGCCCGACCGCCGCGAGGAGGAGCTGCTGTCGATCGTCCCTCGGGAGTCGCGCTCGACCTACAAGATGCGCACCATCCTCGAGGCGGTGCTCGACCGCGGGTCGCTGTTCGAGGTCGGCCGCCAGTACGGGCGCTCGCTCATCACCGCGCTGGCCCGGCTCGACGGGCGCCCCGTCGGCGTGCTCGCCGCCGACCCCGAGCACTACGGCGGCGGGCTGAGCGCCGCCGCGTCCGACAAGCTCGCGCGCTTCGTCGACCTGTGCGACCAGTTCCACCTGCCGGTCGTCAACTTCGTCGACCAGCCCGGCTTCGTGATCGGGACCGCCTCCGAGCGGGAGGGCACCATTCGGCGCGGCGCGCGGGCGCTGTACGCGGTGCACCAGGCGAGCGTCCCGTGGGTCTCGATCCTCGTGCGCAAGGTGTTCGGCATCGCGGGCGCGGGTCACGGCGACGGCTCGCGGCTGAACCTGCGCTACGCCTGGCCGAGCGGCGACTGGGGCTCGTTGCCGATCGAGGGAGGCATCGAGGCCGCCTACCGTCGCGAGCTCGAGGCGGCCGACGACCCGGTGGCCCTGCGCGCCGAGATCGTGGAGCGGCTCAACGCCGTCCGCTCTCCCTTCCGCACGGCCGAGCGCTTCAGCGTCGAGGAGATCATCGACCCGCGCGATACCCGCCCGATCCTGTGCGACTGGGCGGCGCGCGCGCACGAGCTGGTCCGCCACGAGCTTCCCGCGGGCCCCAAGGCGCGCGGGCTGCGGCCCTAGGCCTGTTCGCGCCTTCCGCCCGAGCGGATCATCCGGGCGCACAGGCCGGGTGGCACACGCCAGGGACGTCAGTAGATCTCCGGCGCCTACGAGCGGCGACGTACGGATGGAGCTGTGCGGCGCCCGGATCATCATGAGGTCATGCGAGGCACGCTTCCGATTGCTGTCGCGCTCAGCGTGCTGCTCGTCGCAACGGTGCCGGCCCAGGCCGAAAGAATCGCCAACACGCAGTCGTACGGGCCGATCGCGCTGGCCGGCAACGCGGTCGTCTACGTCGTCCACTCCAGCGCCGATCAGGGGCTTCATGTGCGAGCTCGCCTGCGGCTCGCGCGCCCCGGGCAGCAGTCGCGCCTGATCTTCAGCCAGCGGCTGGCGCGCGGGTTCTCGGACGAACCCACCGTTTCCGTCCCAGCGGCCTCCTCGCGCCGCGTGGGGCTCATCCTCGAACAGGACCGTGGCGACCCCGAGAGCAACGACTTCGGGACATTCAGGGAGCTGTGGACGGGCCGGCCCACCGGTCCGCTCAAGCGCGTCAGCACCACGCGGCGGCGCGCAAACCCATGCCTCGGGGGTCCCTTGGCCGTCGCCGTGGGCGATGACGCGCTCGTGACGGTGGATGGCACCTGCTCCAGCCAGCGCGTCGTCGTGCGCGACTACGCGCGAAGGGGGACGCCGCGCATCATCGCCCGTGCGCAGCGGATCAAGGCGCTCGCCGCCACCGGTCACTTCGTGGCCTGGGTTCAGCGGACCCGCCGCACGGAACGGCCCCACTGGACCTACACGATCGTGGTCTACGACCGCTCGCGAAACCGCGTCGCGTACCGGATCCCCAATTCAGGGTGGCCGGACCATTTGAGCGTCCAGGCGGACGGCAAGATCGCGGGCCAGGGCGAAGGTGGCACGGCGTGGTACTCGGCCGCTGAGCAGACTCGTCATGTCCTGCCCGCCGGCAGCGTCGAGCCCCCTCGCCTGGGGGCCGACAAGCTCCTCTTCTCCGGCAACTTCGGACCCACAGGCGAGACCAGTCTCGCCCTGCGGGATCTCAGCGGCAGCCAGACCGTCGTCGCGAGCTTTCCCGCCCGGCAGTTTCGCCCGAGCTTCCACAACGCCGACTTCGACGGGCGCCATCTGGCCTTCCTCCAGGTCGGCTGCGCCACCAACGAGCTGTGGATGCAGGACGCGACCGGTCCCGCATATCGCGCGGCGGAGACAGACCCGGCCTGCCCCGGGACCGTCAGTGGCGGGACGCGACATGCCGTGAACGGACGCGTATCGGTCGACCTCACGTGTCCGAAGGGCTGCCAAGGGGGCGCCACGCTCGACTCGAACGGCCGCCAGGCGGGAAGGGTCTGGACCTTCCATCTCAAGCCCGGCACCTCCCCGATCGTCTTCTCGCTTGACGCTGCCGCCCGCCGCACCCTTCGACGGACGGGAAAGCTCGACGCGACGGTCTCCGTACACACGCAAGACCTGAACGGAGATGCGCGCGAGGCCACCGCGCAAGTGCGCGTGCGAGCCTAGCCGGCGCGCGGCGCCGGCGCTCCCTGTTTGCGCCTCTGGCGTTGGCGCTGCTTGAGCTCGTCCACGTCCTACCTCCCGATTCGCTGGCGCGCCGACGGTAGCCTCTGATGGGTGAGCGCGTTCTCCGACGACGAGCACGAGCTGGACCCGAACGAAGTGGATCGCCGCCTGCGCGAGGACGGGTGGACGGTGATCGACGTCCGCGAGCCCTACGAGCGCGAGGCCGGGCACGTGGCCGGCACCCGCCACATCGAGCTCGAGCGCCTCGCCTCGCAGGCCGAGACGATCGAGCGCGACCGGCCGGTGATCTTCCTCTGCCGGATCGGGAGCCGCTCGGGAATGGCCACTCAGGCCTTCCGCGCGTCCGGCTACGACGCCTACAACCTGCGCGGCGGGATCACCGCCTGGGCCGAGGCGGGGCTGCCGCTCGAGCCCGAGGGCGGTCATGTCGCGGATCACTGAGTCCTTGCGCGTCCCGCTGATCGCCGTGATCTCCGCGACGACGCTGGCCGCGTCGTGCTCGATCGCCCTCGCGGTTCTAGTCCGAGCGGACCCGGAGGCGCCGACCCACGCCTGGGACTTCGAGGGGCCGAGATCGGGCCTCGCCGGCTGGGATGTGCTGCAGCGGGCGGAGCTGCGCAACGGCCAGACACGCGTGGTGAAGCCCGGGGCCTACGGGGTGCCGGCCCGCCGGGGCGGCACGAAACGGCCATGTCCTGCGCGCCTCCGTGAACACCCGCCAGCGCGCCGCCGGCGCGTACGCCGCCTACCTCTACAAGGTCTGGGCCGTCGCGGCGCCGGAGACGGGCTGGACGGGCGATTTCGGCCACCCCTACGAGCGGATGCGCCCCGGCGAGGAGGGCGGCACATATCGCGCCTGGTACTTCCTCCCGCGGTCCACCCGCCGGGTCCTCCGGCACAACAACCACGGCCGCTACGGCTGGGTGAACATCTTCCAGTTCAAGCACTCCAACCCGGACGGCGACGGGCCCGGCCGCTGGGCGCAGCCGCCGCAGTGGTGGATCAACATCCGCAACAGCGATCCCGACCGCCTCGCGCTGTGCGTCAGCCATTGGGAAAGGCCCGCCTTCTGCGAACGCCGCGGCCTCGCCAGTTCCCACCTTCCCCGGGTTCCGTTCGGCCGCTGGTTCGAGCTGCGCGCCGACGTGCATCCCGGAGATCGAATCGACTTCTACCTTGACGGCCGGCGCTTCGACACCGGCCGGCAGGCCGACTACGGGGTCGGCCTCGCCCCCGGCGACTCCAGCTGGATCTTCTCGCCCGGCTGGTATTTGAACACCGGCACCGCCTACATCGACGACGTCAGCTTCGACCGCGCGCCCGCAGGCTGGTGAGGGTCAGGCGGGCTTGCCGGCCGCTTCCTTCGACGGCTCCAGCGTCTCGTGGCTGGGGACGCCCTCGTTGGGCGGGCCGTACGGCAGCTCGGCCTCGCGGGCGCGGCGCTTGCGGATCGCCGCCGCCGCAGCGGCGAGGGCGATTGCCCCGGCGGCGAACTTGGCGGGCCGGACGAGCTTCCAGCTCGCCCACAGGCCGAGCGCGCGCTTCGCGAGCGACCGCTTCTTACGATTCCTGCGTAGTGACATTCGATCCTCCTTTCGCGGCTGGCCTTCCC
Source organism: uncultured Actinomycetes bacterium (assembly GCA_963842605.1). Classification (GTDB taxonomy): domain Bacteria; phylum Actinomycetota; class Thermoleophilia; order Solirubrobacterales; family Solirubrobacteraceae; genus AC-38. The sequence goes on from CAWJGV010000002.1 coordinate 568,193, forward strand.
TCGGCGGGACCGGCCAAACCGCCCGCTAGGCCAGGGCCGGGGGCCAGCCGCGCGCGCCGAGCTCGCGCGAGACGCCGCGGGCGCCTTCGATGACGGCCGCGGTGATGCCCTTGGCCGGGCCGCGAGGCAGCACGCGCTCGGTGTCGCCGACGACGCCGATGGCGCCGACGGCGTGGTCTCCGCGGTCGAAGATGGGCGCCGCCACGCTCGACTCGCCGAGGACCGCCTCGTCTCGCTCGCGCGCCGTCCCGCGCTCGCGGACCGACTTGAGCTCGTCGCGCAGGGCGCGCGGCGTCAGGGTCCGGGCGGTGAGCTTCGGCGGTGGCTCGGCCAGCAGGTCGTCGAGGACGGCGTGGTCGGAGAACGCGAGGATCGCCTTCCCGAGCGCGCTCGCGTGCGCGGGCAGCTGCGCCCCGACCTCGAGCACCTGGAACGTCGCGTCGGGTCGGAACACGTGGTGGACGACGACGACGCTCGCCCCGTGCAGCACGCCCACGCGAACGGCGGCCCGCGTGCGCCCGGCCAAGCGCTCGGCGTGGACGATCGAGCGGCCGCGCAGCTCGTTGAGGTCGAGGTAGGAGTTGCCGAGCTGGAGCAGCCCCGCCCCGAGCTGGTACTTGTCGGAGTCGCGGTCCTGCTCCACGAACCCGTGGGCCTGAAGGGTCTGGAGCAGCCCGTGCACGGTCGGTCGCGTCATGCCCAGGCGGTCGGCGAGCTCGCTGACGCCCAGACGCCTCGGGCCACTGGCCAGCGCCTTCAGGATGCCCGCCGCCCGGTCGACGGACTGGATCGTTTTCCGCCGGGTCGAGGTGTCTCCCTTATTCGGCATTGTCGAATCGGCTTCGGGAGTGTAGACTACGCCCGCACGATCCACCGATTGGAGGAGCCGTGGTCGGCATCGTAGTCGTATCGCATAGCTCGGACCTCGCGCACGGTCTCGCCGACCTCGCGGGCCAGGTCGCCGGCCCCGACGTGAGCATCGAGCCCGCCGGCGGCCTGCCGGACGGCGGCCTGGGCACCGACGACGAGCGGGTGCGCGAGGCGATCAAGCGCGCCGACCGCGGCGACGGCGTCGTCGTGCTGTGCGACCTCGGAAGCGCGATCCTCACGGTTCGCCACGTGCTCGAGCGCAGCAGCAACGGCCACGTGGTCCTGGCCGACGCGCCCCTCGTCGAGGGAGCCGTGACCGCGGCCGTCGTGTCCTCCGCGGGCAGCTCGCTGCAGGACGTCGCCCAGGCCGCCGAGGAGGCGCGCGGTGCCAGCAAGCTCTGAGTCGGCGGTCACGCTGCCGGTCTCCGTGGACCTCCACGCCCGGCCGGCGGCCGAATTCGTCCGGACGGCCATGGGCTTCGGCGCCAGCATCGCCGTGGGCGCCAACGGCCGCGAGGCGGACGCCAAGAGCCTCCTCTCCGTCCTCGCCCTGGGGGCGAAGGGCGGGACGACGCTAAGCCTGCGGGCCGACGGCGAGGACGCCGCTCCCGCCGTCGAGGCGCTCGCCGGCTGCGTCTCCGCCTTCGGCTAGGCGCAGCGAGCGGGCCAGCGGCTCGACGAGCGCGGCAACCTGGCCGGGCCCGGCGAGGCCCATCGCTCGGCGCGCGAGCTCGGTGGACGTCGCTCTGGGCCATGGACCGCACCCAGCCACGCACGGCGCCGACGCGCGCCGCGCCGACGCTGAGCTCGTCGACCCCCAGGCCGATCAGCAGGGGGCAGGTGACCGGGTCCGACGCGGCCTCGCCGCATACCTCGATGGGGATGCCGGCGTCGTGCGCGGCGCGCACCGTGTGGTCGATCGACTCCAGCACGCGGGGATGGTGCGCGACCGCCTCGGACTCGCTGAAGCGGTCGCTGCCCAGGGTGGCGTGCGTGAGGTCGTTCGTGCCCACGCTGAGGAAGTCGCTCGCGCAGCGCGAGCTTCAGTGCGGCGGCGACGCCGCCGGGCGTCTCGACCATCGCGCCCAGGAGCGGCCACCGGCTCGCCCGGGACGGAGTCGAGCACGTCCACGAGCGCCTCCCGCGCCGCCAGCAGCTCGACCGGGCCGCGGACCATGGGCAGCAGGACGCGCAGCTCGCACTCCGCCGCGGCGCGGACGATCGCGCGCAGCTGCGCGCGCAGCGCCTCGGGATGCTCGAGCATGAGACGCAGGCCGCGGTGGCGCGTGCCGCGCAGGAACGGCGGGGTCTTGTCGCCGCCGAAGTCGAGCACGCGCACGGTGGCCACCCGGCCGCGCAGCCCGGCGAGCACGGGCTCGAGCGCGCGCAGGTGGTCCTGTTCGGTGGGCCAGCCGGACGCCTCGAGGAAGGCGAGCTCGGTCCGGATGAGCCCGGCGCCCTCGGCCCCCGCCGCCAGCCCGGCGCTGACCTCGGCGGCGGCGGCGGCGTTGGTCAGCACCGTCACGGCGTGACCGTCGCGGGTGACCGCGGGCAGGTCACGGTCGGCCGCCGCCCGCTCGCGCGCGCGCTCGCGCGCCGTCATGGCCGCGCGAGCGTGGCGAACGCGCTCGGGCGAGGGCGCCAGGATCGCTCGCCCCTCTTCGCCGTCGACCACGACGAGCGCCCCCGGAGGCGCCGCCAGCAGGTCCTCTCCCAGCGCCACGACCATCGGGACGCCGAGCGAGCGCGCCACGATCGCGGCGTGCGCGGTGACCGCCCCGGCGCAAGAGCGACGGCGCGCACCTCGCCGCCCAGCTCGGCGACGTCGGCGGGCCCGAGGTCGGCGGCGACGAGGACGGCGTCCTCCCCGGCCGGCTCGGCGGGCGGCTCGGCGGGACCGGCGGCGATGCGGGCGGCGCGACGGCCGAGGCTGCGGACGTCGTCCGCCCGAGCCGCCAGCGTGGCGTCGTCCACGGAAGCGATCGCCGCGGCGTGCGTGTCGGCCGCCTCGACGAGGGCCACCGGCGCGGGAGCGCCGCGCTGCAGGATGGCGGTCTCGACGGTCTCGCGCAGCAGGGGATCCTGCGCCATCAGCACGCCCGCCTCGACGATCTCCGCCTCGGCCGGGCGACCGCTCGCCCGCAGGCTCCCGGCCACCACCTCCAGCCGGGCCGCGGCGGTCTCGAGGGCGGCCGTAGCCCGCGCCGCCTCATCGGCCCGTTCCTCGGGCGGGACGGCGGCTGTGCTCAGCGCGGTCAGCGGCCGGACGACGCGGGCCGCCCCGACGGCGACCCCCGGCGAGGCGGCCACCCCGGCGAGGACCCGTTCGGGCATCAGTGACCCTGCGCGACGGCGCGCTCCAGGGCGCGCATGACCAGAGCCACCGACGTGGCGCCGGGGTCCTGGTGGCCGATCGAGCGTTCGCCCAGGTACGACGCGCGGCCCTTGCGGGCCTGCATGGGGATCGTGGCTCGAGCTCCCTCCTCGGCGGCCGCGGCGGCCGCGGCCAGCGCGCGGTCGAGCTCCGCCCCGTCGTCCAGGCTCGCGCCCAGCGCCGCGGCCGCGGGCGTGAGGGCATCGACCATCGTCTTGTCGCCCGGCTGCGCAGCGCCGAGCTCCACGACCCCGGCGATGGCCTCGTCGATCGCGGCGAGCAGCTCCGCGCCGTCGAACGACGGCGCGGAGCCCAGGGAGCGGCCGGCGCGGCGGAACGCCGTGCCCCAGAGCGGGCCGCTCGCGCCCCCCACGGTGGAGACCAGGGTCTTCCCCACGAGGATGAGCAGGCGGCCCGGAGGCACGCCCCCGTCCTGGACGGCGAGCGCCTTGCCCACCGCGTCGAACCCGCGATTCATGTTCACGCCGTGGTCGCCGTCGCCGATGGCGGCGTCGAGCTGGGTCAGGTATTCGCTCTCCGCGCGCACGGCGGCGGCGATCTCAGCCATCCAGGCGTTGATGGTCGAGGCGTTCACGGCGCTCTGGGTGATCACGGCCGCGCTCACGCTCCCCAGCGCAGCGCGGGGGTGTGGACGGGAGCATCCCACAGCGACTCGAGCTCGTCGTCGAGCTCGAGGAGGGTCAGCGACACGCCCGCCATCTCCAGCGAGGTGATGTAGCTGCCCACCAACGAGCGAACGGGCTCCAACCCGGCGTCTCGCAGCCGGCGCTCGACCTCGCCATAGACGAGGTAGAGCTCGATCTGCGGGGTGCCCCCCATGCCGTTGACGAACGGGAGCACACGCGCCCCGCTCGCCGGCTCGAGGTCCGACAGCACGGCCTCGACCAGCAGGTCGGCGATCTCGTCGCCGGTGCCCAGTGGCTCGCGTCGCCGTCCCGGCTCGCCGTGGATGCCGATGCCGACCTCCATCTCCCCCTCGGGGAGGTCGAAGATCGGCTTGCCGGCGGCGGGCGGCGTGCACGAGGACAGCGCGATCCCGAAGGAACGCGAGCGCTCGTTGACCCGGCGGGCGATGGCCGCCACGGCCTGCACGTCGTCGCCGCGCTCGGCGGCGGCGCCGGCGATCTTCTCGGCGAGCACGGTCGCCCCGACGCCGCGGCGGCCCGCGGTGTAGAGCGAGTCCTGCACCGCCACGTCGTCGTCGATCAACACCGACTCGACGTCGATCCCCTCGTCCGCGGCGTCCTCCGCCGCGAGCTTGAAGTTCATGACGTCGCCGGTGTAGTTCTTGACGATGTGCACGACGCCCGCGCCACCGTCGACCGCCTTGGTCGCGGCGAGCATCTGCTCGGGCACCGGCGAGGTGAACACCTCGCCCGGGCACGCGGCATCGAGCATGCCGCGGCCCACGAACCCGCCGTGGAGCGGCTCGTGGCCCGAGCCGCCGCCCGACACGAGGGCGACCTTGCCCTGCACCGGCGCGTCGGCGCGCACGACGATCTGCGCCTCGGCGTCGTAGCGGAGCAGGTCGCCATGCGCGGCGGCCAGCCCGGCGAGGGACTCCTTGACCAACTCGGCCGGGTCGTTGAGGAGCTTCTTCATCGGTGTGGTGACAGTAGCCATGAAGGCTCCTCCGTTCACTTGGCGGCCGTCGCGAGGTCGCCCGCGGCGGGATCGGGATGGGTGACGGCTTCCTGGATCGGCGTCTCGACGATCCGCGGGTTGGCGAGGAAGTCGTAGACGACGGCCGCCAGCGCCGAGCCGACGAGGCCGGGCAGGATGTAGACCGGGACGAGCTGGTTCCAGAACGTGACTTGCCGTTGTCGAGGGCGGAGACGAGCTCGGGCCCGAACGCGCGGGCCGGGTTGAGCGACGCGCCGGTGATCGGGCCGACGACCATGATGATCGCGACCACGACGCCGCCGATGATCGAGGCCGGCGAAGTCACCCGGCGAGCGCGAGTCGACGATGCCGAGGATCGCGAACATGAGCATGAACGTCCCGATGCCCTCGGCGAAGATCGCGGATCCCCAGGACACGGTGTCCTCGTTGAACGAGGTCTGGCCCATGCCGAGGTCGATGGCCGAGTGCGAGAAGACGGCCCAGATCGCGAGCGCGCCGAGCACGGCGCCGACCACCTGGGCGGCCCAGTACGCCGGGACCTCGCGCCACGGAAAGCGCTTGGTGAGCGCCAGCGCGAACGTGACGGCGGGATTGATGTGAGCAGCCCGAGACCTTCCCCAGGGCGTAGACGAGCGCCGCGATGATCAGGCCGAACGCGAACGAGATCCCCAGCAGGTCCGCGCCGGTCACCGCCGGCTTGGCGTCTCCCGCGAGCGTGAGCGTGGCGACGACGGACCCCGGCCCTACGAGGACGAGGAGCCCCGTGCCGAGTGTCTCGGCGAGAGCTCGCTGTGGAAGCGAGTGTTGCATTGCACCCTCCTGACTCCGACTTGCATTCGACATTATCGAATGCGGTTCGCGCGGAACGTACTCCGACCTGAATGCCGTGTCAAGGGCGGTGCTTGGAAGACGTCCTCATCGGGTAGTTCGCGGCCATGGAACGAGAGGACCCACTCGACGACAAGGTGCAGGCGGCGGCCGAGGAGATGGAGGCCGAGATCGAGGAGCTCGAGAAGCACTCGGCCGAGGTCGGCGAGGAGATCGAGGCGACGGAGGCGGAGTGGAAGCGCAAGCAGGCCGATCCCGCCGTTCCCGGCGCCGAGCCCGATGACGAGGAAGACGCGGGCGACGAGGCGGGCGAGTAGCCCGCGCTAGCCGAAGAGCTCTTCCTGGCCGGCCGACGTGCGGCGGCGGCGCGGGACTCCCGCCGCCTCCTGGAGCGCCTCCTCGAGATCGGCGAGGATCGCGCGCTCCGAGCGCGAGGCGACGAGCGGCTCGGCCACCCCTTCGACGTGGACGTAGGTGCGCCGGCCGTCGCCGCGGTCGGGGCCCTCGAGCGGAACGACCGCGAAGACCCGGTCCGCGCGCACCCATTTGCCGTAGCCCAGGTGCACCATGCGAGGGGATCGCTGTGGCATGACCGCTTAAGTCTGACCCAAGACGCCTAGGCGGGCACGCGCGCGAAGGCGACGGTCGTGACTGTCCCGTGGCGGCCGCGCTCGACGGCGACCAGTCTGACCGTGGTCCGGCGGCGTCTCAGCGAGGCGCCGGCCGGGAGCGCCACGGTGACCGTCTTCGCCTTTCCGCGCCGGATGGAGAACGCGGCCTTGGGGCCGCCCTTGCCGTTTCGCGCGGCCAGCCGCAGCGTTCCCGCGCACGTGCGGCCTGCGTCGCGCGGGCAGCGCAGGCGCACCTTCAGCTTGCCCGCCGCGGTCCGCGTCGCGCTCGCGGCCACGACCACGTTCGGGCCCTCCTTCACGGGCCCGACGGTGACCGTCTCGCAGGTCGCCGGCGGCGTCGGTGCCCGGCGGCACGTCGACGAGGTCGGCGTCGAGCGAGTCGCCCGCGCTGGCCGCCTCCGATGCTGTCGTACCCATGAACGTCTGCGACGGGAACGAAGCGGCCGGTGAGCCGCAGTCGATCGTGTCCTTGATGCCACCGCCCGCGCTCGCCGGCTCGCGCGCCATCAGCACGTCCTCGGCCGACCCGCCGGTCAGCGTGTCCTTCGCCTCGCCCCCGTCGAGGCGGTTGCGGCTGCTGTTGCCGATGAGCACGTCCTCGCGCTTGGTGCCCGTCACGTTCTCGACGTCCGCCTTGACGTTGTCGCCCTCGCCGGGCGCGGTCGAGTCGGGGGGATCGATGTTCGGGTCGCCGTCGTCGGCGACGTCGTTGAGCGACACGTTGACGCCGGCCTGGCCGGGGAAGCCGATGCCGAAGCGCCCGGCGTAGGTCACGCCGTCCACGCCCGCCCCGCCACTGACGATGTCGCGCCCGCGTTCCGAACGTCAGCGTGATCGTGTCGTCGCCGGCACCCGCGTTGACGATGTTGCGGTTCGTGTCCTCGAACTCGCCGGTCGTTCCGGGTACGGGCTCCTGGCCCTTGTACGTCGCGCTTCCCGGGTCGATGACGTCGTTCTTGGCGCCGGCGTTGATGGTGTCCGAGCCCGGACCGGTGGTGATCGTGTCACCGCCCTCCTGCGCGGCCCCCGACGAGCCCGGCGGGGACGAGACAGCCGAGACCTTCGTGGGCAGGATGAGGGCGCTGCGCCACAGCTGGGAGCCCGTGATCGCATTGAGGGTCCCCTCGACACCCACCACGCCGGTGAGGTCACACGTGGCCGCGAAGTCGGCTCCCCCGAACTCGGCGATCGCGGGCGCGTTGCTCGTTCGCCACCGACCCCGCACGCGGCGCCCACCGTCCGGAAGGAGACGGGGACATTCCCGTACAGGCCGACGATGGCGCCGCCACCGGGAAGCGGATTCACGACGGCCGCCGTTCTTCAGGCCGCCGCCGCCGATGATCGTGGGCACCTGCACTTTCAGGACCCCGCCTGCGACCTCGATGGTCGCCGCGGGCGCCGCCGCGGGAGCGGCCAGGAGCACTCCGATCGCCGCCGCGAGCCACCTCACTTGACCAACCGTACACCGGTCAGCCGGCCCGCGCGCGTGAGCGTGAACCGGATCGAGCGCGAGGTGCTGGTGACTCGTCCGCTCGCGGGCAGGCGGGCGGAGCAAGGGCGAGGCGAACGCCGTCGATCACGGGTCCGATCGGTACGCGCGCGCGCTCACACTCCGCTCACAACCGGACCGCAACTTCGATCGACGTCCGGCGTCAGAGTGTGTGCATGCGTGCGCGAGCCCGCTCGGATCTTCTTCCTGGCCGCCGCCGTCGGTGCCGCGCTGGTGGCGCTCTTGTGGGGCGCCGTCGCGGGTGCCAGCCCCGATGACGTGGCCGGAAGGGCCTTCGCCCGGCGGGCTCAGACCGGTGGCCTGGCCCCGACCGGCGCGCCGTTCCCCGCCGACTGCCGCATCCCGAAGTCGATGCTCACGGCCGGGTCGCGGGCCGTGGGGCGGCCGGGCAAGGGGCGGCTGGTCAAGGGAGTGCCGCTTCCCCGAGGAGAGCGACTTCTGGTTCACGTGGAACTTCCCCGGGGGCTTCTCGCCCAACCCGGACTTCCGCCGCTACGGCACGGAGAAGCTGGTGCTCACGGTGGAGTGCGTTCTCTCCGCCTACGGGGCCCGCCACCCCGAGCTCGCCCGGATTGGTGTCGCTGACCTCGCTCTCACACACGGTGGGCCGTTCTACGGCCGCAAGTACGGCGGCCTGGGCCACGGCTCGCACCAGAACGGCCTCGACGTCGACGTGCTCATGCCGCGCATCGACCTCTGCGAGTGCGCGTCCCAGTCACCGACCGAGGTCGACGCCGTCCACGCCCAGGAGCTGGTCGACGCCTTCGTGGCGGCCGGCGCGCAGTACCTGTTCGTCTCCCCCGTGCTCTACCGCCGCGGCCTGCTGCGCGGCCCGCGCGGAGTGGTCATCCCGCTGCGCTTCCACGACGACCACATACACGTGCGGATCCGGCCCTAGGCCAGGGCCTCCAGCGCGGTCTCGCGATCCAGGTAGAGCTGCAGCCGCGTGGCGCGGTCGACGGGCACCGTGTACACCCACCAGAAGCGCAGGCTGACCTCCGCCCCGCTGCCCTTGCCCCGCCCCCTGGCGTCCATGTGGACGAGGAAGTCGTCACCGAACTGCTCGATCTCGACGGGTTCGATGCGGAACTCCTCCCACGCCTCGATCCAGGACTCGACCCAGGTGAGATAGCCCTCGTGGCCGTGGAACGTCCCGGCGTTGACCACCTCGGGCGGTGCGTACACCTCGATCTCGGGGTCCAGAGCGGCCAGCACCGCGTCCGTGTCGCCGCGGTTGTAGGCGGCGATGCCCTCGCGCAGGAGCGTCTCGCGCGGGTCGCTCACGATCCGATCGCGGCGAGGGCGTCCTCACGCCGGCCGTAGATGTGCAGACGCGCGGCGTAGCCGTCGCGGACCGTGAACAGGTAGGTCACCCGCTGGGACACCTCGAGCCCGCTCTCGCGGCCGAGCCCGGATTGCGTGACGTGGACGAGGACGTTTTCTCCGTCGATCTCCTCGATCTCCTCGAGCTCCACCTGGAACTCGTCCCACGCGTCCATCCATATGCGGTTCCACTCCAGGAACCCGTCCCGGCCGTGATAGGTGCCCGGCTCACCGACGTCCGCGCTGGCGTGGATTTCCACGTCAGGGTGCAGGAACTCGACCACCGCCTCCATCTCCCCGCGGTTGAACGCCTCGAAGCCCTGGCGCGTGAGCTCGACGTGATCGCGCGTTCTCGTTCATCCAGGCAGCCCGGACGCGGTGGGCGGCGAGTCCGCGCGCACCACGTGGCTGGACACGATCATGTCGTGCAGGGCCCGGTTGGTCTCGTCCCACAGCGGCCACAGGTAGTCGAGGAGCTGGGCGAGGCCGAAGAAGATGCCGCCGATCACCCCGAAGAGGAGCTGGATGACGAGGAACTGGCGCACGAAGGCGGTGCCGAAGTTGTAGGGATCGCCGTCGTCGCGGATGACCCTGATCCCGACGATCTGCTTGCCCAGGGTCTGCCCGTTGCGCTCGCCGCCCCGCGCCATGAAGACCGAGGCGTAGAAGACGTAGGCGAACAGGAGTCCGGCGCCGAGGATGACCCCGCCGGCGATGTTCGTGCCGGTCGTGTCGACGACGAACAGGGGGACGCTCAAGACGACCCAGGGCAGGTACGCGATCAGGCCGTCGAGCAGGAACGCGCCGACGCGGCTCCACCAGGTCGCGAGCTCCGCGCCGTTGTCCCAAATCGGCTGCCCGTGCGGCCCCTTGGGGCGGGGTGGCCGGGGCGTGTAGGGGGGCGGAGACCAGCCGACCTGCTGCGGCGGGGGGGCCTGGGGCGGCGCGCCGGGGGGCTGCCAGCCGGCCTGCGGCGGCGGGTATCCCGCGGGAGGCGGGTAGGCGGGGGGGGCGGAGCCTGGGGCGGCGGGTAAGCGGTGGGGGGCGGCGCCTGCGGGGGCGGGTAGCCCGCCGGCGGAGCGCCCTGCGGAGGCGGGTAGCCGGCGGGAGGAGGCGGCGGGGGAAGCGGCTGGGCGGGCGGCGGGGGCGCCTCGGCCGGCGGATCGTCGGCCATCGAGGGCGGGCCGAGCGGCGCGTCCGGGAGCGGCGGCGGCTCGGGCGGAGGCGACGGGTCGCCGCCGAGCGGGTCGCCGGGTGTCAGGCCAGGCTCCTCGCGGTCGTCGCGCTCCTCGCTCACGCGGCGACCCTACCAGCGGCGCCACGACGTCTGTCTAGCTCGAGGCCGACGCCGCGATCACGATCGCGACGATGCCCAGGACGAACAGCGCCCAGAACGCGGCGCCGATCCCCACGGCCATCTTCTCGCCCGACGTCACCGGGGCCGTGATCGCGGCGCCCTGGGTGCGCACGTCCCAGTACTCGTTCAGCCGGTTGACGACCATCGGATAGAAGACCAGCGCGGCGAACGGGACGAACGCCGACAGCACGAGCCACAGGATCACGTTGAACTCGGGCATCCCGACGCGGCGACGGAGCGCGTCGATGTCGCGCCACAGCCAGTAGATGATGATGATGTTGAGGATCGGGACCAGCAGGCCGGCGGTGTACAGGCCGGCGTCGTCCGTGCTCCCGAGCTCGCTGTTGAGCTGCTTGCGGGTCACGAAGAACCAGTAGTACGGATAGATGAAGGGCGACAGGATCGTGAAGCCGATCACGCGTCCCACACCGCGTTTGATGGCCAGCTCGCCGACCATGGGCCCGGCCCCGCCCGCGGGCGCCACCGGCTGGGCGTAGCCCGGCGGCACGGCGACCGCCGGCTGAGGGGACGGCGGGTCGGGCGGCGGCGGTGGCGGCGTTGGCGTTCCCGGCTCGTCCGTCATCGGGCCTGAGGCTACCCGTTCGGCGCGACCGCCATGAGCTCGACGAGGTGGCCGGCCGGGTCGCGGACGTAGGCCCGCGGCGAACCCCAGTGCTGGGCGCGGGGCTCGACCCGGTGGCCCGCCTGCCGCAGCGCCGCCACGCCGGCGTCGTAGTCGTCCAGCACCACCGCGAGGTGCCCGCGCGGCGGCACCTCGGGATCGTCCGCGTAGAGCAGGTGCACCTGGGTCGGACCCAGCTGGAGCCAGCGGGCGCGGTCGCGCAGAGTCGGCGGCGGCTCGACCTCGGCGAACCCGAGCAGCGAGAAGAAGGCGGCGCAGGCGTCGGCGTCGCCCGGGCGGGTCTCGACGGCGACGTGCTGGATCATCCCGGGCACGCCCGCAGGTTGCGGCGCAGGGTGAGGAGGCGGCCGTCGCGCAGCCGCACGCGCGCCCGGACCCGGTAGGTGCGGGGGCGGCCGGACCGAGGGACGGGCAGCCGACGCGAGAACGGAGCGCGAACGTCGCGCCCGGCGCTCAGCGGCCCGAGTCGGAACAGCACCCGGCGCACCGAGGCCAGGTCGGCCCCGACGACGTGCCCGCGCACGGGCCGCCGCGCGCAGGGCCGGCCACGCGAGCGCCCGATCCGCGAGCGCAGGCGCAGGGCGAGGCGCGGCCGCGTCCCGGTCGGTGCGGCCTCCCGTCGCGCCAGCGACGCGACGAGCGCCCGGTAGGCCTCGAACGCCGGCTTGGGCGAGTAGTCGTCGCGCAGCAGGCCGTAGTGATGCTGGAAGTTCGTCGAGGTGCTGCGGTGGTCGCGCAGGTCGAACCACCGGTAGTCGGTGACGTTGTAGGTCCCGCGGAAGTCCTGCACCGCTCCCACCATCAGGCCCATCGCCTCCACCTGGCGCTCCTCCGAGCGGCCCGGCCCCGTGGGCCAGCCGTTCTCCTCGACGTGGATGGGAACGCGGTCGGGGATCCCCGCCTTGGGCAGGAAGCATCGGCGGAGCTGGGACATCGCGCTCACCATCCCGTCGCGTTCGCCGCCGGGCGCCTCGGCGGGCGGGAAGAACGTCCCGGGATAGGCGTCGAGCCCGACCCAGTCGACGGCGGCGGCGAAGCGGGGGCCGCCACGGTCGCGCAGCGCCGACCAGAAGGAGTCCTCGTTCGCCGGATCGGTCCGGTAGACCCAGTTGAAGCCCACCGTCAGCCACGAATAGCCCCTCCGCCGCGCCTCGTCCTTGGCCGCGATCACGCCCTGGACGAGCGCGTCGCGCGCGCCGGCGTAGGCGCCGTCGGAGGAGTCGGGCGAGAACGTCAGGTTGACCTCGTTGGTCACCTGCACGGCGATCACGCGAGGATCGGCGCCGAGGCGGCGCACGACGTCGCGCACCCACGCGACGAACTCGTCGACCTTCCCCTCCTGGTCCGGTCGCGGGTGATAGCGGAGCTGGAGCTCCACCGGATGGCCCGCCGACGCATAGCGGCGGGCGAGCGCGAGGAAGCGTTGGATCCCCGCCTCGCCGTCGGACCAGAAGAAGCGGTTGAGCCGCACCACGAGCGAGGTGTGCGGCGCGCGCAGGCGCGCCAGCGCGGCCAGCGTGCGCGCCGGATCGTCGGGCACGGGCTCCACGCGCGGGCCGAGCGCCCCCGCCTCGCCGGCCGGGTTGATCCCGAAGCGCAGCGCTGGCCCGGGCAGCTTCGGCACTCCCTCGGCGCTGGTGTCGCCCAGGCAGGCCTCGGGCGCCTGCGCGCCGGCCGTCGCCGGCAGCGTCGCCAACACGGCCAGTGCCAGGGCCGCCGCCGGGCGTCTCACGCCGGCGCCTCCGGGGCGAGCTCCGGCCACGCGGACGGCGGCCCATTCGGGCGAGCCACCTTGTGGGGGGCGCCGGCCGGGAGACCGGCCAGGAGGTCGCGCGCCTCGGGCTCGCGCAGGCGCTCCGCGGTCGTGCGGGCGGCGGTGAGCACGACCTGGTGGCGGTTGCGCCCGCTCATCAGGTTCGGCCCCATCGTCTGGACGTCCTCGCGCGTGGGCTGGACGAGCAGCACGCGCGCCCCGGCGGCGCGCACACGCCGGGCCTCGCGTCCCAGCCGCCGCCCCGACGCGCCGCGCACCGCCGCCGCCATGCGGTGAAGCGGCGAGGTCACCGGGATCTCGTCAATCGTCGACGTGGGATTCAGGCAGATCACGAGGTCCAGCCCCTCGGCGCGCACCAGATCGAGATTCGAGGGCGAGTAGATCCCGCCGTCGACGTAGTCGCGCCCGCCGATGCGCACCGGCATGTAGAAGCCCGGGATCGCGCACGACGCGGCCACGGCGTCGGCGAACTCGGCGCGCGGGGCGCCGCGGCGGCCGAACGGGACCCGGCGTCCCGTCTCGTAGTCGCAGGCGACGATCCATACCCCGTCGCGTCCCACCCATCCCTCGGGCACGACGCGGCGCACGGTGTCCTTCAGCGGCTCGGTCGACACCGATCCTCGCGGCAGCCAGCCGCTGAGGAGCGCCGCCGGCGTGTGGCGCTGCGGACTGCGCAGCGTCCGCATCGCCAGCCGCCACGACCCCGGGCCGATCATCGGCAGTCCGCCGAGCCGGAAGCTCGCTCCGGCGTCGCGGTCGGCATCCTCCTGCGCGCGGCCGTCCGCGCCGGACAGTCCCTCGAAGCGCTCGCCCGCGGAGTGGGCGACCATGAACCACGGCGGCAGCCCGGAGGCGAGCAGGCCGCCGATCATCGCGCCCGCCGAGGTCCCGACGATGCGCTCCGCGCTTCCCGGGTCCCAGCCGGTCTCCGACGCCAGGGCCTCGAGCGCGCCGGTGAGCCACGCCCCTCCCATGACGCCGCCGGCGCCGAGGACCAGCCCGACCCTCACCAGGGGATCGGCTCGCGGTCGCGGAAGAACCCACCGGTCGGGCCGTCGGCGGGGAGCGTCGCGAGCCACACCGGGGTGTCGGCTCCCTCCTCGACGGTTCGCGGGGCCGCCTCGGTCCCCATGTCGGTCTGGACCCACCCCGGGCACGCCGAGTTGACGAGGATCCTGTCGCCGCGCAGTTCGGCGGCGAGGATCCGGGTGAGCGCGTTCACCGACGTTTTCGAGATGCGGTAGGGCGCGTGACCGCCGCCCATGTCCGAGAGCTGGCCCATGCCGGTGGACAGGTTGACGATCCGACCGCCGCCCGTGCGCCGCATGAGGGGAATGCAGGCGACCGAGAGCCGCCACGTGCCGAACAGGTTCGTCTCGAGCGCCTCCCGCGCCTCGTCGACGTCCGCGTCGTAGCCGGCGATCGGCGCGCCGATGATCCCGGCGTTGTTGACGAGCACGTCGAGGCGGCCGAAGTGCTCGTCGACGGATTGGGCGCAGCGGTCGACGCTCGCCTGGTCGGTCGTGTCGAGCTGGCGGGGATGGACGTCACCCTCCAGCGTCTCCGCCGCCGCGCGAACCCGCGCCTCGTCGCGTCCGCCCATGACGACCGCGATTCCCTCCGCGGCCAGGCGGCGCGAGATCTCCAGCCCGATCCCCCGGTTCGCGCCGCTCACCAGCGCCACTTGCGCCATGCTCCAAACGCTACACACCGTTAGGATCGCTCTCGATGCCGGTGGGATGGACCGACGAGATCGACGGGATCCTCGGCGGTGACCTGACGGCGGGGCTCGCCTACGTCACCCCCGCCGGGGGTGCCGTGGTCGCGGCCGTCGCCCCCGTCGGCCTGCGCGACCGCGAGGCGGGGACGGTGTCCTTCACGACGTCCCTGGGCTTCCGGCGCAAGCTCGACCGGCTGCGGGAGGAGCCGCGAATCGCCCTGGCCTACCACGCACGCGAACACGGGTTCTCGGACTCGCCGCGCTACGTGCTCGTGCAGGGACGGGCGAGCTACGACGAGGAGGTCGACGACGCGTTCCTGCGCGACATCGTCGGACCGGCCTCGGAGCGCTTCATGGGGCCGCCCAAGGAGGGCCGCTTCTGGGACTGGCTGCTGCGCGAGTACTACGCCACGCGCGTCGGCGTGCACGTCGACGTGGAGCGGATCCTGGTCTGGCCGGACCTGACCTGCGGCGGCGAGCCCGAGGTGCTGGGCGCGCCGCCGCCGGACGCGCCGCCGGAGCCCCAGGACCCGCCCAGGAAGGGCGCCGGGCCGCGGGTCGACGTCACGAAGGTGGCGCGCCGCATGGAGCGCCTCCCCCACCGCCTCGTGGCGTGGCGTGGCGCCGACGGCTACCCGATGGTCGTGCCCTTCGAGCCCACGGGCGCGAGCGCGGAGGGCCTGCGCCTCGGCCGTGCCGGCCGGGCTTCCGCCCGGCGGCCGTCGCGCCGGCCTCGTCACCCACGACTACAAGCCCATGCTCGTCGGGCTGAACACCCGCCAGCAGACGGGATGGCTCGAGGACGGCCTGTACGCGCCGCACACCGACGCCGGGTTCCGGGCGCCCGCCAACAAGACGCTCCTGCTGATCGGCAACGGCCTGATGGCCAAACGCGGGGTGAGGCAGGCTCGCAAGGCGGGGAATGCCTGATCCGCGCCCGCATCCGCCGCGTAAGAGGAGGGCATGAGCGAGAACGGCTCCCGTCGCGTGGTCGAGTTCGACATCGACCGCTACGTGCGCAACTCCAAGAAGGTCGATCTGACGCAGATCGACTGGGAGGACATCCCCAATCACCCGCTGTCCGACGGCGACGTGATGTGCCTCCACTACATGATGGACATCGAGACGCACACGGTGATCTACCTGCGCGACCTGCTCGCCACGCGGGCCTCGCACGATCCCCACGTCACGGCGTTCCTCTCGTGCTGGGTCTACGAGGAGCTGTGGCACGGCGAGGCGTTCTCGGACTTCCTGCGCCAGTACGGCCTCGAGGTCCCGGCCGAGCCGCGGCTGCCCGATGGCTCGCGGCCCCTGCCCTCCCGCCCGGCGCGCACGGCCCAGGTGCGCGAGCGGATGGGCGTCGGCCACCAGCTCTTCGTCCTGCCCTCGATGCTCGGCTCGCTCCTGATGCGCGACTTCGTCGCCCTGCACATGACCTGGGGCGCGATCAACGAGCTGACGACGCTGACGGGCTACTACCAGCTGATCCGCCGCTCCCACCATCCGGTGCTCCACCAGATGCTGCGCAAGGTCATCCAGGACGAGCGCCGCCACTTCGCGTTCTACCGGGCGCAGGCCAAGGCGCGGTTGACCGGGAACCCGCGCGCCGGTCGCATGGTGCGCTGGGCGCTGAAGTCGTTCTGGACCCCGGTCGGTGCCGGCGTCAAGACCGACGAGGAGGTCGACGCCCTGGCCCTGTACCTCTTCGCCGATGCGCCCGAGGGCCGCCAGGCCGTACGCGACGTCGACGGCATGGTCTCCGAGCTGCCGGGCCTCCAGGGCCTCACCCTCCTCGAGGACGTCCTCGACCGCGCGATCGAGCGGGCCCGGCGCAGGCCGGGGTGGGCGGGGATGGGGCCCGGGCTCGTCTACGGCGCCCAGCACGACGGCGCGCGGCCCAACGGCGGGTCGGCCGCTCCCGCGCCCACGCACTGGCGGCCGGCGGACGCCCCGCGCGAGGACGCGATGGCGCCCCAACCGGGCGAGCCGGCGAAAGATCCGGCCTAGCCCTCCGGGACAGCTCCGGTCGCGCTCGCGCGTCGCCGTACGCTACGGCGCCATGGAGGACCCGATGCGAGTGTCATCCGACGTGACGGTCCCGCTGCGCGAGATCGAGCTGCGAACCTCGCGCTCCTCGGGCCCCGGCGGCCAGCACGCGAACGTGACCGCCTCGCGCGTCGAGGCGGTGTTCGACGTCGCCTCTTCGCCGTCGCTCACGGAGCCGCAGCGCCGGCGCGTGATGGCGAAGGCCGGCCCGCGGCTCACCGCGGTGGCCCAGGACGCGCGCAGCCAGGCGCGCAACCGCGAGCTCGCGCTCGAGCGCCTGCGCGCCCGGCTGGCCTCCGCGCTCACCGTCCCGCGGGCGCGCCGTCCCACCAAGCCCACGCGCGCCTCGCGCCGCGCCCGACTCGAGTCGAAGCGCCGGCGTGCTCAGACCAAGGCGCAGCGGAGGCGCCCGCCGCCCGAGGACTGAAACGGCAGCGCAACACGCGGTTTAGGTTGGCTTTCGCGGGCCGGCGTCCTCGGGGTTTAGGAACAACCCGCGAAAGGAGCCAACATGAGGCGACTGCTCATCCTCTCGGCCGTGCTGCCGGTCACCGCCCTCGTCGTGGCGGGCTGCGGAAGCTCGAACAGCTCGAGCGGCTCGACGAGTGCAAGTACGACAACACCGGCACCAACCAGCCGCTCGGCCACCGTCGACCTTCGCACCACGTCGCTGGGCCGGGTCCTGGTCGACAGCTCGGGGCGCACGCTCTACCTGTTCGAGAAGGACAAGGGCCCGCGGAGCACGTGCGCCGGCACCTGCGCCAGCGCCTGGCCCCCGGTGACCACGACCGGCGCGCCGACGGCGGGCACGGGCGTCGCGGCCGCACAGCTCAAGACGACCATGCGGCCCGGAGGCAAGCAGGTCCTCTACGCCGGCCACCCTCTCTACACCTACGTCGGCGACAGCGGTCCCGGACAGACGACCGGTGAGGGTCTGAACCAGTTCGGCGCGGAGTGGTACGTCCTCGGCGCCAACGGCGCAAAGATCGAGAAGGGCGGCTCCTAGCTAGGAAGCGAGGCGCCGCTCGAAGCAGCGCGTGTGCGGGCCGTCGGCCAAGCCGCCGAAGGGCGGGATCTCGCGGTAGCCGGCGGCCCTGTACAGCGCCATCGCCTCGGGCTGGAAGTCGCCGGTCTCGAGCCGGACGACGCCGAATCCCTGGCGCTGCGCCTCGACCTCCAGCGCGATGAGGATCACCCAGCCCAGTCCCCGCCCGCGCTCCTCGGGGCGCACGTACATCCGCTTGAGCTCGGCGGCGCCGTCGTCGAGGGGGCGCAGGGCGCCGCACCCGACCGCCCGGCCGGTTTCGTCTCGGGCCACGAGGAAGGTGCTGCAGTCCTCGACGTACCGCTTGACGCCCGGCTCGGCGTCGTCTCCGTAGCGCTCGCGCACCTCCTCCTCGAAGGCGGCGTGCAGGGCGTTTGCGTCCGCCCCGTGGAACGACTCCAGCGCCGTCTCGATTCCGGTGGCCGCGGCGGCGACGGCGCTCTGGAGGTCGGGGTAGGCCGCGAGCAGCGAGATCTTGCCGTCGCTCATCTGTCCCATGTGGACGAGGTCGGCTGTCACCTCGGCCCCGCTGCCCGACCCGCGCGCGGTGAGGCGCACCGGGATCACGACCGAGTCCTCGAGTCGCATGAAGCGCAGCGGCTCGAAGCGAAAGCCCGACATGACCTCGGTGCTGCGCCGCAGCCACTCCCGCACGCCGTCGTGGCCGCGGTAGACCGCGATGTCGAGGGCGATGAACTCCTCGCGCAGCTCGACCTCGGGGTGCAGCAGGGCGAAGAAGGCATCCCAGTCGCCCTGGTTGAGTGCGTCGTAGAAGTCGCTGGCGAGCGCGACCCCGAGCTGGCCCGGAGCAGCCATGAGCCCGACGATAGCTGCCGAGCTACCGCTTCGGCGGGATCTCGTAGCCCTTCGCCGGCAGCGTGGCGGAGCGCGGCGCGGGCGCGATGACGGCGCCGCCGGCGCGCGCGGCCCGCACCGGGTAGGCCTTCGCGCCCTTCTGGAACTTCCGCCAGCGCACGGCGACGGGCTTGACCTTCAGCAGCTCCGCCCAGGTCGCGTTGTCGAGGACGCCGGTGGCCGGCACGCCGGCCGACTGCTGGAACAGGATGACGGCGTTCCGGGTGGCCGGGCCGAAGACGCCGTCGAGCGGCACCACGGGGCCGGCGGCGTAGAGGTGCTGCTGCGCCCACACCACGAAGTCGCCGCGCGACTTCAGCCGCAGCCGCGGGTAGCCGGTCGCGGCCCGGTACTGCGTCAGCGCGCCCACCGGGTCGCCGACGGCGCGCCACCTCGCCTCCGAGGTCTGCGTCCACTCCCACCAGCTCACGCCCTGGGCGCCGTAGGCCCGGGCGACCTGGCGGAAGCGCCTGATCTGTGCGGTCGGGGCGCGGTCGTAGGTCTGGCCCAGGGGAAAGATCGGGCGCTTGTAGATCCGGTTCCACGTGTAGGTGTGCGAGAAGTTCTGGTCCACGCTGGTACCGATCGTGTGCCAGTACATCTGCGGCTGGTTGGCCTGCGCAGCGCCCGGCGCGAGGAACACCGAGTACGGGAAGCCCGGGTGGTAGTCGACGTAGGGGAAGGGCGCGAGCGCGATCGGGTACGAGGCGCCCGACGAGCGCCCGCAGGCGGCGCACGTAGAGGTCAGCCGACACGTACTTGCCCTGGTACTCGGCCTCGGCGTCGATCACGAAGCAGTCCGCTCCCGCCTGCTTGGCCCAGGCCGAGACGTTCGCTTCGCCGATCGGGCTGTTGCCGTAGACGTACTGCCACCCGCACACGTGGAGGCCGGCGCTCTTGAACGCCTGGACGACGGCGGGGGAGAACTGGCCCCAGCGGTGGAGCCCGTCGCCGCTCTTGAGGAACAGGGTGGTCACGCCGTGGCGGCGGGCCTTGGCGACGATCCGCGAGACGCTCCCGCCGTAGACGCGCGGCAGCTGCCAGATCCACATCCCGTTGCCGCGGAACGCGGGATCCGGGCTTCCCGACGGCTGCGGCGCCACGGTGGCCGGGGGCGTGCCGCCGGTGGGCTCGGACCCGCCGCCCGTCGTCTGCGCCGAGGCGCCGGCGGGGACCGCGGCGGCGAGCAGGCCGAACGCGAGCAGGGCGACGACGCCCCGGCGGGCCCGTCGACTATCAGCAGCTGTGCGCGTATCCATCGCTTCCGTTTGGCCTACGAGGTGAGCTGACGGGCTCGCGGCTCTTGCCGCGCCGGCCGCCTTCAGCGGCCGGTTAGCCCCGGGACCGCCATCCGCGGCGCGTCCATTGGGTCCCCCGTTCCGTCTCGTCGTGCGTGACGGATTCGGCAAGACGAAAGTGTAAACCGCCCGCAAAGGGCGGAGTTGCGGAGGTGGCTATGCCTCGCGCCGCGCTCCGCTGCGGCGGAGCACCGACTCGGCATACGCGTCGGAGCGGGCGTGGAGGATCGGGTCGTCCGAAGTCTCGATCCCGTCGGTCACGCGGACCGGGTCGAACACCAGCACGTCGCCGTCGCGGTCGCGATCGAAGGCCAGGCCGGTGACCTCGAGCCGTCCGAGCTCGATCGTCTCGCGCTCGTCGGGCCACGCCAGCGTCGGGTCGTCCAGCGGGTCGCCTTCCTCGGCCACGGCGACCGACAGGACGAAGCCGGCGGGTCCGGCCTCGAGGCGCTCGGCCAGCTCCTGCTGGAGGTAGTCGCGGTCCTTGCCCTCGGCCTCGTCGGCGTCGAGCGTCGCGACCCCCGCCTCGGGCTCCCAGTGGTAGCGGACCCAGCGCTCCGTCCCGTCGGGGGCGGTGAAGCGGAAGGCGTGCAGCGAGTTGTAGTCGGTCGTGGCGTACGACACCGGGGCCTGGGACGCCAGCTGCTCCTGCACCGCCGGGCCCGCCTCGGGATGGGCGCCGAGGAAGGCGCCGAGCTTCGCCAGGTCGGGCTCGCCCGTCTCGGGGTCGGGCTTGCGGGCCCGCGTGAACTCGAGGAAGTCCTCCGGCGTGCGCACGAAGAACTGCCGGCGGCTGATGCAGACGATGTCGGTCGTTCCGCCCTCCGGCAGGTAGAGCTTCACGGCCATGCCGCGCCCGTCCTGCGCGGCGTCGCGGCTCTCGGGGTCGCCGCTGCCGTTGGAGAAACGGATGTGCGCGCGCACTTCGCCGCCCTGGAAATGGGCGGCGCGGGTCACCTCGGCGGCCCGCGCCGAGGGATTGAACGTGCCCGCGCACAGCGTTCCCTTGGCGTGGACGGCGCGATAGCCCTCGTGGCGGCCGCCGATGGCCTCGATGGCGTCGATGATCTGCTCGGAGAGGTCTCCGTCCGCCATGGGGCGAGCCTAACGGACCGGCTCACCCGAGGCGCGCGAGTGTCCTAGTCGCCCGCGCTCAGCTTGGCCAGATGGTCGTGGCACTCCACGACGCGCTTGCGCACCGGATCGTCCTCGGCGCGGTCGTAGACGATGTCCCACGTCTTGTCGGCGACCTCGCGCGCGTTGTCGCGGGTCGCCTCGCGGCAGAGCAACTCGACCACGAGCAGCTCGAGCTCGCGGATCTGGTCGGCCGGGTCGCCCGGCGCCAGGCGCGGCAACGGGTCGTTGGACGCCTCGCGCCAGAGCGTCGTGGCCATGAGCAGTCGGTTCTGAAGCGAGCGCGTTTCCATCCGACGCGCGCAGCCTAACCCGTGCGCGGGCCCGCGTCAGGCTTCCGCGGGGCCGGCGCCGGTTCCGGCCGTGGCGGCGGCCCGGGCGCAGTACTCCCGGATGAGGATCTGGATCATCGCGGCGATCGGGATGGCCAGCAGCGCCCCGAGGATGCCCAGCAGGCTGGCACCCGCCAGCACCGAGACGATGGCGAGCAGCGGGTGCAGCGAAAGCGTGCGCTTGTAGACGTACGGGCCGAGGACGTGGCTCTCGATCTGCTGGTAGACGACGAACGCCACCACCCAGATGATCAGCGCCGTCGGGAACGAGTCCAGCGCGGCCACGAGCGCGATCGGCGTCGCCCCGATCGCCGACCCGATCAGGGGGATGAGGGCGGTCAACGCCATCAGCACGGCCAGCGGCACGGCGAACGGCAATCCCAGCAGCTTCATCATCGCGAACGAGAACAGCCCGGCCGCGGCCGCGATGGCCACGGAGCCGACGACGTAGCCGCCCACCACGCGCGCCATCTCGTCGGCCACCCCGCGAGCGCGGCGCTCGTGCTCGAGCGGCAGGCGCCGGAACAGGGCGTCCAGCCAGCGCGGACCGTCGAGGAGCAGGAAGAAGGCCATGACGAGCACGGTGACCAGCTCGAACAGGCGCTCGAACAGCCCGACCGTGACGATCTCCAGCTCGCCCGCCGCGTCGTCCAGCACCCGCGGGAGCTTCTTGGACTGCGTCTTGATCTTGTCCGTGATGTGGTAGCGGTTGTCGTAGTCGCGAAGCGTCTCGGAGTCGCGGATGTCCTCCACGTAGGAGGGCACGTCGCGCACGAACGTCTCGACCCCGTCGACGATCGGCGGGACGAGCACGAGGCCCAGGCCGAACATCGCGCCGAGCAGCGAGACGTACACGAGCAGGATCGCCAGCGCGCGCGGGACGTGGCGCCGCTGGACGACCGCGACGAGCGGGGAAAGCGCGACCGCGATGAAGGTGGCGATGGCCACCGCCTCGACGACCCGGCGCAGCCGGTACAGGACGAGGAGGGCGGCGACGACGGCGAGGACGACGAGAACCGCCCGGAGAACCGCGCGCGCAGTCATGACGGCGGCAGGGTACGCATGTTGTCGGACCCTCCCACGGTTAACGTGTCGCACTCATGAAGACAGTCACCCCAGCGAGCTCCGGCGCCGCCGTCCTGGAGCCCACGCTCGCCCGCCGAAGCACGCGAGCCGAGGCGCTCGCGCGCCTGCGCGCTCGCCTGGCCGACAGCGAGCGCGCGCCGCGCGCCGCGCTCGCCGTCATGGTGGTCGCGGGGGCGGCACTCGTGCTGCTTGCCGCGCAGCGGCGCTCCGCCCTCGTGCCCCCGGCCAAAGGCGGATTCACGGGCTGGCTCGTCGGCCCGCTGAGAGGGGCCGCCTCGTTCGTGCCCGACGACCCGCTGCTGGACAGCATCGCCTTCAGCGCGCTGGTCGCGATCATGTTCGCCTGCTGGCTCGTCGCCCTCGCCGGCACGGAACGCGCGGGGAGACGCTGGGTGCTGGGCGCGATCGTCGCGCTGCACGCACTCCTCCTCCTGGGTCCCCCGCTCCCGCTCACCGACGTCTTCAACTACGTCAACTACGCGCGCCTGGACGTCGTCCACGGCCTCAACCCGTACACCGACTTCCCGGCCCTCCTGCCGGGCGACCCGTCGTACGCCTACGCGACGTGGCATCACCTCCTCAGCCCGTACGGCCCCCTGTTCACGATCGCCTCCTACGCCCTTGTCCCGCTCGGCCTCGCCGGTGCGCTGTGGACGCTGAAGGGCGCGACGGTCGCCGCCTCGCTCGGGTGCCTGTGGCTGGTGTGGCGCCTCGCCGAGCGGCGCGGGCACGACCCGCTGTGGGCGACGGCGTTCGTCGGGCTCAACCCGCTGGTGCTCGTGTACGGCGTGGGCGGCGTGCACAACGACTTCTTCATGCTGCTCGCGATCCTCGCGGGAACCGCGGCGATCCTCGCCGGCCGTCCGGCCCGCGGCGGCGCCGCCCTCGTGGCGGCCGCCGGCCTGAAGGTGTCGGGTGGGCTCGTACTGCCCTTCGCCCTGGCCGGCGCCGCGCCCGAACGCCGGCGATCGCTCCTCGCGGGCGCCGCCGCCGCCGGCGTCGCCCTGGTCGGGGTATCGCTCGCCGCCTTCGGCCCGCACCTGCCCGGGCTGGAGACCCAGTCCGCGCTCGTCACGCCGCTGAGCCCGCAGAACCTCGTCGGCCTGGGCCTCGGCCAGGGCGGAGCCACCGGGCCGGTGCGCGCGCTGGTCGGGCTGGGCTTCGCCGTGACCGTCCTGCTGCTGCTGCGAGCCACCTGGCGCGGCGCCGACTGGCCCACGATGGCGGGATGGGCCACGCTCGCCCTCGTCGTCTGCCTGACCTGGGAGATGCCGTGGTACGTGCTGTGGGTCCTGCCCTTCGCCGCCATCGGACGGAGCCGTGCGCTGCGGCGCGCGACCGTCGTGCTCACGGCGTTCCTGCTGCTCACCCTGGTCCCGATCACGGGCTACGTCCTCACCCACGGGTGTCATTGCAATCCCGGCGACACGAAGACCGGCAAGCGCAATGCAATCGAGATCCGCCGCCACCTCAAGTGACATCCAGCGCAGCCGCGCCCGCCGCCTGACCGCGGTGGGGGGCGCGGCCTTCGCGGCCGCCTCGATCGCCCTGGTGGCGGCCAAGGGCCTCATCCTGTCCCGCGACTGGCTGTTCGCGTGGCTGCTTCTCGGGCTGCTGGCGGTGTCCCTGGCGGACCCGAAACGCTGGGTTCGCGGCGTCGTGGTCGACTGGCTCCCGCTCATGGCGGTGCTGCTCTGCTACGACCTCTCGAGGCCCGTCCGCGAGTGGATCGGCACCTCGCCCCACGTGCTCCCGCAGCTCGACGCCGACCGGTGGGCGTTCGGCGAGCTGCCGACCAGCTGGCTGCAACACCGGCTGTACGACCCGGGCGTGGCTCACTGGTACGACTACCTCACCTTCTTCGTCTACCTGTCGCACTTCTTCGTCACGCTGGCCGTGCTCGCCGTGCTGTGGAAGGTCTCGTACCCGCGCTTCCGCGAGTACCGGACGCTGGTCGTCGTGCTGGCCACCGCGGGGTTCGTGACCTACGTCCTCTTCCCGGCGGTCCCGCCCTGGCTCGCCGCCTTCAACGGGTACATCGAGCCGGTGCCGCGGACCCTCGGAGACATGTGGGGAGCCGTCGGGATCGAGCCGGCGCACGCCCTGTTCGAGAACCGCGGCGAGTTCTACAACCAGGAGGCGGCGATCCCCTCGCTCCACGCCGCCTACCCGCTGCTGCTGCTGCTCTTCTTCTGGGGAGCGGGCTGGTGGGCGCGGGTCGGGCTCGGAGCCTACGTGCTCGCGATGGCCTTCGCCCTGGTGTACACCGGCGAGCACTATGTCGCCGACGTGGTGATCGGGTGGCTCTACGCCGGCGGCGTCGTCGCCGGGGTCAGCGCGGTTCGAGCGCTGCGGCGACAACGGCGAGCGCCACCTCAGCCCGCTCGCGCAACGTACTAGCGACCACGTGCTCGGAGGGCGAATGGGCGCCGCCGCCGCGCGGGCCCAGCCCGTCGATGGTCACGGGAACGGCCGAGGCCA
Source organism: uncultured Actinomycetes bacterium (assembly GCA_963842605.1). Classification (GTDB taxonomy): domain Bacteria; phylum Actinomycetota; class Thermoleophilia; order Solirubrobacterales; family Solirubrobacteraceae; genus AC-38. The sequence goes on from CAWJGV010000002.1 coordinate 593,145, forward strand.
GGTGGCTGGCATCGCTCGCGCCCCCGCGCTCCATCCCCACCACCTCGCGACCGAGCAGCCGCGACGCCGACGCGAGCACCGGCGCGGCCGCCTCGCGGGTGTCCATGCCCGGCCACCGGCGCACGAGTTCGGCGCGCAGGGCGGCGCCGCCGACCTCGCCGGGCACCGCCGCGAGCACGGCATCGAACGCCGCGATCGCGTCGGCCCGCAGGTCGCAGAACAGCTCGCCGTCGGCCGGGACGACGTTGAACGCGTCGCCGCTGCGGATCACCGTGGGCACCGCCGTGAGCCGTTCGGGCCCGGCGGGGTCGTGGAGGGCCGCCACCGCCTCGGCCGTTCGGGCCAGGGCGAGCAGCGCGTTGCGGCCCTTCTCGGGCGCGGAGCCCGAGTGCGCGGATGCACCGGTCGCGGTCACGCGCAGCGTGCCCGCCGCCTTTCGGCGCACGACGACGCCCTCGGCCCCGCCGGGCCCCCGCTGGCCGGCCTCGAAGCACAGGCACGCGTCGAACCCGGCGAAGCGCTCGGCGTGCGCGAACGGGGCCGTCCGCCACTCCTCGTCGGACACGAGGAGCAGCGCGGCCTCGGCGAACCGACGGGCGCCGGCGGCCAGGTCGCGCAGGACCCCCAGCGCGAGCACGACGCCGCCCTTCATGTCGACCGCTCCCGAGCCGTCGAGCCGCTCGCCCACGCGGCTCAGCGGCCGGTGCTCGGCATGGGCGATCACGGTGTCGACGTGCCCGAGCAGGAGCAGCCGCGCGGACCCCTCACCGCGGACACGCGCCAGGAGGTCGGGGGCATGGTCCGGGGACGAGCAGTCGATCCGCTCCACCTCGGCGGCGTCCGGCAGCAGCGCGCCGCAGACGGCGAGCGCCTCCTCGGCCCCGTGGCGATCTCCCGAAGGCGACGAGACGGCGACCAGCGCCTCCAGCTCGCGCTCGGAGCGCGCGGCGATGGCCTGCGCGGCCCGGGCGATCTCGGGATCGGCGGTCACGGACGTAGAGAGGGTGATCTTCGGCGACGACGACGCTGATGCGGGCCTGGGCGCCGCTCAAGTTTGCTGTTTTAGCACCTCTCCTCCCCTCGACTGCTCGACTCGCGCGCCACTACCCTCACGAGGATGGGCTCGGGACGCTGGTTGGCCGTGGTCGCCATCGCGGGCGCAGGGATCGCCGTGGCCGCGGCCGTGCTGCTGCTGCGCGGCGAGGAGGGCGGCGAGCCGTCGCCGCCCAGCGCGCTCGTCGCCCGCCCGACCATCGTGCAGGACGACGCGCAGGTCCTGCACCGGTCGACGGCCGAGGTGCGCCGGACCACCCGGGCGCTGGCCGGCCTCGGCGTCGACTGGCTGCGGGTGACGGCCAACTGGTCGTTCATCGCGCCCTCGCCGCAGGATGCCCGCAGGCCGTCGTTCGACGCGCGCGACCCCGCCGCCTATCCGCCGGGCGCCTGGGCGAAGCTCGACCGGGCGGTCCGCGAGGCGCGCTCGGCCGGACTCCGCGTGATGATCGACATCGCTTTCTGGGCTCCCCGGTGGGCCGTGGCCCGGCCGGCGCCGGAGCCCGACCGCCAGCGCGACGGAGTCGACGCGCGGGAGTTCGGCGCCTTCGCCGAGGCCGTCGCGCGCCGCTACCGCGACGGCGCGGTCGCGTACACGATCTGGAACGAGCCCAACTACGAGGTGTTCCTGCGCCCCCAGTGGCGCCGCGCCGGCGGCCGCTGGGAGGTCGCGTCGGCCGACTCCTACCGCGCGCTGGTGTACGAGGCCGTGCCCGGCATCCGCCGCCATGCGCCCGGCGCCCTCGTGCTGATCGGAGGCACGGCGGCGCTGGGCACCGGCTCTCCGTCCACGCGGAACGCCCAGGTCCCGCCGCTGCGCTTCCTGCGGGCGCTGGCCTGCGTCGACGACGAGCTGAGGCCCGTGCGCGAGGGCGCCTGCGCGCGCTTCCGCCCGCTCCCCGGCGACGGCTGGGCGCACCATCCCTATTCGCCGCGCCGCGCCCCGGATGTCGGCGACCCCGAGCCCGACACTGCCGTGCTCGCCGACCAGGGCCGGCTCGCCGACCTGCTGGACCGGCTCGCCGCCGCCGGACGCACGGAGCGGCGCCTCGGCGTGTGGGACACCGAGTTCGGCTACGAGACCGACCCGCCGGACCCGACGCAGCCCGTGACGCTGGCCGAGCAGGCGACGCTGGATGCCCGAGGCCGAGGCGATCGCCCTCGCCGACCCCCGCGTGCGCTCGTTCGCCCAGTTCCTCTTCCGCGACCTGCCCGCGCGACCGGGCGCCACGGCGAGCGAGCGCTGGAGCGACTGGCAGTCGGGCCTCGAGCTGCCCGACGGCACGCCCAAGCCGCTGATGCGCTCGTTTCCCTACCCGCTCGTGGTGCGCCCGGCGGGGCCGGGCGCCGTCTCCGTGTGGGGGCATGTCAGGCCCGGCGAACAGCCGCATCGAGTGAGGGTGACCGCGGACGGCCGCCCGCTGCGGGTCGTCACGACCGCGCCCGACGGGACGTTTGCTTTCGCCGCCCCGGCTGCGGCCGGCGCCACGTTTCGCCTGGAGCTCGAACGCGACGGCCGCTGGAGCCCGGTCGGCCTCCCCACTCGGGTCCGTTGATGAGTTCGGTAGCCCATGGGCTACTCAACTCATCACTCACGCTCCGGAAGCTGTAGCCGCTCCGCCGTCTCGCCCCGTCCGACGATGACCTCGCTGACCATCGCCGGCGGGAACAGGCCGTGTTCGATCACGCCGGGGGCGGCGGCCAGGCGGGCCGCCAGCGCGTCCGGGTCGCCGACCTCGCCCGTGTAGTCGGCGATCACGTTGCCGTCGGGGCTGGCCGGCGTGTCCGCGCGGATCTCGACGTTCCCGAGCTCGCGCAACGTCGCCGCGAGGCCATAGCGCAGCAGCTCCACCGGGACCGGAGCATGGATCGCCTCGACCGTCTTCGACGAGTCGGCGACGACGACGAAGCGCTCGGCCGCGGCGGCCACGACCTTCTCGCGCGTGTGCGCGCCGCCGCCGCCCTTCACGAGCCAGCCGTCGGGCGCGACCTGGTCGGCGCCGTCGATGGCGAGGTCGAGGCGGTCGAGGCCGTCGAACGGCTCGACGGCGAGCCCGAGCGCGCTCGCCGCTTCCTCGGTCGCCGGCGACGTGGCCACGCACCGCAGCGAGAGCCCGCGCGCGGCGAGGGCCGGAAGGAGGAAGGCCACGGTCGAGCCGGTCCCCAGGCCGACCGCCATCCCGTCCTCGACGACCAGCGCCGCCGCCTCGGCGGCCACGCGCTTCTCGGCGTCCTGGGTCACGACGGCGTCGCGTTCCACAGCCAGAGAGCCGGGCGCTCGTGCTCGTAGCCCAGCACCCCCACGGTCGCCGTCGAGAGGGCGAGCCGGCCCGCGTCCTCGGCGGCGAAGCCGAGCCAGCGCGCGGCGAGCACGCGCAGGCAGTGGCCGTGGCCGAACAGGGCGGCGTCCCCGTCGACGGAGCGCACCTCCGCGATCACGCGGTCGACGCGCTCCCCCACCTGCTCGGCCGTCTCGCCGTTCGGGCAGCCATCGCGGAACAGGTACCAGTCGGGCCGCTCCTGGCGGATCTGCACGGTCGACAGCCCCTCGTAGTCGCCGTACTGCCACTCGCGCAGGTCCTCGCGGACCTGAACGGCGTCCGCGAGACCGGCGAGCCGGCAGGTCTCCAGGGCGCGCGTGAGCGGGCTGGAGAGCACGAGCGCGAAGGTGCGCCCGGCCAGGTGCCGGCCCGCCCTCTCGGCCTCGCGGACGCCCTCCTCGGTCAGCGGAATGTCGGTGGTGCCCGTGTGCCGGCCGTCGAGGCTCCACTCGGTCTGGCCGTGGCGCACGAGCACGGCGTCGTCGCCCGTCTTAGCCACTCGGCACCGCTACGCGTCCGTGGCCGTGTACGCGTTGCGTTCGACCATGCCGCGCACCTGATCCTCGCCGACCTGGGCCTCCTCATGGTCGGCGGACATGTGCCGCATCGCCACCTGGACAAGCTCCTCGTCGTCGCCTGCCTGGAGCAACTGGCCGCACAAGCTGCACTCGATCACGCGCATTACGTACTACTCACCTCCGTCGTCGCTCCCTCTTGTGCGGCGAGCAGCGCCGCGCCGTACACCCCCGACTCCACGCCATGGCGCGCGAGCCGGATCACGGTCCGCTCGCCCACCCCCGTCAGCACGTATCCCGCCGCGGCGGAGCGCGCCGGCTCGAGGAGCAGGTCGCCGGCGGTGGCCACGCCGCCGCCGATCACGACCTCCTCGGGATCGAACAGGTTGATCGCGCTGGCGATCCCCACGCCCAGGCGCTCGCCGAGGATCCGGACGAGGTCCACCGCCTCCTCGTCGCCGTCCTTGGCGGCCCGCACGACGTCCACCCCCGTCACCTTGCCCGCCGCGGCCACGGCGCGTCCGAGCGCGCCCTCGGGGTTGCGCTGCGCGGCCTCGCGAGCGAGGCCGTCGAGGGCCGTGCCCGAGGCCAGCGCCTCGAGCGACCCGGGCTGGGGAAAGTGATCGGCGGGCGGCGGCGCGCCGTCGCTGAGATCCAGGCCCACGAGGATGTGACCCATCTCCGCGCCCGCTCCCGTGACGCCGCGGTACAGCCGTCCCCCGAGGACGAGCCCACCGCCGACGCCCGTCCCGACCGTGAACATCACCAGGTGCTCGGTGACCAGCCGGCCGCCGTCGTGCGCCTCGGCGAGGGCGGCGACGTTGGCGTCGTTGTCGACGAACACGGGAAGGCCGAGGCGCTCGGTCAGGACGTGGCGCAGCGGGACGCCGGCGAGCGGGACGTTGACGCCCGACTTGGCCGTCCCGGTGGAGAACTCGACCGCCGCGGGGATCCCCAGTCCGACCGCCTCGGTGCCCGGCCCCCGAAGCTCCTCGATGCGCCGGGCGAGCTGATCGACCAGGGTGTCGGCGGTCGCCTTCTCGGTCGGCTCGACCGACGGCTCGCTCAGCTCTCCGTCGTCGAGCACGGCGACCGACACCTTCGTCCCGCCGACGTCCACGCCGATCGTGCTCACGTACGCACTCCCTCGAGCTTGTCGGCCGCCGCCGCGTCGAGCAGCACCGTCAGCGACCCCGAGGCGGGAGCGACGAGCGAGGCCGGGATGGCCGGATCGGGCGCGCCGCCGAAGGCCCGCGCGACCGCCTCCGCCTTGCCCGCTCCACTCACGAGGAAGACGATCTCCCGGGCGGCGTCGATGAGCGGCAGCGTGAACGAGATGCGCGGCACGAAGGGTTCGAGCCCCGCCTCGGGCACGCCGACGACGAGCCGCTCCGTCTCCTCCACCTCGGGCTTGCCGGGGAACAGGGACGCGCAATGGCCGTCGGAGCCCAGGCCGAGCAGGACGAGGTCCAGCGACGGGGTGCCCGCGCCGAAGGTCTCGCGGAGCCGCGCCTGGTAGTCGTCCGCTCCGCGCTCCGGACCCAGCTCGCCGGCCATGCGGTGCACGGCGGGAGCGGCCCCGGATATCCGGTCGAGCAGCGCCGCCTTGGCCATGGCGTAGTTGGAGCGCTCGTCGTCCGGCGGCACGCAGCGCTCGTCGCCGAACCACAGCGTGACTCCGCCCCACTCGACGTCCGCGACGGCGGCCCGCTCGTAGGCGGCGCGCGGCGTCGAGCCTCCGGTGAGCGCGATGTGGTGCCGCGCCGCCAGCGTGGCGCGCGAGCAGGTCCGCGGCCGCCTCGGCGGGATCGTCGAGGACGCGGACGTCAGCCGTCAACCGGACCGCTCCTCACCCGAGCATCGTCCTCGCGGCGCCCAGCGCGGGCTGGTACGTCGGGTCGCGCAGGAGCGCCTGGCGCACGCCCTCGCCGAGGATGCCGCCCTCGCCGCGCGACGCCCCGAGGATCGTCCAGCGCGACTCGTTCCCCTTGGGGTCCTTGCGGTGGGCGGCCAACCCGCCCGGCCCGCGATCGAGCGAGATCTCCATTCCGTCGGCGGTCGAGATCGTCACGCCGGCCAGCCCGGGAACGTCTTGCCGGACGGACTCCAGGCGAAGCGTGACCTCCTGGCGCTTTCCGCGGGCGTGCCCCTCGAGCATGTCGCCGCGCGCGACCATCGAGCCCGGTTCCCAGCCCAGGCGCGAGGCGAGCCACCCGCAGAACAGCACCGCCGCGGCCTCGGACTCGGGACCGTGGCGTACCGAGACGCCGTTGATGCGCCGCAGCTCGGGGAGCCATTGCGGGGGATCGAAGGTCGCGGCGACGCGTTCGCGCCACGGGGTCGAGCGCAGCCAGGCCAGGTCGACGACGTAGACCTTGTCGCACAGCCGGCCCACCCGCGTGAGCGCCTCGTGCGCGTCGGGCTCCGCCACCGAGTCGGTCAGCACGACGTGGGCGAGGTCGAGCAGGGCGTCGACCGCCTCGGGATGGCCGTGAGGCGACCACACCACCGTGATGACGTCGGACAACAGGATCGGGTCGACGATCGTGTCCAGTCCGGGGAGGTGCTCGGGCCCCATCTCGATGTTCACGCGCTCGCGGCACACGGCCACGCAGCCGGGCGCGGGCTCGATGTCGTAGGCGAGCATCGCCGTGGCGTCCAGCGTCTTGCGTCCCGGCTCCACCGTGCACAGCACGGTGCGCGAGGCGTGGTAGCGCCCGACGCTGTCGAGGCGGTTGGCGATCTCGCCACGCCATTCGCGATCGACGATGGCCACGAGGTTGAGCACCCGCGCCGGGACGTAGCCCTGGTGCTCGGCGGCGCGCTTCATCTCCAGCTCGCGCAGTGCGGCCTCGATCGCCGCCGGGGTCGTGTCCTGCGCGCTCCAGAGGTCCTCGCTCATCAGCGGCCGCCACTTTCGCCCGTCGCGCTCGATGAGCTCGTTGGCCAAGTCGGGGCCGTCGGAGCCCGCCGGGTACTGGGCCACCTCGCCCTTGTCCTGCTCCCAGGCCTGGAGGATCGGATCGACGACGCGCCAGAGCGCGTCCACCTCGTCGTTGCGCGTGAACAGCGTGGCGTCGCCGCGCATCGCGTCCATGATCAGGCGCTCGTAGGCCTCGGGGGACTGCGACAGGAAGGCCGTCCCGTAGTGGAACTCCATGTTCACGGGCCGGATGCGCATGCGCGCCCCGGGGATCTTCGCCCCGAGGGAGAGCAGCACGCCCTCGTCCGGCTGCACGGTGAGCACGAGCTGGTTGGGCTGCACGCCGAGCGAGCCGTGGGCCTGGAAGGCGAGGTGGGGCACCGGCTTGAGCTGGACCGCGATCTCGGTCACCTTCCGCGCCAGCCGCTTGCCCGTGCGCAGGTAGAAGGGAACGCCCGCCCAGCGCCAGTTGCTCACCTCGAGGCGCAGCGCGGCGTAGGTCTCGGTCTTGGAGTCGGGCGGCACGCCTTCCTCCTCGAGATAGCCCGGGACCTCCTCGCCGGCCGAGCGCCCGCGGGCGTACTGCGCGCGCACGGCCATCTTCGGCACGTCCTCGATCGCTCGGCGCGCGGATCGCCTCGATGACCTTGACCTTCTCGTCGCGCACCCGGTCGGCGTCGAACGCGGTCGGCGGCTCCATGCACACGTTGGCCAGCAGCTCCATCATGTGGTTCTGCACGAGGTCGCGCAGCGCCCCCGCTCCGTCGTAGTAACCGGCGCGGGTCCCGATCCCGATGTCCTCGACCGCCGTGATCTGCACGTGGTCGATGTAGTTGCGATTCCACACCGGCTCGAACATCGTGTTGGCGAAGCGGAACGCCATGATGTTCTGGACGGTCTCCTTGCCCAGGTAGTGATCGATGCGAAAGACCTGGGACTCCTGAAAGACCGACAGCACGGCCTCGTTGAGCTGGCGCGCGGAGGCGAGGTCGTATCCGAACGGCTTCTCGATCACCACCCGGGTGTCAGCGTCCTTGGTCCGGTCGAGGTTGTGCTCGCCGAGTGCGTTGACGATCACCGGGAAGAACTCGGGGGCCGTCGACAGGTAGAAGATGCGGTCGAAGACGATCCCGGCCTCATCGTCGTACTCGCCGATCGTCTGGCGCAGCGTCTCGTAGACCGAGGGGTCGTCGAAGACGCCCGGGATGTACTTGGCCCGCTCGAGCAGCGCGTCGAGCACCTCGGGCTTCGGCGGTGTTCGCGAGTACTTCTCGATGGACTCCTTCATCTCCACCCGGAAGTCCTCGTGCGCCTTCTCCGAGCGCGAGACCCCGATCAGGTTGAACCGCTCGGGCAGCGACCCCTCGTGGGCCAGGTTGTAGAGCGCGGGCAGCAGCTTGCGGTGCGCGAGGTCGCCCGTGGCGCCGAAGATCGTCAGCGTCGTCGGATGGACGGGCAGCCGTTCCAGCCCCTCGACGAGGGGGTTCTCCTGCTCCTCGGTCCTGGTCGCGGTGGCCATCGGAGTCGACCTCAGACCTTCTTGACCGCGTGGCCGCCGAACTGGTTGCGCAGGGCCGCGTTCACCCGCGCCGCGAAGTCGGCCTGCCCGCGCGAGGCGAAGCGGGCGTAGAGCGACTCGCTGATCACGGGCATGGGGACGCGCTTGTCGATCGCGTCCTCGACCGTCCAGCGGCCCTCGCCGGAGTCCTCGACCCAGCCCTCGATGTGCTCGAGCTCGTTGCCCTCCTGCTCGAAGGCCAGAGCGGCCAGCTCGCAGAGCCACGACCGGATCACCGAGCCCTGCATCCACAGGTGGGCGATCTTGGCGTTGTCGAGCTCGAACTCGGAGTGGTGGAAGAGGTCGAACCCCTCGGCGTAGGCCTGCATGATCCCGTACTCGATCCCGTTGTGGACCATCTTCACGTAGTGGCCCGCGCCGCTGGGCCCGAAGTGGTTCCAGCCCGGGCCGTGCTCCTCGGTCTCGGGCGGGGCGAGGACGTCGAGGATGGGCGACATGCGCTGCACCGCCTCGTCGGGGCCCCCGACCATCATGCAGTAGCCGACCTGCAGTCCCCACACGCCGCCGCTCACGCCGGCGTCCAGGTAGTGGATGCCCTTCGAGGACAGCTCCTCGGCGCGGCGCTGGTCGTCGGTCCAGCGCGAGTTGCCCCCGTCGACGATCAGATCGCCCGACTCGAGCAGCTCGGCCAGCTTGTCCACCGTCTCCTGCGTGGGGTCGCCCGCGGGCACCATGATCCACACGTTGCGCGGCGCCTCCAGCTTGGACACCAGGTCCTCCAGCGACGAGGCGCCGGAGGCGCCGTTGCCCTCGGCCTCCTTGACCGCGTCCTCCGAGAAGTCGAAGGCGACGACCGTGTGGTCCGAGTCGCGGTGGATGCGGTGGACCATGTTGCCGCCCATCTTCCCCAGGCCTACGAAGCCGAGCTGCATGTTCAAAGCTCCTTGATCTTTGCGGTGAGTGCGTCCAGGGCCTCGACGGGATCTCCCTCGAGGCGCACGCGCTCGGCCGGCAGGCCGTGGTCGCGCAGGGTGTTCATGTCGCCGATCGCGGCGGCGTTCTTCAGCGTGCCGAACGTGTAGCCGGCGCCCGGGATCTCCACGTCCTCGGGCCCGTCGTGTACGAGCTGGAGGAAGATGCCGGTCTTCGGCCCTCCCTTGTGCATCTGGCCGGTGGAGTGCTGGAAGCGCGGGCCGTAGCCGAAGGTGTTGGCGCACCCCGTCCTGCCTCGGATCGCCGCGCGCAGTTCCGCCACGGCCTCGTCGAAGCGTGACGAGGGCTGGAGATAGCCCAGGACCGCCACGTAGTGCGGCGGCGCGGCGCCGTCGAACAGCTTGGCCACCGCGGCGTCGTCCGCCTCGTCCACCTCGGGCAGCGCCCCGGCCGACCTGTACTCCTCGAGCACCTTGTTGGTGTTGTCCTTGGCCTCCTGGACGTTGGGCTGGTCGAAGGCGTTGACCCCGAGCACCCAGCCGGCCACGGCGACCGCGAACTCGGCGAAGAAGAAGACCCGCCCGAGGTCGATGGCGCCGTGGACCGCGAGGGTCAGCGTCGGATGGCCTGCCTTCGCGATCGCCTCGATCTTGGCGTCGAGGTCGGCGTCGGGCTCGTCGGTGTTGCGCAGGTAGACGAACACGCGGTCCTCGCCGTACTCGGCCGGGTCTCCCAGCGGCTCGTCGGCCACCGGCAGGATGCCCTTGCCCTCCTTGCCCAGGCTCTCGGCCACGAGCTGCTCGGCCCACAGGCCAAAGCTCGAGATCGGCTCGGACACGACGAACGTGAGCTTGTCGCGGCCCTGGAGAGCCAGCTCGCCCGCCACCAGGCCCATCCACAGCCCCGAGTTCGCCGAGCCGGACTCGTACGAGTTGCAGTTCTGCTCGGCCACCTGGGCCCGGTGGAGGAGCCCCTCCACCGACACGCCCATCAGCGCGGCGGGAACGAGCCCGAAGTACGACAGCACCGAGTAGCGCCCGCCGATGTTCGGGTCGTTCTCGAACGCCCGCCGGAAGCCGTTCTCGTTGGCGATCTTCAGCAGCGGCGATCCCGGGTCGGTGATGGCGACGAACTGGCGGCCCGCGCGGCCGGTCTTCTCGAAGAAGTAGTGGAAGTGCGAGAGCGTCTCGGTCGTCCCGCCCGACTTCGAGGAGACGAGGAACAGCGTCTTCTCGAGGTCGAGCTGCTTCTCGAGGTCGAGCACGGCGCCGGGGTCGGTCGAGTCGAGCACGTGCAGCCGCAGCGCTCCCTCGATCTCGCCGAACGTGCGCCGGATCACCTCGGGACCGAGCGAGGAGCCGCCCATGCCGAGCAGCGCGCAGTCGGTGAAGCCGTCGGCCTTCACCTCGTCGGCGAAGGCGCGCAGGTCGCCGGCCTGCTCGAGCATCGGCTCGGAGATGGTCAGCCAGCCGAGGCGGTTCTCGACCTCCGGCGTGCCCTCCGGCCCCCAGAGCGTGACGTCCTTGCGCCACACCCGCTGGGCGACCTGCTCGGCGACCGCCTTGCGTACCCGCTCGCCGATCGGGCCCTCGAGCTCCGGGGGGATCGAGGCCTGCATGGTCGGGGGGCGGCTCGTGACGACGGCGTCGCGGCGATCGTCCACGCCCTCGATCAACCCGTCCATGGCGACCTGGAACAGCTTGATCCCGTCATCGAGCAGCTTGGCCGTGACGTCGTCGAGGTCGATCCCCGCCTCGGCGAGGGCGCTCAGCTCGGCGGACGGGTCCTGGTCCGCCGTGGCGCCGGTGATCTCCGAGCGCTCGGCGGCGGCGAGCAGCGTCTGCATCGGCATCGTGTTGACCGTGTCCGGCGCCACCAGGTCGTCGACGTACTTGGTCTCGGGATAGTGCGGGTTCTTGACTCCCGTCGACGCCCACAGCGGCCGCTGCACCTTCGCTCCGGCGCCCGCCAGGCCGGCGAAGCGCTCGCCCCGGAAGATCTCCTTGAAGCGCTGGTAGGCGGCGCGGGCGTTGGCCACCGCGGCCGTGCCCTGAAGGTCGGCGCGGCCGGCGGCCTCGAGGCGCTTGTCCACCTCGCTGTCCACGCGCGAGACGAAGAACGACGCCACGGAGTGCACGTCGAGGTCCTTGCCCTCCTCCTGGCGGCGCTCGAGCCCGCGGATGAACGCCTCCGCCACCTTCACGTAGGCCTCAACCGCGAACAGCAGCGTCACGTTGACGTTGATGCCCTCGTAGATCGCCTCCTCGATCGCCGGCACGCCCTCGTCGGTGCCCGGGATCTTGATCATCACGTTGGGGCGGTCGACCGCCTCCCAGAGCCGCCGCGCCTCGGCCAGGGTGCCGTCCGTGTCGCGCGCCAGCTCGGGGCCGACCTCCAGGGAGACGAAGCCGTCGGCGCCCTCCAGCGAGTCGTGGACCGGCCGCAGGACATCGGCGCCGAGCTGCACGTCGCGGATCGAGATGCGGTCGTAGATGCCCTTGGCGTCGAGCCCCTCCTTGGCCAGCGTCTCGAGCTCGGAGTCGTAGTCGTCGGAGCCGAGGATGGCCTTCTCGAAGATCGACGGGTTGGAGGTGACGCCGCGCAGCGAGCACTCGTCGATCAGCCGCTGGAGCTCCCCGCCCTCGATCAGCCCGCGCCGGATCTGGTCGAGCCACACGCTGACGCCGGCCTCGGTCAGCGCCGCGAGCCGGGGATTGACCTGTGCCTCGACGCTCATGGGTGCCTCCTGTCTGTCATCTACTTGATCAGCTTTTGGGCTCGTGCCGCCACGTTGGCCGGCGTGAAGCCGAAGTGCTCGTAGAGCGCCTTCTGGGGTCCGGAGGCGCCAAACGTCTCCATCCCGACGACGTCGCCGGCGTCGCCGACCCAGCGGTACCAGCTCAGCGGGCTGGCCGCCTCGACGGCCAGGCGAGCGGTGCAGGCGGGCGGCAGCACGGAGTCGCGGTACTCCTGGTCCTGCTGCGCGAACCGGTCCATGCAGGGCACGGACACCAGGCGCGTGGCGATCCCGTCGGCCTCGAGGCGATCGGCGGCGGCGTTGGCGATGTGTATCTCGGTGCCCGAGGCCATCAGGATCAGGTCGGGCTCGGGGTCCTTGTAGGACTCGCGCAGCACGTAGGCCCCGCGCTCGATCGCGTCGTGGGGCACGCCCGCCGGGTTCCAGGTCGGCACTCCCTGGCGCGACAGGGCGAACACCGTCGGCGTCTCGGTGGCGTTGAGGGCGAACTGCCAGGCCCGCGCCACCTCGTTCGCCCCGGCCGGCCGCACGACGTTGAGGTTGGGCGTCGAGCGCAGGGACGTGAGCTGCTCGACCGGCTGGTGGGTGGGGCCGTCCTCTCCCAGCCCGATGGAGTCGTGGGTGAAGACGAAGATCGACGGGATCCGCATCAGCGCGGCGAGCCGGATCGCCCCCTTCATGTAGTCGCTGAAGATGAGGAAGGTCGCGCCGTAGGCCCGCCAGTAGTGCAGGACGAGCCCGTTGACGATCGCCCCCATCCCGTGCTCGCGGATGCCGAAATGCAGGTTGCGCCCGCCGTAGGCGCCCTTCTCGACGCTCTCGGCCTCCTCGATCAGCGTCAGCGTCGAGGGCGCGAGGTCGGCCGAGCCGCCGACGAGCTCGGGCACCTGCTTCGCCGCCCACTGGAGGACGGTGTTCGACGACTTGCGCGTGGCCACCATCCCGGTGTCGACGTGGAAGCGCGGCACCTCGGCGTCCCAGCCCTCGGGCAGGCGGCGCTCGAACTGGCGGGTCACCTCGGCGTGCAGGTCCGGATGGTCGGCCTTGTAGCCGTCCATCCGCGCGGTCCACTCGCGCTCCCACTCCGCCCCGCGGTCGAGGCATTCGCGGAAGTGGGCGAGCGCCTCGTCGGGCACGTAGAAGGGCTCTTCGCTGGGCCAACCGTAGGCCTGCTTCGTCAGCCGGATCTCCTCGTCGCCCAGCGGCGAGCCGTGGGCGCCGGCCGTGTCCTGCTTGTTCGGGGCGCCGTAGGCGATGTGGGTGCGGATGACGATCAGCGAGGGCCGGTCCTCCACGCCCTGGGCCTCGCGCACCGCGCCCTCCAGGCGGTCGAGCTCGATGTCCTCGCCGAGGTTCTGGACGTGCCAGCCGTAGGCCTCGTAGCGCTTGCCGACATCCTCGGAGAAGGCCAGGGCGGTGTCGCCCTCGATCGAGATGTGGTTGTCGTCGTAGAAGACGGTGAGCCGGCCGAGGCCGAGGTGGCCGGCCAGCGACGAGGCCTCGGACTGGACCCCCTCCTCCATGTCGCCGTCGGAGGCGATCACGTAGGTGTGATGGTCGACGATCTCGTGGCCCTCGCGGTTGTAATGCGCCGCGAGCATGCGCTCGCCCAGCGCGAGACCCACCGAGGTGGAGATCCCCTGGCCCAGCGGCCCCGTCGTCGTCTCGATGCCGGCGGCGTGGCCGTACTCGGGATGGCCGGCGGTCGGCGAGCCGAGCTGACGGAAGTTCTTGAGGTCGTCGAGCGTCAGCCCGTAGCCGCACAGGTACAGCGACGAGTAGAGGAGCATCGAGGCGTGGCCGGCGGACAGGACGAAGCGGTCGCGGTCGGGCCAGCCGGCGTTGCCGGGGTTGTGGCGCATGATGCGCGTGTAGAGCAGATAGGCCACGGGGGCCAGGGCCATCGGCGTGCCGGGGTGCCCGGAGTTCGCTTTTTGCACGGCGTCCATCGACAGCGTGCGGATGGCGTTGATGCAGAGTTGATCGAGGGCCTGGTCCTGGGTGACGGTGCTCATAGTCCGACCTTACACCCGCGCCACAGCCGCGTTGGGACTGGTTAGGGTGGCCGTATGCCAGCACTCGAGTCGGTTCGCATCGGTCGTCTTCCCATCGAGCGCTTCGAGTCGATTCTCCCGGCGGAGCGCTACGCGGAGTTCCGTGATGCCGTGGAACGCAGCCGCCGCGTGTTCGCGGGCCGGGCCGTCTGGAACGTGAACTCCACGTCCCGGGGCGGCGGGGTGGCCGAGATGCTCGTGTCGCTGCTCGCCTACGCGCACGGAGCCGGCGTGAACGCCCGGTGGAACGTCATCTCCGGCAACGACCCGTTCTTCGCCCTGACGAAGCGGATCCACAACAACCTGCACAACGCGCCGGGCGACGGCGGCGAGCTCGGCGACGAGGAGCGCCGGGTCTACGACGAGACGCTTCGCCCGAACATCGAGGAATTCCTCGAGCTGGTGTCCGACGACGACGTCGTGATCGTCCACGACCCCCAGCCCGCCGGGCTCATCCCCCCGCTCAAGGAGCGCGGGATTCCGGTGATCTGGCGCTGCCACGTCGGGATCGACACTCCCAGCGATCTGTCGCGCCGGGCCTGGGGGTTCCTGCGCCCGTACGTCGAGCCGGCCGACGCCTACGTCTTCTCGCGCAAGGCCTTCGTCTGGGAGGGCCTCGAGGACGACAAGATCAACCTGATCGCGCCGGTCATCGACGCCTTCTCGGCCAAGAACCAGGAGCTGGATCCCGACACCGTGCGCGCGATCCTGCACGCCGCCGGGCTCAGCGAGCGAGGACAACGGCGCCAGTCCCACGTTCTCGCGCGAGGACGGCACGCCCGACCGGGTGAACCGCCACGCCACCGTGTGGGAGGGCCGGCCGCTGCGCGCCGACGACCCGATGGTGCTCCAGGTCTCGCGCTGGGACCGGCTGAAGGACCCGATCGGGGTCATCGAGGGCTTCCTCGACCACGTCGCGCCGCACACGGACGCCCACCTCGTCTACGCCGGCCCGGCTGTCGAGGCCGTGGCGGACGACCCCGAGGGCAAGGAGGTGCTCGACGAGGCCAAGGCCCTGTTCGAGGGCCTGTCGCCCGAGAAGAAGGAGCGCCTGCACCTCACCGCCCTTCCGATGGACGACCTCGAGGAGAACGCGGTGATGGTCAACGCCCTGCAGCGGCGCGCCGACGTGGTCGTCCAGAAGAGCATCGCCGAGGGGTTCGGGCTCACCGTCTCGGAGGGCATGTGGAAGGCCCGCCCGGTCGTGGCGAGCCGGATCGGCGGCATCCAGGACCAGATCGAGGACGGCGTGAGCGGCGTGCTGCTCGACGACGCCACCGACCTCGCGGCCTACGGCGCCGCCGTGCACGGGGCTCCTGAAGGACCCGGAGCGGGCCCGGGCCATGGGCAAGGCGGCGCAGGAGCGGGTGCGCGACGACTTCCTCGCCGTGCGCAGCCTCATGCAATATCTCGACCTGATCGAGAAGCTCATCTCGTAGGGGACACTGTGGGCATGAACGCGCGTGGCGGCATCGACCTCGGCGGCACGAAGATCCAGGCGGTCGTCGTCGACGGCCGCAACCAGGTGCGCGGCCAGGCGCGCCGCCCCACGCCGCAGACGGGCGGCCCGCCGGACGTCGCCGCGGCGATCGCCGACACCCTGCGCGAGGCCGCCGCGGCGGCCGGGACGTCCAGCGACCAGCTGATCGGCATCGGCGTGGGCTCGCCCGGCGAGGTCCGGGCGCGCGAGGGAGTCGTCGAGCAGGCGCGCAACCTCTCGGACTGGCACGCCGCCTACCCGCTCGGCCCGGCCCTGGAGCACGAGCTCGGCGCGCCGGTCCGTCTGGGCAACGACGTCGACGTCGCCGTTGCCGGGGAGTTCAGACTGGGCGCCGGGAAGCCGTACGACTCGATGCTCGGCGTCTGGTGGGGCACCGGCGTCGGCGGCGGCGTCATCCTCGGCGGCCGGCAGTGGGACGGGCGCGGCACGGCGGGAGAGATCGGCCACATGGTGGTCAAGATCAACGGGCGCCAGTGCCCGTGCGGGCGTCGCGGCTGCATGGAGGCCTACGCGGGGCGCGCGGCGATGGAGGCCCGCGCGCGCAAGCTCGTGGGCGAGGGCCGCAAGACGAAGCTGTTCGAGATCATGGAGGAGCGTGGCCGCGACCGCCTGACCAGCGGCGTGTGGGGGCGCGCCCTGCGCAAGGGCGACAAGCTCACGAGCGAGCTGCTCGACGAGGCGGTGGCCGCCCTCGGGGCCGGCGTCGCCTCGGCCTGCAACCTGCTCGACGTCGAGGCCGTGATCGTGGGCGGCGGTCTCGGCACGCGGTTCGGCTCCGAGTACGCGGGGCGCATCCTCGACGCGATGCTCCCCCACCTCTTCGTCGACAACGATCCGCCCGCCGTCCACGTCGCCGCCCTCGGCGACCTCGGCGGGGCGATCGGCGCGGCGTTGCTGGTTTCGGCGACGTCAGCGCGGTCGCCGCTAGCCCGCCGGCCGCGAGAACGGCGGACATCGAGGGGGTCTGGACGTCCGAGGGTCCCGCCAGGGGTAAGTGTCCTACCTAGCTGTTGCAGAGCAACAGTAGGACAGGAAGCTTCAACCGAAACGGCCCCGAACCGACCCCCTCGATGCCCGTCGTTCGAACCTAAGCGACGGCCTGGAGCCCCGGCCCGTCGAGCACCTCGACGTCTCGCACCTCGAGCTCGGCGCCGCACTTGTCGCACGTGCGGCGGTCGGTGACCGTCCCGCCGCAGTCCCGGTGGCGGAACAGGCGCGGCGGGCCGTCGGGCGCGGCGTGGGCGTCGCCCCAGGTGGCGAGCGCGTGCAGGACCGGCCACAGGTCGCGGCCCGCCGCCGTCAGCCGGTACTCGAAGCGATCCGGGCGCTCCTGGTAGCGGCGCCGCTCGAGGATCCCCTCGTCGACCAGCCGGGCGAGGCGATCGGCCAGGACGTTTCGGGCGACCCCCAGGTCGCGCTGGAAGTCGTCGAAGCGGCGGATGCCGAGGAAGGCGTCGCGCAGCACGAGCAGGGTCCACCGCTCGCCCACGATCTCGAGCGAGCGGGCGATCGAGCACCTCTGGTTCTCGTACGTGCGGTGGAGCACACACGCATCGTCGCAGATTCAGTTGCATGAAGCAACTCACTTGGTACAGTGCGTTTCGTCAAGCAACGGAGGCATCGCGGATGGCGTATCGCTGGAAGGTCTTCACGGTCGTGTCGCTCGGCGTGTTCATGTCGAGTCTCGACCTGTTCATCGTCAACATCGCCTTCCCCGACCTGCAGCGCGACTTCACCGGCACGAGCCTCGCCGGACTCTCCTGGGTGTTGTCGGCCTACGCGATCGTGTTCGCGGCCCTCCTCGTCCCCGCCGGCCGGATCGCCGATCGCATCGGCCGGCGCCGCGCGTTCCTCGGCGGGCTCGCCGCCTTCACCGTCGCCTCCGCGCTGTGCGCCGTCGCCCCCTCGGTGCCCGCCCTCGTGGCGGCGCGCGTCCTCCAGGCGGCGGGCGGTGCCTTCATCCTCCCGACCTCGCTCGGGCTGCTGCTCCCCGAGTTCCCCCCCGAGCGCCGCGCCACGGCGGTCGGGCTCTGGGGCGCCGTGGGCGGTGTCGCGGCCGCCCTCGGCCCTCCCATCGGCGGACTGCTCGTCGAGGCCTCGTGGCGCTGGGTGTTCCTGGTCAACCTGCCGGTCGGCCTGGGCGCGCTGTGGGCGGCGAGCCGGACCCTGCACGAGGTCGGGGAGTCGAGGGACTCGTCGCGGCCCGACCTGGCCGGAGCGGTCATGTTCGCCGTGGCGATCGGCCTGCTCGCGCTCGGAATCGTCCAGGGTCGCGACTGGGGCTGGGGCTCGCCCGAGATCGTCGGGTCGTTCGTCGCCTCGGCGCTGCTCATCGTGGCGTTCGGCTGGCGCTCGGCGCACCACCCCGCGCCGGTGATCGAGCCGGCGATCCTGCGGGTGCGCTCGTTCGCCGTGGCCAATCTCGCGACGGCGCTGTTCTTCGCCGCCTTCGGGGCGATGCTCCTCACCAACGTCACCTTCCTCACCGAGGTGTGGGGATACTCGACGCTCAAGGCCGGCCTCGCGCTGGCGCCGGGACCGGTCATGGCCGCGGTCTTCTCCGTTCCGGCCGGCCGGCTGTCGGACCGCTTCGGCCAGCGGGCGGTGGCGATCCCGGGCGGGCTGCTCTGCGCCGCCGGCTTCGCCTGGACGATCTGGCAGGTGGGCCCGACCCCCGCCTACGCCGCCGACTTCCTCCCCGGCTGGCTCGTCGGGGGCGCCGGCGTCGGGCTGAGCATCTCGACGCTGGCCAGCGCCGCCGCGGCCTCGCTGCCGCCCGAGCGCTTCGCCACCGGCACCGGCGTGTTCGGCATGTCGCGGCAGATCGGCACGGCGCTGGGCATCGCGGTCACGGTGGCGATCCTCGCCGGCGCGAGCGCGTCGAACCCGATGGACGCGTTCGACGCGGCCTGGACGTTCATGCTCATCACCACGTTCGCCGTCGCCGTCACCGCCGTGGCGCTCGGACGGGTGCGCGTCGGTGTCCCGGTCGCGCGAGCCGGGGCGCCCGCGGAGGCGCGCGCATGACTCCCCAGGCGCTCGCCGAGCGCTCACGCGAGATGGACGGGCTGTCCTTCATCCGTGCCCTGTTGGAGGGCGAGCTTCCGCCCCCGCCGATCGCCGAGCTGCTGGGGTTCCGCCCGGTGGAGGCCGGGCCCGGGCGCGCCGTGTTCGAGCTCCTGCCCGGCGAGCAGCACTACAACCCGATCGGCAGCGTGCACGGCGGCGTGGCCGCGACGCTGCTCGACTCGGCGATGGGCTGCGCCGTGCAGACGACGCTGCCCGCGGGTACCGGCTATACGACGCTCGAGCTCAAGGTCAACTTCGTCCGCGGGCTCACGGCGCAGTCCGGGCCGGTGCGCTGCGAGGGCGAGGTCGTCCATCGGGGCGGCACGGTCGCGACGGCCGAGGGCCGCATCTGGGAGCAGGAGACCGGCAAGCTGGTGGCGCACGCCACCACCACCTGCCTGATCTTCGGTCCGCGCTAGAGCGCAGCGCTAGGTCGTCTTCACCACGACCACGGTGCAGGTCGCCTTGTGGGCGACGCTGTTCGGGACGCTGCCGAGGATCCGGCGCTGCATCCCCTTGTTGCCGACCACCAGCACGTCCGCGTTCTGCTCCTCGGCGTGGTTGACCAGCACGTCGGCGGGCTCCCCGTCGCCGGCCACGGTGGTCACGGCGAGGCCGGCCTCCTGGGCCTTCTCCTCGAGGTCGGACAGGATCGAGTCGACGTCCTCGGTGGGATTGATCGACCACTGGATCTCGTCGGGCGCGTCCTTCTGCTCCTGCTTCAGGCGCGACTCGCTCACCGGCTTGTACGAGCTGATGGCGACGAGGCGGGCGCCGTACTTCTGGGCCAGGTCGATTGCGAAATCGACCGCCTTGTCGGCGGTGTCGGACCCATCGGTCCCCACGGCGACGGTGCTGATCATCTCTTCCTCCGCATTGGCTGAGCCGTCTATGCTCTGCCACCGGGCCACCATGGTGCAAGTCCTCGTCTTCCTCGCCATCGTCGCCGCCCTTGCCTGGGCGGTGCTCAGCAGCATGGACAACTGGGCCGACTGGGTCGTGTTCGGAGTGATCGTCCTGACGACGATCGGCGCGGCGACCGCCATCTACCCCCGGCGCTATCCGACGAAGAAGCGGACGTTCATCCGCCATTCGGACCGGCCACCGCGCTGAGGATCTCCATCGTCCTCAACCCGGTCTCGGGCTCCGGCACGCCGGCGCCGTAGCGCACGCGGAGCACCGCGCCGCCGAGTCGCGTCGCGGTCTCGCGCAGATCGTCGACCGCCTCGGGGATGACCGACGTCGGCACGCCGCAGTCGCGGAGGAACAGGCCCGGGCGCTCGCCGTCGAGCTCGCGGCGCCCCAGCTCCAGCTCCTCCAGGCGGCGCTCGCCCCTCAATGCGGACTCGGGGACGTCGCGGCCCACGCGCAGGAGCACCGCGGCGATGTCGTCGACCGAGGTGTCGGCCTCGGCGGCGACGCGATCGAGGAGGGCATCGGCGTCGGCGTCGCCCTCGAGGGTCTCCAGCGCGTGCCAGGCGCGGCGGTAGCCGTAGCGCCCGCCGTCGACTCGGGCGTCGACCAGGCCGTCCGTGTACAGACAGGCCGCCGCGCCGGCCGGAAGCAGCACGGTCGTCTGCCGCGTGCCGGTCGCCACCCCCATGCCGATCGGCGGCGCGGCGCAGGCCGTGGCGGGCTCGAAGGCGGCGGAGCCGAGCACGATCGGCGCCGGCATGCCCGCGCCGGCGTAGGTCAGGCGGGAGGTCGCGCGGTCGTACACGGCGACCGTCGCGCACGCGTAGTCCGGTCCGAGATGGCGCTCGAGGACCTCCGCGCCGACCTGGAGGGCGTTGCGCGGCTGGAGCCCGCCCTCGAGGTAGGCCCGCAGCATGTGGCGGATCAACGCCGTGACGCCGAGCGCGCGCCGGCCGGTCGCGGAGACGCGGCCCACGATCAGGCCCAGGCGCTCCTCGTCGAGCGCGAACACGTCGTAGAAGTCGCCGCCCGGCGGACCGCTCGTGGCGGCGCGGTAGGCGACGGAAGCGGCGGCCGCTCCTCCGATCTGCGCCGGCGCCTCGGGAAGCAGCGCCCGCTGGAGGAGCCCGACGTCCTGGAGCAGCGCCTCGCGCTGGCGGGCCAGGCGGCGAGCGCGGCCCGCCAGGAACGACGAGGCGCCGGTGGCCAGCAGCGAGAGGACGCCCAGGCCGGCGATCAGGGCCCACAGGAAGCCCGGGACGACCTCGACGGCCCGGCGGACGCTGCGCACGACGGTGCGGGTCACGGTCTCGGGGGCGCGCGGGCGCGCGCGCCGGGCGCGGTCGGTGCGGCCGGCCGAGTCGGAGCTGCCGTCGGTCGCGCCCGAGGCCGGGGCGGGAGCGAGACCGCCGCTCGGGCCGCCCGCGAAGACTCGCCCGCCGCCGAGCGCCGTCGTGCCGGCGGGAGTCCGGTCGCTGACCGGGGCGCCGGCAGTGTCGGACGCTCGCGGCGCTTGGGCCGCGGGCCCCGGCGCCGCCGGATTGGTGGCCACCGGCGTCGCGGCGGGTGGAGTCCCCGCCGCGGCCGGAGCGGGGGCCGGGGCCGCCGGGGCTGAGGCCCCGTCCGGCGTGGAGGTCACCTTTCGGCTCGCGCCGACGGGCGTCGAGGCGCCGCGACCGCCGGCCTTGCGCGACTTGCCGGCGCCGCCGCCCTTCCCGGGCTGCTCCCGCCGCCCTTCGCGGGCTTCCCGCCGCCCTTCAACTTCTGCGCCGCACCGCCGGTCAGCTTGTCGGACGCGTCCCTGACGGGCTTGGCCAGATCCGCGGGTGACACCACCGGTGCCTGCGCCACGGGGTCGACCTTCGCCGCCGCGGCCACGGGCACGCTGACCGCGATCGCCAGGCAGGCGAGACAGGCCATGAGCCAACGCCGATTGGAGGGGCCAACCTCAGAGGAACGAGGTCCGCAAGCACGCATGTAGAACACCCTGGTCGAGGTTCTCTTCCCCCACGCACTCGACGTTCCCGCGTTCGAGCTATCGCGCGCGCCCACCGAATCGAACATCCGTTGAGTCTCGACCGCCTCAGCTCAGAAGACGCGTCCATCCTCGCCCTGGAATCCCCGACGGTGGCGGGACACACCTGCAAGCTGATCGTGCTCGACCCGCCGGCCGGCGGGACGCGGCCGACGGTGTCCGAGCTGCGCGCCCACATCGAGGCCCGCCTCGATGCCGCGCCGCGGCTGCGCCGGCGCCTCGCCCCCACCCCGCTCGGGCTCGCCCCGCCGGCCTGGGTCGACGACGAGGCCTTCGACCTCGCCCGCCACGTCCGCCCGCTCCCGGTTGGCCGTGGGCCGCTCGACGTGGGGCGCCTGCGCGCGCTCATGGCGAACGAGATGGAGCAGCGCCTCGACCGCGCCCACCCGCTCTGGTCGCTCCACGTGGCCGAGGCGCTGGACGACGGGCGCGCGGCGCTGCTGTTGAAGGTCCACCACGCGCTCGCCGACGGCTCGGAGGTGATGCGCCTCGGCGCGACTCTGCTCTGGGACGAGGAGCCCGCCACGGCGGCCGGTGGCGAGTGGCGCCCGGAGCCCGCGCCCGGGACGCTCGGGCTGGTGGCGGCGGCGCTGCGCGAGCGCGCCGGCGGGCTCGCGGGCGGCGCGGCGACCGCGGCGCGTGAAGCCGCCTCGCCGCGGGCCTGGCGGGCGGCCGCGGGCGAGGCTCGCCGGCTGCCGGGCGCGGTCGTCCGCGACCTGCTGCCGACGCGGGGGCCGTCGCCGCTGGACGCGCCCGTCGGGGCGCGCCGCGACGTCGCCTTCGCGAGTACCTCCCTGGAGGCGCTCAAGCGCGTCGAGCACGCCCAGTCCGAGCGCACCACGGTCAACGACGTCCTGCTCGCGCTGGTGACCGGCGCCCTGCGTCGCTGGATCTCCCATCACGGCGGCGAGCCGCACGAGATCCACGTGAAGATCCCGGTCTCGCTGCACGATCGCCACGCCCATCCGGACGCGCTGGCGAATCGCGACTCGTTCCTCTGCGTCGGGCTCCCCCTCGACGAGCCCGACCCGCTCGCCCGGGTGCGCGCGGTGGCCGCCGAGACCCGCGAGCGCAAGCAGGAGCACGACGCGCAGACCCTCGACGCGCTGTTCCGCGACATGCGCCACATGCCGCGCCCCATCTCGCGGCTGGCCGCCCGGCTGACCGGCGGCCCGCGCGTGTTCGCGCTCAACGTGTCGAACGTGCCCGGACCGACCGGGCCGCGCCGCGTCCTCGGCGCGCCGGTGACCGGGATGTGGTCGCTGGCCGAGATCGGCGAGCGCCACGCCCTGCGCATCGCCGCGGTCTCGCTCGACGGGACGCTCTACCTCGGGCTCACGGCCGACGCGGCGGCGGTCGCCGACCTCGACGTGATCGCCGCCGGGCTCGAGGCCGAGGCGGCCGAGCTGGAGCGCGCCGTCGGCGGTCCCTGAGCGCTACCGCCGCTGGCCGAAGATCCGCAGCAGGAAGAGGAAGAGGTTGATGAAGTCCAGGTAGAGGGCGAGCGCGCCGAGGACGGCGGCGCGGCTCTCGGCCTCCCCGCCCGGCGAGGCCTCGCCGAACTTCTGGAGCTTCTGCATGTCGTACGCCGTGAGTCCCGCGAAGATGAGCACGCCCGCGTACGTGGTCACCCAGTAGAGGGCGCTGCTGGCCACGAAGATGTTCACGATCGTGGCGATGATGAGCCCGACCAGCGCCGCGATGAGGATCGTCCCGAGCTTCGACAGGTCGCGCTGGGTGGTCGCGCCGATGAACGCGAGCGTCGCGAACATCCCCGCCGTGATGAGGAACGTCGTGAAGATCGACTGCGACGAGTACATCTCGAACACGAGCGCGAACGTCACCCCGACGGAGGCGGCGTAGAGGAAGAACAGGACCGTCGCCGTCGCCGCCGACATCCGGTTGATGCCGAACGAGATCGCCAGGACGAGCCCGAGCTGGACGACGATGACCACGAGGAAGATCCCCGGGCTCTCCGTCAGCGACGTGAGCAGGCTGTCGCTCGACCCGATGATCCCCGCGACGATCCCGGTCACGGCCAGCCCGAGCACCATCCAGGTGAACACGCGCTGGAGGAACGTCTGGAAGAAGGCGGTCTCGGCCCGGCCGAACGCGGACTCCATGCGCCCCTGGTTCGCTGCGGCTAGAGCGGAACCTGCCGGGGGGAGTCGACCTCGCCGTCGACCTCCACCTCGACGCCGTCGCGCTCCTGATAGAAGGCCCAGTGGCCGGCGATCGGCGAGACCTCGCGCAGCGGCTCGCGGTACGTCCACGCCACATCGGCCTCCTCGCGGCCGTTGACGGCGGCGGAGCGGTACGCGGCGGTGCCCTTGTACGGGCAGGCGGTGCTGTGCTCGGAGGCCACGAGGAGTTCGTCGGCGAGGTCCTCCTCGGGGATGTACCAGCGAGTGGGCAGACCGCTCTCGAACAGCGCCCTCGCGCGCGTGGTGTCGGCCAGAACCGCGCCGTCCAGCAGGACGCGGACGTGGCGCGACGTGTCCAGCACGTCGACCCGGTGGTAGGGATCGCGCGGGTGGACGAAGACCTCCTCGTCCTCCTCCAGCCAGGTGTCCATGGCGCGCCAGTGGAAGGCGATGTAGCCGGCGAAGGGCGGCGCGCCGGCGATCGGCTCGGGGTAGTTCCATGCCGCGTCGGGCTCCTCGCGGTCGCCCGCGCGCACGGTGAAGTGCGAGGCCTCTCCCTTGTAGGGGCAGCGGGTGACGAGGTCGCTGGGCTCGAGTAGCTCCATCCGCACGTCCTCGCGCGGGAAGTACCAGACGGGAAGGTGGCGGGCCTCGTGGAGGAGCTTGACCCGCCGGCTGTCGACGACGGTCTCACCTCCGAGGATGCCGCGCACGCGCCGCGGCGAGTCCTCGAACCACAGGGCGCCGCGCTCGGGCGTGTCGAAGTTGAACTCTCCTCCGGGGCGGTGGCCGAAGGGCGCGGTTCCCATCGTCAGCGACATGTGCTTCAGAGGGTAGGGAAGCGTGGACGTCGGCTCGATGGCCTCGGACGGGCCCTCGGCTCGGCGCCCGCGACCGCTAGCGCGCCGCGGCCTCGGCCCTCGCCCGCTCCACGGCCGCCGCCGCGCCCCCGGTCCACGGCTCGCCGTGACCGACCAGCACCGTGTCCGCTTCCAGAGCCGCGATCCGGTCGAGCGAGGCCAGCGCCTGGGGCGTGTTGACCGTCATCGCGGGCGGCATCAGCGCCGGGCCGGTCGTGCCGCGCAGAACGTTGACCGTGCACAGCGCGTCGCCGGCGAACACCACGCCCCGGTCGGCCAGGTGGACGACGCAGTGGCCGTGGGTGTGCCCGGGCGTGTGGACCACGCGCGGACGCCCCGGCAGGTCCAGCTCGTCGCCATCGGAGAAGGTCTCGACCGACTTCACCGGCGGCACTCGGAGGCCGCCGTTGCGCGCGATCTCCGCGACGATGCGCCGCGCCGGCGCCCGGCGGAACTCGAGCAGCGTCCCCAGGCCCGCCTCGGTGCGCTTTTGCTTCCAAGTGGTCGTGATCTTCACGTCCTCGCCGTGCACGAAGACCGGCACTCCGAGCTCGGTCCGCAGCCGCTCGCCGAAGCCCACGTGGTCGCCGTCGCCGTGCGTGAGCACCAGCCCCGCGACATCGCCCCGCGAACGCCCGATCGCCGCGAGCGACTCGTCGAGCTGCGGCCAGTAGCCGGGCAGGCCGGCGTCGACCAGCGTCACCCTCCCCGCATCCTCGACGAGGTACCAGTTGATCAGCGCGGACCCCGCTCGATGCACTCCGGTCGCCACCTCGGTCATGGGCACCAGTCTATTTGCGACCCGCGCGCGCGAGGGCTAGGCTCCCGAACCGGGATGGGCGTGGACCAGAAGGTGACCTTCTGCCGGATCTGCGAGGCCCACTGCGGAATGGTGGCCACGGTGCAGGACGGCCAGGTCACGAAGCTGCGACCCGACCCCGACCACCCCCTGTCGAGCGGCTACGCGTGCCCCAAGGGGATCGCGATGCTCGACGTCCAGAACGACCCCGACCGGGTCACCCACCCGCTGCGCCGGCGCGCCGACGGCGACGGCTTCGAGCGGGTCTCCTGGACGGAGGCGCTGGGGGACATCGGCCGCCGGCTGCGCGACGTGCGCGACCGCCACGGCGGCGAGGCGATCGGCTGGTACATGGGCAACCCGGGCGCGTTCTCGCACTCGCACCCGCTGTGGGTGAAGGGCTTTCTCGACGCGCTGGGCTCGCGCCACTACTACACCGCCTCCTCGCAGGACGTGGCCAACCGGTTCGTTGCCTCGGCGCTGCTGTACGGGTCGGCCGCCCTGCTCCCCATCCCCGACCTCAAGCGCACGCAGTTCCTGCTCATGCTCGGGGCCAACCCCCTGGTGTCGCACGGCAGCGTCCTCACCGCGCCGCGCGTCAAGGACCAGCTCAACGAGATCGTCGACCGCGGCGGACGCGTCGTCGTCGTCGACCCGCGCCGCTCCGAGACCGCGCGCGCCCACGAGCACGTCGCCGTGCGGCCCGACACCGACGCCTGGCTGCTGCTCTCCCTGCTGCACGTGATCTTCGAGGAGGGCCTCGAGGACTGGTCGGCCCTGGTCCACCAGTCCACCGGGTACGGCTGGCTGCGCGAGGCCGCGGCCGCCCACTCGCCCGAGGCCACGGAGGATCGGACCGGTGTGCCGGCCCAGACGGCCCGCGCCCTCGCCCGCGACCTCGCAGCGGCCGAGAGCGCGGCCGTCTACGGTCGCACCGGGTCGTGCCTGGGTCGCTTCGGGACCCTCGTCGCGTTCCTCCTCGACACGCTGAATGTCGTGACGGGCAACCTCGACGCGCCCGGCGGCTGGGTGTTCGGCCGCCCCGCGATCGCGCTCGACGAGGTGGCCGAGCAGGCCGGCCTGGCCACCTACGGCTCCTGGCGGTCGCGCATCGGCGGCTTCCCCGACGTGCTCGGCGCCGCGCCGGCCTCGCTCATGCACCGCGAGATCGAGGAGCCCGGCGCGGGCCAGATGCGGGCGCTCTTCGTGTCGGCCGGCAACCCCGTGATGTCGGTGCCCGACGGCGAGGCTCTGGAGCGGGCGCTCCCCAAGCTCGACCTCTTCGTCTCGCTCGACCTCTACGTCACCGAGACGAACCGGCGCGCCGACTACGTGCTCCCGGCGACGACGTTCCTCGAGCGCGAGGACATCCCGCTCGCCTTCCTCGGCCTCTACACGACGCCCTTCGTGCAGTGGACGGACCCGGTGGTCGAGCCCCGCGGCGAGGCCCGCGACGAGTGGACGGTGATCGACGCCTTCGCCGACGCACTCGGCATCTCGGCCCGCCCGACGAATGATCTGCGCCGGCTCGGCCGACTCGGGAAGAAGATCACGCCCACGCGCCTCGTCGACCTGCTCCTGCGCACCGGGCCCGAGGGCGACTGGTTCGGCCTGCGCCGGGGAGGCCTGAGCGTCGCCAAGCTGCGCAGGCGACCGCACGGCGTCGTGGTCGACGAGCACATCGCCACCGGAGTCCGCCGTCGCAAGGTCCGTCACCTCGGCGGCAAGGTTCGCCTCGACCCGCCGGAGATCCGCGCCGAGGTCGACCGGCTGATCGCGGCGAACGGGCACGACCCCGACTTCCCGCTGAGCCTGATCGGGCTGCGCGAGCTGCGATCGCACAACTCGTGGATGCACAACGCCCCGCTGCTCATGCGCGGCGGACGCACCCATGCCCTGCGGGTCAATCCCGCCGACGCCGAGCGCCACGAGCTGGCCGACGGCGAGGTCGTGCGGGTGGCGTCGAAGTCGGGAAGCCTCGAGGTGCCGGTGAAGATCACCGACGAGATGACCGAGGGCACGGTCGCGCTTCCGCACGGGTGGGGGCATCGCGGCGGCTGGAAGGTGGCCAACGACGCCGGCGGCGCGAATTCCAACCTGCTCGCCTCGTCGGAGGCGGCCGACCTCGAGCCGCTCGCCGGCATGGCCTTCCTCAACGGGATCCCGGTTCGGCTCGAACCGGTCCGCGCCGTGCCCGAGCCCGAGCCCGCCGCGGCGCCGGCAACCGCCTGACCTGTCAGCCCGCGAGGGCTAGACGTCGTCGGTCAGCTGCTGCCGCAGCTCGCCGGCGAACATCGCGCGCCGCGCGATCGCACCCGCGACCGCGTCGACGTCGACGTCGCCGCCGGACTCGAGCAGAGACTGGCGCAGGCGCATCAGCCGCAGCCGCCGGGCCCGCGCGGGGCCGACGGGAGGACTGTCCACCGGCATCGGCGCGCGACCTTCGAGCGAGACTTCTGAGATGAGTTGAGCCACCGTCATGCGCCCATCATCGGCCGTTCGCCCGGGCGGCGACATCGGGTCCTCACCCCATCTGGAACCGGCGCTTCAGCGCCGCCTGCAGACGCCGCGGCGCTTGAGGCCGCCGCGCGAGATCGTCACCCGGCCGCCCGCCACGGTGACCGTCGCCTCGCGGCGGTCGACGATCCCGCTCTCGGCCCGGCTCAGGACCCGCACGCGGTAGCGGCCGGCCGCGAGCCGTCGGACGAACGAGCGCGCGCGGCGGACTCGCAGCACCCGGCGCGCCTTGCGGCCGCGCCGCAACCGCAGCACCTCGACCGTCGACGCCAGCCCCAGGCGCGAGCGCAGCCGGAGCCGCAGGCGACCCCCGCGCCCGCTCGCGCGGGCCGAGCGCAGGGCGCTCGCGCCCGGACAGCCGAAGCGCCTCACCGCCAGCGCCGGGTCGGCCAGGATCTCCTTCGCGCAGAAGCGCATCGGGTTCCACTCGCGCCGCGAGTACAGCTTCGTCTGGTCGGCGAAGTACGGCGAGCGCGGGTTGACCGACTGCGAGTAGGTGAGGATCGTGCGGGCGTTCGGACAGCCGCCGGTGAGCTGGACCGCCTGGACGTAGCTGGAGCCGTGCGGAACGTTCGTGTAGCCGTCCTTGCCGAACGAGCCCACGTTGATCGCGTTGAACACGCCGAGCGTGCCCGGGCCGCCGTGGATGGGGATCCGCTCTCCGTTGCGAGTCACCGTCTGGTAGCGCCGCCACGTCGCGTCGAGCGGGATGCCGAAGTCGCGAAGCTCCTTGACCGCGTCGGCCAGCGCCTGCCCGACCTGGGGGTTGTCCGTGTTCAGCCCGCGCGGCGTGTTGACCGGGTCGGCCGGGTCGAACGCGACGCTGAACACGGTCGGGTTCGAGACGACCCCGCCGACCGAGGCCAGCGCGCGGGACGCCCAGCGGCGGAACAGGACGGCGCCTGGGTCGTCCAGCGTGTCGGTCCTCCCCCACCGCTCCAGGACGGGACAGGCAGCGCTCACGTCCACCGGCCCGCTCGAACCACCCAGCGTGGGGTGCGCGCGGCAGTAGGCGGCCAGCTCGCCGGCGAGCAGCTCGCCTCCGTACTGGCGGTCGTTGAACACGGTGTCCGTGAGGTCCTTGAGCGAGAACTTCCGGCCCGCGGCCATCTTCAGCCCCAGCCGGGTGCGCAGCGTTCGCGTGGTGCGCTCGTCGCCGATGATCCGCGCGAACCCCTCGAGCGGGTGGGCGGGGTTCGACAGCCAGTAGGAGTCGTTGGAGTTCGTGACGTAGTCGTCGCGGAACAGGCTCGGGAGGTGGGAGGGCCCGAAGATCCCGGGCGCGACGGCGTCGGGATCGTTGTCCCAGTCGCAGGCCGCCCGCGAACCGTCGAGGATCGGGATGCCGAGCAGCGACAGCGTCTGGGTCCCCAGCGCCGTGTTGCAGGCCGACGCCTTGGCGTTGGAGACGTTCGGGATGGAGCCGATGTCCGCGTAGTAGGCCTCGCCCTTCGAGTCGGCGGCGATCGTGTTGACCCAGGGGATGCCCTGGTAGCGGCGCTCGATGCCGTCGAGCGCACGCACGCTCTGCGCCCGGTCGACCTCGAGGAAGTGGTTGAGATAGCGGAAGTTGGCCGCGTTGGCGTCGCCCATCGCGTAGGCGCTGGTCGCCGTCCACGGGAACAGCGGGAGGCCGAGCAGCGAGACGAAGACCGGCCCGTGACGGGTCGAGTAGAGCGTGCGCGTCCGGTCTCCGCCGGGCAGCCGGACGGTGACCTTGTCGCCCTGTCATCTGCTCGATCTTGCCGTCGTACATGTAGGAGGTCGGCGATCCCGGCACGAGCTTCTCCTCGTACGGCGTGAAGCGCCGCGCGGTGGACACGGTGTGGCTCCACGCCAGCCCCCGCGTCGTCCCGATCAGGACGAGGGGAACGCCGAACAGCGACGCGCCCGAGACGTCGAGCTTGCCCGGGATCGTGAGCTGCGCCTGGTAGAAGCGCTCGGCGCCCTGCCAGGGGAAGTGCGGGTTGCCGAGCACCATCCCACGGCCGTTGTCGGTCGCCGCGCGGCCGAGGCCGTAGGCGTTGGAGCCGATGTCGGCGAGCTGGGCGAAGGCGGGGGCGAGCTGGGCGGCGCTGGCGGCCGGCGCGCCGCCGGCCAGCGGCGCCGCTCCGGCGATTCCGTCGATCGCGACGCCCTGGCTGGCCAGCGAGGCCAGCTGGTAGAAGCGCCGGTAGACGTCCATCTCGTCGATCGGGCGCACCCACGGCTTGCCGCGGCACGACGGGTCGGGGAGCTTGTCCACGCCGGTGTCGCGCAGGTAGGCGTTGTAGCCGGCGACGTAGCCGCGGACACCCTCCTTGATCTCGGGCAGCGGGCCCGCGGGCGGCGGCTGCGCCAGGAGCTTCTCGACGACCTTCGTGTCGTTGATGCGCTGGTAGAAGAAGTCGGAGTTGAGGTTGTTGACCGTCGCTCCGTTGCCCTCGAAGCGCCACGAGTTGTCGGGCCCGAAGAACCGCGAGCGCTGGGCGCTGACGGTGACGTAGCTGTCGGCGATCTGGCACAGGTTGTCCTGCGCGAACGCGTACGCGTAGCCGTAGGTCAGGCTCGGGAAGTCGTTCGCGTAGACGTGCGGGATCCCGTGCGCGGTGCGCCGGATCGTCACGTCCACGGCATGCGCGGCGGGCGCCGCGGCAAGCCATGCCGCGACCACGACCCCTGCCAGGACCTGGACCCCTCTCCGCACCGCGCGCCACGATACCCGGCGTGACCGAACCCGCGCTGCACTTCCCCCGGCTCGAGCTCGGCGAGACGCCGACGCCCGTGCGCCCCGCGCCCGGGCTCGGCGCGGACGTCTGGATCAAGGACGACGGCCGGTTCGGAACGCTCTGGGGCGGCAACAAGGCGCGCAAGCTCGAGTGGACGCTCGCCGACGCGCTGCGGCGCGGCCGGCGCACGCTCGTCACCGCGGGCGCGCTGGGCACCAACCATGGCCTGGCCACCGCCCTCTACGGACGCGCCCACGGCCTCGACGTGACCCTCGCCCTCGTCGACCAGCCGCTCGACGACCACGTGCGCGCCCAGCTCGCCCGCATCGAGGCTTCGGGCGCCACGGTCCGCCGCACCCACGGCCCGGCCCGCACGCTCGCCGCGGCGCCGGCGATCCTCGCCCGCGCGAGGCGCCCGTACTACCTCCCGGTGGGCGGGTCCTCCCCCCGGGGCTGCCTGGGCTACGTCGACGCCGCGCTCGAGCTCGGCCGCCAGGTGGAGGCGGGCGAGCTGCCCGAGCCCACGCACGTCGTCGTGGCCATCGGGTCGGGCGGAACCGCCGCGGGGCTGCTGGCCGGACTGCCGCTCGCCGGGCTGCGGACCGAGGTCGTCGGAATCGCCGTCTACGGCAAGCGGACGCCGAGCGCCCGGCGAATCCGCCGGCTGGCCCGGCGCACGCTGTCGCTCCTCGACCGCGAGCGAGCCGAGCTCGCGCCCCTCGATCTGCGCACCGACTGGCTCGGCGGCGGCTACGGCCACCGCACGCCCGAGGCCGAGGCGGCGACCCGCCTGGCTCGGGAGCGCGAGGACCTCGAGCTCGACCCGGTCTACACCGCCAAGGCCGTGGCCGCGCTGCTCGACCTGCGCCGGGACGGGGCCCTCGGCTCAGGCCCCGTCCTGTACTGGCACACCTACGGGCCGAGGCGGAACGGCGGATAGCGGTCGGTCGCCATGGTGAAGGCGTAGGCCTCCACGCGGTTGGCCCACCGGTGCACCCCGACCATGTAGTCGAAGATGCCACGCGGGTAGGTGCCGGTGAAGAGGATGGCGAACCACGCGGCGATCGTCACGAAGAACGCGCCGATGCCGAGGAAGAACAGCACGACGTAGTGCGGGATCGCCAGGAACCACTTCACCAGCGGCAGCCAGCGATTGAGATCGCGCTGCGCGTCGGGGTAGGGGTAGTCGAGGTGGACGTACTGCTCCTCGTCGGTCGACGGGTACGTGTCGGACAGGAGGAGGAAGTAGGCGCTCACGCGGTTGGTGAAGCGCTGGAGGTTGAGGTTCCAGTCGAACCACCACCGCGGGTACTTCTGGCGGAACAGGATCATCAGCAGCGGGCCGGCGAAGAGCAGACCGCCGGCGCCGGCGTAGGTGCTGGCCGAGCCGGCGCCCCCGCCCGAGACGGAGTAGGAGCTGTTGGCCACGGTGGCGAGCACGATGCCGATGGGGATCACCGTGAAGACGCGGAAGAACGTGGTCAGGCGGTTCAGCGGGCGGTCGGGATAGTCGACGTCGAAACTGACGGGGTAGTCGCTCGCGGGCGGCACGGGCGGCGGAGCGGGCGCGGCCGGCGGCGGAGTCTGGGCTTCCATGTCCGTCGGCTTCGGGCTCCCGAGAGCGAGTCCTTCCGGGCATGGCCGGCGCATGGGACTTCCCACCCGCCCGTTCGGGGCACCGGCTAGGACATCGCCACCATCGGCGCGCGCTCCATCCGGCGCACCGCACGCGCGGCGGCCGCCAGGCGGCGGACGCCTTCGTCGAGCGTCTCGGGGCCCACGAGCGCGAAGGACAGGCGCATGGAGGTCTCCTCGAGACGCTCCGGCGTCATCGCGCCTCCGGGCGTGAACCCGACCCCCTGACGCACGGCCTCGGCGAACAGGGCGCGCTCGTCGAGCGGCTCGTGGAACCGCACCCACACGTGGTGGCCGCCGAGCGGGTGCATGAACGACACCTCGTCGCCGAGGCGCCGCTCGAGGCTCTCGAGCAGCGCGTCGCGGCGCTCGCGGTAGACCGGCAGGGTCGCCGCGAGGAACTTCTCGTGCTCACCCGCCGCCAGGTAGCGCGCCCCCATGTGCTGCACGAGGCTCGCGGTCTGCATGTCGGTGTCGACCTTCAGCGTGGCGAGCCGCCGGCGCAGGGGGCCGGAGGCGGCGATCCAGCCGAGGCGCAGCCCGCCCCCGATGGTCTTCGACAGCGAGTCGACGTACACGACGTGGCTCGGCGCGGACCGGCGCAGGCGCGGCCGCTCGGCGCCCTCGTAGCGCACGGTGGCGTACACCCCGTCGTCGAGGACGAAGAAGGATCGCTCGCGGGCCAGCGTGACCAGCCGCTCGCGGCGCTCGTCCGACAGGTCGCGGCCCGTGGGATTCGCGCAGGCTGCCTGCACGGCGACGAGCTTGACCTCGTGACGGGCCAGCACCCGCTCGAGCGCGTCCACGTCCATTCCGTCCTCGTCCACGGGGATGCCGATGACCCGGGCGCCGGTCGCCTGGAGCGAGCTGAGCGCGCCCACGAACGTCGGCGACTCGACCGCGACCACGTCGCCCGCCGACACGACCGCGCGCGAGACGAGGTCCAGGCCCTGGCGCGCGCCCGAGGTGATCACGATCTCCTCGGGCGACTCGGCGAAGCCCTCGGCGCGCCCGCGCTTGGCCAGCTCCGCGCGCAGGTCGGCCACGCCCACCGGGTCGACGTAGTTGAGCGCCTCCCCTCGCAGCTCCCGGAAGATGTCGGCGGTGATGCCCGCCAGGACGTCGACCGGGTAGAGCGCGGGGTCGGGCCAGCCCGTGGCGAGCGAGATGACGTCAGGATCCGCCGGGAGGCGGAAGGACTCGGCGAGCATCTCGTTGGGGTAGGAGATGCGCTCCTCCGGGAGGACCGCGGTCTGCCACTCGGTCCCGTTCGCCGCGGCCGCCGCGGACGGGGGCACGCGACGGACGAAAGTGCCGCGCCCGACGGTCGCGGTGACGTAGCCCTCCTCGGCCAGGCGGCGGTAGGCGCGCACGGCCGTCAGGTGGTTCACGCCGGCCTGCTCGGCCATGGCGCGCGTCGTGGGCAGCTTCTCGCCGGGGGCGAGATCGTTGCCGTCGATGGCCCGGCGGAAGCGCGAGACGATCTGCTCGGTGAGGGAGGTCGCCGCGTCGCGGTCGAGGCCATCCAAAGCGATCTTGTATGACATTGATGTACTTCCTCAGCGCGTTAGGCTGCCATTTATCCGCCCGAGTGTCCTACAAGATCGAAACAATGTCAACCGATCGTGAACCCGCCACTCCCCCCGCTCACCCGGCGCCGATCCGGTTCATGACGCTGCACGAGCTGCGCCGCGAGGGCGCTGCTTCCACCGGCGGCGGCCGCTCGCCGGCGCGCGCTCGGCCCCGGCTCGTGCTGCGGACGCTGCGGGCCTAGTCCCGGTCTTTTCGACTGCGCCCGGTGGCGGTCCCGCGCGACCACGTGCCCGGGTTCTCCGAGCGGTCGTGCGCGAGGTCGCTCGGACGCTCGGGGCCGGAGCTGCCGTCGATGTCGCCGTACGGCGTCTCGTCGATCGCGCTGCCCGTGCGAGTGAAGTAGGAGTAGACGATCGCGCCCAGGAAGATCACGACGAAGGCGAGGAAGATCCAGCTGCCGCCGGCGAGGGCCATCGGAGTCATCGCGCCCAGTGTCGCAGGGCGACGGGGCGGCGTCCAGGGGACGTCCGTCCGGGCCGACTCAGGCCGACTTCTGCTCGCCGGACCCCGCGACCCCGACGACCCGGGCATCGCCGGCGGCCAGGGCGATCGCCGCCAGCACGCGGGCGCGCTGGTCGGGAGCGAGCGCGCGCGCCACGGCGGCGACGGGGCCGCGGGGCTCGTCGGCGAACAGTCCCCGCGCGATGTCGAGCAGCAGGCGCTCGGCGCGCGGCCATGTGCGCGCCTCCCGTTCGAGCGCGCCCCAGTCGATGGCGCGGCGCTCGTAGTCGATGGCGCGCGACGCGTTGCGGCCCCGCGACTGAGCGAGCCACGGGCTCTCGAGCAGGTACACGGCCGCCGCCCACTCCGGCTCCCGCAGGGTCCATGCCGGGACGCCGCCCGGATAGTCGCGCACGACGACCGCGACCGGCGAGCGCGCGCCGGGCGCGCCCTCCTCGCGGCGCCGGCCGCGCGGTATGTCCCGCCGGTCGAGGCGGTAGCGCGCCGGCGGACGGCCCAGGCTGCCGTCGGACTGTCCGGGCAGGCGGGCGACGACCCCGGCCCCGATCAGCGCACGCAGGTGGGCGCGGACCGTGTTGCGCTGGGCCGAGACGGCCTTCGACAGATCGTCCAGCGAGGCCGACTCGCAGTCCGACAGATGTCGCACGATCCGAAGTCGGATCGGGTTTGCGACAGCTTCCAACCACCCCGCCTGAACCACCACAAGGCCGAGAACATAACGGTTGGCTCGGCATCCCTCCAATCCGTGGCAGGAAGCGTGCAGTAGGGTCGCGAAGGGGAACGGGACGTGAACGACGGCGACGGCACCGGAATCGCGGGACTGGAGGGGCCGACGGTGAGCGTCGTCGAGCCCGCGGCTCGGGAAAAACGGCGCCGCGGGCCCAACGAGACGATCATCCTCACCGTCTTCTTCGTGGTCTGCCTGGCCTCGGTGGGGCTGTTGCTGTGGCACGAGGAGAACCGCCTCCTCGACGACCCCGACGCCAAGGCC
This sequence comes from uncultured Actinomycetes bacterium, assembly GCA_963842605.1. Taxonomy (GTDB): domain Bacteria; phylum Actinomycetota; class Thermoleophilia; order Solirubrobacterales; family Solirubrobacteraceae; genus AC-38. Next base: position 628,450 of record CAWJGV010000002.1, read on the forward strand.
CAACGAGGCGAGATCGTCGGGGCGGAGGGCGACTCGCTCGTGCGCGCGGCCAACTTCGAGCGCGCGCTGCGCGAGATCGACGGGCGACTGGGCGAGAGCGACGTGGTCAACAGCGTGCGCCTCTCGCCGGTCCGCGTGGACGTCACGGTCCGCGACGACACCGGCAAGCAGCGGATTCTCTCCGTCGACCCCGGCTTCGACGTCAGCGAGCGCGACTTCGGGGAGAGCGAGGAGCCCGGCGTCCGGGTGCGCGCGATCGATCCGGCGGCTCCCGGGCGGATCTTCACGGCGGTCCAGCGGCGGGCGGGCGCCGCGCCCGAGAACCTCGACTACTTCGTCTACTCGATCCCGGGCTTCACCTCCCCGAAGTGGCTGCTCTACCTCGACGGGGTGCCGACGACGCGCAAGCAGTGGGAGGCCGACGCCCGGGGTCGCGACGTGCGGCGGCTGGGCACCCCGTCCGACGCCGAGGCGGCGCAGCAGGCGTGCCTCCGGCGCGCCCGCAGCCCCGAGGACGCGGCGAGGTGCCAGCAGTGATCAAGTACTGGTCGCTCTCCCTGCTGGGGATGCTCGTCTCCCTGGCCGCCCTCCTCCTGATGACGTGGGCGCTGTACCACCTCGTCCGCACGGGGACGTGCGCCTCGGGCGGCCCATACGTCTCGGCGCGCCCCTGCCCCGAGGGCACGGGCGCCAAGATCCTCGGCCTCACGGGCGCGATCTTCGCGCTGCTGATCGGCGGCGGGATCTATGCGGCGCGGGGCAGCCGCGGCCACGGCGCCACGCTCGGGATGGGGATCGTGCTGTGGAGCCTGCTCTTCATCTCGCTCGCCGCCGCGACGTTCGTCGCCGCCTTCGGCCCGGCGAACAACGACGACCCGGGAGCCAGGACGGCGGCGATCGTCCTGGCCATCGTCTTCCTCCCGATGGCGATCCTGCCGCTGATCGGGGTGGTGGGATTCGGGTTCGGACGCAAGCGCCTGAAGGGCCAGGCCCCGGAGACGGTGAGGACGTACCCCGAGCCGGCGCCGCCGCAGTTCCCCTTCGCGCCGCCCCCGAAGGCTCCGGGCGCGCCGGCCGACGACGTCGCCGCTCGCCTGCGCAAGCTCGATGAGCTCCGCGATTCCGGGCTGCTGACCGACGACGAGTTTGAGGCCAAGAAGGCCGAGATCCTCCGCGAGCTCTAGTCAGCCCTCGAGGACCGTCCCGTCCTCGATCCGCAGCTGCTCGCCGGCGGCGCGGACCACCCCCTCGCCGCGCGCGACCACGCCGGCGCCGAACACGACGTCGCCCTCGACGACGAAGCGCTCGCACTCCACGAGCGAGGGTGGCCCCGCCGGGAAGCGCGCCTCGAAGTCGTCGACGAGCTTGTAGTACTCGGGGTCGAGGTCCACGTAGGGCGGCCTGCCGCCGCGTCGCGGCGAGAGCGCCACGTGGAAGTCCTCGGTCAGCTCGTAGGCGTCCGAGCGCAGCGCGAGCAGGTCGTTCGTCGTCTTGACCGGGGCGAAGCGCTCGCGCGGCACGCGCACGGCGCGCGCGCCCTCGAACACCGAGATCGCGGCGCCCATCGCCGTCTCGAGCTGGTAGACCGAGGGCGATGAGGGGTCGGCCGGGTCGACCGTCTTGCGGTTGACGATCATCGGCAGGCCGAGCACGTTGTCGCGCCGGGCGAGGACGTCGGCGAGGGCGGGGAGGCTGACCCACAGCGTGTTGGTGTTGAAGTAGCGGTGGCGCGCGACGTCCTGGAAGGCGTCGCGGTCCTCGTCGGGGGTCTGCGCGATCTCGCGGAGCACGAGCTGGCCGTCCGCCTGGCGCACCGCGAGGTGGCCGCCCTTGCGGTCGGCCTCGGTGCGATCGGCCACCTCCATCAGGAACGGGACACTCTCGGCGGCGAACCAGGAGAGGATGCGCGGGTCGAGCACGGCGCCGAGGTTGTCGGAGTTCGAGACGAAGGCGTACTCGTACCCGCGGTCGAGCAGCGCCTCGAGCATCCCGCTCGTGACGAGCGCGGTGTACAGGTCGCCGTGGCCGGGCGGACACCACTCCAGCTCCGGATCGGGCGGCCATTCCACGGGCATGAGGTCGTCGACCCGGATCTTCGGCTCCTTGTTCTGGACGAAGTCGAGCGGCACGTCGGCCTCGACGCCGGAATGGCGGCGCAGCGCCTCGAGCGAGTCGTCGCGCGTATAGAAGCTGTTCATGAGCACCAGCGGGAGCCGGGCGCCGTGGCGCTCGCGCAGCTCGAGCACCTGGCGCACGACGATGTCGAGGAAGGTCAGTCCGTCCTTGACCGGCAACAGCGACTTCGCCCGCGACATGCCCATGCTCGTCCCCAGGCCGCCGTTGAGCTTGACGACCACAGCCCGGTCCAGCGCGTCCCGTGCGCCGTCGGCCGGCTCGGGGAGAGCGTCGCTCGAGGGCAGGTCCTCCACCGGGGCGATCTCGGCCTCGGCGATCATCCCGGTCTCCCCCGCCTCGAGCTGGCGGTAGTAGTGGCCGAAGGTGGCGATCGCGACGTCGGGTACGCCCGCCGCGCGCATCTTCTCCTCGCAGGCCGCCAGTCCCTCCGGGCTCACGCGGACGATGCTACCGCCGGCGGGGTCCAGTACTCCCCGCGCAGCAGGCCGCCCAGGCCCATCCAGATGAGGTTCATCTCGCGCAGCGCCATCGCCTCGGCGCTCTCCTGCGGGTGCTCGACCCACCAGTCGCCCAGCGCCTCGCCCGCCCCGACGATCGCCTCGGCCAGCGGCTCCAGATCCTGTCGCCGGGTCCCGGGGCGCGCCGCCTCCTCGAGCTGGCCGACGACCAGCCCGACGACGCGGCGCCGCGCCTGCGCGACGCGCTCGCTGAACGGGCCGCCCGACGCCGCGGCCTGGCCGCGCACGACGAGCCACTCGTCGCGATGGTCGCCCACGAACTTGAAGTAGGCGAGGATGCGCCGCCACATCGTCTCGTCCAGGGTCTCGTTCTCGTCCGGCGCGATGTCGAAGGCCGCCATGAGGCGGGCCGCGGCATGGTCGATGCACTGCAGGTAGAGGTCGTCCTTGGAGCCGAAGTAGGCGTAGACCATCGGCTTCGTCACGCCCGCGCCGGCCGCGATGTCGGCCATCGAGGCGCCGTGGTAGCCGCGCTCGGCGAACACGCGCAACGCCTCGTCGAGCATCTGGGGCTCGCGCACGGCGCGGGGAACCTTGGGGCGGGTTGTGTGACGGGTTGCCATTTGACGCTCGGGTAATATTACCATAGGGTAAGGACCATGAGCGAACACCACCGCGTAGCGATCATCGGCACCGGCTTCGCCGGCCTCGGAATGGGGATCCGCCTCAAGCAGGCCGGCGTCCACGACTTCGTCGTCCTCGAGCGTGCCCCGGACATCGGCGGCACCTGGCGCGACAACACCTATCCCGGCTGCCAGTGCGACGTCCCCTCCCATCTCTACTCGTTCTCCTTCGCCCCCAACCCGGGCTGGAGTCGCACCTTCTCCCATCAGGAGGAGATCTGGGACTACCTGCGCGACTGCGCCGAGCGCTTCGGGATCACGCCCCACGTGCGCCTGAACCGGGAGGTCCTCGACGCCGCCTGGGACGAGGAGGCGGGCGTGTGGCGTCTCGAGACGTCGTCGGGCGACCTGACCGCCGACGTGGTCGTCTCGGGGACGGGCGCGCTCAGCGAGCCCGCCATCCCCGACCTCCCCGGCCTGGAGGACTTCGAGGGCGCCGCCTTCCACTCGGCTCGGTGGGACCACGACTTCGATCTCGAGGACAAGCGCGTCGCCGTGATCGGGACCGGCGCGTCGTCGATCCAGTTCGTGCCGCACATCCAGCCGAAGGTGGAGAAGCTCCACCTCTTCCAGCGCACGCCGCCGTGGGTCCTGCCCCACTCCGACCGGCCGATCACCGATCCCGAGCGCCGCGCCTACCGCCGGCTTCCCCTGCTCCAGCGGCTCATGCGCTCGGGCATCTACTGGGCGCGCGAGACGTTCGTCCTGAACTTCGTCCGCCCGCGCTTCGCCAAGCTCCCGGAGCGGATCGGGCGGCGCCACCTGCGCAAGCAGGTGCCGGACCCCGAGCTGCGCCGGAAGCTGACCCCGGACTACACGTTCGGCTGCAAGCGCGCGCTGCTCTCCAACGACTACTACCCGGCGCTCACCCGGCCCAACGTCGAGGTGGTGACCGACGGGATCGCCGAGGTGCGGCGCGAACTCGGTCGTCGCCGCCGACGGGACGGAGCGCGAGGTCGACGCGATCATCTTCGGCACCGGCTTCCGCGTGCAGGACATGCCGGTCATCGAGCGCGTCCACGGCCGCGACGGGCGCAGCCTGGCCGAGCACTGGCGGGAGAGCATGCAGGCCTACCTCGGCACGACGGTCGCCGGCTTCCCCAACTTCTTCATGCTCCTGGGCCCGAACACCGGGCTCGGCCACACGTCGGTCGTCGTCATGGTCGAGGCGCAGATCGCCTACGTGATGGACGCGCTGCGCGCGATGGACCGCCACGACTGGCGCACCCTCGAGGTCCGCGAGGAGGCCCAGCGCGCCTACAACGAGCGCATCCAGAAGGGCCTGCGCGGCACCGTGTGGAACGCCGGCGGCTGCGCGAGCTGGTATCTGGACGGCAGCGGCCGCAACACCACCCTGTGGCCCAGCTTCACGTGGCGCTTCCGCGAGCGCACGCGCCGCTTCGACCCGGCGCCCTACGTGGCCGGGCCCGCGGTCGCGGAGTCTCCCGCGGGCGAGCCGGTCGCCGCCTGAGGCTCCGGCGGGTAGAGCACCATCTCCGAGCGCGCGGACGTAGGCCCGCCGATCGCTCAATTTCCGAACGCCCGCGCCACGATCGTGTCCGTCATCTCGAGCGTGTCCGCGGGCAGCGCGTCTCGCGGGAACCACGCGATCTCGTGGATCTCCGCCGGGTTGAGGTCCAACTCGTCCGGGGGCGCGGTCGCGGCCATGCAGGCGACGACGTGCCGGGCACGCTCGGTCCCGATGAACCTGAGGTGGCCGAGCGCCCTCCACACGGCGATGTCGAGTCCCAGCTCCTCGCGCATCTCACGCCGGGCGGTGAGTTCCGGGGCCTCGCCGCGCCGCATGAGCCCACCGGGAAGGGCCCACGCGCGGTCGCCGTAGGTGTGGCGCACGAGCAGGACCTCTCCGCCGCGCACGAGGACGCAGCGCACGCCGCGGACCGTGGGCCGGCGCACGAACCGGTAGGCGGCCAGCAGGTGCGAGGCCACGCGGTACGCCGATCTGCGAATCATGGCCGGCACGGCGGGCGTCACGCTACACGGCGGCCCCCGGAATGCCTCGTTCCGCGGGCGCCGCGACGACGCCCACGTGCGCGCGCTGGCCGCCTGTGCGGCCTCCCCAAAGACGGCTGAGCAGCGGCACGTTTCGCCTGCCGTTGCAGTAGGCTCGGATCCGTCGTGGCTGACGAACAGGGGAAGAGCGGGGACAAAGAGAAGGCGCCTCCCAAGAGCGGCGCCAAGACGCAGCGGGAGCGCGCCGAGGAGAAGCGCGAGGAGAAGCTCGCCCTGATCAAGGAGCAGATCGCGGACGGCACGCTTACGATCCGGCAGATGACGCCGGAAGAGCGCAAGAAGGACCCGCCACGCAAGCGTGAGCCCAAGCGGCGCCGTTCATGAGCGAGCGTCCCGCGCCGACCGCCGACGACATCGAGCCCGTCAAGCACGAAACGCTCGATCGCATCGCCACGGGCACCGTCACGGTCATTCCCTTCCTGGCCCTCGGCGCCATCGGCTGGCAGGCCTGGGCGGACCTGCTGGGCTGGAGCGACATCGCGGTCTTCGCGATCCTCTACGTGCTCACCGGCCTGGGGATCACCGTCGGGTTCCACCGCCATCTGACCCACCGCGCGTTCGCGACCAGCCGCGCCGTCCGCGGAGTCCTCGCCGCGCTCGGCTCCGCCGCGATCGAGGGCCCCGTCATCTCGTGGGTGGCCGACCACCGCAAGCATCACGCCTTCGCGGACCGCGAGGGCGATCCGCACAGTCCCCACGTCGGGCACGGAAGCGGCTGGCGGGGCGCCTTCTCCGGGCTGCTCCATGCGCACGTCGGGTGGCTGTTCATCCACACCCAGCGTGGCGCTCGGGACCGCTACGCCCCCGATCTCGTGCGCGACCCCGTCGTGAGGTTCATCGACCGCACGTTCGTGGTGTGGGTCCTGGCCGGGTTCGGCGCGGCCTTCGGGCTGGGGGTGGCGATCGGAGGAACCGTCGTGGCCGGCCTCACCGGGCTACTCTGGGGCGGCGCCGTCCGGATGTTCTTCCTGCACCACGTGACCTACAGCATCAACTCGATCTGCCACTTCTTCGGCCGGCGCGGGTTCGCCACGCCCGATCGCTCGGGCAACGTGTCGTGGCTGGCGCTGCCGTCGATGGGCGAGTCCTGGCACAACAACCACCACGCCTTCCCGACCTCCGCCGTCCACGGGCTGCGCTGGTACCAGATCGACATCTCCGCGCTGGTGATCTCCGCGCTGGAGAAGGTCGGGCTGGTGTGGGACGTCGTTCGCGTCAGCCCCGAGCGGCAGGCGCGCAAGGCGGCAAGCCCCGCCTAGCCGCCATGCTGGCCCGCCCCGCCCCGCTGCGCGACGAACTCGCCCAGGCGCTGCCGGAGCGCCCGTTCTCCATCGAGTTCTGGGACGGGTCGCGGCTCGACGCCACCAACGGCAGCGGTCCGACCTTCCACGTGCGCTCGCCCGCGGCGGTGGCCCACGCTCTGCGCGCCCCGGGTCAGCTCGGCCTCGGTCGCGCGTACGTGTCGGGGAACCTCGACGTGGACGACCTCGACGCTGCCTTGGAGCTGCTGGCCGAGTGGGAGGCGCCGAGCCTCGACGGCCGTACGCGCGCACGACTCGCCTTCGCCGCCGCGCGGGCCGCCGGCATCACGCGGCCGCCCCCGGTCCCGGCGGCGGAGCTGCGGCCACGCGGCCGGCGCCACAGCGTCGAGCGCGACGCCCGTGCCGTCCGCCACCACTACGACGTCTCCAACGACTTCTTCGCGCTGTTCCTCGGCGAGTCGCTGACCTACAGCTGCGCGGTCTTCTCGCGGGGGGCGAAGACGCTCGAAGAGGCCCAGGAGACCAAGCTCGAGCTCGTGTGCACGAAGCTGGGGCTGCAACCGGGCGAGCGCGTCCTCGACGTGGGCTGCGGCTGGGGCAGCTTCCCGATCCATGCCGCCCGCCACCACGGCGTCCAGGTCACGGGCATCACGCTCTCGCCGCCTCAGGCCGAGCTGGCCCGCCGGCGGGTGGCCGAGGCCGGCCTCGCCGACCAGGTCGAGATCCGGGTGGCGGACTACCGCGAGCTCGCCGACGAGCCCTTCGACGCCATCGCGAGCATCGGGATGGTCGAGCACGTCGGCGCCAACCAGATCGACCACTACGCCCACCAGCTCGCGCGGATGCTGCGCCCCGACGGGCGGCTGCTCAACCACGGGATCGCCCGCGTGCGTTACGGAGACCCCGAGGCGGGCCCGTTCTCCGAGCGCTACGTGTTCCCCGACGCCGCTCCGCTGCATCTCTCGAGGATCATCTCGGCGCTGGAGGGCGCGGAAATGCCGACCGACCACGTCGAGGGCCTGGCCGACGACTACGCCGAGACGCTCCGCCACTGGACCCGCCGGTTCGACGAGAATCTCGACGAGGCCCGGCGCCTGGCCGGCGACGAGCGCGCGCGGGTCTGGCGTCTCTACCTGCGCGCCGCGCGCAACGGCTTCGTGACCGGGTTCACGTCGATCTACCAGGTGCGCTGCCGGCGAGCGTAGTGCCGAAGTACGCGGCCTTCCTCCGCGGCATCAACGTCTCGGGGCGGCGAGTCAAGGGACCCGAGCTGTGCGCGCCCTTCGAGACCGTCGGCGCTGGAGAGGTCTCGACCTTCCGCGCGAGCGGCAACGTCATCTTCACCGCGCAACGAGAGCCGCCGGCCAAGTTGACCGCGCGCCTCGAGGAGGCGCTGGAGTCCTCGCTGGGCTACCACGTCGCCGTATTCCTGCGCTCGGCCGACGAGGTTCGGGAGATCGCCGAGCATGAGCCGTTCCCTCGCGGAGCGGGTCGAGGCTTCGTCGGGAAAGCTCCAGGTCTCGCTGCTCGCCAAGCTCCCTCCAGCCCAGGGACGCAAGGCCGTGCTGGCCCAGGCCACCGCCCAGGACCGACTCGCGTTCGGCGAGCGCGAGCTCTACTGGCTGCCCAGCGGCGGCATGCTCGAATCCGGGTTGGATCGGAAGGAGATCGACACGCTCGTCGGCCTCTCGACGCGACGCACGATGGGCACGATCGAGCAGATCGCGAACAAGCACTTCGCGAGCTGACCGCGCTTCGGCGCGTCGGAGGCGCGGATCCGGGTAAGGCAGGAACATGGCGAATTCCCGCAAATCGGGCGCGGGCGGCGTTCTGGCGACCGGCCGCGGGGCGGTCGCGATGCTCCGAGCGGCCGCGGAGGACACCGTCGCGGCCTTCGACCCGTTGCACGTCACGGGCGCCGACGGGCCGCCCGCCGATCCGTTCGACGCCCGTGACCCGGAGTACATCCGCGCCACGCTCCCCGCGCTGCGCACGATGTCCGACACCTACTTCCGCGCCGACGTGTCCGGCCTGCAGCGGATTCCGGAGAGTGGCCCCGTCCTGCTCGTGGGCAACCACTCCGGGGGCACGATGATCGCCGACACCTTCGTCTTCGCGCAGTCCTTCTACGACCGCTTCGGGCCCGACCGCCGGTTCCACCAGCTGGCGCACGACCTCGTGTTCGGAGTCCCCGGCCTGCGCACGCTCGTGCAGCGCTACGGCACGGTGCCCGCCTCGCCGGCCAACATGCGCCGGGCGCTCGATCGGGACGCCGCCCTGCTCGTCTACCCGGGCGGGGACGAGGAGAGCTTCCGTCCGTCCTGGCAGACGAGCGAGGTCCGCTTCGCCGGCCGGAAGGGGTTCGTCAAGCTGGCGCTGGAGCGCGACGTCCCGATCGTTCCCGTGGTGTCGCTGGGCGGGCAGGAGACCGGGCTATTCCTGGGCCGCGGACGCCGCGTCGCCCGCGCCTTGTCGCTCGACCGGCTCGCCCGGCTCAAGGTCCTCCCACCGGTGCTCGGCCCCCCGGTCGGGGTGACGCTGCTCGACTTCCCAATCCGCGTGCCGATCCCGGCGAAGATCGCGATCCGGGTCATGCCGCCGATCGACCTGCGCGAGCAGCTCGGCCGAAAGGCGGACCTCGACGACGGATACCGCCTTGTCACGAGCCGGATGCAGCGAACGCTGACCCGGCTCGCGACCGAGCGGACGCTGCCCGTCGTCGGCTAGCCCACCCCGTCCGGCGCCTGCGAGCGGATCCACTCGCGCAGGACCGTGTCGCCCACGCGGGCGTAGACGCCCGGCTTGTTCGGACGGGCGCAGCCCTCGCCGAAGCTGGTCGACCCGACGACGCGCAGGACCCCGGTCGCCGTGCGGCCGAACATCGGGCCGCCCGAGTCGCCCTGGCAGGTGTCCACGCCGCCCTGTGGGAACCCGGCACACACCATCGTGTTGGGATCGAAGTCGCTGTACGCGCCCGAGCAGTAGGCGTCGGTCGTGATCGGGACCTGCCCCTTCTGAAGCGTGTCGGGCGTGTCGCCGCCCTCCTCGGTCGCGCCCCAGCCGACGATCGTCTCCGAGGTGCCCGCGGTCCACAGACTGCGATCGGCCGTGCCCGCGACCTGCGCGGGGGCCTTCGTCGAGGCGGTCGACAGCTTCAGCAGCGAGATGTCGTAGCCCGACGTGAGCAGGTAGTTCGGGTTCAGGGTCACGCTCTGCACGGGAACGCGCTCGCCCTGGCCCGGCTTGTTGGAGCCGATGCGCACGTTGATGAGCTGGGGAGGCCACGAGGCCGGCGAGGCCACGGCGGCGCCGGTGATCGAGCCGCAGTGGCCGGCGGTGAGCACGGTCGTCGGCGAGATCAGCGTCCCGGTGCACAGGAAGGCGCCGAAGGTGATCTCGGCGACGGCGGGGAACTCGTTCGGGCCGGCGTTCGTGCCGCCGACGACGGCGGACGACGGAGCGGCCGAGAAGGCGAGGATGGCGGCGATGACCGCGAGCAGCGTGAGGGACCTTCGTAGCGAAGTCATGTCCTTCCCAACGCGGCGGACGCCGATTTCTTGCGGTCGGACGCGATGATGTCGCCTCATGGACGCCGCCGCCCTGATCGCCGCGTGGGAGGAACGCTTCGGCCCCTACGAGCGCCACCCCGCGAGCGTCCCCGGACCCCGACCGGCTGGCCGTGGCGTGGGAGGAGTTCGCCGCGCGCATGCAGGACCACTATCCGTTCTTCCATCCGCGCTACGCGGGCCAGATGCTCAAGCCCCCACACCCCGTGGCCGTGGCCGCCTACGAGGCGGCGATGCGGATCAACCCGAACAACCATGCCCTCGACGGCGGCCCGGGCACGAGCTCCCTGGAGGTGGAGGTCGTCGAGCAGCTCGCCTCGATGTTCGGGCTGCCCGCGCCGTCCCTGGGCCACCTCACGTCCAGCGGGACGATCGCCAACCTCGAGGCTCTGTGGGTGGCGCGCGAGCTGCGCCCGGGCGAGCGGGTCGTCCATTCCGAGCAGGCCCATTACACGCACGGGCGCATGTGCGGGGTCCTCGGCATGGAGGCCACCGCCGTGCCCGCGACGCCGGAGGGGCGCATCGACCTCGATGCCGTCGAGGCCGAGTGCCGCCGCGGAAACGTGGGGACGGTCGTGCTGACGCCCGGGACGACCGGCGTGGGGTCGGTGGATCGCATCGACGAGGCGCTCGCCCTGCGCGAGCGCTACGGCGTGCGCCTGCACGCCGACGCCGCCTACGGGGGCTTCTTCACCCTGCTCGGCCGCGCGGAGGACCCACTCGTCGCGCCGGGGCCGTTCGAGGCGCTCGCGGCCTGCGACTCGATCGTCGTCGACCCGCACAAGCACGGCCTCCAGCCCTACGGCTGCGGCGCCGTCCTGTTCGCCGACCCTTCGGTGGGCCGCCTGTACAAGCACGACTCGCCGTACACGTACTTCACGTCGGGCGAGCTCCACCTCGGCGAGATCAGCCTGGAATGCTCGCGCGCGGGCGCTGCCGCCGCGGCGCTCTGGCTCACCCTGCGTGCCCTGCCGCTGGAGCCGGACGACGGCCTGGGCCGGATGCTGGCCGCGGGACGCCGAGCCGCGCTGGACTGGGCCGCGCGGCTGGAGGGCTCGGACGTCCTGAGCCTCCACCTCCCGCCCGAGCTCGACATCGTCACCTACCTCCCGGCCGCCGGCTCGCTGTCGGCGGTCGACGCGGCCAGCATCGCCGTGCTCGACGCGGGAATGAGCGATCCCGACGACCCCGTCTTCCTCAGCGTCCTGCACGTCGGGCGCGAGGCGCTGCTCGCCCGCCACCCCGAGCTCGAGGACGACGCCGACGGTGCCCGCATCCTGCGCAGCGTGCTCATGAAGCCCGAGCACGAGCCGTTTGTCGGGCACCTCCACGCCCGAGTCGAGTCCCTCGCGCGCGCGGTTCTGGGGCAATAGAGCGGCGGCTACGCGTCCGGGTCGCCCAGGCCGGCGGGCGGGCGCTCATGGTCGGCCGGGCCGGGGACGCCGCGGAAGGCGTAGGCCACGGGGGGCCGCCCGTGCTGGCACACGAACGCCTCGCCACTCTCCCGGCCCGCGAAGCAGGCGAGGACGGCGGCGGCGATGTCGGAGGGCGGGATCATCTGGAAGCCGGCACCGCGCAACGCGTCGCGCGCCTCGTCGGAGAGGATCGGCGTGTCGGTGATGCCCGGGCACACGGCGTTGACGGTGATGCCGTCGGCGCGCAGCGGCTCGGCGAGCGCACGCACGAGGCCGACCACGGCGTGCTTGGTCAGCGTGTAGAGCGGGTCGGGCGCGAAGGCGATCAGGCCGGCCAGCGAGGCCGTGGCCACGATCGCGCCGCCGCCCCGGTCGCGCATCGCCGGGATGACGGCGCGGGCGCCGAGCACGACCCCGTCGATGTTGACGTCGAGGATCCGCTCCACTTCGTCGTCGGGGATCGCCGCGATGTCGGACTCGCCGAGCGCGATCCCGGCGTTGAGGTGGGCGTAGTCGAGGCCGCCGAGCTCGCGTCCCGCCGTCTCGATCACCCGCGTCCAGTCCTCCTGCCGGCGCACGTCGGCGGCGACGAAGCTCGCCTCCAGGTCCCCGGGCGGCTCCTGGACATCGGCCACCAGCACGCCCGCTCCCGCCTCGAGCAGCGCTTGGGCCGTGGCGAGGCCGATTCCCGAGGCGCCGCCGGTGACCAGCGCGACCTTCCCCTCGAGGTCGCTCACGAGAAGGCCGGCTCCTCCCGGCCGGGGAAGATCTCCGGCAACCCGTCGCTCACTCGGTCGGAGAACTGCGCCGGACGCTTCTCGAGGAACGAGGTGACGCCCTCGCGCGCGTCGTCCGACTGCCCGCGGGAGAACATGGCCCGCGAGTCGGCGCGGTGCGCCACCATGGGATGCTCGGCGCCCAGGTTCGTCCACAGCAGCCGCCGCGTCAGCGCCACCGACACGGGCGCGGCGTGCTCGGCGATCTCCCCGGCCAGCTCGCGGGCCGCTCCGAGCACCTCCCCGGGCGGGTGCACGCTGCGCACGAGTCCACCCGCCAGCGCCTCCTCGGCCGTGAACACCCTCCCGGTGGCGCACCATTCCATGGCCTGGGAGATGCCGACGACGCGCGGGAGGAACCAGCTCGAGCACGCCTCGGGAACGATCCCCCGCCGCGCGAACACGAATCCGATCTTGGCTCCCTCGGCCGCCAGGCGCACGTCCATCGGCAGGGTCATGGTGATCCCGACCCCGACCGCCGGCCCGTTGATGGCGGCGATCACGGGCTTGGTCGAGGCGAAGATGCGCAGCGTCACCATGCCTCCTCCGTCGCGCGGGACGTCATCTCCCGCCTGGCGGTCGCGCCAGTCGAACGTCTCGCCCCCCGCCCCCAGGTCGGCGCCGGCGCAGAACGCCCGCCCCTCGCCGGTGACGACGACGGCCCGCACCTCGTCGTCCGCGTCGGCGCGGTCGAAGGCCTCGATCAGCTCGCGGGCCATGGTGCCGGTGAACGCGTTCAGGCGATCCGGCCGGTGCAGCGTGATGGTGAGGACGCGGTCCTGCACCTCGTAGCGAATCTCTTCGAAGGTGGTCATGGCGGGCAGCTTGACACCCGCGACGGTCCTGCGGGTCAGCGCCGGTTCTTGGCCTGCTCGCGCTGGATCGGCAGGGCGCCCGGGGCGCCCGCCTCCAGGCGCGCCGGCCCGTCCTCGCCGCCGGTCGCGGGCTCGTCGGGCGCGACACCGCGCCTCCTGCGCCGTGTCGATGAGCGGGCGGATCAGGTCCAGCGGGAGCGGAAAGACGATCGTGGAGCCGGGGTTGCCGCTGATCTCCGCGAGCGCCTGGAGGTAGCGCAGCTGGATGGTGACCGGATTCGGGCGGATCACGTCGGCCGCCTCGGCCAGCTTGGCGGCGGCCTGCGACTCGCCCTCGGCGTTGATGACCTTGGCGCGCCGGTTGCGCTCGGCCTCGGCCTGGCGGGCCAGGGCGTGCTGCATGCGCTCGGGGATCTCGACGTCCTTGATCTCGACGACCGTGACCTTGATCCCCCACGGCTCGGTCTGCTCGTCGATGATCTTCTGCAGGCTCTCGTTGAGGCGCTCGCGCTCGGCCAGCAGTGAGTCGAGCTCGGCCTTGCCGAGCACCGAGCGCAGGGTGGTCTGGGCGATCTGCAGCGTGGCCCCCATGAAGTCCTCGACCTCGATCACCGAGCGCGTGGGCTCGATCACCCGGAAGTACGCGACGGCGGCCACCCGCACCTGAACGTTGTCGCGCGTGATCAGCTCCTGCGGCGGGATGCGCAGCGTGACCGTGCGGAGGCTGACGCGCACCAGGCGGTCAACGACCGGGATCAGCAGCACGAGGCCAGGGCCCTTCTGCTCGATCACCCGGCCGAGGCGGAACACCACTCCGCGCTCGTACTCGCGCAGCACCCGGACCGACGCGGCCGCAATGACAAACGCCACGGCCAGGGCGGCGAGCGCGATCAGTACGACGGCGATCAGCACGTCTGCTCCCACTCCTCGGCCCGGCGAACCGCCAGCGTCAACCCGCTCACCCGCTCGACGACGATCGGGTCGCCCTCGTCGAGCTGCTCGGCGTCGTCCGGCCAGCTGCGCCGCGCGCGCCACAGCGCCCCGTCCACGAACACCTGCCCGTCCGCTCCGGTCCAGTTGCGCACCACGCCCATCCGGCCGCTGAGGGCCTCGCGCCCGGAGGAGGCGCGGAGCCGGCGCGTGGCGAGCCCCTTGCGCGTGGCGACCGCGAGCCACACGCATGTGACGGCGAGGGCGGCAACCATCGCCGCCAACACGATCGCGAGCCCACCGCCCGCGCCCGCGATCGCGAGCGCCGACCCGCCGGCGAGGGCGAGCCCGCCGGCCACGCCGAGAGCGCCAGAGGGCAGGTGGGCTTCGGCCACCAGCAGGGCGGCCCCGATCAGCAAGCAGCGCCACGCCAATCAAGATCATCTGCCTCTGGGAACGATGTTACGCCTCCCGGCGCCCGGGGCAATGCGCATCCGGTTCTCAGTCGGCTCTCAGGAAAGTCCAAGGATTCTCGGCCAACCTCCAGGTCGATGGCCACCACCACCGCCGCCGCCGCCGACCTCAACCGCGTTCTCGTCGTCGACGACGAGCCCAACATCGTCGACGTCCTCTCGATGGCGCTGCGCTTCCAGGGCTTCACCGTGGAGTCGGCGGGCACGGGCCGCGACGCGCTCGCCGCCGTGACGTCGTTTCGCCCGCACCTGATGCTGCTCGACGTGATGCTGCCCGACATGGAGGGCTTCGACGTCGCGCGCCGCCTGGGCGCCCAGCGCGCCGACGTGCCGATCATCTTCCTCACGGCGCGCGACGCCACCGAGGACAAGGTCCGCGGGCTGACGATGGGCGGCGACGACTACGTCACCAAGCCGTTCAGCCTCGAGGAGCTGGTGGCGCGGGTCCGCACGATCCTGCGGCGCACCGGCGCCAACGGTCCCGACTCGGGTCAGCTCGTGTTCGAGGACCTCGAGCTGGACGAGGACGCGCACGAGGTCTCGCGCGGCGGGATTCCGATCGAGCTCACCGCGACCGAGTTCCGCCTCCTGCGCTACCTGATGCTCAATCCGCGCCGGGTGCTCACCCGGGCGCAGCTGCTGGACCACGTGTGGAACTACGACTTCGCGGGCGACGCGCGCGTGCTCGAGACGTACGTCAGCTACCTGCGCAAGAAGCTCGACGCGCACGGGCCACCGCTGATCCAGACCGTGCGCGGCGTGGGCTACGCGCTTCGCGCGCCCCGCGCCTGATGGCGTCGCTGCGAACGCGCCTGATCGCCGGGCTGCTCGTCGTGGCGGCCGCCGGCCTGGTGCTCCTCGCCGCCATCACCTACGCGGAGCAGCGCTCGTTCCTCGTCGACCGGGTCGACCAGCAGGCCCGCAGCGCGTCGCCCTCGGTCTCGCATGCGCTCGACGACCAGGGCGTGGCGAACCCGGGGGCGCGCGAGCGCAGGCCCGACGGCGACGACCGCCCGCCGCCGCGGCGGAGGCGGAGGCGGCGGGGATCGAGGCGGGGTCGCCGCCAACCTGCCGCCCGGCACCTACGGCGAGCGCCGGAACGCTTCCGGGCAGGTCCTCGGCCACGTCGTCCTCTCCTACGGCGAGAAGGCTCCGGCCGCGCCCGACCTGCCGGCGAGTCTGCCGCTGAACAAGGTGATCACCGTGCACGCGAAGGGCAGCTCGGGCCTGCGCTACCGCGTCGTCGCCACGTCCGACCCGTTCTCGTCGAACACGACCGTCACGGCCGTGCCGCTGCACGAGGTCGATCAGACGCTGTCCCGACTCGCTCTCGTCGAGGCGCTCGTGATCGGCGCCATCCTGCTCGCCATGGGCCTCGTCGCCTTCTTCGTCGTGCGACTCGGGCTGCGCCCGCTGGACCGCATGGGCCACACCGCCGGGGCGATCGCCGCCGGGGATCTCTCGCGCCGCGTCAGCCCGGCCACCCCGCGAACGGAGGTCGGGCGCCTCGGGCCTGGCCCTGAACTCGATGCTCGAACGGCTCGAGGAGGCGTTCGCCGAACGCCAGGCGAGCGAGGACCGGCTGCGCCGGTTCCTCGCCGACGCCTCGCACGAGCTGCGCACCCCGCTGGTCTCCATCCGCGGCTACGCCGAGCTGTATCGCATCGGCGCGGTCAGCGATCCCGTCGAGGCGGAGCGAGCCATGCGCCGCATCGAGGATGAGGCCGCCCGGATGGGGATGCTCGTCGACGACCTGCTGACGCTGGCCCGACTCGACGAGGTGCGCGACCCGGTTCGCCAGCCCGTGGACCTGGACCAGATCGCACGCGATGCGGTGGACGACGCGCGCGCGGGCGCGCCCGGCCGCGAGATCGAGCCTGGACACGGACGGTCCGACCGTCGTCGTGGGCGACCCCCACCAGCTGCGACAGGTGCTGGGCAACCTGATCCGCAACGCGCTGGTGCACACGCCGCCGGGCACGCCGATCGAGGTCTCGGTAGCGCGTGACGGTGAGGAAGTCCGCCTGGAAGTGCGCGACCACGGTCCCGGCCTGCCGGCGGAGGACATCGACGCGCTGTTCGACCGGTTCTGGCGCTCCGAGGGCGGTCGCGAGCGCGGCCGCGCCGGCGCCGGGCTCGGGCTGTCCATCGTCGCGGCGATCGTCGATGCCCACGGCGGCCGCGTCGTCGCCGCCAACGCCGCGCGCGGCGGCGCTCGCTTCACGGTGCGGCTGCCCGCGGCCGTCGCGACGGCGGCTCCGGACGAGCAGCCGGCGCACGCGTAAGCCGGTTCTCGGTCATCTCCCAGGGTCGTCTCGCAGGGCTGCCAGCGGGGCCACGGACGATGGGGACACACCCCCGATTCAAGGAGAAGGCATGTCCCCCCTCACCCACTCGCCCCGCGTTCGCAAGCTCGCCGTCCTGCTCGGCATCGCGTCGCTCGGCTCGACCGCCGCCTACGGCGTCGGCACCCAGGTCGGCGACGGCGTGGCCGGCGCGAACCAGAGTTCGTCGACCGGGCGCGCGCGAGGACCGAGCACAGCCGAGCTCCAGACACTCGCCGACAAGCTCGGCGTGTCCGTGGCCAAGCTCAAGGCGGCGCTCGACGCCACCCGCCCGGCCAGGCCGACGACGAGGCCGTCGAGCGACCCGTTCGTGGCCGCGCTGGCCAAGGAGCTCGGCGTGAGCGCCGACAAGGTCAAGGCGGCGCTCGACGCGTCCCGGCCCGCCAGACCGGCCGCCGGTTCGAAGCCGCCCGCCCGGGGCACCAAGCCCGACCAGACCGCCCTGGCCGCGGCGCTGGCCGACAAGCTCGGCCTCGACCAGAGCGACGGTGAAGGCGGCGCTGGACAAGGTGGCGGCCGCGCGCAAGGCCGACGAGACCGCGCGCCGGACGGCGCACGCCGCCGCGCTCGCCAAGGAGCTCGGCCTCGACCAGGCGAAGGTCGAGTCCGCGCTGAGCTCGTGGCATCCGGCGGGTCCGGGCCGTGGCCCGGGTGGACCGCCTCCGGGGCTGTAAGAAGAGCGACGGGCGGCCGGCATCTCGCCGGCCGCCCGTTCGTCGTACCCCTTGCCTGTCCTGAAGACGTCAGGTGATGCGGAACCGCACGCGGTTGCGCTTGTTGAAGCCGGCCTCGCGACGACCCAGGTTGTCGGTCGCCCGCGAGAAGACGACGTAGGTGCCCTTGGGGAGCCGGCTGGGAAGCGTCAGATGCCAGCGTGACGTGCCCTTGGCCCGCAGCAGCGGCGGCGCGGAGCACTTGCGCAGCGTGCGGAACCTGCCGTTGGCGCGCAGGGCCGTGCAACCGCGGCCCCGGATGCGGACCAGCCCGACGTCGACGTAGACGACCTCGCCGTCCTTGTCCGCGGCCGTGCCGGTCAGCAGCCGCGACTGGCTGAACCTCGGGGCCTTCGCGATGCTCGCCGGTGCGAGGTCGTTGGCGAGGCTCGTGGCCCTGCCGCCGCCACCGCCGCCCGAGCCGGCGTTCGGATCGGCGGGATCGACGCCGTAGTTCACCTCTCCGGGAGCCGGGCGGGCGACCACCTTGGCATCGCCGTCGTACTCCGCGGCTGTGGCTGTAGCCGCCACGACGCGAATGAGGTAGTAGCCGGGCGCGACGTCGAAGCTGGTGGTCTCGTCCGCGGTCGAGCCGGCGCTGGAGTTCACGCCGTCGCCCACCGTCCCGCTGGCGTCGGACTCGGTAGACGAACAGGTCGAGGTCGTTGCCGTCGGGGCCGTTGATCGAAACCGTCGCCTGAGCCGTGGAGCCGCT
The DNA here is from genome assembly GCA_963842605.1 of uncultured Actinomycetes bacterium. GTDB lineage: Bacteria > Actinomycetota > Thermoleophilia > Solirubrobacterales > Solirubrobacteraceae > AC-38. The sequence continues at coordinate 646,771 of CAWJGV010000002.1, forward strand.
GGGCACGGACACGTTGATCAGCGTGTCGTCGCAGTCGTTTCCCGGCGCGTCGCAGGGGATGTTCCCGTACACGTCGGTGGTGGAGAACGTGCCGGTGAGGGGGCCTCCGTGCCACTTGAACGGGGCGCTGGCCGAGACCGAGCCCGTGTGGTCGGCCGCGGCGGCGGTGCCCGCGAGAGCGGCGAAGGTCGCGAGGCAGACGGCAAGCAGCGTGATGTGGCGGCGCAGCCTCATCGAATCCTGAACTTGATGCCGTTGACCTTGGTCGCCAGGCGCTCAGTGTTGCCCGCAGCGTCGATGCCGCGCACCCGGGCGATGTAGAGACCGGCCGGCAGCTTCAGGCCGAGCCTGTACCTCCAGGTGACCGTCCGCGCGGAGCGCGTCAACTGGGCCGGCACGAACCTGACGCGGTGACAGTTCGTCTTCGGGCCGAGGGTCCCCTGAGCCGTGATGAAGCGGCAGGCCCGGTTGCCCTTCGGGCCCTGGCGCCGCCACAGCGACACCATGACCTTGGCGACGCGCGGGGTCAGCCCCTTCGGCGCCGAGTCGGTCGACCTGCCGGTGAAGTTGATCCCGCTGCGCGTCGGGCGGAAGCGCTTGAGGTTGAACGAGGAGCGCGGCGCCCGGCGATCGGCCAGCGTCCGTCCGGGCGGAGGCAGCGTCCCGCCACACGGCAGCTCGAACTTCTGCACCTCGCCGCGCCAGATCGTCACGGTCTTGGTCTGGTAGACGCGCCCGGAAGCGTCCTCGCACGTCAGCGTGTAGCTCGTGCGCTTGCCCGCCCGGAAGTCGAACGGGTTCGTGGACGGCGTGACGATCCAGGAGAAGACGCCGTTCGCCGGGACCTTGGTCGTGTAGTCGAGCTTGTCGTCGACGAGGATCGGGTCGCCCGGGTTGATGCAGTCCTGGGTCGGGACGCCCTCGGGCGTCGCCGGATTGACGTCGGTGACGGTCGCGAACTGGCAGACCGGGCTCGACGAGGTCTTGAAGGTCTTCTTCAGGCGGAGGATGCGGCCCGCCGGCGCGCGGCCGTAGACAGTCGAGAAGTCCGGACGCGAAGCCGCCCATTCGGCGATGCGCAGGAGCGCCTTGCGCACGCCGCGTCCGGCGCGGGAGCCGGTGCCGTTCCACTGGTCGACGACGCCCTTGTCATAGGAGATGTGGAAGTTGCCGCCCTGAACGTCGGCCGGGCCGAGCTCGATCGTGTAGCCGAAGGTGCCGGCGGCGCCGTAGTTCCAGTCCTCGGTCGTGCCCGAGGTGTCGTACAGCTGCCAGCCGTACTGCGACGTGTAGCCGGTGTCGTCGGCCATGGCGTCGCCCAGCTCCTTCAGGCGCGCCTCGTCGGGCGCCTGGCCCTGGGTGTGCAGGCCCGGCGGCCGCAGGACGAGCGACGCGAAGTTGTGCATCGTCAGCAGCGAGGTCACGTCGTGCACCTGCGAGAACTCGTGCACGGCCTGGGTCTCGGGCTCCGACCACGGACCCGTGCCGCGGTACGTCTGGGAGTTGGGCTGGGAGCTGGCTCCCGGCCCGCCCCACAGCTGGCCGTAGTTGCGGTTGGGATCGATGCCGACCTGCGCGTCGCAGGGGGTGGCCGGATCCGGCGAGATCCCGTCGCAATTCTTGCGCCGGTAGGCCAGCGAGCCGCCGGCTCCCGCCGCCTCGACGAGGCTCGGAGCGCCGCCCGGATCGCCGGATGCGTCGGCAAAGCTCGGGTCCTCGCGCGAGGCCTGGTAGCCGTCCCCGTTGATCACCGGCACGACCACGACGCGCACGCGCTGGAGCAGCTCCGTGACCTCGGCGTTGGTCCCGAACTGCTGCGCCAGGTAGTTGGCGAACTCCATCGGCAGCTCACCCGCCGGCCACTCGCGTGCGTGGTGGATGCCCATGATGAAGGAGACCGGCTTCTGGTCGTCCGTGCGGTTCACGTCGGACGAGATCTCGACGCCCATCGTCTCGCGGCCCTGGAACGTCTTCTTCGGAAGCGTCACTGCGCGCACGAGTGCCGGGTACTGGTCGCGCAGCTTCTTGAGGTCGACGGCATAGTCGGCGAGATGGCGGTACTCGGTCCGGCCCGAGGGCAGGGTCGACCCGGCGGCGCCCACGGAGGCGGCGTACGCCCGAGTGCGAGTCCGCTGCTGGCGGTCGTAGGCCCGCAGGTCCGCGATCTTGACCCGTGTGTCGAACCCGGCGCGCCGGAGGAGCTCGAGCTCCTCCGGAGTGTGGATGACGGCGTCGATGCCGTCCGCCGTCCCGTGATCGGCCATGTCGATTCCCAGGCCCTCGAGGACGTTGAACGCCTTGCGGTTGGGCAGGGCGATGTGCACGAACTGCTCCGTCACCGGGGCGTGCGTCTGCACCTTGGGCAGGCCGACTACGTTGAGCGTGAGCGGGACGCTGGTGGCCGAGCCCCTCAGGCGGCAGGCCTGGATGTCGAGCCGACGGCCGGCGGCCGCGTAGGTCTGAGCCACCTCGGTGGCGCCCCAGGCGCCCGAGCCGCCGACCTGGCGGCCCGTGGAGTGGTCGAAGATCGCGAGGTCCCAGTCGTTGCCGGCAGGGCCGTCGAGCTTGGCGGCCACCGACACCGAGCGCGGCGTCGTCCAGGAAGTCGTCGTCACGCCGCGCCGGCCCGCCAGGTTCGTGGTGGCGCAATTCGCGCGCTCCACGGCGTCGGCGACGGTCAGCGTGCGGTGCACGGGAGCCAGGGGCTCGAGCCCGGCCTTGTCGCCGTGGGCGGGCGAGCTGACGAGCGGGATCGCGGCCGTGCCGGCGAGCGCGCCGGCCAGGGCAACGCGCCCGACGGTCAGGCGAAAGGGAATACGCATGTTTCCGGTAACGCAGGTGCCCCGGGGAACTTGCGGCTCAGTGTGCGTCGGCGTGGCCGTGCCCGGGCCGGCCGATCGAGCCCGCGAGCGTCGCCACGATCGAGGGCGACTAGCGCAAGCGTCCCGCCACGGCGGCGAGCGTGGTTCGTACGTGATCGGGCTCGAACTTCACCTGAGCCCGAGTAAACCGGAGCGGCGTCAGACCGGCGGCGGTGTGCGTCTGGTCGCGCAGGCGGTCCCTGGCCTGCTGGGCCGGCGTGCGATGGTAGGTCAGGCCGTCGGTCTCGACGACCAGCCTGAGATCGGGCCAGTAGAAGTCGACCTTGTAGCCGTTGAGCCACTGCTGCGTCTCGGGTCGCGGAAGACCGGCTTTGCGGACGATCGGGAGGAAGTGACGCTCGAGCGCTGAGTCGGTGAGGGTGAACGTGCGGCGGTCGAGAGTGCTGCGCAAAGCGGCAGCGCCCGGTCGATGAACCAGCCCATCGAGGGCAGACCGGAGGGTTTCCGGGTCGACGAGGTTGCGCTTGTCGGCCTCGTTGATCGCCGCTTCGAGCTCGTCGCGGCCGAGGCTCGGGGCGATGTCGATGAGGGTGGCGATCGGGGTCGTCACGGGGATGCGAAGGCGCTGCGTGATGTCCTCGTCGGTGAGCGTCCTTCGCCGGTGCGCCACGATGCCTGGGTTCTCCGAGCGCCTGGCAATGAGCGATACGTGGATCGGCCCGCTCGACTTCGGGCGGATCTCCCACAGCACCGCGGCGCTCACGTGACTGAGCACCGCCCCAGTCCCACAGGCCAGCACCGCCGCCATCCAACGGCCCTCACGCGGTGAGCTCCGGCCTTCCCACCGCATATACGCCACGCCACACCGGATGCAGACGCCCCTTGACAATCCGATGTTCGATCGCGCGGCGGTTGAAGCCCAGCTCCAGCAGCTGCCAACGGGCCACGACTCCGTGCTGACGCTTCGCCAGCGCCCAAAGCTCTGAGGCCGATGCTTGGAGGATTTGACCACCCATCAGTGGTCAAAGGCTCCACCCAGGCCGAATCCGCCCCCCTCGATGCCCGCCGTTCACACGCGCCTGAACGCAACCGGCCCGCCAGAGGCGGGCCGGTGAACTGCGAAGACGTCTAGCGGGCTGCTAGATGACCTGGACGTTGACGGCCTTGGGGCCCTTGTCGCCGGCCTCGGCGTCGAAGCTGACCTTCGCGCCTTCGGGGAGCGACTTGAAGCCGTCCCCGCTGATGCCGCTGTGGTGCACGAACAGGTCCTTGCCCTGGTCGTCGGGCGTGATGAACCCGAAGCCCTTGTCGTCGCTGAACCACTTGACGGTTCCGGTTGCCATGCTGGCTTCCTCCTGGGGTATGTGCTGCGAAACGCGGAGGATGCAACGAGGCAACAACTGCGGACGCTGGCACTGTGTTCGCCGGACTAACCCGGCACGATGGACAAGTCTAGCCCAAGACGACGTCGAAGCCACATTCGCCGCGCGCCGCGCCTGTACGGTGCGGCCATGCACCGCGGCATCTTCGTGGCCCCGTTCGACGAGCTGTCCGACCCGCGGCTGGTGGCGGACCTTGCCCGCGAGGCCGAGAAGGCGGGCTGGGACGGCTTCTTCGTCTGGGACCACATCCGCTACTCCGCGCCGGTCGAGGCGGTGTCCGATCCCTGGGTCGTGCTGGCCGCCATCGCCACCGCGACCGACCGGGTCAGGCTCGGCCCGCTGGTCACGCCGCTGGCCCGCCGGCGCGTTCACAAGCTGGCGCGCGAGACCGTCACGCTCGACCGCCTGAGCCAGGGCCGGCTGGTGCTCGGCGTCGGGCTGGGCGGCGACCGCCACGGCGAGTTCGCGCCGTTCGACGATCCGGCTGACCCGGTGGAGCGCGGCCGGCTGCTGGACGAGGGCCTCGAGACACTCGCCGGCTACTGGGACGGCGGACTGCTCCCACCTCCGGTCCAGCGCCCGCGGATCCCCGTGTGGGTGGCCGCCCGGTATCCAAACCGGCGCCCGGTGCGCCGCGCGGCGCGCTGGGACGGCCTGTTCCCCATCGACCTCCCCGGGCCCGAGGCGCTCGCGGAGCTCGTCGCCGAGGTGCCCGCCCGCGACGGCTACGACATCATCGCCAGCGTCCCGCTGGATGCGGACCTCGGGCCGTGGGAGGCGGCGGGCGCGACCTGGTGCCTGGCGGAGTTCGGCCCCTCGCCCACGGCGGCCGAGGTCCGCGCGGCCATCGCCGGCGCGAGCTAGCTGCCGGCCTCGAGAAGCTGCCGCAGACGCTCGAAGCCCCGGTCCAGGTTGGCCTGCGTGTTGCGGGCGACCAGCGGTTGGAGCACACGGAGCAGCCCCGTCGGCCGACCCGTGACCGAGAAGTCAACCCAGGTGCCGCCCTCCCGGCCCTCCAGCTCGTAGGCGAGGGTGGTCGGAAACGGGCCCGACGTGCTCTCGATGGTCATCCGGTGCGGCGGCTGGTGCTCGACGACCTCCCACGTGTACTCGTAGGGGCGGCCCATCGAGCGAAACTCCGTGCGAACCGTCGTCCCGACCCCGATCGGCTCCGGTGACGTCAGCTCCTCGGTGTCCACGCTCTCGTCCCAGGCCGGCCGGTTCCGGGCATCCGCGACGTACGCGAAGACCTCGTCCAAGGGACGGGCGATGAGAACCGCGACCCTGCTGGTGAACACGTGCCCTCCGTTGGTGAGACCGGGAGCCGCCACTATAGGCCCGTGACGACCCGTGCCCTGATGCTCTGCCTGCTCGCCGGCTCGGCGACGGCATCCGTCGGTTGCGGCAAGACGGAGCGCTCCGGCGCGGTCGGCGAGAAGCTGTCGGCCAAGGGGCTGGAGGTGACCGTCGAGAAGGTCGACACGGCCGTTCCCGTGCCGGAGCGCGACGTGACCGGGCTGTCGCAGCCGGCGCCGGGCTTCGCGCTGGTCGGGGCGCGGGTCCGCATCTGCAGCAACCACGCCGGCGCGACCGGGCCGTACGACTTCGGGATCGAGACATCCGGCGACGGACACGGGCGCCTGAAATTCCCCGAGACCAACTACGCCGACTCGTTCGACTCGCTGCGCGATGGCTGCGGCGGCGGCTGGGTCGTCTTCGAGATCCCGGGCACCAGCACGCCCGAACGCGTCACTTTCGGCTTCGACGACACCGGCTCGGCGCGGCGACCGCAGAACCGGGTCAGCGCCCGGTTCTCCTGGACGCTCGAGCGCTGACCCCGCCTGCCTGCGCGGAGAGCCCGCGGGCTATGCCGGCAGCGGGAGCTCACCCGCGCCGCTGACCTTTGAGCGCGACTACGTGGCCGGGGCGTGCTTGACGATCGAGATCCCCGTCGCGAACAGGACCTTGTCGGTCTAGGATTTCTCCGTGCCCGAGGCCGAGCATTCCCTGCGACGGCGAGCCTCACGCAGCGCCTCGTCATGCACCTCATGCCCGGCCGCGCGGACGAGATCGAGCGCCAGTCGCGCGAGTGGTTCGTCTTGTGCCCCAACTGCGGGCTCGAGCGCACCTACTGGGATATTGGCGGCGTTCGCTACAAAGCGCGATCGCGCGGAAAGCGCATCGGCCTGCGCTGCCCGTCGTGCGGCAAGCGCGGCATGCACCCCGTCGAGCACCGGCCGGCCACCGGCTCGCACTAGGCGCGCTGTGCCCCGGCGAGAGTTCGGGCGGAGAGCAGTGGATCACTCGCGCACTCCGACGGATTCAAGGGTCCCAAACATAGGCGGCTCTGGCGGAAACTGCAGTCCACCGTGATGGCCGAGCGGGTCTACGCGGCGGTTGGTTTCCGCGACCTCGGCCGGATCCTCGAATACGTGCCTAGGCGTTCGGCCACGGCTCCGGTCTGGACGTCCAGGCTGCAAAGCGCGCTAGTGCCCCCAATGTGCCGGGCGGCGCGCAGCTGCATCTCTCAGTAGTGGCGGAGGTCTTCGTTGCCCGGCCAGATGCCATCGCCGGGCATGTCGAGCCGATCGGTCAGCGGGCGGCGCCACTCGGGCGTCTCAGTGGGCTCGCCCCAGTAGTCGGTAACGCGCACGGCTTCCCCATCCTCCAATTCGCCGATCGTCACGTTCCGGTACAGGCGTCCGTCCCCGTAGTTGCAGGTCCACTCGACGACCACAACGTCGCCGAGCTGCAAACGCCTGCCGACTTCCAGCGTGAGCTCAGGGAAGTTGCCTTCGACATCCGCGACGAGCTTGCTGGTGCGCACGATCTCCCCCATCTGCGGCCACTGGCGCACGACGTTCTCGGCCAGCGGCACACCGAGGATGTAGGCCACTCGCGTTGCGCCGTCGGACTCTTGCTGATCTGGGCTCATACGCGCGGCCTCAGCGATGTTCGGGGTTGGGGAAGTCAAACCGCGCGCCCGCATCCCACTCGGAGCGCTGGTTGCCGTGCGCGGGGATCCCACCGGCGTCCTTGAGCATCCTCGCGACGTGGAGCATGTTCCAAGTGGCGAACGTCGTGTTGCGGTTCGTGAAGTCGTTCTCGGGCCCTCCCGAGCCCTCGTCCAGATAGGACGGCCCGGGGCCGGCCTCGCCGATCCATCCCGCGTCGGCCTGGGGCGGGATCGTGTACCCGAGGTGCTGCAGCGAGTAAAGGACGTTCATCGCGCAGTGCTTGACCCCGTCCTCGTTGCCGGTGATGAGGCAACCACCGGTGCGCCCATAGTACGCGTACTGGCCGGCGTCGTTGAGGAGGTGCGAGTTCCCGTACAGACGCTCGATGATCTGGGTGGCGATCGAGGACTTCTCCCCCAGCCAGATCGACATGCCGAGCACGAGGATGTCGGCCGCGATCACCTGTTCGAAGATCGCCGGCCACGCGTCGCGATCCCAGCCGTGCTCGGTCATGTCGGGCCACACGCCGGTGGCGATGTCGTGGTCGACGGCGCGGATGCCCTCCACCTCGACGCCGTTGCGGCGCATGATCTCCATGGAGATGTCCATGAGGCCCTGCGTGTTGGACAGCTCGGGGCTGCGCTTCAGCGTGCAGTTGATGAAGAACGCCTTGAGGTCCGAGTAGTCGGTGGTGTTGAGGTCGCAGAGCTCGGCCTGCTTGTCGGTGAGTTCGGCCACGAGATTCCTTTCCTAGACGAGGTCGGGGTCGGTGATGACCTCGACCATGGCCGGGCCTTCGTAGAAGCCGGGCATGTCAGGGCACGTCGCGCTCGAGCTTGATCTCGCACATGTCGACCGAGGCGCGGACCCCCGGTGTCTCGGAGGCGTCCATGGCGCTGAACGCCACGGCGCCCGCCTTCATGTCCTCTTCCGTCGCGAAGTACTGGAGGACCAGCGCCGTCCCCTGGGCTTCGTCGAACAGCATCTTCAACCCCGTCATAGACACGCCGGGAGGCGGCCCGTCGGACTCCTCGATGCGGGCGAGAAGCCCCTTGACCCGCTCGTCGCTCACGTCGGTGAACCGGACGGCACGTACGTACATAGCAACTCCTTCACGATTGTTTGCAGCGCGTGTACGTCTCGTACGAGACCGCGGTGTTACAAGATTCAACGAGCAGGACGCGCACGCCGCATTCGGTGGCCGACAACGAGAAAGCCCCGGACGAACCGGGGCTTTCTCCATAGCCGGGGCCCGATATGTCTCTGGTGGTGACGCACGGATCGCGCAGCTCTACCGTGCCGCATAGGCACACGCCAACGTGATCGAAGGGTCTGCACCGCAGAAGCTTGTGCTGTTCGTCGTTGTGATCGCGACCGGTTTTTGCGTCGGAGCCGCCCGCGCGCTCGCTTTCGCGCGAAAGCGGTAGCGAGTCGAGCGGCGGCGCAGACTTGCGCAGCTCGTCCAAGCCAGGCGTCTAGGCCCAGGTAACGCGGACGCCTCCTTTCACGTGAGGGCGATCGCGCCCAAGGGCAGCGGATAGCTCGCTCTCACCTGCTCCGGCGCTGCGATAGCCAGCGCTACGATCACCGCCGTGATCGCGGGAGCACACACGATCATCTTCGCCGAGGATGCCGAGCGAGCTCGGGAGTTCCTTCACGACGTGCTGGGCTTCGAGGGGGTCGATGCCGGCGAGGGCTGGCTGATCTTCGCCCTGCCGCCGGGTGAGGTCGCGGTCCACCCTGGCTCCGGCTGGGGCCGCGGGCCCGGGCATCACGCTCTGTTCCTCATGTGCCATGACATCGAGCACACCGTCGCGGAACTCGAGCGCAAGGGCGTCGAGTTCGTATCTCCGATCGAGGACGAGGGCTGGGGCCGGATCGCGCACTTCAAGATCCCTGGCGCCGGCGAGATCGGTTTGTACGAACCCAGGCACCCAAGCCCACTCCAAGAGTTCGCGTAGCCGCTGGAGCGCTCGCTGACGATGTCCGCGATCGCGAGCCGGCCACAAGAACGGAGAACGGGCCGCCGTGCCGAACGTGGCCCAGTTGGTAGAGAACACGACTGAACCCCGTGGCGTCCCGGCTCGAGTCCGAGACTCGCCATGGGTTGGTGACTGCCGCTTTCGGCGCGGTCGCAAGCGTCTGGCCAGTCCAGCGCCACACGACCGGAATGGACTAGAAGCGAGCGCAATAGTAGAACTGCTACGCCCCAACCTTTGCTAGCTCCGGCTGGCTCGACCGGGCCGATCTCTGATGCGTACAGGAGGCGAGCGAGCCTCCCCGGCGGTACTCCCGCCGCTTGGCGCGGGCCGTATCCCCACCCGGCACCGGGCGTTTGTGCCTCGGGGAGGGAAAAGAGACCCCCGCCGCGGTCACCTGATGCACGAGCCGGGCGGTACCCCGGGCCGTTGCACGCACGCCGGCCGCTGGGCGGGATACTGGGCGGGCGATGTCGCAGGAGAACGTGGAGTTGGTGCGGCGCGCCGTAGAGGCGTTCAACCGCCGGGACTTCGCCGCGCTGGCGGACTACTCCGACGAGGAGCTTGAGTTCGTGTCGGTCATCGCGGCGGTCGATGGGGAAGCCGCCGAGTTCAGGGGGCGCGAGATCTGGGTCAACTACTTCGCGGTCATGGACGAGATGTGGGACGGGTGGCACGTCGCAGATCTCCAAGTATGGGACGCGGGTGACGACCAGGTTGCTGCGATCTTGCGCATGCGTGGCACGGGCAAGCAAAGCGGTGCCCCTATCCAACAGGAGGTCGGGATCGCGTACCGGATCCGGGCGGGGAAGCTGTGGCGGATGCGTTCCTACTCCGATCCAGCCGAGGCCCTCGAAGCCGTGGGGCTGCGGGAGTAGGACTGAAGCCGTTGGCCCGCCGTCAGGGAGCGGTTGGGCCGGGGCGCGCGGCCGTGCCCCCGCGGTTCTTCATCACCGCGCCCACGATGACGAGCACGATGATCACGCCGATGACCGCGCTGACAATCCCACCGAAGTCGAAGACGTCGGTGTCCCCGATGCCCAAGCCGACGGTGAAGATCAGGTAGCCGAGGGCGGCGCCGGCCAGGCCGATCAGAAGCGAGATGCCCCACGACTTCGGCCCGCTCATGCCGCGGAAAGGGTCACCCGGCATGAGCGCGCGGCCGATTGCACCGGCCAGGAACCCCACGATTGCCGCACCGATCATCACGTCCTCCTTCGCTCGCCCGGCGGTCCGTGGAAGCTAGCGCTAACCACGCGGTCCTGCGAGCCGAGATACTGGCGCCGATGTCGCAGGAGAACGTGGAGGTTGTGCGCAAGCCGCTCTCGGCGCGTAAGCGTTCGCGCCGCAGGCTGGACGAGACGCTGTCTCTGCTTTTCCCGCGCCTCACCGCCCTGAACGCGCGCCTGATCGGACGCCTTCCACCACGCTCTCGACTGCGTCAAGCGGCTTTGTGGCGCGGAGCTCGCCTCGCTGCAGAGGCCTACAACCGCCGCGACCTGGAAGCGGTGGTCGTGGGCTGGCATCGCGATTTCGAGTACCACGTCGCGGACCGCTTCGCCCAGACCGGACTTTTGGAACCGACGTATCGCGGGTTGGACGGCTATCGTCGTTACGTTGCGGCCACGAACGAGGTATGGGGCGACGAGAACTACCTCGAGCCGTCGGAGCTGATCGACGTGGGTCAGCAGATCGTGATGCTCGCTGAGGTACCGATGCGAGCCCAGGCCAGCGGCGTCGCGCTCACCGAGCCCTTCGCCTTGGTGATGACGCAGCGGAACGGCCAGATCACGCGGCTGGAGGAGTACTACGACCACTCCGAGGCGCTCGAAGCCGTGGGGCTGCGGGAGTAGGCGATGTCGCAGGAGAACGTGGAGGCTTTCCTTGAGATCAACGAGGCGCTGAGGCGCGGCGATGTCGAAGCAGTGCTCCGGCGCGTGGACGAGGAAGGTGTTTTCCTCGCTGCCAGGAGCGCCGTCGAGGGCGCTTATCGCGGACACGACGGCGCTCGCAGATTCATGGCCGACAACTCAGAGAACTTCGAGAAGTTCGAGCCGGATTACCCAGACGTACGCGACCTCGGGGACCGGGTTCTGGCCATTGGAACGATCCGCGTTCGTGGTCGAGGGAGTGGGCTCGAGACGGATATCCCCGCGGCCGGGGTCGCCACCTTCAACAAGGAAGGCAGGCTTGTCAGGTGGGAGGACTTCCGTGAGCGCCACTTGGCCCTCGAAGCCGTGGGGCTGCGGGAGTAGGGCCAAACTTGTTCTCATAGAGGGCTACCCCGACGGTCCCCGCGCCAGGGCGCCGAGGATGGGTGCCCACAGGTCTACGCATCACGCCCGCCGCGTGCGAGTCGCCGGCGGGCGAGTTCGTCCAGCGCCGATTAGCCGATTGGTAGACACACCCGGAGGGTGGTTCGGCCTGGACAAACGAGAAAGCCCCGGACGAACCGGGGCTTTCTCCATAGCGGGGGCGGGATTCGAACCCGCGACCTTCGGGTTATGAGCCCGACGAGCTACCAGACTGCTCCACCCCGCGGCGTGGCCGTCAATTCTACCGAAGTTGCCCCCTTCGCCTCAAGGGGCACAAGCGTGGAATCATCCGGTTCATGACGCCGGCGACGGAGACCGCGCCCAAGCAGGACGTCCGCAAGGACATCGGGCCGGGCGAGGAGATCTGCCACCTCGTGGAGATGGACGACCCGGACACCGCCCTGTGCGGCAAGGACGTGAGCGGCTACCCCTGGAACCCGCCGTGGCCGTACTGCGTCGTGTGCGTGGACCTGGCCCGCTCGCGCGCCTGGGACATGTCGTTCCTGTCGCGCCGGCTGTAGACGCCTCCGCCGCCGATGGCCCGCTGCTTCGTCACCCGCCGCCTGCCGGGAGATGCCCTGGAGCGGTTGGCCGCCGCGCACGAGGTCGACGTGTGGCCGGAGCGCACACCGCCGGCGCCCGAGGAGCTGCGCGACCGAGTCGCCGGCGCCGAGGGCCTGCTGTGCCTGCTGACCGACCGGATCGACGCGCCGCTGCTCGACGCGGCCCCGAGCCTGCGCGTCATCTCCAACTACGCCGTCGGCGCGGACAACATCGACGTGGCCGCGGCGAGGGCGCGCGGCATCGCCGTCGGCTACACGCCGGACGTGCTGACCGACGCGACGGCCGATCTGGCCTTCGCCCTGCTCCTCGCCATCGCGCGGCGCCTGCCCGAGGGGATGGCGGCGGTCCGGGACGGCGAGTGGAAGACCTGGGAGCCGGACTGGCTGCTGGGCCGCGACGTCCACGGCGCGACCCTGGCGATCGTCGGCCCCGGGCGAATCGGGCGGGCGGTGGCGAGACGCGCCGAGGGCTTCGGGATGGAGGTCCTGCTGGTCGGGCGCGACGACGCGCTGGAGCCCGCGCTCGCGCGCGCGGACTTCGTCTCGCTGCATGCGCCCCTGACCGACGAGACGCGGCGCTTCGTCGACGAGGGCTTCCTCGGAGCGATGAAGACCACCGCCTACCTCGTCAACACGGCGCGCGGCGGGCTCGTCGACCAGGACGCGCTGGCGCGGGCGCTGCGCGAGCGAACGATCGCGGGGGCGGCCCTCGACGTGACCGACCCGGAGCCGCTGCCGCCCGACCACCCTCTCCTCGACGCGCCGAATCTCATCGTCCTCCCCCACCTCGGCTCGGCCACGGACGCGACGCGCGAGCGCATGGCCGACCTCGCGGCCGACAACCTCCTCGCCGGACTGGCGCGGAAGCCCCTACCGCGGGAGTTCCCCGGCTGATTCGGCATCAGCGCCGGGCGACTTGAGCGGGGAAGGCATACGATCCCGCCCGTGCGCGTGGGCGTGGTCGACATCGGGACCAACTCCACCCGCCTGCTCATTGCCGACGTCGACGACGGCCGGATCGCCGAGGTGGACCGGCGTACGGAGGTGACGCGGCTGGGCGAGGGCGTCGACGCCACCGGCCGTCTCTCCGACGAGGCGCAGGCCCGCGTGTTCGCCGTGCTCGACGCCTACGCGGCGGCGATCGAGGAGCATCGGTGCGACGTCACGACGGGCGTGCTCACGAGCGCCGTCCGGGACGCCGCCAACGGGGAGCAGTTCCGGGACGAGGTGCGCCGGCGCCACGGGCTCGACGCCAACGTGATCGCCGGGGACACCGAGGCTCGGCTCACGTACCTCGGCGCCACCGCCGAACGGCCCGCGGGCGACGGCCCGCTCGTGGTGATCGACATCGGCGGCGGCTCGACCGAGTACGTCGTCGGGGAAGGGGGGCAGATGACCTTCCACATCTCCACGCAGGCCGGGGTGGTGCGCCAGACCGAGCGCCACCTGCACTCCGATCCGCCTCGGCACGAGGAGCTCGCGGCGCTGGCCGACGAGGTGCGCGCGATCATCGCGGAGGCGGTGCCCGCCGACGTGCGCGAGTCGGTGGTCGCGGCCGTCGGAGTCGCGGGCACCGCGACCTCCTGCGCCGCCATCGCCCAGGAGCTCGATCCCTACGACCCCGCGCGCGTGCACGGCTACCGCCTGGAGGCCGGCGCGCTGGAGCTGATGCTGGCTCGCCTGGCCGAGATGGACCTCGAGCGCCGTCGCCACGTCACGGGCCTGCACCCCGACCGCGCCCCGACGATCGTGGCCGGCGTGGTGATCCTGCTCGAGGCCCTCCGCGCCTTCGGCGTCGACGAGGTCGAGGTGTCCGAGCACGACATCCTCTGGGGCGCCGCGCTCACGGTGGCGGCCGACACCTCCGTCTAGAGGTCGAGGCGCCGGAACACCGGCCGCGGCAGATGGCGCAGGCCGGCGAAGACGAAGCGCAGGATCGGGGGCGCCCACACCGTGTGGGCGCCCCGGCGCAGGCCCTTGACGATCGCCGCCGCCACGTTGTCCGGCGTCGTCGTGAACGGCACCTCCTCCAGGCCCTCGGTCATCTTCGTGCGCACCATGCCGGGGCGCACGACCATCACCTGGATGCCGTCCGCCGCCAGCTCGTCGCCGAGCCCCTGGGCGAACGCGTCGAGGCCGGCCTTCGACGCGCCGTAGACGAAGTTGGAGCGCCGCGCGCGCTCCCCGGCCACCGACGACAGGACGACCAGGGCGCCGTGGCCCTGTGCGCGCAGGCGCTGCGCCGCCACGAGCAGGGCCGAGACCGCCCCGGTGAAGTTGGTCTCGACATGGGCGACGGCCGCCCCGGGATCGCGCTTGAGCTCGTCCTGGTCGCCGAGCACGCCGAAGGTCACGAGCACGAGGTCGATGTCGCCGTGACGCTCGAACGCCTCGGCGATCACCCGCTCGTGCGAGGCCGTGTCGTCGGCGTCGAAGGGGATCGCCTCGACCGTCTCGGCGCCCGCAGCGCGAAGCGCCTCGACCTCGCCGTTGAGCTTGCCCGGGTCGCGCGCCGCCAGCACCACCGTGCGCGTGCGCTCGGCCACCAGCGCGCGCACCGTGGCCAGCCCGATGTCCGAGCCGCCGCCCAGGACGAGCACGCTCTGCACCGCGCCGAGCGCGTCCTTCACGCCGTGGCCCCGGTGTGAGCTCGAACGCCGGCGAGCAGACCCAGCCGCCGCGCCAGGTCCGAGCGCATCGACCCCGCGGGGTCGAGCCTGTCGCGGATCGAGCTCCACTCTCCGAGCTTCGGGTACATCGCCGCCAGCGCGTCCGGGCGCAGGCGCGAGTCCTTGGACAGGTAGACGCGGCCGCCCGCGCCCGCGACCAGCTCGTCGAGGCCGTCGAGGAGCGGACCGAGACCCGGGGCCGCGGCCGGTAGGTCGAGCGCCAGCGTCCACCCCTCGATCGGGAACGACAGCAGCCCTCGCCCGGGTCCGAAGCGCTTGAGCACGGCCAGGAACGACGCCGCCCCGCTCGCGGCAAGCCTCTCGACGACGGCCCGCAGCGCGTCCTCGGCCCCGAACGGGACGACGAACTGGTACTGGAGGAAGCCGCGCGAGCCGTACATGCGGTTCCAGCCGCGCACCGCGTCGAGCGGGAAGAAGTACGGACCCAGCGAGACCAGCCGCCCGCGCTCGAGCCGCGGGGCGCGGCGGAAGTACAGCTCGTTGAAGGCCGCGACCGTGCTGTGACGCAGCAGCCCGTTCGGGGCCCACGGGGGGGCGGCGAGACGGGCTGGGCCGGGCGGCGCGAGCGGGCGCTCGCGCCGGCGCGCCGGGAGCTCGTCGAGCGTCGCGTGATCGCCACGCATGAGCACGGAGCGCCCGAGCTGCGCTCCGCGGGCCAGGCAGTCGATCCACGCCACCGAGTACCGGTAGCCGGCGTCGCCGGACTCCATCCGCGCCATCACGTCGTCGAGGTCGCGCGCGCGCTCGATGTCCTCGCGCACCCAGGACGTCTGCACGCGCATGAGCCGCAGGGTCGCCCGAAGGACGACGCCGGTGAGCCCCATCCCGCCGGCGGTGGCGGCGAAGGCGGCGGGCTCGCCGTCGCGGGTCACGGTCAGGCGATCGCCGGCGGGCGTCAGCAGCTCGAACGACTCGACGTGGTCGCAGAAGCTGCCCTCGAGGTGATGGTTCTTGCCGTGGATGTCGGAGGCGATCGCCCCGCCCACGGTCACGTGCCGCGTTCCCGGCACGACGCGCGGGAACCAGCCGAAGGGCAGCAGCGCGCCGATCAGCTCGTCCAGGCTCAGGCCCGCGTCGACGACGACCCTCCCCTCCTGCACGTCGACCTCGTGCACGGCCCGCAGCGCCGTCATGTCCAGCACCTCGCCGCCCGCGTTCTGCGCGGCGTCACCGTACGCGCGCCCGAGACCGCGAGCCAGCACGCCGCGCGAGCCGCGCTCGCGCAGCGCGCGCTCCACGTCGTCGGCGTCCAGCGGCCGCAGCACGGCCGCGCGGGAGGGCGCCGTGCGCCCCCAGCCCATCAGGAGGCTGTCAGTGGTCACGGTCGTGGGCCCGTCTGGTCGTGGGTGAGCGAAAACCGAGCATGACAAGGACGCAGGGTGAAGCCAATGCGGACTGCATTGGCGAACCCGAGGACGCAGGCAGGCGAAGGTTTGCAGCCACCCACGGCCGGGCGGGTCTGCGACCGGGACCACCTAGTGGGCGACGGTGACACCGGCCCCGAACAGGATCACCCAGAGGAGGCCGAGCACCTGGATCGGGCGGTCGCCGAGCGCGATGTCCTCCGGCGCCCCGCCGTAGCCCTCCTCGAGCAGCAGCGCGTAGCGCAGGATGCCGAGCACCACGGGCCCGATCGACAGCTCGAACCACGGGACCGCGCCCTCGTTCTGTGACTGCTCGAACGCCCACAGGCAGTAGCCCGTGAGCGTGACCGCCGCGGCCATGGTGTAGACGAAGCGCAGGTAGTCGCGCGAGTAGGCGGCCAGGGTGGCGCGCGTCGCCTCGCGCTCGACCCCCATGGTCACGTGCTCGGAGTAGCGCTTGCCGGCGACGATGAAGAGCGAGCCGAACGAGGTGACGATGAGGAACCACCGGGAGATCGGCACGTCGACGGCCACGCCGCCGGCGACGGCGCGGAAGATGAAGCCCGAGGCCACGACCGCGATGTCGAAGACCGCCATGTGCTTGAGCCAGAGCGTGTACGCGACGGTCACGGCGACGTAGCCGGCCACGACGGCGAGGAACGCCGGCCGCACGGCGAGGGCGACACCGAAGCCTCCGAGGCCGAGGATGACGCCCGTGACGATCGCGGTCCGCGGGCTCACGATGCCCGCAGCGATCGGGCGCTCGCGCTTGGTCGGGTGGCGGCGGTCCTCCTCGATGTCCCCCACGTCGTTGAACAGGTAGGTCGCGCTGGAGACCATGCAGAAGGCCACGAAGGCGAGCGCGACCTTGGGGATCGAGTCGGCCTCGGTGAGCACGCCCGCGGCGCCGGGCGCGGCCACCACGAGCACGTTCTTGACCCACTGCTTGGGCCGCAGCGCGCGCAGCAGCCCCCGCGCGGCCGACGTGCGCGGCGCGGACGCCTCAGGTGGCGTGGGCGGCCGGTCCACCGCCTCCTGCGCACCCGATGAGGCGATCTGGAACTGTTTCTCCCGGATGGCCACCGACCGCCGGATTCTAGTGACCGCCCTGCTGGCGGCCGCCATTTGGCCGGGTGCTTGCAGCGCGGCGCCCGCGTCACCCACCGGTTGGGACGCCTACCGCCGGGTGGACCTCCTCCCCATGATGCGGCCCGGCGAGCACGCTCGACTCGCGTCGTCGTACGACCGCCGAGGCGCGAATGCCGACCACGGCCGCTCCGCCTGCCTGCGCTCGGCGGCGGGCCGCTGCGTGATCGCCGAGCACGTCGGGCCCGGCGAGATCGACTCGATCTGGACCACGCGCCCCCGCGCGGGCGACGTCCGGCGAACGGGCACGATCCGCGTCGAGCTGGACGGCCGCACCGTGCTCGACGCACCGCTCATCGACGTGGTGGCCGGTCGCCTCGGCGCGCCGTTCGCCTTCCCCGCGGTGGCGAGCGGCGCACCAGGCCTCCGGCGCCGTCTGGATCAAGGTCCCGATGGCCTTCCGCGAACGCATGCGAATCACCACTTCGCGAAGCCCGGACTACGCGCACGTCAACTACCGGACGATTCGGGAGCGCCGAGGGGATCACGACGTTCGACCCGAAGGAGCCGGCGCGGGACGTGCTGGCCGCGCTGCGAGCGGGCGGGCGTCCTCTCGCCGAACCGCCCGCGGACGACGCGACCGGGCGCAACGTGCTCGACGTTCCCGGCCCGGGCGTGCTCGGCCCCCTGCGGATCACGCTCGCTCGCCGCCCCACCCGGGCGATCCTGCGAGACGCTCGGGTCGAGATGACGTTCGACGGCCGCCGGACCGTCGACGCGCCGCTCGGCGAGCTCTTCGGATCGGGCCTGCCCGCCCGCGTGCGCTCGCTGCTGGCGTCGGCGGACACCGACGGGATCTTCAACGTGTGGTGGCCGATGCCGTTCCGCTCGCGCGCGGTCGTGCGGGTCCGCGGCGCCGGCTCGGCGATCCTCGAGGGCTCGGTGTCGCGGGCGCCCGGACTGCCCGAGGCCCTCGCCCGCAGAGAAGCCGGGTACTTCCACGCGACCTCGCGGCACGGTCGGACGGTGCGCGGGCGTCCGTGGAAGGTGATGGAGGCGAACCGGCCGGGCCTCCTCGTGGGGCTGAGCGCGACGCTCGCCGGGCCGACCTCGCAGCGCCAGCTGGAGGGAGACGAGCTGATCGTGGCCGACGGCGCCGCGTTACGGGGAACGGGCACCGAGGACTTCTTCGAGGGCGGCTTCTACTGGCACTTCGGGCCGCGCTCGCTGCCGCTGGTGGGCAGCCCCGCCCACTTCGTGCGCCGTCGCGGATGCGCCGCCGACTGCCGCTCGATGTATCGCTGGCTCGTCGCCGACGCCGTGCCCTTCGCCCGCTCGCTGCGCTTCACCCTCGAGCACGGTGACCGCAACCGCGTCGCGGGCACGTACTCCACGACCGCGCTGTGGTACGGGCCATGACCCGCGAGGAGACGTTCCTCGAGCGCATCGGCGCCGCCGGCGCCTCGGCCGTCTCCATGGGCAGCGGCTCGCGCTGGCAGCGCGCGCTGATGATCGGGCTGGCGGCCCTGATCGTCGGCTGCCTGGCCGCGGCCATCGCCAGCCAGTGGTCGAAGGTGGCCGACATCCAGTGGCGCTTCGCCCCCGGCTGGCTGGCGCTCTCGTTGATCGCGTTGGTGGCCTTCCAATTCGTCCACGCCACGCTCTGGGTGTTGATCCTGCGCGCGCTCGGAACCCCGATCCACGCGACTCGCGGCCGCGCCGTCTGGAGCCTCACGCTCCTCGCCCGCTACGTGCCCACGAACATCGCGCTGGCCGTCAGCCGTATGGCCCTGGCCGAGCGCGAGGGCGTGCCCAAGCGCATCACCGGCGCCAGCATCGTCTACGAGCTCGGCTTCACGTTCGGCGGCGCGGCTGCCCTCGGCGCCTATTTCGTCGTCACCCTGCCCGACCTGAGCGACGAGCCGTTGCGCTGGCTCGCGCTCGCGGCGCCGATCCTCTCGCTGGTCGCGCTGGACCCGGCCATCTTCCACCGCCTCGCCGACGCCGCGCTGACCCGCCTTGGCCGGGCGACGCTGCCGCTTTCGCTCTCGCGCGCGCGGGTACTGGGGTTCTTCGCCGCGTTCGCCGCCTCGTTCCTGATCGCCGGGTTCGCCGTGTACGCCTTCGCTGAGGCGATCCACGGGGTGGCAGGGGACGACATCCCAACGACGATCGGCGCCTACTCGGTCGGATTCGCGGCCTCGGTGGTCGCCTTCGTGCTGCCGGGCGGCCTGGGCGCCCGCGAGGGGGCGATGGCCGCCGCGTTGAGTCCGGCGCTGCCCATCGCCGTCGCGCTCGCCGTCGCGGTCGGCATACGCCTCGCCCAGATGGGCATCGAGGTCCTCTACGCGGCGATAACCCCGGTCCTCGCGCGACGCGCGAGCCGGACGGGCGGATAGCGTGGCGGCCGTGAGCGCCCTGCGACAGCGCCTGTCCGGCACCTCGCCGCGGGAGGTCGCGACGGGAGCGGGCGACGCCCTGCGCGCCTTCGCGGGCACGCCCTATGCGTGGGTGCTCGTGGCGTACGTGCTCATCCGCCTCAGCGGCTTCTACGGCGTGCAGCAGGTCTCCTACCAGGACACCGATGGCTATCTGGAGGTCGCCCGGCACCCGGTGTGGAGCCTCGACTTCCTGGCCGGCGGGCGCCCGTGGTCGGTCCCGTTGCTGTGGAAGGTGCTGCCCGCACGCCGACGTCTGGCGCGCGCGCGGCCACTTCGGGCTCTCGCTCGTCTGCTGGCCGGTCCTGGCGTGGGCGGTGGCGCGCTGCCTGCGGCCCGGCCTGATGCGCTATCTCGGCTTCGGGGCCGTGCTGGTGTTCTCGATGAGCTTCCCGATCATCCGCTGGGACGACGTGATGCTCAGCGAGTCGGTGGCGCTCTCGCTCACCGCGCTCGTGGTGGCCTCCTGGCTGGAGTTGGTCCGGGTGCCGCGCCCGGCGATGGTCGTCGCGGTGCTCGTGACGACCCTGTTCTGGGTGTTCGCGCGCGACAGCAACGGGATCATCGCGTTGTGCCTCGTCCCGGTCGCGGCGTTCTGGGCCTGGCGGCCCGGCGCCCTGGGCCGCCCCTGGGCGCTCGGCCTCGCCGGCGGACTGCTCGCCATCTTCCTCGCCTCGTTCCTGGCCACGACGACCGACGCCGCGCAGCTGCGGCGCAACCAGCGACCCATCCTCCACGTCATCGGACGCCGCGTGCTCGTCACCCCGCAGGAGGAGCGGTTCTTCCGCGAGCACGGCATGCCCGCCCCCCCGCCGCTCGTGCGCGCCCAGCGCAAGTCGCTGGCGGGGATCGCCGAGGGCGCCCTGCCATCGGACCCGGCGACCGACAGGTTCATCGAGTGGTCGCGCGAGCACGGTCGCAGCGTGCTCGCGCAGTACCTGTTCCGACATCCTCTGCTCGCGTTCAAGCAGACGTTCCGCAACCGCCAGCGCCTGCTCGCCGGCGTGACGGTCGGCTACACCGCGCCCAATGCGCGGCGTCTGCTGCCGCAGCCGATCGACAACATCGCGTACCCGCGCGGCTCGCAGGACGTGTGGTTCTGGCTGGTGGTGGTGTGCGTCGGCGCGCTCGCGGTGTGGCGCCACCTGGGGGCCCGCCGGTTCTGGCTGGTCCCCGCCGTGGCGCTGCTCGTGCAGCTTCCTCACGCGATCGTCGTCTACCAGGCCGACACGCTGGAGATCCCTCGCCACGCGGTGCTCGTGGCGGTGATGACGCGACTGTCGCTCCTGCTCCTCGCGCTGTTCGTGATCGACGCGATCCTAAACCGGAAATTGGACTCATCTGGACGGATGTACGATGGACGCACGCAGGGCGCGCCCTGAATACTGTGCGGCGTCCGGGTGAAAGGGTGGCGTGCTAATTGTCACCGCTAGTCTGGACGCATAGGTTCGGGCGAAGCCGCATCGAATCGGCGCCTCCCGCCGCTCGAACCGCTTACCGGCCCCTTCATGGCACGTACCCCTGCCCGTCCTGACGGGGCCACTTTGAAAACCGCCCGGCTTGCCGGGCGGTTTTCTCATTGCGGGCACCTGTGCACTTCCGTCGCTCGCCGCGTGTCTCCGGGCACACTCGCCACGCCACCATCGGCGTCGTGCCCCACGAGTGCCACATCGACCCCGATATAGGGGGTCGATGTACCCCGCGTCCGATTGACGAAGTGATTGCGGCACTCGCCGCGCGCCAGCACGGCGTCGTGGCGCGGGCACAGCTCGTGGCGCTTGGCCTCGGACATCGCGCGATCGACCACCGCGTGGCCTGCGGACGTCTGCACGTCGTCCACCACGGCGTCTACGCGGTCGGCCATCGGCGCCTGACCCGGCGCGGGCATTGGATGGCTGCCGTCCTCGCTGCCGGCCCTGGGGCGATGCTTAGCCATCGCTCTGCCGCCGCGCTGTGGGATCTGCACCGAAGCGCGCGGGCCCGTATCGAGGTCTCGACACCGAGCCGGCGGCGCCACCGACCGGGCATCGAGGTGCACCGCGCCGGGCTCCAGCCCGACGAGGTCACAGTCGTCGACGGCATTCCCGTCACCACCGTCCCGCGGACCCTGCTCGACCTCGCGGCTCTGCTCCCCCGTTCGCGGCTCGAGCGAACGATCGAGCGCGCCGAGGCGCTGCGACTCACCGACCCCATTTCCCTCGATGAGCTTCTTCGGCGCTACCCCCGCCGCAAGGGGACCAGGTCGTTGCGGGAGGTCGTGCGCCGTGGGATCGAGCCGATCCTCACCCGAAGCGAGCTCGAAGACCGCTTTCTCACCTTCCTCGATGCCCACGGCCTCCCCCGCCCCGAGGTGAACGCCGACATCCCACTCGGCGACCGCTTCTCGAGGCCGACTTCCTCTGGCGCGAACAGCGCCTCATCGTCGAGCTCGACGGTCACAACACCCACGGCACACGCGCCGCCTTCGAACGCGATCGTCAACGCGACCGCATCCTCCAGGCCGCCGGCTGGCGCGTCGTCCGCATCACCTGGCGTCAGCTCCAGGACGACCCGGCCGCCATCGCGCGCGATCTCGGCCGACTACTCGCGGACTACGCCAGGTTCGCCTTGCGCGGGTAGACGACGGAGGGATCCGTGAGCACGTTGACGAGCGCGGGCGTTCCCGCCGCCAGCGCCCGCTCGAGGGCCGGGACGCAGCTCGGCCGGCTCGCGGACCAGCTCGCCGTGGCCGCCCAGCGCGGCCACCACCTCGTCGTAGCGGGTCTCCGGCCGCAGCTCGGCGGCCACGGAGTAGCCGTACAGGAACATCATCGGGTGGTGCTCGAGCGCCCAGATGCCGTTGTTGCCCATGACGCCGACGACGTTCACGCCGTGGCGCGCGAGGGTGTCGAACTCCATGCCGCTGAAGCCGAAGGCGCCGTCGCCCAGCAGGAGGATCACCTGCCGGTCGGGGTGAGCGAGCTTGGCCGCGAGCGCATAGCCCGGGCCGGCGCCCAGGCAGCCGAACGGGCCGGGGTCGAGCCAGCAGCCCGGCTCATACGAATCGACCACTCGGCCCGCGTAGGAGACGAAGTCGCCGCCGTCGCCGATGACGATCGCGTCGCGATCGAGCATGGCCGCCAGCTCGCGGTACACGCGCATCGGATGCAGCGGGGCGCGCTCGTCGTCGAGCTCCTCGCGCTCGGCCGCCCGCTTCTCATCCTCGACCTCGCGCAGCTCGGCCGTCCACCCCGAGGTGTCCGGCCCGCCCGCCGCCGCCTCGCGCAGCGCGTCGAGCGTCGCGGGCAGGGCCCCGTAGAGCTCGGCCGCCGGCGCCCGCGGGTGGTCGCGCAACGGCTCGGCCACGTCGATCGTGACGATCTCGGTCTCCTCGCCGAAGGAGCCGCCGAAGCCGAGACGGAAGTCCATCGGCACCCCGATGACGAGCGCGACGTCGGCGCCCTTCAGCCCCGCGCCGCGGGCGCGCGAGAAGCACAGCTCGTGGTCGGCCGGCAGGCAGCCGCGGGCCAGGCCGTTGAGGAACACCGGCACGCCCCGCGCCTCGGCCAGCGCGCGCAGCGCGTCCTCGCCCCGGCCCCAGTAGAGGTTCGTGCCGGCCATGATCACCGGGCGCTCGGCGTCGCGCAGCACCGCGGCCGCGCGCTCCACTCCCTCGGCGGCCGGACCGTCCCAGGCCGGCGCCGGCGGGGGGCTCGCCTCCGGCGCCTCGCCCTCCATGAACACGAAGTCGAGCGGGAAGTCGACGAACGCCGGGCCCGAGTGCGGCGTCGCGGCCGCCAGGAAGGCCTCGTCCACGAGGCCGGGGATCTCGGCGGTGCCCCCGGCCGTGGTCGCGAGCTTGGTCAGCGGTCGCACGAACGGCACGTGGTCGATCTCCTGGAGCGAGCCCTGGCCCCAGCGCATCTGCGGCGCGCGCCCGCCGAGCACGACCATGGGCGAGCAGTTCTGCTGCGCGGAGCCCAGGGCGCTCATGCCGTTCGTCACGCCGGGGCCGGCGGTCAGCGCGCAGACACCCGGCTCGCGGGTCACCTTCGCCCACCCCTCGGCCGCGAAGGCCGCGCTCTGCTCGTGGCGGGTGTCGACGATGTCGATGCCCTCCTCGCGGCAGCCGTCGTAGATCGAGAACAGGTGGCCGCCCGACAGCGTGAAGAGCTTGCTCACCCCGTGGGCCTTGAGGCGCTGGGCCACGAGCCGCCCCCCGTGGACCTGGGTCTGGCCCTCCGTCTCGGTCGACATCCAGATGAACGCTACCGGCTGTTGAACACGATCGATACAGGTCGTTTACCGCAGCCTCAAACGCGAGAGTAGGTTGGGAGGCGACACAGACGAGAACGCAATGACCCAAGGAGGTCGTATGAACGAGGAGACGATTGTCGTCACCCCGAACGAGTCCGTCGGGTCGCCATCGGCGAATGACCCGCTCGACGCGATGCTCACAGAGATCGGCGCCACGTACCCCCTCATGGCCTACACGTCCCAGGCGGACGAAAAAGACGAGACTGAGGCGCTGAACGCCGCGATCCTGGCCGGCCTGGTTAGTCCCTGACCGGGCCGGACGGGCCGGCCCTCCCGGCGATCACGCGAGATACTGCGCAGCGTGATCGTCGACTCCGCGGTCTACGAGGACGGCCGGCGCCGCGCCGGGGATCTGCCGCTCGACCAGGCGGGCGCGGCGTGCCGGCGCGACGGGGCCTTCGTCTGGCTCGGCGTGGTCGAGCCGTCGGCGGAGGAGTTCGAGGCGATCGCAACCGAGTTCGACCTGCACGAGCTCGCCGTCGAGGACGCCATCAAGGCGCACCAGCGCCCCAAGCTCGAGGTCTACGGCGACAGCCTGCTCGTGGTGCTCAAGACGGCGCGCTACGTCGACCCGCAGGAGGTCGTGCAGATCGGCGAGGTCCTGCTGTTCGTGCATCCCACCTTCGTCGTCACGGTGCGCCACGGCGAGACCGACGCGCTGGCCGCGGCGCGCCACCGCCTCGAGGGTCGCCCCGACCTGCTGCGCCTGGGCCCCGGGGCGGCCCTCTACGCGATCGTCGACGCGGTCGTCGACGACTACGAGGAGGTGGCCGCCGGGGTCGACTACGACGTCCAGGAGGTCGAGGCGGAGGTCTTCTCCGCCGAGCGCGAGAACCCGGCCGAGCGCATCTTCAAGCTCGAGCGCGAGGTCCTCGAGTTCCAGCGCGCGGTCACCCCGCTCGCGCCGGCGGTCGACCGCCTGGCGCGCGGGCACTTCGACGTCGTGCCGGAAGGGCTGCACGAGTATCTGCGCGACGTGCACGACCACATCCTGCGCGTGGTCGGGCGCATCGAGACGTTCCGCGACCTCCTGGGCAGCGCCCTCCAGGCCAACCTGACCCAGGTCTCGGTGCGCCAGAACGAGGACATGCGCAAGATCTCCGCCTGGGTGGCCATCCTCGCCGTGCCGACGAGTGTGGCCGGCATCTACGGGATGAACTTCGAGCACATGCCGGAGCTGCGCTGGACCTACGGCTACCCGGCCGTGCTGCTGGCGATCGCCGCCGTCTGCACCTACCTCCACTGGCGCTTCAAGCGCTCTGGGTGGCTGTGAGCGTCATCGTGTTCAGGCCGAATCCGCCCGCGACCGCGATCTCCTCGCCCGTGACCTGCCCCGCCTCCTCGGACACGAGGTAGGCCACCAGCCCGGCGATCTCGGCGGGCTCGACCAGCCGGCCGGTGGGCAGCGTCGCGGTGACGCGCTCGAGCACCTCCGGCGGCATGGCGAGCACATTCTCCGTCGCCACCATCCCCGGCAGCACGGCGTTGGCGGTGATCCCGCGGCCCGCGTTCTCCGCCGCGATCGTGCGGACCATCCCCAACAGCCCGGCCTTCGACGCCGCGTAGGCGACCTGGCCGGGCAGTCCGCTGCGCGCGGCGCCGCTGGAGATCACCACGATCCGGCCGTGGCGGCGCTCGCGCATCCCCGGCAGGCATGCCTGGACGGCCCGGAAGGCGCCGGTCAGGTTGACCTCGATGTCGCGCGTCCACTGCTCGTGGGTCATCCGGTGGGCCGGGGCGATCGTGTCGGTGATCGCCGCGTTGGAGACGCAGGCGTCGATGTCGGGCAACTCGGGCAGCTCGTCCCCTCGGAGATCGACCTGGAGGTCGCAGCCCGGCTCGCGGTCAAGGGTCACGACCTCGAAGCCGCCGTCGCGCAGGCGCGCCGCGATCGCGGCTCCGATCCCCCGCGCCGCCCCGGTGACGAGGGCCTTCACGCCCCCTCCTCCAGCGCCGTCGCGTGCTCCCCGGCCCGGCCGGCGTCGGTCTTGTCGTAGAAGCGTCGCAACAGGCTCATCGTCTCCTGCGGATCGGCGCAGGTGTAGCCGTGCCAGGCCTCGATGCGCAGCTGCTCGTCGAGCGGTTTGCCGATCACGTCGAGGATCGTCTCCTTGGCCGAGCGGACGGCGGCCTGGGAGTTGCGCAGGATCTGCCGGGCCACGATCTCGGCCTCCTCCATCAGGCTGTCGTGCTCGACGACCTTCCACACCAGGCCCATGCGCAGCGCGGTCTCGGCGTCGACCGGCTCGGCGGTGAGCAGCATGGCCATCGCGTTCCCCACCCCGCAGGAGTTGACCAGCCGCACGATTCCGCCATCCCCGTGGTGGTAGCCGCGCCGGGCCTCGAAGGAGCCGAACATCGCCCGGTCGGAGGCGATGCGGATGTCGCAGGCCAGCGCGGTCTCCAGCCCGCCCGCCAGGGCCCAGCCGTTCACGGCGGCGACGATCGGCTTGGGGATGCGGTGCAGGCCGCGGGTGAAGCCGTTGAGCCCGAGGTCGACGATCTCGCGAATGCGACGGGGCGAGGCGTCCTCGATGATCGGCGGGATGTAGGTCTTCAGGTCGGCCCCGGCGCTGAAGGCGTCGCCGGCTCCGGTGAGGATGGCCACGTCGACGGAGTCGTCGTCCGCGAAGTCCTGCCAGATCTCGATCATCAGGTGGTGGACGTCGGGATCGATCGCGTTCTTCGCCTCGGGCCGGTTGATCGTCACATGGGCGATCCGCTCGCGCTTGTCGTAGAGGACCTTTTCTGCCATGCGGGCTCCTTGGTTCGGGGCGCCCATACTCGCACCGGCTCGGCCTTGCCCTTCTGCACGGCTTGGGCCTAGTGGGTAGCCGGGCGGACCACTATCCGCCGGAGTTCGCGTTCGGTCCGGGCGGGGGCGGCTCGGCGCCGGTCGCCGTGCACGGACTTCCAGACGATCCGGTCGAGGAGGCGCTGCGGGATCTGGTCGGGGAAGTTGAGGTTGATCCCGTGCGACATCCGCGCCGCCGCGGTGCCGGCCGGGTTCTTCTCGTTGCGGTCCCAGGTGGGCTCGATGACGCTGAAGGCATCGTCGTTGGACGACGACGACGAGAACGCGTCGTACATGGGCGTGGCCAGGTTGTCGAACAGGCCGAGCGGCCTCATGCCCATGATCAGCTCCATCGACCGGATGACCGAGAGGAAGTCGTAGCGCGTGTGGACGACCGCGCCCTTCTTGGCGTAGGGGCTGATCACGGCGGCCGGGATGCGGTGGGCGTCGACGTGGTCGGCGCCGTCCTGCGAGTCGTCCTCGATCACGAAGATGGCGGAGCTCTTCCAGACCGGCGAGTGCGAGATGAGGTCGACCATCTGCCCGAGCGCGTAGTCGTTGTTGGCCACCCACGCGCGCGGGGTGGGATGGCCGGGCGTCGCGCCCTCGGTGTGGTCCTGGGGAAGCGTGATGTAGGTGAAGGTGGGCACGTTGCCCTGCGACACCTGGACGTTGAACTTCGTCTTGAAGCAGTCGAAGCGCGACTCGGTGTTCGGAGGCGACCCGGGTGGAGGCGTGGAGTCGGAGACCGGGTTCTGCGAGATCCCGTTCTTGAAGATGAAGGCGTCGTTGGTGAAGCAGCCGACCGGGTTCCCGAGGTCGGACTTGTTGAACTTGGCCGTGGAGGCCGCCAGGTCCTCGTTGGTGCGGTCCTTGTCGGGGAACAGCGGGACGTTCCCGGCGACCGCCTCGCCGAAGTTGAAGTAGGAGATGTTCTGGCGCTCGGCCTGGTCGAAGAGGAAGCCCTTCGACGGGCCAGGTGACCGAGTAGACGCCGAAGTCGTACGGCCGCTTGCGCGCCGCGTAGTTCTGATTCCAGTTCTTGTGGACGTAGTCGGACACCTTGGCCGCGCTCGTCCAGAAGTGGCCGTCGATCGAGGCCTCGGAGTTCGCGTAGACGTGGTCGAGCAGCGGGAAGCGCTGGGTGAGCGCGTGGATGTTGGGCGTGACCTTGCGCCCGAAGATGGTGATGCCCGGGTCGCCGTCGCCGCGCCGGTCGTCGCCGAGCACCTGGTCGTAGGTGCGGTTCTCGCGCACGATGTAGAAGACGTGCTTGATGGGACCGTTCGGGCGCAGAGGCGTCCCGTCGGGCGGCTTCTGCGCGTTCGAGGGGCGGATCTGCCGCGAGGCGGCGGGCGTCACCGCGCGGATGCGGGCCACCGACGGGAAGTCGAGCACGCCGCCCTTGCCGGTGACGAGCGTCGGCAGGTAGTTCTGCCCGATCGCGTTGTCGTCGTTGATGACGTAGGGATTGGGACCCTTGGGGTTCGGGCCCACGCCGAGGCCCTTGCCGGAGACCCACACGAGCTTCGAGCACCGGGGGGCGCGGGCGGACCGGCGGACGACCCGCTTCTTCCCCTCGCGCCTGCGCTTGGCGCTGGGAGTGCAGGCATTGGCGGCCCGCGGGGACGCTTCGACGTCGGCCGGATAGGAGCCGACCGGGATGCGTCCCACCAGCGCGTAGTCGGCCGGAACGGGCGCGGCGCGGGCGACGCCCGCCTCGAGCTCGTGGTCCTCCTCCGCCTCCGTTCGCCCGGCAACCGGGTCGCGCGCCGCGGCCGCGCGCGCCTCGTGGGCGAGCACGGACTGGGCTCGGCGCTCCGACGGCGAGCGGGCGCCGGACGCGCCCGCCCTCGGCGCCGGCAGCTTGAACACGGCCAGCTCGTCCGCCCCCGCCTCCGCCACGAGGAGGTACGCCCCGTCGGGCGTCACGCTCACGTCGACGGGCGACGTGCCGTCGCCCTCCGGCCGGGCCACCGACAGCGTGCGCGCGACCTCCAGCTTCTTGGTGTCGATCACCACCACCTGGTCGGCGTTGGCCACCGCCACGTACGCGCGGTCGGCGCGCGGGTCGACGGCGATCGCCTCGGGGTGACTCAGGTGCGAGCCGACCTGTATGTCCTTGACCTTGGTGCCGGCGTCGAGGTCGACCACCGACACCGTGCCGGGCGTCTCGTTCGACACCAGCCCGGTCTTGCCGTCGGCCAGGATCGCCGCCCCGTAGGGATAGTTGCCCGTCTTGACGTGGCGCACCTGCTTGGAGGAAACGTCCACGATCGCGGCGGCGTCGCCGAGGTTGAGCGGCACGAGCAGGCGCTTGCCGTCGCGGGACACGGCGAGCCGGTCGGGCCACGCCAGCTTCTGGTCGACGTTGGTCGGCGGGAACTCCTGCGGCGCCGGCGCGTCGGAGGGCGGGGGCACCGGGATCAGACCGGTGAACGTGGCCCGGCCGGTCGCGGCGTAGCTGAAAACGTGGATCACGTCCCCCTCGCGGCCCGGCGCGCCCGGAAGCGCTGCGTCCTTGTGTCCGGAGTCGGGCACCCCGGAGACGTAGGCCGTGTTGCTGGACGGATCCATGGCGATCCCTCCGGAGGCGCCGGGCAGCGGGATGACCTGGACCACCTTGGCGGTGCGCACCGAGACGATGCGGATGTCGTTGCGCCCGCGGCCGGTCGAGACCGTCCAGTAGAAGTGCCCGTCGCGCGTCAGCGCCCCGCCGGTGGGGAAGTTCCCGAGCGTGACCAGCTTGCCCTGCGGAGCCAGCTTGCGCCCGCTCTGGAGCAGCTTCAGCTGCGGGCCGACGCGCCCGGGCACCGTGACGGCGGCGACGGCTACGCCCACCACCACCGCTCCCAGCGCCGCGACGAGCGCGACCGTCCATGCGCGCGACCACCTCATGCAGGGGGCAGGCTAGTTGAGGGCGACGTCCGTGTGCGTCGGCGCCCTCAGGACCGCCGCCGCCTGGGCGACCTGGGCCTCGCCGCAATGCAGCACGCGGCCGACGCGGATCGCGGGAAGCCGGTCGGCGCCCGAGGCGAGCAGCCGGCGGCCGGCCTGCTCGAGCGGACCGTCGCGCGCCACGTCGCCCGCGGCGCGCAGGCACGTGTCGAGAGGGATTCCCGAGGCGGCGGCCGCCTCCGCCAGGACCTCGGGGTCGTTGAGGTCGAAGCCGCCGCAGTAGGCCAGGCGGGCGGCCGCGAGCGCGAACTCCCCGCCCCGCCCCAGTTCGGCGGCGTGATGCGCGGCGCGCATCGCGCCGCGCGCCGCCCGGGCGTGCTCGGCGGGCCATGACAGCGGGAGGCGCAGCTCGTGCGCCCGGCGCTCGGCCGCGTCCCGCGCCGCGGCGCCGGCCGCGTCATCGGCCCACGGGTCGCCGCGGTGCAGCGCGTCGGCGATCGTCGGGCGCCAGCGCACACCGGGCAGCAGGCGCTCGACGCGCTCCAGCGCCAGGTAGCTGAAGGGGCAGGCCAGGTCGAAGTGGAACGCCGCGGTCGTGACGCCTCGGCCCCCGGCCTTCCCGCTCGCCTTCCGCTCGCGGCGGTCGGCCAGACTGATCAAGTCTCCCATCGATACCCCTGCCTGCCAGTTGCAGTGTCCAAGCTACAACGTGCCGCGAGCGGAAAACTGGCGACGATGATGCGACGTTCGTCCGAGTCGACAGGAGAAAAGGTCGCATCATCGCGCCAATCTGCTAAAAGCTAGGGTTGAGGGTCGGCTGTGAGGCGTGGCTTGACTAGCAAGGACGACGAAGGACGGAGGTAGGGCCATCGCTGGATTTCCCCCACCCAAGCGACACCCGTACGACCAGTGGTCGCCGGATACGAGGGCGCTCGACCTCGTGGGCGACAAATGGACGCTTCTCATCGTGCGAGACCTCGCGGCCGGGCCGCGGCGTTTCGTCGAGCTGCAGCGCGTGCTTCCCGGGCATCTCGACCGAGCAGCTGCGTTCGCGCCTCAACCGCATGGTCGCCGACGGCCTGCTCACGCGCCAGCGCTACCGCGAGGTGCCGCCGCGCGTCGACTACGAGCTGACCGAACGCGCCCGCGACCTGATGCCCATTCTCGGCGCGCTCGCGACCTGGGGCTACGAGTGGACGTGGAGCGCCCCGCGCGAGGGCGAGGACGTCGACGTGGGCGCGATCCTGCGCCTCGCTCCCGGCCTTCTCCACCCCCCGAAGTCGCTGCGCGGCACGGTGGCCATCTCCGCGACGGGCAAGCAGGCGCGGCCGCGGGACTACGTGCTCACCGCGCGCGACGGCCGGGTCGAGATCGAGGAGCGCGAGGAGTCGAGCCCCGACGCCCGCGTGAGCGGTCCGCACAAGGCCTGGATCGCGGCCCTGGGGCCCGACGGGGACCGGAGCGGCCTGAAGTTCGAGGGCGACCGCTCGCTCGCCGAAGCGCTGCTCGAACGGCGTCTCCGCGGCGGCCGCGAGCAACTCCCAGGCCGCCTAGCGCTCTACTAGGGCCCGGCGTACGTCTCGCCGTCGACGTGGGCGAAGGCGCCCTGCGTCTTGCCCTGGAAGAAGATCGGCTTGGCCACGGTGCAGGCCGGCGAGGCCTCGGGCGGGAGCTCGGACGGATGCTTCGGGTGCTCCCCGCCCGTGTTCTTGCAGTCCCAGTTCGGGAACATGTCGTTCACCGCGGTCTGCTGCGAGGACAAGGCGAGCGGCGGGAGATACGTGTTGCCGCGGTTGGTGGCCAGGCGCGTGCGGTGGACGCCCAACGTCTCGGACCCGCTCGGGCTGATCTGGCGCAGGTAGTGGCCGACGCCGCCGGGGGTGGCCGTGGGGACCTTGGCGGCGAGACCGCCGGCCGCGAACCCGAGGAAGTCGCTGACCTGGTGCGAGTACGTTCCGAGGTAGTCGAGGATCGGGTTGAGGTTGCCCAGGAACGGCGCGGTCGCCGCGAGCACCGGCTTGGTCCCGCGCAGGGTGTCGCGCAGCGCCGGCAGGCCCTTCTTCGAGGCGTCGATGAGCGGGCCCAGGTCGCGGAACAGGCGACGCAGGTCGGGCGCGAGCAGGCGCACGTCGTGCAGCGTCGGCTTCAGGTCGCGGGCCACTGGCCTCAGGTCGCGGATGAGCGGGCGGGTGTCGACGGCGAACGTGCGCAGGCGCGCCAGTGTCAGGCGCGACTCGTCGAGGAAGGTCGGGAAGATCCGGAACGTCTCGGCGAGCGCCTCGTTCTGCGACGCGGTGGCCGAGAACACCGCCCCCGAGTTGACGATCAGCCCGTGCAGCGCGCCCTCGTCCTGGGTCAGCGCGGAGAAAACGCCGCCGGTGTCGCGGACCAGGCGCTGCAGGGGCGCCCCCTCCTCGTCGAATATCTTCAGCAGCGCGGTGGCGTCGGTGGCGAAGGTCGGAAGGTTTCCGAAGCTGTCGGAGAGGTCCTGGCCGTGCCCGGTGTAGCTCGCGTCCAGGTCCTGCTGCCAGGCCTTGAAGGCCTCCCGCGTCTGCGGGTCGAAGACCGTGAAGATCTCGTCGAGCTCCACCGTCGGCGTGACCCGTGCGTTGCTCAACGTCCCGCCCTCGGGAATCGTCGGACTGCCGGGCGTGCCCGGCGTCAGCTCGACGTAGGTCTCCCCGAGCAGCGTCTTCTGGCGCAGGATCGCCTTCGCGTTCTTCCGTACCGGAGCGAACTTGGGATCGAGCTCGATCGTGGCGAGCGTGCGGTTCCCGTGCGGGTCGAGCTCCTTGTCGCGCACCTTGCCCACCCGCACGCCGGCCACGCGCACGTCCGCCTCGAGGCCCAGCTGCGTGGCCTCGGGGAAGGCGATCTTGAATTGGTAGCCCTTGGGCTTGAGAGGGATCGCGCCGCCGAAGGAGATCCACAGGAAGAGCAGCAGCCCGAAGCACGACAGCGCGAACAACACCATCGTGAGGATGCGGCCGAAGGAGGGAGCCTGCTTCTGCATCAGCAGGCGCCTCCGCTGCCCAGGATCTGGCCGAGGTTGAGGTTGGAGAAGATCCCCGTCGGGTCACGCGCGAGCAACCCGGACAGCACGCCGCACGGCCCGCCGACGAACACGGGACGGTAGGAGCCGTGGGCGTCACCGGTCGAGAAGACGTTGACCGTCTGGTGGGTGACCCAGGCGATCCAGAACAGGTAGCCCTCCTCGCGGCCCGCCTTCTCCGGGCCCTCGCGACCGCCCGGGTTGTAGGCGAAGAGGTCGAACAGGTGGTTGAGCACGGTGAACGTGCGCGTGAGGTCGGGCGTCGCGTCGGCCAGCTGCTTGCCCGGCGTCTTGAGATCGCGCGCGAGCGGCCGCGCGGCGCGGACGAACGGGCGGATCTGCTTGCGCAGGATCGGCTCGGCCTCCTTGGCGAACGGCTGGACGGCGTGGTTGGCGCGGTTCAGCGCCCGGACGGCGGGTCGCAGCTTGTCCGCCGTCGGCCCCAGGATCTCGGCGTACGTCTGGACCTTGCCCAGCGTGTTGGTCGTCTGGCGCAGGGCGGGCGGGAAATTGCGCACGGCGCGCGAGATGTTGGTGTTCTCCGAGGCGAAGGCGCGGAACACGGCGGCCGACGCCGACACGAGCTGCGCGAGGTCGTCGTCGCGGCTGGCCAGCTCGGTGTTCAGCCGTTGGAGCGAGTTGATCAGGCGGCGCAGGTTCGCCCGGCGGGTCTTCACCTGCGAGGTGACCTTGGCGATGTCGCGGTAGGTCGGCTCGAAGCGCGCGAAGACCTCCTGGAGGTCGGTCCCCCGCTTGTCGAGGCCCTTGCCGGCGCCGTTGACCAGCAGCTTGAGGTAGTCGCGCGTGTCGGCGTCGAGCGCGGAGAGGATCTCGTCCGGGTTGATGTCCGGCAGCGTGTTCTGGACCGGCAGCGTCCAGCCTTCCTTGGCCAGCGGTGCCGAGTTCGAGCCCGGATCGATCTCGACGAACATGTCCTTGAGGCCGGTCTTCGGCCGCAGCAGCGCGGTGGCGTCGGTGTGGACGAGGTCGTCGTACTCGGGGTCGAGGTCCATGGTCACGATCGCCCGCCCGTTGTCGAGCTTGACCTTGGAGATGTCGCCGAGACGGATACCCGCCATGCGGACGGTCTGCCCCTGGCCCGGGGTCACGGCCTGAGCCGTCGAGAAGGCGGCCTTGAGCTCGAACGGCTTCTCCTGGATGAACGGGAAGCGGACGCGCTGGTGGGCGAGGATGTAGCCGCCCACGCCCACGGCGATGATGAACAGGACCATGATCGCGGCGAAGTCGCCGGCGCGCTTGCGGATCGCGGTCATCATCCGGAGCCGCCCTTCTTCGCGTTGGCCGTTCCCTTGACGTCCGTCGAGGGCGATGCTCCGCTCGGTGGCGCGCACCTGCTTCTCGCTGAGGCCGCGGGTCAGGACGGGGGCGATCAGCGGCGCGCCGCCCCGGGAGAGCTCGGGCGACTGGGTGTCGACGATCTTCAGGCGCCCGCCCTCGAGGTCCCACTGCTTGCCGAGCAGGTCATGCTCGACGCGGATGGCGTGGGCCTTGGCGTACCACTTCGTGGCCAGCGCCGGCTTGCCCTCGCGGTCGAGGTTCTTCGCCACGCCCTCGAACTGGTTCGCCTGGTTCAGCGCCGCCTGGAGGGGTGAGAACTGGCCGCTGGCCACCTTCGCCGGCGCCGGGCCTGCCTGCGTGGCCAGGTTGGGCGTCTCCTGCGTCTCGCAGGGCACGTCGTAGCGGGACGGCGGCCGTTCGGAGACCTTGGGCGGATTGACCCCCTGGAGCGGGAAGTTCGTGATCCCGAAGCGCTGGCCGAGCTGCGTGTCGACGCCGCCGAGCGCGTACACGTTGGCCCCGTTCCCCGCGAGCACGCGCGCCCACTGGCCGTTGGCGTCGCCGGAGCGGCTCTCGGCGGCCAGTCCGGGCAGGCCGCTGACGCCCTCCTGGAAGACCTCGCCGGTGGCCGGGAAGTTCGGGTCGGGCACCTTCTGGTGGGACCACGGCAGGACGACATCGTTCTGGCAGCTCGAGGCCGAGCGGACCTGCTCGTAGAGGGGCACGAGGTTCTTGTTCAACCTGGTGAGATCGGGCACCAGCGGTCGCAGGTCGGCGGTCAGTCCGCGCAGCTCGGACGGCCCGACCAGCCGGCGGGCCTGCCGCACGAAGGGCAGGCTGGCCTTGATGGCCGGCAGCGAGGACCGCGTCGCCGGGCGAAGGTCGACGACCAGGCGGCGCAGCGGGGGGAAGCTCTCGTTGAGCGACTTGAGCGCCGGCTGCGCGGCGCGCAACGTGCGCGGAAGCTCGGCTACCGTGGCCTCGAGGTTGGCCTGCTCGACCGCAAACGCCGCCGCGGTCGTGTTGAAGTCCGTGACGAGGGACTTCAGGGCCTCCGGGTCGCGGTCGAGCGCGCTCGCCACGGTCCCGGACGTCTTGATGTAGTTGGAGAGGTCGTGCTGGAGGATGCCGAGCGTGGCGTCGTTGACCACGGCCGTCCCCTCGAAGGCGTCCTTCCAGTACTGGATCGACTTGTTGAAGCCCGTCGAGCCCTTCCCGGACAGGGCAACCCCGAGCTGCTGGAGCAGGAGCTGGAGGTCGCGCCGCGTGTCGGACTGCAGCGCGGTGAGGACCTGATCGATCTGCACGGGAGTCGACGTCTGGGCGGAGCTGATCACGTCGCCGTCGCCGAGCTTCGGGGCCGAGGGCGTGCCGGGCTGGATGTCGACGAAGAAGTTGCCCTCGAGGAAGATGCGCGGGCGGATACGGACCGTGGCGTCCTTGTGGATCGGCCTGCCCACGTCGTCGATGCGCATCGTGACCCGGACACCCTGGTCGCCCTTGCGCAGCGGCTCGATCTTCGTGACCTTGCCGACGTTGACCCCGCCGATGCGGACGAACGAGTTCTTGCGCAGGTTGTTCGAGGTCTTGAAGTCGGCCTTGACCTCGAAGTGATGCTTGAACGGGATCGCCTTCGTGAAGCCGAAGTACGTGACGATGCAGACGACCACGACGAGGATGAGCCCCGCCGTGACCCGTGAGATCCGCTCTGTCTGACCGCGCCTCATCTCATCGCCCCGTCAGGTTGGAGCCGGAGTAGATCCCGGTCGTCTGCTCGGGCGCGAGCCGCGGCCCGATCTCGTTCTCGCGGCTGAAGGTCTCGCCCGCCGGGACCCTCGGCCTCCCCGCGAACGTCGGGCCCTGGCTGCCCGGGCTGTGCGGGTCGAAGATCGCCGTGACCGGGGTCCCCTGGGAGTTCTTGGACGCCCCGAAGACGTTGAGGTTGCCGTTCATGTAGCCGCGCTGGCCGTTCTCGCAGTCGGCCGTGCCGTCGTCGTTGATCGCGGCCGCGTGGCCCTGTCCGTGGAAGAAGGCGTTGTCGCCGCGCGGGTCGCCGTGGTACCCCTCGCCCATGACGGGCTCCGTGGCCCCGATCGAGCCGTAGCCGTTTCGCTGATCGGCCACCGAGTTGATCATGGCGCGCTGGGCGGTGCCCGTCGGGTCGGTCTCGGAGATGTGCTCGCCCAGGTAGGTGAAGAGGTAGTTCCACCCGTTGCACACCGTCTGGTACGGACCGAGGAAGCGGACGAGCGGGTTCATGATTCCGACGGTGCGCGTCAGGCCCCGAAGCGCCTGGTTGGTGGTCGGGGCGCGGACCAGCTCGTTCAGGGCGCCGAACACCTCCTTGGTGCGATCGTTCAGCGCCACCGAGCGCCGCAGCACCGGGGTGCCCTTCTCGAGCGCAGGATTGATGTCGGGCAGGGCACCGCGCAGCTCGTGGGTCGCGCCCTTGAGGTCCACGGAGAACGCGGCCAGGTCGCGCAGGAACGGTCGCTGGACGGCGAACGAGCGGATTCCCTCGTCGAGGCTGGGCGGCGACTTGGAGATCGTCGCCTTCAGCGCCTCCGGATCGCGCGAGAACGCCTCGAAGGTCGTCGCCATGTCGGTGAACAGCCGGGAGTTCACGCCGGCGACGGGGGCGACGATGCGCGCCGCGTCTCCCAGCTCCTGGAAGAAGCGCCCGATCTCGGTGCGCGAGTCCGACAGGTTGCGGGCGACGGGCTCGAGGTACTTGAAGGTGTCCGGCAGCGTTTCGACCAACGTGTTGATGTCGCCGCCCCGGCCCGTGAAGGCGTTGCCGAAGATGTCGAGGTTGTCGGCCGAGGCCTTCCGCGTGGGCTCGTCGAAGATCTTGTAGACGTCGTCGAACTGGACCGGGACCTTGGTCTGGGCGATCGGGATCGTGTCCCCGTCCTGGAGCTCGGACTTCGAGGTCCCTCGCGTGAGGTCGACGTACTTGAGTCCCAGCGCCGAGCGCGGGCGGACCTCGACCCTGCTGTCCGAGGGGATCTTTCCGACCTTCTTGTCCAGCTTCAGGTGCAGCCGGGAGATGGTCTGCCCGTCCTTCAGGGTCACCGGATCGATCTTCTCGACCACGCCGACGCGGAAGCCGCCCTGACGCACCTCGTTGCCCTTCACGAGGTTCGCCCCGTTCGAGACGTCCACGTTGATCTCCTTCGTGGGGACGAAGGGCAGCCCGTTGTTCGCGTTGTAGGCGAGGAAGACCGCGACCACGACCACGAGCACGGTCACCGCCCCGACGAGGACGGGGTTGGCGACGATGGATGCCTGGCCGCGCCTCATGATCCGAGCAGGTAGTCGAGAAGCTGGGAGGAGGTCTGCCCGCTGGCCTGCGGGGCGCCGTTGGGCAACGTCTGGTTGGGCGCGACGCCGACGTTGGGCAGCGCCGGGAGGTTGAGGTCGTCGAGGACCTGGCCGATCGTGCGGTTGAGGTCGATCGGGACCTTGGGCTTCTCGGTCGGCCCGGCCCCCTGCTGACCCGCTCCCGGCGCCGCCTGCGGCGCGCCGGCGGCGTTCTCCGCGCCGCTGAGGACGCGCGCGTCATCGCGGACACGTGTCGGCGACTCGGCCGACGAGTTGGCCCGCGACCCTGCCGGGCGACTCGTGTCGGGCGTCGTGACGCCCGGCTGGTTGGGACCGAGGGCCGACGCGCACTTCGTCTGGAGGTTCTTGTCGGCCTTGACCGACTCGGCGTTCTGGTACGCGGCGCACTCGTTGTCGTAGACCGCGACCTTCAGGATGTAGCCGTTGCGATCGAAGATGTTGATCGCCTGCGACTGCCAGAAGACGTAGCCCAGGAGGGCCTCGAACCCGTTCCAGCCGGTGTTCTCGCCGGGAGCGCGAGCGTCCTTCTCGACGGCGCGGTTGCGGTCGTAGAGGTCCTCGAGCACGATCGCCAGGTTCTTGCCGAGCTCGGGCGTGTTGCGGGCGAAGCGGCGCAGCTCGGCCACCGTCGGCTTGGCCGCGACCGCGGCCTGGCGGCCGACCACCGACGCCTCGCCGAGGCTGCGGAAGGAGGGCCGCGAGGCATCCGCGAAGGGGCCGAGATCCTTGAAGAACCGCTCGAGCTGCCCGGCGCTGGCGTTGAGGTCGCGCAGCGCGGGCGTCTGGGCGTCGACGGCGCGGCCGAGCTCGAGCATCGTCGGCCGGAGCTGCTCGAGGAAGCGCGGCAGGCGGTTGAACGAACCGGCGATGTCGGACCGGCGCTCGGCGGAGGCCGCGGCCGTGTCGCGCGCCTCGACCACGAAGCGGCCGACGTTCTGGCGATTGTTGGCCAGCGAGGTGATGACCGTGTCGGCATTCGTGGTCAGGTCGGCGATCACCTGGTTCTGGCGCGCGAGGATGGCCAGCAGCTTGTCCGTCTCCCGGATCGCGGGCACCCCGCGACGGATCGCCAGGTTGAGGTCCTGGCCGCGGGCGGCAAGCCCGGTGCCGAGCTCGTTGAGAATGATCCGGAGGCGCTCGCGCTGGGGGAGCCGCAGGATGTTGTTGACGAGGTCGGGCGAGATCGTCGACTGGGTCTGGCTCACCGGGATCGTCGAGCCGGACTTCAGGCGCCGTGAGCTGTTGCCGGGCTGGCAGTCGATGAAGTACTCGCCGATGAGCGACTGGGGCCGGGTCTCGCACTGCACGTCGGAGCGCAGCTGCTTGAAGTCGCCCGTCTGGGCGATCTCGAACTGGACGAGCGCCTTCTTGGCCCGCCGGTCGATCTTCATGTCGGTGATCTTTCCCGCGCGCACGCCGGCGATCTTCATGTCGGAGCCCTCGGTCAGGCCGAAGGCGTTGTCGAGCTGCACCCAGTAGCGGTGGTCGCCGTTGTCGTCGCTCTTCGCGCCGCCGGCGACCAGCACGAAGGCGCCGGCAGCGACGAGGACGAGGGCGGTGGCGATCGCGCGCTTCATGGGCCGGGCGGGAGCTGGGTCGGGTCGCAGATGTCGTTCTTGATCGGGTTGCTGCCGTCCTGGGGGCGTTCCATCGAGCCCGGGCAGCGCTTGGTCTGCCCGGTCTGGGCGAACTGGAGGAAGGTGTTGGCCACCTGGTTGGGCGGGATGGGCGCGGTCGGATTGCCCGCCGGGTCGAGCTCGAAGGCGTTGACGTTGAGGGCGACGCGGCCGATCCCGCCGTTGGCGTCGTAGAACCCCGTCTGGGAGAAGTCGTTGAACCAGCCGACGAGGTCCGGGGCGTAGGGCCGGGCGAACCCCAGCTCCGGCGTCGCCGCGGTGAGCGACTTGACCGAGGCCGGCAGCGCTCCCTCGCGGCTCTTGCCGTTGCGGGTCACCGGCCCGACCGCGATGTCGCGCACCGGCACGTTGCCCCTCGTCAGCTCGATCAGGTCATTGCTCGCGCCGCTGCGGCGGATGAGCTTGGAGAGGTCGCGGATGGTCGGTCGGGCGTTACGAGCCAGGGGGCGCAGCTCGGCGAGGAAGGGCCGCAGCTTCTTGGCCACCGGCTTGGACTCTTCGACCAGCGGCGCGAGGTCGTTGAGGGTGGCCCGCAGGTTCACGAACGTCGTGTTGGCCCGGCGCATGAACGCGGGCAGGCGGGAGATCGCTTCGGCGAGCGCGTCGCGCTGGTTACCGATGGCGCCGGTCGTCGCGTTGAGGTTGGAGATGAGACCGGCGAGGTCGGTATGGCGCTCGTTGATGTCGGTGACGAGGTTG
This sequence comes from uncultured Actinomycetes bacterium, assembly GCA_963842605.1. Classification (GTDB taxonomy): domain Bacteria; phylum Actinomycetota; class Thermoleophilia; order Solirubrobacterales; family Solirubrobacteraceae; genus AC-38. The sequence continues at coordinate 686,387 of CAWJGV010000002.1, forward strand.
GCCGACTCGTTGATGAACTTCCGCAGCTGCGGCTTGTCGTAGAGCAGCTCGCGGAAGAGGCGGCTGGACGCCGCGAGGGAGGGATTGAGGTAGACGATTCCGGCGTTGGCCTGCTTGGTGCGGCCCGAGTAGGTCGTGCCGAAGCCCCGGATGACGTCGCGGAGGCCGTGGCGGGTCTGGGGGTCGAAGACGTTGAAGACCTCGTCGAGGTCGACGGCGGTCGTCGTGTCCTTTTGGGTGATCGTCCCCCCGTCCTTGATCTTCTCGGCGGTGCCGGGCGGGAGTTGGAGATCGATGTAGCGGTTGGCGATGCCCGACAGAGAGGAGGCGCGAACGATCGCCTTGGTCCCGCGGCGCAGGGCGTACTTGTCGTCGTCGATCTTGATCTCGACCTTGGCCTGGCCGTCGTCGGTCAGGGTGATGTCCTGGACCTTCCCCACCTGCGTGCCCGAGACCTGGACGAGGTTGCCCTTGACGAGCTGGGCGGCGTTCTGGAAGCGCAGCGAGTAGGTGTGGCCGCCGTCACCGGAGCCGAGAAGCACGATCGCGACCGCAGCCGCCGCCACGACGACGGCCCCAATCGCCGCGATCCTGCCCACCACGCTCGTCTGCACGGGGTACCCCTGTCTTCCTCTCTCTCCCACCCGCGGGTCTCCCGGCCCGCAGGAACGTCGTCGAAGCTAGCAACGCCCCGTTTCCGGTGTCAAAGGGGAACCGTGCCCCCATGAGGGCAAGTTTTTACCCACGGATGCGTTGTCTGAAGCACGGGCAAGGAGGGGGGAGAGAGATGAGACCTGGCTACCGGCAGTTCTGCGCGATCGCGCGCGCCCTTGACGTCCTCGGGCAGCGCTGGACGCTGCTCATCGTGAGGGAGCTGGCGCTCCGCGGGCCGCTGAGCGCGGCGGCGATCGCACGCGGTCTGCCCGACGTGCCGATGAACCAGCTGTACGAGCGCCTCACGCTGCTCGAGGCGCGAGGCATCGTGGCCACGCGGGAGGAGACCAGTTCCTCGCGCGTGTATGAGATGACCGAGGCCGGTCACGAGCTCGAGGACGTGCTCGACGCGCTCGCCCGGTTCGGGCTGGGGCGCCTGGACGAGGACACGGAGCCCGGCGACGCGGTGCTCGCCCACGTGCTCATGGCCCAGCTCGAGCTGCGCTTCGACGCGGCCCGGGCGAGGGCCGAGGGCTTCGCCGGCCGCTTCCAGCTGGAGCTGGCCGATCCTCACGAGTTGTGGTCGGTCGAACCCGGGATCCCGGCGCCCGCGCGGTGGGCGCTGCTGGCCGGCCCCGACGGCCTGCGCGTCCGCGCCGGAGCCTGCCTCGACGCCGATGCCTCGCTGCGCGCGAGCGTCGACGCCTGCGTCCGCCTCGTCGCCGGCGACTCTCAAGCTGCACTTGAGATCGAGGTCGAGGGTGATGAAGCCCTCGCCCTCGGCCTGCTCGACCTGCTCGGCGCACCGGCGTCCGCCCAGGTCGCGGCCGCCTAAGGGGTCAGACCCCTAGAGCGGCGGCGACATCAAGGGGTCTGATCCCTCCGCCAGCGGCGACGCAAGACGCTGACCCCTCTGCCTATGCAATGCTTAGGTAGATGGCGAAGGCGAATTCGCTCTCGCTGGGCGAGGCAGCGCGCGCGCTCGACGTGTCGATCGACACGCTGCGCCGCTGGGACCGCGCCGGCAAGCTGAAGACGATCCGCGACGAGCGCAACCGGCGGCGCGTTCCGGCCACCGAGGTGCGGCGGCTCGGCTCGCGGCCGCGTCGGCATCGCACGGGCGAGTCACTGTCTGCGCGCAACCGCTTTCCCGGGATCGTGCGCTCGGTCGAGGTCGACGGCGTGATGGCCCTGGTGGAGATCGACGCCGGACCGTTCCGGGTCACCGCCGCGGTGACCCGCGACTCGGTCGAGGAGCTCGGGCTCGCCGCCGGAGTGGAGGCCACCGCGACCGTGAAGGCCACGTCGGTGATGGTCGAGCGGACGTGAGGCGCCTCCTCCCCGGCCGTCCTCTGTGCTCGTCGCTCTTGCCGGATGCGGCGACGACGGCGGCGGCGGCGACAACGCCACAATCAAAGTGTCCGCCGCATCGTCGCTCAAGGAGGCGTTCACGGCCTACGGCGGGGCCAGGTTCTCGTTCGCCGGGCTCCGACGAGCTGGCCGCCCAGATCCGCGCAGGGCGCGCGGCCCGACGTCTTCGCGTCGGCCAACACGAAGTACCCCGACCAGCTCTTCCGGGCGGGCCTCGTGGAGAAGCCGGTCGCCGTTCACGGCCAACCGGCTCGTCCTCGCCGTCGCCGGCGGACAGCGCCATCCGCTCGCTGGCCGGGGCGGCGGGCCGGGCGTGAAGGTGGCGATCGGCGCGAAGGGCGTGCCGATCGGCGACTACACGCGCGAGGTGCTCGAGCGCCTCGGGCCGGAGGGCGACTGCGATCCTGCGCAACGTCCGCTCCGAGGAGCCCGACGTCAAGAGCATCGTCGGCAAGCTCACCCAGAGCGGCGCGGACGCCGGCTTCGTGTACGTCACCGACGTCAACGCCACGAAGGGCGCGCTACGAGCGATCGAGCTTCCCGCCGCGGCGCAGCCGCGTGTGGTCTACGCCGCCGCCGTCGTGAAGGGCACGAAGCACCCCGACGAGGCGAAGGCGCTTCATCGACGGCCTGCTCTCCGGCAAGGGAGCGCAGGCGCTGCGCGCCGCGGGGTTCGAGCCTCCACCGCACGTGAGGACGCCGGCTTCGGCGCGCTTCTGGCGGCTGCCCTCGCGGTCGCGCTCGCCTTCCTCGTCCTGCCCATGGTGGCGATCCTCGTCGACGTCCCGCCCGGAGACCTGATCGCCCGGCTCGACGATCCCGCCTCCGTCGACGCCCTTGTCCTGAGCCTGAAGACGACGACGGTCTCGCTCATACTGATCGTGGGCTTCGGCACCCCAGCCGCCTACCTCCTGGCCACGCGCACCTTCCGCGGCCGGTCCGTCGTGATCACGCTGGTCGAGCTGCCGCTCGTCCTCCCGCCCGCGGTGGCCGGCATCGGGCTGCTCGCCGCCTTCGGCCCGAAGGGGATCACGCGGACGCCGATCGACATCGCGCTGACGACCGCGGGCGTCGTGGCCGCCCAGACGTTCGTGGCCAGCCCCTTCTACGTGCGCCAGGCGCAGGCCGCGTTCGCCGCGGTGGACCCCTCATTGCGCGAGGCCTCCCGGACGCTCGGCGCCTCGCCGGCCGCGACGTTCGCCCGCGTCGCGGTGCCGGTCGCGCTGCCCGGCCTGCTCACGGGCGCGGCGCTGGCCTGGGGCCGGGCCGTCGGGGAGTTCGGCGCCACGCTGATCGTCGCCGGCAGCTTCCAGGGCGAGACGCAGACGGCCCCGCTGGCCATCTACGGATTCTTCTCCAGCGACTTCACCGCGGCGCTGGCGCTGTCCGCGGTCCTGCTCGCGGTCAGCGCCGCCCTGATGCTCACGGTGCGGCTCGTGGGAGGGCGAGCGCTCGATGCTCGCGCTTGAGACTCGCGACCGGGTCGGCGCCCTGGACCTCGACGTCTCCCTGCGCATCGAGGAGGGGTGCCTCGCCCTGACCGGGCCCTCGGGCGCCGGAAAGACCACGGCGCTGCGCATCGCCGCCGGGCTGCGCCGGCCGCAGCGCGGCCGGGTGACGTGCGGCGAGGAGGTGTGGCTCGACACCGAGCACGGGGTCGCGCTCGCGCCCGAGCGGCGGCGTTGCGGCGTCGTGTTCCAGGACTACGCGCTCTTCCCCCACCTTGACGCGCGGCGAAACGTGGCCTATCCGCTGCGCGGCCTCGCCCGCGCCGAGCGCCGGCGCCGGGCGGACGAGCTGCTCGACCGGTTCGGGCTTCTCGCGCGCGCGGACGCGCGCCCGCGTGAACTGTCCGGGGGAGAGCGCCAGCGCGTCGCGCTCGCTCGCGCGCTCGCCGTGGATCCGCGCGCCCTGCTCCTGGACGAGCCCCTGACCGCGCTCGACGCCCAGACGCGCGGCCACGCCCGCCGCGAGCTCGCGGCCACGCTGCGCGAGGCCGGCGTCCCGGCGCTCCTGGTCAGCCACGACTTCGCCGAGGCCGCGCTGCTCGCCGACCAGGTCGCGGTGATCGACGAGGGACGCATCGTCCAGCGCGGCACCCCGGCCCACCTCGCCACCGCACCCGCCTCGGCCTTCGTCGCCGACCTGACCGGCGCCACCGTCCTGCGCGGCACCGCGCGGCCCGGCCCCGGCGGCCTGACCCTCGTGGCGCTGGACGGCGGCGGCGAGGTCGCGAGCACCGATGTCGCGACCGGGCCGGTGGCGGCCAGCGTCCACCCCTGGGAGATCGCGCTCGAGCCCGCCGGGGAGGCCGCCCACGGCTCGGCCCGCAACCGCCTCGAGGCCTACGTCGAGACGGTCACGATCTTCGGCAACCGAGCCCGGGTCGGCCTCACCACCCCCCAGCCCCTGACCGCGGAGCTCACCGGCGAAGCCGTCCACGTCCTCGCCCTCGAGCCCGGTACGCCCGTCCTCGCCACATGGAAGGCCACGGCCACCCGTATCAGCCCCCGGTGACCTCTACCATCGCAGGGCCCGGGTAGACAAACTGGCAAAGTCAGCGCCCTTAAAAAGCGCCGCTCTTTGAGCTTGCGGGTTCGAGTCCCGCCCCGGGCATCGCACCTCGGGTTGCAGGGCCTTTATAAAGCGCAACTTCCCGATTGCTACGGTGTCTGCGGGGGGAAGGGACTCATTCACGCGTGGAAGTCTCGGCACTGAAACACACCGGCGTCGCCGGTATTCACGGGCGCTCGCCCTTGCTCCGGCTCCAGTCGGACGAGAAGCTGATCGCGCTCATCAGACGCGGCAACCATCACGCCTTCGAGGCGCTGATGTCGCGCTATCAGTCGCGCCTGCTCGCCTTCTGCCGCCACATGCTGTCCTCGAAGGAGGACGCGGAGGACGTGCTCCAGGAGGTCTTCGCGGCTGCCTTCAACGCGATCCAGGCCGACGACCGCGCGCTCAACGTGCGGCCGTGGCTGTACCGGATCGCCCGCAACCGCTCGCTCAACCACCTGCGCCGGGTGCAGCCGATCGGCGTGGACTCGATGGACGTTCACTTTGCCGAGGGCGGGCAGACGACGGCCGACAAGGTCCACCGCCGCGAGGAGTTCCGCCTGCTCCTCGTGGACGTCCAGCATCTCCCGGAGACGCAGCGCACCGCGTTGCTGCTGCGCGAGATCGACGCCCTCTCCTACGACCAGATCGCCGAGGCGATGGACACGACCGTGCCGAGCGTCAAGTCCCTGCTCGTCCGCGCGCGCGTCGGGCTCGCCGAGGCCGCCGAGGCCCGTCAGCTGTCGTGCGACGAGGTCCGGCTCGAGCTCGGCGAGGTCGCCGAGGGACTCAAGCGCCTCACGCCGCCGATCCGCCGCCACCTCAAGCAGTGCGACCGCTGCTCGGCCTTCCGCAAGCAGCTGCGCGACACGAACAAGGCGCTCGCCGCGGTGTTCCCGGTCGGCGGGCTGCTGATGATCAAGAAGCTTCTCGTCGCCCAGTTCGGCGGCTCGGCCGCGGGTGGCGGCGCCGGCGCGGCCGGCACCGCCGCCGGGACCGGCGCCGCGGCGGCGGGCAGCGCCGCCGCGGGCGGCGCGGCGGGTGGGCTCGTGTCCGCCGGCATGAGCGCCGTGGCCACGAAGGCCGCCGCCGGCCTCGCCGCCGCGGCCATCGTGGGGGTCGGCGCCGTCGAGGTCCGTCACGCGGCCGACCACGCGGCTCCGGTCCCGGTCGTCGCCCAGCAAGGCCAGGCCGCCATCTCGGACAACGGCGGAACCGCCGCGCCGGCTGCCGCGCTCAAGGCGCCCGCCGCCGCGACGAAGCCCAAGCCCGAGCCGAAGGCCAAGGTGGCGCTGAAGCCGGCGACCCCCGTGGCGACGACGACACCCGCTCCGGCCGCCACCACTCCTGCGGCCGCGCCCGCGCCACCGGCTCCGACGACGGAGACGGTCACGGACACCACGGTCCTGCCGACGGAGCCCGCACCCGCAGCCCAGCCTTCCCCGGCGCCCGCGCCCGCGCCGGCCGAACCGCAGGACGGTTCCAACGGCAACGGCGGCACGCCGGCCCAGGAGGAGAGCCCGCCGCCCGATCAGGGCCAGGACGGCGCCCCGCCGCCGACCCAGCCGCAGGCCGCGCCTCTGCCGGCTCCCGCCCCTCCCGCCGGCCCGTAGCCCAAGCCGCGGTTAGGCTCCGCCCATGATCGAGTGGGCGGACTTCGAGAAGGTCGACATGCGCGTCGGCCGGGTCGTGCGCGTGGAGGACTTCCCGGAAGCGCGCAACCCCGCGTGGAAGCTCGAGATCGACTTCGGGCCGGAGATCGGGGTCAAGCGGTCCTCGGCCCAGGTCAAGCACTATCCGCGCGAGGCGCTGGAGGACCGGCTCGTCGTCGCCGTCGTCAACTTCCCGCCCAAGCAGATCGGCCCCATGCGCTCCGAGGTCCTCGTGATCGGGGCGCTGGACGACGAAAAGGGAGTGATCCTCCTGCGCCCCGACGAGGACGTCGCGCTCGGCGACCGGATCGCCTAGGCGAGCCTCCCGGCCTCAGGCTTCGAAGAAGCCCGCGATCGCGGCCGCGGTGGCGTCGAAGTCCTCCCACAGCACGGGGTGCCCGCCGGCGACCTCGAGGGTCTGTGCGTTCGGGTAGCGAGCGAGATCCACGGGCACCCACGACTGGTCTCCGCGCACGATCAGCGTGCGCACGTCCGCCACGGGCGGCGGGGCGGCGGCCATGTCCGACCAGGCCGCGATCGCCGCCACCGGCTCGTAGCGGTAGCGCAGGCGCCCGTCCTCCCCGCGCACCAGATGCTGGCTCATCTCCTCCTCGAGCATCTCCCGCGGCGTGTGGAGAAGCGCGGAGCCACGGTCCTCGATCGCCTCGTCGACGTCCGCGAAGGAGAGGTCGCCGCGCTCTTCGAGCGCCTGCTCGAGGCAGGAGTCGGGGGGAATGTGAAGCGCCGGATCGAGCAGCACGAGGCTCTCGACCCGCTCGGGCTCGCGTGCGGCCAGGGCGGCCGCCACCCGCCCGCCGTACGAGAAGCCGAGCCAGTCGGCCTCCTTCACCCCGAGGGCCGTCGCCGTCTCCAGCGCGTCGCTGATGTGGGCGTCGACGCTCCACGGCGGCTCGCTGCCCGAGCGCCCGTGGCCGCGCAGGTCGGGGGCGATGACGCGCCGTCCCTCCAGACGCTCCTCGGCGAGCCGGCGGAAGCGCTCGCCGTGTCCCGTGACCCCGTGCAGGCAGATCAGCGGAGACCCGGCGGGGTCGCCGTACTCGTGGACGTGCAGGCGCATGGGCGGGAACCTACCGCCCGCCGAAATGGAGCTGGACGACGGGAGCTAGGCCACGGGGGCCAGCCCGATGACCTTGAGCCGGCGCTCGAGCGCCTTGGCGGCGAAGATCCTCGTCTCCTCGAGCGTGGCGCCGAAGATCTCGGTGTCCTGCGGCGTGTCCTCGGGGATCCACTTCGGGCGCAGGACGCCCTCGGCCAGCGGCAGGACCTCGGCCATCGAGCGCTGGATGGCCTCGGCGTAGCGCGTGTCCTGCTGGGCCATCTCGCGCAGGAAGCTCGCGCCGAAGGCGACGTGGCGGTGCTCGTCGCGCGCGACGTTGAGGAAGCCCTCGACGAAAGCCGGCAGGGTGCCGACGTCGGTGTTGTATTCGATGATGAAGTGCTGGCCGGTGAGGGCGAGCATTCCCTCGATGATCATGTGGTAGATCGTGATCGCCTCGACGAGCGTCTCGAGGTCCTCCGGCTTCGCCGCCAGCCGATCGACGCGCTGCTTGAGCGCCTCGTCGAACATCTGCTCGAACTCGGGGTTGAGATGGGCCGAGGTCTCCTTGAGGCGGCCGGTGAGGTTGTCCGCCTCGAGCACGCCGACCTCGGAGTAGAAGCGGTCGAAGAAGGCGACGTGTCGCGCCTCGTCGGCGATCTGCGTGCACAGGAAGATCCGCATGTCCTCCGTGGGCGCCGCGCGCATCATCGGCCCGAGCTCCTCGGCCACGCGCTGCTCGCCGACGAAGAAGGACGACAGCCCGTACATCCGCGCCTCGCGCTCCTCGGCGTCGATGCGCTCGTGCCAGTCGATGCGGTCCTGGGAGAAGTCGAGGTCCTGCGTGCGCCACTGCTGGCGCTCCCACAGCAGGTAGAGCTCGCGATAGCTCAGGAGCTGCGACTCGCCGCGGTCGGCGGACTCGAGCAGCCCGGGGTCGGAGGTGGCCTGGAAGTCGGCGCGCTCGGTGGCGTGCTGGGCGGTCGTCTCGGGCACGTCCTCTCCTTCTTGGTGGGGCGCGGGGTTCGCAGCAGCGTACCGGACCGCCTGGCTGGCTGGCCAGTCAGTGTGGCTAGGGCCCCGGCTCCCCGCCGAAGACGAGCGCTCCGCGCCGCCGGCCCTGCACGAGCACGGCATAGGTGCCGGCCGGCTGGCCGGGGATCAGGCGCGTGGCGCGGCGGCCGGGGCCGACGGTGAGCCGGTACACGCGATCCGCGCGGACGACCACCTCCCGGGTGGCGCCGTCGAGGTTGCGCACGCTGACCTGCACGGCGAGAAAGGCGGGCGTGGTCACCATGGACGGGCTCAGCTGCCCCCCGCGCACGGTGAACTGCGCGTCCACCCGCACCGGCTCCTCCCCGCCCGCCTGGTCCTGGTCGCGACCGGTGTGCTCGGCGCCGCCGGGAGGCACGGTGGCAGGGCCCGTGGCGTCGGGCGGCGGCTCGGTCGCGCTGGGCGCGGTGGCGACCGGGGGCGAGGTCGACGTGGTCGACGCAGCGCCCGTGTTCCCGCCTCCGGAATCGTCGCCGCACGCGGCCAGGACCGAGCGCCAGAGTCGCAAGAATGGCCAGACCCGAACGCAGGCTCAAGTTACCCCCGCCGTTGTGACGATAGAAGGCGCGTCGATGACTGACTTTCAAGCGCAATGGTCGGACGGGAACAGACACTCAAGGTCCTGCGGGCAGTCGAATATGACGCCGCTCGCCGCCGCGTGTGGCTGTTCGGCCAGCGCTGTCATCACGGTGCCACCGGCGCGGTCCTGACCGCCGCCGCCGTCGGCGGCCTCGTCGCCGCTCGCCTCTCCCCGCCGGTCACCGTCGCCCTCGCCGCCACGGGCAGCCTGCTCATGGTGCACGACTGGAAGGACCGGAGCATCTGGTTCAAGCGGGGCTACGGGACTCAGCCCTAGCGGGCTAGGCGCCAATGTCGAAGAGCGCCTCGAGGTCGTGGCGCGAGAAGGCCTCGAACGCGACCATCGTCTGCGTGCGCGTGACGCCCTCGAGCTGACCGATCTGGCCGGTGACCGTATCGGCGAGCTGGTCGTGCTTGGGCACGCGCACGATGGCGACGAAGTCCCACTCGCCGGTCACCGAGTAGGCCTCGGCGACGCCCTCGACGTCCGCGAGAGTGCCGCCGAGGGTCTGGAGCGCCGTGCGCTCGGCCTCGATCAGGACGATCGCGTGGGTCACGGCGTGTGGGTCTCTCCCGGCTGCAGGACGACGACCTTCTCCGCCGCGCGCGACTCGTAGCCCGTCTTGCCCTCCACGTCGGCCTTGAAGGCCTGCGCGTCGGTCTCGATCGGCGGGAACGTGTCGTAGTGGCAGGGGATCACCGTGTGGGCCTGGACGAAGTCGGCCGCGTGCACCGCGTCGTGGCGGTCCATCGTGTAGTGGCCGCCGATGCACATCAGCGCCACGTCGATCTCGTCACGGCGCGACACCAGCGAGAGGTCGGAGAACAGCGCCGTGTCTCCCAGGTGGTAGACGGTCTTGCCGCCGAAGTTGACGACCATCCCGGCCGGCGTGTTGACGGTGCCCTTGGGCGTCGTCGAGGTGTGCCAGGCCGGGACCAGGCGGACCCAGCCCCAGTCGAACTCCACCGTCCCACCGAGGTTGGGATCGAACACGTCGACGTCGTCCTCGCCGATCTCGTTGGCCAGCTCGACGATGGCGACGACGGGGACGCCGGCGCGCTTGGCGATCGCCACGGTGTCGCCGATGTGGTCGACATGGCCGTGCGTGAGCAGGATCGTGGTGGGGCTCAGCTCGTCGGCGTTCGCCGCCGCCTTCGGGTTCCCGGTGAGGAACGGATCGATCAACAGCGAGGTGTCGCCGTCGGACAGCTCGAAGCAGGCGTGGCCCAGAAAGCGGATGTCCATTCAGTTCTCCTTGTTCGTCGGGTGCTTGGCGAGTTCCCGGGCGAGCTCGATTCCAACCGCCACGCCGACGAGCATGCCCAGCCGGGTCTCCTCGGCCACGAGCGTGCGCACCGCGGCCTGCCGGGCCTCGGGATCGGCCTCGCCGGCGACGCGGCCGATCTGCTCCTCGTGCGCGCTGCCGAACCACCCGCCGTCGGCGAGGGCCTCGTTGAGCACGCGCTGAAGCTGGGGCGCCAGGCGGGCGACGGTGTCGCGCGCGCCGGCGAGCCGCTCCGGGTCGCCAAGTGCCTGGACGGCCGCGTCGATCTCCTCGTCGCTGTAGGGGCCGTCGAGCACCGCGTCATCATACGTCCGTGACCGTGAAGCTCACCGAGCTCTCGCACGGCGCCGGGTGCGGCTGCAAGCTCGGCGCGGCCGACCTCGAGCGGGTGCTCGCGTCGCTCGACGGGACGGTCGATCCGGCCATGCTCGTGGGGCCGGCGACGGCCGACGACGCCGGCGTCTACCGGGTCCGCGAGGACCTCGCCCTGGTCCAGACGGTCGACTTCTTCACCCCCATCGTCGACGACCCGTACGACTTCGGGCGGATCGCGGCCACCAACGCCCTCTCCGACGTCTATGCGATGGGCGGGGAGCCGCTGACCGCGCTCAACCTCGTCGCCTTCTCCCTCGAGGAGCTGGGCGACGAGGTCCTGCGCGAGATCCTGCGCGGGGGCGCCGACGTCGTGCGCGAAGCCGGGGCGGTCATCGTCGGCGGCCACTCGATCGACGATCGCGAGCCCAAGTACGGGCTCGCGGTGACGGGCACGGTGCATCCCGACGAGGTGCTCTCCAACGCCGGCGGCGCTGCCGGAGACGCTCTTGGTGCTGACCAAGCCGTTGGGCGCCGGCGCCATCGCCACCGCGGCCAAGCGCGGGAACGACGGGCACCGAGGCGGTCGCGGCCGCCGTGGCGGTCATGACGGAGCTCAACCGCGACGCCGCCGACGGCCGCGCGCGCCGCCGGGCGCCCACGCGATGACCGACGTGACCGGCTTCGGCCTGCTGGGACATCTGCACGAGCTGACGCGGGCGAGCGGCGTCGCCGCTGAGGTGGACGCCGGGGCCGTTCCCGCGATCGCCGGCGCGCTCGAGCTCCTCGGCGACGAGGGAGCGGTGAGCGGCGGCGCCCGGCGCAACGCCGAGCACGCCGCCACGTTCGCCTCGATCGACCCCGCCGTGCCGGCCCCGACCCGCCGCCTCCTCACCGACCCGATGACGAGCGGCGGGCTGCTCGTCGCCCTGCCCGCCGAGCGGGCCGCCGGCGTGCTCCGGCCCGGTGATCGGCCGCCTCGTGGACGGCCCGGCGGGGACGATCGCGGTCCTTCCGTAGGGACTTCGTCGCAAATTCGGTTCGAATCGCGAGCCAGACGGGCGCCCTACTCGGGCAACCTGGCGCGTATGAGCGCCCGTGCAGAACCGGACACTCGCAACGTCGCCGGGCGCGCTTGGCCGGAACCGCAGGAACGGCTGGCGGAACCGCGCAAGCGGGCGGGGGAGCGTCACGAGATCGCGAATTCGCAGGTGGCGGACAGCCCGGTCGACGTGCCCGGCGATCTGGCGATGGCGCGGGTGGCGGCCGACCAGCGAGGGCTCGTCCACAGAGATCAGCTTCACGAGATGGGGTTGGGCCGCGGCGCCATCGCGCACCGGCTCGCGCGAGGGCGCCTGCATCGCTTCTATCCGCGCGTCTATCTCGTCGGTCATCCGGTTCCCCCACTGTTGGCGCGTGAGACGGGGGCGTTGCTGGCCTGCGGGCCCGGCGCCATTCTCAGCCATGCCACCGCTCTCGCCCGATGGGGAATCGTCGAGCAGCCCCTGGCAATGCTCGACGTGACCGTCGTCGGCCATCGGCAGCGCTCGTTCGACGATGTACGCGTTCATTGGGTGCGGGAACTCCCGGGCGCTGATGTCCGGCGACGTGATCGGCTGCCAGTGACCAGCCCGGCGCGCTCGCTTCTGGACTGGGCGATCGTGGCCACCCTGCGCGAGCTCGAGCAGGCGATCGCCGAGGCAAGAGCGCGGGGACTGGTGCGGGAGGGAGAGCTCGAGGAGCTCGTCGGGAGGTCGACCGGACGCCGAGGCGTCGCGGTACTGCGCGACCTGCTCATTCGCGAGGCCGGCCCGGCTTTCACCCGCTCCGAGGCCGAGGAACGGCTGCTGAGGCTGATCCGGAAGGCACGGCTTCCAGAGCCCGAGTGCAACGTTCGCATCGCCGGACACGAAGTCGACTTCCTCTGGCGCTCCTCCGGCCTCGTGGTCGAGGTCGACGGTTACGCATTCCACGGCTCCCGCGCCGCATTCGAGCGCGACCGCCGGCGCGATGCGGACCTCCAGGCCGCCGGGCTCACCGTGGCTCGACTCACATGGCGCAGGCTCGTCGACGAGCCGGAGGCAGTCGTCGCCCAGCTGGCGCGAGCGGTGTAGGCCTAGCCTCGCCGCGCGACCGTCGCCAGCAGCCCGCCGCAGGCCAGCCCGGCCACCGCGCCGCCCGCGCCGGCCAGCCAGTTCGCTTCCTCGGCGGCGAGCGGCATCAGGGCGAGGACCGCGGCGATCACGCCGGCGCCCAGGAGGTCGGACTCCGTCTCCTCGCCGCGCCGGCGCGCGAGCAGGTCGGGCGCGGCCCAGGCGCACAGGAGCCCCAGCGCGGCGCCGTTGCCACCGGCCGCGATGGGGAACGACTCGACGCCGGCCGCCAGCGCCATTCCCGCCGAGCCGCTGATGAGGAAGACCGCCACCGGGACGACGTGGCCGTGCCGGCGCTCCAGCAGCCAGCCGAACAGCGCGATCGAGAGCAGGGCGGCCAGGGCGTAGCCCGTGTTCACGTAGACGAAGGGCGCGGTCAGGATCCGCCACCACTCGTTCCCGGGCGGGCCCACGAGGGCGAGGTCGACCCGGCCGACCCACGTCGTCTGCACGGCGAGCGACCCGCCGAGGCTCGCCACGAGCAGGCCGAGAGTCCCCCACGGCCGGGAGTCGACGCGGATTCCCGGCATCTCCCCCGGCCGCAACCGACCGAGCGAGGGCTTGGAGCGGCGCAGCCGGCGCTCCTTCGGCTGGCCCAGCTTGTCGAGCTTCGGGGCCCGCTTGCGCAGCCGGTTGCCGCAGTAGGGGCACTCGGTGATGTACGGGCTGACCTCGGACCCGCAGTTCTTGCAGACGACGGAGAGATCCGGTCCGGATGACATCGCCTTCAAGTGTAGGGCGGCCCTACTCGCCTGTGGCGGTCACAATTTCCGCCACGACCTCGCGCAGGTCGTGGTTGGCCTCGTAGACGACGACCTGGCGCGCGGCGCCGTTGCCGTGGTTGAGCAGGTCGTCGATGGCCTCGAGGTCGTCGGCGGAGCCCAGATCCTGCGCGTGCTCGCGGGCTCGGTCGCGCAGGCGGCGGGCCAGCTGCTTCGTGCCGATCCTCTTCTGGGACGGCAGATCGATGAGCTCGTCCTCCAGGCCGTGGCGGGCGGCCAGCCACTTGTTCTCGTCGATCATCTCGTGCGGGTACTTCGCCAGGCGCTTGCCCGCGTCGAAGTGCTCGGCGAGCTCCTTCACCAGCGCCTGGACGAGCGCGGCCAACCCCAGCGTGTGCTCGACCCGCGTCTGCGAGTCCATCACCCGGACCTCCACCGTCCCGAGGTTGGGATGCGGGCGAACGTCGTACCAGAGGTAGGTGTAGTCCTGGATCACGCCTGACTCGCACATGAAGTTGATGCGCTTGGCGTAGTCCGCCCAATCGCTGTACGTGGGCGGGATGCCCACGCGGGGGAAGGCGCGGAAGATCGGCGTGCGCGTCGAGGCGAGCCCGGTCGTGTCCGCGCGCCAGAACGGCGAGTTGGCCGACAGGGCGAGGAGCACGGGCATGTGCACGCGCATCCCGTTCGCCACGTGGATCGCCTTGTCGGGGTCGTCGATGCCCACGTGGACGTGGATGCCGAAGATGATCTCCTGGCGGGCCACGAAGCGCAGCGCGCTGATGAGGTCGCGGTAGCGGGGCCGGGCGACGATGCGCTGGTCCTCCCACATCGCGAACGGGTGCGTCCCGGCCGAGCCGATGGCCAGGCCCTTCGACTCGGCCGTTTCACGTACGCGCGCCCGCAGCTCGCGCAGCTGCGCGCCCGCCTCCACGGTGGTGCGGCACGGGTCGGTGGCGATCTCGAGCACCGACTCCATCAGCTCGGGCTTGACCTCGCCTGCGCCCTCGTCGGTCTGCGCCGACTCGAGCATCGGCTCGACCATGTTGGCGAGATCGAGCGTCTCGGCGTCGAGGATCATCAGCTCCTCCTCGATGCCGAGCGTGTAGCTGGGGCCCGTGAACCGGTGCTCCATCGGGCGGAAGCGTACCCGGCCCCCCTGCCGCGATAGCCTTGCCCGGCAAACGGCAGGCAAGCGACGGAGGGGCACGCACCGATGGCTCTGGGCTATGACGGCAAGCTGTACATCCTGGCGTTCGACCACCGCGGGTCGTTCCAGAAGAAGTGGTTCGGGATCGAAACCGACCCGACGGCGGAGCAGACCCAGCAGATCTCGGACGGCAAGCACCTCGTGTTCGAGGGGCTCGAGGCCGCGCTGGAGCGCGGCGCCGACCCGAGCGTTTCGGGCGCGCTCGTCGACGAGCAGTTCGGCGTGCCGTCCGGCATCCCCGAGGCCGCCCGCGAGCGGGGCCTGAAGCTCGCGATGCCGGTCGAGAAGAGCGGCCAGAACGAGTTCGACTTCGAGTACGGCGACGACTTCGGGGCCCACATCGAGAAGTTCGACCCCGACTTCTCCAAGGTGCTCGTCCGCTACAACCCCGACGGGGACGCCGAGATGAACGAGCGCCAGGCCGGGCGCCTCAAGCGTCTGGCCGACTGGCTGCACGAGCACGACCGCAAGTTCCTCTTCGAGCTCCTGGTCCCGGCCGAGCCGCACCAGCTCGAGCAGGTGGGCGGCGACTCCGACCGTTACGACGCCGAGCTGCGCCCCGAGCTGATGCGCCGCACCATCGCCGAGCTTCAGGACGCCGGCGTCGAGGCGGACATCTGGAAGATCGAGGGCGTCGACGAGACCGCGGACTGCGAGCGGATCGCCGCCCAGGCCCGGACCGGCGAGGGGCGCGAGGGCGTCGTGTGCGTCGTGCTCGGCCGCGGGGCCGACGACGACAAGGTCGACCACTGGCTGCGCGCGGGGGCGCCGGTCGAGGCCTACGTCGGCTTCGCCATCGGGCGTTCGATCTGGGGCGACCCGCTGCGCGCCTTCCTCGACGGCAGCCTGGCCCGCGAGGACGCGGCCGCCCAGGTCGCCGACAAATACCTTCGCTTCGTGAAGGTCTACACCGAGGCCGAGGGCAAGGCGCCCGTCGGCTGAGGCACGCGGCGCGGGGCGGGGTCGAGCACCGCCAGCGCCCCGTCGCGCGGGCTGATCGTGATCGCGCGCCGCCTCGCCGTCTCGCCGGCCGCGCCGTTCGAGCTGCGCACCACTCCGCGCGCCAGCACGGCGGGCAGCACGATCTTCATCTCGAGCATCGCGAAGCTCGCGCCCAGGCAGCGGCGGCGCCCGCCGCCGAAGGGGATCCACGTGTAGGTGCCGGGCGACTCGTCCAGGAAGCGCTCGGGGCGGAAGGCGTAGGGCTCGGGGTAGATCTCCGGGTCGTGGTGGACGAGGTAGGAGTTGGCCACCAGGCAGACGTCGGTGGGATACGACCAGCCGCCGACCTCGATCCGCTTCATGACCAGGCGCGGAGCGGCGTTGGGCAAGACGGGCCGGCGGCGCAGGGTCTCCTGGATCACCGCCGTCACGTACTCCTCGTCCTCCCCGGCGCCGAGCCGGTCCAGACCTCGGGCTCGCGAGTCAGCCGCTCGAACACCCAGGCCAGCGTCGACGCGGTGGTCTCGTGACCGGCGACCAGCAGGGTCATCAGCTCGTCGCGCACCTCCTCGCGCGACATGCCCGATCCGTCCTCCCGGCGAGCGGCCAGGAGCATCGCCAGGATGTCGTCGCGGTCCTCGCTGCCCAGGCGCCGGCGCTCGTCGATCAGCTCGAAGACGAGCTCGTCGACCTTGGCCTTGCGGCCGGCGAAGGCCTTCGACGCACCGAAGGGCAGCGGCGGCAGCACGGAGGCGGGGCTGGTGCCGAACTCGAGGATCGCCGTCAGGCCCTCGCGCAGGGCGTCCAGACGGGGCCCGGGATCGAGCCCGAACACGGCCCGCAGGATGATCTCGAGCGTGAGCCCCTGGAGACGGGGGTGCAGCGCGATGGGCTCCCCGGTGGGCCAGCGGGCGACCTCGCGCTCGGTCACGTCGGCCACCAAGGCCTCGAGGCGCTCGACGGCGTCGCCGTGGAAGGCCGGGAGCATGAGCTTGCGCTGCTCGAGGTGCGGTCCCTCGTCGAGCAGGATCACGGAGTGGCGCCCGACCACCGGCTCGAGGATCTTCGCGCCCTCGCCCGGGTGCAGCACGTGCGGAGCGGCGGTGAAGACCTCGCGGATCTCGTCGGGGTCGGAGATCATCACGAACGGCGGCGCGGCCGGAAGGAAGATCGTGAAGCGGCGGCCGTAGCGGGCACGGCAGCGCTCGATGAAGGCGATCGGTCGCGTCCACCAGCCGAGCGCCTGCACCGGGGACGGCGCGCGCGGACCCGGCGGCAGTTGTTGGCGCAGCGACGGCATCTCCCTCTTGGCGATAGTCCCCATCTGTCCACGGAGCAGTGTGAGTCTTGGCACAGAACGCGGGCGTGGTGCGCCGATTCCGTCGCTACGTTGGCCGCGTGGGCCCGCGGCGCGCCGTTCTGTGGATCGTGGTCTTCGCCGTCCTCGCGGCCGGAGGCGGCGGCCTGCTGTCGTGCGGGGAGACGCGCGAGCGGGGCTCGTCCGAACTACACCCCCGGCAGCGTCTCGACGCCCGGGTCGTGAAGATCGTCGACGGCGACACGATCCACGTCCTGATCGGGCGCCGGCGGGAGAAGATCCGCTATATCGGCGTCGACACGCCCGAGACGCACAAGCCGGGCACGCCGGTGCAGTGCTACGGCCGAGCGGCGAGCGCCTTCAACGCCCGACTGCTGGCCGGGCGCCGGGTGGAGCTGCGCACCGACGCCGAGACCCGCGACCGCTACGGGCGCCTGCTCGCCTACGTCTACCGGCGCCCCGACGGACTGTTCGTCAACGCCGAGCTCGTGCGGCGGGGATTTGCGACGATCCTCACGATCCCCCCGAACGTCGCTCACGCCGAGGAATTCCTGCGGCTCCAGCGCGCGGCACGGGAGGCTGGGCGTGGTTTCTGGAGCGCCTGCTGACGCATGCATCAGGCGAATCTGGCGGATTATGTGACTCTGGCCGGTGGTAGGGTGTTTGACGGCCTATGAGGATGCGGCAGAGCATCGCGCAGCTCGAACGCGCGTTCGTCGAGGAGATCGAACTCGACCGGACGCGCCGTGAGCACCTGCGCAGAACCGCGTCTACGCGCTCGCGCGTCCGGCGCGTTCAGCGCCGTCAGCAGCGCGGCTCGCTGCGCTTCTTTTTGCTCGTACTCTCGCTCATCGCCACCGCCGTCCTGGTCACCGTGGCGATGTTCGAGACGCTGTACTACGTGATGGGCTGAGCCCGGCGCGCGCCGGGTCAGGTGCCGCCGAGCTTGCGCAGCGCCTGGTCGACCTGCTCGACCGTCCGCTCGTCGGGAGTCGGCTCCCCCGCCGCGACCCGCTCCTGCTGGATCTCCAGGTAGACCTCCTTGCGGAACACGGGGATGTCCCGAGGCGCCTGGATTCCGATCCGGACCTTCTCCCCCATCACCGACAGCACCGAGACCTCGATGTCATCGCCGATCATGATGCTCTGGTTCGACTTGCGAGTGAGAACCAACATTCGTGGTACGCCTCCCTGCTGCCGTCGGGAACCACATTAACGCGCTCCGGCCCTTCCAGCGCAAGTAACGAGTAGGCGCTGCATAAAGTCACGCATGAATCTGTTCAGGTTTGGGTTTCGCTAGGCTCCGCGCCCGCATGGCCCGCAGGTCGCTGAAGCCAGAACTGAACAAGATCCGGGCGTGGGTGCGCCAAGGGCGCACCGACGCGTGGATCGCCCACCAGCTCGACGTCACCGTCCAGCAGATCGCCACGTTCAAGCGTGACAACGATCTTGCACCGGACGACGGGGATGCCCCCAACGACGGATTCACCGAGGAGGTCGACCTTCGCGCCGCCGACGACGCGCTCGTCGCCGCCGAGCTGGAGGCGGCCGCCGAGGCCGAGGACGCCGCCGACGAGGACGAGCCCGAGGCCGATGACTCCGACGACGAAGATTCCGAGCGCCCGGCGCGCGGACGGCGCCGCGGCCGCCGGGGCGGGCGCGGTCGCCGCAAGGGCGGCGGGCCGCTCGAGGGTACGTTCGACCACGGCGAGGAGGGCTACGGCCTGTGGCTCGATCCCGCCGTGCAGGACGATCCCGTCTACGCCGAGCACTGGGCGGGCCATCGCCCCATCACGGTCACGGTCGAGGAGGACCAGATCGTGATCCGTCGCGCGGGCAGCGACGACGACGAGTAGCTACTCGCCGGGCACTCGCCGGCCGCCGGCGAAGTCCGCCGCCTCGCGCACGTAGCGGGCGAAGGCGGCGTCGGCGACCGTCTGGGACTCCCAGGCCCGCGGGTTGCCGGGCGCCGTTACGACGGCGATGTCGAGGCACCAGTCCGTGCCCTGCTCGTAGTACAGCTCCGCGAGCTCGCCGGTCGTGAACTCCCCGCCGAGCCGGCGGCGCAACTCGTCGACGATGCGCCCGGTCACCCGCTCGAGGACGGCGCGGTCGGCGGGCTCGGCGTCGCGCAGGCGCTGCTGGCCCTCTCGCCACTGGAAGATCGCAGAATCGAAGCCTGACACAGGCAGCAGAGTAACCGGCCGGCTACGCCGCTCCGGCGTTCGGCCAGGCTACCCGGGCAGGTCCTGGACCACGAAGGCCCGCTCGCCGCGGCGGACCATGCCGAGGCGCCGGGCCTCGCGCATGAGCGAGGCCGGCTCGCGCAGCTCGCGCCGGCGCGCCAGCAGCCGCTCGTGCTCGCCCTCCAGGCGCCGCAGCTCGGCGTGCTTGGCCTTCGACTCGCGCCACGTCTGCCAGTAGGAGCGCGCCGGGCCGGCGTAGAGCAGCAGGACGCCGCCGAGGACGACGAGCAGGGCCACCCGCCCGACGCGGTCCCAGCGCACGCCGGCCCCGAACACGGGCCGGCCGGCCGGGCGGCGGGCAGGGGAGGCTGAGGCCATCGCCCCGCCCCTTCGCCGCCCGGCGCCCCCCTCCTCTTGTTAAGTACGAAAGACCGTACGGCCCGGGAACTCGGCGTCGGCGCCCAGCGCCTCCTCGATCCGCAGCAGCTGGTTGTACTTCGCCACGCGATCCGAGCGTGAGGGGGCGCCCGTCTTGATCTGACCGCACCCGGTCGCGACGGCGAGGTCGGCGATCGTCACATCCTCGGTCTCGCCCGAGCGGTGGGACATGACGGCGGTGTAGCCGGCGTCGCGGGCCACCCGGATCGTCTCGAGCGTCTCCGTGAGCGTCCCGATCTGGTTGACCTTGATCAGGATGGAGTTGGCCACACCGGACTCGATCCCCCGCCGTAGGCGCTCTGGGTTGGTCACGAACAGGTCGTCGCCCACGAGCTGGACGTGCTCGCCCACCCGGTCGGTCAGCGCCTTCCAGCCGTCCCAGTCCTCCTCGTCCATCCCGTCCTCGATCGAGACGATCGGATAGCGAGCCGCCAGGTCGGCCCAGTACGCCGCGAGCTCCTCCGCCGACAGGGTCCGGCCCTCGTGCTCGAGCACGTACGCGCCGTCGTGGAAGACCTCGCTCGTCGCCGGGTCCAGGGCGATCGCCACGTCCTCGCCGGGCCGGTAGCCCGCCGCCTCGATCCCCGCGACCAGGGCCTGCAGGGCGGCCTCGTTGGACTCGAAGTCCGGCGCGAACCCGCCCTCGTCGCCCACGGCGGTGCCCAGGCCCTGCTCGTGCAGCGTGCGCTTGAGGTGGTGGAAGACCTCGGCCCCCACCCGGAGGGACTCCGAGAAGCTCGCGGCGCCGCACGGGACGGCCATGAACTCCTGGAAGTCCACCTTGTTGTCGGCGTGGGCCCCGCCGTTGAGGACGTTCATCATCGGCACGGGCAGGACGTGGGCGCCCTCTCCGCCGAGGTAGCGCCACAGGGGCTGGCGCTCCTCCGCGGCCGCGGCGTGGGCGGCGGCCAGGGAGACGGCGAGGATCGCGTTGGCCCCCAGGCGCGACTTGCCCGGCGTCCCGTCGAGGTCGATCAGCGTTCGGTCGAGCGCGGCCTGGTCGAAGGCGTCGCGGCCCTGAACCGCCTCGGCGATCTCCTCGTTGACGTTGGCCACGGCGCGGCCGACTCCCTTGCCCATCCAGGCTTCGCCGCCGTCGCGCAGCTCGGTGGCCTCGAACTCGCCGGTCGACGCGCCCGAGGGCACGGCGGCGCGGCCCGTGGCCCCGGAGCGCAGCGTGATCTCGCATTCCACGGTCGGGTTGCCGCGGCTGTCGAGGATCTGGCGCGCGTGGACGGACTCGATCTGGCTCACTGAACCTCCATGGTCTCCCGAAACCTATGCGCCGCCGCCCGCAGGGCGAGCTCCGGGTCGACCCGCATCTTGCGCGCGACGTGCACGGTGGCGAACAGGACCGCGCCGAGCATCCCCTCGCGGGCGTCGCGGTCCTCCGGAGCGTGGGCCAGTGCCTCGACGCAGCCCGCCAGCTCCTCCATCGCCTCATCGACCTCGAGGTCGAACGCGCCGGCCGAGGCGGCGCGCCGCTGGACCTTGCGGGCATAGAGCGGGGCGGGAAGGTTCTCGGGCACGTGGGCGAAGAGGCCCGGCTCGCGGCCCTCCTCCCCCTGCTTGATCTCGTCCCAGTTGCGTAGGACCTCTCCCGCCGTCTCGGCCTCGACATCTCCGAACACGTGCGGGTGGCGCCGGATCAGCTTCTCCCGGCAGTGGTCGGCCACGGCGGCGAGGTCGCCGGCTCCCCGCTCCTCCATGAGCAGCGACAGGAAGTGGACCTGGAAGAGGACGTCGCCCAGCTCGTCGAGCAGCTTCGCGTCGTCGCCCGCGTTGGCGGCGTCGGCCAGCTCGTAGGCCTCCTCGACCGTGTGCGGCACGATCGAGCGCTCGTCCTGTTCGCGATCCCACGGGCACTCGACCCGCAGCCGGCGCGTGATCTCGTCGAGCCGCGCGAGCGCCTCCTGGATCTCGGGCCGGCTCACCGCCTTGTCGGGCCTAGGGCTGGGCGGGCTGGGCCGGCGTCTGCGGCACCTGCGCGCCGCCCTGGGAGGTCCCGCCGCCCTGCGGCTGCGCCGGTACGGCGCCCGGCGGCGTCGTCTGCGCGCCCTTCTTGGGCTTCGGTGCGTTCTTGCACATCGTGACCACGTAGCCCTTGCGGCAGTTCGTGCGGTCCTTCCACTTCTTCTCGAAGCTCTTGACGAAGTCGTTGAGGGTCTTCTGCTCGCCCTGCTGCTGGAGCAGCTGCTTGATCGTCGGCGTCGCCTGCTCGAGCGACTGCTGCGACTTCGGCGTGACCTTGGTGACCTCGAACACGTAGTAGCCGAACTGGGTCTTCACGGGCCCCTCGACCTTGCCCTTGGTCGCCTTGAAGACGGCGGTGTCGAACGCCTTCTCCTGCTGGCCGGGCTGTACGCCGGGCAGCTTCCCGCCGGCGTCCTTGGAGGCCTGGTCGATGGAGTACTTCTTGGCCACCGCCTTCCAGCTGTCGCCGCTGGCGAGCGCGGACTTGGCCTGGTCGGCCTTGGCCTTCGTCTTGGTCAGCACCACGTTGAGGTCTCGCTTCTCGGGCTGAGCGAAGCGGGCCTTGTTCTTGTCGTAGTACGTCTGGATGTCCGCGGAGGTGACCGCCTTCTTGTCCTTGGTCACCTTCGTCCGGATCTTGTTCGAGAGGAGGTCGATCTTCACGCGCAGGTCGATGTCCTCCTGCGTCATGCCCGACGACTTCAGGAAGGCCGCGTACTCCTTCTCGGTCGGGAAGGACTGCTTCTTCTGCTGCTCGAAGGACTTCTTGAGCTCCTGCGTCGGAGACCTTGACGCCCTGATCCTTGGCCTCGCCCTGGATCCACTCGGACTGGATGAGGAACTGGAGCACCTGGTCGCGCAGCCCCTCGTACTCCTGCTTGCACTGGGCCTTGAACTGCGCCGTCGACGGCTTCGGCTGACCCTGCGCGGGCTTGGGCGCGGACTTCTGCTTGGCCGCCACGCACTTGGTGAAGTCGGGCGGATCGGGGACCGACACCTTGGTGGTCGAGCCCGGCGGCTGCGAGGAGAGCGCAGCGATCCGCAGCCAGTGATCGAACGTCGAGGTCTTGACCGTCGAGTCGTCCACCCGCACGACCGAGTTCCCGGGCACGCTGTCGCCGCACGCCGAAATGAGAGCGGCGAGAACAAAAAAGGCGCCTAGCGCCGGGAGGAACTTCAGAAGTCGGGTCACGAACGGCGGCCGATGGTAGCGGACCGGTGCTCAAGGAGCGCTAAACGGCGGCGGGCTCCTCCTGCGCCTCGCTCATCACCGCGAGCAGCTCGTCCGCGGCGCGCACGACGGCCGGGAAGCGCGAGGCCGGGTCATCGGGCACGCGGACCGAGAACTGCGAGCGGCCGGACTCGTAGAGCGAGCCCTCGACGCGCCGGTGCAGGCGTTTGGCGCGTGCGGAGTTGAGCTCGATCGGGGTGACGGCGAGGCGCCCGCCGCGGAACGTGACGGTGCGCGCGCCGGCCAGCCCGAACTTGATCCGCGCCTGCTGGAGGTATATGAGGTTGAGCAGCGGCTCGGGCGGCGGCCCGAACCGGTCCTCGATCTCGTCACGCAGCTCCGCCAGGTCGGCGACCTCGCGCGCCCCGGCGATCCGGCGGTGCACGTCGATCTTCGCCTGCTCGTAGGGGATGTAGTCGGCGGGGACGTAGGCGTCGACGTTGACGTCGAGGCGCACGGGCTCGACCTCGTCCGCCGGCTCCGCGCCATCGGCGGCCATGCGCCGCACGGCCTCGTCGAGCATCTGCATGTACAGCTCGAAGCCCAGCGCCGCGACGTGGCCCGACTGCTCGTCGCCGAGCAGGTTGCCCGCGCCGCGGATCTCGAGGTCGCGCAGGGCGATCTTCACGCCGGCGCCCAGCTCGGTGTAGTCGGAGAGCGCGGACAGGCGCTGCGCCGCCTCGGCGGTGAGGGCGGCGGCGCTGGGATACAGAAGGTAGGCGTAGGCCCGCTCCGGGCTGCGGCCCACGCGCCCGCGGATCTGGTAGAGCTGGGCCAGGCCGAAGGTCTCGGCGCGCTCCACGGCCAGCGTGTTCGCCTGGGGAATGTCGAGGCCGGACTCGATGATGCTCGTGCACACGAGGACGTCGGCCTCGCCGCGCAGGAACGCCAGCATCCGCTCCTCGAGCGTCTTCTCGTCGAGCTGGCCGTGCGCCACGAGGAAGCTCAGGTCCGGGCACAGGCCGCGCAGGCGCTCGGCCGTCTCGTCGATGGTCTCGACGCGGTTGTGGAGGAAGAACGCCTGCCCTCCGCGCTCCTTCTCGCGCTGCAGCGCGCCCCGGACCAGCTCCTCGTCGTACTCGCCGACGTAGGTGCGCACGGGGCGGCGGCCCTCGGGCGGAGTCTCGATGACCGAGATGTCGCGCAGGCCGGCCAGCGACATCTGCAGCGTGCGGGGGATCGGCGTGGCCGAGAGCGAGAGCACGTCCACCCGTAGGCGCAGCTGGCGCAGCAGCTCCTTCTGCTTGACCCCGAAGCGCTGCTCCTCGTCGACGATCAGCAGGCCCAGGTCCTTCGCCCGCACGTCACGCGAGAGCAGGCGGTGGGTGCCGATGAGAATGTCCACGGTGCCCGCCGCGAACGCGGCCACCGCCGCGCGCTGCTCGCGGGCGGGGCGGAAGCGCGAGACGTGATCGACGGTCAGCGGCCAGTCGCGCAGGCGCTCGGAGAACGTGCCGAAGTGCTGCTGGGCCAGGATCGTCGTCGGGACGAGCATCAGTACCTGCTTGCCGTCCTGGGCGCACTTGAACGCCGCGCGCAGGGCGACCTCGGTCTTGCCGTAGCCCACGTCCCCGCAGATCAGGCGGTCCATCGGCCGCGGCGCCTCCATGTCGGCCTTGACCGCCTCGATGGCGTCCTGCTGATCGGGCGTCTCGGTCCACGGGAAGCGGGCCTCGAAGTCGCGCTGCCACTCGGTGTCGGTCTCGAAGGCGTGGCCGGCGCGGCGGCGGCGCTCGGCGTAGATGTTGAGCAGCTCTCCCGCCAGCTCCTGGGCGGCGCGCCGAGCGCGTGTCTTGAGCTGGTCCCAGCGCTTGCCGCCGAGCTTGCTGAGGGGCGGATCCGTGGCGTCGGCGCCGACGTAGCGCGAGATCTTGGCGAGCTGGTCGACGGGCATGAACACGCGGTCGGAGCCCTGGAACTCGAGGTCGAGGTAGTCGCGGGTGACCCCCGCCACCGTCTTGGTGTCGAAGCCGGCGAAGCGCGCGACCCCGTGGTCCTCGTGGACGACGACGTCGCCCGTGCGCAGGTCGGCGAACGAGCGCAGGATGCCCGGGCGCGGCACGGCGGGCGCCTCGGCGCGCCGCCGGCGCAGCAGGCGATGCTCCGGCAGGACGGCGAGCCGGAACGGCGCGGCCACGAACCCGTCGCGCAGGGCGACGTGCGCGAAGCGCAGCTCGGCCTCGGCCGGGGCATGCTCGGTCGTCCACGGCGCCGACAGGCGCGCCAGGTTGTACGCCGCGCGCTCGCCCTCGCCGCGCCGCGCCCACGTGACGACCGTGCGGTAGCCGGAGCGCACGAGCTTCTCCAGCTCGGGCTCGGCCTCCTTGAGGCTGCGGGCGGTGGTGTCGGCCGCGCTGGCGTGGAAGGCCACCGCCTGGTCGCGCTGGACCGAGCTCAGGCGGACGCCCGGGCGCGCGGCCAGGCCGGCGGAGACCTCGTCCGGCGACACATAGAGGTGGTGGGCGTCGGCGTCGTGGAAGGCCGCCGTGACGTCCTGCCAGAGGTCGGCGAGCGCGGGCTCGACGTCGTCGTCGGCGGCGATCACCACGGCGGCGTCGTCCGGCGCCAGCTCGAGGAAGGAGCGGAAGCGGTCGACGGGCAGCAGCTCGGCCACGTCCGGCCGGTCCTCGGCCTCCTCCAGCGCGGCGATCTCCGCCAGCTCGCGGTGCTCGGGTGCCAGCTCGGCGGCGGGCGCGACCTCGATCGCCTCGGCGTCGCCCAGGGAGCGCTGGGTGAAGGTGGAGAACCAGCGCAGGGACTCGACCTCGTCGCCGAACAGGTCGACGCGCACGGCGCGGTCCTCGGTCGCCGGGTAGAGATCGACGAGACCCCCGCGAACGGCGAACTGCCCGCGGTCCTCGACCTGCTCGACGCGTTCGTAGCCGGCCGCGACGAGGTCGGCCGCGAGCTCGTCGAGGTCGATCAGATCGCCCTTGGCGATCCGCATGCCACGGGGGCGCAACTCGGGGTCGGGCACCTTCTCGCTCAGCGCGACCGCGCTGACCACGACGACCGGGGGCTCGTCGCCGGGAGGATGGACGAGCGCGTCCAGCGCGGCGACGCGCAGGCCCACGAGGTGCGGCGGCGGCGCCAGGTGCGACTCGTAGGCCACGCCGCGGCTCGGGTAGAAGCGCACCGGGCGGGGGCGCAGCCACGCCCGCAGGTCGGCCGCCAGGTCGCGCGCGCCGCGGTCGTCGCCGGCCACGACCAGTGCCGGCCGAGACGCGTTGGGCTCGGCTTCGACGAGCGCCGCGGCCAGGTAGGGGCGCAGCGACGGTGACACGAACGCCTCGCCCCCGTCGCGGGCAAGCGCGGCGGCGGCGGGGTCTTCGTGGGCGTAGGCGAGAAGGGGTCTGAGGCTCATCCGGGCAGGAAAATCGACCGCGCGGGCGCGCGGCCTGGTTCTCCACCCAGTCTAGATGAGCGATTCGGCGCCCCCGCGGCCGCGAGACCCGGGGGCCGGGATCTCAGGGGGAGCGCGCCGGGTCGTCCGCGGGCAGCGCCTCGCGCGGCACCCAGTCGGCTCGCTTCCAGCCCGGGACGGGCGTCTCGCGCTCGGCCGGGCGCGGGACGAAGCGGCTCCGCTCCACCAGCTCCATCTTGTGGATGTAGCGCGGGCAGTTGGGAAAGACCTCGCGCACGGCGACGCGCACCACGAACTGCGCCTCCGGATACTCGGGGAGCAGCGGGTCGTCGTGTGCGATCGCCGCCTCGCCGTTGAGACGCAGCCGGCGCTGTCCCTCCCAGTCGACGAACAGCATCCCTATGTGCGGGTTGACGAGCGCGTTGCCCATCGAGCGATACATGCCGTTGCCGTCGTAGTTGGGAAAGGCCACGGTGCGCGGATCGAGCACACGGACGAAGCCCGGATCGCCGCCCTTGTAGGAGCAGTCCGGGCGGCCGTCGGGGTCGGCGGTGGCGAGGAAGAACATGTCGCGCGCCTCGATGAACGCCTGGTCGTCGTCGGTGAGCTCGGAGCGCACCTTGCGGTCCTCTATGACATCCGCCATTCGGCGCGTGTCGAAGCGGTCCTGAAGATCGCGCGAGCCGTCGTGGTAGATGCCGCTCACGCGCCGATCGTGGCGCGGCGCGCGCTCAGGGTCAAGCGCACGTAGCGCATCTCGCGCGGATGCTCCATCTCCTCCGTGACCCGTTGGACGAATCCCGTCGTGCAGCTCCGGCGGGAGCCGGTCGAGGTGGGCGCCGAGGATCATCGTCGACATGAAGCGCCCCGGATCATCCGGCGTGACGACCTCGATGTGGGTCATCGCCTGGACGTCGACGAATCCCGCGCGCTCCAATCGCTCGCACGCCAGGTGCGGTGGGCTGAAGTTCCACGGTCCGGCCCAGCCGGCGAGATACTCGGCGAACGGCGCCTCGGGCTCGACGACGGCGAGCGCCTGACGGACGTCGGCGACGTTCCCCTCCGCCCCGCACTGGGCGAGCAGAGCCCCGCCGGGCCGGAGCGCGGCATGCAGGCGGGCGAACAGCGCCTCGTGGTCGGCGATCCAGTGAAAGACGGCGCTGGAGAACACGATGTCCACCGGCTCGTCCAGCTCGAGCTCGACGAGGTCGGCGATCACGAGCTCGAGGCGGGGGTCCTCGCCGAGCTCCTCGCGGGCGCGCTCGATCATCGCGGGCGAGGCGTCCGCGGCGACCACCCGCCCCTCCGGCAGGCGCTCCAGGAGAGCCTGGGTGACGGCGCCCGAACCGCAGCCGGCGTCGAGCACGGCCTCGTCGCCCTCGAGCGCCAGACGGTCGAGCAGCGCGAGCCCGAAGGCCTGGACCGGCGCGCCAACCGCGTCGTAGGTCCCGGCGTCCCAGTCGCGTGCGAACGTCATAACGTACAGCCGTACGCTATCACGTTGCGGCCCTAGTCCTCGCGGACGGCCCGATCGGCGGCGTCGGCGGCCCGCTCGATCAGGTCGCGGACCTCATCCTTCGATTCCCTGAACCGGCCGAGGACATGGGCGGACACGATCTCGGGATCGGTCGAGTCGGGCCGGCCGACCCCCACGCGCACGCGGGTGAAATCGCCGCTGCCCAGCTCGCGCTTGAGCGACTTGAGGCCGTTGTGGCCCGCCAGCCCGCCGCCGACGCGCGTCTCGATCCGCCCGAAGGGAAGGTCGATCTCGTCGTGGATCACGAGCACCCGGTCGAGCGGAAGCTTGAACTGACCCCTCGCCGGCCCGACGGAGCGCCCGGCTTCGTTCATGTACGTCTGGGGAAGCAGCAGGGCCACGCGCGGGCCTCCGGGCTCGGTCCGGCCCTGGGTCAGGAGTCCGTTGAACTTCGTCTTGGGCCGGGGAAGGTCCCAGCGCCGCGCGAGCTCGCTCGCGACCTCGAAGCCGACGTTGTGGCGGGTGCCCGCGTACTCGCTGCCGGGATTGCCCAGCCCGACGACGAGCCAGTCGACCGGGCCGCCGCCTGAGCGCAGCAGGCGCACGGAGAGCGGCTACTCGCCGTCCTCGTCTCCGCGGTCGCCGCCCTCGCCCTCGCCCTCGGGGGCCTCCTCGCCCTCGGGAGCCTCCTCGGGCTCGATCGGCTCGCCGTCCTCGCCGACGAGCAACGTCTCCTCCTCGATCTCCGGCTCTTCCTCGATGCGTGGCGGTGTCAGGGTGGCGAGCACGGTCTCGTCGGGGTCGTCGAGAAGCGTCACGCCCTCGGGCGCGGTGAGCGCGGCGAGGGT
Source organism: uncultured Actinomycetes bacterium (assembly GCA_963842605.1). Taxonomy (GTDB): domain Bacteria; phylum Actinomycetota; class Thermoleophilia; order Solirubrobacterales; family Solirubrobacteraceae; genus AC-38. Next base: position 714,770 of record CAWJGV010000002.1, read on the forward strand.
GAGGGTGTCGTTGATGTCCATGCCCGACACGTCGAGATGGACGGCGTCCGGGATGGCCGTGGGCAGCGCCTCGATGTTGATCTCCCGCGTCACCTGCTCGAGCACGCCGCCCTCCTTGACGCCGGGCGCCTCCTCACCGCCGTCCAGCTCGACGACGGTCGTCGCCTGGATGACCCTGTCGAGGCGGACGCGAAGGAAGTCGACGTGGAGGATGCGGCCGGACACGGGGTCGCGCTGCTCTTCCTTGACCACGACCGGCTGGGCCTTGTCGCCGCCCATCTGGAGGTCGATGACCGCGCCGCCGTGGGCGAGCGCGTTACGCAGTTCACGCGCGTCGACCTGGAAGGCGTCGACCTCGCCCTCGCCGCCGTACACGACTCCGGGCACTCGACCCTCGGCGCGCAGACGCCGGGCGGTCCGCGAGCTCCCGATCTCGCGGGACTCCACGGTGAGCTTTGTCGTGTCGGTGGCAGCCATGGCGGTGGCGGATGGTACCGAAGGGGTGCGTGCCACCGAAGGGCGCGTGGCCGGCCGCGGTACTCTGAGGGCATGGTCAGCGACGCCGAACTGGTGCTGCTGTTCACGGTGCTCCACGTGATCGCCCTCGGCGTGGTGACGGTCCTGCTCGTGATGTTCCTGCGCAGCGACACGACGCGCATGTGGTCGCCGCCCGAGGAAGGCGAGGGCGGGGACGGCGGCGGCAACGACCGCCTCGGCCCGCGCATCAAGCCCGGCCCCGGCGGCGGCGGCCTCCCGCTCCCGGACGCGGTCCCGGCACGCGCCCGCCTCCGCGACCACACGCGTCTGGCGGACCTCCTCCCCACTCCCCAGCGCCGCCCCGAGCGCGACCCCGAGCGGACGCCGCGCCGGGTCCCGGCGGGGCGCTAACTCGGGCAGCTCGTCTCGCGCCCGATCGGGGCGCTGAGGGAGAGGACGTCGATGTCGTAGCCGGAGACGGGGTTGCCGTCGCGGCGCACGCGGACGCACTGGACGGTGGGCAGGCGCGCGCCCGCCTTCCAGACGACTCGGGCGGTGTCGGTGTGCGAGCCGAGCGACAGGTTCGCCACGTCGTCGACGCGGACGATCCGCACCCGGCCCGCGGTGCGCAGGCGCGCGACCTGCGCGCTGATCCGGCCGGTGCAGTCCGGGTCGGCGCGACAGCCGTCGATCCGGCGCGCGACGCCGGCGGCGTCGCCATGGGCCTGGAGCTTGATCAGCTCGATGACGTCGTCGCGCGCCGTCGTGGAGGCGCCGAGGAGACGGGCCACGAGCACGCTGATCCCGCCGAAGGCGACGACGGCGAGCGTGACGAGCGCGATGCGGGCGGGGCGCGACACGGCGGGCGGGCATGATGCCCGACCGGCGGGTCAACCGGTCGGCTCGAAGTCCTCGGGCTCGTTGAGCTCGAGGAAGCGCTCGACGGACGCCTCCTGGTGGTCGAGCTGCTCGGCGAGGCCCCGGGCATGAAGGGCGGCGATCTCGAAGAAGTCCTCGAGGCAGCGCTCGGGATCGTCCGGGAGCGGGTAGACGCGGGAGACGCCCTGCTGAGCGCACGCGATGCCCATCGGCGGACGCCCCTCGGCCAGAGTGCGCGCCTCGCACACCGGCGCGACGACCAGCCGGCGCTCGGGAGCGACGAGCGCGACCGGCAGCAGCCGGTGGGCCGGCAGCGAGACCTCGATCGAGACGCGGCGGTCGACCGCCACGTCGCCGTCGGCCAGCTCCTCCAGCGACTCGGCCCACACGCTCAGCACCGTGTCGGCGCCGACCAGGGCATCGCGCAAGGCCCTGGCCTGCTCGGCGTACAGGCGCTCGGCCTCGTCGCGGTCCTCGGCCTCGGCGAGATCGAGGTCGCACGGGACGCGCAGCAGCTCGTCGGCGCGCACGGCCGAGCCGGCGCCGCGGCCGCCGGGCGTCACGTAGGTCTGCAGCGTGGCCAGGTCGCGACGGCCGTGGAAGATCACCGTGACGGTCTCGGAGATGGGAAGTCCGCCCACCTGCAGGGCGACCGCCGCCGTCTCGTCGTCGTCCACGAGCGCGCGCCGAAGAAGCTCGTCGGCTCCTGGCTGTTCGTGCGGGCGCGGCTCGTCCATGGGCTCCCTGACGTATGAATCGGCTGTCGTGGGGAAAATGATGAACTAGCGACCGGCCGAACGCACCCGACAACCGGTCGAAACCCCCCGGCTATAGGCTCGACACCATGAAGCTCATCTACAAACCGTTCGCCGTGATCCTCGGCCTGTTCGCCGGCTTTTTGTCGAAGAAGCTCTTCGACCAGATCTGGGGGCTGATCGACAAGGAGGAGCCGCCGAAGCCCAACACCGAGCAGGCGACGTGGCCGAAGGTCCTCGCGGCCGCGGCCGTGCAGGGCGTGACGTTCCGGGTCACCCGCGCCGCGGTCGAGCGCGCCGGCGCGAAGGGCTTCGCCGGCCTCACCGGCTACTGGCCGGGCGAGAAGGAACCCGAGCCCGAGGCGGACTAGGTCTCAGAAGCGCGCGTAGCGGGTCAGCCCGCCGTGCGACCACAGCACGGTGTGCGTGTCGAGGATGAGCGACCGCGGATCGAGCTCGGCCGGCGGGCCGGAATCGAGCTCGCGGAGGTTGCCCCGTGAGTCGAACAGGACGACGCGGCGCCTGGTGACCGTCACCGCGGGGCCGCCACCCCCGGCCAGGTCGTCGAACATCGCCGCCGTGAACCCGCGAGAGGTCACGGCGATGGCCGAGACGGCCTGGCCCTGGTACGGGCCGCCGATCATGTAGCTCTCGGTCGCCACGGCGTAGCTCCGGCCGGTCCGGACGTCGACCGTCCGCAGCGACGTGCTGCCGCCGTACTGATTGCTCGAGCTGGACTGGATCGCCACCCAGGTCCCGGCCACCCCGTCAACGGAGAGCGAGGTCTCGGTCGTGAAGGACACCACGCCCTCGGCGAGCGTTCGCGTCCGTCCGTTGGGCCTCACGCAGCCGAGCAGCCTGACCGTTTCCGTGTCCTCATTGGTGCGCTTGACCACCCTGATGGTCTTGCTGTGCGCGAGGTTGAGTCCGGCCAGTCGGCAGCGCGGCGCCTTGGCCTCCGCGCTCGGCGCCGCCAGGACCGCCAGCGCACACGCGACCGGTGCCACCCGTCGAACCATCATCAGCCGGAACGGCCGAGTCGCGATCAAGTTGCGCTGCCGCCCCGCAGGACGAACCCGCGCTCGGCCAGCGTGGCGAGATCGTTCTCGAAGGCCGCGAAGTCGCGGGCGAGGAGGTGGTCGAGCGGGCGGCCGTCCAGGCCCGTGGCGCGGACCCACCGGCGCAGCACCGCCTCGCCGGCGCGCTCCTCGGCCTCGGCGAGCAGGTCGAGGAGGATCGACAGCTCGGGCCGGTGGTCGAGCTGGTCGGAGAGCAGGGTGAGCGGGTCTACGTCGAGCGTGCGGCACAGCTCGTCCTCGGAGAGGTCGAGGAGCTCCATGAGGTGGGCGGCGTCGCTCAGAAGAACTGGTTCTCTTCACGCCATGATGGGCAGTGTCGGCGTGTGTCGAGAATGTCGGTGTCTGCGGGCATTCCGGGGATCGACGCCGGTTCGTGCTGACGTTCCGTGTCGGCCTATTCTGCCGCGTTCGTGCGGCCTGCACCCACCAGGGTTTGATCCGTCACATTTCGAGAGGCCCAGGACGGATACTGGGTGGCGATGTCGCAGGAGAACTACCTGCTCGCCAATCAACCTTCGGAGTTGGAGCGTCTGCAGCTGCAGTCGCGCGTGTGGGAGCCCAGCGGGCGGCAGCTCCTCTCGAAGGTCGACGGCGGGTCCAGCGGATGCGCCCTGGACGTCGGCTGCGGAGCATTGGGCTGGCTTCGGATCCTCAGCGAGTGGGTCGGGCCCTCCGGCCAGATCGTGGGGACAGACGTCGACGAGAGCCTGCTCAACGCCGCTCGTTCATTTCTGGCGGCAGAAGGGATCTCCAACGTGGAGCTCGTCGTCGATGATCTGTTCCAGAGTCAGCTGGAGCCGCAATCTTTCGATCTCGTCCATGCCCGCTACGTGATCGCTCCGCTCGGACGCGGCCGTGACCAGGTGGCCTCGTACCAGCGGTTGGTCAGGCCCGGTGGGTCACTGGTTCTGGAGGAGTGGGACCTGGGCTCCTGGCACTTCAATCCCACTGCCCCCGCGGCCGAGCGACTGATCCGCTTGCTCTCCGAGATCTTCGCCGTCCTGGGCGGCGAGGCGGGCCGCGGACTTCCTGAACTGCTCCGCGAAATCGGTATCGAGGAGCCAGAGATCGACGCACATGTGATCGCGCTCAAGCCAGGCCACCCCTATTTGCGTCTCCCGCTTCAGTTCAGCGTCGCGCTCGAGTCGCGGCTGCTCGAGACGCTGAGCGAGGACGAGCTTGCCTCGCTACGGCGCGAAGCCGAGAGCGAGTTGGCCGAGCCGGGCAGATGGGGCACGACCTTCACCCTGATCCAGAGTTGGGGCAGGCTTGAAGGCTGAGAGTCGCGGCGCCTTCCAGATCTTGCGCGCTTGATCCCTATTGGGCTCCCGAGGCAGGGGCTCACCCGGCGGGGGACTTTCACTCGCAGCAGGCGAACCCGCTCCGCACTGGGGCGCGTGACGGCGTTTTTGCGAAGCAGCTAGGCCAGGCGGGGAGTATTGTTGGTCTCTAGGTGCGCCGGGAAGTCTGGTCGGCATGGCTTGGCCATGCGATCACACTTCGATCCGCCGCCCCGCAGCGCCCGCCCACGTAGTCGGGCAGTCAGGCAATCGGCTGCGCGATGTGTGCGGGCGGAGGCACTTCTGGGTGCCGGCCATCCCCTCGTCAGCGTCCTTCGGGCTTCGCGGACAGCGGTCGAGCAGGTGTTCGCGGTCACAGCGAGTGGGGCGGTCGGGGTGATTCTCTTCTGCGAGAAGGCGCCGTTCGGCTTGCCGCTTGCGATTGCCAGCGGGCTTGTGCAGGTTGGGCTGGGCTGCTGGCTCGCACTGCTCGCCTGTCGCAGGCGCGACGTTTGCCGGCAGCTGATCATCGCGGGGCGGGAGCGGCTGCCCCTGGTCGACGTTGAGCGGGAGCGCCGCCGGTTGAGCGATACTCGATTGCAGACTCGTCTCGCGCGCACCCTTGAGGACATCGCGGACGCCGGCGCCGGGCGGCACTTCGAACCCCGAATCACCCCTCTCCTCCATCTCCACGTGCTCCGACCGGTGGCGCCGCAGTTGCGCCACCTCGCGCAGCTGCTGCGCGGCAACGGAGCATCGGTCCGAGGTGTGGCGCTGGTGGAGTGGTTGGTGACCTCCGGCCAGTCGCCTCTCTACGGCACGCAGCTCCAGCCGCTCAGCGAAGAGCTTGGGCGTGCGTGCTCGCTGCTCATCCAAGCAGGCGGCAGAGGTCGCTGATCATTCAGGCGTCCACCTGGGCGTGTTGGATGCCAACTCGACCGCAGGCATGCGCCTCGTTAGCAAACGACCCGCAATCCCCGCTGCTAGGCGGGGAAAGTCAGAAGAGCTGGTTCTCGCCGCCGAACACGTCGCTCACCGAGTCGTCGGTGAAGATGCGGCGGATCGAGTCGGTCAGCAGCTCCGCGCAGGAGAGCACGCGGGTGTTGTCGGGCGCGCCGGGGCGCAGCGGGATCGTGTCCGTGACGACGATCTCCTCGAAGCGCGAGGAGGCGAGGTTCTCGAACGCGTCGCCCGAGAACACCGCGTGCGTGGCGGCCGCGTACACCCGGGCCGCGCCCTCGTCGAGCACCGTCTGGGCCGCCGCCTTGAGCGTGCCGGCGGTGTCGATCATGTCGTCGACGATCACGGCCGTCTTGTCGCGGACGTCGCCGATGACGTAGCCGATCTCCGCCACCTGCTGGGCCGGACGCTCCTTGTTGAGGATGGCCAGCTCGGCGCCGATCTGGGCGGCGAAGCGCTTGTTCAGCTTCACCCGGCCCGCGTCGGGCGAGACGACCACGATGTCCTCGAGCCCCTGGTCGCGGAAGTACTGGGTGAGCATGAAGAGCGCGGTCATGTGGTCGACCGGCTTCTGGAAGAAGCCCTGGATCTGGCCGGAGTGCAGGTCCATCGTGAGGACGCGGTCCATCCCGGCGGCCTCGAGCATGCGGGCGACGAGCCGGGCGGTGATCGGCTCGCGCGGGTTCGACTTCTTGTCCTGGCGGCTGTAGCCGTACCACGGTGTGACGGCGATCACCCGGTGTGCCGAGGCCCCGACGGCGGCGTCGACCATGACGAGCAGCTCCATCAGCGCGTCGTTCGCGGTGATCCCGGTGACCGGGTTGCCGCACGTCGGCTGGACGATGAACACGTCGGCGCCGCGGATCGACTCCTCGTAGCGGCAGTAGACCTCGCCGTTGGAGAACGTCTTCAGCGTCACGCCGCCGAGATCGACGCCCAGCTTCTTGGCGATCTTGGCCGCCAGCTCGGGGTTGGCGCGCCCCGAGAACAGCATGAGGCGCTTGTCGTAGCCGAGCTCGAGTCGGGTCTGCGGCCGGGTCTGCGTAGCCGTCTGTGGCTCCACCGCGCTCATCGCCCCGCCGAGTCTACGCCCCCGTCCTGACACCCATTGTCATTCTTCCCGCTTCTTCCGCTCGTCGTATCCCTCGACGTTGCGCTGGCTCTCGCGGGCCACGCCCAGGGCGCCGGGAGGGATGTCGTCGGTGATGACCGAGCCGGCCGCGGTCCACGCGTCGTCGCCCACCTCGACCGGTGCGACGAAGCTCGTGTCGACGCCGCCGCGGACGTTGCGGCCGATCGTCGTGCGGTGCTTGCGGAAGCCGTCGTAGTTGGCGGTGATCGTGCCGGCGCCGAGGTTCGTGCCCTCGCCGACGTCGGCGTCCCCGATGTAGGAGAGGTGGGGCACCTTGGCGCCCTCCCCGATGTCGGAGTTCTTGACCTCGACGAAGGTGCCGATCTTGGCGCCGTCACGGACGAGCGTGCCGGGGCGCAGGTAGGCGAAGGGCCCGACGCTGACGTTGGACCCGATCTCCGACTGCAGGCAATAGGAGTGAACGACCGTGACGTGGTCGTGGAGGTCGGTGTCGATCAGGGTGGTCACCGGGCCGATGCGGCAGGCCTCGCCCGCGTGCGTCAAACCGCGCAGGAAGCTGCTCGGCTCGATCACGGTGTCGGGGCCGAGCGTGACGCCCACGTCGATGGTCGTGCTCGCGGGGTCGACGATGGTGACGCCCTCGCTCATGTGCCGCTCGTGGATGCGGCGCTGGGCGATCGCGCGGACGCGGGCGAGATCGATCCGGTCGTTGACCCCGAGCACGATGGCCGGATCGTCGACCTCGAAGGCGGCCACGCCGTGGTCGTCGCCGCGGAAGACCTTGAGCACGTCGGGGAGGTAGTACTCGCCCTGGACGTTGTCGTTGGTGATGCGCTCGAGGGCCTCGAGGAGCCGGCCGGCGTCGAAGGCGTAGATGCCGGCGTTGACCTCCTTGATCGCGAGCTCGGCGGCGCTGGCGTCGCCCTCCCGCTTGGTCTCGGCCACGTGCTCGACCCCGCCGTCGGGCCCGCGGACGATGCGCCCGTAGCCGGAGGGGTCGTCGAGCTCGGTGGTCGTCGCGGTCGCCGCGGCCCCGCTGCGCTCGTGCGCGTCGGCCAAGCTGGTGATGAGCGAGGCCGTGACCAGCGGAACGTCGCCGGAGAGCACGATCACCGTCTCGCCCGGCTCGAAGTGGGCCGCGGCGGCCTTCACCGCGTCGGCGGTGCCCTTCGGCTCGGCCTGCACGGCCAGCTCGACGCCATCCGGCAGCGTGCCCTCCAGCACGCCGTCCGGCCCGCCGACGACCACCACCTTCTCGGCCCCGGCTGAGCGCGCCGCGTGGATCGGCCAGTACACCATCGGCCACCCGCACAGTTCGTGCAGGACCTTGGGCAGAGCGGACTTCATCCGCGTTCCCTGGCCCGCGGCCATGATGACGACGGTCGGAGCGCTCACTGGGCGGATGCTAGGGGGTTGTCGGATCACGGCCCGTATACGTCCGTAAACGGCGAGCTGGGGAGGCAGGATTCGAACCGAGCTCCTCACGGACCAAAACCGCGCGTGCTGCCAATTACACCACTCCCCAGGGAGTAGATCGAAAGCCTACGCGCTGCGCGGGCGCGTACGATCGCGGCTGTGACCGGCGCGCTTCCCGGTCCGGGCCCCTCGATTCGGTGAGCCGGTCGTTATGCACGTCATAGGGGCCTAAATGACGGTTCACCGTCTTGCCGCCCCGATCGGGCCACTCCCTCGATGTCGCCGCGCGGGATGCCTGAGCGTCAGCCCTGCTCGAACCGGTACACGACTCCCGCCGCCGGCAGCGTCTCCGCGTCGAGCCTCGGCAGGGCGCCCGCGAGCACGGCGGCGAAGCGCCCCGTGCTCTCCCCCATCAGCCGGATCAGCTCCTCGACCGGCGTCGCCCGCTCCTTGACGCCGTTCGCGTAGTCGGTGGCGAAGCCCATCAGCGCGTAGGGCAGCTCGGCCTCGCCGCACAAGACGGTCTCGGGGCCGGCCGTCTGCGACACCGCTGTCACCCCGGACGCCGCGAGCTGGGCGATCTCGGTGCGCGTGTTGAAGCGCGGTCCGTCGACGTGGCCGTAGCAGCCGCCGTCGCGGGCCTCGATGCCGGCCTCCCGCGCCGCGGCGACGAGGGCGCCGCGCAGGGGCTCGCAGAACGGGCCCTCGTAGATCCAGTGGCCGCGCTCGGGATCGCCCTCCTCGCTGTAGAACGAGCAGATCGAGCCGTCCGCGAGCCGGTTGGCGAGGAAGTGCAGGTCGTCGAACATGACGAGCGACCCGAGCGGGATGTCGCCGTCGACGGCCCCGCACGCCGTGCAGCCCACCACCGCAGCGCATCCCGCCTCCTTCAGCGCGGCGATGTTGGCGCGGTGGTTGACGTGGTTGGACAGCCGCACGTGCCCCTCGTCGTGGCGGGACAGGTGAACCGCGTCGACGCCGGCGAAGCGTCCGCGGGTCACGTCCGCGGCGCCCCATGGCGTGTCGATGCGCTCGGGCGCGGCGTCCTCGAAGTCGGGGAGGGCGTGGGTGCCCGACCCCGTGATGATCCCGACGAGCATCGCCGGGATCCTACGCGGAGGCTCAGCCCTGGAGGCGGCCCGACAGCTCGCCACGAAGCGTGGCGATCTCGGTGACCGCGAGGCCCGTGTAGGCGACGCGGTACCCGGTGATCTCCTCGTGGAGATCGTCCATGTACTCCGCGTTGGAGTCGAGCCCGGCCAGGTGGGCGGTCGCGCGTTCTGCCTCGAGCACCTCGAGATGAAGGCGGACCGTGCCGGCGGGGGTTAGGTCGGTGCTGGAGGTGATCATGGGAGAAGCATCGCGCCAACGGAAGCTCGCTCCTATGAGGCAGGCAGGTGTTCTGAGGTACGGAAATCCCTACCCCCGGGGGCCCGGCCAGCCCCCAGATCAGTCGTCCAGGATCGCCACCACACGCGCCGGGGCCGCCGAGCCGCCGACGATCCGCAACGGGAAGCACGACACGGTGAACCCGGTCGGCGGAAGGGCGGCCAGGTTGACCAGCCGCTCGATCTGGGAGTAGGGCAGCTCGGCCTGGTGGGCGGCCCAGAAGATCCCGGGCTCGTCCTTCGCCTTGGCCTCCTCCGCCTGGAGGTGCAGCGGCGCGTCCCACCCCCAGGCGTCGATACCCATGACCCGCACGCCCTGCTCGAACAGCCAATGCGTCGCCTCGGCGGTGACGCCCGGCCCCCGCGCGACGTAGTCGAGCTCGCCGTAGAACTCGTCGCGGCCCGTGCGGACGAGGACGATGTCGTGCGGCCGGAGGTCGTGGCCCGCGGCCGCCACCGCGGCCTGCGCCTCCTCGGCGGTCATCGGATCGCCGTCGGCCTTGGCCGTCATGTCGAGGACCACGCCCGGCGCATGGAACCACGACAACGGGAGCTCGTCGATCGTCTGCGCGCGCTCGTCGCCGATCGTCGAGTTGTAGTGCCAGGGCGCGTCGACATGGGTCGAGTTGTGCGTGCCGAAGCGCGTGAACTCCTCGAGCGCCCACCCCTCCTCGTCGCGCAGCAGGCGCTTGGGCACCCCGAACATGGCCTCGATCGTCGCGCCGCCCTCGGCGTGGCCCGAGAACGTGATCTCCGTGCGGAGAACCTCCGGGACCTCCGGCGGGCTGGCCTCGATCGGCGCGGACAGGTCGACGAACCGCATCGGCCCCGATCCTATTGCGCGCTACCGCCGGCGTCCGGGCACGCGGCCGCCCTCGGCCCCGGCCTCGGTGGCCGGCCCGCGCGGCGCGGCGATCCCGAGCACACGCATCGCCTTGAGGCCGAGCGAGAGCTTCTCACGACCGTCGCTGGAGCCGACGTCGAGCCCGCTCAGCTCGCGCACGCGCTCCAGGCGGTAGCGGACGGTGTGGCGGTGCGTGAAGAGGCGCTGGGCGGTCTGGGCGACGTTCCCGTCGCAGTCCAGGAAGGAATCGACCGTCTGCACGAGGTCGGTCTCGTACTGCTCGTCGTAGGCCACCAGCGGCTCGAGGGTCTCGGCGTAGAAGCGCTCGAGCTCGGCCGGGCTCTCGCTCATCGCCGACAGCAGCAGCCGGTACGCGCCGGTCTCCTCGAACCCGAGCACCCGGCGCTCGTCGCCCTCCGTCTCGGCGACGTTGGCGGCGAGCAGCGCCTCGTCGGCCGCCCGCGCCAGGTCGTCCGCCCCCGGGGCGACGCGGCTGCGCCCAACGGCGAAGGCGAATCCCGTCAGGCTCGCCTCGAGCTCGCGCAGCACGCCCTCGGCCGTGCGGCGGGCGAGCGCCTCGTCGGGGTCGGGCACGAGCACGACGACCTCGCCGGCCCGCGCGTTCGGCCGGTCGGCGAGCGCGGCCAGCGCCCTCGACGTGGCGGCGCGGGCACCGCGCTCCACGACGGCGAGCACGCGGGCGCGCCAGTCCTCCTCGGTCGGGACGAGCGGGACGGCGTGGGCCACGACCATGCTGCCGCCAGCGTCGAGGTCGACGTTCAGCTCGCTGGCCCGCCGCCGGAGCTCGTCGGCGTCGACGGAGCGGGCGAGAAGGTCGTGCAGGAAGGAAGTGGCAGCCTCTTCGGAGGCGCGCTCCGGCGCGCGGACACGATCCACCTCGGAGGCGATGAGCGTACGCACGAGGGACAGCACGACCGGAGAGGGCGAGCGCGAGCGCGAGCGCATGCGCAGGCGGCCGACCAGCTCGTCGGCCACGCGCAGCTCGAGCACCTCGACGCCCGCGACCTCGTTCGACAGCGATTGCTCATCGGCCGGCGACCGCGCGGCGACGGCGAGCACCGCGCCGGAGGGGTCCGAGAGGAGGAGGCTGGCGTCGAGCGCGCGCGCCGCCGCCCGCACGACCTCCGGCAGGCCGGTGCCCGCCTCCACCGCGGAAGAGACGTCCTCGAGGGCGCGGAGATCCGATCCGTCAGGCGCCTGCTGCGCCGTTGCCCGGGTCTCGCGCAGGCGCCGGGCCGGCGTGGACATACGTTCACCAGTTTAGGCCGGAAGAGGGGTCAGACCCCTCAATCGCGTAAGAAGGGCAAAACCGTCTCGCTGGGAAGAGGGGGTCAGACCCCTCAATCGCGTAAGAAGGGCAGAACCGTCTCGCTGGGTCTGACCCCTTTCGCGCCTAGAGGCTGTCCCAGAACCAGATCACGGCGGCGCCCCCGGCGATGCCGATCCCCACGAACGCGGCGAACACATAAAGGGAGAGAAATACCGCCGCGACGCGCTCCCAGGCTCGGCTGTACGCGCTCCACGCGGGCACGAGGACCCAGGCGGCGAACACCGCCACCGAGAAGACGCCCGCGCAGGCGCCGACGAGGTATGAGATCGACGTGTTGCTCATGCGTCGGGCTCCCCATTGTGCCGGACGGCGGCGACGACCAGCCCCACGATCCCGCAGACGGCGAACAGCGCGGCCGCCATCCCCCACCCGCCCAGGACGTCCGTGTAGAAGTGCGCGCGCAGGTACACGCGAGAGAGCCCGATCAGCGCGGTGAGCACCAACGCCGCCACGACGAAGGCGGCGCGGTAGAGGCCGCGCGGAAAGGCGTGGCCCACGGCGATCGCTATCGCCACGTAGGCCACCGCATACGCGGCGTGCCCGGAGGGAAAGCTCGGGGTGTCGGCCGACACGAGGGGGTCCGAGGGCCGCGGGCGGTCGACGACGTCCTTCGCAACGTGGACGGCGATCACGGTGAGGACCATCCCGGAGGCGAGAACCACACCCTCCGTGACTCGGCGGCGCGAGAGCAGGAACACGACGGCCACGAACACCACCGGCGCCACCACCGACAGCGCTCCCAGGTTGGTGAAGACCTTGACCGCGTCGTCGAGCCAGGCCATCTGGATCCGGGACGCGATGTCGAAGGCCGTCGTGTCGGTCTGCAGCCGGTCGCGCTCGTCCACCAGCGAGGCGAGCCCGAAGAAGAGATAGCTTCCGACCGAGGCTACGGCCAGCAGCGTCGTCAGCTCGAGGCCGAGCTGGCCGGGGGTGACGCGCTCCCAGAGGAAGCGCAGGAAGGGCACGAGCCGGCGCCAGGCGGGCAGGATCACCCGCCGGTAGACGGGTCGGAGGACGCGGGCGAAGGGGCGCAGCAGCGGACGATCGGCCTGCGTGTCGATCCAGCGCTTGGCGGTCTCCCGGTTCTCGGGCACCCGCAGATAGCGGTAGGCGACGACCGCGCCGACGACCAGCGCCACCGTCGTGCCGGCCGCCAGCGCGCTCTTCTTGGCGACGTTGACGACGGTGTCGAACGACTGCCAGAAGATGTAGCCCAGCAGGCAGAACGTCGTCGCCCACGCACCGGCGGCGACGATGTCGTAGGGCAGGAAGCGGCGCACCGGCAGCCGCGACGCGCCGGCCACGAACGGGGCGAGCGCGCGCACCAGACCGAGGAAGCGCCCGAACAGGATCGTGGATCCGCCGTGGCGGTGAAGGAAGCCCTCGACCTGCTCGAGGCGCGTCTCGGTGATCCGCACCCGGTGTCCGTGTTTGAGGATGAACTCCCGGCCGAGCCGCCGGCCGAGGAGGAAGCTCGTGGTATCGCCGGCGACGGCGCAGAACCAGACCAGCCCGATGAGGATGATGATGTTGATCTCGCCCTGGCCGGCGACGAGGCCGCCGACGATCACGACCGTCTCGCCCGGCGCGATGAGGCCGACGAAGGCGCCGGTCTCCAGGAAGGCCATGACCCCGACGAGGATGTACGTGTAGGGGCCCAGCGCCTTGCCGATGTCGAGGAAGATCTCGTCCAGGCTCGGCGGGTGGATGACGCCGCTGCCGTAGACGATCAGCGCGGCGGCGGCGACCAGACCGAGGATCTTGTTCTCGAATCCGAGGCGCCGCCAGCGCCAGATCACGAACGCCGCGAGCAGGATGCCCACGCTCATCGAGCCGGGGCGGATCGCGGCGAGCGTGGTCATGGGGAGGGAATCTCTGCGGGCCCGGCAGCCACCGCCCCGGGAAAGCGCGTCGCCAGCGCGCGCGCCGCGTCGCCGGCGTCGTCCCCGCACAGCCCGACCACGGTCGGCCCGGAGCCGCTGACGAGCGCGAGCTCGGCCACCTCGCCCACGGCGGCGAGCGCCTCGTCGATCGCCGGACACAGCGAGCGGGCGGCGTCCTGGAGGTCGTTGTGGACGAGGTCCGCGGGTAGCGGCCCCGCGGCGAGCGTCTCCTCGACCTCGCGTCGCCGCCCGGCGAGGTCTTCGGCCGAACGGGGCAGGCCGAGGCGGTCGGCCTCGGCGTAGACGTCGGGCGTGGACAGGCGCTGCGCGACGGGCACGATCACGTAGGACCACGTGCCGGCTCGATCGAGCGCGCGCACCTCCTCCCCGGCGCCCGTCACGAGCTTGGGCCGGGAGTCGAGCAGGGCGGGGACGTCGGCCCCCAGCTCGGGCGCGAGCTGCCCGACCAGGGGGTCGTCGGGGCGCCCCGCGGCGCGGGCGGCGAGGCGAAGCGCCGCGGCGGCGTCGCTCGAGCCGCCGCCCATCCCCGCGGCCACCGGGACGTGCTTGTCGATCGTCAGGCGCCAGTGGCCGGACAGCCCCGCCGCCTCGCGGTAGGCATCGAGCGCGCGGCCGGCCAGGTTCTCGCCCTCGACCCCCTCGCAGATGACCTCGTCCGCCTCGGCGGGCTCGAGCCGCAGCTCGTCGGCCAGCCCGAGCGGCTGGATGACGGACACCAGCTCGTGGAGTCCGTCGGGACGGCTCGGGCCGACGTACAGGCAGAGGTTGACCTTCCCCGGCGCGCGGGTCGTCAGGGCGGTCACAGCCGGGCGGCCAGCTCGCGGAAGTCCTCGGGGGAAAGGCGCTCGGCGCGCTCGCCGGGGGGCCGGCCCATCGCCTCCAGCGCCGCACGCGCGCGGTCGCGCACGCCGGGATCCGCCTCGCGCGCGAGCGCCAGCGAGCCCGCCAGCGCCTTGCGCCGGTGGGCGAATGCCGCCCGGACGAGCTCGCGCAGCTCGGGCGGGGCGGCCGGGCCCCGGCGCCGAAGGCCGACGAGCACCGAGTCCACGTTCGGCGTGGGGACGAAGACGGTCCGGGAGATCGGGCGCAGCACCCGCACCTCGCAGGCGAGCTGCGCGAGCACCGAGGGGATGCCGTAGGCCGACGTCCCCGGCCCCGCGGCCAGGCGCTCGCCGACCTCGCGCTGGACCATCGCGACCCAGCGCTCGCAGCCCGGCAGCTCTTCGATCGTGCGCAGGATGGCGCTCGCGGCGATGCCGTAGGGAAGGTTGGCCACCACCTTGGTCGGGGCCGGGTCCAGGGCGGCCAGGTCGACTTCCATGGCGTCGGCGAGGTGCAGCGTGGCGTTGGGGTGCGGGTCGAGCGCGTCGCGCAGCGCCGGCTCCAGCGCGGCGTCGACCTCGACGACGTGGACGTGCCCCACGCGCTCCGCGAGATGCTCGGAGAGCACGCCGAGGCCGCCGCCGATCTCCAGCACGACGTCGGCGGGCGCGAGCTCGGCGGCGCGCTCGATCACGCCCAGGATGTTGGAGTCGACGAGGAAGTTCTGGCCGAGGTCGCGGTTCGGGCGGATCCCGAAGCGCTTGAGGCGGCGCAGGCTCGGCTGCACGGGCAGGGACCCGGGGTCCGCGGTCACCACCCGAACACCTCGGCGGCGTTGCGCTCGATCGCGGCCTCCAGCTCCTCGTACTCGACGCCGCGAGCCTCGGCCAGCGCGCGGGCCGTGTGCACGACGTGCCCGGGCTCGTTCTCCTGGCCCCGCACCGGCTGGGCGGCGAGATAGGGGGCGTCGGTCTCGACGAGGAGGCGGTCCTCGGGCACCCTCGCGGCCGCGGCGCGCAGCTCGTCGGACTTCGGGTAGGTCACGTTGCCGGCGAAGGAGATCCAGTAGCCCCGGTTCAGGCACTCGTCCAGCCGCTCGGGCATGGAGAAGCAGTGCATGACGACGCGCAGCCCCGCGGCGTGCTCGGCGAGCATGGCGAGCGTGTCGTCCTCGGCCGCCCGGGTGTGGATCACCACCGGCTTGCCGGCGCGGCGCGCGAGGTCCATCTGCGCGACGAACGCGCGGACCTGGTCCTCGCGCGGCGTGTGGTCGCGGTAGTGGTCGAGCCCGGTCTCCCCGATCGCGACGCAGCGCTCGTGGGCCGCCAGCGCCTCGAGCTCGGCCAGGTCGGCGTCGTCGAAGCCGGTCGCGCTGTTGGGATGGCGGCCGATCGCCGCGCAAACCTGCGGGAAGGCCTCGGCCGCCGCCAGCGCCGCCCGGCACGACGCGCCGTCCATCCCGATCGCCAGCACCCGGCGCACGCCGGCGCGCTCCGCGTCGGCGATCAGATCGGCGTCGTCCCGGGAGCAGTGATCGAGGTGGGCGTGGGAATCGATCACTCGATCACTGGGTTTTCGGAAAGAGCGGCTCGAGCTCCTGGACGCTCGCCCCGCCCGGCGCGGCGCCGTAGCGGGCGGAGTCGAACGATGTCTCCGGCTGACCCAGGGCGGCCAGCGCCTTCTCGGTGCTCGCCGGCATGTAGGCGTGGAGGAGCACGCCCACGACGCGCAGGCCCTCGGCCAGCGAGCGCAGGGCGACGTCGAGCTCGCCGGCCTTCGTCTCGTCCTTGGCGAGCTGCCACGGCGCGCGCTCCTCGACGTAGCGGTTGAGACGGCGCACGCGCTGCCAGATCTCGTCGAGCGCCGGGGTGAGCTGCGCTCCGTCCAGCAGCTCGGCCACGCGCTCGGCCAGCCCGTCGAAGTCACTCGCCAGCTCGGCGTCGGGCTCCACTTCGGGCACGACGCCGTCCCGGTAGCGCCGCACCATCGAGAGCGTTCGCGAGGCGAGGTTGCCCAGCTCGTTGGCCAGCTCCGTCTCGTAGCGCGTCTCGAACCCCTCGGTCGAGACGGAGCCGTCCGAGCCGAACGTCACCTCGCGGAAGCAGTAGAAGCGCAGCGCGTCGGCGCCGAAGCGCTCGATCACCGTGTGCGGGTCGAGCACGTTGCCCAGGGACTTGGACATCTTCTCGCCCTGCATGAGCAAAAAGCCGTGGATGTAGAGGTGCTGCGGGACCTCGTAGTCGGCGGCCATGAGCAGGGCCGGCCAGTAGACGGCGTGGAACTTGAGGATGTCCTTGCCGATGAGCTGGTAGTCGGCCGGCCAGAACTTCTCGGTCAGGTCCTCGCCGTCCCGCGCGTACGTGAGCGCCGTGACGTAGTTGAGCAGGGCGTCGAACCAGACGTAGAAGACCTGCGACTCGTCCCAGGGAACGCGCACGCCCCAGGTGATCTTCGAGCGGCTGAGCGAGACGTCCTGGAGGCCCTGGCGGATGAAGGCGAGCGCCTCGTTGTAGCGCGACTGCGGGCCGACGAAGTCGGGGCGCTCCGCGTAGAGGCGCTCGAGCGGCTCCTGGAAGGCGGAGAGGCGGAAGAACCAGTTGTCCTCCTGCTGCCAGTCGAGGGGGATCTTGTGGATCGGGCAGGTGTTGTCGGGCCCGATCTCGTTCTCGGTCTTGAAGTCGGCGCAGCGCGGGCAGTACCAGCCCTCGTACTTGCCCGCGTAGACGTGGCCGTTGTCGTAGACACGCTGGAGGATCTCCTGGACCTTGGCCTCGTGCTCCGGGTCGGTGGTCCGGATGAAGAAGTCGAAGTCCACGCCCGCGGCGCTCATCAGCTCGCGGAAGCGCGGGGCGTTCTTGTCGCCCAGCTCGCGCGGGGTGATGCCCTCCTTCTCGGCGGCCAGGACGACGGGCTCCCCGTGCTCGTCGGTTCCGGTGAGCATGAACGCCTCTTCGCCGCGCTGGCGGTGATGACGGGCGAGGATGTCGGCCGCGATCGTCGTGTACGCGTGCCCGAGGTGCGGCGCCGCGTTGACGTAGTAGATGGGAGTGGTGACGTAGAAGGCCACGGCGGCAGAATCTACCGCCGAGGCCTCCGCGTCCCGGGGGGCTGCGTCTACGCGGGCGTCGGAGCGGCGAGGCGCTCCTCGGCCTCCTTGAGCACGGCCTCGCCGTCGCCGCTCACCATCCGGGCGATGTCCTTGAAGCGGAAGATCCGCCCGGCGCCGCCCCAGTTCCCGTCGGGGACCTCGTTGATGAACACCCATACGCGGCTCGCGTTGGCGACGTCGACCGGGCTGCCCTCGCGCTCGAGGACCGTCCGGGTGACGTCCGCCACCAGGCCGGCCTTGCGCTCGTCGTCGAGCGCGCCCTCCGGGACGGTGACGAGCACGCGGTAGCGGGCCGGGCCGTCGCCGTTCGCCTGATGGCCGACGTGGTGGGCGCCGGGCGCGACCTCGTGGACGTAGCCCCAGGAGATGCCGTCGGCCACCGGGTTGTCCGGGACGCCCTCCCACTTGAGCAGCGTCTTCGTGAGGTCGTCGATCAGGGCGTGGGCGTCGACCGCCCCCTGCGGGACGGTGAGGTCGATCATCGGCATCTGTGGGCTCCTATCCGTTGCAGAACGCAACGGACCCTACCCGCGCAGGTGGGGGATTGCAACTCGGCCACGGCGTCTCGTCGCCTCTCGGGCCCGACGACGGCGGGCTCCGATCACCGCGAGGCCCGGCACGGAGAGGGCGAGCAGGGCGAGGCCGGCCCATATGGGCGTCGGCGTTCGGGGCGGCGGCCGGGCGGCGTCGGCCCTCGCGATCAGGGGTGGTCGCGGGCGCCTGGCATCGAGGGGTGTGGGCGGGGGCGCCGGGCCAGGGCTCGTCGCGGGCAGGAGGGTGAGGGGGTCGATGTAGCCGAAGCGGTCGGCCGCGTGGCGCACGCCGAAGTGGAGGCGCGTCGCCCGACGCACCGAGGCGTTGGCCCTGCGCGAGTCGTTGCCCCCGGCGAACGGCCATCGAGGACAGGTGGAGGTAGGTGGCGACGAAGGGCCCGCAGGTGACGCTCACGGTTCGCCCATGGCGCGGGACGGTTCCGGCGAAATGCACGCGGCCGGCGCAGGCGGAGCGGACGCGCGCGCCCTGGGGCGCCTGGATCTCGATTCCTCGATGCTGGCCCTTGGCGAAGGGGTCGCGCTGGTCGAGCGCGAAATGCCGGACGACCTCGCCGCGGACCGGCCAGCGCCACGTTCGGGCGTGGGCGGTGGATGGGAGCGCGAGAACGACGGCGACGAGGAGGAGCACGGTCCTGGTCTATCGCGCCGGGCGCGCGCGGCGGCCCGGCCCCGTCCCGATCGTCGCGGCCGTCGCGCAGTCTCGTCGCAAACGGTGGCGACCCCGTGACCGATCTGCTTCGACTCGCCCGACGAGTGTCACATCGACCCCGATATAGGGGGTCGATGTACTCCTCGTCGGCGAGCGGGCTAGTCGCCGGCCTGGAGCGCGCGGTAGAGCGTGTTGGCCGGGACTCCCGTGAGCCCTGACACGACCTTCGCCGCGGGACGCGGCTTGGCGCCCGCCTCGATGAGCCGTTCCAGCGCGGTCAGCGCGGGCCCCAACGCCGGCTCGGTCGCCGCGGCCGGCCCGACCACCAGGACCACCTCGCCGCGCGGAGGCTCGGACGCGTACCGGTCCGCCAGCTCCCCCGCCGTCCCGCGCACGACCTCCTCGTGGACCTTGGTCAGCTCGCGGCAGACGGCGACCGGGCGCAGGGCGTCGAGCTCGGCCAGCACCGCCAGGGAGGCCGCGACCCGGCGCGGCGACTCGAAGGCCACGAGCGTCTCCGGCTCGGCGAACGCGGCGGCCAGCTCGCCCTTCTTGCGCGGGAGGAAGCCGGCGAAGCGCCACCGATCGGCGGGCAGGCCCGAGGCGACGAGCGCCGTCAGGGCCGCCGACGGTCCGGGCAGGACCTCGACGGCCAGGCCCGCCGCCACGCACGCCTGCACGAGCACGAACCCCGGGTCGGAGACGAGCGGCATCCCGGCGTCGGACACCAGGGCCACGACGGCCCCGTCGCGCATCCGCCCCACCAGCTCGCGCGCCCGCGCGCGCTCGTTGTGCTCGTGGTAGGAGACGAGCTTGCCCTTCACTCCGTAGCGGTCGAGCAGCTTGCGGGTGCGCCGGGTGTCCTCGCACGCCACGACGTCGGCGTCGCGCAGGGCCGACAGCGCGCGCAGCGTGATGTCCTCGAGGTTCCCGATCGGGGTCGGGCAGACGACGAGGCGGCCGGCGGTCACGCCGTGGGCGCCAGTTCGTCGAAGACGAGCGTGGCGGCGCCGACCATCCCGGCTTCCGCGCCGAAGCGAGCCGGGAGGATGCGCACGAGGTCGCGCTGCGGGCGCAGCGCGCGCCACGCGACCTCGGCCCGGGCGGGCTCGAGGAGGAAATCCCCTGCACCCATCACGCCACCGCCTACCACGACCGCCTCGGGGTTGAACACGTTCACGAGGCTGGAGATTCCCACGCCGAGGCGCCGGCCGATCAAGGCCAGCACCTCGCGCGAGACCTCGTCGCCGTCGTGTGCGAGCTCGGTCACCAGCGCGCCGGTCACCTCGTGCCCCGACGCCGCGGCCCGCCCGAGCTCGGAGTCGGGCGCCCGCTCGGCCGCCTCGCGGGCTTCCCGCGCGAGTGCCGTGCCCGAGGCGACGGCCTCCAGGCAGCCCCGGTTCGGGCAGTTGCCCTGGCAGGGCGGGCCGTCCATCTCCACGACCATGTGCCCGAGCTCGGCGCCCGCCCCGACCGACCCGCGGTAGAGGCGGTCGTCGAGGACGAGCCCGCCCCCGATCCCCGTGCCCACGGTCAGGGTCACCGAGTGGCGCGTGCCGCGCGCCGCCCCGAAGCGGTGCTCGGCCAGCGCCGCCACGTTGGCGTCGTTGTCCACGAACGCCGGCATGCCCAGGCGCTCCACCATGATGTCGCGGAAGGGCACGTCGGCGAGCGGAAGGTTGACCGCCTGCACCGCCATGCCCCGCGTCTGGTCGATCGTGCAGGGGATCCCGAACCCGACCGCGTCGACCGAGGACTCGGACGCGGCCCGCACCTCCTCGACCGCCGCCACGACGGCGTCCAGCAGCGCCTCCTGATCGAGCCCGCGCATGTCGCGGTGGGCTCGATGATGGACGTTGAGGTTCTCGTCGAGCGCGCCTGCGAGGAGCTTGGTCCCTCCCATGTCGACGCCGACGACGCACGGAGCCGCCATGGCCCCTGTCACCATACCCGCTCCATGCCCGACGACCGCGAGCGGCCGAAGTACACGCTCTACCGGTCGCGGCGGCGGGTGTTCGAGAACCTCCGGCGCGGCCCGGAGCCCGAGTTTCGCGGGGTCGGTGGGCTGCGCGAGGAGCGGAAGAAGCGCCTCGGGCAGCGTTTCCGCCGGCCCTGGAACGCCGGCCGCGTCCTCAAGTACCTGGGCGTCGCGGTGGCGGCGTGGCTCGGCCTCTCGCTGGTCCTCTTCCTGATCAGCGCGCAGATCGAGCAGGGCAAGGTCCCGGACTCGGCCAACAAGGCCCTCGATCCGGCCGGGCCCATGCCCTTCGTCCCCAACAACATCCTCGTGATCGGCTCCGACGCTCGGCCGAAGGGCACGAAGGAGGGCGGCGCGAACGTCGTCGGGGAGCCCAGCCGCTCCGACACGCTGATGCTCGTGCGCGCGGGCGGGTTCAAGAGCTCGCGCCTCTCGATCCCGCGCGACACGGTGGTCGACATCCCCGGCCACGGGCAGGACAAGATCAACGCCGCCCTGGCCATCGGGGGCCCGGCGCTCACCATCACCACGGTCAAGCGCTACCTCGGGATCGAGATCAACCACGTCGCCGAGGTCAACTTCGACAACTTCCCCGACTTCATCGACGCGCTGGGGGGCGTGAACGTGCAGCTGGAGAGCTGCGTGCGCGCGAAGCTCGACGGCGGCGACGGAGCCGGGGGCACGACGATCAACCTGCACAAGGGGACCAACCACCTCGACGGCCACCACGCCCTCGGCCTCGCGCGCGTGCGCAAGAACGACTGCAACCCGTCGGAGGACGACCTCGACCGCGCCGAGCGCCAGCAGCGGATCCTCAACGCGATCAAGGGGAAGCTCATCTCCCCCGCGACGTTCTTCCGCCTGCCGTGGGTCTCGTGGACGGCGCCGAAGGCGATCCGCACGGACATGAACGGGCCCACCCTCCTGGGGCTGTTCTCGGCGATCGAAGCCGGCGGTTCGCCCGCCCCGCGCGTGCTCAAGCCCAGCGGCTTCGCCACCACGCCCGGCGGCGGCTCGGGACTCGTCGTCTCGGACGACGAGAAGCGTGCTGCCGTAAAGCGCTTCCTCGACGGCTAATCTGCGCAGCGCAGTGAAGTCGCGCATCGCCATCGTCGCGCTCGTCCTCGTCGCCGTCTCTGCCGGGACCGCGTGGGCCAGGTACGAGTCGGGCACCTACGCGGGGAAGACGACCGGCCAGCGTCTGGCCGTCTCGTTCAAGGCCACCCAGAGCAGGCTGAGCCGGCTCTCGATCAAGGTGAAGTTCACCTGCAGCGACGGCGACAGGTTCACGACGGTGCTGAAGGACTTCGGCGCCCAGAACATCGTCAGCGGCCGCTACGACGCGACGTACCAGGGCACGACGAAGGCGAGCACCTACCGCCACCGGGGGACGATCGTCAACCGCACCGCCACGGGCTCGTTGAGGGGCACCCGCCGCTACAACGAGAACGACGAGCTCGACCCGGCCGGAACGATCGTCTGCCGCACGGGCACCGTGCGCTACTCGATCAAGAAGAAGATCGCGACGCGCCGATAGCGACCGGCGCCTCCTCCGCGTCGTCCTCATCCACGCACGGTCCCGCCTCGGCGCCCTCCGGCGCGGGCTGGGGAGCGCGGGATGCGAGGGTGACGCCGGCCAGGATCAAGACCATGCCGCCGATCGCGGCCAGGCCGATCCGCTCGTCGAGCAGCAGCGCGCCGTAGGCGAGCGAGATCGGCGGCACGAGGTAGGAGACCAGCGCGGCCCGCCCCGCCCCGAGCTCGCCGATCAGCGCGTAGAAGATGACGAAGGCGATCGCCGTCCCGAACGCGCCGAGCGCCACCAGGGCCAGGATCGAGCGCAGCCCCGGCGCGTGGTCGGGCGGGGTGGCGGCCGCCACGGGGAGGACGAGCAGGCAGCCCGCGCCCACGGAGATGAAGCTCGTCGTCAGCGCCGGCACCGCCTTGTACGTGCTCTTGACCATGAACGACGACAGGGCATAGAAGCCCGCGGCCCCCACCATGGCCAGCGCGCCCAGAAACTGCCCGAGCGTGCCGATCGACTCCACGCCGACGAGCAGGGCAACGCCGGCGATCCCGACGACGAGGCCGAGCGCCTGGCGCCCCGCGACGGTCTCGGAGCGATCGAGCGCCGGGGCGAAGATCGCCACCCACAGCGGCGCCGAGGCGATCAGCACGGCGGTGAGGCCGGTCGGGACCTCGCGCTCGCCGAAGGAGATCAGGAGGAACGGCGCGCTGATGGCGAGCGCTCCGAGCAGCAGCGCGGTGGTCGGGCGCCGGCGGATGTCGGACAGCTTCGCCCGCGCCTCGCCGGCCTGCGCGCGGATGATCGCGTAGAGCACGCCCGCCCCGACCGCCGTGCGCACGAACACGACCATCGCCGGCGAGAAGTCCTCGAGCGCGTACTTGATCAGGAGGTACGACGCGCCCCACATGGAGGCCAGCGCACCGAGCAGGGCGAACTGGCGCGGCGTCACGCGCTCACGAGTCCGACGATCCCGACTTCTTCTCCCCGCCCCCCGAGGCCTTGCTCTCCTTCTTCTTGTCCGCCGCCTTGGCGTCCGTCTTGTCCGCGCCCTTCTCCGCCGATTCCTTGAGCTCGCGACTGCGCTTGCGGGTCCCGTAATCGGTGTTGTAGAAGCCCTTGCCCTTGAAGTGGACGGCGACGGGGTGGAACACGCGCTGGACCGGCGCCCCGTCTTCCGGGCAGACGGCGACAGGGTCGTCGGTCATGCGCTGCATGACCTCGAACGTGTGCCCGTTCTCGCAGCGGTACTCGTAGATCGGCATTGCGGCAGGCAAGTCTAGACTCAGCCCCCGCGTGCCCCCCGAGATCCCCGAGACCGCCGACGTCGTGACGATGGACAAGATCGTGTCGCTGTGCAAGCGGCGCGGCTTCATCTTCCCCTCGTCCGAGATCTACGGGGGGATCGCCTCCACCTACGACTTCGGGCACTACGGCGTCCTGCTCAAGACGAACGTCAAGAACGAGTGGTGGCGGGCGATGGTGCGCGAGCGCGACGACATCGTCGCCCTCGACGCGGCGATCATCATGCACCCGCGCACCTGGGAGGCCTCCGGCCACCTGGCCGGCTTCACCGACCCGCTCGTCGACTGCAAGGCCTGCGGACAGCGCTTCCGCGCCGACGACCTGGAGAACCAGCAGTGCGGGAAGAAGCCGTCCAAGCATCCGGGCGAGACGCCCGAGTGCGACCTCACGGACGCGCGCGAGTTCAACCTGATGTTCGAGACCACGATGGGCCCGGTGAAGGACTCCGGGGCGACCGTCTACCTGCGCCCCGAGACCGCCCAGGGCATCTTCGTGAACTTCAAGACCGTGCTGCAGTTCGCGCGCAAGAAGCCGCCGTTCGGGATCGCGCAGATCGGCAAGTCCTTCCGCAACGAGATCACGCCCGGGAACTTCATCTTCCGGACGCGCGAGTTCGAGCAGATGGAGATGGAGTACTTCGTCCCGCCCGACGAGGCCCAGAAGTGGTTCGAGTACTGGCTCGACGAGCGGATGCGCTGGTACACCGACCTGGGGATCCGCCCCGACCACCTGCAGCTGCGCGCTCACGACGCCGACGAGCTGTCGCACTACTCCAGCGCCACGAGCGACATCGAGTACCTGTTCCCCATCGGCTGGTCGGAGCTGGAGGGGATCGCGAACCGCGGCGACTTCGACCTGCGCCAGCACGCCGAGTTCTCCGGCGAGAAGCTCGAGTACTTCGACTCGGCGACCGGCGAGCGCTACGTCCCCCACGTGATCGAGCCGGCGGCCGGCGCGGACCGCGCCATGCTGGCCTACCTGGTCGACGCCTACGACGAGGAGGAGATCGAGGGCGAGACACGGACGGTGCTGCGCCTGCACCCGCGCCTGGCCCCGGTCAAGGTCGCCGTCCTCCCGCTCGTGCGCAAGGACGGCCTGCCGGAGATCGCCCGCGAGGTCTACGAGTCGGTCCGCGGCATCGCGCAGGCCGAGTACGACGAGGGCGGCTCGATCGGCAAGCGGTATCGACGGCAGGACGAGATCGGCACCCCGTGGGGAGTGACGGTCGACCACCAGACCACCGCAGGACCGCACGGTCACCCTGCGCGACCGCGACTCGCTCGAGCAGGAGCGCATCGCGATCGACGAGCTGCCGGGGGAGATCGCGCGGCGGCTCGCGCAGCCCTGGACGAGTCCGAAGCTGCGCGTAAGCTGCTAGGCGTGAGGCCGGACCGCGGGGGCGTTGACACGAACGGCATGCGACGCCTGCTCCCCAGCCTCCTCGCCCTTGATCGTCCTTGGCGCTCGTGCCCGCCGCGCGCCCCGGCGGCGATCGTCCCCGGCCAGGCGATCGACGGCCCCAGCGCCGACGTCAAGTCGTTTGGCGACATCGACCTCGCGCCCGACGGGACGGGCGCACTCGTCTACCTGAAGGCCGTCGCCGGGGTCGACCACGTGTTCGTCGCCACCTACTCCAACGGCAGCTGGTCGACCCGCAGCAGGTCGACCTGGACCAACGACCGTCCGGCAATTCACGGTGGCCCCGAATCGCCGCCGCAAACGGCGGCCGGCTGATGGTCACGTTCGTCAGCGGGAACGGCGCAACGGACTCGTGGAGAGCGCGATCGTTAACCCGGACGTCGGCAGCGACGCACTCCCAGATCGCGGGCAGCCCGAATTGCCACGCTCGCCGACGTGGACATGAACCCCGCGGGCATCGCCTACGTCGTCTACAACGACACGAGCGGCACCTCGATGGGCGGCGGGGACGTCTCGCCGCCAGGATCGTCGGCGCTACCAGGACGCGCGGTCGGCGCCGGCGCGCTCGACAGCTGCCGTGACCGACGATGGCGGCCGACGAACGGCCAGCGCGGGCCGCGGGTCGGCGTCACGGACGACGGCAACGCGACGATCGCCTGGACCGAGTCTCCCGCGGGCGGCGTCTACCACGTATATGCCCGCGCGCTTACGGGGACCACTCCGGGGCCGGCGGTCACGGCGGACCTCGCGACGGTCCCCGGCAGCGACGGCACCGTCGGACATCTCCGACATGGTCGACGTCGACGCGGCCAGCTCCGGCCCGGCGTGGGTCGTGTTCCGCCAGCAGTTCAAGTACGGCGCGTTCAACGTCCCGCCACGCGATCGCCCGCTCGTTCAGCACGGCGCCACTTTCGGCGCCGGCCAAGTCGTCGATGGCCTCGCCGTGCAGGCCACGTGCAGGGCGCGGAGTTCCCGCGCGTCGATGTCAACCCGGCCGGCCAAGGGCTCGTCGGCGCGGCCCGCCAGGACCTCAACGAGCCCGGCCAGAACGACGTGCTCGGCTCGACGCTGGCCGGCGGCACCTGGGCGACCGGGTTCCGTGTCGATTCGATCGACAACGACACCGACGTCCCGACCCCGGTCGCGGCGGTCGGCGACGACGGCGGCGGCGCGTGGGCTTGGCACGAGCACGTCGACGCGACCACCGAGGAGATTCGCGTGCGCCAGCGCTCGGCCGTCGGCTCGTTGCAGGGCGAAGCCATTGTCTCGAACCCGGCGTTCGGCTCGGCCGGTGAGGTTGACCTCGAGGCCTCCTCCGACGCCGCCGGCCACATCGCCGTCGGCTTCACGCAGGGCGCGGCGGCGACCAAGCGCATCGTGGCTGCCGTGGTCGATCCGATCGCCAGCGCCGCTGGCGGCGGCGGCGGTGCCGGCGGTGGCGGTGGCGGCGGCACTGACACGACGTCGCGCCGAAGCTGAGCTCGGTGTCGCTGACCAGCGAGCGTCTTCCGCCTCGGCTCGCTGCTGCCGAAGCTCTCAGCCGTCAGGAGGACGCCGACCGGCACGACGATCCGCTTCCGCGTGGACGAGGACTCCAAGACGACGCTCTCGTTCAAGCGCGCTCCTCCCCGGCCGCCGGGTCGGCAGGCGCTGCCTGAAGGCCACGAGGGCTCGCCGGCTCAGGCCCAGGTGCACGCGGCTCGTGGCTGCCGGGCGGAAGCTCACGTACACGACGAAGAAGGGGCTGCGCAGGATGCGCTTCCAGGGTCGCTTCAGCCGCAGCGAGCAAGCTCGCTCCGGGCCGTTACGAGCTGACGCCTCATGCGCCGTGGACGCCGCGAAGAACGCTCGAGGCCCGTGCGCAAGCGCTTCACGCTGCTGGAGGCGCTCCGCTGCCGCTGAGGACGCCCCGAGCCGGGCAGTCGCTAGCGCAGCCGCACGCGGGCGGTGAGCGTGAAGCCGTTCGGGCGGCTTCGCACCCCGACGTCGAGCACCTCGACGCGCGGATCGGAGAACAGCGTCAGCGACAGCACGCCGCCGAAGGGAATGTTGGGCTCGAGCTTGAGGCGCCCGTCGTCGACCGAGACGACCGCCTGTCCGCTGAAGCGGCTCCCGAACAGCTCGGCCGTCCCGTCGAACACCAGCTTGCCGTCACCCGACGCCACCGGACGCACGTCGAAGCCCGGCGGGCAGCGCGGCGCGCAGGTCCGCGTCGGTCACGTTCGCGCTCAGCGTCATCTCGTCGCCGCGCTTTCGCAGGCGCGAGTCCTCCAGGCGCAGGGTGAGGATCCGCTGCTCCTTCGCGCTCGCGTCGAGATCGTCCGTGTCACCGGTGCTGGCGAGCAGGTCGGCGAAGTTGCCCGAGCCCGTTTTCAGGCGCCCCATGCGGACGGTGACGTCGTCCGCGCGGTGCCAGAGCAGCTTGACCGCGGGAAACGCGCTGATCTCCACGCGCTCCACCGTGCCGCTGCGCTCGAGACGATCGCGCAGGCGGTGCTCGGCGATGGGGGGAAGCGCGAGCTGCGCCGCCACGAAGAGAAGGATCAGGCCGCCCGCGATCGCGAGCGCGACGCGCCCGGCGCGCGGCACCCCCGCTACCCCTCGTCGGTGAGCAGGGCGCGCGCGCAGGCGATGCCCGCCCGCAGCGTCTCGGAGAAGTCGCGGTCGGGCTCGATGAGCATCCGCATCGCGATCCCGTCACCGAGCCCGAACAGCACGGTCGTCACGGCGGAGGGGGAGTCGTGCAGCCGCACCACCCCTTCGCTCTGCTTGGCCTCCAGCAGCTCCGACACGTGCTCGCGCGTTCGCCGGGTGAGCTCGGCCACCTCGGCGCCGATCTCGTCGTTGCGCCGCGCGACCGTGAACAGCTCGAACCAGAGCGTCACGTAGTCCGGGTCGTTCTCGACGAGGTCCTCGAGCGAGCGCACGAGGGCGTCGATGAAGTCGTCGGCCGTGTGCGCATCGGCCAGCGCCTCGTCGAGCTTGGCCATGCGGATGTCGGTGTCGCGGCGGACGACTTCGACGAGCAGCCGCTCCTTGGTGCCGAAGTAGTAGTGCAGGAGACCGCGCGAGACGCCGGCCTCGCGCGCCACGTGGTCGAAGGTCGATCCGGCGGCGCCGCGGCGCGCGACGCTGGCCCGCATCGCGTCCACGATGCGATGGGCCTTGTCGCCGGCGAGGTCGCGCGGCTTGGAGGCGGCTTCCATGCGCGTGATGCTAGCTGGACGGCCAGCCAAGATGCTCGAGGCGTCCACTCGTTCCCGATTGATTATCGCGAAGCACGATCAAGCGGTTTGCGGTGCAACGCGCTGTGGGATAACGCCCGACAGTCTCGAGGCGGCTCGACGCGTGGCGTGCAGCCCGGATGGGGAAGACCCGGACGGCCCGCACCGTTAAGCCAGGGAGCAGGTGGACGGGTCGCGTGACGAGACACAACAGTCAATCCCAACGCAGGGGGACACATGTCACGCAGGCTCATCGGAGTCGCGGCGGTGGTTGCCGCGGCACTCGTATTCGCACCGACCGCCTCCGCCCAGTCGGGCGGCGGATGCCAGCTCGCCGGAACGGCGAGCTTCTCGCCCGGCCTCGGCACCAGCGCGCAGGACTTCACCTACGCGTTCGGCGGCGACCTCACCGGATGCCAGTCGTCCACCGCGGGCGCGCCGGCGACGGGCACGGTCTCGGCCGGAAACGTCTACACCGACGCGACCGGCCAGCAGTTCCAGGAGCCGCGGTCGACCGGGAACGGGGGCTGCTCGAACAGCACCACCAGCGGTATCGCCATCGTCACGTGGGGCGACGGCACGCGAACGATCGTCGACTACGACACGACCGGAGCGGGCGCCGCGGTGCATCTCGCCGGCACCGTGCTGCCGAGCGTGACGCTGCCGGCAATCAACCCGCAGCCCGGCCAGCCGACCTCGACGACGCTGACGACGAATCGCTACGACGGATCCTCGGCGCTCGGCCTGCTGGCCTTCGAGGCCGATCCGACGGTCTGCAGCGCGCCGGGCGGCGTGACGTCGGCCGGAATCGCCGGGTTCATCGGGCTGGGTAGCAGCTGACGGGTTACGGACCCGAAGAGAAGCCGAACGAGAAAGGGCGCCCTTCGGGGCGCCCTTCCAGGCTCGAATTCCGGGTCGCGGCTAGGCCGCGGCGCCGGACGTCTCGGGTGCGGGCGCCGGGGTGGTGGTCGACGTGTAGTCGAACTCCTCCTCGGCCCCGAACAGCGCGTCCAGCACCTTCTTGCGCAGGCCCTCGCTGAGTGCCAGCGCCAGTCCGGCGCCGACGGCCAGGATGAACAGCCTGCGTCCCCAATGGCGCTTGCGCTTGCGCTTGGGGCCCTCGCGCAGCGCCACTGCGGCATCGCGCAGCGACCAGGCGGCCTCGCGAAGATCCTTCTGGAGCTTCTTGTCCTCGAACAGCGCCCTGGTGGGCGCCTTGCCGTTGGACAGGCGCGCATACGCCTTCTTGCTCTGCTCCACCGCATCGCGGATGTTGTCGCGCAGCTCGGCGTCCTCGACGATCCGCTGCACATACGCGTTGTTCCGCGCGGCCAGGGCGGCGTCGCCGGCCTTCCGCGCCCTCTTCCGTGCTGCTGCCATGGGTCTCCCTCGACGAAACGTGTTGGCGTTGCGGTGAGCATACCCGGCCCCGCGCGGCGGCAGCGTATGGTGAGCCGTTGTAACTGTTGTTACGATTGGCGCGCAGACAGGGGACCAGGGCAGGAGGCCCGAAGGTCGAAACGTCGTACTCCGAGGCAAGCACAAGGGGGACGCATGCCGACGACCAAGATCGCCCTTCTCGGAGACGGGACCGCCGCGCTGCTCACAGCGCTCCAACGCCACGACGGCGACACCGGCTGGCACTCCAGGCGGGTGTCGCTGCTGGCCCGGCGCACCGGCGCGCTGCTCGGGCTCGCAGGGGCCGCGTTGGACGACCTCGAGGAGGCGGCCCTCGTGCACGATGCCGGCAAGCTGCGCGTGCCGGCGCGGATCCTCCGCAAGGCGGGACCGCTGAGTCAGGGCGAGTGGGCCCTCGTGCGCCGTCACCCGCAGTGGGGCGCGGAGCTCGTGTCCGCAGATCGCGGGGCTGGCCCGCCACGCCGACACGGTGGGCGCGCACCACGAGCGCTGGGCCGGCGGTGGGTATCCCACCGGCCGGGCGGGCACGGACATTCCGCTGGCGGCCCGCATCATCGCCGCGTGCGACGCCTACGACGCGATGACCTCGAAGCGCCCGCACGCCCCGCGGCGTACGTCCGCCGAGGCGCTCGCGGAGCTGCGTGCCTGCGCCGGCCGGCAGTTCGACCCGGTCGTCGTGGCGGCGCTGGAGGCCGTGCTGGCCTCCCCCCGCGAGCCCGCGGCCGCCGCCGGCTAGCGACGATTCGACGGCCGCGCCGCCTTGCGCACGGGCGAGGCAGCGCGTCGGCGCGAGCGCGGGCGCGCTCGGCTCACCTCGGCGGCCGGCCGGTCGTCCTCGAGCGCGGCCGCGAACACCTCGCCGATCTCGTCGACGAAGACGAAGTCCAGGTCGGCGCGCAGGTGCTTGGGGATCTCATCGACGTCCGGCTCGTTGAGCCGGGGCGCGATCACCGTGCCGATGCCGTTGCGCTGGGCCGCCAGCGCCTTCTCCTTCAGCCCGCCGATCGGCAGCACCTGGCCGGTCAGCGTCAGCTCCCCCGTCATCGCGACGTCGTCGCGCACCCGGCGGTCGGAGAGCAGCGACATCAGTGCGGTGGCCATCGTGACGCCGGCGCTCGGGCCGTCCTTGGGGATCGCCCCGGCCGGCACGTGCACGTGCAGGTCGTGCTTGGCGAACCAGTCTTCGGGGAGCTCGGGCACGAGGTCCTGCGCGTGGGCGCGCACGTGCGAGAGCGCGGCCTGGACGGACTCGCGCATGACGTCCCCGAGCTGGCCGGTGAGGGTGAGCTGGCCGCTCCCGGGCATCGCGGTCGCCTCGACGAACAGCACCTCGCCGCCCGCCGGCGTCCACGCCAGGCCGGTGGCCACGCCGGGCTGCGAGGTCCGCTTGCGCACCTCGGAGTAGAACCGCGGCTTGCCGAGCAGCTCGCGGACCCGCTTCTCGGAGACCGAGACCTTGCGCTTCGCCGTCCCCTCGGCGAACAGGCGCGCGACCTTGCGGCAGATGTTCCCGATCTCGCGCTCGAGGTTGCGCACGCCGGCCTCACGCGTGTAGTCGGAGATCACGACCTTCAGCGCGGCGTCGCTGATCGCGATCCTGCTCTTGGTCAGGCCGTTGCGCTCGATCTGGCGCGGCACGAGATAGCGCTTGGCGATCTCGAGCTTCTCCTCCTCCGTGTAGCCCGAGAGCTGGATGACCTCCATGCGGTCCTGGAGCGGCCCGGGGACGGTGTCCAGCGTGTTGGCCGTGGTGACGAACATGACGTGCGAGAGGTCGAAGGGCACGTCGAGGTAGTGGTCGCGGAACGAGAAGTTCTGCTCGGGGTCGAGCACCTCGAGCATCGCGCTCGCCGGGTCGCCGCGGAAGTCCGCGCCCATCTTGTCGATCTCGTCGATCATGAACAGCGGGTTGTTCGACTCCGCGTCGCGCAGGGCGCGGATGATCGTCCCGGGCATCGCGCCGATGTAGGTGCGCCGGTGGCCGCGGATCTCGGCCTCGTCGCGTACGCCGCCCACGCTGATGCGCTCGAACTTGCGCTCCAGCGCCCGGGCTATGGAGCGGCCCAGCGACGTCTTGCCCACGCCGGGGGGCCCGACGAAGCACAGGATGGAGCCGCGGGCGTCGGGCTTGAGCTTGCGGACGGCGAGGAACTCGAGGATGCGGTCCTTGACCGCCTCGATGTCGTAGTGGTCCTCGTCGAGGACCACCCTGGCGTGGCGAAGGTCGAGGTTGTCGGCGGTCGACTTGTCCCAGGGCAGCGAGGCGATCCACTCCAGCCAGGTGCGGATCACGCCGTGCTCCGCCGAGGCCGGGGGCAGCTTCTCGAGCCGGCCCAGCTCGCGGTCGACCTGACGGCGGACGTCCTCGGGCAGGTCGATGGCGTCGAGCTGCTCGCGCAGCTCGTTGGCCTCCGCCTGCATCTCGTCGACCTCGCCCAGCTCGTCCTGGATGGCCTTGAGCTGCTGGCGCAGGAAGTACTCGCGCTGCGTCTTGTCGAGCTCGGACTCGACCTGCGACTGGATCTTCGTGCCGAGCGAGATGACGTCGAGCTCGCGCGCCAGGATCTCGGACAGCCGGCGCAGGCGCTTGCCCACGTCGACCTCCTCGAGCAGCTGCTGCTTCTCCTCGGCCTTGAGCCGCAGGGCGCCGGCGATCAGGTGCGAGAGGGCGCTGGGGTCCTCGATGTTGGCCACCGCGAGCTCGAGCTCTTCCGGCAGGTAGGGGACCTGCTCGACGATGTCGGTGAAGGTCCGCTGGACGTTCTGCATCAGCGCCGCCAGCTCGGGCGTCTCCTCGACGACGTCGGGGAGCTCGGAGATCTCGGCGAACAGGTAGGGCTCCTCGCGCACCCAGCGGTCGATCTTCACGCGCTGGGCGCCCTGCACGAGCAGCCGCAGGGTCCCGTCGGGCGCGCGCATCATCCGGGCGATCGTGGCCACGACACCGACGTCGTAGAGGTCCTTGGGCCCGGGGGTCTCGAGCTCGGGGTCGCGGCTCGCGACCATCACGACCATCCGGTTGCCGCCGAGCGCGTCGTTCACGAGCTGGACGGAGCGCGGCTGCCCGACGGCGAGCGGAGTCAGAGTGTCGGGGAAGGCGACGGTCTCCCGCAGCGGCAGCACCGGCAGCGCTTCGGGCAGCGTCGGCGAGGTCGGGACCTCGATCTCGAGCGGCTCACCGGCGCCGGCGATCTCGATCATTCGCTGTCCTCGCGGGGAATCTCGATCGGAACCTTGCGCGACGCGCCGCCCGGCTGGGCGAGAGGCAGCTCGACGCGCAGGACGCCGTCCTCGTAGACGGCCCTCGCCTCGTCGGCCACGACGTCCGCGCCCAGCGCGATCACGCGCCGGAACGGGCCGTACTCGATCTCGATCTGCTGGTAGACGCGCCCCTCGGGGTCGGCCGGTGTGCGATGACCGGTGATGACCAGCTCGCGTCCGCGAACCTCCAGGCCGAGCCGGTCGCTGTCGATCCCGGCCAGCTCCGTCTTGACGACCGCGCGCGGCGGGTCGCCGACGTAGTAGACGTCGACCCGCGGCGCGAATCCCTCGCCGCGGGTCGCCAGCCCGGTGCGCTCGAAGACGTTGCCGAAGAGCTCGTCCATCTCGCGGCGCATGCGCTCGAAGTTCGCGAACAGGTCGCGTTCAGGGGCCATGGGACAAGGCTAGTAGGTCGGTGCACGAGCACCGGCGACCGCGTGGCGGGTCGCCCAGCGGCCACGGCGTCTTCCTGGTCGCGCGGCCCGTCCGGCGCGCCTCAGACCGACTAGAACGGGCGGGTCAGGGAAAGGTTCCGAAGTTGACTGCTCAGAGGGTGTAGACCGCGCCCTCGCGGGCGACCTCGACCGGCGAGCCGAACGCCTTCGACGCCTCGTCGCGCGCCCACTGCTCGTCGAGCTCGTCCGAGATATGCGTGATGACGAGGCGATGGGCCTTGGCGCGGCGAGCGTGATCGCCCGCCTCCGCCGGGGTCAGGTGGCCCCGGGGGCCAGCGCGCTCGGGGCGCGGCAGCGTGGCCTCGAGCAGCAACAGGTCGGTGCCCTGGGCGAACTCCGGGAGCTCCTCGCACGGGCGGCTGTCGGCACCGAACGTGAAGCGCCCGTCGCCGTTGGTCGTCGTGATGTCCACGGCATTCGTCTCGACGAAGTGCGGCACCTCGTGGAAGCGCACGCGCAGCGAGCCGATCTCCAGCACGTCGTCGGTTTCGTACTCGCGCAGCTCGAACGCCTTCTCGACGAGGTCCTCGTTTCCCCATGCGCCGACCACGCGGCGCAGGACGTCGCGGCCGCCCGCGGGCACGTGGAGCTGCGGTCGCGCCGGGTTGTCGGTCCCCGGCCAGCGGGCGACGGGGACCGGCTGCTGGCGCGGCGCGTAGGTGAGGGCGTAGGCATACGGCACCAGGTCGAGGAAGTGGTCCGCGTGCATGTGCGAGATCACGACCGCGTCGAGGTCCACGTAGTCGCGGAACTTCCGCAGCTTCGAGAAGACGCCGTTGCCGCAGTCGAGCATCAGCGACGTATCGCCGTCCTCGATGAGGTAGCCGCTGCAGGCGCCGCCGGCATCCTGCCAGGCAGGGCTCTTGCCCAGAATCGTGATGCGCAACCCGAGTCCTCTTCCTTCTCTGGGACTCTACTCCGGTGATCGCGCCGCATCTGCAGGTTCCGCCCCAGGCCGCGGTGGGCGGCGGCGACTTCGAGACGGTCGCCCTCGTCTTCGGCCTCGTGCTGGTCGGCGGCGCCCTGGTCTCGGGGATCGCCCGGCGCTCCTTCCTGTCGCTGACCGCGCTGTTCGTGCTCGCCGGGTTCGCGCTCGGCGAGGGCGGCGCGGAGGTGCTCTCGTTCGACCCCACCGGCGACTTCGTCGGCGACCTGGCGCTCGTCGCACTGATCGTGATCCTGTTCCGCGACGGGATCGAGGTCGAGGTGGAGATGCTCCAGCGCGAGTGGCGCCTGCCCTTCCGCAAGCTCGTGCTCGCGATGCCGCTGACGTGCGGGCTCGTCGCGTTGGCTGCCCACGTGCTCACCGACCTGTCGTGGACCGAGTCGTTTCTGCTCGGCGCGCTGCTCTCCCCCACCGACCCGGTGCTGTCGTCGTCCGTCGTCACCAACCCCCGCGTCCCGCGCCTGGTGCGCCACTCGCTCAACCTCGAGTCGGGCCTGAACGACGGCCTCGCGCTGCCGGCGGTGCTGGCCTTCGCGGCGGCCCTGCGGGCGGGCGACAGCGACTTCGTGTGGTGGAAGTTCGTGCTCCAGGACGTGACGCTGGGCCTTGTCTTCGGCGTCGCCGTCGGCTTCATCGCCTCGCGCCTGATGCCGCGGGGGCGGGGCCGGCTCGACAGCATCCCCGCTCACCAGCTCGCGCTCTACGCGCTGGGCGTCGCCTTCGCGGCCTACGGCGCGACGACGCTGCCGTCCGCGGGCAACGGGCTGATCGCCGTGTACGTGTGCGCGATCACGCTCGGCATCCTGCGCCCCGACATCGCCAAGACGTTCGAGGACCGCGCCGAGGACATCATCGAGGTCGTCAAGGTGGCGATCTTCGTCGTGTTCGGCGCGCTGCTGACCTTCGGGGGCCTGTTCGACGACGGCTGGGCCGCGGTGGCGATCGTCGCCTTCACCCTGCTCGTCGCCCGTCCCGTCGCGATCTTCGCCGCGCTCGTCCGGACCAAGACCGACGTGCCCACGCGAGCCTTCATGGCCTGGTTCGGCCCCAAGGGAGTGGCCACGATGACGTTCTCGCTGCTCGTCCTCGCGGACACGGGCATCGCCGCCAACGAGCGCCTGTTCAACCTCGCGGCGCTGGTCGTCTTCGTCTCGATCATCGTGCACGGTCTCACCGACACGCCGGGCGCCAACTGGATCGCCCGGCACGCGGAGCGGGTGGAGGCGGAGGAGAAGGACGAAGCCCCCGCGGAGCCGGCGCCCGCGTAGGGATCAAGGGATTCGGCAAGCATCCCGACTAGCTGTTGCCCTGCAACAGCAGGGTGGGATCGGTTGCCTCCGAAACCGCCGGAACCCGACCCCTCGATGCCCGCCGTGCGGAAACCTGCGCGGCCCGGAAGATCAGCCCGCGTGAAGCGCGGCCTGGTCCTGGGCGCTCGGGAAGGCCCAGGTCCGGGTGCGCTCCTGGCGGAACGCGAAGCGCAGCTGGCTCGGGGGGCGCAGGCCCTCGGGGCTGTAGGGCCGGAACGTCCCGCAGGGCGCGTCGAGGTCGAGGGCGCAGAGGCCGAGCTTGCGGAAGTAGCAGTCCTCGCAACGCGGCTTGGGAGCGGAGGTCCGGCGCTTCGCCATTCCTCAGAGATCCGTCTCGCTCGCCATAGCCAGGCCATCTAACCACCCCGGTCGGCGCGCGTCATCCACCGTTCTCGCAAAGCGCGGGGTTTTCGACCCGGCGCGCCACAAGTGCCCCGAATGCAGCCGTTTCTCACACCCGCCGCGCTAACACCCCGCAGTTTGGGAACGTTTGCTGCGATGGAGATCCTCGTCACCGGAGCCAGCGGGTACATCGGGTCGACCCTGATCCCGCGGCTGGCCGCCGACGGCCATGGTGTGCGCGCGTTCGCGCGCGACGCCGCGCGCGTGCAGGCCGCCGTGCCGGTCCACACCGGCGACCTCGTGACCGGAGAGGGGCTCGACGACGCGCTGCGCGGCTGCGAGGCCGCGTACTTCCTCGTCCACTCGATGGAGCCCGGCGAGGAGTCCTTCAGCTCCCGCGACCGCCGTGCCGCGGAGGCCTTCGCCGCGGCCGCGCGGCGGGCCGGCACCCGGCGTGTCGTCTACCTCGGTGGGCTGGTCCCGGCCGACGCCAGCCCGTCGCCGCACCTGGCCAGCCGCCTGGAGGTCGAGCGGGTCCTGCTCGACGCGGCGCCCGAAGGCGTGGCGCTGCGCGCCTCGATCGTCATCGGCGCGCGTTCGCGCTCGTTTCGCTTCCTCGTGCGGATCGTCGAGCGCCTCCCCGTCCTCGCGCTGCCCGCCTGGCGCGACAACCGCACGCAGCCGATCGACGGTCGCGACGTGATCGAGTTCCTCGCGCGCGCGGCGGTCGTGCCCGAGGCGGCCGGACGCTCGCTCGACATCGCCGGGCCGGACGTCCTGAGCTACGGAGAGATGATCGAGCGGATCCGCGACCTCATGCTCGTCGGGCCGCCCGTCGTGGCGCACCCGGGCCACCGCCACCGGAATCGCCAGCCGGGTCGGCGCGGTGATCTCGGGCGAGGACCACGACCTGATCGGCCCGCTCATGGAGGGCCTGGGCCATGACCTCCTCCCCCGTGACGACTCCGCGCCGGACCTGCTGGGCGTCCGCCTGCACTCGTTCGACGCCGCCGTGGAGCGCGCGCTGCGCGAGTGGGAGGAGCGCGAGCCGCTGGCGGCCCGATAGGTTCCTGCCCGTGAGCAGGGTCACAGCCTCGATCGAGATCGACGCTCCCCCCGAGAAGGTGTGGGACGTGCTGATGGACCCGGAGCGCCTCGGCGACTGGGTGACGATCCATCGCCAGGTCGACCGGGTCTCCGATCGCCCGCTCACGGACGGGTCCACCCTGCGCCAGGAGCTGTGCCTGCGCCACGTGAACTTCCACGTGCGCTGGACGGTGGACGAGGCCAGGCCGTGCGAGCTCGCGGTGTGGGACGGCAAGGGGCCCGCGCGCTCCAAGGCCCACAGCGTGTACCGGCTGAGCCCGAACGACAACGGAGGCACGCGCTTCGACTACGAGAACGAGTTCAAGGCTCCCCTGGGCCCGATCGGCAACGTGGCCAGCCGCGCTCTCGTCGGCGGGGTGCCCCAGAGGGAGGCCAACGCGACGCTGGCCAACCTCAAGCGCCTGATCGAAAGTGCGTAGCGCCTGACGAGTAGCTGTTACGGTTAATCGCGCACGCGTTTAACCGAAAGAGAGAAGACTCAGTGACCGAGCACATCGATGCGGCCAAAAAGGCCATCGAGGACCGCATTTCCACACTGAAGGACGAGCTCAAGCGGCTCGAGGCCGCCTCGACGGCGCTCGGCGGCGGCCGCCGGCGTGGACCGAGACGCCCGGCGCGAGCTGCCTCGGGTCGGCGGCGGGGCCGCCCGCGCGGGAGCGGAACCCGTGCTCTACAGGCCGAGAAGCTGGTGCGTGAGAACCCGGGAATCACCATCTCCGAGCTCGCCTCGAAGATGAAGATCAAGCCGAATTACCTGTACCGGGTCCTGCCGCAGCTTCAGAAGGATGGCAAGGTGCGCAAGCGCGACGGCGGGTGGCACGGCGCGTAACACGGTTTACTCAGAAGTTTCACACTAATCCGAGTTTCTTAACCGTGTCGCGCTCGCCGCGCAGCTCGTCGACGCTGGCGTCGATGCGCTCGCGCGAGAAGTCGTCGATCTCGAGATCCTCGACGATCGACCGCTCGCCGTTCGCACACGTGCACGGGAAGCCCGAGACCACGCCCTCCTCCACTCCGTAGGAGCCATCCGAGGGGATCCCCATCGAGACCCAGTCGTCGGCCGGTGTGCCCAGCACCCAGTCGTGGACGTGGTCGATCGCGGCGCTGGCCGCCGACTTGGCGCTCGACGCGCCCCGGGCCTCGATGATCGCGGCACCGCGCTGCTGCACGGTGGGGATGAACTCCTGCTCGATCCACTCGCGCTCCGTCACCAGCTCGGTGGCCGGGCGCCCGCCCACCAGGGCGTGTGAGATGTCCGGGTACTGGGTGGCGGAGTGGTTCCCCCACACCGTCATGTGCGTCACGTCGCGCACGTGGGCTCCCACCTTCTTGGCGAGCTGGGCCTTCGCGCGGTTGTGGTCGAGTCGCATCATCGCGGTGAAGCGCTCGCGCGGGACGTCGGGCGCGTGGCTCATGGCGATCAGGCAGTTGGTGTTCGCCGGGTTGCCCACGACGAGCACCTTCACGTCGTCGGCCGCGTGGGCGTTGATCGCCTCCCCCTGGGGCTTGAAGATGCCGCCGTTGGCCTCGAGCAGGTCGGAGCGCTCCATTCCCTTCGCCCGCGGGCGTGCGCCCACGAGGAGCCCGATGTTCGTCCCCTCGAAGGCGACGTTGGGGTCGTCGGTGATCTCCACCCCGTCGAGCAGCGGGAAGGCGCTGTCCTCCAGCTCCATCACGACGCCGGCCAGCGCGCTCATCGCCTGCGGGATCTCGAGCAGGCGCAGCTCGACCTGCGTGTCGGGGCCGAGCATCCCGCCGCTGGCGATGCGCGGCAGCAGCGCGTACCCGATCTGACCGGCGGCGCCGGTCACGGTGACGGTGACGGGAGTGCTCACGAAATTCTCTCCTTCAGGTTGTCGTCTATCGACGCGAGGAACTCCTCGGTCGTCTGGAACTCCTGGTCGGGACCGACCAGAAGCGCGAGGTCCTTCGTCATCTTGCCGCTCTCGACCGTCTCGATGCACACTCGCTCGAGCGTGTGCGCAAACTCCTCCACCTCGGGCGTGCCGTCCATCCGGCCGCGCGCCTCCAGGGCGCGCGTCCAGGCGAAGATCGACGCGATCGGATTCGTCGACGTCGGCTTGCCCTCCTGGTGCTGTCGGAAGTGACGGGTGACGGTGCCGTGCGCCGCCTCGGCCTCGACCGTCTTGCCGTCCGCCGTCATGAGCACGCTCGTCATCAGGCCGAGCGACCCGAAGCCCTGCGCGACGGTGTCCGACTGCACGTCACCGTCGTAGTTCTTGCAGGCCCAGACGTAGCCCCCCTCCCACTTCAGCGCCGCGGCGACCATGTCGTCGATCAGCCGGTGCTCGTAGGTGATGCCCTTCGCCTCGAAGTCGCCGCTGAACTCGGCGTCGAAGACCTCCTGGAAGAGGTCCTTGAAGCGCCCGTCGTAGCGCTTCATGATCGTGTTCTTGGTCGACAGGTAGACGGGGTAGCCGCGATCGAGGCCGTAGCGCATGGACGCGCGCGCGAAGTCGCGGATCGAATCGTCGAGGTTGTACATCGCCATCGCGACGCCGCCGCCGGGGAAGTCGTAGACGTCGAGCTCGGTCGGCGCGGACCCGTCCTTGGGCGTGTACGTCAGGGTGAGCGAGCCCTCGCCGGGCACGACGAGATCGGTCGCGCGGTACTGGTCGCCGAACGCGTGACGGCCGATGACGATCGGCTTCGTCCAGCCGGGCACCAGCCGGGGAATGTTCGAGATGACGATCGGCTCCCGGAAGATCACCCCGCCGAGGATGTTCCTGATGGTGCCGTTCGGCGAGCGGTACATCTCCTTGAGGCCGAATTCCTCGACCCGCGCCTCGTCGGGCGTGATCGTCGCGCACTTGACGCCGACGCCGTATTCCTTGATCGCATTCGCCGCGTCGACGGTGATCTGGTCCTCGGTCGCGTCGCGGCTCTCGATGCTGAGGTCGAAGTACTTCAGGTCGACGTCGAGGTAGGGCAGGATCAGCTGCTCCTTGATGAACGCCCAGATGATGCGCGTCATCTCGTCGCCGTCGAGCTCGACGATCGGGTTGGAAACCTTGACCTTCGCCATGGTGAATTCTCCTGAGGGGTTGCCTCCGGGAACCTATTGGTTGCGGCCGCTCAAGCCGGCGGGACGGGCGCGGCGCGGCGCATGCGCCGCTCGCGCGTGAGCCCGCCGAGGAAGCCGAGCACCGCCCCGGCCACCGTGGTCACGACGACGAGGATGATCGCCGGCTCCGGGAGATGCGCCTCGCGGTCCAATCCCGACAGCGCATCGACCACGAGGATGAAGGCGCCGAACTGGAGCCCGCCGATCGCCCCTCGGGCGGCGCCCTCGGGCGCGCTGCGGTGCTCGAGCCCGGCGAAATAGCCGCCGAGGATCCCGATCGGCCCCGCCAGCGCCAGGTAGGCGATCTCGTTCACACCGAGCATGAGCCCCGTGATCGCGCCGAACACGCACGGGACCACGTTGGCCACGACGATCTGCATCGCCGGCGGGCGCGAGGAGAGAAGCGGCGGCAACGGCACCTTGGCGGCGAGCCTACCCGTTACCCTCAGCTCATGGCGATTGCCGAGCGTCCCTCGCAGGAGACGCACGAGGTCTTCAATCAGGTCCCGCCCCTCGGGGCGTTCAACGCCTTCGAGACCAACCGGCCGCTGGTCGAGGCGCTCGAGCGCGAGGGCGGCGGCTGGGCGCGCGAGCAGGTGTCGGCGCTCGGGGCCTACACCGGTGACACCGAGACGCGCGAGCTGGCGCGGCAGGCGAACGAGAACGAGCCGATCCTGCGCACGCACGACCGCTACGGCAACCGCATCGACGAGGTCGAGTTCCATCCGGCCTGGCACGAGCTGCTGGGGAAGGCCGTCGAGCACGAGATCCCCTCGTTCGCCTGGAACCACCCCGAGCCCGGCGCGCACGTCGCCCGCACGACTCTGATGATGCTCTGCCCCGAGTCGGGCGTCGGCTGCCCGGTCTCGATGACCTACGCGATCATCCCGGCGCTGCGCAAGCAGCCGGAGCTCGCGGCGGAGTGGGAGCCGCGGCTGACGACTCCGGTGTACGACCGACGCTTCATCCCCGCTGCCGAGAAGGCCGGCGCGCTGGCCGGTATGGGCATGACCGAGAAGCAGGGCGGCTCGGACGTCCGGGCCAATACCACGACCGCCCGGCCGGTCAACGGCGGCGGGCCGGCCGCGGAGTACGAGCTGACCGGTCACAAGTGGTTCTTCTCGGCTCCCATGTGCGACGTCTTCCTCGTCCTCGCCCAGGCCGAGGGCGGGCTGTCGTGCTTCCTGCTCCCGCGCTTCACGCCCGACGGCGAGCGCAACCGCGTCCACATCCAGCGTCTCAAGGACAAGCTGGGCAACCGATCCAACGCCAGCAGCGAGGTGGAGTTCCGCGGCGCCTGGGCCCAGATGGTCGGCGAGGAGGGCCGTGGCGTTCCGACGATCATCGGCATGGTCAACCACACGCGCCTGGACTGCGTGGCCGGAAGCGCGAGCGGAATGCGCCACGCCGTCGAGCACGCGACCTGGCACACCGCCCACCGCGCGGCCTTCGGCAAGCTGCTCGCCGACCAGCCGCTGATGCAGAACGTGCTGGCGGATCTCTGCGTGGAGTCCGAGGCCGCGACGGTCACCGCGCTGCGCCTGGCCCGCGCGTTCGACGACCCCGACCAGGAGCTCTTCAAGCGCATCGCCACCGCCGTGTCGAAGTACTGGGTGTGCAAGCGCGCGCCGGTCGTCGCGGGCGAGGCGCTCGAGTGCTTCGGCGGCAACGGGTACGTGGAGGAATCGGGCATGCCGCGGCTCTATCGCGAGATGCCGCTGAACTCGATCTGGGAGGGCTCGGGCAACGTCCAGTGCCTGGACGTCCTGCGCGCGCTGGCCAAGTCTCCCGCCACGTTCGAGGCCTTCTTCGCCGAGGTCGAGGAGGCCCGGGGCGCCGACCCGCGCCTGGACGCCTTCATCGACGCCACGCGCGACGAGTTCGCCGACCCCGAGGGCATGGAGTCGCGCGCGCGGCGGATCGTCGAGCGGATGGCCAAGGCGCTCCAGGGCTCGCTGCTGCTGCGCTTCTCTCCACCGGCCGTCGCCGACGCCTACATCGCCTCACGCCTCGACGGCGATGCCGGCCTCGCCTTCGGCACGCTGCCGGCGGGCACCGACTTCGGCGCCATCGTCGAGCGGCATCAGCTCGCGGCCTGAAGGCCGACGAGGAGCCGAATTACCGTCTGGTAGCGC
Organism: uncultured Actinomycetes bacterium; assembly: GCA_963842605.1. Classification (GTDB taxonomy): domain Bacteria; phylum Actinomycetota; class Thermoleophilia; order Solirubrobacterales; family Solirubrobacteraceae; genus AC-38. The sequence goes on from CAWJGV010000002.1 coordinate 756,841, forward strand.
GCCGGCCGCGCGGGGCTGGAAGACTCCGCCCGATGGAGGAGTGGGAGCTCTCCAGGCGCGATTTCCTCGCCCGCACCGCGTACGCCGCAGGGCTGGCGAGCGTGGCCGGCGCCCTGCCCGCGAGCACGATCCTGGCCGAGGCCTCCCAGGCCGCCGCGCGGCGCAATCGGCTGCCGTCGCCGCGCAACACCCCGATCGACCACTTCGTGATCCTGATGATGGAGAACCGGTCCTTCGACCACTACTTCGGCTGGCTGTCGGGCGAGGCGGACGCGGTCCAGAAGCAGTCCTACCGGGCGCCCGACGGCACCATGGTCCCCACCAGCCACCACTCGACCCTGGGCACGGGCGGCAAGGAGTGGAAGGGCTGCGGGCATCCGGACCCGGGCCACGGCTGGGACGACGGCCGCGCCCAGCTGCGCGGGGGCTTCCTCGACGCCAAGTCCGGCAACGACGTCTTCGCGCTCACGTACTTCAACGAGGGCGAGCTGCCAGACGATCCACGCCGCGGCGCGCAACTACACCCTGTGCGATCACTACCACACGCTCGCTGCTGCGGCCCGACGTGGCCCAACCGCTACTACAAGTGGTCGGCCCAGTCGGGCGGAATGATCAACAACAACCCCCCGGCGGCCACGGCGGGCAACCAGTGGGAGACGATCTTCGACCGGGCCCTGCCGCGCGGCGTCAGCGCCCGCTACTACAACTCCGACCTCCCGTTCTCGGCCGTCTGGGGTGCGCGCGGCGCGACGTGGACGAACCCGATCAACCGCTTCTACTCCGACTGCGCCGCGGGCACGCTGCCCAACATCTCGATCGTCGACCCGCCGTTCAAGGACGGCGGAGGCGGCGACGGCCTGTCGGCCGACGAGCACCCGCTGGGCGACGTGCGGCTCGGGCAGGCGTTCATGGCCGACGTGGTCAACGCGTTCGTGCGCTCGCCCAATTACAAGCGCGGCGGGCCGCGTCGGGCGGACGGACCGCCCTGCGACGATTCGTTCATGTTCGGCGGCGGTGGATCGATCCAGCTTGCGCGGGTCTTCGGCATCCGTGTCGGAGTCACGACGAGCTGGTTCGTCGTGCTGTTCGTGTTCATCTTCCTGCTGTCGGGCTCGTTCCGCGACACGCTCGACAGCTCGGACACGACGGCCTACGCCACCGCGGTGGCGAGCGTGCTGCTGTTCTTCGTCTCGCTCCTCGCCCACGAGCTCGGCCACGCGCTGGTGGCCCGGCGGGTCGGGGTCGAGATCCTCGGGATCGACCTGTGGTTCTTCGGCGGCATCGCCAAGATGGACCGCGACCCCGACACCCCCGGCGCGGAGTTCAAGATCGCCGTGGCCGGGCCGCTGGTTTCGCTCGCCGTGGTCGCCCTGTGCGTCGGGCTCGGCACGCTCCTGGTCGGCTCGAACGAGTTCCTCGATGCGGCCCTCCTGCGCACGGGCGTCGACGTCACCCCCGGGCTCCTGCTGTTGAGCTGGCTGGCCTCGATCAACGCCGCGGTGTTCGTGTTCAACCTCCTTCCGGCCTTCCCGCTCGACGGCGGCCGGATCGCCCGCGCCTTCGTCTGGCAGGTGACGGGCGACCGGCTGAAGGCGACCCGCGCCGCGGCGACGCTCGGCCAGGGCCTCGCCTACATCCTCATCGGCTTCGGCCTGTACCTGGCGCTGCTGACCTCCGCGGCGTTCAGCGGCCTGTGGCTGGCCGTGCTGGGCTGGTTCCTCCTCCAGGCGGCGCGCGGCGCCGTCGCCCAGACCGTGTTCTCGGAGCGCCTCGAGGGCGTGACCGTGGCCGACATCATGGACTCCGAGCCCGTGTCGATCCCCGCCTCGATCCCGGTCACGCAGGCGCTCGACGAGTACTTCCTGCGCTACCGCTGGCCGTGGTTCCCGGTCGTGGACGAGGCCGGACGATTCGTGGGCATCGTCCACGAGGAGCGCGTGCAGGGGGCCGAGCGCCTCGGCGACGGAGAGAAGCCGGTGCGCGAGATCATGGACGCCGACGACGGCGAGTGGAGGGTCGGCGCCGACGCGACGCTGGAGACGCTGCTGGGCTCCGAGCCGCTGCGCAAGGTCGGCGCGCTGTTCGCGGTCGACCGCGACGGCCGCCTGCGCGGCGTGGTGACGATCGACCAGGTCCGCCGGGCGCTGCAGAGCGCCGCCGTGCCCGGCGCCTAGATGGGCGACCCGGTCCACGAGCGCGACGCGGCCGCGGACGCCGTGCGGCTGGCCGCGAGCGCGGCCCTCGAGTACCTCGATTCGCTCGACTCGGCCCCGCTGCGCCACCCCAACGCCGTGGCGGCGAGCGAGAGCCTCGGCGCCGGGCCGCTGCCCGAGAACGGCGACGGGACGCTCGCGGCACTTCGCGAGCTGACCGGCCCGGGAATGCAGGCGGCCATCCAGTCGGCCGGGCCCCGGATGTTCCATTTCGTCACCGGCGGCGTCACCCCCGCCGCGCTGGGCGCGGACTGGCTGGCCACGCTGGTGGACCAGAACGCCCTGTCGTGGGTCAGCTCGCCGCTCGCCTCGCGTCTGGAGGCCGTGAGCGTGGACTGGCTCAAGGAGCTCTTCCGCCTTCCGGCCGACTGGGAGGGCGTGATCACCACCGGGGCGACGATGGCGAACTTCGCGGCCCTGGCCTGCGCCCGGCAGTGGTGGGCGGAGCGTCACGGCGTCGACCTGGACGCGCGCGGCTTCGCCGGCCTTCCGGAGGCCCCGGTGCTCTCCGGCGGCTACGTGCACGCCAGCGTCCGCAAGGCGCTCGGCATGCTCGGGCTCGGGCGCGACGGCGTTCAGACCTTCAGCCGCGACGGCGCCGGCCGCCTCGACCTCGACGCCCTCGACGGGGCGCTGAGCGACCTGGACGGCGCACCGGCCGTCGTCATCGGCAACGCCGGCGAGGTCAACGCGGGCGACTTCGATCCGATCGATGCGCTGGCCGACCTCGTCCAACGCCACGGCGCGTGGCTGCACGTGGACGGCGCCTTCGGGCTGTTCGCCCGCGCCACGCCGCGCGGCGACGCTCTCACCGCCGGGATAGAGCGCGCCGACTCGGTGATCGCCGACGGGCACAAGTGGCTCAACGTGCCCTACGACTGCGGGTTTGCCTTCGTGCGCGAGCCCGGCCGCCTCCAGCGGACCTTCGGCATGCGGGCCGCCTACCTCGGCGAGGCCGACCCCGACCATCCGGATTTCTACGAGCGCTCGCCCGAGGCCTCGCGCCGCGCCCGGTCGCTCGCGGTGTGGGCGACGCTGCGCGCCTACGGGCGGGCGGGGCACCGGGCGATGGTGGAGCGCCATCTCGACCTGGCGCAGCGGCTCGCCGCGCGAATCGACGAGGCCGACGACCTGGAGCGCCTGGCCGACGTCCCGCTGAACGTCGTCTGCTTCCGCCACCGCCCGGCCGGGATGCCCGAGGAGGAGCTCGACGAGCACAACCGCCGCCTGGGCGAGGCCGTGCTCGAAGACGGGCGCGTCTACATGGGAACGACCGTCTACGACGGGCGCGTCGCGTTCCGCCCGGCGATCGTCAACTGGCGCACCACCGAGCCCGACGTCGACGCGATCGTCGACGTCGTGCGCGAATTGGCGGCCACCGGAGGCGGGGCACCGATCCAATAGGATCGCTGCCCCGATGCCCGAGCACGACGTCCTGATCATCGGCGCCGGCCTGGCCGGCCAGCGCGCCGCCCTGGCGGCCGCGGAGGCCGGGGCGACGGTGGCGATCATGTCGAAGGTCCACCCGATCCGCTCGCACTCCAACGCGGCGGCCGGCGGCATCAACGCGGCGCTCAACCCCGAGGACTCGTGGGAGTCGCACGCCTACGACACCATCAAGGGCTCGGACTACCTCGGCGACCAGGACGCCATCGAGATCATGTGCCGCGAGGCGCCCGACGAGCTCCTCTGGCTCGAGCACGCCGGCGTGACGTTCCACCGCGACGAGACGGGGCATCTGGGCACCCGCGCCTTCGGCGGCGCCTCGGCGGCCCGGACCTACTACGTGGCCGACATCACGGGACAGGCGCTGCTCCACGTGCTCTACGAGCAGCTCATGAAGCACCACGAGACGATCGACCGCTACGAGGAGTGGTTCGTCACGTCGCTGGTCCAGGACGACGAAGGCCGCTGCACCGGGGCCATCGTGCGCAACATCCGCGACGGCGACAGCCGACGTCTTCACGGCCAAGGCGGTGATCCTGGCCTCGGGCGGCGCCGGCCAGGCGTTCAAGCCGACCACCAACGCCCTCATCTGCACGGGCGACGGGATCGCCCAGGCCTACCGGATCGGCGCCCCGCTGATGGACATGGAGATGGTCCAGTACCACCCGACGACGCTGGTCGAGAACGGGTTCCTCATCACCGAGGGCGCCCGGGGTGAGGGCGCGCAGCTCTACAACAAGGACGGCGATCGCTTCATGGAGCGCTACGCGCCGAACAAGCTCGAGCTCGCCTCGCGCGACGTCGTCTCTCGCGCCGAGCAGACCGAGATCAACGAGGGCCGCGGCGTCGGACCCGATGGACAGGGCATCAGCCTGGACATCACGCTCGTGCCCAAGCCGCGCATCCTCGAGGCGCTGCGCGAGATCGTGAACATCGGGCGCGACTTCGCCGGTGTCGACATCACGCGCGAGCCGATCACGATCCGTCCCGGCCAGCACTACATGATGGGCGGCGTGAAGACCGATGTGAACGGGCTCACGCCGGTCCCCGGTCTCTACGCCGCGGGCGAGGTGGCGTGCGTCTCGGTCCACGGCGGCAACCGCCTCGGCGCGAACTCCCTGCTCGACACGCTGATCTTCGGCCGCCGGGCGGGCGCCGACGCCGCCGCCCAGGCCGGCGGCATGGCGATGCCCGCCACCGCCCCTCGCGCGCGCCTGCTCGACGAGGAGGCGTGGATCGCCGAGCTCATGAACCGCTCGCCCGACGGCGGCCGGAGGGTGTCGGCGATCAAGGACGAGCTGGGCACGGAGATGAACCGCGACTGCGCCGTGTTCCGCGACGCCGAGGGGCTCAACCGCTGCCTGGAGACCGTCAAGCGCCTCCAGGAGGAGGCGAAGACCGCCTACATCGACGACCACGGCACGATCTTCAATCAGGACGTGCTGGGCGCGGTCGAGCTCGGGTACATGCTCGACTGCGCCGAGTGCATCGTGGTCGCCGCGCTCGAGCGCAAGGAGTCGCGCGGCGCCCAGTTCCGCCTCGACTTCCCCGAGCGAAACGACGAGGAGTGGCTCAAGCACATCACGGTGTCGGCCAACGGCGCCGCGCCCGCGATCGACTACGCGCCGGTGACCATCACGCACTGGCAGCCCGAAGAGAGAAAATACTGAGCCCATGCCCGACTTCACGCTGAAGCTGCGCCGCTACCTCCCCGAGTCGGGCGACGCCCCGTACTGGGAGGAGTTCACCGTCGACCTCGAGGAGCACCGCTCGGTGCTCGAGGGGATCCTCCAGGCCAAGGCCGACCAGGACGGCTCGATCGGCATCCGCTGCTCGTGCCGCGCCGCCATCTGCGGCTCGTGCGGCGTGCGGATCAACGGGCGCCCGCGCCTGGCCTGCAACACCCATCTGGCCGAGGCGGTCAAGGACTCGCCGGAGAACGGCACGATCGTCGTCGAGCCCATGGGCAACATGCCGGTGATCAAGGACCTGATCGTCGACATGGACGCGGTCCACTGGAAGAAGATCCAGCGGGTCACGCCGTGGCTGCTCCCCGACGGCCCTCCGCCCGAGCGCGAGTACATCGTGTCCCACGAGGCGATGGTGGACGTCACCCAGACGATGGCGTGCATCCAGTGCGGGGCCTGCGTCTCGGACTGCCTGTCGATGGAGGTCGACCCGCTGTTCATCGGGCCGGCCGCCCTGGCCAAGGCCTACCGCTTCGTCGGCGATCCGCGCGACGGCCAGCACTACGAGCGCCTCAAGGACCTGGCCGAGGACCCGGCGGGCATCTACGACTGCACCCACTGCTTCAACTGCATCGACGCCTGCCCCAAGGGCGTGGCCCCGATGAGCCAGATCATGCGCCTGCGCCGCCTCGCCGGCCGCGAGGAGATCGACGACCGCAACAACGGCCATCGCCACGAGAAGGCGTTCGTGGAGAACATCGAGAAGAACGGGCTCCTCCACGAGGCCGACCTGCTGCCCGACTCCTACGGCGGCAAGTTCCACCCGCGCGCCGTGCCCGAGCTCGTCGGCTCGCTGCCCGTGATCACCACGGCGCTCGCCCGTGGCAAGGTGACTCCGCAGAAGGCCCTGCTCCACCCGCACCGCAAGGACTTCAAGGACGTCCGCAAGCTCATCAAGAAGGTCGAGACCAAGGACGAGCCGCTCGAGCTCAACCTCTACATCACCGGGATCGAGGAGGAGCCGATCGAGAAGGCGGCGGCCGAGGAGGAAAGGGGTCCGCACGAATGAAGGTCGCCTACTGGCCCGGCTGCGTCTCCCGCGGCTTCACGCCCGAGCTTCACGGCTCGATGGAGAAGATCGCCCCGCTGCTCGACCTCGAGCTGGTCGAGCTCGACCGCGCCTCGTGCTGCGGCGCCGGGGTCATCGCCGAGCACTCGCAGGAGCTGGCCGACACGCTCAACGCGCGCACGTTCGCGCTCGCCGAGAAGACCGGCTCCGGCCTGATGATGAACATCTGCTCGACCTGCCAGGGCTCGATGACCGAGTGCCAGGAGCGCCTCGACGCGAACACCGAGTACCGGGTCGCCATCAACGACAACCTGCGCGACGAGGGCCTGAAGTACGAAAAGGCCGTGGTCAACAAGAACCTGGCCTGGGTCCTGGTCGAGGAGCTCGGGCTCGACGAGCTGCGCTCGCGGGTCAAGCGGCCCTTGACCGACCTGCGGGTCGGGCCCTTCTACGGCTGCTACATCATCCGGCCGCGCGATCGCCTGGGCATCGACGACGAGCATCCGCGCCACACCTACCTGCACCAGATCATCGAGGCGCTCGGCGGGACCGTGATCGACTACGCCGGCGCCTACAAGTGCTGCGGCTTCCCCATCATCACGATGAACAAGGAGGCCTCGCTCAAGCAGGCCGGCCGCCACCTCGGCGACGCCGTCGACGCCGAGGCCGACTGCCTCGTCACGCCGTGCCCGCTGTGCCACCTGAACCTCGACCTCCAGCAGCCGCTGGCCGAGAAGGTCGTCGGCCGCGAGCTCGACATGCCGGTGCTCCACCTCCCCCAGCTCCTCGGCCTCGCCCTCGGGCTCAAGCCCAAGGAACTGGGCCTCCAGCGTCACGTGGTCAAGCCGACGTCGGTGATCGACTGGACCAACGCGGTCGTGGCCGGCGCGCCTGCCTAGGCGGCCTGGGGCTCGGGGCGGGGCGGGGCGCGCGCGGCCGCGGGTGCGACCAGCGGTGCGCCGGGCAGGTCACCCGCGAGCCAGAAGGCCACGAGAGCGAACAGCGAGGCCGCGAGCAGCGCGCGCTTGAGCGCGTCGATCTGGGCGTCGCTGTATTCGTCCACGACGTTGTCGACCTGCTTGGGCGACAGCCCGGCGTCCTTCGCCGCCTGCTCGGCGGCGTCGCGGGAGACCATCTGGACGCCCTGCTCGGTCCCCTGGACGAGCTCCTGCGCGACCTTGTCCGGGATCTCGTCGCTCGCGAGCACGCGCTCGTGGAATCCCGTGGTCAGACCGGCGAGCAGCACCGCCCCGATCAAGGCCGTGCCCAGTGAGGATCCGAGGCTCTGCGCGGCGCCTTGCAGGCCGCCGACCTCGCTGCTGCGGGACTCGTCGACCGCGGACATCGTGATGTTGCCGAGCTGGGACACGACGAATCCGACGCCGGCGCCAAAGAAGGCGAGCGAGACCCCGAAGAGCGGAGAGCCGAGCGACGGCGAGATCGTCGACATCAGGGCGATGAGCCCGACGAAGATCAGGAGCAGGCCGACCCGCACGATGCGGCGCGGGGATACCCGGTCGGCGAGCCGAGCGCCGGCCAGGGCGGCCAGGATCATCGCGATGGAGATCGGCATGATCTTCACCCCGGTCTCCAGCGCATCCTTGCCCAGGACGAGCTGTAGGTACAGCGGCAGCACGAAGAACGTCCCCGCCATCAACAGGTAGCCCGAGACGAACAACACGAGCCCGCCGCGCAGCTGTGGCACCTTCATCAGGTCGGGCCGCAGCAGCGGCGTGCCGCCACCGTCCACCACCCGCTGCTCCCAGCTCTTGAACATCCCGAGCACGATCACGCCGGCGGCGATGAGGAAGGGCACGACCGACAGCCCGAAGGGGGTGATCTCGTGGCCGTTGATCGTCAGCGCGCCGGTGGGCGTTATCAGGCCCCACGAGCTGCTCTTGAGGATCCCGAACACGGCCAGGCCGAGACCGAGCGCCGACAGCCCGGCGCCCACCACGTCCAGCGGCGTGCGCTCGGGCCGGGGTCCGTCGAGGATCCTGCGCACGCCGAAGGCGAGGATGGCGATCACGACCACCGTCTCGCCGGCGAACACCAGCCGCCAGGTCCAAGCGCTGGTGACGAAACCGCCGATCAGCGGTCCGGCCGCGACGCCCGCGCCGGCGATCCCGCCGAGCATCCCGAACGCGAGCGCACGCTCCTGGCCCGTGTAGTTCGCGGCCGTCAGCGAGGCGATCGCCGGGATGACCATCACGGCGCCGATCCCTTCGGTGAACGACCAGCCGAACAGCAGGACGCCCAGGTTGGGGCTCAGCGCCGTGATCAGGGAGCCGGTGCCGTAGATGGCCAGGCCGATGGAGAAGATGCGCCGCCGGCCGAACATGTCCCCGAGCTTCGCGCCGGTGAGCATGAACGCCGCCATCACGAGCGCATAGGCGGTGATCGCCAGCTGGACCGAGGACACCGTCGTGTCGAGGTCGTCCACGACCTGCGAGATCGACACGTTCATCACGGTGGTGTCGAGCACCATCACGAACTGGGCCGCGCCCAGGATCAGGATCGTGGTTTTTTTCTGCATACCGCGCGGCGGACCCTATGGGAACGGCCCCCGGGCGGGAAAGACTCAGCGGTTGACCGTCGTCATCCCCGTGCGGTCGTAGCGGTCGCCCTCGGCCTCGGGGACCTCGGCGTCGATCCGCGCCAGGTCGTCCTCGGTGAGCTCGACGTCGGCCGCCGCGAGGTTCTCCTCGAGGTAGGTCCGACGCTTGGTGCCGGGGATCGCGACGACATCCTCGCCCTGGGCGAGCACCCACGCCAGCGCGAGCTGGCCGGGCGTGCAGCCCTTCTCCGAGGCGATCTCGCGCACCTTCTCCAGCAGGGCGAGGTTGCGGTCGAACGCCTCGCCCTGGAAGCGCGGGTTGTGACGGCGGAAGTCGTTCTCCTCGATCTCGTTGGAGGACTTGAAGCGCCCCGAGAGGAAGCCCCGCCCCAGCGGCGAGTAGGCGACGAAGCCGATGCCCAGCTCGCGGCAGGCCGGAAGCGCCTCGTCCTCCGGATCCCGGGTCCACAGCGAGTACTCGGTCTGCAGGGCGCTGATGGGATGGGTGGCGTGGGCACGGCGCAGGGTGTCGGGCGACGCCTCGCTGAGACCGAGGTGGCGGACCTTGCCCTCCTTCACGAGCTCGCCCATCGCGCCGACGGTCTCCTCGATCGGCGTGTTGGGGTCGACGCGGTGCAGGTAGTAGAGGTCGACGTGGTCGGTACCGAGCCGTTCCAGCGAGCCCTCGATCGAGCGCCGTACGTTCTCGGGCGAGCCGTCGAGGACTCGGTTCGTCGGGTTGTCCTCGGTGGGGGCGAAGCGGATGCCGAACTTCGTCGCGACGATCCAGTCGTCGCGCCGACCGGCGATCGCCTTGCCGACCAGCTCCTCGTTCTTGAAGGGCCCGTACATCTCGGCGGTGTCGAGGAAGTTGCATCCGAGCTCGAGCGCCCGGTGGATCGTGGCGAGGGACTCCGCGTCGTCGGTCGTGCCGTAGAAGGCGGACATGCCCATGCAGCCGAGGCCGAGGGCCGGGACGGGGAGGGAGCCGAGGTTGCGCTGCTTCATCGTGGCTCTCCATACCCTCACGATACGACTTCGAGCTCGCTCGAAGTCAAGCGTGCGACGGACTACGCGCCGCGCAGCGTGGCGTCCGGGTCGACGTACTCGCGAAAGCGCACGACCTGGCCGTCCTGGATCGTGAACACGTGGGTGAAGCCGTAACCGGCCTCGCCCGTGCCCTTGAGATTCCCGCGGGCCCGGCCGACGCCCACGACGTTCTCGCCGCCGTCGACCATGTCGTCGATCTGCACGTCGAAGTCCTCCCAAAGCTCGCCGATGCCCTGGAAGAACCCGCCGACGGCGTCGCGGCCCTCGAAGTGCCCGCCGTGGGGCACCGCCTCCGGAACGTTCCAGTCCACGTCCTCGGCGAGCTGCCCGAGCACGCCGGGGATGTCGCCGCGCCCGAACGCGCCGTACGCCTCTTCAACCACCTGAGCACCTGCAGCCATGGGGTTCGACCTCCGTCGAGTCCCGGCGCCTCCCTCGCCCACAGCTACCTTCGCAGTTCTGGCGCGATCGGATTAACGAGAAAAGGGCCCGAAGGCCCTTTGCTCGTTCTAGGCGTACCCCATTCCGCCCCAGGAAACTTATGTCCGCCCCGCCGGCGCCTTCCTGGCTGCCTGGTCGGAACGTGGCGGGGACTATGAATGAACGCCAGCGTTCTGTCGTCCCCTCCCGCGGGTGATCTTGGGGGGAGGCATGGGGGGAGACACGGGTGAGACCCGTTTCCCCCGATCCGGCGAATTTCCCGCTACTATGCGGTTTCTGGCATTGCCAGGGGGGAGGCGCCGGCTTTGACCGGATGGAAGACCGTACCCCCGTCACCGTCGCCCTCGCCCGCTTCGAAGACCTCGTCGCACACGGCCTTCGCGCGCTGATCGCCGAGGATCCGTACCTCGAGCTGACCGCCGACGACATCCCGCACGGCCAGCTCCCGCGGGCCCTGGGCACCCACGAGCCGCAGGTGGCCATCGTGAACTTCGGGTCGCTGAGCAGCCCGATCGAGGTCCGCGACCTGCACGCCGGCCACCCCGCGACCCGGCTGGTCGTGCTGGCCAACCACCCCTCGCCGTCGGAGTGCAACCAGATGCTCGCCTTCGGCGCCACGGCCTGCTTGTCGAAGGAGACCCAGGCGCGCGACATCCTCAACGCGATCCACCTCGCCTCGCGCGGCCTGCACGTGCTGCCCAAGACGGCGCGCGAGTTCGGCCTCACCCATCCGCCCGGGCCCGAGCTGCTGACCCCTCGCGAGGCCGACGTGCTCGAGTTGCTCCAGCAGGGCCGCTCCAACGCCGAGATCGCGATGGAGCTCAACGTCGGCATCGAGACCGTCCGCACCCACGCCCGCAACATCTACCGCAAGCTCGGCGTCAAGACGCGGCGCGAGCTGGCCACGCTGGCCTCGCCGAACGGCGGCACCGCCCGCATACGCCCCAGCGCGGCGCTCTAGCCGCGATCAGGCGGCGGTCCGCGCGCCGATCAGCCCGCGCGCGTGCAGGAGCTCGGCGATCTGGACCGCGTTGAGCGCCGCACCCTTGCGCAGGTTGTCGCCGACGATCCAGAGGTTGAGCGTGCGCTCGTTGCTCGGGTCGCGGCGGATGCGGCCGACGAAGACGTCGTCCTGGCCCTCCGCCTCCGAGGCCATCGGGTAGACGCCGGCGGCCGGGTCGTCGCGGACCTCGACCCCGGGCGCGGCCGCGAGGATCTCGCGCGCCCGCTCCGGGGAGAGATCGTCGCGCGTCTCGACGTTCACCGATTCCGAGTGCCCGGTGACGACCGGCACGCGGACGCACGTCGCGGTGATGCGCAGGTCGGGCAGCCCCAGCACCTTGCGCGTCTCGGCGATCACCTTGCGCTCCTCGGTCGTGTGGTCGTCGCCGTCCTTGAACGCCTCGACCTGGGGGATCACGTTGTAGGCGATGCGGTGGGGATAGACCTCGGCCGGGGGCGGGTCCATCCCGTGCAGCATGGCGTGCGCCTGGCCGTGCAGCTCGTCGATCGCGGCCACTCCCGTTCCCGACACCGACTGGTACGAGGACAGGATCACGCGCTCCAGCCCCGCCTCGGCGTGGATCGGCGCGAGCACGACGTTCATGGCGAGCATCGTGCAGTTGGGGTTGGCGACGATCCCCTTCGGATGGTCGACCACGGCGTCGGGATTGACCTCGGGGACGACGAGCGGCACCTCGGGGTCCATCCGCCAAGCCGACGAGTTGTCGATGACGATCGCGCCGGCGGCGGCGAACCGCGGCGCCCACTCGAGCGACGGGCCCTTGCCGGCCGAGAAGATGGCCACGTCGAAGCCGGAGAGGTCGGCGCCCTCGACCAGGGCTCGCACCGGCTCGGTGGCGCCATCGAGCTCGCGCCCGGCGCTGCGCTCGGAGGCGAAGGGGACGACCGCGCTCGCCGGGAAGCCGCGCTCGCGCAGGATCGAGAGCATCTTCGTTCCGACGGCGCCGGTCGCGCCCACGACGGCCACGCGGTAGGAGCCGCTCATGCGGCCTCTCCGAACGGCTGCTCGGGCTCGATGTCGTCGGCGCCCAGCTCGAACGCCGCGTGCAGCGCCCGCACCGCCTGCTCGACGTTCTCGCCGCGGATCACGCACGAGATCTTGATCGGCGAGGTCGAGATCATCTCGATGTTGATGCTCTCGTCGCCCAGCGTGCGGAACACCTTGGCGGCCACGCCCGGGTGGGACTTCATCCCGGCGCCGATGATCGAGACGACTCCCATCTCGGGGTCGGTCCGCACCTCGGCGAACATCTCGCCGCGCATCGGGTCGAGCACGCCGTCCGCCGCCCGCACGTCCGCGCGCGGGACCGTGAAGGAGATGTCGGCCCGCGCGCCCTCCGAGGCGGGCTCGTTCTGGACGATCATGTCGACGTTGACGTTGGACTCGCTCAGGGCGCCGAAGATCTGCCCGGCGATCCCGGGGCGGTCGGGCACGCCGAGCAGCGTGACCCGCGCCTCCTCGGTGGAGTGGGTGACGGCGGTGATGAGCGGGTGTTCCATCGTTTCGGCCTCCGAGAGGACAACGGTACCGGGGCCGTCCTCGAACGAGGACCGGCAGTGGATTCGCACGTCGTGGTTGCGGGCGTACTCGACGGCGCGAAGCTGGAGCACGCGCGCCCCCGACGCCGCCATCTCGAGCATCTCCTCGAAGGAGACCGCGGTGAGCTTGCGCGCGTCGGGCACGATGCGCGGGTCGGCGCTGAACACGCCGCGCACGTCGGTGTAGATCTCGCACATCTCGGCGCCGAGCGCCGCGGCCACCGCCACCGCGGTGGTGTCCGAGCCCCCGCGGCCGAGCGTCGTCACGTCGAACGCGGTGGAGACTCCCTGGAAGCCGGCGACGAGCACGATCTGCTCCTCCTCGAGCGCCCGCTTGATCCGATCGGCGCGAACGTCGAGAATTCGTGCTTTGGTATGCGAGGTGTCGGTGACGATGCCGGCCTGGGAGCCGGTGAGGGAGATCGCACGATGCCCGAGGTCATTGATGGCCATGGCGCACAACGCACAGGAGATGCGCTCACCAGTGGACAGCAGCATGTCCATCTCGCGGGGGTCGGGATGAGGGGAAACTTCGAAGGCCATGTCGGTCAGCTCGTCGGTCGTGCTGCCGCGCGCCGAGAGCACGGCGACGACGCGCTTGCCCTTCTCGCGCTTCTCGACGATCCGGCTGGCGGCCCGCTTGAGCCGCTCGGCGTCAGCCACGGACGTGCCGCCGAACTTCATGACCACCGTGTCCGGCATGGCCGCCGAGGGTAGCGGATGAAGCTGCGCCTTCCGGGACGGACGGACGAGCCTGCGGAGCCGCCTCCGAGCACGTTCGAGCTGCCGGATTTCACGTGGACGGACCTGCCGCCCGACGAGCCGCTCACGCCTCCCCCGCCCGCCCGTCCCCCGCCGCACCGCCGGCGGCGGCTGGTCGCCCTGCTCGCGCTGGTCCTCCTGGTCGGCGCGGCGGGCGTGGTCACGGCCCTCCTGGTCGGCGGCGGCGGCGAGAAGCCCTTGAGCCAGCGCGACAAGGCGCAACTCGAGGCGGCCGCTCCCGGTAGCTCCAAGCAGGGGCGCAAGGCGTCCCTCGCCGTCCCGCGCGTGGTCAAGCGCACGGCGGCGGCGCTCTCAGTTCCCCGAGCCGTGGCCCAGCTCTTCGTCGTCGGTACGACCGCGCAGTACCCGGGCGACGCGTTCTTCGGGCGCCTGCGGGAACGCGACTGGGGCGCGGTCGTGATCGGCCCGGACAACGTCGTCGACGAGGGCCAGGCGTCGGCGTTGACCGGGGAGATCTCGGGCGTCGCCCGGCGGGCGCACCACCTCGCCCCGCTGGTCGCGGCCCAGCAGGCCGGCGGCCCGGCATCCGCGTTCCCCGACCTGCCCCCGCGCGCACAGCCGCTCGCCGGGGACTCGGGCGGCCCGGCCCGGGCCCGCGCCGACGCCCTCGCCGCGGCGCGGCGCCTGCGGCGACTCGGGGTGCGGATGACGCTCGCCCCCGTCGCCGACGTGGGCGTCGCCGCCGGGCCGGTGGAGGACCAGGTGTTCGCCGACGACGCGCGCGTCGTCACGCGGCTGACCGCGGCCGCGGTCGACGGCTACCGCCGTGGCCGCGTCGCCGCCGCCGTCGGCCACTTCCCCGGCGAGGGCAGCGCGTCGGCGGATCCGGACGTCGCCAACGCCACGGTGGGATTCTCGCTGCCGGAGCTGCGCCGGCGCGACCTGCGGCCGTTCGCCCGGGTGGCTCGCCGTGCCCCCGTCATCCAGATGTCGAACGCCGTTTACGCCGCGTGGGACGGCGTGACCCCGGCCACGGCGCTTCCCGACGCGATCGGCAGGCTGCTGCGCGGCGAGCTTCACTACCGCGGGGTCGTGATGACGCCCGACCTGACCTCGACGGCGCCGGTGCTGGGCGTCGGCGTCGGCACCGCGGCGGTGAACGCGCTGGAGGCGGGCGCCGACGTCCTCTACGTCTCCGGTGGGGTCCGCGCGCAGGACGCCGCCTACCGCGCCGTCCTGCGCGCCGTGCGCAAGGGCCGCATCTCGCGCGAGCGTCTGCGCCTGTCGCTCCAGCGCGTGCTCGCACTCAAGCGCCGCTACGGTTTGTCGGTGGCCGTACAGCGGCGGGCCGCGGACACTACGCCCGCGCGCCGGCAGGCCGCGCCACGGCGAAAGCACAACGAGAGGTAGAACGATGGCCAAAGGACCCCAGCCGGGCGACCCGGCTCCCGACTTCGAGCTGCAGGGAACCGACGGCCCGTTCAAGCTGTCCGACCACCGTGGCGAGCGCGTGGTGCTCCTGTTCTACCCGGGCGACGAGACCCCCGTCTGCACGAAGCAGTTCTGCTCGTACCGTGACCGCGCCGACGACATGGCGCAGCTCGATGCGACCGTCGTCGGGATCTCCGACCAGAGCCTCGACTCGCACGAGCGCTTTCGCGACCACCACGGGCTCGACGTCCCGCTGCTCGCCGACGAGGGCAAGAAGGTGGCGAAGTCCTTCGGCGTGACCGCACCCGGACTCGGCACGCGCCGGGCCACGTTCGTGATCGACGAGGACGGGGTGGTGCGCTACCGCCACGTCCACACGCTCGGCCTGGACTTCCAGGACGTGGACGAGCTGCGCGAGGCACTGGCCTCGGTTCCCGCGCGCGCGGCGTGAGCTGGAAGGCGCGCGCGCCTAGAGCGCGCGGCGGCCGGCCAGCGCCTTGCCGAGCGTGACCTCGTCGGCGTACTCGAGATCGGCACCCACGGGCAGTCCGCTGGCCAGGCGCGTGACGGCGACGTCGGGCGCGCGCTCGCGCAGGCCCTCGGCGATGTGCAGCGCCGTCGCCTCGCCCGTCGTCGTCGGGTTGGTCGCGAGCACCACCTCGCGGACCTCGCCCCCCTCCACGCGCGCGTAGAGCTCGGCGATCCTGAGGTCCTCGGGATCGACGCCGTCGATCGGCGACAGCGCGCCGCCGAGCACGTGGTAGCCCCCGCGGAACTCGTGCGTGCGCTCGATCGGGATCACGTCCTGGGGCTCCTCGACGACGCAGATCACCGCGGGGTCGCGGCGCGTGTCCTGGCAGAAGCTGCAGCGCGGGCCGTCGGCGAGGTTGAAGCACACCTCGCACAGCCCGATCTGGGCCTTGGCCTCGCGGATCGCGTCGGCGAGGGCCAGCGCCTCCTGGTCGCTCTCGCGCAGGAGGTGGAACGCCAGCCGCTGCGCGGTGCGCGCGCCGATGCCGGGCAGCTTGCCCAGCTCGGTCACGAGCCGCTGGATGGGCGGGGCCTGCACCGCTAGAGGCCGGGGAGCCCGAGGCCGCCGCCGAGCCCGCCCGTGATGCCGCCCAGCTTGGCCGTGGCCATCTCCTGCGCCGAGCGCAGGCCCTCGTTGACCGCCGCCAGGACGAGGTCGGCGAGCATCTCGGGATCGTCGGGATCGATCGCGTCGGGGTCGATCTTGATCGACTTCACGGCCAGGTCGCCGCTCACCACGACGGTGACCATCCCGCCGCCGGCCGAGGCCTCCACGGTTTCGTCCTTGAGCTGCTCCTGCGCAGCCATCATGTCCTGCTGCATCTTCTGTGCCTGCTTGAGCAATTGCTGCATGTTGGGCGGCTGGGGCATCTGGTCTAGCCCTCCTCGGGCTCGTCGGGCGGCAGCTCCTCCGCGTCGAACTCTGCCATCACGCGGGCGACGAGGTCCTCGTCGGACAGGGCCTCGGCGGCCACCTCCTCGGTCTCGGCGTCGGTGCGCAGCTCGTACACGAGCTTGAGCGTGCTCCCGGTGACGGCCTGGACGGCCTGGCTCAGGGTCTCGCGATTCGGGATCCCCTCGGCCTTGCGCTTGAGGAACGCGGCCGACTCGGCGAAGGCGAGACGAAGCTCGCCGGCCGCGACCTCGACCGGGTTGGCGCCCTCCAGGAGCGCGGCGAGCATCGCGTTCTGGCCGCGAACCGTCTCGAGGACCGCGGGCCACAACGAGCGGAAGGCCTCGAGGTCGAGCGCCGGCGCGGCCTCCGGCTGCGCGCGCTCCTCCTCTTCCTCCTCCTCGGCCGCCACGGCCACGGCGGCGACGGCGGCGCCGGCGGAGGGACCCGTGCGCTGGGGGCGCGGAGCGGCCGGCGGCGGCTCGACCGGCGGGGCGCCGACGGCCTCGCCCGAGAGCTGCGCTTCCAGCCGCTCGATGCGGGCGAGCAGGGCGCGCTGGGAGGGGTCGAGGTCGGGCGCCGCCGCCTTGACGAGCGCCAGCTCGAGCTGCGTGCGCGCTCCCGCGCCCGCCTTGCGCGCCTCCAGTCCCTCGGCGAGCAGATCGAGCAGGCGCACCACCTGCGCGCGGCCGATGGTTCCCGCCTGCTCGGCCAGCCGGTCGTCCTGCTCCGGGGTCATCCGGAGCTCGGCGGGAACCTCGCCGAGCGCCTGGACGACGAGCAGCGCGCGCGTGTGCTCCTCGAGGTCGTCGAAGAACTGCCCGGCGTCGCGTCCGCTGTCGGACAGCCGCTGCACGGCCCGCAGCGCACGCGGCGGGTCGCCCGCGGCCACGGCGTCGGCGGCCTCGAACAGCAGCTCGGCGTCGGCCACGCCGAGCACCGCCAGCACGTCGTCGAGCGCGACGCTCGGGCCCGAGTAGGTGACCAGCTGCTCGAGGTTGCCCAGCGCGTCGCGGAACGAGCCGGTCGCCTTGCGCGCGATCAGCGCGCGCGCGGGGGCGGGCAGCTCGATCCCCTCGGCGTCCGCCACGCGGCGCAGGACCTCGGACACCTGCTCGGCGCTGGGCCGGGCGAAGTCGAAGCGGTGGCAGCGGTCGACCACCGTGGGCAGGACCTTCTGCGCCTCGGTCGTGCAGAGCACGAAGATCGTGTTCGGCGGCGGCTCCTCGAGCGTCTTGAGGAAGGCGTTCCAGGCCTGGGGCGAGAGCATGTGCGCCTCGTCGAGGATGTAGACCTTGTGGCGCCCGGACACCGGCGCGAAGGCCACGCGCTCGCGGAGCTCGCGGATGTCGTCGACCGAGTTGTTGGACGCCGCGTCCATCTCGATCACGTCCAGCGACGTGGCCGCGGCGATCGCGACGCACGACTCGCAGCGCCCGCATGGCTCGACGGTCGGCCCCCGCTCGCAGTTCAGGCAGGCGGCGAGGATCTTCGCCATCGAGGTCTTGCCGGTCCCGCGGGAGCCGACGAACAGATAGGCGTGGTGGACCTTGCCCTGCTCGACCGCGTTGCGCAGCGTGCGCACGATCGGCCCCTGGCCGACGACGTCGTCGAAGGTCCGGGGGCGGTGTCGGCGATACAGAGAGGGGGCTTCGGGCACGGACGCCCGAGTCTAGCTTCCGACTCGGCCCGCTCCGTTAGGCGACTGAGGAGTTCGGCGAAACCCCGATCTCGAACCAGGCGCCGTTCCCGCCTCCCTCGACGCCCCAGTCGTCGGTCATCGCCTGGACGATCTCGAGCCCCATGTCCCCGTCGGCCGGATGGAAGCCGTTTCCCTCGTGGCCCACATATGCACGCAGCCCCCGGGCCGGCGACTCCAGGCGCAGGGTTATCCGACCGTCGCCCCGCCGGAAGGCGCTGGTCACGAGCTCGCTGACGGCCAGCATGGCGTCCGCCAGCTGGGGGATGGTCAGTCCGCAGCGGAAGTTCGCGACCAGCGCCCGGGCCTTGAACGGGGCCCTCGCATCGCGTGGCAGCTCGGCCTCGAGGATCATTTGCGGCCTTCGTCGCGCACAAGAAGTCTTCGGATCGCGGGAAGGAGGTTGGGGCCGTCGGACGAGCGTCTTGCTCGTCTCGATGACAGCCATTGCCGCCGCGGCCCCTTTAGGGGGGTCTCAGGCGTCCCAGGGGCCGCGATGATGCCGCCACCTGCCTTCTTCGCGATCCGAAGTGCTTGGTCGGCCCGGTCGAGCAGGCCGTCGGTGCTGCAACCCGGCTTCCAGGCGGCGACGCCGACCGACGCTCCGATCGGGGCGCCCAGCGCGGCCTCGGTCGTCTGGCGGATTTCGGCGCGCAGACGCTCGGTGAGGACGAGCGCCGCCGCTCGATCGGTGTCCGGCAGGACGAGCACGAACTCGTCGCCGCCGTAGCGTCCGACGATGTCGGCATCGCGGACGCCCTGGCGCAGCGTGGAGGCGACGGTCGCGAGCGCACGATTGCCCTCGAGGTGGCCGCGCGTGTCGTTGAGGTTCTTGAAGCCGTCGAGGTCGACGAAGCAGCAGGCCAGGTCGCGGTCGTGGCGCTCGCAGCGACTGATCTCTCGCGCAATCACCTCGTGCAGGGCGCCGTAGTTCAGGCAGCCGGTCAGCGCGTCGCGGCGGGCGGCCTCGATCAGCGCCCGCAGCAGCCCCGAGCCGTCGAGGCAGAGAGCCGCCACGGCCGCGTATGCCTCGGCGGCCCAGACCAGCTGTCCGCGTTCGGCGCGCGGCTGGCGCGAGAAGCCCGCGCAAAGCGCGCCCACCACCCCGGAGGGCGACTGGATCGGCGCGCCAACCGCAGCGACGATGGGAGCTCCGTCTCTGACGTCCGCGATGGGGTCCTCCTCTGGGGAGACCAGGGCACGGGCGCCCGCCCGCCCTCCCTCGAGGAACCGGCCCGCCGTTCCCTCGCCCCGCCGTACCGCCGTACCGTCCGTGTCGGTCCTCAATCCCCACGAGGCCCGCACGGGCGCGAGGGCGTCGTCCGGGTCACATGCGACGAGGAGGGCGGTCTGGGCGGCGACCTGCTCGGCGAAGGAGCGCGTCAGGACCCCGAGACCGCCGTCCAAGCTCAGGTCATCGCCCGGCTCGACCAGCGACGTCAGCGCTCGCAAACGAGGCACGGCAGCGTGGGCCGTGAGACCTAGAGCGCCGTTTGAGGGATGGTGCACGGTGGAATCCGCTCCTGCTCGGAGATGCGCCTCTCATCTAGAGAAAGCCCGCGCTCGGCGGTCGCCGTGCTCCCGCAATGGCGCGTACTGCCTCTCCGAGCAGATCCCTCCCACCGCCTCTACGGACGATGCTTGGGTCCACCGCTGGCCGAAATGTAGCGCGGGAATCGAGCGTCTACAAGACCCCCGGACGGGGGATACCTACGTAGTAAGCTCAATTGGTCAGATTTCCCTTCACAGGGCGCGCTTGAGTACCAGCAGTCGCAGCACAGCCAGAGGTGGTCGCCGATGACCGCACCGCAGCAGCCCCTCCAGGGGGGCGAGATGCTTTCCGCGATCTCCAACGCGATCGTGGGGCTTCTGCGTGAGCACTACGGCCGCGGACCGACGAAGGCCAAGACCTATGTGCTCGACGACCTGCTCGTGTGCGTCATGCGCGACGGCTTTACCGCGATCGAGCAGACGATGATGGAGGGCGGCCAGCAGCAGCGCGTCGTCGAGCTGCGCCAGGACTTCCAGGTGCTCATGGAGAGCAGCTACAAGGAGCAGGTCGAGTCGATCACCGGCGCCAAGGTCATCGCCTTCCTCAGCCAGGCGCACGTCGAGCCGGACCTCACGATCGAGATGTTCCTGATGGACCGCCCGCTGCCGGGCTTCGGGGCGATCGAGATCACCGATCCCGAGGGCGACGGGAACACGGGCGACAACAGCTAGTCGTAGGCCTGCTGCGCCAAGACCGGCGCCGGCGCCACTACGATCCGGTGCGGTATGAGAACCTTCGTCGCAGGGGTGCTGGGCACCGTGGCCCTGGCCTGGGCGCCCGCGGCGCCAGCGGCCGGGCCGGAGGGGCCGCCGGAGCGCCCGGACACGCACCCGGTGATGTTCGTCGGCAACAACTGGGACGGCACCGCCGACATCATCGACGCGCGCACCTTCCAGCGGCTGGGGCGGCTCAACACGATCCCCGACCGCGAGGAGCGCACGCAAGAGATCCTGGCCAACCCGGCGAAGGCCGGGTTCTTCCTGGCGATCCGTCAGCAGGTCGGCGAGGGCAACGACCAGTTCACCGACGACATGTTCACCTCGCACGACGGCCGGTTCGTCTACGTCTCGCGGCCGTCCTTCGCCGACGTCGTGGGCATCGAGCTGAGCACCGGCAAGATCGTCTGGCGCTTCCCGATGGAGGGGTACCGCGCGGACCACATGGCGATCTCGCCGGACGGCGGGTCGCTGCTCGTCTCGGACTCCACGGGCAACAAGGTCCACCGGCTGGACACCCGGACCGGGCGCAGGACCGGCGAGTTCGCCTCGGGCGATTCGCCGCACGAGAACAACTACACGCGGGACGGCGGTCGGATCTTCCACGCGAGCATCGGCCGGGTCTATACGCCGACCGACCGGCCGGAGCTCGGGCCCATCCGGGACTCGAGCAAGGGCGCGCGCTACTTCCAGATCAACGACGGCCACAGTCTCGCGCTGCTCAAGCGCTGGGACATGGGCCAGAAGCTCAAGGAGTTCGGGCGCCCGGAGATGGAGTCCGCGGTGCGCCCGATGGCGATCGCGCCCGACGAGAAGCAGGTGTACCTCCAGATCTCCTTCCACCACGGCTTCGTCGAGTTCGACGTGCCCAGCGAGCGCGTCCTGCGGGTGGCCGATCTGCCGCTGAGCGAGGAGGCCAAGGCCACGCCGCGCGAGGAATACCTGCTCGACTCCGCGCACCACGGCCTGGCGATGAACGCCGAGGGGACGAAGCTGTGCGTGGCCGGAACGATGTCCGACTACGCCGCGATCGTCTCGCGGGCCACCTTCGGCTACAAGCTCTTCAGCGACATCGGCGACAAGCCGTACTGGTCGACCAACGGGCTCGACGGGACCTGCTGGGTGTCGGTCAGCGGCAACGATCGTGTCGTGGTCCTCGACTACGCGACCGAGCGCGAGCTTGCGCGGGTGCCGGTGGGCGATCATCCCCAGCGCGTGCGGCTCGGGTCGGTCAACCGCGCGTCCCTGCCGGGCCTGCCCCCGCCGCCGGGGTCCCGCGACCGCCGCGCCCCGCACATCGGGGTGCTGAACAAGCCCCGCCGCTGCCAGCGCCGCAGCTTCCGCATCCGCGTGCGAATCGTGGAGCAGTCGGCGCTGCGCTTCGCCGACGTGCGCCGCGGATTCCGGCGGCTGCGCCGCACGCGTCGCAAGAACTTCAGCGTCCGCGTTCCGGTGCGCGGGCTGCGCCCCGGCACCCACCGCCTGCGCTTCCGCGCGACGGACGCGGCGGGCAACCGGGCGCGGCGGACCGTGCGGTTCCGGCGCTGCGCCTAGTCGTCCGTATCCCTCGCAAGTAAGCGGACCGTGCACCCTCCTTCGTGGCGGGCCCTCGGGCTGCTCTCGCCGGCGGCGGCTCCGGCACGGGTTTGCCCGCTGCGCCTACAGGGACCCGCTTAAGGCTGCTTCCTTCCGGATCTGACCTGGTTCACGAACCTGCATCGCGCGGGACCCGGCCATCAGCGCCTCCGCCGGCGCGCTGACCCGAGAGCCGAAGGCCCCTCGAGAGGGAATTCGGCCCCGCTAGAGCGGATTGCGGGTGCAGGGCACCGCTACCTCCCCGCCTAGCACGGTCCACGAGAAGCGTACTCTCGAATCGAACCGACCGGAAGGAGCGAACATGGCCAAGGTCATCTACACCGCGGAGGCGCACGTGACCGGCGGGCGCCTGGCCGGCCACGGCCGGACCACCGACGGCGCCCTCGAGGTGGACATCCGCATCCCGCCCGAGATGGGCGGCGAAGGCGGCGGCACGAATCCCGAGCAGCTCTTCGCCGTCGGCTTCGCCTCCTGCTTCGAGAGCGCGATGTCCGTCGTCGCGCGCCGCGAGAAGCGCGATGCCGACGACGCGGAGATCGAGTCGAAGGTGAACCTCATCCCCACCGAGGAGCGGGGCTTCGGCCTGGCCGTCGAGCTCGATGTGACGCTGCCGTCGGTGCAGGACGCGGAGGAGGCGAAGCGAATCGTCGCCGCGGCCCACAAGGTCTGCCCGTATTCGAACGCCACGCGCGGGAACGTCGAGGTCACGCTCACGGCGAACGGCGAGCTGGTGGATTCCCCTTAGGCGCGGGCGCCTTGAACGCCGAGCGCGGGGCGTGAGAGGATCGATCGCAAAGGAGGAAGGGAGCCGAGATGGACGAGCGCAAGGTGTCGGAGATCGGCCTGTTCGCCGGTCTCTCGAAGAGCGAACGTCGCCAGGTCGCCGCGTCCGCCGACGAGGTTGACGTCGAGGAGGGCCGGCATCTGGTCCGCGAGGGGGAGTTCGCCTACGAGTTCTTCGTCATCGAAGAGGGCAGCGCGGAAGTCCTGCGAGACGACCACCACGTGGCGGACCTCGGGCCGGGCGACTTCCTCGGCGAGATGGGCATCGTCGGCCAGACGCGCCGCAACGCGTCCGTCGTCGCCCGCTCGGCGATGAGCCTGATCGTCATGACCGATCACGACTTCCGCGGCATGGCGCGATCGATGCCGGCGGTGGCCGACCGGATCGCGGCGGCCGTGCAGGAACGCAGCCAGGCACTGGTCTGCTAGCCGCGCCTAGAATCCCTGCCCCTCCCGGGCGCGTAGCTCAGTGGGAGAGCGCTCGCTTCACACGCGAGAGGTCGCTGGTTCGAAACCAGCCGCGCCCATCCTTCGCCTACTCCCGCACCCCCACGGCTTCGAGGGCGCAGCAGGCTGCGGGATTACATTTAGTCAAGCACGAGGCCTAGGACGACGATGATGAGGACGACGCTCTGCGCCGAGTGCACGATGATCCCCATCCACGCGCTTTCGAACCGCCGCGAGGGATACGCGAGGGCGAAGATGTCCACGAAGGCGGTGGGAATGTTCCACGGCTGATGCAAGTGGTAGACCGCGAACAGCGCCCCGTTGGCGACCCAGTCCCATTTTCCACAGGCGCTCTTCATTCGCGGCAGCAGCAGCCCCCGGAAGAGCAGCTCTTCGCCGAGCACCGTGTTGAAGATGGCGAGCACGACGACCACCGCGAACCAGCCCCACGCTCCGCTGAAGAAGTCCTCGCCACGGCCGGAGTCAAGGAAGTCGGCGAAGTCCCTCACCGAGGGGCCCGGGATTGACACGAGCTCCTCGAGGGCGAAGAGCACCAGGAACGGCAACACCCACAACCACACCCTGCCGCCCACGCGGCCGGTCCTCGGATCGCGGGGTGACCGCAGCCACAGCGCGTCGCGCACGCGCGACCATTGAAGTCCCCCCAGCTCGCGCCTGATGAGGATCACGACCAGCACGAATTGCCAGATGAGCCCTGCGGTGAGGCAGATCAGCAGGGCCTGAGCGAGTGGCTCGTCGCCCCCGAGTTGGTCCCTGAGCCACGGCGCGACGATCCAAGCGAGGACGCCCATCGGGATGGCCGCCGCCGCCCACACCCCGAGGATCTCGGCAAGCGAGTACTGCCTTACGGATCCATACCGGTCAACTTCGTCCAGCGGTTCGTCCATCAGCGCGATACCTCGGCGACGGATTGGACCAAAAGGCCATGGTTCCTGGGACGAACCTAGGTCCAGCCTCGATCCCAGTCAAGACGCGGACTACTCGTACGCACGACCACCACGTTTCTCCTGCGACATCGCCCGCCCAGTATCCCGCCGCTCGCCTACTCCCGCAGCCCCACGGCTTCGAGGGCTTCCTTCGGGTCGAAGTAGGAGCGAACTCGGATCGCCAGGCCGTTCCTGTACTCGACCACCGTGGCATGGGGCGACTCGGTTTCGGCCCCTCTCAGGCACGGATTGCGGGGGTCGGATCCGTCCGGTCCCGGCGCTGTCGTTCCGGGTCCGTTCTCACTCTGTTCTCAATCCGAGCTGCTCAGCAGACAACCAGCAACATTGACCGACGGCTGTCTGATCTTCACCCGTCGGGATGCCATCGCTGCGTTCTCTAGGGCGTTGACATGGCTGTTTGGCCCAGACTAGAGTCCGCACATATGTATCCAGGGCGACTCGGCGCTGGGGTCGTTATAGCCGTGGGCACGCTTGTTGGGTGCGGTGGGAACGGTGGGGGGAGCACCGCGCTGTCTAAGGCTGACTACATCGCGAAGGGAGACGCGATCTGCGCTCAAAAGCGCCAGCAACGGGGCCAGCTCGTGACTGAAGTGCAGAACGCAATTGCCAGCGGGGTCAACAGCGCGAGCGATGCGCATCGTGTCCACGATATCTCCAATCAGGCCGCCAACTACGTGGACCAGCTAGCGACCGAACTTCAAGCTCTGCCCAAACCGACTGGGGACGAGCAGATACTCGACACTCTGCTTTCAACCGTCCGTGCAGAGGCAACTGACATTCGACACTTCGCGGATGCGGTCGACTCCCTCGACGCATCGCAGATCAGATCGTTCGGGGAAGCAGCTGAGTCGGATGCGGGCAAGGCAGTTGCAATAGCCCAGGGTTACGGCTTCACGGTTTGCGGCCAGGGCTGACCTGGCTCGATCAAGGACCGGGCGACTCCGGTAAGCAGGAAGTGTCGCAAGAGGCGAAGTTGCTTCTCATCCAGGCCACTGGCCGCGGATGGCGCCTCGACAAGTCCGCGCACGACGCGCAGATCGACGCGTGCATCGCGCTCTGCATGGCCGTCGAGCGCGCCGAGCACCAGCCCGCCCCAGCGAAGGTGCTGGGATGGCTCTAGTCGCCTACTCCCGCAGCCCCACGGCTTCGAGGGCTTCGGCCTGGGTTGGCTTGCTGACCCAAAAGACGCACTTGCCGTCGCGCCAGCGCAGGGTCAACCAGTTCGTCGTTTCGATAGGCGTTTTGCTGGCCGCACCATGCCCACCGTAGGCCGCTTTGAGCAGGGTCACGTCTCCGAGATCCCGGACTTCTACGACCTCAACGGTGAGATCCGGCACGATTTCGAACAAGTCCTTCCACCAGCGGCGGATGCCGTCGTGTCCGCGCACCGTCTC
Source organism: uncultured Actinomycetes bacterium (assembly GCA_963842605.1). Classification (GTDB taxonomy): domain Bacteria; phylum Actinomycetota; class Thermoleophilia; order Solirubrobacterales; family Solirubrobacteraceae; genus AC-38. The sequence goes on from CAWJGV010000002.1 coordinate 782,599, forward strand.
CCCGAGCGTGCCGACGATTCGGGGCACGGCTTCCACGTCCTCGTCCATCAGGGCCATGTAGGCCTCAAGGTCGGCCCGGTCGAAGGCGTCATGGGCGCGGCGAGCCAACTCCACGTTCTCCTGCGACATCGCCTACTCCCGCAGCCCCACGGCTTCGAGGGCATCAGGACGTGTCTGGGCGACGGTGGAGGCCGTGATCTTTCCGGCGCGCACGGTGAACGTCTGCCAATACCGGAAGTCCACCTCGACGCCGCTTGCGCGGCCACGGTTGCGCTGCTCGATCCTGACGATGATGTGATCGCCGTAGTCCTCCGGCTCAATCGTCTTGAACTCGATTTTCTCCCAGGCAGCGAGCCAGTGGCCCCAGAAGCCGAGGACGTCGTCGCGCCCGGCGTAGACCCTGGCCAGGTCGGGCATCCCCAGGCCCCTCATGTCCCAGACAGTGTCCTCGTCGAGCAACTCCAGCGCGGCGCGGCCGTCCTGCCGTTCGGCCGCGTCGTAGCCCGCCATGACGACATCCACGTTCTCCTGCGACATCGCCTACTCCCGAGAGCGATCGGGCGCGAGGCCGAGGTCGGCGAGCACGCGGTCGCGGTCCCAGTAGAGCACGAGCCTCGTCACCTTGCCGCCGCGAAACTGGAAAAGAACGGCAGTGGTCGCCGAGATCGGCCCGAGCTCCAGCCCGCTCGTCTTCCCGCGCCCGCTGGTGTGAGTAAAGACGAGCACGCGCTCGCCGTCGAGCTCGCGGTAGTCCTCCACGTCCGTGCGGACATCGTCCCAGGCGCTCAGGAACTCGCGGTAGCCCTCCGCCATCCCCGCCAGCCCCTTCCACCTGCCGGGTGTGGGTCCGTCCGGGCTCACGACCTCGATCTCGGGATGCGCCCACTCGGCGGAGCTGTAGTCACCATGCTCCCACCGGGCGCAGATCGCCCGCACCAGCTCCACGTTCTCCTGCGACATCGCCCGCCCAGTATCCCGCCGCCCTGCGACTCCCGCAGCCCCGCGGCTTCGAGGGCCTGGCCAGAGGTGACGCTCGTGCGCGGGCGCATTAGTGGTAGTGGCATGCAGAGCGACGCACGTCATGGCTCGATCTGCTCCAGCGCCTCGGCGGACACTCCCAGCTCCGCCACGGCGTCCTCCCGGTGCGCGTAGGCCCTGATGTAGACCAAGAGGTCCGCGCGGTACCGTGCGACGAGGGCGCTCGCCATCTCGACCTCTGCACCACTGCCGCGTCCGCGTCCGTGCAGCACGTGGAAGGCGAGTGTCGACTCGCCGAGGTCGAAGTAGGCCTCGGGCTCGACGCGAACCTCATCTCCCCACACCTCCTGGAGGTCCCGAAAGAACTCCCTCATGCCATCGTGTCCGTGGTAGATCGCACCGCCGACCGCGGCGAACGCCGAGTGGAGCTCGATCCCTGGGTCGCAGTAGGCGATGAACGCCTCCACATCGCGCGCGTTGTAGGCATCGATCGCGCGCCGCAGGATCTCGACGTTCTGCCGCGACATTGCCCGCCCAGTATCCCGCCGCTCGCCTACTCCCTCAGCCCCACGGCTTCGAGGGCTCCTCGCAGGTCGGTGCACAAGAGCCGGGCGATCTTCCCCTCGCGGAATGTGAAGACGGCGGCCCAGAGGCGCGAGTCGGCCTCTGCGCCACTGTGCCTACCCCGACCGTGCATCCGGTTGAAGGCCACCACCTGGTCGCCCGACTCCAACAAGTGCTCGATTGGGCCGGTTCGGTAGTCCTCCCACACGCTCAACAGCTCGCGCCAGGCCTCCCGCATCCCATCCACGCCACGCCATTCGCCAGGGGTCGCCGTGACCGCGCCGTCGATCGAGAAGTGGAGTTCCGGGTCGAACAGTTCAAGTCCAACCCGGAAGTCGCCCTTGGACCAACCCGCATACAGCTCGCGCACCACCTCCAAGTTCTCCTGCGACATCGGCCTACTCCCGCAGCCCCACGGCTTCGAGGGCTTCGGCGTGGGTGTTAAACGGCTGCCACCTGATGATCTTGCCGTCGCGAAACCAGTAGGCCCCCGCGCTTTCGCCCTCGTGAGCGATTTCACCCGATTCGATCCACCGGACCTCGATTCTCCCGAGCCCGACCACGATGTCGCCTCCTGCTACGAAGCGCTCCGGGACGATGCGTGGCTGCACGTTCTCGTATCCCGCTTCGAACCATTCGCGCACTTGGTCGTGACCGCGCAGCCGAGGCCCGCCTGGGGTTTGCAACTCAACCTCGGGATCGTGCAACGAGAGAAACTCGTCAACGTCGCCCCGGTCATTGAAGAGTTCGACCCATCTCTGCGCGATCTTCACGTTCTCCTGCGACATCGCCCGCCCAGTATCGCGCCGCCCCATCCCGCGCTGCGATTTTCATTGGGCAGAAGTCGCGTTCTTCTGCCCAAATCCAGAGCAATCCCGGCTAATCCGCGCATATCCAGCCCCAACGGAGGGCGACGCCCGAAAGCGCGGAACCTGCCGGTTTGCAGCGACTTCCTGCCGCGCTTGACCCTCGCACCCCGCTCGCTTCCACACGCGAGAGGTCGCTGGTTCGAAACCAGCCGCGCCCATGTCCCGTCTTCGAACCTTTCGCCAGTTCGGCGCCGACGGTGCCTACACTCGCATCAGCCGCGGTAGTACGAGAGCTGGGGCTCGGATAGACCCGCGAGTCAGTTACCCCGCACGCGCCCAAGCATAGGAGCCTCCGATGAGCACCACCTCGAACCGTTTCCCGACGGACCCCACCGGCCTATCCCGAGGTGCGCCCCCCCGAGCCAGTGGACCTGGCTGATCGGTGAACACCTCGACCTGCGCATCGGGCCCGTCGCCAAGCGCCTGGGCGAGACCTTGGTCCGAATGCTGGCGTACAACGGGTCGATCCCCGGACCCGTGCTAAGGGTCACGGAGGGGTCGGAGATCATCGTGAATGTGGCGAACCAAGGGGACATGGAGGCCACCGTCCATTGGCACGGATTGCGACTCGAGAACCGGTACGACGGCACCCACGAGACGCAGCAGCCCATGCAGATCGGCGAAACGTACACCGCCCGCGTTTCCTTCCCCGATCCCGGCGTGTATTGGTACCACCCTCACGTCCGCGAGGACTACGGCAAGGAGATGGGCCTCTACGGCAACGTCCTCGTGCAACCCGCTGACCCGAATTACTGGCCCCCGGCTCACCGCGAGGTCCCACTCACCCTCGACGACATCGCACTGGAGGACGGCAAGATCGCGGGGTTCAGCGGCGAGGAGACGAACGCACTCGGCGATGGGACGCTTTGGCGATGTCCTGCTCGTCAATGGCGAGACGGAGCTCTCGCTGAGCGCGACGCGAGGCGAGGTAGTGCGCTTCTATCTGACGAACACCGCGAACACGCGCGTCTTCAAGGTCAAGGTGCCCGGGGCGCGGATGAAGCTGGTCGGCGGCGACAGCGGTCACGTAGAGCGTGAGGAATTCATCGAGGACGTCATCCTTGCGCCATCAGAGCGTGGCGGTCGTCGACGTGCGGTTCGTCGAACCCGGTGAGACGAAGCTGGAGCACCACACGCCGGATCGCGTCTACCCGCTCGTCACCGTCACCGTCGGCAGCGACCCTGCAGAGCCCTCGCTGGAGGCCGAGTTCGAGACGTTGCGCGTCAACTCTGATCTCGCCGCCGTGCGAGAGGGCCTCGGGCCGTACTTCGACGCCAAGCCGGACAAGCGTTTGGCGTTCATCGCCGAAATGGACATGCCGACACCCGAGGGCGACGTGGTTTTCGCCTGCCCGATGCATCCGGAGGTGGTCCGCCAAGAGCCCGGTCACTGCCCCGAGTGCGGCATGAAGCTCCTGGCGATCGAAGCGCCATCGGGCTACGCGTGCCCGATGCACCCGGAGGTCGTCAGCGACGAACCTGGGCACTGCCCGGAGTGCGGGATGAAGCTGCTGCCGGCCCAGCTCGTCGCGTTCGAAGGCCACGATCCCGGACGCGACCACGGCGAGCACGCTCCGGCAGGCCACGACCACGCCGCCGCGGACGGGATCGAATGGGAAGACGACATGGTCGAGGTCAACCGCATGACGACGCCGGCCAACTTCCGCTGGAAGCTGATCGACCGCGACACGGGAGCCGAGAACGCCGACATCGATTGGCGATTCCGCGTCGGCGACCGCGTGAAGATTCGTCTGCTCAACGAGATGGCCGGTGATCACCCGATGCACCACCCCTTCCACATACACGGGGCGGGACGCTTCCTGATCCTGGCCGTGATGGTGTTCCCGAGCCAACCTGGTCTGGGAAGACACGGTGCTCATCCGCACCGGGGAGACGCTGGACATCCTGCTCGACGTCACGAACCCTGGCAGGTGGATGGCGCACTGCCACATTGCCGAACACCACGAGAGCGGCATGATGTTCAGCTTCGACGTGACTGACTAAAGGTCAGGCGTCGCGCAGCTCACGGCAGAGTGCGGCTACGAGAGGCCACCGGTCGACCTCAGAGTCGTTGTGGGTCCCTACCAAAACCGCGTCGTATTCGGGCGCGTACAGCGCGAAGGCGCCGATGAAGCCGGTGTGACCCAGGAGCTCGACTCCCCCTACCGTGTTGGCCCCCATCCCCAGCCCGTAGCGTTCGTAGCGCAGGGTGTGGCCAGGGGGAAACGACGCTCCAGGCGTCCAACGCGTCAGCTCGTCGAGGGCCCGAGAGTCGAGGATGCGTTCTGACCAGAGGCCCCGCACGAAACGCGCCAGGTCCGAGGTTGTGGTCACCAGCCCGCCTCCGGCCCAATCGATCGTCGGGCTGACCGTCGTCCAGTCAAGCTCGCCCGTGTAATGGTGCGCTACCTCCAGCCGCCGGCCGGGCTCATGCCCTTCGAGCCACGTGCTGTCCATCCCGAGCGGGTCGAAGACGAAATTCGCGGTATGCCTCGTGGAGCGGACGAGTCGTCACCTGCTCCGAGAGGATCCCGGCGACCACGTATCCGGTGTCCGAGTACTGGAAGCCCTCACCTGGCGGGAAGTCCGGTGTCCCGTGCGCGGCTGCATGGTCGACCAACTCGACCGGCCCAGCCACTCGCGGTCTGGTTCCTCTCGGACCCGCGCGAAGAACGTCTCGTCGCCGAAGTCGCAATTCGGCAGCCCCGCGGTGTGCGCGAGCAGCTGACGCGGCGTGGTTCGCGGGAGAGCACCCAGGGCGTGCCAACGGTCGAGCAGTTTGGGGTCGAGCTGGTCCGCGAGTGGCGCGTCGAGAGCCACTCGACCGTCGCTTGCCAGCTTGACCACCACAGTCGCGGTCACGCTCTTCGTGACGCTCGCCACCCGGCGTCGTCCGGCGCAACAGGCCGGCTCTTCGCACGGGCGAGGTCTCCGGCCGAGCCGCTGCAGTTCAGACGGTCGCCCGACGCCTCGATGCGCGCCAGCGCACTCGGCGCGCCGGCGGCAATCTGTGACTCCACCGCAGCTTGGAGGCGGGCCTTCGACATCGCCCGCCCAGTATCCCGCGCTCCTCCTCGGCGACCAGCAGCGGTTTCCATTGGGCACCAGCTTCGTTCTAATGCCCAAATCCACAGCAATCCCCGGTAATCCACGGCTATCCGCGCCAGCAGTCCAGCGGCGGATGCCCGCACCAAACACGGCCTTTCCAGCGACTTCCGCCCCGTATCCGGCCCGCGCGAGCCTCGCTTCACACGCGAGAGGTCGCTGGTTCGAAACCAGCCGCGCCCACTCTGCGAAGACGCCTGCCCCTGGGCCCTTTCCGCTCTGCGGGACCCGTCGGCGGCGGCGTTCGTGGGGACTCCGACCGGGCAATCGTAGACTCCGATTGCCCAGGAGCGCGCCGAAGGCACGCGACCACGCGGCCCGACGCTCGCGGGCGGGCGGTCAAATCTAGACGGGGTGCCTCGGTGTAGCGTGAACCTATGGTTTGGAATCGATGTGGCCATTGCGGACGAGAAGGGACCCTGCAAGACGTTCGGGACGTGACGCTCTCTGAGAAGAGTGTGGAGTACGGGCCCCCAGAGGGCGGCCTTGATGAGGCCACCATCCAACGTCGCATTCAGATCCAAAAGTGCTCCGTCTGCGGCGAACCCACATTCCGGACGTACCGCTGGATCGAGCCCTTCTCTGACCCACTGATGATCTGGATTGGAAGACGCTCTATCCACGCGAGCACGAGCTCGCGGACCTTCCGCCTCGCGTAGCGCAACGCTATTCGGAAATGCTGGACCTCCTCTTTGCGCCGGACGCCTTCGCCGTGCGCTCAGGTCGGCTCCTGGAGGCGATCTGTGCGGACCAGGGAATCGCCGAGGGCAGCTTGCACCGGCGCCTGGAGCGGCTAGCTAGAGTGGGCGCCTCCCGCCGACCCTGGCCGCTCAGGCACTGCTGGTCAAGGACTACCGCAACATCGGCGGGCACGATGATGACCTCGAAGTCGACGCGCGACGACCTCCCTCTGATTCGTGACTTTGTGGAAGGCTTGTTGGAGTTCCTCTACTGGGGCCCCGCAAAGCTCCAGCGAGGGACCGAAGCGTTGATCGAGCGGCGGGCGCAGTTGCCAGGAGACACCGGTTAACGGCGCGTTCGGGGCGCTACTAGGCGCCTGCCGCAGCAGACTCCGGGAGGCCCACGGCACGCTCACTGTCGATGTCGAAGTACGTGTTCTCGCTCATACCGGCTGTAGCCGGGTCGAGGTAGTCGCGAAGCGCGTCGATCGAGGGCGCCTCCCACAGGCAAACGGCCGTGGAGCGGTCCCGGCTTGGGAAGAACTGCCGCCCCTGCACACCAGGCGGGCCGCCTCCAGCGACCTCCTCAGCGTCCACTGCGAAGAACTTGTCCGGATCGGTGATCCGGTGCTGCACGACGACATGCATGGCAACTACCTCCGGTGAGTCGTTGCCACGAACCCTACGCCTGCTGTCGCAGCAGACGCAAGCAACGTTCTCCTGCGACATCGCCTACTCCCGCAGCCCCACGGCTTCGAGGGCCTCGGCGCGGTCCCAGAATTCGCTCGACGCCGATGATCCTGCCCTTCCGCACCGTGAGTACGGGTGCATCTGGACTCTAAGGTCGCTCTCCGGGCCCTGGCCCTCCCCATGCCAGATCTGTCTCACGACAACTCGGTCGGCGGTGTCGATGACGTCGCCGACCAGTTCGGTCACATAGGCGTCATAGGTCTCCCGGACGCTGATCGACACCAGCGGATGACCGCCTCCCGACCTACGAACGGCCCCGGCTCGGGCCAGCCCTCCGGGGGCCGCCAGATGATGTCCGGGTCGACCAACTCGCGCATGGCGTCCATGTCCCCCGCGTTCCACGCCGCGTAGGCCGCTCGAACCAACTCCACGTTCTCCTGCGACATCGCCTACTCCCGCAGCCCCACGGCTTGAAGGGCTTCGGTGCGCGTCGGGTCGCCGTGATGCACCGGCACCGGGTGACGATCTTCTCCCAGGCGGCCGGTCAGTTGCCAACTCCAGGATCAACGATCGAGCCGCGGTAGACGGTGGCGTCGGGAATCCAAACCGGTATGTCCCAGACCGCGTTCTCGCCGAGGCGCTGCAAGGCGCCCGCATCGGCAAGTACTCCGGACAATCGGAACGTTCTCCTGCGACATCGCCCGCCCAGTATCCCGGCTGTCCCGATGCCACGACAAGCTGCGATTTCATTGGGCAGAAGCGCGTTCTACTGCCCAAATCCGGGCAATCCCGGGTAATCCGCGCGCATATCAGCGACGACGAGGGCGACGGTCCGAGCGCGGAACCTAGGCATTTGCAGCGACTTCGCGGCGACGCACCGCTCGCTTCACACGCGAGAGGTCGCTGGTTCGAAACCAGCCGCGCCCACTCTGCAAAGGCCCCGCAAGTCGGGGCCTTTGACGTCCTTCGGAGTCAACCATCGGTTTCCCTTTGCGTCCCGATGGCAGCAGGATGGCAGCGCACCCCCACCCCATTTCCTCCTCGGCCCCCTTGGAAACACCGTGCGAACGGATGTACACACGCGCGCGCCAAATAGGAGGTGAGACGCCGGTCTCCTCGTCCCACCAAAGACTTCCTCCTCGAAATCGGTTCCACTCGATCTCAAGGAGAGCCTGGTCTAGACGCAAGGCTCCCTGCCCTCGTAGAGTTGCTTGGCAGTGCCGGGTCCAATCACTCGCCGCCACCCACTTGCTGCCCTCGCGGTAGCGCTGGTCTTTGCCGGAGGCTGCGGATCAGACGACGACTCCAAGACGTCCAGCACGGCGGCCACCAAGCCCGCCGAGGGACGGGCCCCCGCGGCGCTGCTCGGGACCTACACGACGACGCTGAAGCCGAGCGACCTCCCTCCGAACGCCCCACCGGAGCTGACGCATGGGTCGAGGAAGTGGAAGCTCACGATCGCGAACTCGGGCGGCATCGACAACGGGCCCGTCTTCGCCGTCGCTGACCCCGCCCAGCCCAATGCGTTGGAGAGCCCGTCCTTCGGCGTGAGCGGGGACCGCATCCTGCTCCACCGCGAGGAATGCGCCGCCGGCGGGCAGCCGCACTTCTACGAGAACGAGTACCGCTACAAGCTGAGCGGCAAGCACCTGACGTTCGCGAAGGTCAAGAACCTGTGCCCCGACAAAGTGGTGCTCACGATCTTGACCAGCGAGCCCTGGACGAAGACAGATTAGATGCGCCCGACGAGCATCGCCTCCCCCTGGCCCTGGGCCACGCACATCGTCTCGAGGCCGATGGTCGCGTCCCTGGTCTCGAGGTCGTTGAGCAGGGCGGTCATGATGCGCACGCCGGTCATGCCGAAGGGATGCCCGAGCGAGATCGCTCCCCCGTGCGGCTAGGAGGGTCTAGCGAAACGGCTAGCGAAACTCGCTACGCCTACTCCTGCAGCCCCACGGCTTCGAGGGCTTCGGCGCGTGTGTCGGAAGCCGTCCTGGCGGACCGAGCCGCGCGTCGCGCAGCCTGAACACGTAGGCCCAACGGTGCTCAACCAGGGCCGCGCTCCGAAGCCCGCGCAGCGAGAGCCGAGCGTCAACCACAACCGACGTGCCGGGGGCACGTCGATCGACCTCGTGCGCGTGCCAAGCCCACTCGGACCATGTCCGCCTCCAGCCTGCGAAGTAGCGCCGCAACGCATCATGTCCACGCAGGGAATGCGCGCCGGGGCAGGCTGGGCGCCTCGGTCATCTCGAACTCCGGGTCAACCAGTCGCAGCGCGGCGTCGACGTCGCCTTCGGGATCGCTGCACGCCTCCATCCGCTTCCGCACAACCTCCACGTTCTCCTGCGACATCGCCCGCCCAGTATCCCGCCGCCGCCTACTCCCGCAGCCCCACGGCTTCGAGGGCGGTGGCCCTGTCCGGGAACAACTCCCACCGGATGAGTCGGCCTTGGCGGAAAGTCCAAACCTGCGCCCACCGACGCTCGAAGGGAATGCCGCTCGCCCCTTCCGCGCCCTCGTTCCTGCACGACGAGGACGACGCTCGACCCGGCATCGATGAGCTCCTCGGCATCGAGTCGATACTCGTCCCAGGTTCCCCAATAGTGCCGACTGCCCGCGATGACCTCCTCGCGCCCGACTACGCGGCGCGGGATGTCCGGGAGCTCGATCTCAGGTGGGATCTCCCAAACGACGTCTTCGTCAAGCAAAGCCCAGAAGGACTCCGCGCTTCATCTGACGCCGCACAGCCTCCACGTTCTCCTGCGCCATCGCCCGCCCAGTATCCCGTTGCCCGCCAACTCCGCAGCCCCACGGCTTCGAGGGCCTGCGGCCGATCCTGAAGAACTCGCGCACCGGACCTTGCCGTCGCGGACCGCTGTAGACGACCCAGTAGTCGTAAGTCACGCCCGGTCGGTCGCCTACTCCCGAAGATCGGCCTCCGAGCTGAGGCCGAGGTCGGCGACCGCGCGCTCACGGTCGAAGTAGATGACGAGGCTTGACACCTTGCCGCCGCGAACCTGGAACAGGGTCGCGGCCTTCGCTCGCATCAGCCCGAGCTCAAGTCCGCTGGACTTGCCGCGCCCGCTCCAGCCGTGAAGCACGAGGACACGCTCGCATCGAGCTCGCGGTACTCGTCCACCTTTTCGCCACGGAACTCCTCCCAGGCGCCAAGGAAGCTGCGCCAGCCCTCCGCCATCCCGGCAACCCCAGTCCAGCTGCCGGGCGCGGGCCCGTCCGCGATCACGAACGCAATCTCGTGGTGTGCCCACTCCGTCTCGCTGTAGTCGCCACGCTCCCAGGCCGCGACGACCGCTGCACGAGCTCCACGTTCTCCTGCGACATCGCCTACTCCCGCAGCCCCACGGCTTCGAGGGCTTCGGCCTCAGTGGCGTAGTTGGCTATCAAGACCGCCTTATCGCGCCCACGCGCTTGCGCAAGGGACCAGAGGGTCTGCTCGTACGGAACGTCGCTGCCCGCGCCGTGGCCGCGCGCCACCAGCTTGGTGAGCGTCCCATCGCCGAGGTCGCGAACCTCGACGACCTCCAGCGTGAAGTCCGTGCTCACCGTGAGCACGTCCTCCCAGTACCGCCGGATGCCCTCGTGGCCGTGATAACTGCTCTCCATGCCAGCCAGGAGCGACCGAAACTCGACGTCCGGGTCCAACAGCTCCAGAAAGGCGTCCAGGTCACGACGATTGAACGCGTCGAACGCGGCGTAGGCAGCATCTACGTTCTCCTGCGACATCGCCCGCCCAGTATCCCGCCGCCGCCTACTCCCGCAGCCCGGCGGCTTCGAAGGCGCGGTCCTTGTCAAGGAAGCTGCGGACGCGCGCGATCTTCCCGTCGCGCACGGAGACGATCCACGCCCAGTCAAAGAACTGTGTCCGCGCATCCGTCTCCGCCAACGGACGGCCGGTGACCGTCAATACGGACAAGACCTCGTCCCCTCCGAGGTCGACGATTTCGCGCAATTGGACGTGCCACGCTCCGAACGCGCGCTCGAAGCCCTCGAGATACGTCTGTACAGCGTCGAACCCGGTATACACGCCCGGCTCGGGAACCAGCAGGTCGGTGTGCCAGACGATCTCCGGATCCCAATATTCACTGGCGCCCGCCAGGCCATCCTCGTTGAACGCCTCGTAGGAGCGGCGCACAAGCTCCACGTTCTCGTGCGACACCGCTACTCCCGCAGCCCCAGGGCTTCGAACGCCTCGTCAGGAGTCGGATACACGACCCACCGAACCACCTGGCCCTCTCTCAGCTCCCACAGATGACCGAGCTGACGCTCGACGGGCGCGCCGCTTGCTCGGCCCTTGGCCGAAGCAGTCACATGGAACCCGACCCGGTCGCCAGCATCCGAACATCGGCGTGGGATGAACCTGATGTCGTCCAGGCCTTCCAGCAGTTCGCGACCTGCCTCCAGCAGACCAGCGTGTCCCCTGAACGTACCGCCGGGGCCCGGACTTCCCCAAGCTGTCGAAGCTCGACATCGGGACTGAAGAACTCGTCCACGAAGTCGAAGGCATCAGACCCAAACGCCTCATCAGGGGGCTGCGCCGCAAGACGGTTCCACGCCTCGTAGATGCGCCGCACGGTCTCCACGTTCTCCCGCGACATCGCCCGCCCAGTATCCCCGCTGCCCCTCCCACGCTGCGATTTTCATTGGGCAGAAGTCTCGTTCTATTGCCCAAATCCACGGCAATCCCGGGTAATCCACGCATATCCAGCCCCGACCCAAGGCGACGCCTGAAAGCGCGGAACCTCCCGGTTTGCAGCGGCTTCCACCCGTATCCGGCCCGTGCTCGCGCCTCGCTTCACACGCGAGAGGTCGCTGGTTCGAAACCAGCCGCGCCCATCTCGAGAAATCCCTGCACCGACGGTTGAACTTCAGCCGTGGACAGGTACTCCTGGCGCTACAACGCGCGGCACTCGGGCCCGGACGAGACTCGGACGTGGTCGATCTGCCTGGGTAGGACGTCCGCTCATCACCGCCTACTTCACGTCTCTAACCTCACGTCTCACTCGCGTAGGCCCTGTGCGAAATCACGCGACGTTGCGGTCGAGATCCTGCTCGCCGAAGGTGAGCCTCTGGGGCTGAGGAGAAAACTGGGTCGCGAGAAACTTGACGCGGCGATTCTGCTCGCGCTCGGCCTCGCTGGCAGGCACGAGATTCACGAGCTCGGCCGCCCCAGCCTTCACGAAGCAGAGGCTAACGTTTGTGGGATCTTCGATCGTCGTCGGCGGCGTGAACCCGTCGGCGCTGAGAGCGTCGCAGAACCGCGTAAAGACGAAAGTCCCCGCGGACTCCATCCGCTGCCTGCTGGCGTCGAGCTCACGCGCGCGGCGTTCTTCGATCGTGGCTCCCGCCACGTCATAGCGATCGGAGTGACCAAGTAATGGCGACCGACCAGAAGATGTCGCTCGTCGGGTCCTCCTCGGCGGCGACGAGCGCGGAGATGAAGTCGTCGAAAACCGCTTTGTCGAGGTCGGGCTTCCGTTGGAGCGCCGCGGCGAAATCGACCTCGTTGGCGTGGAAGCCGTCGACGACGATCCTCAGGAACCCCTGTGCCATTGGTCTACCCCCTCTGGCTGATGAGCCCTCAGTAGACAACTCGGCGGCGACGAATGCAAGCGCCGGCCTCACCGCCAATGGCTTCACCGTGAGGTCAGACATTGTCGAGGCTCAGGTCGGCGGTGAACGGCCGCGCCCCGGCGGCGGGCCGGCCGGGCGCCTGCGGCGCGGTCACGTACTGGCGCACCGTGACCTCGGCGACATCGGCGCCGTGCTCGTTGACGAGCCGCTGATGAATCCGCTTGGCCGTGTGGCGCTGCTTGCGCGGCGCCACCCGGTCGGCCAGGAGCCACGAATCGATCACCGCCCGATACGCGCCGAGCTTCGGCGCCGGCCTCGACACCGGCGCCCGCTTGACCGGCGGCACCGCCGAGTCCAGTGCCTGACGCACCGCCGACGACCGGATTGAGCGTGTTCCAGATCTGCTCGCGGGAGACCAGTTCGTGACGTCAACGGGGTACGAGGTCGCGGTCGACGACGCGACGAGCCACGCCTGACGGCCACATCCGCCTGCGCCACGAACCACGACGAGTGGTTGGTCCTGTCCGGTGCAAGGCGGGGGTGTCTTTCGACATACCGATCGGCCCCGGCAACCCGTCGCGAGATCGCTTGACATGCGGCGCTGGCATAGCAGATACGCTCGGCGCGCATGACCTTCACCGGGAAGCCGGGCGATCCGACTGTCGTCTCGTGGGGCGACAGTCGATTGGACATGTTCGCCCGCGACGTGGACGACACGCTGCTGCACTTCTGGTCGGAGGGGTGGGACGAGGGCAGCAAGAGCCTCGGCGGAATCCTGTCCGGCGACCCGGTGGCGGTGGCGCTCGGCCCGCGGCGCCTTCACGTATTCGCCCGTGGGTCGGGCGGCGTCGGCCTGGATGCCGGGGGCCACCTCCTGCACTGGTGGTGGAGCGAGGCGCAGGGCCGGATGACCGGTCCCGAGACGAAGCCGGGCTGGCGGCTCGTGCACAACCCGATCGCCGTCGTGGCCGGCTTGGACACGATCGACGTCTACGCGCGCGGCGCCGGCGACCAGCTGCGCCGCTGGCGGATGAAGGCGGACATCCTGGGCGAGCCGGAGTACCTCGGGATGGTGGTGAAGGGCGGGCTCGCCGCGATCTACGAGGTCGGGGTCCCGGACGTGTTCGCCTGCGGGTCCGATGACCGCCTCGTCCACTACGGGCAGCTCAACGGCGCCGGGGGTCCCGAGGTCTGGGAGGAAGCCGACGGCGGTTATGACGGCGGTGCCGTCATCGGTACGCCGGCAGCGGTGTGGACTCCAAGCCCGCACAGGTTCGACGTCGTGGGCCGCACCGGTGACGGGTCCACGCTGGCGCACTGGGGCTGGTCGGGCTCCGAGAACTCGCACGCGGAGCCTGACGTCGGCATCGATCACCCAGGTCACTGGTTCGGGCCTGGGGACCGCGACAGCTACGCCCCGCTGGACGGCCACTGCCGCGGAGACCCGGTCATGGTGGCGCCGGGGCCGAAAACGCCTCGAGGTGTTCGCCCGAGACAGGGACGGGGCGCTGCTGCAATGGTCATGGGACGGCGCGCACTGGTCACCGTCCCTCTCCTGGCGCGGACCCACGCGGGTCGGGCCCAACGAACGCGTGTGGCGCTTCGGCTCCAATCCGGCCGTGCTGCTCCGCGAGGGCCGGATCGAGCTGTTCGCGTGGGACGTCGACAGGGAGGCGGACGCGAACGGGAACGCGAGGCGGCTGCTGCGGCTCGTCCAGAGGACGTCGATGTCCGACACCGGCGCGCCTGAGTGGCTGCGGGAGCAGGAGTGGATCGTCGACCCGAGCAAGCACGCGTTCCCGGCAGGGGTCGACAGCGTGCACACGGTCGTCGATCACGTCCTCGTGCGCCCCGCCGATCTCGTCGTGCTTGGCCTCAGCTGGTCGGGCTACGAGCTGCGCCCCGGCGACCCGACCGCGCTCCACCGCACGGGGCCGGGCGCGCAGGTCGTCGTGACGTTCCCGCCCCAGCACATCGGCGAGGAGGTCTCGCCTGCCGGCGAGGTCCCCGAAACCGGCGGGCCCAGCCACTCGCGCCTGGCCGGACCGAGCCAGGTGGTCTTCACGCCTACGGCCGAGCGGATCGAGCTGACGGCGGTCGGGGTGCTCGCCGCGCTGCAGCGGGCGCCGATCGTGCCGCATACCGACACACCCGCGCCGGGCGCGGCCCAGACCGAGATCGAGCTGCCGTGGCAGCTCATCACGACGCCGGTCGGCGGCTTGGCCACGAGCGACCACGACGGAGTCCCCATGCCGCTGGATGAACTCCGGCTCGGTCGGGCTGTGGCGGGCGCGCATCCGGGCGGTCGCCGGCGGTCCGGCCGCGCTCACGGCCGGCCTCGAGCTCCAGACGCTCAAATCCGGCGCCGCCGACCCGTTCGCCACGGCGCTCGGGCAGGCAGATCGGCAGCTGATCAGAGCCCAGGGGGCGCCCGCGCGGCTGGATCGGCTGGAGCTCAGCGCGCTCGGCGGGTCGCTGTCGGCCGACGGCTCGTGGCCGGGCGTGCGGTGGGACCACGAGGCCACACTCGGCCGCGACCAGCAGGTGGGCGTGGAGATCCACGGCGTGCTGTACCCGAGCGGGCACCGGGCTCAGTACTCCGAGATCACCGAGCGGATGGGCGCGGAGCCGGGTACCGGGGCCACCGCCGAGCTGCGCAAACGAACCGTCCTCACGGTCACCGAGCCAACCCGCGACGAGCCGGACGATCCCGCGCTTGCACGGGCTTTTCCGTTCGCACGGACCGAGATCGCGACCCTCGAGTTCGCCGACGTCGACGACCCGAACGATCCGGATCTTCATCCGGCCGGGACGCGCGGGGCTTGCAGGAAGTACCCCCGGACGCCGCTCCTGTCAGAGGCGCATGCCAAGCAGAAGGAGCTCGAGGACAGACGGGACGCCTGGCCCCCGCTCATCGACGAGCTCGGCGGTGCGTCCGAGTACGAAGCCCTGGCGGACTCCGGGGACGCCACGGTCGCCAAGAACGCTGGGGATTTTCTCGAGCTCGTCGAGCAGATCAACCTGGTCAAGGACCAGATCGAGGCCGCCGAGGACAACCCGTCGCCCGTGCCGTGGTTCTTCTGGCCGATGCGCGACGGGCAGCCGGTCGAGTTCTCCGTCCGTTGCGAGGGCGCGGCCGGCAGCGTCGAGTTCAGCATGCCGATGCTCTTCGTCGCCGACCAGGATCTCGAGCAGACCGAGGCGATGCCCGCGTTCGACACGCTGCACGACGATGGCACCGAGTACGGCGTCGCGCAAGGCTCGCGAAAGCCTTCGCCGCCGAGAAGGCGGGTGTCGTGACGCTGACCGGTGACCCGGTCGACCTCATCCGCAGCGCAGCAGGGGAGGGCGCGCCCGGCGACGTCCACCTCGTCAACCGGCTCAGCATCTTCGGCGTCATGGACGGGGACGGCCGCGGCTTCCGACCGCGACTCGGCCCGCCGCCGCCGCCTCCGCCGCGACCTGGGGAGCCCCCCACCCCCCCGATCCCACTGCCGGACGCGGAGGCGGGTGGCTGGGCGTTCGACGTCACACTGCCGGCGCTGTGCGAACGCTGCTGCCGGATCGCGCGGACGGACACAGGGCGCTCATGGGCTTCCACGGCGACTACGAGACGTGTGGCCTCGCCCCGGACGTCACGTCCGAGTTCGCGATCGTGGGCAAGGGACTCGACATCGACTTCACCGCGAACGCCGATCGTTCTGGGGCTCATATCGCCGGTGATCAAGGCCGACGTGCTCTCCCGCACCACGGGCCGGCCAGCCGCGAGGCGTTGGCGACGACCAATCCGCTGAACATGCTCGACCCCGCCGCGACGGTGCTGGGGTTCTCGCTGGCGGATCTTCTGGCCGGACCTGGAGGCCACGACCGACGCCGTCCCGAGTGTCGCCGACCCGCCGACGATGGTGACCGACCTCGCAGGCGGGCAGCCGACGGTTCGCATGACGTGGGACAAGGTGAGGCTGACGACGCCGTTCCTCGGCAAGAAGGGCTCGACCGAACCGCCGACCCTGAAGGTGAGCGTCGTGAGCGGCCCCGAGGAGACGATCACCGAGTGCACGTTGTCGGACTTCGCGCTGGCGTTCCCCAAGGAGACGCCGCTGCTCACGCTCTCGTTCGGCATCCTGAAGTTCACCCAGCGCGCGGGGGCACGCGCCGACGCTCACCGTCACCGGCGTCGAGGCGGAGTTCGGCGGCGACCTGGAACTGCTGCAGATCCTGCAGAAGAAGGTCGGGCTCGGCGCTGCAGGACCGACGATCGACGTGTCGACAGACCGGATCGTCGCCCGCTATGCGCTGCCGGTTCCCGACGTCGCCGCCGGTGCGTTCGTCATGCAGAACCTCGCGTTCAGCGCCGCCGTGACGGTCCCGTTCCGCGGCGAGCCGGTCTCGGTGGCGCTCGGGTTCGCCACCCGCGCCAAGCCGTTCAACCTCAGCGTCCTGATGTTCGGCGGCGGTGGATACGTCGACCTCGAGTTCGACCACACGGGCCTCAGCCGGATGGAGATCTCGCTGCAGTTCGGCGCATCCGTCGCCGTCAAGTTCCTCGTGGCGTCGGGCGAGGCGCACGTGCTTGGCGGCATCCGCTACGAGCTTGTGCCGCCGAAGGCGCCCGAAACGGAGTCCTCGGTCGTCCTGACCGGGTTCATCCGCATCGGCGGCAGCCTCGACGTCCTCGGGCTCGTTTCGGTCTCGGTCGAGCTCGTGCTGACGCCTCGGGTACGAGACGACCGGCAACCAGCTCGTCGGGCGCGCGACGCTCGTCATCGAGATCGACCTCACGCTGTTCGCCGACTCGGTCGAGCTCGACAGCGGCCCCTGGGTGATCGCGGGCGACGACGCGCCGGCGGGCGCCACGCCGGCCTCGGGTGCACCGGGAGTCCTCGTCGCCGACGATCTCGACCCGTACCTCTCCGAGTGGCTCGAGTACCGGCGGGCGTTCGCGGCGGTCGCATGAGCGAGCGGCGCGAGAGCGAGCTGCTCTGGGTCGCCGTTCCCGGTGGGGCGCTCGACGCGGGGAGCGGCGCAGCGACGTTGCGGGCGCTCGTCATCCCGCGCCTGAGCGGCGGCGCCCGGGCGCCGATCTCGGGGCGTACGGGCTGGCCGACTGGCCGGCGCTGCTCGCCGGCTCGAAGCTCACGGTCCTGACGAAGGCCGACGAGTCCGTGATCGTCCCGGTCCAGATCAGTGACGCCGTCCCGCTGTTCGCGGGCCAGGTCCAGAAGGCGGTCTGGGAGCGGCTCTTCCCGACGGACCGCACCGTCCGGCCCTACGACCCGCCGATGCCGTACCCGGTCCCGAAGGTCGACACCAGCGCGAAGTACAAGAACACGATCGTCGCGATGTACCAGGAGTCGGCACGTCAGAACGGCGATCCGGCGGCCGTCGAGCAGGAGCTGCTCGCCGCCGACGTCGGGACCCATCCGCCGCCGCCGCCGGCTGCCCCGGTGCGGACCCCGACGCCGCCGGGACGCGCCGGGCCGGACGGCGTGCCCGACCCGCCCGACCCGCCGCCTGCCCCGTTCCCGGACTTCCACCAGCTCATCTCGTGGCTGCGCGAATACCCGGCGGTCCTGCGTGCGCTCGGCCTCATCGTCGAGTTCCGGCTGCCCACCCTCGGGACGCTGGGCGCGGGAGGTCTCGTGGCGGTGGGATGCAAGCTGCCGGACACGGCGCCCGCGTCCCTGCACGTGGTGTCGCGCTGGACGCGCTACGTGATCGAGGACGCCCGGTTCCTTGCCGCGCCCGCCGAGTCGGACATCAAGGGCGGGATGCTCGACCTCGGCCACAGGCAGTCGTGGGAGTTGGCCACCTTCGACGTCACGGGCGCGATCGACCGGGTTCGAGACGCCCAGGAGAGCGTGCGGGCCCCCGCTGTCCGTCCCGCGGCCTTCGCGCTGGCGGTCGCGCCGCGACCGGCCGCCGCGGCCATGCCCCCGCTGCGCTCGGCGGGGCTGAGCCTCCTGCGACACGGGCGGGAGGACATCCTCGCGCGACGGGTTGGGCGCGCGAGCAGCCCCGACCCCGTGCTCGCGGCCGAGGACCTCGTCCTCGGGTACCGAATCGACATCCGGCGCAACGAGGGTGGATGGGCCTCGCTGTGCCGGCGGGCCGCCATCTACGAGACGGCCACGTCCCCCAAGCTGCTGATCGCCGATATCCCGGACGGCGAGGAGGGGCAGGTGAAGGCGCACGGGGCGACGATCGTCGAGGACGGCAAGGAGCGCACCCCGTCTGCCGCACGCGCAGCCCGCCCGCCGGGCGCCGCCGCGCCTGTCGACGATCGCAAGCTGCGTGGCGACGAGGTCGTCGCGCGGTGGGACGGCTGGAGCCTGACCTGCCCCCGCCCGCTTCCGACGGCGGGCCGGCGCGCACGCCGCGAGATCCCGCGTTCCCTGCCGTTCCTGAAAAGCACGTTCAGACCGCTCGAACTGCCCGAGCTGCGCTTCGGTGACGACTACATGATGCGGGTGAGGATCGCCGACGCCGCGGGAGGCGGTCTCGTGCTCGGCGAACCCGGAGAGCTCGAAGGCAGCTCGGAGACGGTGCACTACGCGCGCCATGACCCGGTGCTCCCGCCCGAGCTCGTCCCGCCGCCGGGCCTGCTCGTGCCGAACGAGCGCGGCGAGATCAAGGTGCATCCCGAGGTGCTCGGTCTCGGCGGATCGCTCGAGCAGCTCGTCATCCGCAGCGATCCGGCCGACGGGGTCGGCGTGGCGGCGTTCGCGGCGCAGTTCGCTAGTAACGACGAGCGCCTGCTCATGCCGCCCCACGCATCATTCAGCCTGGCCGAGCAGCATGGGAACTTCGACGGGAGCGGCCCCGAGGCCGATCCCGCGGTCCATGCGGAGTGGCTGCGCCGGGCCACGACCGCCCCGACGTTCAGCGCCGATGGCACGTACAGCTGGCTTCCGGATCCCGCGGCGGCGGGCGTCGCCATCTACGTCCGGCCCGAACCCGGCACACCCGCCGCGGACACGTGGGTGGCGGCGGCGTGGTCCGCGTCGCCTGCGACGCCGCCCGCGAGCTGGCCGGATCTCCCGCCGAAGCGGCTGGCGCTCGAATCCGTGACCGCCGCGGGCCAGCGCACCGTCGACCTGACGGACGGGGGACGGACGCTGCTCGTCCGGCTCGCGCCCGCGCAGCAGGTGACCCTTGAGCTCAGCAGCACCGTGGACCCACAGAGGATCGACAGCTTCGAGATCAACGACTGGCTGAAGGCGCCTGCAGTCCCGCCGGGGCAGTGAGGGTGAGTCCCGCCGGGGCAGCCAGGGCCGTGGGACGGCGTGCTCAAACGGGTCGAGAGCGGCCGCCACCCGATGGTCAGCCCCGTCCGGGTGATCCGCATGGTCCACGCCGTGAAGACCCCGCTGAAACCGCCGACCGGGAAGCTGGCGGCCGATCGCCGGTCGGGGGAGACGGTCGCCGTGATCCGCCCCGCGACGGATCCGCTCGGCGTGACGGATCCGCTCCTCGGCATCGACCCGCCGAGCACGGCGCAGGTCGAGCTGTCCGCGGAGTGGGTGGAAACGACCGACGAGAAGTCCATGCGCGTGCCATCGAGGCCGGTGCAGGTCGCCGCGCTGGAGGTCGACGCCGTCGGACTCCCGCCGCTGCGCCACGAGTTCGGCGACACGCGTCGCCGAACGATTACCTACACGGTGACGGCGCTCAGCCGGTTCCGGCAGTTCTTCGATCCCGGGCCCCCGGCGTCCTCGAGTCGGTCGGTCCCGGGCCACCGCCCCCTCCGCCTCGTCCCACGCCTGGCCACCCGATGGATGACGCCGAGTTCCGCTCCAAGGCGCTCGTCACCGAGGTGATCGTGAAGAGCACCGCTCGCCCGCCCGCGCCCGTCGTGCTTTCGACGACGCCGGCGTTCCGGTGGACGGGAATGGACATCCCGGGGGGTTGGGAGACGCTGCAGCGGACCCGGCGCGGAGGTCGGGTGCGGGTCGGCCTGGCGCGGCCCTGGAACGTCAGTGGGGAGGACGAGCGGCTCGCGGTGGTCGTGGGGCCGGGGGGCTCGGCACCGCCGCTGACGACCCGGGGTATCTCAGCAGGATCCTCCGCGACCCCATCTGGGACACGCAGCCCGCGCCCATGCGGCTGGACGAGGGCATGTTCACCGTCGGCGGCGCCACCGTGGACGCGGCCGATGCGAGGCTCGCCGAGGAGGGCACCGTGGTGCGCGCCGTCCTGTACCCGACGCAGCTCGTCGAGCAGCCGGCGTCCGGCGGGCCCGATTGCTGGTACGCCGACATCGAGATCGGCTCGCGCCGTTGCGTCGTCCGACCGCCCTGTTCGTCCGCCTGGCGCTCGCGCGCTTCCAGCCCGGAGCGTCGACGGGCAGCACCTGTCGGCCGTCGCCTGGGCCGAACCGGTGCAGCTGCTGCCGGACCGGCAGCTGGACATCACGCGGACGGCGGCGGGGGTCGAGGTGCGGCGACGGGCATCGGTCCCGACGGACCGCTGCCCAACAGAGTGGTCGCCGCGCTGGAGGAGCTGACCGGTGAGCAGCACCCGACTATCGAGATCTCCGGCTGGACGGCTGAGGGAGTGGCGCCGATGGGCTGGCAACGCGTTCCAGGTGCCGCGGTCACGGGCCCGCTCAACGCGCGGCTGAAGTCGCTCATCCTGCCCTCGGGGGGTAGGGCGGTCCGCCGGACGGCCGGCGAGGTCGAGGAGTTCCAGGCCACGGCCCCGTCTGGAGCGGCCGGCCGACGAGCTCGCCGAACGCGTCGTCTTCGCCGATGTCATCCGGATGCGCTGAGTGAATCCAGGCCGATGCCCGGCCTGATCGAGCGCTACCGCGACCGTCTCCCGTTCGTCGACGGCGACCCCGTCGTCACGCTCGGCGAGGGCCACACGCCGCTGGTGGCGGCTTTCCATTGGGCACCAGCCCCGTTCCAGTGCCTAAATCCACAGCAATCCCTGGTAATCCACGGCTATCCGCTACGAGCTGACGGCGACAGCTCCCCGTGGATCCGGCCGCTTTGCAGGTCTTTTCCGACCGCGACCACGAGACGCTCGCCTCGCTTCACACGCGAGAGGTCGCTGGTTCGAAACCAGCCGCGCCCATCGTCGCCTGCTCCGGAGGCCCAGCGGTTTCGAGTTATCCCGCGACTGTGTCTCGGGCGGATCTTCCTTGTGGCGCTTGGCGTGTCTGGTGGCGTGATGCTCCTCGCGCTCCTTCACGAACCCGACGCCGAGTTCGCGCGCCAGCTCGACCAGGATCCCGATGCCGGTCAGCACGTAGATGACGGTGAAGAGCTTCAGCGCGTCATGCGTCAGCGTGAGGTTCGGGTCGGCGATGCTCGACGTGGTCAGCGTGCAGACGGCGAAGTAGAACCCGTCGACCACGTTCCAGCCTTCGCCAAGCGAATAGGTGACCGTCCCGACCAATATGAGGGCGACGGCGGCTCCCGCGACGACGGCGAAGTGCTCTTCCTTGGCGGCGTACTTCATCGCCCCGAGCATGCGCCGGAGCATGGACACGACGGACAGCACGTCGCAAGGCTCGCATCGGTCGCGGACGGTGGATCAAGCCGCCAAGATCAACGTCCTCCTGCGACATCGCCCGCCCAGAATCCCGCCGCCTGCCTACTCCCGCAGCCCCAAGGCGTTGAGGTGCGCTGTGGCGGCGGCGACGCCGTTCTGGACCGGCTTCCCAGGCTCGAGATTACCAGTAGTCCAAGGACGATGCCGCTTACGACTAGACCGGCGACCACGGCCATTGCCAGCGATCGTCCACGTAATCCCGCCCGATGTGCGGCCAAGCCTGCCCAGAAGCTGAGCGACAGCGCTTCCAGCCAGATGATCACCAGGATTGAGTCGTTAAGCGAGACGGCGGCGAGATTCAGAATGATCAGGATCGCTACCGGGGGAACGGCGAGCAGCAGAAACCCCGACTCGAAGCGGACCTTGGTAGTCCATTCGCGTCGGGTCGGTCGCCTCCCGAGTTCCATTTCCAGAACGACGCTGGCGGAGAACACGTGCGCGATGAAGATCGCGAGCACTGGACCGACGATGACGTAGATGACATCTCTCAACCTCAGATCGGCCCATCCGTCGTAGACGATCAGCACACAGGTCAGGGCGATGGTCGCTGTGACAACGCGGCCTACGATCATCGGACTGGCGGTCATCCGATTTAGCTCTTGCCGCATCTCGGCGAGCCTACCCAGGGGATGCCTTGACTCCGAACGGCATTGGGGTTCGCGGAGGCAGTGCCACAAAGCTGTGCGGTCAACCGCTGCACCGTAGAGTTGGAAACAACCGCACGCATACGACGCGTCCGCGTTGGGGCCAGAGTCGCTCGAAGCGGCTGCGCTACGCCTCCAACTCCACCGCCTGCGGCTCGACCTCGCTCATTGGCTGCGGCTCAGTCATCGGGGTATCCGCCGAGCGTGGCGTAGGCGCAGCGCAAGATGTCCACGTCTCCTGCGACATCGCCCGCCCAGTATTCCCGCTGCCATGTCTCGCGCTGCGATTTCATTGGGCACCAGCTTCGTTCTAGTGCCCAAATCCACAGCAATCCCGGGTAATCGACGCATATCCAGCCCCGGCACAGGGCGACGCCCGAAAGCGCGGAACCTCCCGGTTTGCAGCGACTTCCAGCTGCGCTCGACCTCCGCACTCGCCTCGCTTCACACGCGAGAGGTCGCTGGTTCGAAACCAGCCGCGCCCATGGTTGCTTGCTTGGAAGCAGGCGAATAGTCCTTCCATTGAGCGACCCCGAGAGCAGGCTTCGCTGCTGCTTCTCGCCCGGAGTTGGCGCGTCGCAGGCCGTCACTTCGGCGCTCGCATTCGAGCAAGAGCGGGCGGCTGGCGCCTGCTTTCCGCGCCAAGCAGGGCAGCAGCCTTAAGCGGCGAGATGCCTGCAACCTGGTTAGAGCAAGAGCCGGGCGCGCCCAGTGAAAATCTGAGAGACTCGCGCGCGCCGTCAACTGCAAACGGAGAGATGATGCCGGACGCCAAAGACGTGGTCCTGAAGCACATCGCCGCGTTTAACGACGGTGACAGCGACGCTGAACCGTGGGCCGCCGATGCCGAGATGGTGGCGCCAGGCGCTCAAGTCAGCGGCCGCGACGACGTCAATGGCTTCCTGGGCGTGTTCCACGAAGCGTTCCCGGACGGTCGTCTTGAAGTCAAGAAACTCCTCAGCGACGGGCCTGCCGCGGCGGCCGAAGGAACCTTCGTGGGCACCCATGATGGGGTGCTCCACACTCCCAACGGCGATGTCGCGCCGACAGGACGAGCCATTGAGTTCCGGTGGGCGGCGGTCTATGCCACCGACGGCGACGCACTGAAGTCCGAGCACCTGTTCTTCGATCAGATGGACTTTCTCGGCCAGCTCGGTCTCCTTCCCGATTAGCGCCCGACGCTCGGCAGCGCCAGGAGACGACGAAGCGCATCGCAAGAGTCACCACCCGCTCCGGTCAAGAACGGAGTCCCTACAGCGTCTCCGGCACCCGACCGGAACCGGCGAGGAGACGGCACCGCGCTCCCCCGCGCGCGCTCTCGCCCAGATGCGAGCGCCCGAGTGCCGGTCCGCGACGGCAAAGCACAGGCGCCGCATTCTATGATCTGTCGCGACACCGGTCGCTGGCTCGGGCCCAGCTGTGCCCATCACCGGTAAGGTGTCGCCGCGCCTGGCGACTCATTTGCGGAGGAGGGCCGCATGTCGGTGATGGTGATTCTCGAGATGGACGGCGATCCAGACGCGTTGCTCGCCGCAGCCGCCCAACTGGAGGCGCGCCGTCCGACATCGGCGGTGACAGCCCGAGTCGTCGCACCAATGGAGGGCGGGGTCATCGTATGCACGGTGTGGGAATCAGCCGCGGCGCGCGACGCCTATCAGTCTGAGCCGGAGCACCAAGAGGCACTGCAAACGAGCGGACTCATGGCCGCCGTCACCGGCATGCGCTCGCGCGTTTTCGAGAACGCCGAACTGTCCCTGCGGTAGGACCTCGATTCCGCTGAGGCCTCAGCCGCCGCGGCCGGGTTTCTCAAACGGCGCGCATTTCGGAGCCCAAGATCTCGATCACGATCCGTCGGATCTCCACCGGCCTGCGAGAGGCGGCGGACATCTGGCGTCGGGTCGGGCGCTATGCCTCGTCAAGAACCAAAAGTGTCTCGGGACGCACACCGTCATGCTTCATGGCCTCAGCCGCCTCGTCGGTCTGCATGAAGCTCTGGAATGCGGCCATGTCGGGGATTTCGACGATCAGACCGACCCGATTGGACCCCTGCGGGTCGCGGAACGTACGTACCGTGATCCCCATCGGTCCGAAGACCTCCTCGCGCTTGGGCGAGCTCAACCAGTGCTCGACGTCGTCGACCTCGTGGAATATCACGTGGGTAGCCATCGCCCTGCTCCTCTCTCACGGCGAATGCCGTGCTCGAAGCCCAAACCGGTTTCACCAGCGAGCCTACCGTCCGGGCAGCGCGCTTTGCGCCCGCAAGTCGCCCCCACGCCGCATAGGTGTCCTGAGTCCTCAGCAGGCGCGCTCACGTCGCTTCCCCAAACGCTCGTACGAGCAGCGCGGCGCACGCATAAAACAAGCCGAGCAGAGCTCGACCGGCGTGGCTGCGAGACCCCCTGTTCGCCAGAAGCAGGGCGCTGGTCCGCCGGCATACACGGGAACCGGCGAGGAGACGGCACCGCGCTCCCCCGCGCGCGCTCTCGCCCAGATGCGAGCGCCCGAGTGCCGGTCCGCGACGCGCCTGCTCCGGACGAAAAGCGGAAGCGCCTGCAGCCCTAAGAACGCCGTTTCGTCAAGGCGCGACGAAGATGCGCCAGGGTCGCTTGCGTCGAGGAGTTCGAAAGCCGACCAATCAGGTCCATGGTCAGCGACATCGCCTACTCCGAGAGACCAGCGACTTCGACGGCCTCGTCCGGATCTCGAAACGAGCGGAAGTAGATGACCTTTCCGCCTCGGAACCTCCAGAGGATGGCGTGGGGCTCGTCGAACTCGATGCCGGTTTGCCGCGCCGTAGCTTTGAGCCTATGGATGGACACGAGGCAGTCGCCGGTCCCGACGATTCGCTGCAACTCGAGTGTCAGCCGCTCGTAAGGCTCCGTCCAGCGTTCCGTTGCCCGAACCACGGCGTCGATGCCGCGATAGGTCTCGGCAGCGTGGTCGGGCCAAGTCGTGTCCTCATACACGATCTCAGGATCGAACTGAGAAACAACAGCCTCGCCCGTGTGGCGACTGACCAGCGCGCCCTCTCCGGGGCGCGCGTCCAATTCCGCCGCCCAGGTTCGAAGCATCTCGACGTTCTCCTGCGACATCGCCTACTCCCGCAGCCCCGCGGCTTCGAGGGCTTCGGCCTGATCGGCGTAGACCTGTACCGCAACTGCGCGACCAGCGCGAAACGACCAGACCGACGCCGAAGGTCGCCGGACCTCCAATCCGTTGCGACCTTGCCCCTCGAAGCAGCCGAGGAAAAGCGCCCGGTCGCCGCAGCCACGCGCGTCGTCGAGCTTGATTTGGAACGACTCAAGCCGCCGAACTCTCTCGTGGCCTCGATAGACGTCCACGTTCTCCTGCGACATCGCCCGCCCAGTATCCCGGCTGGCGGTGAGCGAGTCGATGTATTGGAGCAGCCGTTCTCCTGGCTGCGCAGAGCCACGAGCAAAGGGTGCTACGGTCGGTGTACAGCTAAACGGGAGCGGAGTCCTCATTCTGAGTGCCGTGGCCTGTGCGAGAGGAGGCACTAATGCCTCATCTGATTGTCACGGCAGACACGGATTCCAAGGGCGATGCGTTCGTGCTGGCGGAGGAGTTGACCCCAGCGCTGTTCGCCGACCAGCATCGCCGCGATCAGCTTCTTGAGCGGGTTGGCTGGGCCTTGGACGATGCCGTCATTGCCGAGGACGCCAATCCCCGGCTGCGGCAAGACTCCGGTTTGGCCGAGCGCCTGCACGTCTCGTTCGGCTAGGCGACCTTCCTCAACCAACGAAACGACGGGATCGTGATGACCCGAATCTTTGAGGTCGAGATGACCGAGCCCACCGGGCTCGCATGCGACGACTGCCAACATCGCGAGATGGACGCCGACGGTCGACTCGGGGCGATCATGGCGCGTGGTGCGTGGGCACAATCAATGTCCTCATCGGAGGACCACCTATGCGGCGAGTGCTACCGAACGCTTGAACCCATCGCCCGCGAGAACTACTGGCGCAGGCAGCCAGCGCACGTCAACGGCCACCCGTGGCCCGAGCACTCGTGACACGTCCAGCACGCTGACTTTCTAGTTCGGAGTGACCTCCGGACGCCGCTCAAGGGCAAAATCGCCCGCCGCCCTGTTTGCGCCGCGCGGTCTGAAAGAGCTATCCCAAACGGGCTCAGAAACCATCGCCTACTCCCGCAGCCCCACGGCTTCGAGGGCTTCACCTTTGGTCGAGTAGGAATGCCGCTCGGCGAGCAGGCCGTCGCGAACGGTCCAGACCTCGGACATGTGGACGTGGATCTCCTGCTGGCCGCCGCCCTTCGGAATCGCGTGCTGCGTGCTCACGACGACGACTCGGTCGCCGGCGTCCACGAGCTCCTCCACCTCGATCCGGAGGCTCTCGAACTGCGCCCAGAGGTGCTCGTTGTACTCCCGCATCGCTTCCTTGCCGCGATACACCCCGGCCTCTGGCGAGAGCGCGTACGTGTGGAACTCGATCTCCGGGTGGGCGTAGGAGAAGGCGAGGTCGTTGTCGCCCCGATTGACCGCTTCGTAGGTCGCGCGCACGATCTCCACGTTCTCCTGCGACATCGCCTACTCCCGCAGCCCTACGGCTTCGGCGGGGCTACGACCAGAACTCGTCCCAAGCGTAGAGGTCGTGAAAGTGCTCCCGACCGTCAATGACTCGGCCGTCCTTGAGCTGGAAGACAATGCAGTTGGTCACTTCCAGGTGCTTGCCGTTGCGATTCCCGGTGCTGTGCTGGAAGCCGACCACGTGGCCGTCGTCATCTGCTGTCAGGTGCTGCAGCTCGGCCCGGAACGTGCCGTCCGTCTCCTGTGCGAGCTGGCCGAAGTACTCCAGGATCGCGTCGGCGCCCTGATAGTCGTCGGCGTACTTGCTCTTGCCTGGGAGATGCCACACGGCGTTCCCGTCGAAGATCTCGTTGAGCGTGTCCAGGTCGCCCGTGTTGAAGGCGTCGTAGGCGCGCTGCATGATCGCCACGTTTTCCGCTGCTCCCATCGGTCCTCCTTGGCTGCTATCAGTCAACGCGCGCGACACTACTTCGCTCCCGCTTCCCGCGCAAAGAGAAGTGCCTGACCTTCCACCCTTCCCTCCTATTTCGAGAGGGCTCGCACTCCCGACGATCAGCGTGCGATTGGCTTAGGCGGTCGCCTACTCCCGCAGCCCCACGGCTTCGAGAGCCTCTTGGCGGTTGAGAAAGATTCGGACGCGCCTGATCTTGCCGTTGACGAGGTCGTAGAGGTTCGCGGTATCGGCGGCTTGGGGAATGCCGCTAGCGCGCCCGCTCGCGGAGATCCGCAGGAATGCCATGACGCAGTCCGCGCCGATCGCTTCCACGCGTTCGATGGTCAATCGGAAGTCGGGACCCGTGTCGCGGAGATCGGCGAAGAAACTGCGAATGCCAGCCGCCCCCTCATAAACCCCCGTGATGGCCGCCACCGGCGTCCACAACTCGATGCTCTCTGTGCAACAGGCGAGGTAGGCGTCGATGTCCCGCGCATTGATCGCGGCGACCGCTCGCTCGACAAGCTCCACGTTCTCCTGCGACATCGCCCGCCCAGTATCCCGCCGCCCTCGTTCGCGAGGCAAGCGCGGCCCGACATCTGAGGCCGCTGATTGCTACCGCGCGCCCCGAAACCCCTCGGCCTCGACCAGCACTGCGGACAGGGCATCCGTGGCGGCGGACAGCTTCCGAATGACCGGAGTCGGTAAGTCCGAGACCTTGACTTCCAGCATCTCCCGCTCGAAGGCCCAGGTGGCCTCCCGTACCGCCTTGCTGACCGCTCAGAACGACGAGTACGTTCGGGCGACCCGTCATGGCGCCAAACTAACCTTCGCGCACCGTCAGTGCATCGCCGAGATCGAGTGATTTCGGCGACGACAGGGTCGCTGGTTCGAGCCCAGCCGCGCCAGACCCATGACCCCGACGTGGCCGCTTGGGGCATGCCTTATTTTCAGCGCGGCTCGAAGGTCCGCTGCTCGTAATTGCCGCCCGTCGAGCACCACGGCGGTGGACTCGGGGACCTCGATCCAGGCGCCGGGCAGGTCCGCGATCGGCTCGGAGACGACGATGCGGTCACCCTCGGCAAGTTGCTGGAGGCGCGCGTTGTCGGGATGCAGGCGCCGGACCGCCTCGACGTCCTCGGAGACAAACAGGGTGCGGGATTCGTGCGCCGAGGAATAGCGCACCGCCCACACGCGCTCTCCGTTGCTGATGCCGACCGTCATCTGGACCGGGTCCTTCACGCCGCGAACACGCGCCGTCTCTTCGACGAACCCGACTGTGCGCTCCATCGCGCCGCAGTGGATCGTCCTCGAGCCCGAAGCCGAGGGCGAGATGGAGCAATACCTCGGAGTCAGCCGACCCCGCGATCCCGTCGAAGAGCGAGGGGTCGACGGCGAGCAGCAGATCGCGACGCAACTCCTGGAAGCCGCTGATCATCCCGTTGTGGACGAACAGCCAGCGTCCGTATCGGAACGGATGGCAATTCGTCTGTTGGACCGGACTCCCGATGGCCGCGCGGATGTGGGCCAGGAAGACGGGCGATTCGATGTGGTCAGCGAGCTCGCGCAGGTTCACGTCGTTCCAAGCCGGGTTGACGCTGCGGTACCGGGCCGGAGCGCTACGGTCGGCGTCTGCCGTACCAGCCAACCCCGAATCCGTCTCCATTCGTGGTCTCGGCGCCCAAGCGCGAATGCAGGCTCTGGTCGATCAGGCCGTGCTTGGTCCTGAAGAGCAACTCGCCGATTACCAGCGGCTGGCCGATGTAGGCGTTCCAGCGGCACATCGCCGTCCCAGTATCCCTGCTGCCCTTCTCCCGCGAGAGTCTTCAATGGGCACCAGACTTCGTTCTAATGCCCAAATCCACAGCAATCGCCGGTAATCCACGCATATCCGCGGCCACCGGACGGCGGTGCTCCGAGCCTACAAAACCGCGGGCTTTGCAGCGACTTCCAGCCGCGCTCGACGCTCACGCCCGCCTCGCTTCACACGCGAGAGGTCGCTGGTTCGAAACCAGCCGCGCCCATCCGAGAAGCCCCGCTACGGCGGGGTTTCGCCGTCCTCGAGCCCCTCGAAGCACGAGCCCCACGGCGACCAGTTGGCCTTCTGGTCGCGCCGGGCGATCATCGATCACCAGGCTCCGGCACGTCCGCTACGTCACTGTGCCTAGCCACGGCAAGGCGTTCGATCTCGTAGCGGAGGGTGAGGAATCGCTGTCCGGCCAGGTAGAAGCTGTGGTCGGTCTTCAGCTCGCCTTCGGCGACGTAGACGAAGATGTGTTCCTGGAAATAGAGCAGCTTGAGAACGGTCAGGGCGTCTCTCTCGCTGTCGACGGAGCTCAGGTAGTGGCCCGTGAATGCGAGCTCGGTTCGCGACGTCAGTACAAAGTCGTGCTCACCGGCGTTCTGGGGAAGCAGGGTGGCGGTGAAGTTGGCGCTGGGGATCGGGAAACCGACGCTCACATAGCCGCGGCCCTCGTGCCTGAAGCTCGTGTAGATGCCGACGTAGATCGGCTTGCCCGAGTCCGCGTAGGTCCGGATCCAGCCCCTGATGTCGATCGCCTCGTTGCCGTCCAGGGCGATCGTGTCGATCGTGCTGATCATTCCCCGCTGGGCCTCTTCGATGTTGGACGGGATCGCAGCCTGCCCGAGCGGCTGCGCGACCAGCAACTTGAAGATCTCGTATCCGGGCTTCATCCAGCGCCGCCACTCGGGAATGATCGAGAGCTTGAAACGGCTGGTGTGCTCGTAGAACTCGCGGATCAGCGGGTGCACCCGGCCCGGGTCGAAGGTCGGCCCGTTCAAGCTGTCGAGCGAGGCGAGAATTCCGACGTCGGGCGGATTGCGGCGGAAGGTGCCGCCGCGGATCTTCGCGAGCTGCTCGACGTAATCGGCACCGACGTACCGCGAGCGCGCCTCGAAGGGCACGACATATCGCAGCTCCGCCGCCGGTACCTCCTCGGCCATCACGCGGACCAGGGGCCGATCACGGTAGGCGATCGCGGCGGCCACGCGGTAGACGATCGCCACTGCCGCTGCTACCAGCGCAGATTCGAGACCGGCGTCGAGAGCTTGGAACAGAACTCCCAGAGCGGCGCCGATCAAGAGCCCGAGGGCCGCCTTCCCCGGGCGTAGACCGAGCAGACCGAGGAGTGCACCGCTGATGATCGCGGTGAGCAGGAGCTCGTCGGGGCCGTAGATCAGACCCAGCAACCAGCCGAACAGCGCCATCAGCAGAGCGCTGCTGAAGATGCGCTGCCAGAGCGGCTTGATCTCGCCGGCGCTCCTGCTCATGGTGGTGATCACCTCGGCGGGTGCGTACACGGCGGCACCGACCACGGCGCCCACGCCGGCCCCGACCCCGTCGATCGCAGCGCCCAGCACGGCGCCCGACGCAGCGCCCAGGGCTATTCCCCAGACCGCCGCGTCGCGGAGCTGGCCGGAACGGCTCCGCCTGCGTCGGTCCGGATCCGCCATGCCGGGGAGTATCGCCGCATCCTGAGCGCCGGCTGTCGATCTCGTAGGATCGGCGCAATGGAGGAAAGGGACCTGGCGGTCACCCTGGCGCGCGGACGGATCGCCTTCGGCGTCGTGTCGCTCCTTGCGCCCGGCCTCGTGGCACGCACGATGACCGGCGGTGGCCGCTCCGAGGGCGGGACGCGCCTCTTCGTACGCATGATCGGCGCCCGCGACCTCGGAGTCGGCCTCGGGCTCCAGGTCGCCCTGGACCGGGACGCCCCCACGCGCGGCTGGCTCGAAGCGTCAGCCGTGATCGACGGCATCGACGCGGCCGCATGCCTGCTCGCCCGCCATCACCTGCGCCCAGGCGTCTTCCCCGGCACCCTCGGCCTGGCAGCTACCGGAACGCTGCTCAGCGCCTGGCTGGCACGGCAACTCGACCCCGCACCCCCCGCGCCATCACAGCATCCGAGCCAATGAGCGCACCGCACCCGCCGTTTGACGTCGCAATCGTCGGCGGCGGTCCCGCCGGCCAAAACGGCTAGCGAAACCCGCGACGCCTACTCCCGCAGCCCCACGGCTTCGAGGGCTTCTTGCTCGGTGGGGCACACGCGAAACCAGACGATGCGACCGCCCTCGATCTGGGCGACCTGCCAGAAGTCCTGCTCTACGCCGGCCCCACTCCCTGCGCCGCTGCCAACTGCTGGTGCATGAAGGAGGACGAAATCGTCCAAGTCACGCACTTCTGTGATCGTCGGCTTCCAGTCGGGAAAGACCTCAAACAGGCTTGCCCACCACTGGCGGACCCCATCGTGCCCGTGGTGGGTTCCCTCCATCTCGGCCAGCCGCGAGTGCCACTCCACCTCGGGGTGGATGTAGGACAGGAAACGGTCGAGGTCGTCCTGCTGGAAAGCCTCGAAAGCCCGCTTTGCCACTTCCACGTTCTCTCGCGACATCGCTGTTCAGTATCTCCCCTGTCCAGCCGCGCTGCCAGCGGCGTTTTCATTGGGCACCAGCTCCGTTCTGGTGCCCGAATCCACAGCAATCCCCGGTAATCCACGCATATCCGACCCCGCCGTCCCGCGGCAGGGCCAGCCCAGCAAACCATGGGATTTGCAGCCACTTCCGGCCGCGCCCGGCCCTCGGACGCGTCTCGCTTCACACGCGAGAGGTCGCTGGTTCGAAACCAGCCGCGCCCATCGGAATCGTCAGGCCCGGGTCGTGATTCCCGCCGGCCCGCCGGCCCGGCAATCGCGACGCAGGGTGGCCAGATACTTCGCGTAGTCGACGAGGAACTCTCGGCGGTCACCGAAATCTCTGAGGCGGCGCTCGGCCTCCTGACTCGCCACCCGCCGCCGCTCGCTCGACCCGGGCAGGGCCAGCTGACCGCTCAGGACCGCGGCCGTCCAGATGGCCTGCTGTTCGGCGATCGGGAGCAGGGCGCGATGGGCTTCGATCAGGCCGACGAAGAAGAGGTCATCAGCCTCTGGGTGGGCGATACCGCGGTAAAGGCCGCCCACGCCGGGGCTGAACTCCTGAGGGAGGAACTCCGTTGGTAGGTCGAAGCCGGTCGCATGGACGATCACGTCCACATCGGCCGATGTGTCATCCGTGAATCGAACCGTGCGCCCGTCCACGTCCGAGACGTCTGCCCGGAACTCCACGAGACCGGCGCGTACGGCTCGGGGAAGCTGTCGGAGATCGCGATGATGTCGTCGCCGCAGCGCCGCGTCGGACGCGGCCGCCCGTGTCGATACAGACGCCCGGTCGTGAGCCGGGAGGTTGCCGCAAGTAACGAGCGACGCAAACGCCACGGCACGACACGCGCGACCATGGGGTTGTCGAGCCAGTCCAGCGGAACCCCCGCCCACCGGCGCGTCATCGTCCAGCTCGGACTCCGCACCGCGACGCGGACACTGCGAGCGGTGCCCGCCAGCTCCCCGGCGATCTCACAACCGGAGGTGCCGAGCCCGATCACGAGAACGTCCTTTCCCGCGAAGCGGGTCGGTTCCCGGTAGCCGGCGCTGTGCATCTGCTCGCCCGTGAACGTCCCGCGAAGCGGCGCGGTGCGCGGGCGCCCGTTGACACCGAGGGCGCATACGACGGCGCGGCAGCGAAGGATCTCGCCGGCGTCGTTGTGCAACACCCAGTCGCTCTCGTCGCGCGCGGCTTGTGCGACCTTCCAGTTCGGTCGCAGATGTCGCCGCAGGTCGAAACGGTCCGTCAGATCCTCGAAGTAGGCGAGCATCTCGGCGTGCGGTACGTATTGCCACGGGCGCCCCGGGATGCGTTTGGCCGCCGGCGACGTGCGCAGCCGGCTCGTGTTCGTCACCAGCGACGCGTAGCACGCCGAGCCGTTCCCGTCAGGGTCATAGCGCCAGGTGCCGCCCACGCCGTCTCGCGCCTCGCAGATCTCGACGTGCAGCCCAGCGCGCGTCAGGGCGGTTGCGGCCAGGATCCCCGAGCCGCCTGCCCCGATCACCGCGACTGGAAGATCATCTCCGCCGGCCATCGAACGACCTTCGCCGCTGCGGGCCCGCCCGTCAACCCGAGGCCGGGTAGCTCGAGCCTGGGCTCCAGGTCGGCTCGGTTCATTGGGCACCAGGTCGGTTCTGGTGCCCGAATCCACAGCAATCCCCGGTAATCCACACATATCCGCGACGCGCCGACCGCGACATCGCGCACGCAGCATGTGGCTGCTTTGCAGGGTTTTCCGGCCGCGAGGCCCGAGACTCGCGCCTCGCTTCACACGCGAGAGGTCGCTGGTTCGAAACCAGCCGCGCCCACTCTGCAAAGGCCCCGCAAGTCGGGGCCTTTGACGTCCTTCCGAGTCAACCATCGGTTCCCTTTGCGTCCCGATGGCAGCAGGATGGCAGCGCAGCCCCACCCCATTTCCTCCTCGGCCCCCTTGGAAACACCGTGCGAACGGACGTACACGCGCGCGCGCCAAATAGGAGGTGATTAGCGCCACTCTCGATGCTCGGGGTCCCATTCAAAGTGGTCCATGGACCCTTGGTCTTCCGGGGCGATTCCTTGCGGGGTGTCCAGACGCCGGTCTCCTCGTCCCACCAAAAGACTTCCTCCTCGAAATCGGTTCCACTCGATCTCAAGGAGAGCCTGGTCTAGACGCAAGGCTCCCTGCCCTCGTAGAGTTGCTTGGCAGTGCCGGGTCCAATCACTCGCCGCCACCCACTTGCTGCCCTCGCGGTAGCGCTGGTCTTTGCCGGAGGCTGCGGATCAGACGACGACTCCAAGACGTCCAGCACGGCGGCCACCAAGCCCGCCGAGGGACGGGCTCCCGCGGCGCTGCTCGGGACCTACACGACGACGCTGAAGCCGAGCGACCTCCCTCCGAACGCCCCACCGGAGCTGACGCATGGGTCGAGGAAGTGGAAGCTCACGATCGCGAACTCGGGCGGCATCGACAACGGGCCCGTCTTCGCCGTCGCTGACCCCGCCCAGCCCAATGCGTTGGAGAGCCCGTCCTTCGGCGTGAGCGGGGACCGCATCCTGCTCCACCGCGAGGAATGCGCCGCCGGCGGGCAGCCGCACTTCTACGAGAACGAGTACCGCTACAAGCTGAGCGGCAAGCACCTGACGTTCGCGAAGGTCAAGAACCTGTGCCCCGACAAAGTGGTGCTCACGATCTTGACCAGCGAGCCCTGGACGAAGACAGATTAGATGCGCCCGACGAGCATCGCCTCCCCCTGGCCCTGGGCCACGCACATCGTCTCGAGGCCGATGGTCGCGTCCCTGGTCTCGAGGTCGTTGAGCAGGGCGGTCATGCGCCGCGACCGCCTCAGCGCGCTCTACGGCCCCGCACCGCAACCCGCGCAGAGCCGGGGAGCGCTGCACCGTCCGGAAGCCGGCGAAGGGCTGGTTTGGGACTTGTCTGTTCTCGACAGAAGTCGCTAGGCGCAGCCGGGACCGCCGGCCGATAGAGGGACAGCCGTAGACGCCCCACCCCGTTTCCTCTCCGGGGTCCCGCTTCGGTCCACGGGCGATGTACCTCCTACCCCCACACAGGCAGATGCGGCGGCTAGTGCGCTAGACACCGCCCGGCGCTCGGGAACTGTCCCGCACGAGTGGAGCTTCGAAGCAGCACCCAAGCCGCAAGAAGGCTTGCTCCGTTATCCGCCAGGCCGGGATACTGGGCGGGCGATGTCGCAGGAGAACGTGGAGTTGGTGCGAGCCGCCTACGAGGCGTGAACGCGCGGGACGTTCAGAGCGCCCTCGCAGCCATCGACCCTCAGATCGAGATCCGTGATCACGACATTCCGGATGCGAGCGAATACCACGGGCACGAGGGCATGTTTCGCTGGCAGGCGGACTGGGAGTCCAGTTGGGAGAGCTGGCGCTGGGAACCCGAGGAGTTCCTCGCTGCTGGTGATCGTGTTGTCGCGGTCCTCCGGGTCCACGCCAAGGGACGGGAGAGCGGCGTGGAGATTGAGCGCGTTGATGGCGCGGTCTGGACCATGCGCAACGGCAAGGGGATTC
Organism: uncultured Actinomycetes bacterium; assembly: GCA_963842605.1. Taxonomy (GTDB): domain Bacteria; phylum Actinomycetota; class Thermoleophilia; order Solirubrobacterales; family Solirubrobacteraceae; genus AC-38. The sequence continues at coordinate 818,232 of CAWJGV010000002.1, forward strand.
GACTCGATTACTACAGCAGCAAGGACGAGGCCCTCGAAGCCATGGGGCTGCGGGGTAGGCGAGCGGCGGGATACTGGGCGGGCGATGTCGCAGGAGCACGTGGAGGTGGTGCGCAGGTCGTTCCAGGCGTTTGCCGAGGGAGGCTTGGATGCGATGGCCGAGTTCTGGGACCCCGACATCGATTGGCGGGCGGCCGAGGGCGAAATCGATGACGTTGGCGAGATGCATGGGGCGGTCGCCGTGCGTCGCTATATCCAAGACTGGATGGACACCTTCGACGACAACAGCGTCGTGGTGGAGGAGCTGCGAGACGTCGGGGATGACCGCGTCCTTTCGATTCAGCGTGTGACGGGGCGGGCGAAGCTCAGCGGCGTCGAGATCGACTTGCGCTACGCCGTCGTCAGCACCGTCCGCGACGGAAAGGTTGTGCGGGGGCAGGAGTACCTGAGTGTCGAGGACGCCCTCGAAGCCGTGGGGCTGCGGGAGTAGGCGATGTCGCAGGAGAACGTGGAGATCGTCCGCAGCATCTTCGACGGCTGGTCGCGGGGAGACTTCGGCGTCGGCTGGGATCTGATGACGGCCGACTTCGAGTGGCGGCAGCATCGTGAGGCCGTCGAGCCGGGCTCGCATCGAGGCGACGGCATCGAGCGTGCGCTGGAGAACATCTTCGAGATCTACGAGGACTTCCACGTCGAGGCCGAGCGCTACATCGACGCGGGCGATGCGGTCGTGGTGTTCGGGCGCACCATCGGGAGGGCTCGAAGGAGCGGCCTGGCGATGGACCGAAGCTTCGCGTTCGTGTGGACCGTCGAGGACGGCCGGCTCGCGCGCCTCCAGGTGTACTCCGACCGCAGCGAGGCGCTCGAAGCCGTGGGGCTGCTGCCGTTTCAAGAAGATCTCCCACCGGACGGCCTTGCCATCACGCAACCGGAAGACGTGGATCGGATGTAGCTCGACCTCGAGGCCGGTGTGCCGTGCGCGCCCACCGAAGGTGATCGCCACCGCCACGCAGTCGTCATCGGAGTGGAGGTACTCGTCGACCCGCAGCCACATGCCGTCGAGCACCTCCATCTGGTTGGCGACGAACCCGACTACTCCCTCGTGGCCGCGCCACTCACCTTCCGTGAAGGCCTCGTCCTGCGCCGCGACCACGATGTCGGGATCACAGGTCTCCTCGACGAATCGGCGCCATGCACTCGTGTCGCCGGTCCGATAGGTCTCGTTGATGGCGGCCACCGCCCGCTCCGCGCGCTCCACGTTCTCCTGGGACATCGCCCGCCCAGTATCTCCGCCTGGCCCGCCCAGCGCCACGGCTTCACCTTCCTCTACGTCCCACTTCGGCACGGCGATTCCGATCCCGCCGCTGCGAGTCCCGGTGCCGAGGTGAGGGGTCGCCTAATCCCGCAGCCCCACTGCTTCAAGAGCCTCGGAGCGGTCGGCGAACCACTGCTCGCGAACGATGGTCCGGTTGCGGAACGTGACCAAGTTCCAGACTCGAACCGCGCCGCTTGCCCGTCCGCGCACCACGGTTTGCAGATGGGACAGGACCTTGTCGGCCCGGCAACCACGAGTTCAACATCGGAATAGTCGCGCGGCTCAAAAGCCTCGACCACCTCGACATAGAAATCCCAAACCGCTTCGCGACCGTGGACCACGTCGGCGTCCGGCCAGGCCCCGCGTGGCGACGACTTCGCAATCCGGATCACGCAGGGCGAGCCAGGCCGATCGATCGCCTCGATCGAAGGCGTCTAACGATTGGCGCATCCGCTCCACGTTCTCCTGCGACATCGCCCGCCCAGTATCCCGGCTGGCGCGACGCCGCAACAAGCCGTGATCCATTGGGCAGAAGCGGCGTTCTACTGCCCAAATCGCGCGTAATCCTGCGTAATCCGCGCGCATCCGGATCCGCCCGAGACGTCCGCGGAATCCAAGACTTCGTGCGCGTTTGCAGCTATTTCTCGGAGACGCTCCGCTCGCTTCACACGCGAGAGGTCGCTGGTTCGAAACCAGCCGCGCCCATGCCTGCGATGGTTGGTCTCATGCGTGTTGCGTCGCGCGTGTTCATCGTCCTCGCGTCCGTCTCCCTGCTGCTGGCGCTGCTCGCCGGCTACGCCCGTCGCGCGGTCTTCAACACCGACCAGTTCGCGAACCGCGCCACGGCAGCGCTCGTGGACGAGAACGTCCGGAGCGTCGTGGCCCAGCGGGTGACCGACGACGTCGTGCTGCGCCGGCAGAGCGATCTGCTGGCCGCCCGCCCGATTATCGAGTCGGCCGCCTCAGCCGTGGTGGGATCACGGGCGTTCGCCGGGCTGTTCCGGGCCGCCGTGGCGGACGTCCACCGCGCCGTCTTCAAACGTGACGCGGACACCGTGACTCTCACCGTGGCTGACGTGGGCAGCGTCCTCGCCGGGGCGGTGCAGGTCGTGCAACCCAAATTGGCCAGGCAGGTGCGAGCGGAACAACGAGTGGAGCTTCTGCAGGCGGACCTGGGATCGGTGTCCGCCGACGCCATCCGCACCGCTCATCGGGTGCGATTGCTGTTCTGGATCTGCCTGGCATTGACGGTGGCGTTCGCGGCTGGGGCGATCGCCCTGGCCGGGGACCGGCGCCGCGCCGTGTCGGCCCTGGGCATCGGGGTCGCGATCGCCGGAGTCGTCCTCATCGTCGCGTGGTCGGTGGGCCGGTCGCTCGTCACCGGGAGCTTCGACGGGCCCGACGAGCAGGGGGCGTCGGGCGCGGTGTGGGACGCCTTCCTCGGCGATCTGCGCACAGCCGGGTGGATCCTCGCCGGATCCGGCGCGGTCGTCGCCGCAGCGGCGGCGTCGCTCATCAAGCCGGTCGAACTCGAGCCGCGCCTGCGCCGGCTCGCGGGCTGGATCGCCGCCGAGCCTGAGCGTCCGTGGGCGCGTGCAGCGCGGGCCGCGGCGCTGGTGGCGGTGGGGATCCTCGTGCTCGCGAATCGCTCGGCCGTGATCGACCTGCTCGTCGCGCTCGCCGGCGTGTACCTGATTTACAAGGGCGTCGAAGCCCTCCTGCGACTCATCTACCGGCCCGCGGCCGCGGAGCCGGCTCCCGCGGCCCCCCGCGATCGCGGGCAGGTCGTTCGGCGACTCGCCGTGGCGGGAATCGCCGCCGTGCTCGTCGTCGGCGCGATCGGGGTGTTCACGGCCTCGGGCGGAACGAGCACGGCGGCGCCGCGCATCGCCGGGTGCAACGGCCACGCCGAGCTGTGCGACCGGCCGCTCACCTCGGTGGTGCTGCCGGCTACGCACAACGCGATGTCGGTTCCCCTGCCTGGGTGGTTTTCCCCGGAGCAGGAGCGTCCGATCCCCGGCCAGCTCGAGGACGGCGTACGCGGTCTGCTCCTCGACACGCACTACGCCGACCGTCTCCCCAACGGCAAGGTGCGTACCTTCTTCTCGAGCAACTCGAAGCTGCGCCAGGCGGCGGCCCGCGACGGAGTGAGCGAGGACACGATCCAAGCCGCCCTGCGCCTGCGCGACCGGCTGGGGTTCCGGGGGAAAGGGAAGCGGGGGATGTATCTCTGCCACACCTTCTGCGAGCTGGGAGCGACCCCGCTGGGCGATGGCCTTGCCCAGATCAACGACTTCCTGGCCGCCAACCGCGGCGAGGTCGTGGCGATCGTCAACGAGGACTACGTCACGCCCAAGGACTTCGTTCGCGCCGTGACCGACGCGGGACTCGATGACTTCGTCTACCGGGGCCCGACGACCGGGAGCTGGCCGACGCTCGGCCACATGGTCGAGACGAATCAGCGCCTCCTCTTGCTGGGCGAGGACCAGGCGGGCGCCGCCCCGTGGTACCACCCCGCGTTCCGGGCCATCGTGCGGGACACGCCCTACACCTTCAAGCGCGCGGCACTGCTCACGTCGCCGCAGGACCTCCCCGCGAGCTGCAAGCTCAACCGAGGGCCGGCCGCCGCTCCACTGCTCCTCGTAAACCAATGGGTGAGCACCGACCCCGTGCCGCGGCCGTCGGACGCGCGCCGTGTGAACGCCTACGACCCCCTCCTGCGCCGCGCGCGCGAGTGCACCCCCAGCGGGCGCACCCCGAACCTCCTCGCAGTCAACTTCTACCGCAAGGGCGATCTCTTCCGCGTCGTGGACACGCTGAACGGGGTGCGCTGAACCGCGGACGCCGCACGTTCCAGCCCACGTGCATTCGAGAGTGGCCTCCATCCCTCCTTCGCTGGCCGCGGGTGTGGATGCGCCCGAGAGTGACCACGGTATCGCCGAGGTCGCGGATCTCCGACACCTCGACAGTCAGATCCCACACGAAGTGCCACTCGTCCAGAACTGGCGCAGCTTCTCCTCGGTACAGCGCCGCGGTGCCCTGGACTTCCGTAGCCATCCCGGAGGTCCACTCGATGTCCGGGTGGCCGGTTCCCAGCCAAGCATCAAGGTCACTGGGCAGAAGTCCCGTTCTACCACTGCATCCCGAAACGGGCGTCGTCGAGAGTGCCGCGGTTCCACTCGTCGCAGAAGCCATTCAGCGCTTCGTCGAATTCCGCCTCGCGCCCATCCTTGCCCGCATTCGCCCGGGCGGCGATGGTCCGCGGACCCGTACCGAACTTGCCGAAGGTGCAGCGTCGAACAGCCGGTCAGGCCACGGCGCCCAGCACGCGCGCCGTGGCCAGCGTGTCCTGGAAGGACTCGAACCGCGTGACCTTGCCGTCCTTCAGCTTGAGCACGTGGGCCAGGCTCTGCGTGGACTCCCGGCCGTCGAGCCGGACCGTCACGTGGCCGAGCATCACGATCGTGTCGCCGCCGTCGACCCACTCCTCCGGAACGAGCTCGAAGACCTCGTACACGCCCGGTAGCTGAGAGAAGACGTTCTGGGCGACCTCGTCGGGACCGTGATGTGCACCGCGGTAGGGCAGGCCCTCGATGTCACCCTCTACCCACTCCACGTCGGGCGCCAGCGCGGCCAGGACCGACGCGATGTCTCCGCGACCGAACGCGCCGTACATCTCTTGGACCTTCTCTAGATTGGACATGTCAGGAACCTAGCGTGCCCCGACGACCGTCGCTCGGGACGGCGCCCTGTGGGACGATCCCGCCGACGCCATGTCGGCCACCGCAGTGCATCGGCCGCCGCCGGCAGGGGCTGCGGTCAAGCCGGCCTCGGAGGTCCCGGGGTCGACGTTCTCCTGCGACATCGCCTACTCCCGCAGCTCCACGGCCTCCAGCGCCTCGACCTTCGTTTCGTAGGCCTCGACCCTGACGATCCGTCCGTCCCGGAGGGTGTAGACCGTCGCGGACCGGAAGTCGAACGGGATGCCGCTGGCTCGCCCCGATCACCGTGAACAACGCTGATGGCCAGCACTCGGCTGTCGCCGACGTCGATGATCTCCTGGACGTAGGTCTGGAAGTCCCCGAGCGCCTCGCGAAAGTCCCTGACCCAGGCGATCAGGCCGTCGTAGCCGACGTACGGAGCGGCCGCGTCAGGACCGCTCGGCGTGGGTATCAGCACGACCTCGGGGTCGAAGCAGTCGAGCGCCGCCTCTGTGCCAACGACCTCGTGCATGCGCCGCACGATCTCCACGTTCTCCTGCGACATCGCCCACCGACCATCCCGCGACGGATGGAGCCGCGTCAAGGCGCGTGCCACGACCTCCACCCTTCACTCCCCTTACGTGAGGAGCTTCGTCCGGCCCGCGATCCGGGTTCCGGTCGCCTAAGTGGTCGCCTACTCCCGCAGCCCACCGGCTTCGAGGGCCTGGTCAGGGTCGGAAAACCCCTGCCGACGAATGACCTTGCCATCTCGACAGGTGTACAGCTCTGCGTGACGCTCATCCATGTCCAGCCCGCTCTTGCTCCGCCCCCGTTCTCGCATGAAGAGCACCACCTGCTCGCTCCCGGCGTCGACGATTCGCTCGACCTCGACGGTCCAGTCGTCCCACTGGTCCGCCCAGCGCCTGAGGTGGTCCAAGATCGCCTCATGGCCCCGAGCAACGTGGCCGTCCGGAAGGTTGGTCCCATCCCATTCAACGTCTGGGTCAAAGAACGAAAGGGCGGTCTGAACGTCCCCCGCCAGCCACGCATCCCACATCCGCCGTACCAACTCCACGTTCTCCTGCGACATCGCCCGCCCAGTATCCCGCCGTTGCCTACTCCGGCAGCCCCACGGCTTCGAGGGCCTCAGCCTTTTCCGGGTAGTTGACGATCCGGAAGAGCTTGCCGTCCCGCAGAGAGCAGACCGAGGCCAGCGTGAGGTCGACGGGGCGCCGCTCCGTTTGCCCACTCCACTGATCCGCACGGAAATGACTACCTCGAAGAACGTTCCGGTGGTCGTCCACTCGATTTCGGGGTCGAAGTAGCGCATGACGTGTCAAACCCGTGGCGTTCGAAGGCGTCATAAGCACGACGCACGATCTCCACGTTCTCCTGCGACGTCGCTCGCCCAGTATCCCGCCGCTCGCCTACTCCGCAGCCCCAGGGCTTCGGGGGGCTTCGTCCGGATGGAGGGATCGCGCCGGCACGCTCGAATCACCCGGCCATGTTCCGAAAGCCCCCGATCCCCGATGCCCTGAGAGGCGAGACCGGGTTCCTGGTGGCGCTCCTGGTCGTGGGAGTCGTCGTCACGACAACCCTGCTGCTGGCCGTTCGTTGAACCCCCGGCGCCGAGCCGAGCCTTCACGGCTCGGTGGTGAACTGTCCCAGGCCGGGCCGCACGGATCTCCCTTGCTGGCCGCCGCGGGCGCGTGCTGTGTGCCACGACGACGACTCAGATCGCTGCCTACAGAACTCCTCTCAGATCCGGGCGAACTGCATCGACAGACGCTGGTTGTAGGCGATCACCGCGTCCGGACCACGTAGACGCCTGGCGGACGTTCTCGACCGCGCGACATCGCCTACTCCCGCAGCCCCACGGCTTCGAGGGCTTCTTTGGGGTCGAGGTAGGTCCGAATCCGAATTCCCTTGCCGTTCTTGAACTCGACCACCGTGGCGTGAGGCGATTCGATCTCGGCCTCGCTTGCCGTGCCACGCGCGCGCACGCGGCCGATTGCGACTGTCCGGTCGCCAAGGTCCCGGATCTCCGGGTACTCGGCGTGAAACTCAGAGAGGGTCTCGTATAGGTCTTGGAGCCACTCGCGAACGCCCTCGTGTCCCCGGTACACCGTCTGTTTCCCTCCCATCGCCATCAGAATCGCCCCATGCCACTCAACCTCGGGGTCGAGTTCCGACAGCAGCGCTTCGGCATCTCGGCGGTTGATCGCGTCAAAGGCGCGTTTGAAGACCTCAACGTTCTCCTGCGACATCGCCCGCCCAGTATCCCGGCTGGCGGGAGGCCACAACAAGCCGCGATCCATTGGGCAGAAGCGGCGTTCTACTGCACCAAATCGCGCGTAATCGTGCGTAACCGCGCGCATCTGGACACCCGCCAGAAGTCCGCGATCCCAGGTCCCACCCGAGCGTTTGCAGCTAATTCGCGGAGACCCTCCGCTCGCTTAACACGCGAGAGGTCGCTGGTTCGAAACCAGCCGCGCCGGCTGCCGGAGCCTTCGAAACTTTCGCCAGCTAGGCGCTGGCGCTGCCTACACTCGCATCAGCCGCGGTAGTACGAGAGGTGGGGCTCGGATGGATCCGCGGGTCAGTGACCCCGCACGCGCCTAACCATAGGAGCCTCCGATGAGTACCACCTCGAACCGTTTTCCGACGGATCCCACCGGCCTTCCCGAGGTGCGCCCTCCGGCGGCCGTGGAACTGGTTGATGGTGAACACCTCGACCTGTGCATTGGCCCCGTCGCCAAGCGCCTCGGCGAGACCTTGGTCCGAATGTTGGCGTACAACGGGTCGATCCCCGGGCCCGTGCTGAAGGTCACGGAGGGGTCGGAGATCATCGTGAACGTGGCGAACCAAGGGGACGTCGAGGCCACCGTCCATTGGCACGGATTGCGACTGGAGAACCGCTACGACGGCACCCACGAGACGCAGCAGGCGATTCAGATCGGCGAGACATACACCGCTCGCGTTTCCTTCCCCGATCCCGGCGTCTATTGGTACCACCCGCACATCCGCGAGGACTACGGCCAGGAGATGGGCCTCTATGGCAACGTCCTCGTGCAACCCGCCGACCCGAATTACTGGCCGCCGGCTCACCGAGAGGTCCCTCTGACCCTCGACGACATCGCACTGGAGGACGGCAAGATCGGAGGGTTCAGCCGTGAGGAGACGACGCACTCGGCGATGGGACGCTTTGGCGACGTTCTGCTCGTCAATGGCGAGACGGACCTCTCGTTGAGCGCGGAGCGAGCCGAGGTAGTGCGCTTCTACCTGACTAACACCGCGAACACGCGCGTCTTCAAGGTCAAGGTCCCCGGCGCGCAGATGAAGCTCGTCGGCGGCGACAGCGGCCACGTAGAGCGTGAGGAATTCGTCGAGGACGTCATCCTTGCGCCATCAGAGCGTGTCGTCGTCGACGTGCGGTTCGTCGAGCCGGGTGAGGCGAAGCTGGAGCACCACACGCCGGATCGCGTCTACCCGCTCGCCACCGTCACGGTCGGCAGCGATCCTGCAGAGCCCTCGCTGGATGCGGAGTTCGAGACGCTGCGCGTCAACTCTGATCTCGCCGCCGAGCGAGAGAGCCTCGGGCCCTACTTCGACGCCGAGCCAGACAAGCGTTTGGCGTTCATCGCCGAAATGGACATGCCGACGCCCGAGGGCGAAGTGATCTTCGCATGCCCGATGCATCCGGAGGTGGTCAGCCAGGAGCCCGGGCACTGTCCCGAGTGCGGCATGAAGCTCCTCGCCGTCGAAGCGCCATCGGGCTACGCGTGCCCTATGCACCCGGAGGTCGTCAGCGACGAGCCTGGGCACTGCCCGAAGTGCGGCATGAAGCTGCTGCCGGCCCAGCTCGTCGCCTCCGAAGGCCACGATCCCGCAGCCCACGACGACGGCGAGCACGCTGATCGGGGCCACGAACACGCTGCCGCGGACGGGATCGAATGGGAAGACGACATGGTCGAGGTCAACCGCATGACGACGCCGGCCAACTTCCGCTGGAAGCTCATCGACCGCGACACAGGAGCCGAGAACGCCGAGATCGATTGGCGATTCCGTGTCGGCGATCGCGTGAAGATTCGCCTGCTCAACGAGATGGCCGGTGATCACCCGATGCACCACCCCTTCCACATACACGGGGCGGGACGCTTCCTGGTCCTTGCCCGCGATGGTGTTCCCGAACCCAACCTGGTCTGGAAAGACACGGTGCTCATCCGCACCGGGGAGACGCTGGACATCCTGCTCGACATCACGAACCCCGGCAGGTGGATGGCGCACTGCCACATCGCCGAACATCACGAGAGCGGCATGATGTTCAGCTTCGACGTGACTGAATGAGCGCGGCGGCGGTCGCCGACGCTTTCTTGCGCAAATGCGGAGAAACCTCGAGCGCGCCGACTAGCGGTTAGGCATCGCGCAGCTCGCGGCAGAGCGCGGCTACCAGAGGCCACCGGTCGACCTCCGAGTCGTTGTGGGTCCCTACCAGGACCGCGTCGTATTCGGGCGCGTGCAGCGCGAAGGCCCCGATGAAGCCGGTGTGCCCCAGGAGCTCGACTCCCTCCACTGTGTTGGCCCCCATCCCCAGCCCGTAGCGTTCGTAGCGCAAGGTGTGGCCAGGCGGAAACGACGTTCCGGGCGTCCAACGGGTCAGCTCGTCGAGCGCCCGAGAGTCGAGGATGCGTTCTGACCAGAGGCCCCGCACAAAGCGCGCCAGGTCGGAGGTGGTGGTTACCAGGCCGCCGCCGGCCCAATCGATTGTCGGGCTGACCGTCGTCCAGTCCAGCTCGCCCGAGTAATGGTGCGCTACCTCCACCCGCCTGCTGGGCTCATGCCCTTCGAGCCAGGTGCTGTCCATCCCGAGCGGATCGAAGACGAACTCGCGGTACACCTCATGGAGCGGCCGAGTGGTCTCCTGCTCCGACAGGATCCCGGCGACCACGTACCCGGTGTCCGAATACTGGAAGCCCCGACCGGGCGGGAAGTCCGGGGTTCCATGCGCAGCTGCATGGTCGACGAGCTCGACCGGGCGCCAAGCGCGGCCTGGTTCTTCGCGCACCCGCGCGAAGAAGGTCTCGTCGCCGAAGTAATTCGGCAGGCCTGCGGTGTGCGCGAGCAGCTGACGCGGTGTGGTGCGCGGGAGAGCATCGAGAGCGTGCCAGCGGTCGAGCAGTTTGGGATCGAGCTGGTTCGCGAGTGGCGCGTCGAGCGCCACTCGACCGTCGCTTGCGAGCTTGACCACCACTGCCGCGGTCACGCTCTTCGTGACGCTCGCCACCCGGAACGCATGGTCCGGCGCAAGAGGACGGGTCTTCACACGTGCGAGGTCTCCGGCGCGAGCCGCTCCAGGTCAGGCCGTCGCCCGACGCCTCGATGCGCGCCAGCGCACTCGGCGCGCCGGCGGCAATCTGTGAGTCCACTGCAGCCTGGAGGCGTCCGGACACCGCGGAATCCCTCAATGGGCACCGGTCCCGCTCTGGTGCCCGAATCCACAGCAATCACGGATGATCAACGCGTATCCGATCGCCGCCGACCCTACTCCCGCAGCCCCACGGCTTCGAGGGCCTCCGCGTGATCCCAGAGGAATTCGATCTCGAAGATCAACCCCTTGCGGACCGTCCAGACGAACGTGAGCTCCAAGTTCAACCCGGGGCCGCGACCCGTGCCCGCCCACGCCATTCGCGCGACGACGCGGTCCCCGACCGCCAGCGGCTCGGTCACCTCGTGCAGAGCGTCGGAAGCCCACGCCTCGCGCAGCCGCGCGAACTGCTGCATCACCGCGTCGCGGCCGACGAACGGGCCCGGCTCCGGCCAACCCGCAGGCGCTCGCGCGATCACGTCCGGGTGATACAGCGCGAGCGCCGCATCCCGGTCGCCTGCGTTCCAAGCCTCATTGCCGCGCCTCACGATCTCCACGTTCTCCTGCGACATCGCCCGCCCAGTATCCCCATCGGCACGAGGCCACAACAAGCCACGATCGATTGGGCAGAAGCGGCGTTCTAGTGCCCAAATCGCGCGTAATCGCCGTCCGCTAGTCCGCCGCCTCCGCGGCTGCGAGGGCGTCCTCGCGCGACGAGAACCAAACCACCCGCACGACCCTCTCGTCGCGGATCGTCCACAGGAGCGCGAGGTCCAGAGTCACCTCAGCCCCGCTCGCCCGTCCGCGCGCGCGCCTGGTCACCACCGAGATCACGTGCTCGCCGGGAGCCTCGATCAGGTCGTCGAAGTCATAGTCGACCGCCTCCCAGGCCTCGTGCCACTCGCGGAAGAAGCTCCGCACTCCCTCGTGCCCTCGGTAGACCCGGCCACCCCAGCCCACGACCTCGAGCGCGGAGTTGTCCAACTCGACCTCCGGGTCATAGAGCGCGAACACCGCTGCGGCGTCACGGCGGGCCGCGGCCTCGTAGATGCTGCGAACGATCTCGACGTTCTTCCGCGCCATCTCCCGCAGTATCCCTGCGCCCACGGCTTGGCGCAGGTCACATAGAGGTCGTCCGAACTCAGCCGCGCCCATCCTCCCGCCCCCCCGGTTCGCCCTGGGACCTCGGCTAGCTCCGCACTCCGGCGGCCTCGAGCGCGTCCGACTGGTGCATGTAGATCTTCCAGTGGACGATCAGGCCGTCCCGGAGGGTGTAGACCTGCGCGTACTTCCCGAACGGCACGTCGATTCCCGTGGAGCGCCCTCGCATGTGCTGGTCGATCAGTGCCACCACCTGGTCCCCGGCATCGATCAGCTCATACTCGACCAGCACGGCGTCCCAGGCGCTGAGCCATTCGCGCCAGAACTCGCGCACGCCGTCGGGCCCGCGGTAGACGGGGCTGATGTCCAGCACCGCCGCCAGCTCGGAGGTGTCCCACTCGACCTCCGGGTGGGCGAGGCCGGCCCCGAAGTCCTTCTTGCGGGCGAGGAAGTCTTCGAACGCCCCGCGCACCAGCTCCACGTTCTCCTGTGACATCGCCCGCCAGTATCCCCGCCGGTCGGCTACTCCCGTAGCCCCACGGCTTCGAGGGCCTCCGCCTTTGTGGCGTATCCAAGTGTGATGCCAATGATCTTGCCGTCGCGCACCTCGTAGACATCGGCCTGGCGCACGTCGACGGGCGTCTGACTCCGTTGGCCCGTGGCATACCACCGCGCGTCGCAGATCACGTAGGGCTCGGCGTCCAGGTACTCATAGACCTCGGCACCGAAGTCGTCGAACACTTCACTCCACTGAGCGAGCAGAGCGCGGACCGACTCGGAGCCCGTGAGCACCTGCTGCGCGTCGGCGGCGTTGCGCAGGTCGCAGAACACGATGTCCGGGTCCGACAGCAAGGTCATCGCGTCCCAGTCGCCTTGATTGAGCAGGGCGTTGGCCCGCTTCACGATCTCCACGTTCTCCTGCGACATCGCCTACTCCCGCAGCCCCACGGCTTCGAGGGCGGCAGCTCTCTCCAGGTCGCTCTTGAAGACACGACCTTCGTGTCTCGAAGACGGAAGACGTGGGTGAACTCCTGTTCGACGTCAACCGCACTGCCTCGCCCTCGTGCGTACGCGGTAGTGGTGGCCAACACGACGTCGCCGAGATCGACGAAATCGCGCGGCGCGAAGCGGACCGCCACAAAGTGCTCGAGGAGGTCGTCCCACCAGCTTCGAAGCCGCCCCCGCCCCGTGATAGCTGCCTCGCCTCCACTGCGGAGGGGGTGGTGACCAATCTCCGCGTCTGGGTCTAAGTTCGAAAACGCCGTTTCCAGGTCGCCGCGGTTCCACGCCTCGTAAGCCCGGCGGACGATCTCCACGTTCTCCTGCGACATCGCCCGCCCAGTATCCCGACCGGCCTGAGGCCGCACCAGTTCCGCGATCCATTGGGCAGAAGCGGCGTTCCGGTCCAGGCACGTAGGCTGGGCCAATGGGCAAGCTCACCGACGACATGAAGCGCGTCGTCTCCCAGCAGCGGCTCGGGTTCTACGCGACGGTTTGCGAAGACGGGTCGCCCAACCTCTCGCCGAAGGGGACCACATACGTCTGGGACGACGACCACCTGTTCTTTGCCGACATCCGCTCGCCCGGGACGCTTGCGAACATCCGGCGCGGCTCGGCCGTCGAGGTCAACGTGGTGGATCCGTTCGTACGCAAGGGCTATCGCTTCAAGGGCCCGGCCGTCGTCCATGAGCCGGGCACGGACGGTTACCGGGACGGCGTCGCCCGCCTGAGCGAGGCCGGCTCCACTCTCGCCGACCGCGCTAGGGCGATCGTCGTCGTCGAGGTCCTAGAGGCCCGCCCGATCACATCGCCTGCCTACGACGACGGCTCCACCACCGAGGCGGAGTTGATCCGGGTGTTCCAGCACCGCTTCGCCCGGATGTACTTCCCGGAGAGCTAGCCATCTGGCGGCCACCCGCTACTCCCGCAGCCCCACAGCTTCGAGGGCCGCGTCCTTGCTCGCGTACGTTTCGAGACGGACCACCCTGCCGTCACGCGACTCGCCGACCCATGCCAACGGCACGCGGACTTCGAGTCCACTGACCCGCCCCTTTCCATGAAGCTCGCCGGAGGCGAAAGTGCGGTCATCTACTTCGCGGACGTCGGCCAGTCGCACTTCGATGGTCTCCCAGGCAGCATCCGCATCGGCAAAGTACTCACGAAGGCCGTCGGGGCCCCGATATACGGTCGCCTCAATCAATGTCGCCAGGTAAGGACGGAACTCGAAGTCTGGCCCGGTCAGATCATCCAGGGCGTTCATGTCTCGCTCGTTGAAGGCTTGTGCCCACCGCCGGACCAGCTCGACGTTCTCCTGCGCCATCGCCCACCAGTATCCCGGCTGGTTCGAAACCAGCCGCGCCCATTAGCCTTGGGCTTTGGACTTGTTCAGGGTCACGGCGGCGCGAACGAGAGTCTTCAACGCATCCTCGTCTACCTTCTCGCCCTCGTGGAAGTCGATGGCGCGCCTTGTGTTCCCCTCAAGACTGGAGTTGAAGAGGCCCGAAGGATCCTCTAGAGCCGCCCCTTTGGCGAAGGTCATCTTCACGACGTTCTTGTAAGTCTCGCCTGTGCAGATCAATCCGGCGTGCGACCACACCGGAACCCCTCTCCACTTCCACTCCTCGACGACTTCGGGATCGGCTTCCTTGACCAAGCTGCGGAGCCGGCTGAGCATCTCGCCTCGCCAGTCGCCTAGCTCCTTGATTCTCGCGTCTATCAGCTGAGACGGAGACTTGGTTTTCTGCGACCCGCTCTTCTCCACGGGCCGGATCCTATCCCCTCCACCTCCAACCTATACCGCACAGGGGGGCTTGCGGCAAGCCCCGGGTCGTGCCGCATAATCGCCGGCCGCAGGCCAGATCTACGGCACTGGGAGGAGCGAAATGCGTGGGATGACCGAGCACGCGGTGGTGATCGCCGGAGGAGGTCCGACAGGGCTGATGTTGGCGGGCGAGTTGGCGTTGGCGGGCGTGGACGTTGCCATTGTCGAGCGGCGCGCCAGCCAGGACCTTCCCGGCTCGCGCGCAGGTGGTCTGCACTCACGCACCATCGAGATCCTCGATCAGCGCGGAATCGCCGATCGGTTCCTCTCGGAGGGACAGGTGGCCCAGGTCGGGCAGTTCTCCGGGGTCCCTCTGGACATCAGCGACTTTCCCACCCGGCATCCCTACTCGCTCGGGCTCTGGCAGAACCACATCGAGCGCATCCTGGCCGGCTGGGTCGGCGAGCTGGCGGTGACGACCTATCGCGGACGTGAGGTGACGGGTTTCGCGCAGGACGAGACCGGCGTCGACGTCGAGCTGTCCGACGGCCAGTCGCTGCGGGCGCAATACCTCGTCGGGTGCGACGGAGGACGCAGCCTGATCCGTAAAGCAGCCGGCATCGAGTTCCCGGGGTGGGATCCGACGACCAGCGCCCTGATCGCCGAGGTCGAGCTGGCCGAAGATGCGGAATGGGGTACCCGCCACGACGCCATCGGCGTCCATGGCCTCGGCAGGGTGGAGTACGAGATCCGCGACGGCGAGATCGTCTACGCCGATAGCGGACCGGTACGGGTCATGGTGACCGAACGGCACATCGGACCCGCGAGCGAACCGACTCTGCGCGATCTCAGCGAGGCGCTCGTCGCCGTCTACGGGACCGATTACGGGGTCCACAGTCCCACGTGGATCTCCAGGTTCACCGACATGACCCGGCAGGCCGCGGCCTACCGCGACGGACGGGTCCTGCTGGCCGGCGACGCCGCACACGTGCATTCCCCGGATGGTGGACAGGGCCTCCAGGTCGGCGTGCAGGATGCGGTGAATCTGGGATGGAAGCTGGCCCAGGTGGTCAACCGGACATCGCCGGAAAGCCTCCTGGACACCTACCACGCCGAGCGTCACCCGGTCGCTGCCCGCGTGCTGCGCACCACGATGGCGCACGTCGCGCTCCGCCGCCCAGACGAACGCACGGAGGCCTTGCGCGACACCATTGCCGAGCTCCTCATGACGGACGAGTCGCGCAGACGATTCGCCGCGATGATGTTCGGTCTGGACATTCATTACGACCTCGGCGAGGGACACCCGCTGCTCGGACGCCGCATGCCCGATCTCGACCTGGTCACCGCCGACGGCCCGCTGCGGGTCTTCACCCTGCTGCACGATGCCCGGCCGGTGCTGCTCAACCTCGGTGAGCCCGGCGGCTTCGACATCACGCCATGGGCGGATCGGGTTCAGGTGATCGAGGCCGAATACGTTGGTCCGTGGGAGCTTCCGGCACTCGGGGCGGTCACTGCTCCCGCTGCCGTGTTGATCCGGCCCGACGGTTACGTGGCCTGGGTGGGAGACCTGACCCAGCTGGGGCTCGCTGACGCGCTGACCACCTGGTTCGGACCGCCTACTGCGGCGTAGCTCATTCTGTTAGGAGTTTGTGCAGCGGCTCGTCCGCGAGGAGCTTGTGGACGATCTGCACTGCGATCGAGCCCTCCCCCACCGCCGAGGCGACCCGCTTGACCGAGGCATGCCGTACGTCTCCTGCCGCGAGCACCCGCGGCATGCTTGTCTCGAGCGCGAACGGCCGGCGCTCGAGCGGCCAGTCGTGGTCGTCCGGGACATCGGCCCCCGTAAACAGGAAGCCGCCGGCGTCACGCGCTATTTCGTGGGGCAGCCAGTCCGTGTGCGGACGAGCGCCGATCATCACGAAGAGCGCATCGGCGCCGACCGTCTTCTCGTCTCCGGTGGAGCAATCTCGCAGGACCAGCTCCTGCAAACGGCCGTCCCCTCCACCGCCGGCCACCACGGTTCCGGCGCGCACGTCCACTTTCGGGGCGGCCTCGACCTCGCGCACGAGGTAGTGGGACATCCCGGCGTCAAGCGATGCAGCGCGCACAATGAGCGTCACGCGACGCGCGTATCGCGCAAGGTGCAGCGCCGCCTGCCCAGCCGAGTTCCCGCCACCGACGATGTAGGCGTCCTTGCCGTGGAGCGCGTGGGCCTCCGAAGCTGGGGCGCCGTAGAAGACGCCGGAGCCGTTCAAGGCCTCCAGCGAGGGAACGGCCAATCTGCGGTAGCTGGCGCCGGTGGCGAGGATCACGGTTGCGGCGCTGGCCAGCCGCCCGTCCGAGAGCGAGACCTCGAGACGATCCCCCGAGCGGCGGAGCGCGGACGCCCTGTGCATCAACACGAAGCCCGCGCCGAAGACCGAGGCCTGCTCGTAGGCCTGCTCCGCGAGTCGATTCCCGCTGACCCCTCTCGCGAAGCCCAGGTAGTTGCGGATCAACGAGCTCGACCTGGCCTGCCCACCGATGCCGCCCTCGTCCACGACCAGGACGCGCAGCCCCTCAGACGCGCCGTAGACCGCCGCAGAGAGCCCCGCCGGGCCTGAGCCGACGATGACGACGTCGAAGGCGTGTTCGTCGAACTCGTCTGGCGCGCCGGCAACCTCCGCGATCTCCGCGTTCGAGGGGTCGCCCAGGGCCCGTCCGTTGGGAAGGACCATGAGCGGGAGCTTCACCTCGGGACCCGCCTCTGCCACAAACTCGCGCCCCTGCTCGGAGTCGGCCAGATAGAAGGCGTGCGGGACTGCGCAGCGCTCGAAAACCTCCCTCAGCTCGGCGGACCTGCCCGACCATGACTCGCCGACGATGTGGACGGTGTGCGGAACCAGGCGGCGCTCCGTTGCCCACTCGAGCAAGAAGCTCGAGATGGCCTCGTGAAACACCTCGTCCGGCGATCCCGCCGGCCGGGGGACGTAGTAGTCGATCTGCCCCAGGGCCATCGCATCCAGGATCGCCTCGGCGGTCGGCGGGTCTGCCCAGGAACCCATCGGAACGACCAGTGCACGCTTGGCGTACGGATGCAGCTGGCGCGCCAGCTCAAACAGCTCACGGCCGGTCGCATCCGAGACGGACTGACCCACGAGCACCAGCGCCACATCGCCCGCGTGGGCCAGCTCCTCCAGCATCCGGAGCGCCCGCTGCGGGTCGCTCAGACTCTCGACTCGGTAGTCGCCGGCGTAGCGCTGAACGAGCGCAGCCTGAATGTCTTCGAGGACGACCTGGTCTTCGTCCACGACGAGAAGGACGGGGTGAGGCATCTTGTAAATGCGACCCTAGCGGCCCGCGCCCGCCCCGACCCTGTCTATCGCCTACTCACGCAGCCCGACGGCTTCGAGGGCCTCGGCGCGGTCCATGTACTCGACGCAGCGGGTGGCCTTGCCGTCACGCAAGGTGTAGACGTGGGCCAGTTCCATCTCAAGCGGAGCCCCGCTCGCCGCTCCATGGCCGACAAAACGAACCCAGAGGAACACTCGGTCCTCATTCGCCTTGGTTTCCAATGGCTCGACCCGGAGATCCGGGTACGCCTCAATCCAGCGAGCGAACTGCTTCCTGATCGCCTCGATGCCTTGGTGGGTCGAGGAGTCGGGATCCTCACGCGCCGCCTGATATTCCGCGTCGGGATGCCAGAACCAGAGTTCGGGCGTACGTTCTCCGGCGTTGAAGCGCGCATATGCCCCAAGCACAAAGTCCAAGTTCTCCTGCGACATCGCCGGCCCAGTATCCCGGCTGGCCGCGTGACAACGGAGCCTAGCTCGAGAGCTTGACCTCCTCGCCGAAACCGACGAGCTCGGCGCGAGCCGGTTTGTCCAGTGGCTGCGGGGGTTTGGCCAGGGGGTGCTCGCCGGACTCGTCGAGGAAGTACCAGCTGCGCCCGGCGCCGCCCTCGCTCTTGCTGAGCACCATGACCCAGTTCGTTTCGGTGTCATTGGAGGTGAGGTCTACGGCGACGCAGTTGCCGGGGGCGACGGCGGCGTCGGCACTCGTCGTGCCGCCCGACCCGTCGAACGACTCCCCGGTCGCCGAGAACGCCTTGCCCTTATAGAGCCCAATCAGGACGTCGGCCTCGCCGGTGTCGCCGCGATGCGATAGCGAGGCCTTGGCCCTGAGGTCCGGAGAGGCCTGGTTCCAGAGCTCGATGCAGCGACTGGCGCCCTTTGCTTCCGCCGTTTTCTCGTCGCCGCCTCCGTCGCCGTCCGAGTCGCCGCAGGCAGTCAAGGCGAGCATCATCAGAAGGGCGGTTGCGATTCCACTCGTACGTCCCACGGTCCAACTCTAGTCAGGCGGAGCAGCGACGGAAGACGAACTCCTCACTCGGGTAGTTGGCCGGCCGGTCCTCGTCGAACACGAGGCGGACTGCGTACGGTCCCGGCCGGAGGCCCCGAGCTGGAACCGTCAGCCGCCGGGCGGCGAGAGTGGGAGAGCGGGGAGTGGTGTGGCTGCGCTGGACCAGCCGGGCGATCCTGCGGCTCCCGCGTCGCTCCAAGCGGTAGATCCGGGACTCCCAGTTGCGAGGCACAAAGTGGTCAGGGCCCGCGTCTTCGAGGCTGAGCACGCCATAGGCGCGGACGAACTCCGTAGAAGTAGAAGGCAGCTTCAACCCGACCTGGAAGTTGCTGCGCACGCAGCGCCTTGGCACCCGCGTGAACTCGAGCTCCCCGAAGGGTCATCAGAAGCTCTGAATGCAGAGAGGCTCCCTGCTTTCCTCTCGATCAGTCCGGCTCCCGAGGGTCGAACCGCTCGACCCACTGGGCGCGCCAGGCCGGCGGTTCCCAGGGCTCGCCGAAGTAGATCCGCTCGCGGAAGACCTTCCCGTCACGGAACTCCATGATGCCGACGACCATGACCGGTTCGTCGTCGTAGCGGATCGTGTACTCGTTGACCCAGATGTCGTGGCAGCCGGTGGTTCGGTGGAGCTCGAACTGCTGCCGGGCCGGATAGGACGACCTAAAGCCGATGATGTTCGCCTTGCCGCGCAGGCGCTCGCCGCCCTGCGGCCACTCCACGACAGCGTCGTCCGCGTAGATCTCCGAGGCGCGGGCGATGTCGTCTCCTGATCCGCCGCCGGCGGCGCTGACGTTCGAGGCGTCGAAGTGCGCCTGGATCATGTCCCGCGCCGTCGCTTCGGTCATCGAGGAACCTCCTTCTCGTGTGGCTACCCGAACGTGAACACGTACGCCTCGGCGCCGGGCTCGAGGAACGTGATCTCCAGCTTCCGCTCGCGGACCGCGTCGTGCTCGCGCACCAGGTGGTACAGCCGCCCTTCCCGGAGCAGGCCGTTCCCGTCCTCGTCGACGTCCACGCCGTGTGACGGGCCCGGAGCCTCGCCGTCGAGGAGCACGCGGAAGGAAATCGGCTCGCGCGCTCCGGGAGACAGCACGAGATGCGCGTCGCGCGCATGGAAGCGGTAGGCGATGCTCCCGCCGGCCTGGTCGAGTACGACATTCTCAGGCCCAATCGTCCACTCCCCGGCGAGGGCCCAGTGGTTGAGGCGCAGGGGCTCGTCCGGTGACGCGGAGTGCTCGCTGCGCCCGTATCCGAGATACGTCTCGGGCGTCCCCAGGTGGTCCCAATCGGCCTCCGCCTCCACGCCGAGCCCTTCGACGGAGACGAGCTCGCGCTCAAGGCCGAGCAGCCGCTGGATGACACGCTCCGACTGCTCGTAGCGTCCTTCGCCGAAGTGGTGGTCGCGGATGATGCCGTCCGCGTCGACGAAGTAGAGCGCCGGCCAGTAGTGGTTGGCGAAGGCACTCCAGATCTCGTAGTCGTTGTCGACGGCGACCGGGTAGTCGATCGCTCGATCCTTCGTCGCCTGCCGCACCAGGTCGATCTCGTGCTCGAACGAGAACTCCGGCGTGTGGACTCCGATCACGACCAACCCGTCGTCTCGGTAAGCCTGCGACCACGCGCGGACGTACGGCTCCTGGCGCAGCCAGTTGATGCACGTCAGCGTCCAGAAGTCCACGAGGACGACGTGGCCCCGCAGTTCGGCGGGGCGGAGTGGCTCGGAGTTGAGCCACTCGGTCGCCCCGCGGAGCGACGGAATGTGCACTGACCCCCTGGCCTCAGACGGGTCAGGCGACGACGTGCTTGACCTCCGCCATGTAGCGCCCGGCGGCCGCGGACGCCTCCTCCGGAGTGCTCCCGCCCTGCCGAGCGTCCATGTAGGCCGCGTACCAGTCCCACCAGTCGTGCGGCGGGGCTGCCTTCTCGAATGAGTCGTGATGCTCGGCCGTCTCATGCAGCAGATCGGACAGAGCGGCGATGTCCATGTCAGTTCTCCCATTCCCGGCCGGGGAACCGGGTGGTGATCTCCTGGAGCAGCCAGCCGTTGCCGTCCGGGTCGTTGAACGAGGCGAACATGAAGTACGAGCGCCCTTCCACGTCCAAGCCCGGTGGCCGCTGCTCGAACACCTCGCTGACGTCGATGCCGCGGCGGACGAGATCTTCCCGGGCGGCGTCGATGTCCTGGACCGCGAGGATCACCCTCTGAAGGGATCCCGGCTCACCGGTGGGGATGCCCTTGCCGAAGTGGATGGAGCACCCGGAGTGAGGCGGCGTCATCTGCACGGACCGGACCTCGCCGGCGTCCAGGTCGATGTCCTCACGCCATCCCAGGCGCTCATAGAAGCTCTTGGCCCGGTCAACGTCGGAAACGGGCACCGTCACCACCTCGAGCTTCATGTCGATGGTCCCCACCTCCGGGGTCTCCGTCGAAGTATCGGTGCTGCTCATGTTGACCTCCGTCGGTCGAGTGGTCTTGGACGCAGGATCTCGCTTCTAATGGTCTGTCGCAATACCCTCTCGCGCGGCTCAGTGGGGAGCATCACCCGGTACGGGTGATGTCCGCCGGTCTTGATTCCAGGACTCGGACTATCGTCCCCGGACATGTGGCGGCCGTCGCCCACCACGTCCGGCGTGCCGGCTGGGACGAGTCGGTCGCGTTCAGGGCCGGACAAGGTCAGCGACAGGCTCGATCGCTGGCTCGCAGGCGACAGCGACAAGACTCTGGGCAGCCTGCTCGAGGTCTTCGAGGAGAAGGGCTTCGCCATTGCCTTCGTACTTCTCCTTGGCGTGTCCGCCCTTCCGCTGCCGACCGGCGGAGCCACCCACGTCTTCGAGATCATCGCCGCCCTGCTCGCCCTCGAGCTGATCGCCGGCCGCGAACACATCTGGCTACCGCAGCGCTGGTGCAAGCTCGAGCTGGCGGGCCCCAGACGTCAGCGCTTCATCGCCGCGCTGATGAAGAGGATCCGCCAGCTCGAGCGCTTCTCCCGACCCCGCCTGCGCTTCCTGTTCGACCATCGTCTGAGCAACATCGTCTTCGGGCTGCTCGTGCTCGGCGGATCCGCGGGCGCCTTCTTCGCCCCGCCGTTCACGGGACTCGACACTCTGCCCTCGCTCGGCGTCGTGCTGCTGTCGCTCGGCGTGCTGCTCGAGGACTTCCTTGTCGTGGTCGTCGCCATCGTTGTCGGCGTGACCGGCGTGGTGCTCGAGGTCGTGCTGGGGAGCGCAGCGATCAACGGCCTCGAGTCGTTGTTCTGATTATCACCCGGCGCGGCGAGCCGCGCGCTTGTCCCATCCGTGGAAGTGCGAGTGGTCGCCCGCGTCCCAGGCCTCGCGCAGCCCGGGGGTGCTGAGGTCCCAGTCGGGGCGGATCTCGCCGGTGACAGCCCGCAGGTCGTGCCAGAGGTCTACGACCGAGGGGCGCCCCCAGAACCAGTAGCCGTTGTAGATGCTGTGGATGACGAGTCCGGGCTTGAGCACAAGCGTGTGCGGGATCATCGGGTCGTTATCGGGGTCGGTGTACTCCTGGATGTCGAGGTCGTTCTGGACAATCCGCTCCGGGTCTGAGAGGAACGGCCACTGGGCGCCAACCGAGTTGCGGAACTCCTGGAGCGTGTGGTGCTCGTCGGTCGCGATCGTCGCGATCTGCGTATAGGCGACGTTGATCTTCGGATAGAACGCCGCGAGCTCGAGGTGCTGCTGGTGCTCCTTCGGGCAGTAGTGGCCGCGCGCGAGCGTCAGGATCAGGGGATCGTCGCCCTGCAGCTCGCTGAGCTTTCGGGGGACGCTCGTGTGATCGGGCAGCTCGTAGTCGGGAAAGGTCCCGCCTGGAACGATGTCGGCGCGCATGGGTCGGTCCTCCAGGGTCGGGTGGGCCAGGTTCGACACGAGTCTGGGCCTTCGCGCCCGAGTTTTCAACGGGTCCTCCCAGGGCGGATATGGGACGCTTGTCCGATGCCGTGGCTCCCCGAGCTGTTCTCTGCGCCGGCGCTGGCAAAACTCGAGGAGAAGGCGCAGCACGAGCTTGTAACGGTGCCGTTCTTCGACGGTCTGATCGCCGGGGAGCCGGAGGCGCTCGTCAAGTCGTTCGCGGGCGAGCCCGAACTGCACCACCCCGTCCGCGGGCGCATCAGGGGCGTGAGGGCGTTCGAGGCGTACGTCATCGACACGAAGGCGTGGCTCACCGAGCGCAACATCACGGTCGAGGACGTCACGCTCGTCGTCGAGGAGCGACGCGGCTTTGGGGAGGTGGTTCTCCACCTCGACGGTGAGAGCGGGCAAGTAGATCTTCCGGTGGCGGAAGTCGCCGACCGCGAGTCCGACAGGCGGATCAGCGAACTGCGGATCTACTACAGCAGCTGGCCGCTGACCGGCCGCCACGCGAACCGCCCGCCCGTGCTTCAGCCCGATCCGGCGCTGCGCGAGTCAGATGTCGTGGCCGAATACCAGCGCGCGCTTGCGGCCGGCGACGTCGACGCGATCGTCGCTACGTTCGAACCGGACGGCTACGCGCGTGAGCCTGCGGGTGGTACGCACGTCCACCGCGGGGCCGACGGCCTGCGCGCCTTCTACGAGCAACTGTTCTCCAACGACGGCGGCATCCCGCTGGAACATTGCGCCGTCATCGACGACGGCCGGACATGCATGCTCGAGTACAACGTCGTGCGGTGGGGCCGGACGGAGCTGCCGCCGCAGGCAGGAGTCGCCGTCTACGTTCGGGGTGAGAGCGGCAAGCTCGCCGCGGCCCGTATCTACGACGACGTCGCCCCGCCGCTCGGTTGACGTACGGCCGGGCTCGGCGTCAGGTAGACGAGCTCACCGCGTCCGCGCAGCGTCGCGCGGATGGCGAGCGCCACCTGTCGTCGTGGTCAGCGCCGGGTCGACAAGTCGGCCGAGCTCTCCCCCGGCCGAGGGGCCGAGCTGTGCCCTCCTCGACGCCGCGGTCGCGCCAGGGTCTGCGATGTACCGGGGGGATCGCGTTGAAGCAGCACGCCTCGGATGCGTAAGCGGTGGCCAGCGCAGCGGGTCACGGTCGCCGAGTCCGCCCTGGTCAGCGGACGACAGCGCGAGGGCGAGCGCTGCCAAGGACGTCGATCGAGGCTCCAAGTAACGGTCACGACGTGGCCGGGCTCTCGCGCAAGAGCTGCCGGAACGCGCCGCGTCGCGGTGGGCGCAGCCCGCTGAGTCCACGAGGCGGCTGACGGAATCGGCCCAGGTGCAATGCCAGCACCGTCACGCCGACCAGAAGGTCTCCAGTGGTGGCGGCTCCAGCAGGGCGCTCACTCCCTCCCAAGACAGAGAGCGCCCCGCCGACGACGAACATCCTCACGGCAGCCAGCAGCGCCCAGTAGTAGCGCTCGGGGCCGTAGCCGAGCGGATGCGTTGCGTCAGGCGCGCGTCGCGACCGTCGCAGCGCCACCCAGAGGAACACCTCGTTGCCAGCGTCGGCCACCGTGTGCAGCGTCTCGGCGAGAAGCGCGGGGGATCCGGTCAGCGCGGCAGCGATGCCCTTGCAGCCGCGATCGTCGTGTTGGCCGCCAGCGCCGTCACGACGCTGGCGAAGCTCTGGTCGCGCGCGGCCTCGGTCGGGACGGCGTTCACCGCCCAGTGTTGCGCTGGTTACGCCGAGACGAACTGCTGGCCGCCGTCGATGTCGTAGGTCGCCCCGGTCAGAGCGGTATTGGTCATGAGATGAACGGCCAGCGCGGCGACGTCGGCCGGCCCGACGACGCGCCCGATTGGAAGCGTGGTGCGCAGCTCCTCGCGCCGGGCGTCGAGTCCGTCGCCGAGCAGCGATGCCGACAGCGGGGTGTCGACGAAGCCCGCAGCGATGAGATTGACGCGGACGGGCGCGAGCTGGAGCGCGAGCGCCGCCGTGAACGGAGGTAGCACGGCCGTCGCCGCCGAGAAGAGCCCCAGCTCGCGACTGATCTTCCGGCCGCCCGTACCGCCCATGATCAGCAGGGAGCCCCCGGGCCTCATCTTGGGAGCAGCGCTGCGCGCGACGTCGAGTGACTGGACCACGTGGCCGCCGAGCGCCTCATTGACGTCAGCTGCGCTCATCTCGAGCAGCGGTACGTATTTCGGACCGCCGGCGGTGACCAGGACGTGGTCGATCGGGTCGGGCAGCCCGTCGAAGAACCGCTGTATCGCTGCCGCGTCGAAGGCGTCGAAGGCGGCGGTGCTGCTCGCGTCGACGTCGAGCGCTGCCCGCTCGAGACGCTCGGGATCTCGGCCGACCAGAATGACCTCAGCGCCCTCCTGGCGCGCCCGGCGGGCGGTCTCGAGGCCGATCCCTGCGCTGCCGCCGATCAGGATGACGGTTTGGCCGAGCAGCTCCGACTCCCGCGCGGCGCGCGGCGCGGACGTGTCGGTGGTCATGGTGTCTCCTTTCGTCAGCTCGCCATCGGCGGTCCGGTGCCGACCGGCTTGGACGCGGCCGCGATCTCGGCGCGGAGCGCCTTCAGCGCGTCGACGAAGATCTCCGAGAACGTCGGGAACGGCTGGATCGTGTCGCTCAGGACGTCGATGGGGACGTGGGCGCGAATCGCCAGCGTGGCCTGTTGCAGCCACTCGCCGGCCTCGGGGCCCAGCGCGTAGGCGCCGGTCAGCCGCTCGCCGTCGCTGAGCAGGGTCAAAAAGCCGTTGCTCTCCGCGTACGCGCGCGTGTAGGTGGCGGTCTTCGCCACCCCGGACACCGGGACCATGGCGCTGCAGCGGCCGGCGGCGGCGCCCACCGCCGCGGCCTGCGGGTCCGTGTAGGTCACGCGCGGAACGGCCTCGTAGTTGGCCTTTCGCGGCTCCCCGAGGATGTTCGCGGCGGCGACGTCGCCCTGGTACTTGCCGACGTGGGTCAGCTGCCAGATCCCGGTCACGTCGCCGACCGCCCACAGACCGTCCGCCGCGCGCAGATGGGCGTCGACCGGAACGCCGTGCGCGTCCGGCTCGACGCCGACGGTCTCCAGGCCGATCCCCTGGACCCGAGGTCGCCGTCCCGTGGCGACGAGCAGCCGCTCGCCGCGCAGCTCGCGCCCGTCGTCGAGCTCGATGAGGTACTCCTCGCCCTCGCGTCGCGCCGCGCTCGCGTTGGCGGACAGGAAGAGCTCGATTCCCTCGCGGCTTAGAACCTCGCCGAGCGCCTCACCCAGCGGCGCCGGCTCGCGGCCGAGGAGGTGGTCGGCCATGTCGACCACCGCCACCTCGCCGCCCAATCGGCGCACGGCCTGCGCCATCTCCACGCCGACCGGTCCGCCGCCGAGGATGAGCAGGCGGCGGGGAATGGCCTTCATCGAGGTCACCTCGCGGTTTGTCCAGACGCCCTCGAGCTCGCGCAGGCCCGGAACCGGCGGCACGACCGGATCGGCGCCGTTGGCGAGGACCACGTGGTCGGCGGTGTGGCGCACGCCGTCGACCTCGACCACGC
>CAWJGV010000003.1:0-463395 GCA_963842605.1 uncultured Actinomycetes bacterium
CTCGCATCCACACGCGCCTGAACGGCGACGAGAGCCCGTTCGGCGTGAGCCAGGCCGTCGTCTCGGCCTGGATCGACCAGCGCGCCGCCGACCCGCACAAGTACGGGCTCAACCGCTATCCCGACTTCCTGCGGCTCGACATGGTGCAGGCCCTGACGGCGCGTCACGGGCTGCAGGCGACCAACTACGCGCCGCTCGCGGGCAGCGGCGAGGTGGGGAACGTTCTCGCGGCGGCGCTGCTCCGCGTCCGCGGCGCCGAGGTGATCCAGCCGTGGCCGATCGACGACCCGATCTCGAGCGCGGCGCGCGCCTGGGGGGCGACCGTCCGGCGCGTCGCGCTCAACCGGGCGCACGGCCAGGACCTCGACGCGATCGCGGCGCGCACCGGCCCGCGGACCCGGCTCGTCCATCTCCAGAATCCGCACGACCCCGGCGGGCAGACGTTCGGCCAGGCCGAGCTGGAGGCGTTCCTCGCCCAGGTCGCGGAGCGCGCGCCCGAGGCCTACGTGTGGATCGACGAAACGCACGCGCGCTACGCCGCCCGCGCCGACTTCCCCGACTGCTTCGCTTTGATCGGTCGCGACACCGAGGGCTCGAGGCTGGCGGTGAGCCGAACGCTGGGTGGCGCGGCCGGGATGTCCGGCGTGCCGGTCGCCTTCCTCGCCGCCGGCCGGGCGCTGGCCGAGCAGGCGATCGGAGTCACCGGCGGCTACGTGGTCCCCTCGTACGGGTGGACGAACGAAGCCTCGGTGGGCCGGATGGGGGAGAAGGCGCTGCTCGCCATGCTCACCGACGAGGGCGAGCGTCACTTCGCGCGCGTGCGCGAGCTCAACCGCGCGGCGCGTGCCGAGCTTGTCGCGCTCCTGCGCGCGCACCGCCTGCGGGTCGTGGAGGGCGAGGCGGGCTCCGTCCTCGCCGTTCGGGCCGGACGCCAGGACCTCGCGGCCGTCCTGCGCCGGCGCGGCGTCGCGGTGCGCGGCGCGCCCGGGTCATGGGGCGCGCGCTACCGCGGCTGGATGCGCGTCTCCGTCGGCTCGGCGGCCGAACATCGCCGGCTCGATCGTTCGCTCGGCGCCGCGCTCGGGCGCCGCCGGCCCGCCGCGCGCCGGAGTGCCGCGGCTGTGGACCGGCCCGCGGTCACGCGCACCCCCGCCCGCACGCGCCGAGGCGCGGTCGCCGGCGCGGCGGCGTTCGCGGCGGCCGGCATCGTGGTCCCGCGCGGATTGCGCCGCGCGTTCGAGGAGACGGTCACCCGCCGCAGCTTCCTGCGCGGCGCCGCCGGCACGGCCGCGCTGGCCTATGGCGTGTCGCGCTCGCCCGCCGCCGGCGCGTTCCCTCCCGACTCCTTCTATGACCGCTTCAACCTCGCGCGAATGCTCTACCACGAGAATCCCGTCGGCCCGCCGCCGGCCGCGCTGGAGGCGATCCGCGAGCTGATCGCCCGGGGGCCGGCGGCCGCGCGGCGGCTCGAGGACTCCGACTCGGCCGACCTCGTCGCGGCGCTCCTGCGCCACAACGCCCGCGCCCGCCCCTCGGCCCGGCGGCTCTCGGCGCGCAACGTGCTGCTCACGCTCGGCTCCGCCGAGGGCCTGTTCCTGGCCGCCGACACGTTCGTCGCCGGAAAGACGCTGGCCGTGGAGTGGCCGTCCTACCGGATCGTGCGCGAGCGAGTCCTCCAGCAGGGCGGGACGGTGCTCGACGTCCCGGTCGGCGCCGACTGGCGCCCCGACTACGACGCGCTCAAGCGCGCGCTGCGCGAGCATCCCGAGACGGGGATGGTGCGCCTGGAGGCGCAGAACAACCCGTGCGGCACGGTCCTGCAGAGGGGCCCGTTCGACGACTTCGCCCGCCACGTGTTCCGCGAGCACCCGCGGACGGTCATCCTCATCGACGAGTCCGACCCGGAGTACATGGACGCCGGCCAGGCCGCCCGCCAGCCCGACTTCCTGCGCTACGTCGTCGAGGGTCGCAACCTCGTGCACATCCAGACGTTCAGCCACGTGTTCGGGCTGACCGGGCTGCGAGTTGGCTACGCCATGGCACCGCCGGCGTTGATCGATCGGATGCGCGGCAAGCGCATCGCCCGGCCGATCAACGTGTTCGGCCGGGCCGGCGCGCTGGCCGCCCTGCGCGACGCCGACTCCCAGGTGAAGCGCTGCGCGCCGGTGGTTCAGGAGGGCCGGCGCTACCTCTACGGCGAGCTGGACAAGATGGGCCTGCGCTACCTCTCCTCGCAGGGCCAGTACCTGTTCCTCGACACCGGGCGCAGCGGAACCGGCGTGTGGGCTTCCCTCATCGGCCTCGGAGTCCTGACGCGCTACGGCCGCGAGTGGGGGATGGAGGGCTGGCTGCGCGTCTGCCCGGGCCAGCCCGAGGAGAACCGCCGCTTCATCGCGTCTCTCCGAACCGTGCTCTCCCAGCCCGATCCCGGCAACCCGCCGCAGTTCCCGGTCCCGCTCGGGCCGCTCCTGCCGCCCGGCCCCGAGGGCCGCGCGCTCGCGGCTGGCCTCGAGCGCCGCCAGCGCCATGACCTGGCGATGGAGCGGTTGGCCGGGCCGGTGAAGCGCCCCTACCGGGCCATTCGGGCGGAGTAGGGTGGCCGCGATGGAGGTCGTGCTCGAGCGCGCGGACGAGATGCCGCTGGTCGGCCTGTTCATGCACGCGGCGCTGGAGGCGCGGCGCGACGCGCTGGCCCGCGCGGCGCCCCGCGGCGATCTGGCGATCACGGCCGGCGGCATGAGCGTGACGCTGGCCTGTTCCCCGGATCGCGTGGCCGTGCGCCCCGGTGTCTCGGCGAGTCCGCGCGCGCACCTGCGCGGCTCGCTGGAGGCGCTGATCGAGATCGCGCGCGGCCGCCTCGCCGGGCCGGTGTTGCGCCGCCGGGTGCGGATCTCCGGCAATCCGGTCGCCCTGCTGGCCCTGGCGCGGGTGTTCCGCTCCTGATGGAGGCCTCGACCCTCCAGCGCCGCTTCTCCGACGCCCTCGACGAGGCGCGCGTGATCACCGAGCCCGACGTGCTCAGCGCCTACGCCACCGACATGACCGAGTGCGAACCGGCGGCACCCGAGCTGGTGGTCAAACCGACGAGCGTTGAGGAGGTGCAGGCGGTCGTCCGCCTTGCCGCCGCCGACGGGATCCCGCTGACTCCGGCGGTGGCGCGAACGAACGTCGGTGGCCTGGCGATCCCGGCGCGCGGGGGAGTGGTCGTCGACCTCAGCGAGATGGACCGCGTCGTCGAGCTCGACCGCGACCACATGATCGCGATCATCGAGCCGGGTGTGACGTTCGCGCAGATGAAGGACCTGCTTGATCGCGAGGCGCCCGAGCTGACGTTGTCCTACCCGCTGTCGCCGATCTACGCGAGCGTCCTGGCGAACTTCCTGCTGGACGGGCTGGGGAACCTGTCGGTGCGCCACGGGGCCAACGGCGAGCAGATCGGCGGACTGGAGGCTGTGCTCCCCGACGGCTCGCTGGTGCGGACGGGCATGGGCGCGGTGTCCGAGCACTGGCTGAGCCGGGCGCCGCTTCCCGACCTCACCGGCCTGTTCCTCAACTGGCAGGGGACCTCCGGGATCGTGACCAAGCTCGCCGTCCAGCTGTGGCCGCGACCTCGTCTCACGCGGCGCCTGTTCATCGCCACTGGCGACATGGCGGACTCGTTCGCCGTCGTGCGCGAGCTGGCCCGCGCGGAGGTGTGCCGTGACCTCGGCGGGATCTCGTGGCCCGCCGGGAAGATGCTGTTCGGCGTCGAGCGGCCGTTGGCGCGCGCGCCGGGCGATCCGGAGTTCTTCGTCTACGCGGACCTCGGCGGCGAGGACGAGGACGAGCTGAGTTGGCGAGAGAGCCGGGTCGACGCGGCGCTGTCGCGGGCGGCGGCCGGCGGATTGCGCGTGGTCGGGAAGCTGTCGATCGAGGACCTGATCGCCGTCGCGCCCACCTTCGGCCGCTTCGCCGACTTCCCGATGACGCTGGACTTCCTGCTCGACCATCCGGGCGGCGGGCTGACGTGGGTGGGGACGTACGGGCCGACGGCGCGCTGGGAGGAGGGCGCGACCCGCTGCGCGGCGCTCATGGTCGAGCGCGGCTACCCGCCGCTGATCGTCTCGCGTCCGATGAAGGGCGGCCACTTCGGCGTGCTGCGGATGGTCGAGTGCTTCGACCGCGGCTCCGACGAGGAGGTGGCGCGCGTCGGGGAGCTCAACCGCGACCTGCTCGACATCTGCCTCGAGCTCGGCTTCGTGCCCTACAAGGTGCCCGCGTGGGCGTGGGAGCGGATGTCCGGCCGGATGGATCCCGGCTACGCCGACCTCCTGCGCCGGGTCAAGGGGCTGCTCGACCCGGCCGGGATCATGAACCCCGGCCGGCTCGGGCTCTGACGGAGCTCAGCGGGTGAGGCTGCGCAGGGTGAACGCGATGATGATGTCGCGCACGCCCTGCATGAGCGCCCAGATGCCGGCGAAGGCCAGCAGCACGTAGGCCTTGTGGATGAAGAACTGGCCGGAGGTCCAGAAGCCGAGGATGACCATCAGGATCCCGCCGATCAGGCCGAGCCACCACAGCGGGTTGAGTACGCGCTCGGTGAAGGCCTGGATGATCCAGAACACGCCGACCAGCAGGAACAGGAACCCGAGGATGTCGGCCAGCGCCGCGAACGTGTTCTCCGGGCTGATCAGGGAGATCACGCCGGCGATCAGGAACAGCACGCCGAAGAGCGCGAAGAACCACTTCATCCGGTCGGACGCCCAGGCCAGGATCAGCTGCTGCAGACCCGTGGCCAGGAACATGGCCCCGATGATGATCCCGACGGTGTTCACCGACGCCTGATCGAACTGCAGGATCACCAGCGCGATCACGATCCAGGCGATCCCCATGATCAACGGGAACCACCAGAGATGCTTGCCCGCCGAGTCGACCGCTGCGACCTGCGGATCAGATGCTGAAGCTTCCATTAGCCGTCCTCCTTTTGCAGCGGGATTCGCCGTTGCGGAGGCGGGACCTTCCCATGTCCGCCGTTACACTGACTCGCGCACCTGGTGGGCGTAGCTCAGCTGGTAGAGCTCCTGGTTGTGGTCCAGGCGGTCGGGGGTTCGAGTCCCCTCGCTCACCTTATGCTTGCGCTGTGATCTCAGGTTGCCGCGGGCGGCGAGTCAGTGGCTGTGACCCGCATGGTCAGCGCGATGCTCGCCCACACGACCACGATGCCCGTGGCGAGGAAGGCGAAGAACCCGGCCGGCGTCAGGCCGGCGATGCCGACCAGGAGCGCCAGCCACCCGAGCGGTCGCGGAAGACCACCGTGGCGCAGGATGGCCAGCGCGAGACCCAGGTTGAAGACCGCCGTCCCAACCGCCACCGGGAAGAAGAGGTCGCTGTTGAGGGCGTTCAGAGCCATCGTCGCGGAGGCCGGCAGATCGTCGGCTGCATCGCCGAGCGTAAAGCCGATTCCGGCGAAGATCGATACCCCGACCACGATCATCACGCCGCCCACAAGAACCACGGTCGAGAGCCCGCCCTCGTCGCCGGCGGCGGCGCGCAGAGCCGTGCGCAGGGAACCGAGAAAGAACAGCAAGGCCACGCATCCGAGCGCCAGCAGTCCCGATGCGATCTGCTGTTGCGAATCGTTGTCTACGTAGAAGTCGACGACCTTGCGGGCCGAATCGTCGACGTCGGGCGTCTCGCCGCCGACGGCAAAGGCGACGATCACGAGCACTACGAAAAGGATCCCGGTCAGGGGACCAATCAGCCTCGCGTTCATGGCGATCCTTTCGATCGATGAGTCACGGGTCGTGCCCACCCTCTCACAGCCCCCGGCGCCACGACGATCGCGTCGAGGGCGCGATAGAAGCGAGTTACGTCGGATGCCTCGCAGACTCGAGCGCCTGTCCCATCAGGGACCTTTCACGGTTGCTTGCTGCTGGGGAGACCGGCGGCGTCGAGGGCCCGATTTCGGTCGTTGTGTAGCGACAGGCGAGTGACCTTGCCGTCGGCGAAGGTCCAAACGTGGAAGAAGGTGCTCCACACCTCGGAAGCGCTGCCCTTGATCCGCCCGCCGTCGCGGACGCGGGTGACGACCTGGTGCTCGTCGGCGAGGATGACCTCTTCGAGCTGGACACTGAAGTCTTCGAAGGTCTCCCAGTACTCCCGGATAGCTGCGTTGGCGGCCTCAAGCCCCACAGCGACGTCCTCAACATCTAGTGCGAGGTCGGACTGGTCGAGCTCGAAGTCCGGCGCGTACAGCGCCCGCAGGGGATCGTTCGGATCGACGTTCGGGACGTTCTCGTAGACGCGCCTGACGACCTCGACGTTGTCTTGCCACATATCGGCGGATTATTCCGCGCGCGGGGCGATTACTCGTCCGTCTCGCCCGCGTCGGCCCGGACGCCGTGGCGTCTCAGGTAGTCGATGTAGAACGGCCGCAGCGCGTCCGCGGTCGGCCCGCGGCCCGCGTCCGTCACGTCGTTGACGTGGGCGCTGAGCTGGTCCACGTCGTCCTCGGCCTCGCCCAGCTCGCCGACGCTGGCCTCGGCGGCCGGAAGTACCTCGATCAGGTTCCAGAAGAAGCGCACGTCGAGATGACGTTTCGCACGAGAAACAGCGAGGTCGTGCAGCGTGCTGGAATCGACCTGGTCGAGCCCGTCGTCATCGGTCATGCGGGGAGACCGTAACCGACATCACTACCCGGTGAGGGCCGGTCACTCGCTTCACCGTGCCGGCGTGCCACGCACGAGGAGCGGCGGGATACTGAGGAATTGGTGTCCCAGCAAAACGCCGAACTCGTCCGGGCCGGTTACGAGTTGTGGAACCGCGGCGACGTCGAGGGCTTTCTCGAGTTCCTCCCACGTCGTCACGATCCGCGAGGGGAAGGCGATCCTGATCGAGGTCTACGGCGACGAGGCCAAGCCCGGCGCGTGGCTGGGCTCTAGCAGCGCCTTGTTGAGGCTGGGTCCCTCTGATCAAAGTTTTCCCATGATTGGCTGTATGGGGAGTAGAGTCGACATCCGGCTTTCGCCGCTTCGCTCGATTCTTTCGCGCAGGCAGTGCGGGTACCAGCCCCGCACGACCCTCACGGCGTTTCGTCCTTTAGCGACATCAGCGCGCCATAGAAAGAGGAACTCGGGAGTGTCCAGACGGGCACCTCAGGGGGCCTGGAGGGAGACACCGTGAAGGAGCATCGGAACATCGCCGCCCGGGCCGGTCGTTGGAGCGCGCAGCACCGCAAGAAGGCGATCTGGGGCTGGCTCGCGTTCACGTTCCTCGCCTTCGCGATCGGCAACGCGGCCGGCCTGGTCACGCAGGACCAGGCGCAGAGCGGAGTCGGCGAGTCGGGGCGCGCCGACAAGACGATCGACAACGCCTTCCCCAAGCACGTGGCCGAGGAGGTCCTCATCCAGAGCGGAGCGGCCACGGCGAACGACCCGGCCTTCCGGGCGACGGTCGCCGACGTGCAGCGCCGGCTCGTCGCCGCACCGCACACCAAGTCGTTCGAGAGCCCCTACGCGCCGGGCAACCGCGGGCAGATCTCCCGTGACGGGCACTCCGCCCTGCTGCGGTTCGAGATCGCGGGCACGGAGACGCAGGCCACGAGATCGCGTCGACCCGACGCTTGCGGCCACCAAGGCGGCGCGGCGCCGCTCATCCGGGCTTCGCCGTCGAGCAGTTCGGCGACGCCAGCGCGGAGAAGGAGCTCAACACGGCGATCGGCGACGACTTCAAGAGCGCCTTCGTGACCTCGCTCCCGATCACCCTGATCATCCTGCTCATCGCCTTCGGCGCGCTGGTGGCGGCCAGCGTCCCCATCATCCTTGCGCTCACCGCCGTCATGGCGACGATGGGCCTGGTCGCCCTGCTCAGCCAGATCTCGCCCGTGGACAGCTCCATCAACGAGGTGATCCTGCTCGTCGGCCTGGCGGTCGGCGTCGACTACTCGATGTTCTACCTGCGCCGCGAGCGCGAGGAACGCGAGTCTGGTAGCAGCGAGAAGGCCTCGCTGGCGGCCGCGGCGGCGACGTCGGGCCGCGCCGTGCTCGTCTCCGGCCTCACCGTCATGGTTGCGATGGCGGGTATGTACCTCGCCGGGGATCCGACGTTCACGTCGTTCGCCACCGGCACGATCATCGTCGTCGCGGTGGCGGTCGTGGGCTCGCTCACGGTCCTGCCGGCGATCCTCGCCTGGCTCGGCGACCGGGTCGAGAAGGGCGGGGTCCCGATCATCAAGAACATGCCGTGGAACGCCAGCGAGAGCGGCCTGTGGGCGCGGATCCTCAACCCGGTCCTCCGTCATCCGCTCATCTCGGCCGTGGGTGCCGCGGGCGTGCTGGTGGTGCTCGCGATTCCCGCGTTCAGCCTCCACACGGCGAACCCCGGAACGGACTCGCTGCCGCAGGACCTCGGGGTGGTCAAGACCTACAACAAGATCCAGGCGGCGTTCCCGGGCCAGCCCACCGGGGCGGTCGTGGCGGTCAGCGCCGGCGACGTGACCTCGCCCGAGGTGACCGCCGCGATCCGCAGGCTGCGCGCCCGGGCCGCGGTCGATTCCAAGTTCAAGCAGCCGATCACCACCGACATCAGCCCCGATCGCACGGTCGCGCAGATCGACATCCCGATGGTCGGAGACGGCAACGACTCGCAGTCCAACGCCGCGCTCGACGAGCTGCGCGACAACCTGATCCCGGCCACGGTCGGGCAGGTCTCTGGCGCCAAGGCCGAGGTGAGCGGGATGACCGCCGATTCGCGGGACTTCAACGACTCGCTGAAGTCGCACGCGCCGTACGTCTTCCTCTTCGTCCTCACGGCCGCGTTCCTGTTGCTGCTGGTCACGTTCCGCTCGATCGTGATCCCGGTCAAGGCGATCGTCCTCAACCTGCTGTCGGTCGGGGCGGCCTACGGCGTGCTCGTGTGGATCTTCCAGTACGGCCACCTGGAGGGGCTCCTCGGGTTCACGTCGGCGGGCTCGATCACGTCCTGGATGCCGCTGTTCCTGTTCGTGATCCTGTTCGGGCTCTCGATGGACTACCACGTGTTCATCCTCACCCGGATCCGCGAGGCGTTCGACCGGGGCGAGTCCACGGACGACGCCGTGTCCCACGGGATCAAGACCACGGCCGGCGTGGTGACCAGCGCCGCGGCGGTGATGATCGCGGTGTTCGCGATCTTCGCCAGCCTGTCGCTGCTCTTCTTCAAGGAGCTCGGCGTGGGCCTCGCGGTGGCCGTGCTGATCGACGCCACGCTGATCCGCGGCGTCCTGCTGCCGGCCAGCATGAAGCTGCTCGGCGACTGGAACTGGTACCTGCCCAAGTGGCTGGAGTGGCTGCCCCACGTCGGGCCCGGTGACGGAACGGGCCTGCCGCCCGAGCCTCACGCGCCGGAGCTGCCCCCGCAAGGGGAGCCCGGGGCTGAGACACCCGACCCCGAGCCGGTCCCCGCCTGATGGCCAGCCGGGTGGCTGCGCACGTAGACCCGCATCGCCTTCGCCGCCTACGATCGGCCCGTGACCGTCCGCGGTACTGCCGCCGAGGAGGCCGCCGCCCGGGTGGCCGCGGTTCGCGACGATCCGTCCCGGCGGCTGCGGTTCGCCGCCGCCAGTTGGGAGTGCGGCCTCGCCGCGCGGCGCTTCCACAAGCATTTTGCCCGCTCGGAGCTCGCTTTCATGCGCTCCCAGATCGCGCGCGGCGTGCTCGGGCGTCCTGACGCTCCTGGCGCGGGCAGTCCGTGGTGGCGGGCCGTCAACGAGCGGCTCCTGCGCGACACCACCGAGGCGATGCTCCTCGCCGACGGCGCTCCGGGAAGTCCGAGCGCCGCGAGCGTGGACCTATGGCTCGCGTTCGCGCGACGGCCGTCGGCGGCCTGCTGGTACCGCGCGCACAACGCGAGCGTCATAGCCGGCTACCTCGAGCACGAGCCGCTGGCCGTCCGCGAGCTGCTCACCGAGCGCTTCTTCCTCAATGTCGCGCTCGTACGGGTCCTGTTCGCGCACGCGCTGGCTGCGGCGCCCCGCCTGGCCCTCGGAAGGCTCGCGCCGCTCGGCCGACTCCTGGGCGATCCTCGCGGGGGCACGGTCGAGCTTTTCCTGTCGGTCAAGCGCATCTTCCCCGACCGCTACCCGTTGACCGGGCTCGCGCTCGAGGAAATGCTTGCGGCGGAGCACCGCGTGTTTCGCGCGGTGGACTACGGCGTGATCGGGTCGCGCCTCGAGGCGCTGTACGACTTCGCAGCGCGGTCGCTCGGAGAGCCCCGCGTGACGGAGCTCGTACGCGATGGCGTGCCCGCCTACGTCTGGCCCGCTGCCCAGCGCGACGCGTGGCTCGAGGGCGGGACCAGGGCTCTGCCCCGTCTGTTCGCCTGGGCCACAGGTGCACGCGTCGCGGAGGGCCCGCTGCGCTGACCTGCGTCCAGGGACCCTTACGGCAACGAGCGCTGTGGGGTGGCTGCGGCCTCGACGAGTGCGGTGACGAGCTTCGCTGCATCTGCTCGCCCGACGCCGTTGGTCTTCAGTGAGTGCCAGGTCGAAAAGGCGAGAGCGTGGCGCACGGCTCGTCCTAGGAGTTGTCGTCTTCGGCCGCGGACCGGACGGCCGATGGTGAGGATCTCGGCAGCTTCGTCGAGGTACGCCTGCAGCGGGGCCACGGCGTCGCGGGCGAAGTCGACGACCTCGGCGTCGCGGAGGACGTTGCTGAACATCGGCTCGGTTTCCTCGTAGTAGGCGTAGAGCTCGTCAAGGGCTCGCTCAAGTCTCTGCTGGGGATCGCGAATCGCCCGCCACGAGTCGAGATCGGGCCACGGGTTGGCGGTGAAGTAATGGGTTGAGCAAGCCGCGAACAGGTCGGCCTCGGTGGAAAAGTGGCGATAGAGGGTGCGGCGCTCCACACCTGCCCGCTTGGCGACCGCGCTCAGCGTCGTACGCGCCGGCCCGACGGTTCCGTGCAGCTCGATCGCCGCGTCGGTGATGCGCTGGTGCGTCTTGGCCATCTCCTCGGCGCGCTTCTTGAGCTGGTACTTGCGCTTGGGCTGAGTTTCGCGACTCACCACAGTGTCGCCAATCTTGACAGATCTCCCGCGGGAGCGTATGGTCGCACTTCCGTAACTCACTGCTGTATATCGAAAGGAGTCGAAGATGGAGACAGAAGTGACACTCAAGCGGGTCGACGAGATGTCCGCCGCCACGCCTGAGCAGGTGCTCGAATCGATCGTCGTCGGAATCAACTCCGGGGACCTCGAGAGTCTCATCCCGCTCTACGAGAGCGACGCTGCATTCGCGACCGAGCCCGGGAGCCTGGCCCACGGCACACCGGGCGTCAGCGAAGCCCTGATGGGCTTCATCTCGATGAAGGGCAAGCTCGACCTCGAGGTGACACGAGTCCTCGAGGTCGACGACCTGGCCCTCGTGATCGGCGTTTGGTCGTTCGAGGGCACCGGACCAGATGGCGAACCGGTGCAGCTCGCGGCCAGGAACGCGGACGTCCTGCGTCGTCAGGCAGACGGCACCTGGCGCTTCGTGATCGACAACCCCTGGGGGGCGGACTCGAATCGCCGAGTGGGAATCGGCGGCCCGCGAGCTCCAGCCGCGGGCCGCCGATTTCTTGCGACGGACAGCTAGGACCGAGACCGCTGTAGGGTGGGCCGATGACCGGGAAGGCGGACTTCAGCGCGGAGGAGTGGGAGCTCGTACTGGAAGCTCCTCCTGGCGCGGGCATGATCGTTGTCATGGCGGATCGTGGAGGTGCGATCCGCGAGAGCTTCTCGATGGCCAAGGCCTACGCCGAAGCGCGAGAGCAGCATGGCGAGAGCGAGTTGCTCGACGAGGTCGTGTCGGCGAAGCCCAAGGTCGATCGCAGCCGTCATGGCTCCTACGCGGAGCTCAAGGAGCACGGCGAGCAGCAACTCCGTGACGCCGTGGCGGTGCTCCAGGGCAAGGCGACGCCCGAAGAGGTGGACGCCTACAGGCGCTTCGTTCTCGCTCTCGCCGAGCGGGTGGCGGCCGCGCACAAGGAGCACGGCGAGCAGGTGAGCGACGCCGAGCGGGCGGCGATCGACGAGATCGCCTCCGCTCTCGGTTCGCCCGCCGCGTAGCCGGTTCCCCTCCAAGCGCCGAGCGGCATCGCCCGGGCGCGGGCGAGTGTCCAGAATTACATGGAAGAGGAGCCGCAGCAGGGCTAGGGTCGCCCTTGTGGACGCGCTGACCGCCACCTCCGCTCCCCCCGCGCGCGAGCAGACGCGGGCCCGCTACCCGGACCGCGAGGGCTTCGTCGAGCGCGACGGCGTACGCGTCTTCTACGAGGTCTACGGCGATGGGGAGCCCACGATCCTGCTGCTCCCCACCTGGTCGATCATCCACTCGCGCTTCTGGAAGGCGCAGATCCCGTACCTGGCACGTCGCTTCCGCGTCATCACCTTCGACGGGCGCGGCAACGGCAAGTCCGATCGCCCGCCCGAGCCGGAGGCGTATGCCGAGCAGGAGTTCGCCGACGATGCGCTCGCCGTGATGGACGCGACGAGCACCGAACAGGCGGTGCTCGTCTCGCTGTCCCGCGGCGCGGAGCGGTCCATGCTGCTCGGCGCAAACCACCCCGAGCGCGTCGGCGGCATGGTGTTCATCGCGCCGGCCCTGCCGCTGCCGCCGGCCACGCCGCGGCACGCGGCGGCGGAGATGTTCAACGAGCGGCGCGACGCCCACAGCGGCTGGGACAAGTGGAACCGCCACTACTGGCTCGAGCACTACGAGGACTTCCTCGAGTTCTTCTTCGGCCAGGTCTTCACCGAGCCGCACTCCACGAAGCAGCGCGAGGACGCGATCGGCTGGGCACTGGAGACGGACCCCGAGACGCTCGTGGCGACGCAGCTCGCCCCCCGGCTCCCCGACGAGGAGAGCGTGCGCGCGCTGGCGGACCGCATCTCCTGCCCGGTGCTGGTGATCCACGGCAGTGACGATGCCGTCCGCCCCCACGACTCGGGCGCGGCCCTCGCCGAGCTGACCGGCGGCGCGCTGGTGACTCTGGAGGGCTCCGGTCACAGCCCGCAGGCCCGTGATCCCGTGAAGGTCAATCTGCTGCTGCGCGACTTCGTCGACCCCGCGGCGGCGCGCCCGCGTACCTGGACGCGCGGGAAGGCGCGCCGCAAGCGCGCGCTCTACGTCTCCTCGCCGATCGGACTCGGCCACGCTCGGCGCGACGTGGCGATCGCCAAGGAGCTGCGCAAGCTCCATCCCGATCTCGAGATCGACTGGTTGGCGCAGAATCCCGTGACCCGGGTGCTCGAGGCCGAGGGCGAGCGCATCCATCCGGCGAGCGCCCATCTGGCGAACGAGTCGCACCACATCGAGTCGGAGTCGGCCGAGCACGATCTCCACTGCTTCCAGGCCTGGCGGCGGATGGACGAGATCCTGGTCTCGAACTTCATGGTCTTCCATGACCTCGCGGAGGCCGAGCAGTACGACCTCTGGATCGGCGACGAAGCCTGGGAGCTCGACTACTACCTGCACGAGAACCCGGAGCTCAAGCGCGCCGCCTACGTCTGGCTCACCGACTTCGTGGGCTGGTTGCCGATGGAGGACGGCGGCGACCACGAGGCCTACCTGACCGCCGACTACAACGCCGAGATGATCGAGCACATCGCCCGCTACGACCGCATCCGCGACCAGGCGCTGTTCGTCGGCAACCCGGACGACGTCGTCGCCGAGCGCTTCGGCCCGGACCTGCCGGCGATCCGCGACTGGACCGAGCGGCATTTCGACTTCGCGGGCTACGTGACCGGCTTCGAGCCGGTGACGGATCGGGAGCGGCTGCGGGCGGAGCTCGGCTACGCGGCCGAGGAGAAGGTGTGCATCGTCACCGTCGGCGGCTCGGGCGTGGGGGAGGCGCTGCTGCGACGAGTGATCGCGGCCTATCCGGAGGCCAAGCGAGCCGTGCCGGAGCTGCGCATGATCGTGGTGGCCGGCCCGCGCATCGACCCGGCGTCGCTGCCGGAGGCGGACGGGCTGGAGGTGCGGGCCTACGTCCACGACCTCTACAAGCACCTGGCGGCCTGCGACCTGGCCGTCGTCCAGGGCGGCCTGACCACGTCGATGGAGCTGACCGCCAACCGCAGACCGTTCATCTACTTCCCGCTCAAGCATCACTTCGAGCAGAACTTCCACGTCCGCCATCGCCTGGAGCGCTACCGCGCCGGGCGACCGATGGATTTCGAGAACTCGCCACCGGAAGCGATCGCGGTGGCGATCGCCGAGGAGATCGGCCGCGAGGTGGACTACCTGCCGGTGGAAACCGAGGGCGCGCGCCGCGCAGCGGAGCGCATCGCGGAGCTGCTGTAACGAAGCTACGCCTGGTGGCTCGTCCGCTCCTGATGCGAGCCCGCGGCCTCGAAGGCCTGCTCGCGGCTGAAGAACATCTCCAGTCGCGCCAGCTTCCCGCCTGGGACGTGATAAACGTAGAAGACCTCGAAGTCCATCTCGATTCCGCTCTCGCGCCCACGGCCCCGGTGACGCGTGACGCCTATTGCCACGCCCTCGCTCACGTCGATGATCTCGAGGAGATCCATGTGGAAGTCCTCCCACTGGGCGGGCCAGTCCGCCATCGCTTCACGGATCGCGCCCGAGCCCTCATAGGTCTTGGCGTCGGGAACCTCGGGCGGCTGGATCATCACGGCATCGGGCAGGGTCCACTCCTCCACCAAGGCGAGGTCGCCTCGCTGAATCGCCTCGAACCCGAGCCGTATGAGCTCCACCGTTTCCTGCGACATCGCCCGCGGAGTATCCCGTCGCGCCAGCGCGCGATGCAAGCCGCGCGGCCGGGCGTCAGGCAGTCCGGGCGGTGCGCGGCGGTTATCGTCAGGCCGCGATGGAGGTGGTGATAGTCGGCGCGGGGACCTTCGGGGCGTCGCTGGCCTGGTGGCTGGCACGCGCCGGGGAGCGGGTCACCCTGGTCGACCAGTTCGAGCCCGGGGACCGGCGTGCGAGCTCGGGCGGCGAGACGCGGCTGCTGCGCTGCTCGCACGGCGACGACGTCGAATACACCGGCCTCGCGCGCCGCGCGCGGGAGCTCTGGCGTGAGCTCGAGGACGAATCGGGCGAGGACCTGCTCATCGCGTGCGGCGTGTTGTGGTTCGCCCATCGGGAGGATGGCTGGGAAGCCCAGTCGCAGCGGACGCTGACGGCGGAGGGCATCCCCGTGCAGCGTCTCGATCCGACCGCCGCCGCCGCGCTCTATCCGAGCTTTCGCGGCGACGACCTGGCCTTTGCCCTGCTCGAGCCCGACGCGGGGGTGTTGCGAGCGCAGCGGGCGGTGCGCGCGCTTGCCGGACGGGCTGTGGCTCACGGCGCGCACCTGGTTCGCGCGCGAGCTCGGCCGGACGGCGCCGACGTGTTGCTCGAGGACTCCACGCGCCTGGGCGGCGACGTCGTGGTGTGGGCGTGCGGGGGCTGGCTCGCGCACCTGTTCGGTGAGCTCGTCTCGCTCACGACCACCCGACAGGAGGTGCTGTTCCTCGAGGGCGGGCCCGGGTGGGACCGCGCGCCGGCCTGGGTGGACTACGACCGGGCCATGTACGGGACCGGGGACGTCGACGCCCTCGGATTCAAGGCCGCTTACGACGCGGAGGGCCCGTCGCTCGGTCCCGACGAGGAGCTCACGGACACGGCGACGACCGAGCCGCAGGTTCGCGACTACATGGGCGTTCGCTTTCCGGCTCTGGAGCAAGCGCGGCTCGTCGGGGCCCGCTCTTGCCGCTACGAGCTGACGCCCGACAGCCGCTTCATCGCGGCGCCGCATCCCGCGCATCCGGACGTGTGGCTGGTGGGGGGCGGCTCGGGCCATGGCTTCAAGCACGGGCCGGCGATGGCCGAGCGCCTCGCCGAGGCGATCGCCGGGGGAGCCGCGCTGCCTCGCCGGTTTGGGCTGGCCGAGCGCCGGCGCTCGCGGAGCCTGCGAACGGCCGGCTCGAGCGCGAATTGACCGAGCTTGCGCACCGACGGCTCCGCGGGGTAGCGTCGGGAGCATGAGCGTCGGGGGCGCGATAGCGATCGGCGCGGCGATCGGTCTGGCGCTGGGCATCGTCGTCAGCGTGACCACCGACGTCCCGCTCGCGCCCGAGGCAGGGCTGGCGCTCGGTGCGCTGCTCGGCTGGCTCTCGCGGCGCGACCGCGCGTAGCAAGTCGCAGGCCGGCGTAGTAGGAATCGCGCGTGGCCGTCTTCCAGACCCCCGACGTGCTCGTGCTCGGCGGTGGCGGGATCCTCGGGGAGGCGTGGATGGGCGCTCTCCTCGCCGGCCTCCAGGACGCTGCGGGCTTCGACCCGCGCGAATGCGAGGGATACGTCGGGACGTCGGCGGGGTCGATCGTCGCCGCGGCGCTGGCCGCGGGCGTCGATCCCCGAACGCGACTCGGAAGCCTCCCCGAGCCGCCGCCGGTCGTCGCCCCCGAACCCGGTGGCGACCCCGGCCCCATCACACGGGTCCTGCAACTCGGGGTCACGGTCGGCGGCGCGGCGGCCGCGCCGCTGGCGGCGATCGGCCTGCGGACGACCGAGGCGGCAGGGGCGCTGATGCGCCGGGCCGCGCTCCGTCAAGTCGCGCCGGGGCGCCGGTCGCTGGAGCGCTTGGGCCGCGAGCTCGAGCAGGTGGGCGCGAGCTGGGACGGGCGGCTCTCGGTGGCCGCGGTGGAAGTCGAGAGCGGGCGACGCGTGATGTTCGGCTCGCCGGGGGCGCCGCCGGCCTCGGTGGCCGACGCGGTGCAGGCGTCGTGCGCGATCCCGGGGGTGTTCCGGCCCGTGGTCGTGGACGGCCGCAGCTATGTCGACGGGGGCGTCTGGAGCCCGACCAACCTCGACCGGGCTCCGGCCGCGCGCGGAACGCGGGTCCTCTGCCTCAACCCGACCGGCTCGATGCGGCCGCGGGCCGACGCGCCGTTCGGCATGGTCGGGCCCGTCTCGCGCGCGCTCGCGGGAATCGAGGCGCTCACACTCCAGCGACGCGGCGCGCACGTGACCACGGTGTCGCCCGATGCGGCGACACAGGCCGCGATGGGCCCGAACCTCATGGATGCCGGCCCGCGGTCGCGGGTGATCGCGGCGGGGCTGGCGCAGGGCCGGGCGCTGGCTACCGCGCAACCGGGATGAGCGCCGCGCCTTCCCGGACGCCGGCCCCCGCGGCCGGGGACGCGCAGGACGAGAGCCTGACCAGCGTCCTCGTCGCGCTGGCGGCGAACACGACGATCGCGGCCGCCAAGGGGATCGCCGCGGCGCTCACCGGGTCGCCGGCTCTGTTCGCGGAGACGCTGCACACCGTGGCCGACGCGGGCAACGAGGTGTTCCTGTACGTCGCCATCCGGCGCAGCCGCCGCCCGCCGGACGCCCTGCACCCGTTCGGCCACGGCCCGGAGCGCTACTTCTGGGCGCTGCTGGCGGCGATCGGGATATTTCTCGTCGGCGGAACGGTGTCGATCTTGGAGGGCGTCCGCGCTCTTCTGAATCCGCCCGAGCTGGACGCGTTCTGGGTCGGGGTGGCCGTCCTCGTGGTCGCCCTCGTCCTGGACGGGATCAGCCGGACCGTGGCGGTGCGGCAGCTCCGAGTCCAGGCGGCGCGGCGCGAGGTGACGATCCGCGAGCTGCTGCGCGAGAGCCCGGACCCGACGATCGTCACGGTGTACTTCGAGGACACGATCGACGTGCTCGGTGCGCTGCTCGCGCTGGCGGCGCTGGTCCTCCACCGCGTCACCGGCTCGGCCACACCCGACGCGCTCGCCTCCATCGTCATCGGCGGACTGCTCTGCTACCTGGCTTCGCGGCTCACGCGGCGCAACCGCGAACTGCTCACCAACCAGTCGGTGCCCGAGCGTTACGTGCAGCGCATGCGCGCCCGGCTCGAGAGCGAGCCGGCCATCGACGCCGTGACGCGACTGGAGGCCGTCTACCTCGGGCCGGCCGAGGTGCTCGTGGCCGCCGACGTGCAGATGGCCGACGGGCTCACGGGCACCGACGTCACGGCCGCGCTGGCGCGCATGCGCGCCGACGTGGCGCGCGAGGTGCCGGCGATCACCCGGCTGTCACCGTCTGACGAGTGTCCAAAATTGTCATGAAAAAGGGGAGTAGTAGCGTCCATGCGGTGCTTCCCAGCTCGCACGGCGTTGCCCTGACGTGGCTCGACGAGGGCCGGCGCGTGGTTGCCGCGACACTCGTCGAGGCAGTTGGCTCGGCGCCGCTCGACCCCGGCGCCGAGATGCTCGTGGATGACAGCGGCCGGATCGAGGGATCGGTGACCGGGGGGTGCATCGAAGGCGCGCTCGTCGAGGAGGCGCAGGGAGTGCTCGCCGGCGCCCCGCCCCGCGTCGCGACGTACGGAATCAGCGACCAGCAGGCAGCCGACGTAGGTCTCATGTGCGGTGGCACGGTCCGGGTGTTCGTGCACGAGCTGGCGGGGCCCCAGCGGGCGGCGCTTGCCGCGACGAGCGAGGCGGTCAACGACGGGCGACCGGTCGCGCTCACCACGCTGCTCGACGGCCCGGGCGCGGGGGCGCAGATGGTCGTGACCGCGGACGGCACCGTGGGGAGCCTGGGCGTGGCGGAGCTGCTCGACCGCAGCGTCGCGCGCGAGGCGCGCGGCTTCCTGGACGAGGGCCGCTCCGCGATCCGCCGCTACAGCCGCAAGGGCGAGGTGATGGGATCGGACATCGGGGTCTCCATCCACGCGTTCGCCCGGCCGCCCAGCATGGTCGTCTTCGGCGCCATCGACTTCAGCGCCGCGCTCGCCAAGCTCGCCGGTGAGATCGGCTACCAGGTGACGATCGTGGACGCCCGCGAGGCCTTCCTACAGAGTCCGCGCTTCAGCGAGCACGCGGAGGTTGTGGTGGACTGGCCGGACCGCTACCTCGCCTCCCGGGAGCTCCGGGCGAGCGATGCCGTGCTCGTGTTCACGCACGACCCGAAGTTCGACGAGCCCGCTCTGATCGCGGCGCTGGAGAGCGGCGCCGGATACGTCGGCGCGCTCGGCAGCCGGCGGACCAAGGC
This sequence comes from uncultured Actinomycetes bacterium, assembly GCA_963842605.1. Classification (GTDB taxonomy): domain Bacteria; phylum Actinomycetota; class Thermoleophilia; order Solirubrobacterales; family Solirubrobacteraceae; genus AC-38. The sequence continues at coordinate 18,987 of CAWJGV010000003.1, forward strand.
CGACCGCGAGGAGCGCCTGCGCGCGCGCGGCGTGGCCGAGGAGGACCTGGCTCGGATCAGCTCGCCGTGCGGGCTCGACCTGGGCGCGCGCACCCCGGCCGAGACGGCCATCGCCGTGCTGGGCGAGATCCTGGCGCTGCGAGCGGGGAGGCAAGGTGGACGGCTCGCCGACGCCAGCGGCCCGATCCGCCAGGCGCCGGAGCAAGCGGCGACGTCCCAGCGCGCCCGCGCCTCCGGTTAGCTCTTCGCCGCGAGGGTACGACGCACTCGATGGCCGACAGCGACCAGGAGCAGGACCCCCAGAAGCCAACCGAGCAGCGCGGCGGAACCACGCCGGACGAGGCCGAGTCCCGCGAGAAGGGAGAGTGGGCGGCCACCGCGGACGAAGGTGTCGTCCCCGCCGAGCTCGGAGGATCCGACGCGCCGCGCGAGATGTTGGATGAGGACCCGGAGCTCGAGAGCTCGGTCCTCGGGCGGACGACCGGCTCGGACGAGCCGGCGACCGAGGACGGCATCGACTCGACCGCGGGCGACGACGCCGACGCCGTGACCGACGGCGGGCCTGAGCTGCCCCCGGATGCCGAGCCCGACCTCAAGGACGTCGGAGCGGCGTCCCAGCGCGACGACACCGAGTCGTCCGGCTAGCCTCCGAGCCCGGCCCGGGCGATGCCGACAGTCCGTCGAAGCCCGCGGGCGCGGTGGAGTATGGTCAGCATCGGGAAGTCTGTGATGAGCGGAGGCTGATGACCACTGCTGCGTCCACCGGTTGGGTAGTGGGAATAGCGATCGGCGTCGTGGTGATCGCGGTCGCCGCCGCCATCGTGATCGCGATCGTGGCGCTGGCGATGAGGATCGCCAACCAGGCCGCTACGGCGGAGCAGGCGGTCGACGTGGTGCGCCGGCAGACGGCCGACCTGGGCGGGATCGCGCGGATCAACGACTCGGGCGTCAGGATCCTCCACGCCGCGCGAGCCCTGCGAAAGGCGGCGGTCGGCAAGTGACCGTCCTCGCCACCTCCGGGCACACCTACTGGGCGATCGCCCTGGTCATCGGGCTGGTCGCGGCGCTGGTCGTCGCGGCTCTCCTCGTCACGCTGCTGGTCCATGTGGGCCGCATCCAGCACTCGGTGCAGGCGCTGCTGGGGATCGCCGGCAAGGTGGGCGCGAACACGGCGAACATCCCGCAGCTGGAGGCCACCGCGCCCGTCCTGGCGCTGATCGTGGAGGAAGCCGTGGTTCAGGACGGCTACATGAACGCGCTCACCGACGGATTCGGCCAGACGGAATGAGCACCGACGCCTACATCGTCCTCAGCGTCGCGCTCGCGGTGGTCGTCATCGCCGTGCTCGCGGTCGCGCTGATCCTGGTCCGCCGGCGCCTGGACGCGATCTCGGAGGGCCTGGCGACGCTGGCCTCCGCGCTGAGCGGCGTCGAGGCCGAGCACCTGCGGCCGCTGGAGCCCGCCGTGAAGGCGATCAACGCCCAGTTCGACGTGATACTCGGCGCCCTGCCGGGAATCGGCCGCAAGGCCGCGATCGTCGCGGAGAGGAGGCCGCGGTGACGCTGCTCTGGATCGGCGACGCCGTCCTGATCCTCGTGATCCTTCCGGTGGTCGTCTACCTGCTCAGCGGGGTGCTTCGGGCCGCCAGGAGCATCGTGCCCTCGGTGGAGGAGATCGCGAACGTGGCGGCCGCGGGGTCGAAGGACCTCGACGCCGCCGCGCTGCTGCTGACGACGCAGGACCAGGTGGAGCGGACCGTCGCCGGCGTCGCGAACTACGGCGGCTCGCTGGACGTCATCGTCGACGATGCGGAGGAACGATGACCGCCGCCGGCGCCGTGCTGATCGCGGGCGTGCTGCTGATCGTGCTCGCCCTCGTCTACTACCTCGTCTCGACGATCGTGGCGCTGCGCCGGATCGCCGCCGGGATGGACGAGGTCATCGGCGGCGTCGGAGAGATAGTGGAGAAGAGCGCGCCGGTCAACGACGTGGTCAACGCGATCAACGCGCAGCTGGACGCGGGCGTGGACCTGCTCGAGGGCCTGCTCGTGAAGAAGGCGGGCCTGCGCGACGCCGTCGGCCTGATCGAGAGCGTCTATCCCGGCGCCGGCGCGGACGGGCTGCGCAACTTCCCCGAGAGCACCGACGTCCAGGCGCCGCGCATCGGCGAGGTCTACACGAAGGGAACGCTCACGCTGGCCAGGCTCGGCCGCGAGGCGCCGATCGCCGCCGCGAGTCCGGCCGGCGAGGTCCTGCGCAACGTCGAGGGTGGCAGTCTGGCTGCGCGGCAGCTCTACCCCAGCGTGCGCCATGAGAGCCCGGAGAACCTGCCGCAGTCGCCGGTCATCGGCACCGACGCCCCTGTCCAGTACGAAGAGCGCGACGACATCGGGGCGCCGCGCAAGCGGCGCCCAATGGGTCGTTCCTGATCGAAAGGAGCCAGTTGCAGACTCCTGCGCCATTCGAGTACGAGCGGGCGACCAGCGTGGAGGGCGCGATCGCGGCGCTCGAGCGACTCGGCTCCGACGCGCGGATCATCGCCGGCGGCCACAGCCTGCTGCCGATGATGAAGCTGCGGCTGGCCAACCCGTCGCACCTGATCGACATCAACGACCTCGCGGAGCTCGCCTACATCCGCGAGTCGGACGGGGAGATCAGGATCGGCGCGCTGACCCGGCACGTCGACCTGGCGAAGTCCGACCTGCTGGCGCAGCATTTCCCCCTCTTCCGCGACGCCGAGGCGGTGATCGCCGACCCGGTGGTCCGCAACCGCGGGACGATCGGCGGCTCCCTGTGCCAGGCCGATGCCGCCGAGGACCTGTCGGCCGTCTGCTCCGCGGTCAAGGCGCAGGTGGTCATCCGCGGGTCCGGCGGCGAGCGGGTGATCGGGATGGAGGACTTCCACGTCGGGCCCTTCACGACCGCCGTCGGCGCGGGGGAGATGCTGACCGAGATCCGCCTGCGGCTGCGGCCGGGGGCGGGCAGCGCGCACGAGAAGGTGGAGCGGCGTGCCGGGGACTGGGCCATCGCCGCGGCGTCGGCGGCCGTGTGGGTCGAGGGCGGGACGGTGTCAGACGCCGGCATCGCGCTGAGCGCGGTCGGGATGACCACGATCGATCTCTCGCGGGCCGCCGAGCTCCTGCGCGGACAGGCGCCGTCGGACGAGCTGTTCGCGCAGGCGCGCGAGATCGCATCGGCCGACTGCTCTCCCAGCGCCGACGGGCGCGGTCCGATCGACTACAAGCGCCATCTCGCAGGCGTGGTCACCGAACGAGCGCTAACCCGCGCGACCGCGCGCGCGCTGCAACAGGAGGCCTGACCCTCATGAACGTCTCGATCACGGTCAACGGCGAACAGGTCTCTGGCGACGTCGAACCGCGCCAGCTGCTCGTCCACTTCATTCGCGAGACCCTCGGCCTGAAGGGCACCCATTGGGGGTGCGACACCTCCAACTGCGGGGCCTGCGTGGTGCTGATGGATGGCCAGCCGGTCAAGTCCTGCACGATCCTGGCGGCGATGTGCGAGGGCCACGAGATCCGCACGGTCGAGTCGCTGGAGGTCGACGGCCGGCTGGACCCGATCCAGCAGGGCTTCCACGAGTGTCACGCACTGCAGTGCGGGTTCTGCACGCCGGGGATGCTGATGACGGCTCGCGCCCTGCTGGACGAGAACCCGGATCCGACCGACCAGGAGATCCGCACCGCGATCTCGGGCGCCATCTGCCGCTGTACCGGCTACAAGAACATCGTCAGCGCCGTGCGCTGGGCCGCCGAGCACGAAGCGGCCACCAAGCAGGAGGTATGAGCATGGCCACCGTCGAGAACCTTCCCAGTCCCGAGACCGAGCGTCCGATCGGCTTCGGACGCCTGAAGCGCAAGGAGGACGCGCGCTTCATCCGCGGCCAGGGCACCTACCTCGACGACATCGAGTTGCCCGGGATGGTGCATGGCGCCGTCCTGCGGAGCCCCTACGCCCACGCCCGCATCGTCTCGATCGACACCTCGGCCGCGCTGGCGCACCCCAACGTCGCCGCCGTCGTCACCGCCAAGGACCTCGAGACGCTCGGTCTGGCCTGGATGCCGACGATCTCCTACGACACGCAGGCGGTCCTGGCCGGCGACAAGGTCCGCTTCCAGGGCCAGGAGGTCGCATTCGTGATCGCGACCGACAAGTACTCGGCCAACGACGCGCTGGCGCTGATCGACGTCGAGTACGAGCCGCTGCCGGCGGTCGTCAACGCCCGCAAGGCGCTCGACCCCGACGCGCCGTTGATCCGCGACGACAAGTCCGGACAGCGCGACAACCTCGCCAGCCCGACCTGGGAGGCCGGCGACGAGGCGGCCACCGAGCGCGCGTTCGCCGAGGCCGACACCGTCGTGAGCCGGGACATCATCTACCCGCGCTGCCACCCGGCGCCGCTCGAGACCTGCGGCATCATCGCCGACTTCAACCCGGAGACCGGGCAGCTCAACATCTACAACGGCAACCAGGCGCCGCACGCGCACCGCACGGTCTACGCGCACGTCGCGGGACTCGCCGAGCACATGATCCGGATCCGTTGCCAGGACATCGGCGGGGGCTTCGGCAACAAGGTGCCCGTGTACCCCGGCTACGTGTGCGCGATCGCCGGGTCCATCGTGGCCGGCGTGCCGGTGAAGTGGGTGGAGAACCGCTCCGAGAACCTGATGTCGACCGGCTTCGCTCGCGACTACGTCATGCGCGGCGAGATGTGCTCGAAGGACGGCAAGATCACCGGCCTGCGCGTCGACGTCATCGCCGACCACGGCGCCTTCGACAGCACGGCCCAGCCGACCAAGTTCCCGGCCGGCTTCTTCCACATCGTTTGCGGGTCCTACGACCTGCAGGCGTCGCACGTGAAGGTGAAAGCGGTCTACACGAACAAGGCCCCCGGGGGCGTGGCCTATCGGTGCTCGTTCCGGATCACGGAGGCCGTCTACCTCGTGGAGCGGATGGTGGACGCGCTCGCCCTGGAGATGAAGGCCGATCCGATCGACCTGCGCATGCGCAGCTTCATCGAGCCCGAGCAGTTCCCGTACGAGACGACCACCGGCTGGACGTACGACTCCGGCGAGTACGCGAAGACGATGCGCGTGGCGATGGATCTCGCCGGCTACGAGGACCTGCGCCGCGAGCAGGCCGAGAAGCGAGCCCGCGGCGAGCTCATGGGCATCGGCGTGTCGTTCTTCACGGAGGGCGTCGGCGCGGGGCCGCGCAAGCACATGGACATCCTCGGGCTGTCGATGAACGACGGCGCGGACCTGCGCGTGCACCCCTCGGGCAAGGCGGTGGTCAGCATCAGCGCGCAGACCCAGGGGCAGGGGCACGAGACCACGTTCGCCCAGATCGTCGCCGAGGAGCTCGGGATCCCGCCGGAGGACGTCGAGGTCCGGCACGGCGACACCGACCGCTCCCCCTACGGACTGGGGACGTATGGCAGCCGGTCGACGCCCGTCTCCGGAGGGGCCGTCGCGGTCGTCTCGCGCAAGGTGCGCGACAAGGCCCGCCTGATCGCCGCGACGATGCTGGAGACGAGGCCCGAGGACCTGGCCTGGGAGAAGGGCCGCTGGTATGTCAAGGGCGACCCCGAGAAGGGCGCGATGATCGAGGAGATCGCCGAGCGCGCGTACAGCGGTGAGCCGATGCCGGCGGACATGGAGGGCGGACTCGACGCGCAGGTGATCTACGACCCGCCGAACCTCACCTATCCCTACGGCGCCTACATCGCGGTCGTCGACGTCGACCCGGACACCGGCCAGGTCACCGTCCGGCGCTTCATCGCGGTCGACGACTGCGGGGTGCGGATCAACCCGATGGTCGTCGACGGCCAGATCCACGGCGGGCTGGCCGAGGGCGTCGGCATCGCGTTGATGGAGGTGCTCACCTTCGACGAGGAGGGGAACTGCCTGAACTCCTCCTTCATGGACTACCTCATCCCGACCGCGCTCGAGTGCCCCGACTTCGAGCTGGGAGAGACGGTCACACCCTGCCCGCACCACCCGCTCGGCGCCAAGGGCGTCGGCGAGTCGCCGAATGTGGGCTCGCCCCCGGCGATCGTCAATGCGGTGATCGACGCGCTGCACGAGACGCACGGCGTCGAGCACGTCGACATGCCGTGCACCCCGGCCCGAGTCTGGGCGGCGATGCAGGGGCGACCCGAGCCGCCGCAATGATCGACGCCGCCCTGTCGCGGCGGGCGGAGGAGCTCAGCGCCGGCCGGGTCCCGTTCGTGGCGAGCACGCTCTCGCTTGAGCGCGACGGGCACACGTTCTACTTCTGCAGCGAGGGCTGCCGGGCGCGATTCGAGGCCCACAAGGAGCATGTCCCCACCGTCGGCTGAGCCCTTCGTGACCGGACTGGTGCTGGGCGCCGGCGGCTCGAAGCGCCTGGGCCGTCCCAAGCAGCTCCTCCCGTACGGCGGCGGGACGCTGCTGGGCCATGTCGTCGGTGTCGCTCGGAGCTGCCCGTTCTCGCAGACGATCGTGGCGATCGGGGGCTCCTCCGGCGAGGTTCGCGAGGGCGTGGAGCTGGCCGGCGTCGAGGTCGTCGTCAACGACGCCTACGGGGCGGGCTGTTCGTCCTCGATCGCCGCGGCGCTTGCGGCCGTGGATCCTCGGTGCGACGTGATGGTGCTGATGCTCGGCGACCAGCCGGGGGTGACCGCGGAGACGGTCGCGACGCTGCTGAGCGGCCGTGGGGATTCTCCGCTCGCCGTCTGCCGCTACGACGACGGGAGGGGCCATCCGATCGCGTTCGCCCGCAGCGTGTTCCCCGCACTGGCCGACCTTCACGGCGACAAGGGCGTGTGGCGCCTGCTCGACCAGCGCGCCGCCGAGGTGGCGGCCGTGCCGATCGCCGGTCCGATTCCCCGGGATGTGGACACGCCCGAGGACTACCAGGCCGTGCTCGACGCCCTGGCCGCGGCATGAGCGAGCCGGAGGCCACTGGGGAGGCGGCGGCGGAGCTGCTCCGTCTCGTGCCCGACGCCGAGACGCTGGCCCAGCGGCTCGCCGCGGTCGACTACCTCGTGGACGAGGGGCTGGCGACGTCGATGTTCCTCAGCCTGCGACTGCCCCAGCCGCTGCTGCTGGAGGGCGAGGCGGGAGTGGGGAAGACCGAGGCGGCCAGGTCCCTGGCGGCCGTGCTCGACACGCCGCTGGTCCGCCTGCAGTGCTACGAGGGGATCGACGCGGCCGAGGCTCTCTACGAGTGGAACTATCCCCGCCAGCTCCTCAGCATCCGGCTCGCCGACACCAGCGGCTCGGCGCTGAGCGAGGAGGACCTGTTCGGACCCGACTACCTGATCCGGCGACCGCTGCTGCGGGCGCTCGAGCATCCCGGCCCGCGGCCCGCGGTGCTGCTGATCGACGAGATCGACCGCGCCGACGACGACTTCGAGGCGTTCCTGCTCGAGCTGCTGGCGGATGCCAGCGTGACGATCCCCGAGCTCGGGACGATCGTCGCCACCCACCCGCCGGTCATCGTCCTCACGTCGAACCGGACCCGCGACCTCCACGACGCGGTCAAGCGCCGCTGCCTCTACCGGTGGATCGACTATCCGACCCCGGAGCGCGAGGTGGAGATCGTGCGCCGCCGCGTGCCGGGCGCCTCGCAGACGCTGGCTGTGGAGGTCGCCGACGCCGTGTCGCGCATGCGGGACAGCGACGTGCAGAAGCCACCGGGGATCGCCGAGGCGATCGACTGGCTGGCGGCGCTGAGCGTGCTCGGGATCGAGCAGCTCGACGCCGCCGCCGTGGACCTCACTCTCGGGTCGGTGCTCAAGTACGGCGAGGACCAGGAGGTGATCCGCGCGGCCGGCCTCGAGCAGCTCGTGCGCAGCGGTGGCTGACCCACCCGCGCCGGAGCCGGTATTCGGGGTGGAGACCATCCACCTCGACCTGCCGCCGCTCGCCGGGTCGCTGGGCCAGCGCCTGCGCTCAGCCGGCGTCCCGGTGACCCCGGAGCGCTCGGCCGCCTTCGCGCGCGCGCTGACGCTCGTGCGGCCGAACAGCCGCCGGCGGCTGTATTGGACCGCCCGGTCGGTGTTCGTGTCCGACCGGTCTCATGACCGGGCCTTCGACGAGGTCTTCCGCTCGGTCTTCGGCTCCCCGGAGGCCGGCGCCCCGCGAGATCCCGACGAGGGGCGAACCGTCGCCGCGACGCCCGACGAGCGTCCGAGGGCCCACGACGCGCGCTCGTCTCACGAGCTCGCCCAGGAGGGGCCGGGCGCGAACGTGGCGTCGACGTCCCCCAGCGGGAGCGACGAGGACGACACTGCGACCGAGCTTCCGCTGGCGATGGCGAGCGACGAGGAGCGCCTGGCCGGGAAGCGCTTCGACGCGCTCGAGCCGCACGAGCTCGCGCAGCTCTACCGGCTGATGTCCCGCCTGGAGCTGGCCACGCCCCTGCGGCGCACGCGCCGCTACGAGAGGGGGCGCCACGGCCAGCGCATCGACATGCGCCGGACCCTGCGCGCCAGCCTGCGCACGGGCGGCGACCCGATCCGCCTCGCCCGCCGGCGCCGGCGCGTCGCCCGCCGCCGCCTGGTGATGCTGTGCGACATCTCCGGCTCGATGGAGCCCTACGGTCGCGCCTACCTGCAATTCCTGGCCTGTGCCGCGCGCAGCGGCCCTCACGCAGAGGCGTTCGCCTTCGCCACGCGCCTGACCCGCCTGACCCGGGCCCTGGCCTCGCGCCACCCCGAGCGGGCGATCGAGCGCGCCGCGCTGGCGGCGCCGGACTGGTCGAGCGGGACGCGCATCGGCGACGCGCTGAAGGAGTTCAACGACCGCCACGGTCGCCGCGGCATGGCTCGCGGTGCCGTGGTCGTGATCCTCTCCGACGGCTGGGAGCGCGGCGACCCCATGCTCGTCGGGCGCGAGATGGCGCGCCTCGCGCGCCTGGCCCACCGGATCGTCTGGGTCAACCCTCGCGTCGGCGCGAGCGGCTTCTCCGTGCGCGCCGGCGGCATGGTGGCCGCGTTGGAGCACTGCGACGCCCTCGTGAGCGGCCACAGCTTCCAGGCCCTCGGCGAGGTCGTCGACGCGATCGGGGCGGAGTCCTGGGCCGGCCGGGAGGCTCCCGCCGAGGCCCATGGCGCCTCGCCGGCTACCGGGTCCGACGAGGAGGAGCCGTGGGCCAGCGCCACCCCGGTGCCCGGCAGCTCGGTCGCCATGCCGAGCGGGTACGGCCCGAGCCGCGGCAACACGACCCCGGGATGGGCTCGCGATGAAGACCGCTAGGACCTGCATCTACCCGGGATGTGAGCGGCCGGCGGTCCCACCGCACGAGCTGGGCGGGCCGCAACCGGCCTTCTGCGACCTGGAAGAGCACAACGCGCTGCGAGCCCACCAGGAACGCGAGCGCCTCGCGTCCCAGGCCGACGCGAAACCCGAGGAGGAGGATCAGTGATGGCCGATGAGGCCTACAGAGCAGTGTTCCTGCGCGTGCACCCGACGGGCAAGATGGTGCTCAGCCTGACCACCGAGTCCGACGGCAAGGAGGGCGAGTACGCCCAGTTGGTGGCCACCGAGCTCGGCGTTCCGGCGCTCGACGTCAAGGTCGTCCCCGGGGACACGGATCGGTTCGGCGTCGGTCACGGCTTCAACACGAGCCCGTCGGAGGGGACGCCGGCGGCGATCGGCCGCGCGAGCGGAAAGATCCGCGACAAGGCGCGGCTCCTCGCCGGAGCGGCGATGGACGCGGCTCCCGAGACCCTCACGTGGTCGAACGGCGGGTGGGCCGCCGGCGACGGCAGCGACCCGGCGCAGGTCAAGACGATCGAGGACCTCGCCCTGTATGCGCACGGCACGGGCGCTCTGCCCCCGGGCGTCGAGGGTGGACTCGACGCGCAGACCGTCTACCGCGATTGAGGACCGAGGTGGCCCTCGAGCACGACCTCGACGTCGTCCTTGACCTTCAGCGCCCCGAACAGGGCGGAATAGGGCTTCATTCCCCAGGCGCTCTGCGTGACGACGGCGGTGGCGGTCAGCGCCCCGGCGTCGCCGATGGCGAGGTCGAACGCGATCGGCCGGGTCTGGCCCACGATCGTCAGGTCGCCCTCCACACGGAGCGTGCTGCCGTCGGGCCCCGTCTGCACCCGGGTCGAGCCGAACCTGATGTCCTGACGCAGCAGGACCTCGTCGTCGATGGTCTCGTGGATGTTCGCCACGTCCTCGTCGCCGAGGGCCTGCATCCCGCCCGTGCCCTCGACCACGCGAAGCGACGCGGCGTCGGCGGTGAGCTCCATGGTCGTGTCGGCCGAGCCCTCCCCGACCACGAGCACCGCCTCCCAGTCGGTGACGTGCATGACAAGGTCGTGTCCGGCCTTCGCCGCGGCCCCGGCCCGTCCTGTGTGCACCGAGAGGGTGGCGTTGTCGGGTCCGAGGCGATGCGTACCCGACGGAAGCGACACGCGCCCGAGCATATAGAGCGGACGTCCTGCGAAAGGAGACGGACCGATGGCCACTGAACTGGATCACTCGTTCACGACGACGAAGCCGATCGACGACAGCTTCGCCGCGATCACCGACCTCGAACGCGTCGTGCCGTGCGTCGAGGGCGGCCGAGTGCTCGAGACGACGGGACCGGACTCGGTCAAGGCCGAGATCCTGATGAAGATGGGGGCGATGTCGATGACGTTCACCGGCACCGTGGAGGTCGCCGAGAAGGACGCCGCTGCGCATCGCGCCGTCCTGCGCGTGAAGTCCCGGGAGGCCGGGGGGCAGGGACATGCCAACGCGGATGTCGTCTTCCAGCTCGAAGAAGGAGGGGGGTCGATCCACACCAACGCCCAGATCACGGGCAAGGCCGCGTCGATGGGAGAAGGCGTCGTCATCGGCGTGCTGGACGCGCTGATCACGGACTTCACGGGAAAGCTCGGCGAGCTCTGATCCGGTAGTGGCCATCGTGCGAATGCGAGAAGTCCGCGAAGGCGAGGTGCCGTTCGACGGCGGGACCGCGATCCAGGAGGACCCCGATCGCCCGGCGTTCCGGGGAAACGGCCCGGACGACTACGTCTGCGTACAGTGCGGCAACGTCCTCGCCGAGGCGATGCATCCCATTCAGATGACGAAGAAGGTCCGCGTCCGCTGCGGTCGCTGCTCGACGGTCAACGTCGCGGTCACCGACGAGTAAGACACCCGCACGGAACCGACAACCAGGGAGCCACCATGTCAAAGCTGAGATTCCAGATTTCGATGTCGCTGGACGGCTTCATCGCCGGGCCGAACCAGAGCGAGGAGAATCCGCTGGGCGAGGGCGGCGAGCAGCTCCACGAGTGGGTCGTCGCTCTCGAGGCCTGGCGCAAGCCCCACGGCAGGGACGGTGGCGAGGTCAACGCTTCCACCGAGGTCGTCGAGCAAGTCGCTCGAGAACGTCGGAGCGACCGTGATGGGCAGGAACATGTTCGGCGGCGAGGGCCCATGGGGAGATGATCCCTGGGACGGCTGGTGGGGAGACGACCCGCCGTTCCACACGCCGGTCTTCATCGTCACCCACCACGCCCGCGAGCCGGTCGCCAAGGAGGGAGGCACCACCTTCAACTTCGTCACCGACGGCATCGAATCCGCCCTCGAGCAGGCCCGGGACGCGGCCGGCGGCAAGGACGTCGCCCTGGGCGGTGGCGCGAACGTCGCCCAGCAGTACCTGAAGGCGGGGCTGATCGACGAGATGCAGATCCACGTCGTCCCGATCCTCCTCGGGGACGGCGCCCGGCTGTTCGACAACCTCGAGGGCGCGGAGATCGAGCTCGAAAGCACCCGCGCGGTCGAGGCCCCCGGCGTCACCCACATCACCTACCGCGTGGCCGCCGGCTCGTAGACGAGGATGGCGACGCCGTCGCCGACCGTCTTCGAGTCCGTGAGCTGCAGAGCCTTCTTGTCGCTCGTCTCGCCGAACAGCCGCTTGCCGCTCCCGAGGACGACCGGGAACACCATCAGCCGCAGCTCGTCGACGAGGTCGTTCTCCAGCAGCGACTGCACGAGCGACGGACTGCCGTGGACCACGATGTCCCCGTCCTGCTCTCGCTTGAGCTTCGAGACCGCCTCCGCCACGTCGCCCTCGAGCACCGTCGAGTTGTTCCACTCGGGGTCCTTGAGAGTCGAGGAGACGACGTACTTGGGCATGTTGTTGAACTTGTCGGCGAACTCGCCTTCCCGAGATGGCCAGGCGTCGGCGAAGCCCTGATAGGTCACTCGTCCCAGCAGCAGGGCCTCGGCCTCGAGCGCCTCGTCGAGCTTGAACTTGTCGCCATCATCCCCGCGCGAGAACTCGAAGCTCCAGCCTCCGTACTTGAAGTCCTCGGCTCCGCCCGGGTCCTCCACGACGCCGTCGAGCGAGACGAACTCGGTCACGACGATCCTTCCCATCTTGGTCCTCCCTCTTGGTTGTCGTTGTTCCTGTCCGGTTGCCCTGTACCATACTCAACCGGCGCGTTGATAAACCCGCCGGGTGAACAAGATGGCGGTCGACCAGCTCAGCAACACCTTCGCGGCCCTGGCCGATCCCACGCGCCGCGCGATCCTCGGGCGTCTCGCCGAGGGTGAGGCCACGGTGAACGAGCTGGCCGAGCCGTTCCCGATCAGCGTGCAGGCGGTCTCCAAGCACCTCAAGGTGCTCGAGCACGCCGGCCTGATCACGCGGAGTCGCACGGCGCAGCTTCGGCCCTCGCGGCTCGAGGGCGCGCCGCTCGGGGACGCCGTCGAATGGCTGGAGACGTACCGCCAATTCTGGGAAGGCAGCTTCGACCGCCTCGAGGCGCGCCTGCGAACGAGCGAGAAGGGACCCGAGCATGGCTGAGGGGATCACGATCACGCGCGTCTTCGACGCGCCGCGCGAGCAGGTGTGGAAGGAATGGACTGAGCCCGAGCGCTTCGCGGACTGGTACGGCGGAAGCGAGGCCGAGGTGCCCGTGTCGACGGTCTCGATGGACGTCAAGGAGGGAGGCAGGTGGCGGGCGACCATGTTCGCCGGCCCCGAGCGGCGCGAGATCCAATGGAAGGGCGAATACCACGAGGTCGTCCCGCCCGAGCGGCTCGTCTTCACCGTCTCCGATCAGCCTGGCGAGGACGCATGGGAGCTCGTGACCGTCGTCCTCACCGACCTCGGCGACGGCCGGACCGAGATGCACTTCCAGCAGCGGGGAAGCCTGCCGCCCGAGGTCTACGAGCGCGCCGGGCAAGGGTGGGGAGTCTTCTTCGACCGCATGACGCAGCGCCTGGCCGGCGCCTGACCCGGCGCGCCGCGCTCAGTACCCCGCGGTGGCCACGAGATACCCGAAGTACTTCCCGCTCAGCGGACGCAGCGGGTCGCCGAGGAAACCGTTGGAGAAGGTGGCCGCGGCCGCGGCGTCGGAGCGCACCGTGGCCATCACCTGCGCTGGTGCCTGCCCGGCGCAGGGACCGGCAGCGCCGCCGTTGCCCAGGCACAGCGCGACCGCGCCCGCCACGTGCGGGGCCGCCGCGCTCGTGCCCCAGTAGAGCGCCGTACCCCCGCGACGCTTGTCCGAGACCACACAGGTTCCCGGCGCGGCCAGCGTGTGCGCTTGGTCGGTGACTGAGACGGCGTAGTTGGAGTAGGTCGCATAGGAGTCGTCCCGCTCGCCCTTCTTGCACGAAGGCGCGGCGCCCAGTCCGCCCGGAGCCCCGTCGCTGTCGCTCATCGCAGTGGTGGTCAGGACCTCGGGATAGGCGGCGGGGATTGAGCCGGCGAGTGTGGTGGCGCCGTTGCCGGCGGCGGCCACGTAGGTGACGCCGCGGGTTGTCGAATTGCAGATCGCTCGGTGCTCGGGGTCGTTGTTCGAGCGGCCGCAGTTGCCGTCGTTGGCTCCGCCGCCGGTCAGGCTCATGTTGGCCACCGCGATGTTCAGGCCGGCGGCGTTGGCGCTGACCCAGTCGATCCCGCACAGGACCTGGGACAGCGTGCCGCTGCCACTCGATCCCAGCACCTTGACCGCGTAGAGCTTGGTGCCCGGAGCAACCCCCACCACCGCCGAGCCGTTGTTGCGCCCCGCGATGATCCCGGCGACGTGAGTGCCGTGGCCGTTGTCGTCCTGAGCCGCGGTTGCCGGTTTTCACGCAGTTGATCCCGCTGGCCGCGTTGAGGTCGGAGTTGGCGAGGTCGATGCCCGTGTCGAGCACCGCGACCGCCGAGTTCGCGGCCCTGTGGGCGAGCGCGGTAGTCGCGGCCCCCACGCGGCGAATGCCGACGGGGACGGCGTCGCCGGCGGCCACCGGCTCCATACCCGCCGCCTGGACCGTGGCATCCGGGAGTACGTAGGCCACCGCCGGCTCGGCGCGCACCCGGGCGGCCTGCTGGTCGGTGAGCTGGGCGGAGAAGCCCTTCAGGGCACTCGTATAACGATGCTGCGGTGCGACCCCGTCGCGGCGTTGGAGGTCCCCGATCTCGGCGGCGGGGTTGCTCACGCTGTCCTGGAGCACGACCACATAGCCCGGGTTACCCGCATGCGCCGGCGGGGCCGAGGCGGCGCCCAGACAGACGGTGACCAGGGCGAGGACCGTTCCTGTCCGCCCGCGCCGGCCCATCAGGGGACCTCGCCGATCCCGGAAAGCACGGTCGGCAGCGGGACCGGGCGGAGCCCGGCGGCCCCGTCCCGGGCGAAGTGGCGCAGGCGCCGGCCGCACTCCTCCGGCGACCCGGGCCGGCCGATCAGGAAGCCCTGCGCGCTGTCGCAGCCCAGCGCGTTCACTCGCCGCCAGGCCTCCTCGGTCTCGAACGCCTTCGGCGGTCACCGCGAGGCCGAGGTTCTTGCCCAGCGCGACGGTGGAGCGCACGATGGCGGCGTCGCTGGGGCTGCGCTCCATGTTGATCACGAACGACTTGTCGATCTTGATCTCGTCCACCGGCAGCTGCTGGAGCTGCGTGAGCGAGGAGAAGCCGGTCCCGAAGTCGTCGACCGCGATCAGGACCCCGACCGCGCGCAGCTCGCTCAGCACGTCGCGGATGCGCGGTATGTCCGCGAGCTTCCTGGTCTCGGTGATCTCGATCTCCAGCATCGCCGGCTCGAGGTTGTGGCGACGCAGGAGATCGTCGACCAGCCGTGGCAGCTCGCGATCGAGAAGGTTGCGCGCAGAAACGTTGACCGACACCTGGACCCGCAGGCCCGAGCGCTCCCACGCCTTCGCTTGCTCGATCGCCGCGCCGAGCACCTGTGTGGTCAACGCCTTGATCAGCCCGGTCTGCTCGGCGATCGGGATGAAGGCGTCGGGTCCGAGGACCCCGAGAGTGGGATGGCGCCAGCGCACCAAGGCCTCGGCGCCGTGGCCGCCACCGCGGGTCAATGGGACCTTCGGCTGGTAGTCGACAAACAGCCCGCCGTCCCGGATCGCCTGGCGCAGCTCGCTCGCGATCGCCAGCTGGTCGCCGACCGGTTCGTCGCGCAGCGGCGCATAGAGCCAGTAACGCGACTCCGACTCCTTGGCCTTGTACAGGGCGAGGTCGGCGCGGCGCAACAGGCCGCCCGCAGTCTGGGCGGTGCCGGGGAACGCCGCCATCCCCACGCTCGCCGTCACATCGATGTGCAGGTGCTCCAAGTGAAACGGCTGGTCGAGGACCGTGACGAGCCGCTCCGCGATCTCGAGCGCGTGGTCGATGCCGTCGACGTTGTCCATCAGCACGGCGAACTCGTCGCCTCCGAGTCGGGCCAGCATGTCGGCGTCCCGCATCGCCCCGTCCATACGGCCGGCGAGCTGCTCGAGCAGCGCATCGCCGCTCTCGTGGCCGAGCGTGTCGTTGACGGTCTTGAAGTCGTCGAGGTCGATGATCATCAGCACCAGCGCCCCGCCATCGGCCCGCCGGAGCTGGAGCGCGGCCTCCAGCGCCTGGTGAAGCGCCCAGCGGTTGGGCAGGTCGGTGAGCATGTCGTGGGAGGCTCGATACTGGTTGATCGCGGCATGACGCCCCCCGACGTAGATGGCCAGCAGCGGGACCGCGGCGAACGCCATCAGCCACATGCTCTCGTCGATGGCCAGGACGATGAGCGGCGACAGCCCGAGCTGGAAGCCCGCGGTCCACAGCTGGAGGAAGAAGTCCTGGGTGAGGTAGGCCACGGGTGGCTGCTTGGTCAGCAGCGCGCCGCCCAGGCCGGCAAGTAGGTGATTCGCGGCGAAGAAGGTCACCGAGGCGAGCGCGATCGCCCCCAGGTCGGCCGGGATCGAGGCCACCGGTCCTGCCCCGGCGGCGGCCAGCACGGCGGCCGCGGCGGCCAGCGCGAGCACGTACTGCGCCGCGTTGAACAAGACCTTGATCCACGTCGTTGGGTCGACTCGGTCGCTGATCAGGGAGGTGACCGCATAGACCGCCATGGCCGGGATGGCCCCGAACGCCAGGAGCACGGCGAAGGCCATTCCCGTCGAGACCGTGACCCGGTCGCAGCCATAACGGCCCGGCATCTGGATGGGCAGGAGCTCGCCCGCAAGGACGAGAGCCGCCAGCACCCAGAACCTGCTGTCGGGCGCCACGGGCCACCCGTCGGCGATGGCGAAGCCGGCGACGGCGCCCGCGGCGAGCAGCGTGACCGCAGCGGTGTAGAGCTTGAACGATCGCGGGCTCGGACGCACGCGGTCGGCGGCACGCCGGGCACGCGGCGGCGAGTCGGCGGCGATCTGCCCGGCCCGGGTGTCCGTTGCGGCATGCATGGCGGCGAGGCTCCGGCGCCGCCGCCCAACCCCACGGTCGGCGGCGGCGCTCGGGAACACGGACATACCCCCTAGTGGACCTTGCGCCCGGTCTCGACCGACTGCGGGATCCTGTCCGCCCCCGTCTGGGAGACCGCGCCCTGCGAGCTGCTCGTGGCCTGCGCGTAGGGATAGACGGTCTTCGCATCCGCTGATGCCGGACCCACGATCAGTCCCGCCACCACGGCAGCCGTCGCCAGTTTCCCGCCGACCCTCATTGACCTGACCATTTCCTCTCCTTCGGTTGCCTCGGAGGTGTTCGCGCATCACCTCGCGCGGACTGGGAGAGCATCGGCACATTCCTCCCGCACCTGTACACAGGCCCGCGACAATGGGGAGATATAGACGGAGTTTCCTCCAATTTTCCCTCAAATTCCGTCATTCCTGTCAGGTCAAAGCGGAAGGTGCTTCAACTCGAGGAAAAGCGGTGCAGTCAAAGCGAGTAAAAGCGGTTAGTCGAGTCGCGGCAAAGCGGTGTAGTCAGTCGAGGAAAACTGGTGTAGTGAAAGAGCAGAGAAGTGGTGTTGGTGTCAAAGTGAAAATGGGCGTGGCCGACGCCTGCCTCGCGTCAGCGGTGGCGGCGCTCGACGAGAAGCTGGTAGCGCAGCTCGGCGTCGGCGCGCAGGCGGGAGAGCTGCTCCCGCTCCTTCGGGTCACCGGTGGCGGCGATCAGGGTGCCGAGCCGGGTCACCTCCTTGCGCGCCTCGAGCTCCGGCGGCAGGCAGCCCGCGTTGCGCAGCAGCCTGAAGCCCATGCGCAGCTCGGCCGGCACGCGCGAGCAGTCCTCGAGCTTCAGCGGCCTGCCGCGGCCCGGCAGGTTGTCGAACTCGCCGCGCGCCATCGCCGTGCGGATCTTCGACTCGGCGATCATGGCGATGAGGTCCACCGTGCCAGGGTAGCCGCGAGAGCGGGATCGCGTGGCGGGGTCGATACGGTCAGCACGATGGATGTCGATGTGCCGGTCGGCGAGGTCGCGCTCGCCGGTCTACTGACGCTCCCGCCCGGCGCCCAGGGCGTCGTCGTGTTCGCCCACGGCAGTGGCAGCGGCCGCTTCAGTCCGCGCAACCAAGCGGTGGCAGATGAGCTTGGCCGCGCCGGCTTCGGGACCTTGCTGCTCGACCTCCTGACCTCGGACGAAGAGGCCGAGGACCGGAGGTCGGCCCGGCTTCGCTTCGACATTGGCCTGTTGGCCAAGCGCGTGGTGGGCGCCATCGACTGGCTGGCCGGCGAAGCGGTGGTCGGAGACCTGCCGCCCAGCCTCCGCGATCTTCCGCTCGGTTGTTTCGGAGCCAGCACCGGCGCGGCGGCGGCGCTGATCGCCGCGGCCGAGCGACCTGATCGGGTCAGAGCCGTCGTGTCCCGTGGCGGCCGTCCCGACCTCGCGGGGGACGCTCTGCGGCGAGTCACCGCTGCGACCTTGCTCATCGTCGGCGGCCGGGACCTCGAGGTCCTTCGGCTCAATCGCCAGGCGCAGTCAGCTCTGGCCGGGGAGTCGAGGCTCGAGGTCGTGCCGGGAGCCGGCCACCTCTTCGAGGAACCGGGCGCGCTGGAGCGCGTAGCGGCCCTGACCCGCGACTGGTTTGCGCAGCACCTCGCCTCGCCTCGCGCCTAGCCCGAGCGGTCTACAGTGGTCCGGAGAGACGTGCCCGACGTGAGCCCGCAGGCGGGTCATCTGCTCGACCCCGACCAGCTCGTGGACGTCGACCGCCTGGTCGGCGCCTACTACGACGAGCAACCCGACCCGTCGGTGGAGGAGCAGAGGGTCGCATTCGGCACCTCCGGCCATCGCGGGACCTCACTCTCGAGAACGTTCAACGAGGCGCACGTCCTGGCCATGAGCGAGGCGGTGTGCCGTTACCGGGAGTCGGAGGGCATTGACGGGCCGCTGTTCCTCGGTCGCGACACGCACGCGCTGTCCGAACCGGAGTTCCGGACCATCCTCGAGGTGCTCGCCGCTCGCTCGGTGGACGTGATGATCGACGCCGCCGGCGGCTTCACCACGACACCGGCGATCTCCCACGCGATCCTCACTCACAATCGCGTGCCCGGCCGCCGTCCCGCCGACGGCATCGTGGCGACGCCATCCCACAACCCGCCCGAGGACGGAGGCTTCAAGTACAACCCCCCGCACGGCGGACCCGCCGGCCAGGAGGTGACGTCGGCCATCGAGCGCGAGGCGAACAGCCTGCTCGAGGCGGGCCTTTCGGACGTGCGGCGCGAGCCCTTCGAGCAAGCCCTCCAGGCGCCGCACCGTGCACAAGCACGACTACGTGGCCGCGTACGTCGAGGACCTGGTCAATGTCGTCGATCTCGAAGTGGTCCGAGCCAGCGGCCTGCGGCTCGGCGTGCATCCGCTCGGCGGCGCCAGCATCGCCTTCTGGGCCCCGATCGCTGAGCGGTACGGCCTCGACCTGACGATCGTCGACGACGTGGTGGATCCGACCTTCCGTCAGGTGCCGGCCGACTGGGACGGGAAGATCCGGATGGACTGCTCCTCGCCCTACCCGATGGCACGGCTCACCGAGCTGCGGGACCGCTTCGACGTCGCCTTCGGAAACGATCCCGATGCCGACCGCCACGGCATCGTCACCCGCGGTGCCGGCCTGCTGAACCCGAACCACCATCTGGCCGCCTGCGTGGCGTACCTGTTCGGCGGTCAGCGCGAGTGGGCGTCCAGCGTCGGAGTGGGCAAGACGGTGGTCACGAGCAGCCTCATCGACCGCGTGGCCGCCGATCTCGGCCGCCGATTGGTCGAGGTGCCGGTCGGCTTCAAATGGTTCGTCGACGGGATGCTGGACGCCTCGCTCGGCTTCGCCGGCGAGGAGAGCGCGGGCGCCTCGTTCCTGCGTCGTGACGGCTCGGCATGGACCACCGACAAGGACGGCCTGATCCCCTGTCTCCTGGCTGCCGAGATGACCGCGCGCGGCGGCCTCGATCCGGGCGAGCTCTACGACGGCCTCAGCGAGCGCTTCGGCCCGGCCACGTACCGCCGCATGGACGTCGCCGCCACCCCGCAGGAGAAGGCGGCCCTCCGCGCCATCTCGCCCGAGCAGCTCAAGGCGACGGCGCTGGCCGGCGAGCCGATCCTGGACGTCCTCACCCACGCTCCCGGCAACGGGGCGCCGATCGGCGGGGTGAAGGTCGTCGCCGAGCAAGGCTGGTTCGCGGCCCGCCCGTCCGGGACCGAAGACGTCTACAAGGTCTACGCCGAGAGCTTCCTCGGCCCCGACCATCTGGAGCGCATCCTGACCGACGCACAGCAGGTGGTGCAGGACACGCTGGCGAGGGGCCGCCGCGTCAGTCGATGAAGGCGAGGAGGCAGGACTCCGTCGTAGATTAGGCCGGAATCCCCGAGCAATCTGCCGATTGGGGGATATTGTCGCTGCATGGGTGATGAATTGACGTCCGGCACGGCGAAGTCCCACCAGCGGGCGGGCGGCTCGCTGGTCGGGCGTGAGCGGGAGATGGCGCAGCTCGGCGAGGCGCTCGACGGGGCGTTCGCGGGGCGGGGCACGGTCGTGCTGCTGGCCGGCGAGCCGGGGATCGGGAAGACGAGCATCGCCCGGGCGCTGTCCGACGAGGCGGAGGCGCGGGGGGCGGCGGCGGTCTGGGGGATCGGCTGGGCCGGGAACGCGGCGCCCGCTTACTGGCCCTGGGTGCAGGTCGTGCGGGCGCTCGTTCGGCGGCCGGACGGAGACGATCTCCTCGCCGGCCTTCGGCCGGGAGCCGCCTGGCTCGGTGAGATCGTGCCGGAGCTTGGCACCGAGGTCTCCGGACTGCCCAGGCTTCCCCGTGGCAGCGCCGAGGAAGGGCGCTTCCACGTCTACGACGCCCTGGCTGAGCTGCTGCGCCGCGCCGCCGCGGAGGCTCCGGTGCTCGTGGTGCTCGACGACCTGCAGTGGGCGGACGAGGCGTCGCTGCTCACGCTGGCCTTCGTGGCCCGGGCACTGCCGGACGCCGGCGTCGTGCTGCTCGGGACGTACCGGACCACTGAGGTCCCGCACGACGAGCTCGGCACGTCGCGCCTGGCGGACCTGATCGGGTGGAGCCGGCGCATCGAGCTGCGCGGCCTCGCGGCGGCGGACGTGCGGCGCCTGGTCGAGGACCGCGCCCGCGACGGCGCGCCGGACGAGGTCGTCGAGCGCATCCACTCCCAGACCGACGGAAATCCGCTCTTCGTCTCCGAGCTGCTCACGCTGCTGGGCGACGAGGGCCGGCTCGACGACGTCTCGGCCGGCGGCGAGTTGCCGCTGCCCGAGGGCGTTCGCGAGGCGATCGGGCGGCGGCTGGCGCCGCTGACGCCGGACGCCCGTGACGTGCTGGCGGTCGGCGCGGTCATCGGCGCCCAGTTCCGGGTCGCCACGCTGGCGCGGGCCGCCGGCGTGCCCCGTGACGACGTCCTCCAGCTGCTCGATTCCGCGGTCGAGCACGGGCTCCTGCACGCGGTCCCGGGCAGCGCGGAGAGCTACAGCTTCAGCCACGGACTCGTGCAGGCCACCGTGTACGACGGCCTCGCGCCGAGCCGGCGCGCCGAGCTCCACGGCGCGGTCGGCGAAGCGATCGAGGAGGTGTACGACTCGGACGAGCGCGAGACGCGGCTGACCGAGCTGGCCCACCACTTCCTCGAGTCCGCACAGGACGCCAACGCCGAAAAGGCCGTCGCATACGCGCGGCGCGCGGGCGACCGGGCCATGAGCCAGTTCGCCTACGACCAGGCGGCGACCCTGTTCGAGCGCGCGCTGGCGGTGCCTGGGCCGCACCCGCCGGACGAGCGGACCGCCCTGCTGCAGACCCTCGGCGAGGCGCAGACGCGCGCCGGCGATACCGAGGCCGCTCGGCGCACGCTGCTCGGCGCCGCCGGTATGGCGCGCCGCCACGACGACGCCGACGGCCTCGCCCGGGCCGCGCTCGCGTGCGGGATCTGGGGCCTCTCCTTTGGTGTCGACGACGAGCTCGTGCGCCTCCTCGAGGAGGCGATCGAGGGCCGGCCCGAGGACGGTCTGCTGGCGCGCTTGAAGGGCATGCTCGCCAGCTGCGCTGTACTGGTCAGGCGAGCCGGAGCGTCGCGAGCGCCTGTGTCAGGAGGCTCTCGCCCTCGCGCGTGAGCTGGAGGCGGAGGCCGGCGACCGCGCGAGCTACGAGACGCTGGCCTACGTCCTGGGGCGCGTCCTGCTGGCGCGCTGGGGTCCGGACTCCGCCAAGCGGGACGTCGAGATGTCGCGAGGAGCTCATCGAGCGAGCGCGCCGGCTCAGCGACGGCGAGCTCGAGCTGCTCGCCCGCAACTGGCGCATCTCGGTGTTGCTCGAGCTGGGCGACATAGCCTCGGCCGACCAGGAGATCGCCCGCGTCGAGCAGATGGGGAACGAGCTGCGACAGCCACGAGCCATGGCCTTCCTGCCGCTGCATCACGGCATGCGCGAGATCGCGTCCGGACGCTACGAAGAGGCCGAGCGCCTGATGGCCGAGTCGGTCGGAGATCGGCCGGCAGGTGCGAGGATCGATCAGCGAGCTGGCCGCGACCGCACAGCTGCTTGGGATACGTCTGCTCCAGGGCCGGCTGGCCGAGGTCGAGGCGCCCCTGCGCGCCCTGTCCGACGCCCATCCGGGCATGGTCGGCCTGCGCTGCGCGCTCGCGCTCCTGCTCCTCCAGGATGGGCGCGAGGAGGAGGCGCGCGGCGAGCTGGAGCGTCTGACCGCCGCGGGGCTCGACGGCCTGCCACGGGACAACACGCACATCGTCATGTTGGCCCTGCTCGCGGAGGTCGCGGCGGATGTCGCCGACGAGGCGCGCGCCGCCGCGATCTACGGAGTGGCTGGAGCCGTACGCGGAGCGGTGGGTCGTCTCGCCCGGGGCCGCCGCGTTGTGGCCGGTCGAGCGGTCGCTCGGACGGGTGGCCGGGGTCACTCGGCGAGATCGACCGGGCGCTGGCCCACATCGCCGCGGCGCGGCAGCAGGGTGAGCGCCTGGCGCACTTCCGACGGTCGCGCTCACGGCGCTCGACGAGGCCGCGCTGCTCGCCGCCCGGGGTGAGCCCGCGGACGCCGAGCGCGTGGCGCGTCTTGCCGGCGAGGCGCGCATCCTCGCCGAGGACCTGGGCATGGACGGGGTGGCCCGCGAAGCGGCGCGGTTGACGGGCGGCACGGCCGAGGAGACGGAAGCTCCCGAAGCGCCCGCCGCGGCCCCGGCCGACCCCGGCGCCGGGACGCTGCGGCGCGAGGGAGACGTTTGGACGCTCTCGCTCGGCGATCATCTGGTCCGCGTCAAGGACGCCAAGGGACTGCACCACCTCGCGCTGCTCCTCTCCAACCCGGGGGTGGCCTTCCATGCCGTGGACGTCATTGCGGCCGGCGAGGGCCGGCCGGCCACAGCGGGCGGCGCGGGCGCGGCCTCCGCGACCGAGGGCGACCTGTCGATCCGGGCGGCGGGCGCGGGCGACGCCGGCGCAGCGCTCGATGCCGAGGCCAAGGCCGACTATCGCCGGCGCCTCGAGGACCTGCGCGAGGACATCGAGGAGGCTGAGGGCTTCAACGATCCCGAGCGGGCGGCCCGGGCCCGCGAGGAGTACGAGTTCATCTCCCAGGAGCTGGCGGGAGCGGTCGGTCTCGGAGGTCGCGACCGACCGGCGAGCTCCGACGCCGAGCGCGCGCGCGTCAACGCCACGCGTGCCCTCCGCAAGACTCTGGCGCGCGTGGAGGAGCACGACGCGGCCTTCGGCCGCCTGCTGGACCGCACGATCCGCACCGGAACGTTCTGCGCCTACGAGCCGGATCCCGAGCGGCCCGTGGAGTGGCGGGTCGAGACCTAGCTGCGGATGCAGGAAGGTTCCTACCCTGCTGTTGCTGGGCAACAGCTAGATAGGAAACCTGCCCCCGCGAGCCCAAGAGGTCGCCCCGAGCGCTCTCGTCGATGCCCGCCGTTCGGGGCTAGCCGGCGGCCAGCGCCCGCAGCGCGGCGATCCCGGGCACGAACAGGTACTCGCCGCCGCGGGTAGTCACGAGTTGCTCCTGGGGGGCGAGGAAGCGGGGCGGGCGGCCCTGGACGGTCATCTTTCCCTCGGGGTCGGCGGGGGCGACCAGGAGGTCTTGATCCCGTCCCAGCCCGAAGGCGTCGCCGTCGAGAAGCCAGTGGCTCTGGATGAGCTCGAACTGGCGGGCGATGCTGGCGTTGAGGCAGACGAAGATCAGCCCGCGCTCGTGGCGCTTCCCCTCGACGTCGCTCGCGCCCTCGGCGAGGCGCGGGCCGTACGGCATACCCCGGCGGATGATCCGGTGGCGTTTCGTGCGCTCGGTGCGCCAGCCCAGCGCGTCACGGGGGTTGGCACGGCGAACGTGGGCGCCGAGCGGGCAGCGAAGCCCGTCGAGGTCCTTGGAGTACGTGAACCCCCTGCCGCGCCCGGCCTCCGTCGGGGAATCGGGCGAGCGGACGAGCGACGCGCCCTGGCGCCAGCGTCCGACGACCTTGGCCGCGACCCGCTCGAACTCGTCGGGGTCGTCACCGGCCAGCTCGGTCATCCAGCGCCGGAACAGAGGGACGTCCTGGGCGAGCTTGCGCCACACCATGAACGTGCCGTTGTGCAGCAGCGCCACGTCTCGGCCGGGCACGACGCCGTCCTCGTCGCGATGGCCCAGGACGAACTCGCCGAGTCGCAGGTGCCGCCAGGTGCGAAAGCGCTGCTGGACGCCCGCCCCGTGGGCCGGACGGCCGCTCCCCTCAACCGCCGGCTGGGAGAAGCCGTCGGCGAAGCCGAAGTGCTCGCGCGCCTTGGGCAGAGTGTCCGCGCGGTGCGGATTCCCCACGATTCGCAGCCCGCGGTCCGCGCGCACCCGTGTCTCGCACTCACGCAGGCGCTGATCGCGCACGCCCTTCTCGGCCCCGTACAGCGTGACCAGGACGTGCGCCTCGCCCCTGCCGAGGCCGTCCTCCCACTTCGACGGCGCGCTGGGGCCGACGTCGCCGAGCTCCTGGCACCGGGCCGCCATGCCGTATCGGAAGTCTTCCGGGAATACGCCGAGCTCCGCCTGGTCGAGTTGCAGGGCCGCGAGCCCCTCATAGGTGAGGGCGACGTTCAGCGTCGACGGCAGATCGTTCGGAAAGCCCGACTCGCGGGTGATCTCATGGACGAGCTCGCCCAGCCAGGCCCGACCGGCGTCGGCGTCGTCCACGCCCACGAACAGGTAGGCCGCGTGGGGCTGGGAATAGCCGCGCAGGATGTTTCCCTGCAGGTCGGCGGGATCGAGCCGGCTCATCGCACGAAGCGCTCCCGAAAGGCATGGGCCAGACCGACGGGATCGAGTCCCTGCGTCTCCAGGGCGAAACGCGAGATCGCCGCGCGCCGCTCCAGGGCCTGGTTGACCTCCGCGACCGACGGCTTCGACCAGGCCGGCAGGATGTACGGCGAACTCACCTTGTGCCCGGTCGAGGAACGCCCGGAGCGCCGGCGGGTCGTGCAGATCGTCGTCGCACTCGCAGTGCGACCAGATCGCCGCCGCCTCCTCCAGGTCGGCCAGCGCGTGGATGTAGCGCTTCACGTTCCCGTCGAAGCGGCTCGAGAAGAACAGGCGCGGCCCGTCGAGCGGCACGACGACCCAGCGCGCGAAGTGGGTCGCCAGCGGCAGTCGCTCGAGCGGGCTCTCGACCAGGTCGTGAAGGTGGTCGCACAGCGCCTGCTTTTGCTCGGGACGTACGGGCGCGATGACGACGAGATCGCCCACCGCGGCTACAGCTGGCCCTGGACGTCGGCGAGGAAGTCCTGCCAGCGCTCGGCGAACTCGTCGGGCTCGGCGCCGTCCACGTCGCGGAGGAAGCGCTCGAACCGCGGCTGGAGGGCGAGCGCGTTGGCCACCGTATGCGTCGTCGCTCCCTCGCAGTACCCGGTGTAGAAGTGGTCGGCGCCGTGATCGTGCTCCTTGATGTAGCTGAGCAGCTTGGTCACCGGCTTGGGCCCGGGAAATTTCTCCGCGCCGCCCCAGACGGCGCGCCACTGCATCGGCATGATCCGGGCGAAGTCGTCGATGTAGCTCTCCCACGTTCCGGTCCAGTTCGTCTCGAACAGCAGGGCCGGCGGATGCCCGTCGCGCGGCAGCAGCGTCCAGCGCCCGAACGCGATGACGCGCATCTTGAGCAGCGGCCGCACGAGGAGGTTGGTCGTCGAGCCCAGGGCGAAGACGAGCCACAGCCAGGGCGTCCAGCCGCGGTGCAGCGGTGTGAGCGCGGTGACTGTCCCCCAGCGGCCCTTCTCCATATCGAGAGAGGCTAATCCCACCGGCCACGGGCGTTCAACTACAGTCGGCCACAGGCTGGAGACGTTGCCCGACTCATCCAGAAAAACCGAGCATTTCGACGCCGTCGTCGTCGGCTCGGGCTTCGGCGGCGCGGTGGCGGCCTACCGGTTGAGCGAGGCCCGCCTCTCGGTCCTGGTGCTCGAGCGGGGAGTGCCCTATCCGCCGGGCGCGTTCCCCCGCACCCCGCGGGGGATCAAGGAGAACTTCTGGGCGCCGGCGTCAGGGTTGCTCGGGCTGTTCGAGGTGTGGTCCTTCGCCCACGTCACCGCGATCGTGTCCAGCGGCCTGGGCGGCGGCTCGCTCATCTACGCCAACGTGCTCCTGCGCAAGCCGCCCGACACGTTCGACGGCTGGCCGCTCGACTACGCCGCGCTCGCCCCCCATTACGACAACGCGGAGGAGGTACTGCGCCCGCAGCCCTTCCCGGACGTCGAGCCCTACGCCTCCACGCCCAAGACGGTGGAGTTCGCCCGGGCCGCCGCCGCGGCGGGGTTGGAGGTCGAGCGCCCGCCGCTGGCGATCGCTTTCGCCGCCGGCGACGGGCCTCCCGTTCCGAACGTGACGCTTCCGCCCGACGACAACCTCCACGGGCGAGAGCGTCGCACCTGCCGCCTGTGCGGTGAGTGCGACGTGGGGTGCAACGAGGGGGCCAAGAACACGCTCGACTTCAACTACCTCAGCGCGGCCGTGCGCCAGGGCGCGCAGGTCCGCACGTGCTGCGAGGCGGTCGGCGTCGCGCCCGACGGCGCGGGCGGGTACGCCGTGCGCTACCTCCAGCACGTCGGCGCCCGGGATGGCCACCCCGAGCATCTGCTCGACCCCACGCGTGAGCTGGACCGGACGGTCCGGGGGAAGATCGTGGTGCTGGCGGCCGGGAGCCTGGGATCGACGCGTCTGCTCCTGAGCAGCCGCGCCGGCCTGCCGGGGTTGAGCGAACAGCTCGGGCGGCGCTTCTCCAGCAACGGCGACATGTTCACCGTGGCCCGAGACTGTCGCGCCGGGAACGGCCGCCGGCGGCGGAAGCGCCCAGGACGCCGGCTGGACCCGAGCGTCGGCCCCGTCATCACGCTCAGCGCATCGCGCCGCAACGGACACCGCCTGTGGCTGCAGGACGCGGGCGGGCCGGCGATCAGCGAGTGGCTGTGGCAGGGGCTGGAGATGCCCGCCGACCTCTGGGGGATGCGCGGCGTCGTGGTGCGCCGCGTGATGGCCAGGCTGCTGCGCCGCCGTCGCGAGACCCGCCTCGGCCCCGACCTCGCCCGGCTGATGGGCAGTACCCGCTCGTCTTCGGCGATGCTGCCACTGCTGCACATGGGACTGGACGTGCCCGGCGGGCGGTTGCGCCTCCAGGGCGACGCGCTGGAGCTGGACTGGAGCCCGACCGGCGAGTCGGCCCCCTACTTCCGGGCGTCGCGCGAGGCCGGCGAGCAGGTGGCGGGCGAGCTGGGCGGCCGTCTCCGGTTCGCGCGCAGGGGCCGGACGCCGACGGTCCACCCGGTCGGCGGCTGCGCGATGGGGACCAACGCGCGCGAAGG
Organism: uncultured Actinomycetes bacterium; assembly: GCA_963842605.1. Lineage (GTDB taxonomy): Bacteria > Actinomycetota > Thermoleophilia > Solirubrobacterales > Solirubrobacteraceae > AC-38. Next base: position 46,516 of record CAWJGV010000003.1, read on the forward strand.
CGTGGTCGACACGTGGGGCGAGGTGTTCGGCCGTCGCGGCCTGTTCGTCGCCGATGGCGCGGTGCTGCCGGGGCCCGTCGGCCCGAACCCGAGCTTGACCATCGCCGCGCTCGCCGACCGCTTCGCCGCGCGTATGGTCGAGCGCGCCCGGGAGAGCGGATGAGCGCCCGGAAGGCAGTCAGCTTCACCGAGGAGCTCAAGGGGTGGCTGTCGTTCGACGAGGCGGACTTCAATCAGGCGCTCCTGCACGGCCGCCGGCAGGGCACGAAGGCGAGGCTGCGACTGAAGATGGAGGTCGCCGACCTGGACAGCTTCGTCGCGGGGCCCACGCACCCGGCCCGGGCGAGCGGGTTCCTTGACTGCGACGAGCTGGGCGGGCGGCTGAAGACGGAGAGCGGGCGCTTCGAGCTCTATGGCGCAGAGCCCGACGAGCGCCATCTGCGAATGCGCTACCGGCTGCTCCTGCGCGACCCGGCGGGACGCCCCCTCACCCTGTACGGGTTCAAGGTCCTCGAGGACGACCCGAACTACGACTCCTGGCACGACGTGACGACGCTGTTCGCGCGGCTGCTCGCGGGCCACGTTCTCAAGGGTGAGGGACGGCCCGACGAGGTAGTCGCGACCGGCGTCCTGCGCATCAGCGCGCTCGGCTTCCTGCGGCAGCTGACCACGTTCCGCGGAGCGGTGCTGCGGTTCCAGGTCTTCTTCATGCGGGGGCTGTGGCGCGCCTACGCCGGGCGCCCCGTGCCCGACAGCCGGCCGAGCTTTCCCCACGACCGCCGCCCGCGGGTTCCGGCCCGGAGCGCATGGGAGCCGGTGAAGGGCGGCGGGGAGGTGCGCCGGCGCGTGGTGCCCTACACGGCCGACGACGGCTTCGAGCTGAACCTCCACCACCTGCGCGGCCCCCGGGAGCCCACCCGGGGCCCCGTCCTGCTCTCGCCCGGAGCCAGCCTGCGCGCGCAGATGTTCTACGGCCAGCCCTCGGGGCGGACCCTGGCCGAGGTCCTGCTCGACGACGGATACGACGTCTGGGCCCAGAACTGGCGCGGCAGCCTCGACTTCCCGCCCAACCTCTACACGCTCGACCGGGTGGCCCGTTACGACCATCCCGCCGCGGTGGCGACCGTGCTGGAGGAGTCGCAGGCCTCGACGCTGAAGGCGATCGTCCACTGCCAGGGATCCGTCAGCTTCACGATGGCCGCCGTCGCGGGGCTGGTGCCCGAGGTCACGCACGTCGTCTCCAGCGCCGTGTCACTGCACGTACGGGCGACGACGCAGACGCGGATGAAGCAGGTGCTCATGCTCCCGCCCGCCTCCGTCCTCACTCCCTACGCCGACGCGCAATGGGGCATTCGGCCGCCCGCGCCCGCGGGCCAGGGCCTGGCCGCCGTCGCGCGCCTGGCTCGCCGCGAGTGCGACAACCCGGTCTGCGCCATGGCCAGCTACATGTACGGGACCGGGCCCGACGTGCTCTGGCGCCACGCCAACGTCGACCGCGACGTCCACGCCTGGATGGGGCGAGAGCTGGGCTTCGCGCCCTTCCGGGGGCTCCTGCGCCAGCTCGTGAAGAGCACGGGGAAGCGGCACATCGTCCCGGCCGAGAAGCTGCCCGGGATGCCCGACAGCTACGTCGACGGGCCTCCGAGGACCGACGCGCGCTTTACGTTCGTGGTCGGCGACGAGAACCGGATGTTCCTGCCCGCCGGCCAGAAGGCGAGCTTCGAGCACTTCGACGCGCACGCGCCCGGCCGCCACGCGTTCCACGCCTTCGAGGGGATGGGTCACCTCGACACGTTCCTCGGCCGGGATGCGGCGGAACGGACGTTCCCGGTGATGCTCGCCGGTCTCGAAGACTGAGGGCCGTTCACCCCGAGTGAACACCGTTCGCCCCGGCGTTACGCCCAGGGGGCATGAACGGCAACTCCCACAGCTTTCTCTTCGCCGACCTGGTCGGCTTCACCGCCCTCACCGCCGCCGAGGGCGACGAGACCGCCGCCGAGCTGGCGGTGGAGTTCGCGGACTCGGTCCGTGCGCTCGCCGCCGAGCACGGGGTGGAGTTCGTCAAGGCCATGGGCGACGCGGTCATGGTGCGGGGCGCCAGCGCCGCGCAGACCGTGGCGCTCGGCCTGCGCCTCGTCCACGACGGGCCCACGCCGGCCTGGCGGCCGCCCGTGCGGATCGGCGTCCACACCGGGACCGCCGTCTCGCGCAACGGGGACTGGTACGGCACGACGGTCAACGTGGCCGCCCGTCTCGCGGCCTGCGCCCAGGGCGGAGAGCTTCTGATCACCGAGGACACCGGCCGGCGCATGCGCCGCCACCTGCCCCTCGAGCTGATCGACCAGGGCCTGCGCCGCCTGCGCGACGTGCCGGCGCCGGTGCGCGTGTTCGCAGCGCGCCCGGCCGTCACCGCCGAGACGGCGCCCGAAGCCGTGGCTGCGGCCGCATGACCTTTCCCAATCAAGAACAAACAACAGGAGGTAATGCCATGAGCACCTATCCCACAACCGTCCGCGCCCGCGCCAGCTCGCGAGTGGACCACTCGCTCGCCGTCTGGGCGGCGCTGGGCGTAGCGCTGATCGGCGCTGTCGTCATCCTCATCCTCGCCGTTCCGGACCGCGAATATGCTCCCCCGCACTCCCGGGTGATCGGTCCTCACACCCAGACGATCAGTCCCGACAGCCGCTTCGACGGAGGCCCGAATGAGGGCACCCGCGGCGCGGCGAACCGCTCGCCGGTCGACACGGCCGTCACGCGGTTCGACGGAGGCCCGGCGGAGGGCAGCCGCGGCACCCTCGTCAGCTCGAATCCCCTCCAGGCGCCGACGTTCGACCGCGGCCCCCGGGCGGGCACGCGCTTCGACGGCGGACCCAATGAGGGCACCCGCGGCGCGGTCGTCCAGTACGTCGCCTCGACGCGCTTCGACGGTGGACCCAATGAGGGCACCCGCGGCGCGACCGTCCAGTACAGCGCCTCGACGCGCTTCGACGGTGGGCCCAATGAGGGCACGCGCGGCCACTAGCGTCCGCCACGGCACATAGCAGCAGCACCCCAAGCCCCGCAGATCCCTGCGGGGCTTGGTCGTGCTTGCGTGCGCACGGCCTGCGAGACTTGGCCGCATGGCCGGCCCAGCCCGATGACGCGCCCGCGGCCGTTGATCGCGGGATGGAAGACGCGGACGGCGATGTTGGTCGCGCTGTCGGCGTCGACGGCGTTCGTGGTGGCGTCGCCCGCGTGGGGCGGGGTGGCCGGCCCCGGCTCCGGTCGAGCGCTGGATCGGGCTCTCGACGGGATCGCGACGGCGCGCGGCGGGCCGCCGGGGCTGTCGGTGCTCATCACGCGCGGCAGCCGCCCGGAGTTCCGCCGTCGCGGCGTCGCCGACGTGCGCACGGGGCGGAGGCCCACCCTGGCCGACCACTATCGGATCGCCAGCATGGCCAAGGCCTTCAACGGCGCCGTCGCCCTCGCGCTCGTGGCCGAAGGGAAGCTCTCGCTCGACGACACGGTCGGCGAGCGGCTGCCCGGTGTCCTGCCGAAGGCGAACGGGGTCACGCTCGCCCAGGCCCTGCAGCACACCGGCGGCCTGCCCGACTACATCCGCTCACCCGCCTTCCTCAGGCGCTTCACGAAGAGCCCGCAGGCCTACCTCTCTCCGCGCGAACTGGTCGGCTTCGTGCGCGGCGCGGCGCTGAGGTTCCGGCCGGGCTCGCGCTACGAATACTCGGACACCGACAACGTCGTCGTCGGCCTGATGGCCGAGGCGGTCACCGGACAGTCCTACGAGCAGCTGCTCGCCCGCTACGTCTACCGCCCGCTCGCTCTCGTTCATACGAGCCTTCCGCGCACGGTGCGCATGCCGCGCCCCTACCTGCACGGCTACGAGATCGAGACCGGCAAGCCCGCCCAGGACGTCAGCCAGGTCATCAATCCGGCGGGGGCCTGGGCATCCGGAGGGATCGTCTCGGTCCCGCCGGAGGTCGGCCGCTTCTTCCGGGCCTATGTCGGCGGCCGGCTGTTCGACGCCGCCACGCGGGGCCGGCAGCTGCGCTTCCGGCCGGGCTCATCGTCGCCGCCCGGTCCGGGCGTCAACTCCTCGGGGCTCGGCGTGTTCCGCTACCGCACGCGCTGCGGCACCGTGTACGGCCATACCGGCTCGTTCCCCGGCTACCGCCTGTTCGCGGCCGCGAGCGAGGACGGCCGCCGCTCCGTGGTCTTCACGGTCAACGCGCAGATCGTCCCCCGGACCGGAGCGCCTGAGCCCGCGGTCTCGGTCCTGATCCGTCGCGCGCAGCAGCTCGCCGTCTGCCACGCCCTCAGCGGACGCGCCACCTGACCGGCGCCGGCTAGTACCGGCTCGGGGACCGCGGCCCGGCGCCCTCGTCGCCGGTCCAGCGGCGAAACTCGCGCGGGCCGAGGCCGGTCAGGCGTGAGGGCACCTTGGCTCGCGCCGAGGCGGTCCGGGGCAGGCGCAGGAGCGGGCCGATCTCGCCGAAGTACGCGCCCGGACCGTGCTCGACCATCACCTCCTCGCCTCCGTCGGCCCGGCGGCGGAAGATCTCGACCAGGCCCTCTTCGACGACGTAGACGAGGTCCGAGACTTCCCCCTGCTCGAAGACGATCTCGCCGGCCTCGAGCAGCACGCGGCGCACCTCGGGCTCAGGTTCGTCCTTGCGAGGGACGAGCTCGACCACGCGGTCGGCCAGAGGGGTGAAGCGATCGTCATGGGTGGCCACCACGACGAGCCGTCCGGGCGCGGCGAGGTCGCGAATCAGGATGAGCACGTCCTCGACCTGCATGTAGTCGAGATGCGCGGTCGGCTCGTCGGCCACGACCAATGGAGGTTCGTGGACGAGCGCCCGTGCGATCGCCGCGCGCTGCTGCTGACCGCCGGAGAGCTGACCGGGCCGATGGTCCATGCGGTCGCTCAGCCCGACGCGGGCGAGGAGCTCCTCGGCGCGCGCATTCGCCTCCCGGCGCCGGGCCCCGGCAAGCCGCAGCGGGGCCGCCACGTTCTCGCGCGCGGTCAGGCTGGGGATCAGGTTGAAGGCCTGGAAGACGATTCCGACCTGGTGGCGGCGGTAGTCCGCCAGTGCGCGGCCGCGCAGGGCGGTCACCTCGATGTCGCCCACCTGGATCTTGCCCGCCGCCGGGGTCAGCAGGGCGGACAGGCAGGACAGCAGCGTGGTCTTCCCCGAGCCGCTGGGCCCGAGCAGGATCACCAGCTCGCCGTCCTGAGCCGTCACCTCGAGGCGATCGATCGGGCGCACGATGTAGCCGCCCTGCGTGTACTCGATCGTCAGGTCGGTGATCCGCAGGCCGGTCATCGGGTCAGCCGGCAAAGGCGAGCGCAGGGTCGACGCGCATGACGCGCCTAAGCGCGGCCAGGCTGGAGAGCAGGCCGACCGCGATCGCCACGGCCGCCAGGACGGCGTACGCGCCGCCACCAATCGTCACCGGCATCGGAAAGGCGGGCTTGAGGAGCTGGGCCAGGCCGGCGGCCAGCCCCGCCGCCAGCAACGAGGCAAGGGCCGCCTGCGCGGCCAGGCTGAGCGCGAGCGAGCGGGAGGAGCCCCCGACTGCTTTGAGCACGGCGAAGTCGCGCGTCCGCTCCAGCGCCGACAGGTAGGTGACCGCGCCGATGATCACCGCCGCCACGATCCACATCAGTAGCCGGAGGATGTCGATGGACACGATCGCTCCGTCGAGCGGCTCGAGCAGGTCGTCGGCCACCGCGTCGCTCGTCAGGGCGACGAAGCCGCGCGGCACTCGCCGCGGGGCGCCCTGCGTGACGATCACGGTGGCCACGTCCCTGCCTTCGAAGGCGATCGCCTGGGCGTCGCGCAACCCGACGTACACGATCGGCACCCCGGCGAAGTAGCTGCGATCGTGCACCACGTCGACGACGCGCAGACGCTTGGAGGCGATCGTGATCCGGTCTCCCTCCTCGACGCCGAGGCGCTCGTCCACGATCGCCTGGCCCGGCCTCGGACGCGCCGTGCCACGACCCCATGCCGGGTCGCCGAGGCGCCCGATCGAGTGCCCGATGACGTTGACGTTCTCGACCCCGCCGCCCGGGAGGGCGGCGACGTGACCGAACTCCGCCAACGGTTGGGCATCGCGCACGCCGGGCTCGCGCTTCACCCGGCGCGCCTCGCTCGCCGGGATGGTCGACTGGGACGTGAATGGACCCGTTACCCCGCGCGGGACGACCCAGGCGTCGGCGTCGAGTGCCGACACCGTCTCGTGCGCCTCATGCCGGAAGCCGGAGCTGATACCGGTCAGGACCAGGGTGAGCGCGAACACGAGCGTCGCTCCCACCACCGCGATCCCGAACTGGCGCCGGCGGTATTGGAGATCGCGAAGCGTGATGGTCCACATCTGGGATACCGCCGTGCCGAGTATCTGGCGATCCAGCGGGACGGTCAAGCCGGCGCGTCTACGCGACCACTGGCGGCGATGAGGTACCAGCGGCAGCGGGCACTAGCACGACCCGGCGCCTAGCCGGCGCGCGTGGCCTTCAGTTCGCGCTCGAGCTCGATGACCGCCTCCGCCGCCGTCTCGGCGCGCTCGCGCATCCGCTTCTCGGCCGCCTCGGCTCGCTCCAGCGAGGCGGCGGCTCGCGCCGCCTCGCGTCGGGCCTCGCGCAGACGGCGTCCGGCATCGGCGCTCTTCTCCTCGAGTTGTCGCCGGCGCTCGCGGGCGCGCTCGAGCCGGCTCTCGAGCTTGCGGGCCTTGCGCTCGAGCGCGGCGGCCGCCTTGACCGACGGTTCCTTCCGCCGCCGGCCGGCGCCCGCGCCGGGCGACGGGACGCGCCCGGCCGGCGGCCCGAGTCCGCTCGCCTCGTGGTCGCGGACGAGTCGGCCCGTCGCGAGCCGCTCGCGAGCCTCGCCGTCGCTGGCGACGGCGTGCAGCGTCGCCCTCAGCTTCTCCTGAACCGCTCCGCTGACCGGGCGGTCCGCGGCGACGAGCTCGTGCTCGGCCCGGCGGACCAGCTCACCGACCAGGCGCCGCTCATCGGCGGCGGCCCGCTGAAACCGCTCGCGTCCCCCACCCGCGAGGAGCCGCTCCTGCTCCTCGCGCAGCCGGCGCCCCGCCTCGATCAGCTCGTCGGACGGCCCGGGTTCGTTGCGCCGCACCTGATTGAGCGCCCAGGCCGCCACGCTCGGCTTGCGCAGCCGCTTGACCTCGGCGGCGGCATCGCCGTCGCCCTCGCGCCGCAGCCGCCGCGCGAGCTCGTCGCGGGCGGCCGTGAACTCGTCCAGCGGCAGCGCGTAGAGCTGGTCGATCGCCGCCTCGCGTCCCTCGCTCCGGTCCGCCATCGCTCTACCCGGGCATGGCGGTTCGCGCCGCCTGGGCCACGACACCGGGCAGCCAGCCGCCCACGGCGGCGGCCACAGCTCCGACGTCCGTCCTCAAGCTGTGATCGCCCGGCACCTCCACCACGGTTCGGTGCGCGGTGGCGGGCGGAATGCCGAACCGGTCCCGCGCACCCTGCACGACCAGCGTCGGCACCGTCACCTCGTCGAGCTCGAAGAGACGGCTCGGTGTCGCGGCCGCCCCGGCGCGGGGCGGTGGCTGCAGCGGGAACGCGAGGCACAACACCGCGACGGCGCCGGTCGCCTCCGCGGTGCGGCAGGCCACCCGCGCGCCCGAGGACCGGCCGCCGACGACGAACGGCAACCCGCGCAGCTCGCCCGCGCGCAGGTGATCGACCACCGCGGTCCAGGCGGCGTCGAGCTGGCGCGCCGGAGCGGGAGAGCGTCGTCCGGCGACGCGGTAGGGCTGCTCGACGAGCGCCACGCTGACACCCTCGGAGCGCGCGACCTCCGTCACCGCCACCAGATCTCGCGAACCCACCCCTCCAGCTGCTCCATGACCGAGAACCAGCGCTGCCGTCGGCTCATCGGCGGCGTGCAGGTGGGCGTTCGCCTGACCGTGCGGGGTGTCGATTTCGATCATGGTCACGCACCTAGTCGCCGGCCGACGACCTGAAGGGTCGGACGGACCGGACTCACGGGGCGGCGAAGCCGAGACGCACGGGCACAGCGTACGGCGCGGGCGTAATCTCCATTCGGTGAGCCCACCGCCTCGCACGAACGGGAACCGGCCGCGCTCGATCGCGGTGGTCGGGGCCGGCTTCGCCGGTGTCGGGGCCGCCGTGATGCTGCGGAGGGCGGGCTACCACGACGTCACCGTCTTCGAGCGCGGCGAGCGGGTCGGCGGCGTCTGGCACCACAACACCTATCCCGGCGCCGCGTGCGACGTCCCGTCCCATCTCTACGAGTTCTCCTTCGAGCCGAATCCGCGCTGGTCGCGGCGGTACGCGCCGCAGGCCGAGATCCAGGCCTACCTCGAGGACGTCGCGCGCCGCCACGGGGTGCTGGACAGGATCCGCACCAACACGGAGGTAAAGCAGGCGCGCTGGGACGCGGAGGGCGAAAAGTGGATCCTGGAGACCACCGCCGGCGAGCACGAGGCCGAGGTGCTGATCACCGCGTGCGGCCAGCTGTCGGTGCCGAAGGTTCCGCCCATCCCCGGCCTCGAGAGCTTCGACGGCCCGGCGTTCCACACCGCGCGCTGGCGCGACGACGTCGACCTCGCCGGCCGGCGGGTGGCCGTGGTCGGGGCCGGATGCAGCGCGATCCAGACCGTGCCGGCGATCCAGCCGATCGTCGAGCACGTCGACGTGTACCAGCGCTCGCCGGGCTGGACCTTCCCGAAGATGGACTTCGCCTACAAGGAGCGCACCAAGCGGCTGTTCGAGCGCTACCCGGTTCTCCAGCGCCTCGACCGCGCGGCGGTCTTCGCCTTCATGGAGTACGGCGCGGCTGCGATGACGAGCCGCCGCGCGCTGCTCGTCCCCTTCCGCGCCGCGGGCCGCATGCAGATCAAGAAGGCGATCAAGGACCCCGAGCTGCGCCGCAAGGTGACCCCGAGCGACGAGATCGGCTGCAAGCGGATCATGCTCACGGACGAGTGGTATCCCACGCTGACCCAGCCGAACGTCGAGCTCGTGACCGAGCGGATCGCGGAGGTGACGCCTTCCGGGATCCGCACCGCCGACGGAACCGAGCGACCCGCCGACGTGCTCGTGCTGGCCACCGGCTTCCAGTCGCACGGGTTCACGGCGCCGATGGAGATCGTCGGCGCAGGCGACCGCACGCTCGCGGAGGAATGGGCGCAGGTGCCGCGGGCCTATCTGGGAATGAGCGTGCCCGAGCTTCCCGAACATGTTCCTGCTCTACGGGCCGAACACGAACGGCGGCACCGGCTCGGTCATCTACACGATCGAGGCGGGGGTCAACCACGTCATCGCGGCCCTCGGCGAGCTCGAGCGCGCGGACGCGCGCCGCATCGAGGTCCGGCGCGACGCCGCGGAGCGTTTCGACCGCGAGCTGCGCGCGGCGCTGGCCGAGAGCGTCTGGCACACCGGCTGCACGAGCTGGTACGTGGACGAGAACGGCAACGACCCGAGCCAGTGGCCGTGGCTGTGGAGCACCTATCGCCGCCGGACCGCGCGGATCGAGCCCGGCGCCTACGAGCTGAGCACGTCCGCTCCGGTCGGCGCCGCGCCGTAGTCAGCCGTATCCGCCGTAGCCTCCGCCCGCCGGCTTGGGCTGGCTGCTCGCGGCTCCCGCGGCGGTCACGGCGTGCCAGACCCCGACGTCGCGGAAGCCCTCGCCCTTGCTTTCGCCGGCGCTGTCCTGAACGAAGGTGTAGAGCGGCTGGCTCTTGTAGGTGACCTGGAACGCTCCGTCGGGCCGCTTGATGGTCCCCAGCGAGGCGACGGTGCCCTGCGGGGTCGCCGCCGTGGCGGCCGTGAGGGGACTCCACAGCGATAGGCAGGTCTTGTCGGTGCAGATGAAGCGGCCGTTCTTCTCCGCCGTCAGGGCGTACAGCGTCTTGCCTGCGTGGTCGACGAGAACCGTCTGGGCGAGCTGGGCGTTGCGGGCCGTGGTCACTGCGTCGGGCTTGCCCGACTGGCTGCTGTCGGCGGTGTTCGAGTCGCCGCTGCCGCAGGCAGCGAGGAACAGCGCGGCCGCGACCAGGGGCGCTGCGGTTGTCAGATGGGATGGCATCGGCGTTCGACCTCCGGTGCTTCGGAAACTCCACTGTCCAAGAGGACGCCGGGACTGCCCAGGACTTCCCCGGCTTGGCGCGCCGGCCTAAGCAACCGGCCCTAACCCCCGAACGCCTCCGCCGCGCCGCGCACGATCTCGTCGTGCGGGACGTCGCGCAGGTGCTGGGACAGGCCCCAGCGATGGCCGAAGGGATCGGTGATCTGGCCGTGGCGGTCGCCCCAGAAGGCGTCCTGGAGCGGATGGTGCACCTCGGCGCCGGCGTCGAGCGCCCGCTGCCAGAGACCATCCACGTCGTCGGTGTCGAGGTTCAGCACTGTCGACGTGCCGCCGATGGCCAGGGGGGAGAGGATGCCGGCGTCGGGGAACTCGTCGGCGATCATCACGGTGGAGTCTCCGAAACGGAGCTCGACCGACATGAGCTTGCCCCCGGGCAGCGGAATCCGGCTGAGCTCCTCGGCGCCCAGCGCCTGCGCGTACCACTCGGCCGCGCTCGCCGCGTCCCGGACCACAACGTGCGGTGTGAGCCTCATGCGCGGAGGATCAGCTCGACGTCGCCGAACTCGTGGCGCAGGTAGCCGGCCTCCGCGGCCGCGCGATAGGAGCGCGCGACGAGCTCGGGCCCGACGATGTGCGTTGAGCATCTGCAGGTGCGAGGAGTCGCGATCGTGGAAGCCGGTCAGCAGGCCGTCGATGGCCCGCACCTCGCGCCCGGGGCCGATGACCAGCTCGGTCCATCCCTCGGCGGGGCTGACGCGTCCGTCCTCTGAGGCGGCCGACTCCAGTGCGCGTACGACGGTCGTACCGACCGCGATCACGCGGCCGCCGAGCAGCCGCGCGAGGTTGACGCGCTCCGCCGTCCCTTCCGGAACGCGGTAGCGCTCGGGGTAGGGGGTCTCGCCGGTCTCCAGCGACGACACGCCCGTGTGCAGCACCAGCGGCGCGACGTCGATCCCGCGCGCCACGAGCTTCGCGATCAACTCCGCGGTGAACGGCCGGCCGGCGCTCGGCATCTCGGCGCTCCCCGGCTCGGTGGCGTAGACGTTCTGGTGGCGCTCGAGCGGCCACTCGCCCTCGAGGTGGCCGTAGCGAATCGGCTCGCCGTGATGCTCGAGGTAGCCGAGCAGCGGGCCGGGCAGCTCCAGCGCCGCGACCCACAGCCGCGTTCCCATGTAGGGCGCCAGGAGCTCCGCCGCTCCGCCGGGAAGCGCGAGCCGTTCGCCCGAGCGGCCGTCGCGCACCCGTCGCCCGCCCTCGCGCAGTTCGACCACCCAGCGCCCGCGGTCCTCGAACGGGACGGGGGTCGAGAGGTTCAACGTCACCTCGCGACCGTCGTGGCGACGGGCCCGGAGCGACGCGGGAATGGTCCGAGACGTGTTGACCACGAGGATGTCGCCCGCGGACAGCAGCTCCGGGAGCTCGGCGAAGCGCACGTGCCTCAGCCGGCAAGGCGAGGCCACCAGCAGGCGTACCTCCTCGCGGCCAAGGCCCAGCGCCTCGGCGGGCTGCCGGGCCTCGGCAAGGTCGGGGACCGTCGCGGCGGCGAGGACGTTCACGCCGAGACCCCGGCGAGCTCGCGCGCTCGGTAGCGCCCGCTCGGGCGCTCGCCCTCGATCAGCGCGAGCAGGCCCGGCACGCTCTCCTCCGGCAGCGGCCGGTCGGAGATGTCCTCGCCGGGGAACGCGTCCTGGTGCATCCGCGTGCGCATGTCGCCGGGGTCGACGCTGTAGACGCGCAACTGCGGGTGCTCGGCCGCGAGGATCGCCGTCAGCTGCTCGAGCGCGGCCTTCGACGATCCATAGCCGCCCCAGCCCTCGTAGGGCTCGACGGCCGCGTCGGACGTGACGTCGAGGATCGCCGCGCCGGCCGCGAGGCGCGGCAGCGCGAGCTGGACGAGCGCGAGCGGGGCGAGCAGGTTCACCTCGTACACGCGCGCGAGCTCAGGCAGCGGGTAGTCGGCGAGCGCGGGCTGCGGGCTGGGGCCGAGGAGGCTCGCGTTGTTGACCAGGAGGTCGATCGGCGCGCCGGCCGCCTCGACCAGGGCGGCGCGATGCTCGGGATCGGCCACGTCTCCGGGGATCCCGACGACGCCGCCGAGCTCGCCGGTGGCGTCCGCGAGCGCCTCCGCGCCCCGGGCGTCGACGACCAGCCGCCACCCGCGCTCGGCCAGCGCGCGCGACAGCGCGAGGCCCAGGCCGCGGGAGGCTCCGGTGACGATTCCGACAGGCATGCGGCCACGGTACGACCGGGCCGGTCGCAACCGCCAGCGGCAATTGGTCCTAGGACCCCGGGTCGACGAGCCCGGCGCGCACGGCCACGACGGCCGCCTGGGTGCGGTCCGTCACGCCGAGCTTGGCCAGCACATGTCCCACATGGGTCTTCACCGTCTTCTCGGAGACCTCCAGCCGGCGAGCGATCCGCTTGTTGGGAAAGCCGCGTCCGATCAGCTCCAGCACCTCGCGCTCGCGCGGTGTCAGCCGGTCGAGGGGATCGCCGTCGCCGGCGAGCGTCTCGACGAGCCGGGCCGCGACGACCGGATCGAGCAGCGCCTCGCCCGCATGCGCCGCCCGGACCGCGCGCGCGAGCTCAGGCGGCGGCGCGTTCTTCAGCAGGTAGCCGGCCGCCCCCGCCCGCAGCGCCGGCAGCAGCTTGTCGTCGTCGAGGAAGCTGGTCAGGACGATCACCCGAGCCCGCGGGACCCGCTCGCGCAGCTCGCGCATCGCCCCGAGGCCGTCGAGCCTCGGCATCACGAGGTCCATCAGGACGACGTCGGGATCCAGGCGCTCGGCGACCGCGATCGCCTCCTCGCCGTCGGCCGCCTCGCCCGCGACCTCGATCCCGTCCTGCAGCTCCAGGAACGCGCGCAGGCCCTCGCGGACGACCTCGTGGTCGTCGACCACGAGCACGCGGATCGGCTCAGCCAGCGCCGACCTCCAGCCGGACGGTCGTGCCAGCGCCGGGCGCCGAGCGGATCTCGAGCCACCCGCCCAGGCGCTCCGCCCGTTCCTCCATCGACGTCAGGCCGAGCCGTCGCGACCGCAGGCCCGGCGCATCGGGATCGAAGCCGGCGCCGTCGTCCGCGACCTCGAGCACCAGGCCGGCCTCGTCGCCGCGCAGGCGGACGGCGATCCGCTTGGCCTGGGCATGGCGCAGCGCGTTCTGGAGCGCCTCCTGCGCGATTCGCAGGACCTCGCGGTCGCGCGCCGGATCGGCGGGCAGCTCCGCTTGCGCGATCGCCAGGTCGAGCTCGATCTCGGCGTCCTGGAGGTGGCGAAGCACGTCGACGTGCTTGCGCAACGTCCCGTCCAGGCCGTCGCGCTCCAGGTCGGGCGGGCGCAGCTCGAACATCAGCGAGCGCAACTCGTCCAGCGCCTCCTTCGCCAGTGTCTGCAGCTTGCCGACCTGGGCGCGCGCCGCGTCCGGGTCGCTCTCCAGCAGGGTCCCGGCCGCCTCGGCGTTGAGCACGAGGCCGAACAGCTTCTGGCTCACGGCGTCGTGCAGCTCGAGGGCCAGCCGGTTGCGCTCGGCGTGGACCGAGAGCTCCCGGGTTTCCTCGTACAGGCGGGCGTTGGCGATCGCGATCGCGGCGTGGGCCGCGAGCAGCTCGATCAGCTCCTCGTCCTCGTCGGTGAAGTCGGGCCCGCCGACCTTCTCGGTCAAGTAGAACGCGCCGATCACGCCCTGCGGCGCGACGATGGGCACGCCCATGAAGGAGCGCATGTCCGGATGGCCGGACGGCCACCAGCCGCGAAACCGCGGGTGCTCGTGGATGTCCGCGGTGCGGTAGGCGACCCGCGTCTCGAGCATCGCGCCCAGGACGCCGTGCTGGCGGGGCAGGGGCCCGAGCGAGGCGACCAGCTCGTCGCTCATGCCCGACGTCAAGAAGCGGCGAAAGCCGCCCTCGCCGTCGGGGAGCCCGAGCGCCGCGAATCGGGCCGACGCCAGCTCGCGCGCGCTGTGCACGAGTCGCTGGAGCACGTCCTCGACGGACTGCTCGGCCGCCACGGCGAGCACGGCGTCGCTGACCGCCTTCAGGGTGGGGCTGAGCTCGGGGCGCGTCGCCATCGCACATGACGATACGCGCCCGTTATGACCGGCACGCCTCGCCGCGCAGCCCGGGGCAGGGGGGCAGCCCGGTGGGTACGTCGACTCCGGGAACGACCGGGAGGAGCAGCCGCGATGGCATGGCGCGAGAGCGGGCCACCGAGACCCTGGCCCCACCCCGCGGCTGGGCCTCGCCGAATGCCCAGACCGGCTGGTCGCCCCCGGGCGCGGCGATCGTGACGCGGATGCGAGAGCCCGTCCGGTAAGCGTGGCCCTGGTAGTAGAGCGGCACGGCGACCTCGACGAAACGGCCCCGGGGCAGCGGCGCCGCGTCGGCTCGGCGCAGGCTCGGCACCGGCTCGAGCAAAGTGCTCTTGCGGCGATCGAGCTTTCGGCCGTCGCCGCGCAGCCAGCCGTTCTGGACGAAGGTCTCCTTGCCGTCGGGGCGCACCTCGGAAACGGTGACCTGGAGGTCGAGCTTGGGGGTCGAGGAGCGAATCCACGCCCGCAGCGCGCCCGCCCCGACGACCACCGTGTTGGCGCGGAGGGGCGGAGTCACGTAGGACAGCGCGGTCCCGGCGGGGTTCTCGCGCCAGTCGTACCTGGGCGTGGCGGTCCACAGCCCGCCCGGGCCGGAGCTCGTGTTTCCGGTGAAGCTGGTGGGGGGCCGAGCGGAACGGCTCCATCTGAAGGCGTCGGAGCCACCGCGCACGGGCTTGGCGTCGGCCAGGGCCCCACCGTCCGCGAGGTACCACGAGCGGGCTCGCGTTCCGGGCGCCGGAAGGCGCGCGAAGGAGTGCTCGAAGCCCGGAACGGGCGCGCCGGGCGTCGAGCTGCCCGCGCCGCTGTCGAACAGGATGCGGACCGCGGGCAGGCTCTCGAAGGCCGCGAGCGCGTCCTCGTAGGTGGGCCGCCCCTGGATCGGATCGTCGGGCAAGCTGCACGCCGGGGACGCCCATCGCGGTCTGGAAGATCGTTGGGCGCCAGACTTCGCAGGCCGGGCGAGAGATTCGGCGCACGACGGGCGACGTAGAGCTCGATGAAGTCGAACCAGCGCGTGAAGGTCGCCGGGTCCAGCGAGTCGACGTGAGTGCCGTTGGTGAACGTGAACCACTTGCGGCGCGTGCCGGTGAAGCGAGACGCCAAATCGGGGCAGTGGCCACCCGTCTGCTCGTCGGTCCACTGGCAGGCCAGGAACACGGGCGACTTGATCCTGTGCACGAAGGTCGCCGGAGCCACCGGGTCGGCGACCGATGGAACGTAGTAGCGGTTGGCGCGGATCTTGGCAATGAGATCGACGGCCTCTTCGTGCAGCGCCTGGTTGGCCTGGCAGGTCGGTCCCCCTGCCGGATGCGGTCCAGCGCCCACCTCTGGCCGCCGGTGTTCGACGCCGGCCTGGCGTCGTGCACTCGGTCCTTGGCCCACGACAGGGCGAAGCCGGTGTTCAGGATGCCGCCCGGGTACAGCGTGGTCGCCGTGCTGTCGATCACCGAGAGGGGCGTGATCGCCGCCAGGCTGGGCGGTCGGGTGGCGCCCACGAAGAGCTGGCTGATGCCGCCGTAGGAGATGCCCATCATGCCGACCTTGTGGTGCATGGCCCACGGCTGGCGGGCGACGGTCTCGATCACGTCGTAGCCGTCGAGGCCCTGGAGCGGCTCGAAGAAGTCGAAGGCCCCGCCGGAGCACCCGGTGCCGCGCATGTTCACGTCGACCACCGCGTAGCCGAGGACGGTTCCGATCTGGGCGATCGAGCTCTGACCCCCGGCGGGATTCGCGTAGCCGTACCCGGAGTACTCGACCAGCGTCGGGTAGGGCCCCTGGTCCGCCGGACCGGGGAGGTGCACGTTGATCGCCAGCTGCGTGCCGTCCCGCGTGGTCAGGTAGCCGTAGCCGCCCGCCGGGATGGCCTGGTCGTACGGCTTCGTGCTCGGCGGGGCGGAACGGTCGGGGAGCACGCGGAAGGGAGGCGACTGCGCGCCGCCGGACCTCGGGCGAACCCGGTAGCCGCCGCCGGCCCTCACGTGACGAAAGAGCGCTGCCCCGAGCGAGCCGGCCCGCCGAACCGCGACCTGGCCTCCGCGACGGTCGATCAGGACGAGCCGCGTCCCGGCCTTGGCCCCGGTGACCTGGACCTGTTCGACGCTGCCCCGGGCGGTGAAGGCCTGCGCCGCCGGCGCGTACGCGGCGGCGATAAGCAGGACCGCCGAGGCGAGAAGCCCCGCCATGGGCTTGGCCCTTCGGTGCGGTCCGTCGCTCCGTCTCACGCGGACAGCGTCGCACCTCGGGGCCGCGAGCGCCGCGTGGCTACGCTGGGACCATGGCGTACACCGACACCGAAGCCCGGCAGGAGCTGCTCGGCGCCGTCGCGGAGGCGATCGACGACATCGGGAGCGCGCTCGCCGCGCTCGGCGCCGCCTACGAGCAGCTCGACGAACGCAACGCCGACCGACTCGAGGAGGAGCTCTTCGGCCCGGTCCAGCACGCCTACGGACGGGCGAAGCGCGCCCACACGGAATTCGCCGGCCGCCACGGACTGGCGAGCCGCCCCTTCGAGGCGCCGGCGGCGGGCCTTCCGTCGACCGGCGCGAAGGGCTTCATCGACAGCGCGGTCTCCTCCGCCGCTCGGGCGGACGGCGCTCTCGCCACGCTCCAGGATTCGCTCATGCCGGTGGAAGTCGGCGACGCCGAGCTGCGTTCGGCGCTCACCGAGGTCAGAGCGCTGCTGGGCGACGTCCCGCGGCGGGCTCGCGAGCTCGAGCGCACCCTCGGGCGCTAGTCGGGCCCGACGATCTTCCCGGGAGAACATCCTTGGCGGAGTGGTACGGTCGCGCCAGGCCACGGGTGAGTGGAGGAGGAGAGCACGATGGGCATGGAGCGAATCGACGGGGTGCTCGAGGCGGCGGTGGCGAACAGCGTGTTCCCGGGCGTGACGGCAGTGGTGGGCGATCGAGATGGCGGCCTGTACGAAGGGGCGTTCGGGCGCTTGAGCGTCGACGGCGAGGCGCCGGCCAGGCCGGACACGATGATCCGGATCGCCTCGATGACGAAGGCGTTCGTGAGCGTCGCCGCGCTGCAGCTGCTCGAGCAGGGTCGGCTGGAGCTCCAGCAACCGGTGGCCGACGTGCTGCCCGCCTTCGGCGACCTGCAGGTACTCGAGGGCTTCGACGGCGACGAGCCGCGGCTGCGACGCCCTTCGAGCCAGGCGACGATACGGCAGCTGCTGACGCATACCGCCGGCCTGGGCTACTGGTTCGGCAACGCCGAAGTGCTGCGCTATCACCAGGTCAGCGGCATCCCCGAACCGGGTGCGTGCAAGCGCTCCCTGTTCGAGATGCCCCTGGTCGCTGACCCGGGCACCCGCTGGGAGTATGGGACGAACTTCGACTGGCTCGGCCAAGTCGTCGAGGCGGTCAGCGGCCAGGATCTGGCGACCTACTGCCAGGAGCACGTCTTCGGCCCGCTGGGTATGGCCGACGCCACGTTCCGGCCGACCGACGAGCAGCGCGCGCGCCTGATGACGGTGCACTCGCGCACTCCAGACGGCGGCCTGGTGGCGTCGCCGTTTGAGTGGCCCGCCGAGCCGGAGTTCTGGGCGGGAGGGCACGGTGCCTACACGACCGCCGCGGACTACCTGCGCTTCATGCGAGCGCTGCTGCGCGACGGCGAGCTCGACGGGGCACGAGTCCTGCGCCCGGAGACGGTCGAGCTCGCGTTCACCGACCATCTGGACGGCCTGCCGCTGCCCACTCTGATCCGCACGGCGGTGCCGGAGGTGTGCAACGACATCCCCTCGCTGCCCTTCGCCGCGGGCTTTGGCCTGGGGTTTCACCTCTACCTCGAAGACCTCCCGGGCCTGCGCCGGGCCGGTAGCGGCGACTGGGCCGGGCTGTGCAACTGCTACTACTGGATCGACCGGGGCACGGGTGTCGCCGGAGCGTTGCTCACCCAGGTGCTGCCGTTCTTCGACCTGCCCATCCTCGAGACCGCGACCGCGTTTGAGCAGGCTGTCTACGCCGAGGTGGGCACTCCCGCCACCGCTTAGCGCACTCAGCCGGAACTCGGACGTTCACGGGGCGGGTCGTACTCCGCGCGCTCGTCGACCTCGCGGTAGAGCGACATGCCGATCGGTCGCTCCATCTCCTCCCCGAGGTGGCCCACCAGGCCGGCCGTACGGGCGAGGAGCGCGACTCCGCGCAGGAGCGCGGCGGGGAAGCCGAGGTCGGCCAGCGCGGCCCCGGCGACGCCGGCGCCGTTGATGGGTAGCTCGCGGCCGGTCCGGTCATGGTGGACCGTGTGGACGACGCGCAGCGCGCGCAGATTGAGCCCGAGCGTGCCCGTTTCGGACGCGATCTCGTAGATGCGGGGCGTCCGCGGGTCCTGGACCTTGTGGATCGGATGGCCGAGGCCCGGGACCCGGCCGCCCCGCGCGATCTCCCGGTCGACCACGCGCTCCACCGCCGCCCGCAGCTCGTCGTCGGACGGCTCCGCGCCCGCGTCGTCGAGCACCGCCGCCAGGAACCGGGCGGTGTCCTCGACCACGCCCAGGAACACCGATCCGGCGCCCAGCAGCCCGGCCGCGATGGCTCCCTGGATCGACTCCGGCGCGCCGGTGTGGGTGAGCCGCGCCGCGAGGACGGTGGGGGTGAGCCCGTGGTCGGCGAGCGAGACCAGGACGGCGTCGAGCAGCCGGGTCTCCTCCGCCGAGGGCATCCGGCCGCGCACGAGCAGGAACGACAGCTCCGTGAACGTGACCTGGCCCATCAGCTCGCTCGCCAGGTCGCGCCCCATGAGCGTGATCGAGTCGGCGTCCGCGGCGCCGATTCCCGTGCGGAGCCAGTCGTTCTCGCTCATTCGAAGTCGACCTCGTTGTCCGTTCCCTGAAGGCGGTGCTTCGCGACGCGCCCCGTGGGAGTGTGAGGCAGCTCCCCGACGGCTTCGAGGTACCGCGGGACCTTGAAGCGGGTGAGGCGTCCGGCCGACCAGTCGCGGATGCCGGCCAGATCGGCGCCGTCGCGCACGACGACGAAGCCCTTGATCTCCTCTTCGGTCAACTCCGAAGGCACCCCGACGACCGCCGCCTCGACCACGTCCGGGTGGGACATCAGCGCCTCCTCGATCTCGGCGGGAGCCACGTTCTCGCCGCGGCGCCGGATGACCTCCTTCTGACGGCCGATGAACGTGTAGGTCCCGTCGCCGTTGTCGCGAACCAGGTCGCCGGTCCGCAGCCAGCCGTCGGGCAGGAGTACCCGGCTCGTCTCCTCGGGCATGCCCCAGTACCCCTGCATGATCGCCGGATTGCGCAGCTGCAGCTCCCCGTCGACGACGCGCCCCTCGTTGACCTCCCCCAGCGTGGGGTGCTGGCGCACCGAGCCCAGCGTCCCGTACGGCCGGGTGCCGCGCCGCCAGACGGTCCCGTAGGTCGTCTCGGACATCGCGTACCCGCACACGATGCGCAGCCCGAACCGCGCCTCGATCTCGAGCTGACGCTCCTCGGTCGGCGAGGGCCCGGTGTAACAGAGGCGCAACGGGTTGTCGGCGTCGTCGGGCCGCTCGGGCCGGCGCATGAGGATCTCGAGCATCGCGCCGATCGAGTTGAACTGCGTCGCGCCGTATCGCCGGGCCGACTCGATGAACGTGCTCGCCGAGAAGCCCGGCAGCAGGACGACGCTCGCCCGGGCGGCCACCGACCCGAGGATGGAGTAGGCCGGCGCGTTGAGGTGGAACAGCGGCAGCGAGGTCATCAGCCGGTCTTCGGCCGTCAGCTCCAGCCACCACGGGAAGCCCTCGCCGGCCATCGCGTAGGCGCGGTGCGTCTGGGCGACGAGCTTCGAACGCCCGGTGGTCCCGGACGTCGGGATGAGCACCGCGGGATCGTCGGGGCTCACGGGGCCGGGACCGGCCGGCGCCGGCGCGTCGGCGGCGAAGAGCTCGTCCACGCTCCCGTCGTCCACCACGAGCTTCGGCTCCACCTGGCCGACCAGCCCCGCGAGCTCGGCCTCCGTGCTGCGAGGGTCGACGGCCGCGTAGATCGCCCCGAGGTACATGGCCGCCAGCCAGAGCAGTACGTAGTCGGGGCGGTTGCCGGCGGTGGCGAGCACGCGGTCCCCGGGTCCGACGCCTCGCTCGGCCAGCGCCGCGAGCGCGCGGCCGATGCGCGCGTGCGACTGCGCGTAGGTGAACGTCGCGTCCTCGTGGACGAGCCACTCCTTGTCGGGACACATCCGCGACCGCTGCGTCGAACAGCTCGGGGATCGTGAGCGCCATCAGCCCGGATTAAACGGGTTGGTACGCTCGCGCTGAGAAACGGAGGCAGCCGTGAGCACCAAGTGGACCGCCGAGCAGATTCCCGACCAGAGCGGGCGCACCGCCGTCGTCACCGGGGCGAACAGCGGTCTCGGGCTCTCGACCGCGCGCGAGCTCGCACGCGCGGGCGCCCACGTCGTGCTGGCGTGCCGCAACCTCGAGAAGGGCGAGGCGGCGCGGCGGGAGGTCGGCTCCGACGCCGAGCTGGAGCAGCTCGATCTCGCCAGCCTCGAGTCGGTCAAGGCGTTCGCCGAGCGCTTCCTCGCTTCGCACGACGGCCTGGACCTGTTGATCAACAACGCCGGTCTCATGGCGCCGCCGCGCGGCGTCACCGCGGATGGGTTCGAGCTCCAGTTCGGGACCAACGTGCTCGGCCACTTCGCCCTGACCGGTCGTCTGCTCGGCGCGCTGGAGGGCCGCGAGGACGCGCGGGTCGTGACCCTGAGCAGCAACGCCCACAAGCTCGGGCGGATCAACTTCGACGATCTCCAGAGCAAGCGCCGCTACAACCGCTGGCGCGCCTACAACCAGTCCAAGCTCGGCGACCTGATGATCGCGCTCGAGCTCGACCGGCGCCTGCGCGCCGCCGGGTCGACGGTCCGCAGCGTCGCGGCCCATCCGGGCTACTCCGCGACCAACCTCCAGTCGGCCGCGGCGCCGGCCGTCGACCGGGCGATCATGGCGGTGACCAACCGTCTCCTCGCCCAGTCCGAAGACATGGGTGCCCTGCCGACGCTCTACGCCGCCACGTACCCCGGCCTCGAGGGCGGGACGTACGTCGGGCCCGATGGCCTCATGGAGCAGCGCGGCCATCCCGAGCCCGTCACCCCGACCAAGTCGGCTCGCGACGAGGAGGCGGCCGGGCGGCTGTGGGACGTGTGCGAGGAGCTCACCGGCGTGCACTACGAGTTCCCGGCGCGCGCCGCCACCGGGAGCTGACCGGCGTCGTGCCCGACACGGTTCCCACCCTCCACGAGTGGGCCGGCGGAAGCGAGGCGTTCGAGCGCCTCACGACCGCCTTCTACGCGCGCGTGCGCGAGGACGAGCTCATCGGGCCGCTGTTCGCCCACATGCCCGACGATCACCCGCACAACGTCGCCACCTGGCTGGCCGAGGTGTTCGGCGGGCCGCCGGACTACACCGAACACCACGGCGGCTACCACCACATGGTGACCAAGCATCTGGGGCTGGGCATCACCGAAGCGCAGCGAGCCCGCTGGGCGCAGCTGATCGGCCTGGCCGCCGACGATGCCGGCCTGCCCGCCGACCCCGAGTTCCGCTCGGCGTTCATGGCCTACGTCGAGTGGGGCACGCGGCTCGCGCTCGCCAACTCCCAGCCCGGCGCCGAGCCGCCCGAGCAGGCGCCGGTGCCCCGGTGGGGGTGGGGGAAGCGCCGCCGTTCGAGGGCTGAGACCGACCCTTGCATCGGCCGTGGCGTGGTGAGAGGCTCGGCTGTGCAGGCCCGGCAACGGGCCGGGCCGCGAACGGAGGGAGTCGCGATGGCTGATCGCGTCCTGTTCATCGGCTGGGGAGAGTCCACCCCTGGGCGCGAGGAGCGCGGGCTCGAGGTCTTCAACGAGGCCGTGGGCATCCTCGGGCGCATGCAGCAGGAGGGACGGATCGAGAAGTTCGACGTCGTCCTGCTGAACCCCAACGGGGGCGACCTGGAGGGCTACATCACCGTGCACGGGTCGGCGGAGCAGATCGCCGCCTTCCGCGAGGACGAGGAGTTCCTGCGCAACACCATGGATGCCGCGAACATCGTGCGGGGCCTGCGTCACTGCGACGGCTACACCAACGAGGGCGTGGCCCGGATGATGGAGCTGTACCAGGAGAGCATCGGGAAGGTGCCTCAGAGCGCCTGAGCCGGGAAGGGCCCGGCCTGCCGGCGCTTCCCGCCGGGGGCCGGGCTACCCTGCTCGCATGGACGAGCGGGCCCGGGGAATCGCCGCGATCATCGAGTCGATCGCGACCAGGACGGACTCGGAGAGTCGCCGGGTCGCGCGCGCGCTGCTGCGCAGCAGCTGGCCGGGCGACGCGTCCGACCGCCGCGAGCCGGGTGCCGTGGAGTGGCTCCGCCGTTGGGGGCCTCGAGGTCCCGCCCCGGTCGGGCCGGGGTGCTCGTGCGCGGCGGGACGCTGCGCGCTCTGCAACTGAGCGCGCTCCAGGTCCGGACTAGCCGCGGGAGCGGGCGGCCTTCTTGGCCGAGGCGCTGCGCTTGGCGGCCTTCGCCTTGCGGGTGCGGGCGGCCTTCTTGGCCGCGGCCTTGCGCTTGGCGGGGCCTCCCTGCACGCGATCCTCGAGCTCGCCCACGAGGTCGCGAAGTCCGGCCACGGCCTCACGCGCGGGCTTCGGCGCCTTGCGGGAGCCCTTGGCGGACCCCTCGGCGATCACGTTGGCCACGCGCTTGCGGACGCCGGTCGACCGTAGCCGGTCGAAGAGGTCCTCGTCGCGCTTGGTTTTCGCCATCGTGCATTGCCTCCTTGGGTCGCTTTCTTGGGCCGTACCCGGCACATGGCGGGGAAAACGCTCGCGTTGCTACGGTGCGCCGCATGCTCCGCAGATGGTTTCCCATCGCAGCGGTGTCGGTTTCGGCCGCGCTCGCGCTCGGCGCGTGCGGCGGCGACGACGAGAGCGTCTCCGTCCCGACGGCCCCGACCTCGACGCCGACCACCCAGACGGCTACCACGGTCACGACCCCCACCCAGACCTCGGCCCCGCCGGCCCAGACGACGACGCAGACGACCACCTCGGAGCCGAGCGACAGTGGCTCCGGAGGCACGGCCGCGCCGTCCGGCGGTTCGGGTTCGGGCGGCTCGAGCGGCGGCGAGACGGCGAACGAGCGCTTCCAGAAGTACTGCGAGCAGAACCCGGGCGCCTGCGGCGAGTAGCCCCTACGGGTCCGCCTCCACCGGCAGGCCGGCGCCGCGCCACGCCTGGAAGCCTCCGGCGAGGTCGGTGGCGTCCGCATGGCCGAGCTCCTGAAGGGTCGCCGCGGCGAGGCTGGACTGGTAGCCCTCGTTGCACATCACGATGATGCGACGGTCGGTGCGGGCGAGCTCGGGGTCGCGCCAGGGCGACTCGGGATCGAGCCGCCACTCGAGCACGTTGCGCGCCACGAACGCGGCCTCGGGGACGACCCCGTCGCCGGCGCGCTGGGACTCCGAGCGGATGTCGACGAGCACGGCGCGGTCGTCGCGCACGGCCGCGAGGGCTTCGTCCGGCTCGACGCGCTCGAGGCGCGCGCGGGCCGCCGCCAGCAGGTCCTCGACGCTCACGCTCCCGCCCACGGATCGCGGCCGCGCACCCGGGCCCAGGCCCAGCGCCGGAAGAGGACGAGCCAGTCGACGACTCCGGCGGCCAGGTGGCCGAGCGGGCCGGTGAGCAGCCAGGCCGCGAGCCGGCGGGGGAGGGGCATGGGCCTCAAGCTATCGTTGCTGGCCCGATGGCAGTCAAGACCACCACCACGGAGTTGCCCGAGTCGCGTGTGCGCGTCGAGGCCGAAGTGCCGCCCGAGGAGGTCGAGCGGCGCCTTCAGCAGACCGCGCGCAAGCTCGGCAGCCAGCTGAAGATCCCGGGCTTCCGCAAGGGAAAGGTCCCGCCGCCCGTGGTCGTGAACAGGATCGGGCGCGAGGCCGTGCTCGACGAGGCGGTGCGCGGCTCCCTCGGGACCTGGTACGTCGACGCGATCGACGCCGCCGGCATCGACCCCGTCGGCGATCCGACTCTCGACCTCGGCGACCTGCCGGGGGAGGGCGAGCCGCTCACCTTCTCGATCGAGATCGGTGTCCGGCCGAAGGCGACGCTGGGGGAATACAAGGGCCTGGAGGTGGGCCGCCGCGAGCCCGACGTGTCCGACGAGGCCGTGGCCGGGCAGGTCGAGGAGCTGCGCGACCGGCTCGCCCGCCTGGAGACGGCGCAGGACGGCACCGCGCAGGAGGGCGACTTCGCGGTCGTCGACTTCACCGGGACCGTCGAAGGCGAGCCGGTGGACGGCGGCGAGGGGCGCGACGAGCTGGTCGAGCTCGGGTCGGGCCGCCTGCCCGACGAGATGGAGGCGGCGCTCACCGGCATGAAGGCCGGCGAGACGAAGGACGTCGACATCGCCTTCCCCGACGATCACCAGGCCGAGCAGCTCCGCGGAAAGACCGCCAGCTTCGAGGTCGCCGTCAAGGAGGTGAAGCGCAAGGAGCTGCCCGAGCTCGACGACGACTTCGCCGGCGACGCCGCCGGCTTCGACACGCTCGACGAGCTGCGCGACGACATTCGCGGCAAGCTCGAGGAGGCCGAGACCCGCGCGATCGAGGCCGAGTTCCGCGAGGCGGCGCTCGACGCCGCGGTCGCCGGGGCGACCATCGACGTCCCGCCGGCGCTCGTCGACGCGCGCGCACGCGAGCTGTGGGAGCAGCTCTCGACCACGCTCGCGCGCCAGGGAATCTCCGCCGAGGCCTACCAGCGCATCTCCGGCAAGACCGAGGACCAGATGATCGAGGAGGCCAAGCCCGACGCCGAGCGCGCCCTGCGGCGAGAGGCGGTGCTGGCCGCGGTCGTCGAGGCCGAGGGAATCGAGCCGAGCGACGAGGAGCTGACGGAGGCCCTCGCCCACTCGGCCGAACACGAGAACACCACGCCCGAGAAGCTCCTCGAGCGCCTGCGCGAGGCCAACCGCCTCGAGGCGCTGCGGCGCGACATCGCCTCGCGCAAGGCGGTGGACGTGCTCGCCGAGGGCGCGACGCCGATCTCCGTCGATCAGGCGCAGGCGCGAGACAAGCTGTGGACGCCGGGCAAGGACGAGCCCGAGGGCGAGGGTGAGGGCACGCCGGGCGGGCAGCCCGGCAAGCTCTGGACTCCGGGATAGGGGTCGTCGGTGGCTCCCCGCCCGCCCATCGGCGCCGCCGTCACCGCGGCCGCCCGGGCGGTTCCCGACCGCCCGCTGCGGGTCGCGCGAACGCTCGCCGGGGGCGCCTCGCTGCGCGGCGCGATGGCGGGGAAGACGGTGATGGTCGCCGGGCCGCCGACCGAGACCGTCGAGGCGGCCGTCCGACGGATCGAGCACGCCCGCGCGGCCCTCGTCCGGCTCGAGGCCGACCTCTCGGACACGGCCGCGCTGCAGACGGCGACCGAGGACGCGCTGGTTCGCCACGCGGCCATCGATGCGCTCGTCCTGGCTCCGCTCGCCCACGGCGACGAGTGGCAGGCGATGCGCTCGGGGTACTACGGCGCGGTCCTGCTGATCCTGGCGGTGTTGCCGGGGATGCTCACCCAGGGCCGCGGACAGGTGGTCGTGCTGCGTTCGCGGGGCCGGCTGACCGCCCCGGCCGCCGGCGCCCGCGGAGCCCTGGACGGGTTCCTGGGCTGCGCCGCCCCGGAGCTCACGGGGCAGGGCATCACGCTGACGACGGTCAACGTCCATCCGAAGCGCACGGAGCCGGAGTCCGCCGCGCGGGCCGTGGCGATCGCGCTGACCCACCGGTCCAAGCGCGTCGACGCGAAGGGGTCAGACCCATCGACACCGTTCCATGCTTCGGAGCGAGTGCGAGGGGTCTGACCCCTTGTCGTCGACCCGTCCAGAACCGGGCAGGCCGCCGCGCGGCCGTTGCTAACCTGACCCGGCCCGGCAGGAAACCCGCTCAGGAAGCGAAACAAAGCGAGGCACATGAGTCCACTGGTCCCCATGGTCGTCGAGCAGACGTCGCGCGGCGAGCGCGCGTTCGACATCTACAGCCGGCTGCTCAACGAGCGGATCATCTTCCTCGGCACGCCCGTGGACGACCAGATCGCGAACCTGATCGTGGCCCAGCTCCTGCACCTCGAGTCCGAGGATCCCGAGAAGGACATCTCCGTCTACATCAACTCGCCGGGCGGCTCGGTCTACTCGGGCCTGGCCATCTACGACACGATGCAGTTCATCAAGCCCGACGTCCAGACGATCTGCGTCGGGATCGCGATGTCCATGGGCGCGCTGCTGCTGGCCGGCGGAGCGCATGACAAGCGGATGGCGCTCCCCAACGCCAAGATCCTCATCCACCAGGTCTCGTCCAGCTTCCAGGGTCAGGCGACTGACATCGAGATCCACGCCCGCGAGATCATCGACGTGCGCCGGCGCCTCGACGAGATCATCGCCAAGCACACCGGAAAGGACATCGAGGCGGTCAAGAAGGACACCGAACGCGATTACTTCATGAGCTCTGAGGAAGCAAAGGACTACGGAATCATTGACCGGGTGATCTCGGAGCACTAGCTTCAGCTCCGAGGGAGAGAGGGACATGGCGCGACCGACCGACTCGAACGAACAGCTTCTCTGCAGCTTCTGCGGGAAGTCGCAGCGGCAGGTCAAGAAGCTGATCGCCGGCCCCGGCGTCTACATCTGCGACGAGTGCATCGATCTCTGCAACGAGATCATCGACGAGGAGCTCACGGCTCCGCCCTCGTTCGACATCGAGAACCTCCCCAAGCCGAAGGAGATCTACGACGTCCTCAACGAGTACGTCGTGGGCCAGGAGCAGGCCAAGCGCACGCTGTCGGTGGCCGTCTACAACCACTACAAGCGCGTGCAGATGATGCAGCAGGAGGACGCGGAGATCGAGCTGCAGAAGTCCAACATCCTGCTGCTCGGGCCGACCGGCTGCGGCAAGACGCTGCTGGCGCAGACGCTGGCCAGGATCCTCAACGTCCCCTTCGCCATCGCCGACGCCACGGCGCTGACCGAGGCGGGCTACGTCGGCGAGGACGTCGAGAACATCCTGCTGAAGCTGATCCAGGCGGCGGACTACGACGTCAAGAAGGCCGAGACGGGAATCATCTACATCGACGAGGTCGACAAGATCGCCCGCAAGGCCGACAACCCGTCGATCACGCGCGACGTGAGCGGGGAGGGCGTCCAGCAGGCGCTGCTGAAGATCCTCGAGGGCACGCAGGCGTCGGTGCCGCCCCAGGGCGGGCGCAAGCACCCGCACCAGGAGTTCCTCACGATCGACACGACGAACGTCCTGTTCGTCTGCGGCGGCGCGTTCGCCAACCTCGACAAGGTCATCGAGCGGCGCGTCGGCCACAAGGGCGTGGGCTTCGGCGCGGCGATCAAGCCCAAGATCAACAAGGACACGGGGGAGGTCTTCGAGCACTGCCTGCCCGAGGACCTCATCGCCTACGGCCTGATCCCCGAGTTCATCGGCCGCCTCCCCGTGATGAGCGCCATCCATCAGCTCTCGCGCGACGACCTCGTGACGATCCTGACCGAGCCGCGCAACGCGCTCGTCAAGCAGTTCCAGCGCTTCTTCAGCTTCGACGGCATCGAGCTGGTGTTCTCCGACGACGCCCTCGTCTCGGTCGCCGACAAGGCGCTCGAGCGCGAGACCGGCGCCCGCGGCCTGCGCTCGATCATCGAGGAGGTCCTGCTCGAGGTGCAGTTCGAGCTGCCCTCGCGGCGTGACGTCAAGAAGTGCGCGGTGACGAAGGAGACGATCGAGAAGGGCCTCAAGCCCACCCTCGTCACCGAGGCCGCTCCGCCCGAGGAAGAGCCGGGCGAGGAGCGCCAAGAGCAGGCGTCCTAAGCCGCGCGCGCCCAGACTTAGACTCCGCAGTCCATGTCGCGCGACGAGCTGGAGTCCCGCAAGCGCTTCGAGCCGTCCGAGGTCGAGCCCCGGATCATCGAGCGCTGGCTGGAATCGGGGATCTTCCATCCCGAGCCGGCGGGATCGTCGGCCGACAACTACTCGATCGCCGTGCCGCCGCCCAACGTCACGGGCGTGCTGCACATGGGCCATGCGCTCAACGGGGCGATCCAGGACGCGCTCATCCGCTACCACCGCATGCGGGGCATCCGGACGAAGTGGATCTTCGGCACCGACCACGCCGGGATCGGCACCCAGACCCAGGTGGAGAAGGCGCTCGCCGCGGAGGGCCTGACCAAGGAGCAGCTCGGCCGCGAGAAGTTCCTCGCGCGAGTGTGGCAGTGGCGCGAGTCGTACGGCCCGAGGATCGTCGAGCAGTTCAAGCACCTCGGGGCCTCGCTCGACTACGGGGACGAGCGCTTCACCCTCGACGACGGCTACGTCCGCGCGGTGATGACGGTCTTCGTCGCCCTCCACGAGAAGGGCTGGATCTTCCGCGACCGCTACATGGTCAACTGGGACCCGGGCAGCCGCTCGGCGATCTCGGACCTGGAGGTGGTCCAGGAGGAGGTCGAGGACGTCCTCTACCACGTGCGCTACGACCTCGAGGGCGGGGGAGAGGTGACGGTGGCGACGGTCCGGCCCGAGACGATGCTCGCCGACACCGCCGTGGCGGTGCATCCGGACGACGACCGCTACCGCGACCTCGTGGGCCGCACGGCGATCCTGCCGCTCGTCGGCCGCCGGCTGCCGATCATCGCCGACGAGTACGTCAAGCCGGAGTTCGGATCGGGCGCGCTGAAGATCACCCCCGGCCACGATCCCAACGACTTCGAGATCGGGCGCAACCACGGCCTCGACGAGATCACCGTGATCGGCGAGAGCGGGCGCATGAGCGAGGAGGCGGGCGAGCCCTACGCCGGCATGGAGCCGCTGACCGCGCGGCTCGCCGTGGTGGAGGCGCTCGAGGCGGAGGGCGAGGATCGAGGCCCGGGAGCCCTACCGCCACGAGGTCCCGGTCTCGCATCGCTCGGGCGAGCGCATCGAGCCCCTGATCTCCCTCCAGTGGTTCATGGACATGGACGAGCTGGCGCGGCCGGCGATCGACGTCGTCCGCTCGGACCGGGTGCGAATCCACCCCGAGGGCCAGAAGCAGGTCTACCTCGCCTGGATGGAGAACATCCGGCCCTGGGTCCTCTCGCGCCAGCTGTGGTGGGGCCACCAGCTTCCCGTCTGGTACCGCGGCGACGAGACCTACGTCGGGATGGAGGCGCCGCGCGAGGACGGCTGGGAGCGCGACCCCGACGTGCTCGACACGTGGTTCTCCAGCGCGCTGTGGCCGTTCGCCACGCTCGGCTGGCCCGACCGCACGCCCGAGCTGCACGCCTTCTACCCGACCGACGTGCTCTCCACCGCGCGCGACATCCTCTTCCTCTGGGTGGCGCGGATGATCATGATGGGCCTGGAGTTCGTGCACGAGGTCCCGTTCCACGACGTCTACGTGCACTCGGTCGTCCAGGCCCCCGACGGGCGGCGCATGAGCAAGTCCCTGGGAACCGGGATCGATCCCTCCGAGGAGATCGAGAAGCACGGCGCCGACGCCGTGCGCTTCGGGCTGCTGGCGATGTCCTCCACCCAGGACGTGCGCTACTCGCCCGCCAAGGTCGAGCAGGGCCAGCAGCTGGCCAACAAGCTGTGGAACGCGTCGCGGTACGCGCTGCTGAACGTCGACGAGGACGCGCTGCCCGACCCTCGCCCCGAGACGGTCGAGGACCGCTGGATCCTCTCCCGCCTGCAGCGGGCCAAGCAGCTCATCTCCGACTGCATCACCGAGTTCGACTTCTCGCACGCCGCGCTCGGCCTCTACGACTTCGTCTACGGCGAGCTGTGCGACTGGTACCTGGAGCGGGTCAAGCCGCGGCTCCGCCCCGAGGTGGAGGACCGCTACGACGCCTCGGCCACTCTCCTCCATGTCCTCACCGAGACCGTCCAGGTGGCGCATCCCCTGATCCCGTTCGTGACCGAGGAGATCTGGTCGTTCCTCCCGGGCGCCGAGGGGCTCCTGGCCGGCCGCGAGGCGGTGGGCTTCGAGCCGGCCTGGGTCGACGAGGACGCCGAGGAGCAGGTGGGGCGCGCGATCGAGGCCGTACAGGAGCTGCGGGGCTGGCGCGAGCGCGTCGAGGTGGCGCCGGGTGCCTTCCTGCCGGCCCGGGTGGTCGCCGAGGGCTACGAGGACGTCATCGAGTTCATCGCCGAGCGGGCCCGGCTCGAGCTCCCTCCGGACGGCGGCGACCCGGTCGCCACGGTCGCCATTCCCGGCGGGTCCGTGGAGGTGCTGGCCGGCGGGGCGTTCGATCCGGCGGCGGCCGAGCGACGCAAGGCGGAGAAGACCGCCCAGATCGAGTCCGAGATCGCCCGCTCCGAGGGCAAGCTGTCCAACGAGGGGTTCGTGGCCAAGGCGCCGCCCGACGTCGTGCAGGCCGAGCGCGACAAGCTCGAGCGGCTGCGGGCCGAACTGGAGGCGTTGTGACCGCGCCCTGGACCCTGGAGCGAGCGGAGAGCCACCTGCTCGGGCTCGAGCTGTTCGGGATGCGCTTCGGCCTCGATCGCATGCGCAGGCTGATGACGGTGCTCGGCTCGCCCGAGCGCGCCTTCACGTCGATCCACGTCGTGGGGACGAACGGCAAGTCCTCGACCGTGCGCATGACCGCGGAGCTGTTGCGCCGCCACGGCGTGCGGACCGGGTCCTACACCTCGCCGCATCTCGTGTCGTTCGCCGAGCGGATCCGCATCGACGGGCACGACATCTCCCCGGCCGCCTTCGCGGCCGCCGTCCAGCGCGCGGCGCACGCGGCCGAGCTGGTGGACCGCACGCTCCCGGAGGACGAGCGGGCCACCCAGTTCGAGGTGCTCACCACCGCCGCCTTCTCCGAGCTGGCGGTTGCCGGGGTCGAGACGGCGGTCATCGAGGCGGGCCTGGGCGGGCGCTTCGACGCGACGAGCGTGATCCCCTCGCGCGTCCAGGTGCTGACGAACGTGGACCTCGATCACACCCGGTGGCTGGGCCCGACGGTGGTCGACATCGCGCGGGAGAAGCTCGCCGTGGTCCGGGACGGCGGAACGCTCGTGATCGGGGACCTCCAGCCCGAGGTCGAGGCCGAGGCGCGCCTGGTCGCCGAGCGCCATGGCGCGCGCCTGATCCAGGCGCCGGCGGAGATCGCCGGGGTGGCCGTCGCCGCCCCCGGCGCGTACCAGCGGCGCAACTTCGCGCTCGCCGCGACCGCGGCGGAGGCCTTCCTGGGGCGGCTGGATCCGGGCGCCGTGGCCGAGGCGGCGGCGTCGGTGAGCGTGCCCGGGCGCTTCGAGGTGGTCGACCGCGATCCCCTGACCGTCGTCGACGGAGCGCACAACCCGGCGGGCGTGCGCGCGCTCGTGGCCTCGCTTCCCGAGCTGCGCGTCGAGGGGAACGCCGGCCGCGTGGTCGCCGTGGTCTCGATCCTGGAGGACAAGGACGCTGCCGGCATGCTCCGTGAGCTCCTGCCATGCTGCGCGGCTGTGGTGCTGACGAGCAACGCCAACCCGCGGGCGCTGCCGCCCGCCACGCTCGAGTCGCTGGCGCGGCAGGTGGCCCGCGACGACCCGCCGCCGATGGAGCTCGTGCCCGATCCGCGGGCCGCCGTGCGCCGCGCGCGCGAGCTGGCCGGACCGGACGGGGCGGTCCTGGCCACCGGCTCGATCTACCTCGTCGCCGACCTTGCGCGCGCCGAAACGGCGCGCCGCGCCTCCACGCTGTGAACGAGGACGAGCCGCGGTTCCTCCCGATGATCGGGTTCGTCGCGGTGATCGTGGCGCTCGTCATCCTCGTCTTCTTCGCCATCGGATACGGCTTCGGCCGCCTCTTCCTGTGACATCAACCGTGCGGATCGTCGGCCCCAACCCACTACACTCGCCCGCCTAAGTGGGCTAAGGATTCAAGGTGCTGGCGGTATTCGGGATCGACAACGCGGGGCTCAGTTTGGTGGTCAACCTGCTGATCCTCTTCCTGGTGGTCGTGTGGTTCGCGCTCATCTACTGGACGTACGCGGACGCGCGCCGGCGCATGACCGACCCGATGCTGATCGGCTGCGCGGCGGCGGCCTCGTTCTTCCCCTTCGTGGGGACGCTGGTGTACGTGATCGTGCGCCCGCCCGAGTACCTCGACGACATCCGCGAGCGCGAGCTCGAGATGCAGGCCGCCGAGGCGCGGCTGCACGCCGCCGGCTTCCAGCTCTGCCCGTACTGCGACGCGGAGATCGAACGCGACTTCCTGCGCTGCCCGGCGTGCCTGCGCAAGCTCAAGGACGCCTGCCAGAACTGCGCTCGCCCGCTCGACCCGCAGTGGCGGATCTGCCCGTACTGCGAGGCCGAGGTCGGCGCGCCGCCCGAAGAGCCGCGGCGCCGAAGGCGCAGCGCGCAGGCCACGACCTAGCCCGCGGGAGAAACCGCACCCCGAGAAAGGACCTCATGGACCGGACCCTCATCCTGGTCAAGCCCGACGCGTTCGCGCGCGGCCTGACCGGCGAGATCATCTCCCGCTTCGAGCGCAAGGGCCTGCGCATCGCCGAACTGCGCCGGATGACGATGTCGGGCGAGCTCGCCGAGCGCCACTACGCCGAGCACGTCGGGAAGCCGTTCTTCGAGGAGCTGGTCGAGTTCATCACCTCCGGGCCCCTGGTGGCCATGGTGCTCGAGGGCGAGTCGGCGGTCGCCGCCGCCCGCCAGGTCATCGGCGCCACCAACCCGCTCGAGGCGGCTCCCGGTTCGATCCGCGGCGACTTCGCCATCGAGACCGGCACGAATCTCGTCCACGGCTCGGACTCCGACGAGTCCGCGACGCGGGAGATCGGGCTGTTCTTCCAGGGCTAGTCCTAGCCAGCCGTTCTCCCCGCCGGGCCGAGATCCTGGAGCGTCTCGGCGTCCCCTTCGAGTCCGTCCCTCCCGACGTGGAGGAGCGCACCGACGGCGATCCGCTCGAGGTGGCCCAGGAGAACGCCCGGCGCAAGGCGCGCGCCGTGGACGGCGACCTGGTCGTCGGAGCCGACACGGTGGTCGCGCTGGACGAGCGGATCCTGCCCAAGCCGC
Source organism: uncultured Actinomycetes bacterium (assembly GCA_963842605.1). GTDB lineage: Bacteria > Actinomycetota > Thermoleophilia > Solirubrobacterales > Solirubrobacteraceae > AC-38. The sequence continues at coordinate 79,673 of CAWJGV010000003.1, forward strand.
GGGACGCCGGGCAGGCGGGCGATTGGCTGCGGGCACTCAGCGGTCGCACCCACCGCGTCGTGGGCGGTCTGTGCGTGGTGCGCGCCGGCCGCGAGCAGGTCGTCGCCGAGATCACCGAGGTGACCTTCCGGGAGCTCGCCGAGGGCGATGTGGCCTGGTATGTGGCCTCCGGCGAGTGGGAGGGCAAGGCCGGCGGCTACGCCATCCAGGGCCGCGGCGCCGCGCTGGTGGAGCGCATCGCCGGCGACTATCTCAACGTGGTCGGCCTGCCCCTCCCCGCGCTGCTGCGGCTCGTGCCGGACCTGCTCCAAATGCGGGGGTTTCGTGCCTGAACGGGGGGTTGCGACGCCTGGGAGGCCGGGGGGCGTTCGCTACACTGGCCGCGGCGCGGCTCCGCCAAGGCTGTAGCGGCTGTGACAAGCCGCGCGGGGGCCGCAACCCGGCAGTCCTTCCTTTCCAAATGGGCTTCTTCTCGTACCTCACCGGTTTCGGTGGCCGCGACATGGCGGTCGATCTCGGCACCGCGAACACGCTCGTGTACGTGCGTGGGCGCGGGATCGTCCTCTCCGAGCCCTCGGTGGTGGCGATCGACTCGCGCACCGGCGAGGTCCACGCGGTGGGGATCGAGGCCAAGCGCATGCTCGGCCGTACGCCGGGAACCATCTCGGCGATCCGGCCGCTCAAGGATGGCGTCATCGCCGACTTCGACGTCACCGAGGAGATGCTGCGCCACTTCATCCAGAAGGTGCATCAGAACCGCTGGGCGCACCCGCGGGTGGTCGTGTGCGTTCCGTCGGGCGTGACGGGGGTGGAGAAGCGCGCCGTGGAGGAGGCGTGCCTGTCGGCGGGCGCGCGTCAGGCCTACCTGATCGAGGAGCCGATGGCGGCGGCGATCGGGTCCGGGCTGCCGGTGGGCGAGCCGACCGGCAGCATGGTCGTCGACATCGGCGGCGGCACGTCCGAGGTGGCCGTGATCTCGCTCGGCGGCATCGTCGTCTCCCAGTCGATCCGGATCGGCGGCGACGAGCTCGACGAGGCGATCATCAACTACTGCAAACGCGAGTACAAGCTGCTCATCGGGCAGCAGACGGCCGAGGAGGTCAAGCTGGAGATCGGCTCGGCCTACCCCCAGGCGGAGGAGGTCCAGGCCGAGATCCGCGGCCGGGACATGGTGTCGGGCCTGCCCAAGACCATCGTCCTCACCTCCGAGGAGATTCGCCAGGCCCTCGAGGAGCCCCTGGCGCAGATCATCGACGCGGTCAAGGAGACGCTCGACCGCACGCCGCCCGAGTTGGCGTCGGACATCATGGATCGTGGGATCATGCTCGCGGGTGGCGGCTCCCTGCTGCAGGGCCTCGACGACCGCCTGCGCGAGGAGACGCAGATGCCCGCGCATCTGGCCGAGTCCCCGCTGACCTGCGTGGCCGTCGGCTCTGGTCGGTCCCTCGAGGAATTCGAGGTCATCCACCGCACAAGCAAGAATTCGCGCAACCGCAAGCGGCGCTACCAGTAGCGCCGCCTGCCTGCCAAGGTTTGATCTTCCCGTGTACAAGCAATCGGTCCGCAGGCGGCGAGCCGTTCTCGCAACGCTCGTCGCTCTGTCGCTCGTCCTACTAACCGCATACTTCGGAGAGTCCGCCGGCGGTGGCCTGCACGCCGTCCAGCGCGGCGTGCTCGAGGTCATCGCGCCCGTGCAGGAGGGCGCGAGCCGCGCGCTGAAGCCGTTCCGCGACCTGTTCGGCTTCTTCGGCGACACGCTGGGCGCGCGCGACGAGCGCGACAAGCTCAAGAAGGAGCGCAACCAGCTGCGCCGGCAGGTGATCGGCGCGCGCGCGGCCGAGCGTGAGAACGCCCAGCTGCGCCGGCTCGTGGGCCTCGACAAGAGCGACTCGCTTCAGGGCTACTCACCGGTCACGGCGCGGGTGATCGGGCGCTCCCCGACCATCTGGTACGCGACGATCACCGTCGACAAGGGCAGCTCCTCCGGCGTCCGCGTGGACCAGCCGGTCGTCAACGGGGACGGGCTGGTCGGCAAGGTCACCGCGGTGACCGGAGGCGCGTCCCAGATCACGCTGCTCACCGATCACGCCAGCGGGGTCTCGGCGCGCGTGCTCACCCCGGTCGTGACGGACGCGGGCAGCGGCATCACGGGCATCGTCCAGCCGGCCGTGGGGCGCCCGCAGGATCTGCTGCTCGAGTTCGTCCCGCGGCGGGCGAAGATCCTCAAGGGCGACACCGTGGTCACGGCCGGCAGCCAGTCGAGCAAGCTGGAGTCGCTGTTCCCCGCGAACATCCCGATCGGGACGGTGACCAAGGTGGACGACACGGAGCAGTCGCAGTACCAGCGCGTGCACATGCGCCCGTTCGCCGACCTGCGCCGGCTGGACTTCGTGCAGGTCCTCACGCGAAATGGCGCGGGCGGCGGCAACGAGCGGGCTTCGGCGACGCCATGAGCCCGGCTCCCCAGCTCTGGCTGAGGCTCACGCTGCTCGGCCTCGTGTTCGTGATCGTGCAGATCGCGGGCGTCTCCCAGGTCTCGCTGCTGGGCGTGAGCGCCGACCTCTCGCCCCTCGTCGTCGCCTCCGTCGGGCTGCTGTGCGGCTCGATCGTGGGGGCGATCTTCGGGTTCTGCATGGGGCTGTTCGTGGACACGGCCCTGCTCCAGACGCTCGGCGTGTCCTCGCTCGTGCTCCTCGCCGTCGGCTACTGGGCCGGGCGCCTGCGCGAGCTGCGCGACCCCGCGCACGGGCTGACTCCGCTCGCCGTCGGCGCGGGCGCCACGGCGGTGGCCGCCGTGGGCTTCTCCCTGATCCAGTTCCTGCTCGGCGTCGACGCGCCCGTGAGCCTCCTCCTCCTGCGCGAGATCCTCGTGACGATCGCCGTCAACACGCTGCTGGCCCTGCCGGTCTACGCGGTCGTGCGGCGCACCGTCCAGCGCTACCTGCCCGACGACCCGCGCCGCCGCCGCCGGCGCGCCTACGTCACCGGCGGGCTGTCCCCGATCTCGCGCGCCTAGGGACACTCGGACAGCATGCTCCAGCTCCAGGAGGACCGGCGGCCCCCGATCACGCCCCAGCTTGCGCTGCGGGTGGCGATCCTCGGCGGCGTGGCGCTCGCCATGTTCGCGATCATCTTCTTCCGGCTGTGGTTCCTGCAGGTGCTGTCGGGCGACAAGTACCTGGCCGAGGCCTCCAACAACCAGGTCCGCGACGTCGTCGTGCCCGCGCCGCGCGGGGACGTCCTCGACCGCAACGGACGAGTGCTGGTGGACAACCGGGTGTCGATCGCCGTGCAGCTCGAGCCCGACTCGATGCCGCCGCCCGGCCCGAAGCGCAACGAGCTGCTGACCCGCCTGCGGCCGATCCTCGGGATGAAGCAGTCCCGCATGCGGCGCGAGATCCGCGACCAGCAGAAGCTCCTCCCCTACGCGAACATCACGCTCAAGCAGGACGTGTCGCCGGCCGTGCGCAACTACGTGCTGGAGCGCCAGGAACGCTTCCCGGGCGTGAGCGTCGCGCGGGTGTTCCTGCGCTCATATCCCCACAAGGAGCTGGCCGCGCAGATCTTCGGCACCGTGGGCGAGATCAGCCCCGACGAGATCAAGCAGTCGCGGTTCCGGGACGTCAAGCAGGGCACCATCGTCGGCAAGGGCGGCCTCGAGTACACCTACGACCGCTACCTGAGGGGCAAGGCGGGGGCCACGCGCATCCAGGTCGACGCCTTCGGGCGCCCGAAGGGGACCTTCCCCGAGCGCCTCCCCGTCCAGGGCAAGCAGCTCAAGCTGTCGCTCGACCTCGACCTGCAGCGCGCCGGCCAGCAGGCCATGTCCGAGGCGGGCGGGATCCCGATCACCGATGGCGAGAAGAACCGGGGTGGCGCCTTCGTGGCCATGGACCCGCGCAACGGCGAGGTCCTCGCCATGGGCTCCTACCCGAGCTTCGACCCCAACATCTTCGCCAAGCCGCTGAAGCAGTCGACGTTCAACAAGCTCAACAGCGAGGAGAACGGCCAGCCGCTGGTCGACCGCGCGGTCAACGGGCTGTATCCCACCGGCTCGACGTTCAAGCTGATCACGTCGGTGGCCGCGCTCGAGTCCGGGACGATCACGCCCGACACGGTGATCGACGACCCGGGCTCGATCCAGATCGGGAACATCGTCTTCCACAACGCGGGCAATACGGCCCACGGCGCGGTGGCCCTGCGCGACGCGCTCCGGGTCTCCTCGGACGTCTACTTCTACCGCCTGGGCGCCCAGATGAACGGGATCGGCGGCAACATCCTCCAGAAGTGGGCGCGCCGCCTGGGCCTTGGCCGGCCCACCGGCATCGACCTGCCCGGGGAGTCGGAGGGGCTCATCCCCAGCCCCGCCTGGCGCGACCGCCTGTACCGCAAGAAGCTCACGGACCGGCCCTGGTCGGTGGGCGACAACGTCAACCTCGCCGTCGGCCAGGGCGACCTCCAGGCCACGCCGCTCCAGCTCGCCACCGCCTACTCGACCGTCGTCAATGACGGCAAGGTGCCCACGCCGCACCTCGGCCTGCGCATCGAGGACGCGGGCGGGCGGCTGCTGCAGAAGGTCGAGCCGCCGCCGGCGCGCCGCGTGAAGATCGACCCGGGCTATCGCCAGGCGATCCTCGACGGCCTTCAGGCCGCGGCGAGCCAGCCGGGCGGCACGTCGGCCGACGTCTTCGCGGGGTTCGGGCGCACCGTGATGGGCAAGACGGGCACCGCGCAGCGCGGCAACCAGGCGGACCAGTCCTGGTACGTGGCCTACGCGCCCGACCAGGCGCGCCCGATCGTGGTCGCCGTGACCGTCGAGCAGGGCGGCTTCGGCGCCGAGACCGCCGCCCCGGCCGCCCGCCTGATCCTCTCCGACTGGTTCGGCGTGCAGAAGAAGCTCGTCACCGGGAAGTCGGCCACCTTCTGATGAGCACGCCTCCCAAGAGCCCGATCCACCGTCGCGTCGACGATCTGACCGAGACGACGCGCCAGCCGATCCGCTTCGACCCGTTGCTGCTGCTGGCCGTGGTCGGGCTGATCGCCTGCTCGCTGATCACGCTGGCGAGCGCGACCAACGACGACATCCCGGGGTCGCCCAACTACTACGTCTTTCGCCAGGGCATGTACGCCGCCGTGGGCCTCGTGCTGATGGTGGTGTTCACGCGCTTTGACTACTCGCGCCTGCGCGAGCTGAAGTACGGGCTCTACGGGACGATGATCGGGCTGATCCTGCTCGTCATCGCCGCGGGGACGACGGCGCGGGGGTCGCGCCGCTCGTTCGACCTGTTCCTGCTCTCGTTCCAGCCGTCGGAGCTGGGCAAGCTCCTGCTGGTGCTGGCGCTGTCGGCGTTCGTCGTCGACCGCGTCCGGCGGCTGCGCGACCGCGACACCACGGCGCGCGCGATGTTGATCGCGCTCGTCCCGGCCATGCTGGTCTTGCTCCAGCCCGATCTGGGCACCAGCCTGGTCTACGTGGTCATCGCGCTGGCCGTGCTGTTCGTGGCCGGCACCACGTGGCGCCACTTCGCCGCTCTCGGGGCGATCGGGGCCGTGGGGATCGCTCTGACGCTGGTGGCCGCTCCGACCGTCGGCGTGCAGGTCCTCAAGCCCTACCAGGTGGACCGCCTCACGGCGTTCCTCAACCCGTCCGACGACCCCGCGAACCAGGGCTATCAGCAGAACCAGTCGCGGATCGCGATCGGCGCGGGCCAGAAGACGGGCCGCGGCGACCACGCGACCCAAACGCGGCTGAACTTCCTACCGGAGCACCACACCGACTTCATCTTCGCCGTGATCGGCGAGGAGTACGGATTCCTGGGCGCATCGATCGTGCTGTCGCTGTTCGCGCTGCTGATCTGGCGCGTCCTACGGATATTGACCATGGCGAAGAACCTCTACGGCGCACTGATAGCCGGGGGCATCGTGGCGATGCTCATGTTCCAGGTCTTCGTCAACATCGGCATGACGATCGGAATCATGCCGATCACCGGCGTGCCGTTACCGCTACTCAGCTACGGCGGCTCGTCGGTCATCGTGACATTGATGGCTGTGGGCATCCTCCAGTCGATCCACGTGCAATCCCGGATCGCAAACGCCACCAAGGGAAGGGTGTTCACGTTTTGAGCCACGTCTCAACCAAAGGACTTTCAAGTGAGAAAGCAAGTACTCGTCAGCGTCGACCGTGGGGAGACCCGCGTGGCGCTGATGGAGGCGTCGGGTAACCCGGCGTCAAAGGCGGCCATAAAGCGCCGCAAGGACCCCACGGGCGGCTACCGCGTCGCCGAGCTCTACCTGGAGCGCCGCGGCGCCCGGTCGATCGTGGGCAACATCTACAAGGGCCGCGTGGACAACGTCCTCGCCGGCCTGGAGGCCGCGTTCGTCGACATCGGCCTCGAGAAGAACGGCTTCCTGCACGTCGACGAGATCGTGCTGCCCGGCGTCGAGACGCCGCGGCGCGGTCGCGGCGGGGGCCGGGGCAAGGGGGGCGGGCGGTCGATCACCGATCTGCTCAAGCCCGGCCAGGAGGTCGTGGTGCAGGTCGTCAAGGACCCGCTCAAGACCAAGGGCGCGCGCCTCTCCATGGAGCTGACGATCGCCGGCCGCTACATGGTGTTCGCGCCCACCGGCGAGGGGGTCGGCGTGTCGCGCCGCCTCGACGACGCCGAGCGGGCCCGTCTGCGCAAGGAGGCGGCGAAGCTCGACCTGCGCGGCGGCGGGGTGATCATCCGCACGGCGGCGCAGGGCGCCAAGCGGGCCGACTTCGATCGCGAGCTCAAGTACCTCTACAAGCTGCACGAGGTGCTCCAGCAGCGCGTCGAGTCGGCGCAGGCGCCGGCGATGGTCTTCCAGGAGGCCGACCTCGCGGTGCGCGTCGTACGCGACATCTTCTCGTCGGAGTTCGAGCTCGGGCTCGTCGACGACGAGCACGCCCACCACCGCCTGACCTCGTTCCTCACCCGCACCGCCCCGGAGCTGGTGGAGCGCGTCGAGCTCTACAAGGACGACACGCCGCTGTTCGAGCGCTTCGGCGTCGAGGACGTCCTCCAGGGAACGCTTTCACGGCGCGTCGACCTCCCCAGCGGGGGCTATCTGATGATCGACGACACCGAGGCGCTGACCGTCATCGACGTCAACTCCGGCTCGTTCACCGGTCGCGGCAAGAGCGCGCGGCTCGAGGACACGATCACCAAGACCAACCTCGAGGCGGCCGACGAGGTCGTCAATCAGCTGCGGCTGCGCGACATCGGCGGGATCATCGTCATCGACTTCATCGACATGGCGCGGGCCCGCAACCGCGACGCCGTCCTCAAGACGCTGCGCCAGGCGCTCGACGAGGATCGCACCAAGACCTTCGTCGTCGAGATCTCGCCGCTCGGCCTCGTCGAGATGACGCGCCAGAACGTCACCGAGGGAGTGCGCGAGATCATGACCCGCCCGTGCCCCACCTGTGGGGGCGACGGCGTGATCCCGTCCGAGGAGACGATCGCCCTCGACTTCTGGCGCCGGCTGCACCGGCTCGCGCCCGACCACAAGTCCGAGGCCCTGCTCGTCCAGATGAACCCTCGCGTGAGCGGGGAGTTCACGGCCAACGGCGCCTGGCTGCTGAAGTCGCTGGAGGAGGACACGGGCAAGCGGTTCCTGTTCGAGGGGTCGGGCGGCCTGCCCCTCGACCACTTCGCGATCACGCTGGAGGGCAAGCGCGAGGAGGTCGAGGAGCGCGCGCTGCCCTTCCGCGTGGGCGACGAGGTGCACGTGGACATCGTCGAGCCCCACATGTACGACGTCGACGCGGCCGTGGCCAAGATCGACGGCTACATCATCTCGGTGCTCAAGGGCGGGTCCCACGTGGGCGAGCGTCGGCTCGTGCGGATCGAGGAGGTGGCCCGCAGCGGCGCCACCGCGCGCCTGGTCGGCGAGAGCGCCGAGCCCGAGACCGAGCCCGACGAGAGCGCTGAGGCCACCGACGATGACGTAGAATCGAAGCCTCGGCGCCGTGGCCGCAGAGGCGGACGGCGCCGTTCCCGCGCCAAGGCCGGAACCGAGTCATGACCTACGCGATCGTCAAGACAGGCGGTAAGCAGTACCGCGTCGAGGAGGGCCAGACCCTGCTCGTCGAGCGCCTGCGCGAGGACGAGGGCGCGAAGGTCTCGCTCGATCCGCTCCTGTATCGCGACGACAAGCAGGTGCTGGACGGCTCCGACCTCTCGAAGGTCAAGGTCGAGGCCAAGGTCGTCGGGCACGAGCGCGGGCCCAAGATCCACGTCCTGAAGTTCAAGCCCAAGCGCGGGTACAAGCGGCGCACCGGGCATCGCCAGGAGCTGACGCGGATCGAAGTCACCGGCATCAAGCTCGCGGCGCGGCGCGCGCCGGCGAAGAAGCCCGCCGAGGACGGGGAGGAGAAGCCCAAGCCGGCCCGCAAGGCCCCGGCGCGCAAGCCCGCCGCCAAACGGGCGACGAAGGAGGATTCGGATGGCTCATAAGAAGGGTCTGGGCTCGAGCCGCAACGGCCGCGATTCGAACGCTCAGCGCCTCGGCGTCAAGGTGTTCGCCGGCCAGGCGGTGACCGGCGGCGAGATCATCGTGCGCCAGCGGGGGACCCGCTTCCGGTCGGGAGACGGCACGGGCATCGGCAAGGACGACACCATCTTCGCCACCCGCGCCGGTGTGGTCGAGTTCCACACGGGCCGCCGCGGCCGCGTGATCTCGGTTCTCCAGACCGAGACCGAGTCCGAGTAAACGCCGGCGTGGGCGAGCGCCTCGCCGGCAAGGTCGCCGTCGTCACCGGGGCCGGACAGAGCCCCGGGGAGGAGATCGGCAACGGCCGGGCCACGGCGATCCTGTTCGCCCGCGAGGGCGCTTCCGTCGTGCTCGTGGACCGCGATCGCGAGGCGGCCGAGGCGACCGAGCGGGAGATCGCGCAGGCGGGCGGCACCGCGGCGGTGGTGGAGGCCGACGTGAGCGTGGAGGAGGACTGCGCGGCGATCGTGCAGGCCTCCCTCGAGCGCTTCGGCGCCCTCGACGTCGTGCACAACAACGTCGGCATCGGGACGGGCGACGGGTGGGCCGAGAACATCGAGCTCGCGGCGTGGGAGCGGATCATGCGGGTCAACGCGGGCAGCGCGCTGCTGATGGCCAAGGCCGCCGTGCCGGGCATGAAGGAGCGCGGGAGCGGCGCGATCACCAACGTCTCGTCGATCGCCGCGGTGGTGGCGAGCGCCGCGCCCATGGGCAACCCGCCGTTGGCCTACAAGATGTCGAAGGCGGCGCTGGACGCCCTCACCCACTCGCTCGCCCAGGCCTACGCGCCCGACGGCATCCGCGTCAACGCGATCCTGCCGGGCCTGATCGACACGCCGATGGGGGTCGACAACGCCGTCCGCGACTACGGCCTGGACCGCGACCGCTACGTCGAGGCTCGCAACCGAGCCGTCCCGCTCAAGGGCGGGATGGGGAGCGCCTGGGACGTCGCCAACGCCGCCCTGTTCCTCGCCTCCGACGAGGCTCGCTTCATCACGGGAGTGCTGCTCGCGGTGGACGGCGGCAGTCCTCCCGGTCGGCTGAGTCGGTCACAGCAACGAGCATCGAGGAAGACCTGCCGGACGCCGCCTGCAGATACGCGATCTCGCGTCCGCGCGGGAGGCGAATAGGCGCTCGCGCATCCATGACGTGCAGAAGTGTACTTCGCCTTTCGGCAAGGTGCGAGTGCCGGATCTGCATGTGGCAGCTCGCCTCCCGGGCGTTCGGGCCCTGGCCAGCTCGGGCGTCAGCTCTCCTGCGCCACCGGGCGCACGAGGATCTCGTTGACGTCGACGTGGGGCGGTTGCGCCGATGGCGTACATGACCGCGCGGGCGATGTCGTCGGCCTCCAGGGCGCCGCTACCCGGCCGGTTCTCGAAGAACGGCGTGTCGACCATGCCCGGCTCGATCAGCGTGACCCGCACGCCGGTGCCGTTGAGCTCCTGCCGGGCGGCCTCGCCCATGGCGGTGACCGCCCACTTGGTGGCGGAGTAGAGCGAGCCCGGAAGCGCGCGGCGGCCGGCGACCGAGCCGGTGAGCAGCAGGTGACCCTCCGACTCGCGCAGCGCGTCGATGGTCGCCCGGATCGTGAGGGCCGCGCCGTAGACGTTCGTGAGCACCATCGACTTCCAGAACTCCGGCGTCTCCTCGGTGAAGCCCCGCTTGGCGCCGAACCCGGCGTTGGCCATGACGACGTCGAGGCGCCCGAAGTCGTTGAGAGTCGCGCGCACCATCGCCTCCTGGTCGTCCCACTCGGTGACGTCGCAGCGCACGACCAGCGCGCGGTTCCCGCCCCCCAGCTCGGCGGCCAGGTCGGCCAGCTTGTCCTCCGAGCGGGCGGCGAGCACGACGCGGTAACCATCGGCGGCGGCCGCGCGAGCGGTGGCGGCGCCGATCCCGGAGGAGGCGCCGGTGATGAGGAAGACGGGATCGTCGGGCATGCTGCCAGTGTGCACGATCGCGCAAAGATCTTCGTCCAGGGTGGCCGGGGCGGTGACGGATGCATGAGCTTCCGCCGCGAGGCCCACGTGCCGCGAGGCGGTCCCGACGGCGGCGACGGCGGTCGTGGCGGCGACGTGGTGCTCGTGTGCGACGACTCGCTGCGCGACCTCGAGGGCTTCCGCCGCCGCGTGCACTGGAAGGCCGATCGGGGCCGCCACGGCGAGGGGTCGCTGCGTCACGGTCGCAGCGGCGAGGCGCTCGAGATCCGCGTGCCCCCGGGAACGCAGGTCGCCGGCCTCGACGGCGCCCGGCACGACCTCGTTCGCCCCGGGCAGCGCGCCGTGGTGGCGCGCGGCGGCCCGGGCGGGCGCGGCAACAAGCACTTCGCCACGTCCACGCGGCAGGCCCCGCGCTTCGCCGAGCGCGGCCTGGCGGGGGAGGAGGGCGAGATCGAGCTGCGGCTGAAGCTGCTCGCGGACGTCGGGCTGGTCGGGCTGCCGAACGCCGGCAAGTCGTCGCTGCTCGCCCGCCTGACCCGCGCCCAGCCGAAGGTCGCGGACTACCCGTTCACGACGCTCGAGCCGGTGCTGGGAACCCTCGAGCTCGACGACCGCCAGCTCGTGATCGCCGACATCCCCGGCCTGATCGAGGGCGCGAGCGACGGCGCCGGCCTCGGCCACGACTTCCTGGCGCACATCGAGCGCACCCAGCTGCTCGTGCACGTGCTCGACCTCGCTCCGCTCGACCGGTCCGACCCGGCCGCCAACCACGAGACGATCGAGCGCGAGCTGGCCTCGCACGATCCCCGGCTGGCCTCTCTCCCGCGTGTCCTGGCGCTGTCGAAGGCGGACCTCGTCGCCCCGGACGAGGCGGAGGCCCAGGCGCGCGCCTGGCGGGAGCGCCTGGGCGAGGAGGTGCCGGTCGTCGTCACCTCGAGCGCGACGGGACAGGGGCTCGAAGAGCTGGCCGGGCTCCTCGCGCGCTCGGTTCCCGTGGCCGAGCCCACGCCCGAGCCGCCGGCCGGCGACGAGGACCTGGCCGAGCACATGACCTTCCGCCCGGCCGCCGGCCGCGGCTTCACGGTCGAGCGCGCGGGGGAGGGGCGCTGGCGGGTGAGCGGTCCCGGCGTCGAGCGCCTCGTCGCCCGCCACGACCTCGACAACGAGGAGGCGCTGTCCTTCCTCGAGGATCGCCTGCGCGCGATCGGCGTGATCGGCGCGCTCCAGGACGCGGGGTTCGAGCCCGGCGACGACGTGGAGATCGGCGGCGTCGAGTTCGAGCTCGACCCGCGCACACCCTTCTAGGTCTTGCCGCGACACCTTTGGGGCCGAAGTCCGTTTCAATGTAGAGGCGCCCGCCTCCGCAGATCGTTGACCCTGCGTGCGCCCGGCGCCTCGCGCCGGGCGCGGGCGGGCGCCCTTAGGGCCCTAGAGGCCTGCCCTAAGCTGACCGCCACCATGGGCACGACGGTCATCAAGCTCGGCTCGAGCATCGTCGCCGGCGACGACGGCGCGGTGCGCGAGGACGTCCTGCGGGCGGTCTGCGGCGAGGTCGCCGACCTGCACGCCGCGGGCGAGGACCTGGTGATCGTCACCAGCGGCGCCATCGCGCGCGGGATGCGCGAGCTCGAGCTGCCCCTGCGCCCGCGGGCGATCGACGAGCTGCAGGCCGCGAGCGCCGTCGGCCAGGGGAAGCTCTACCCGGTCTTCGACGAGCTCCTGCGCGCCCGAGACGTGCGCAGCGCCCAGGTTCTGCTCACCTTCTTCGACATCAGCGCGCGCACCCACTACCTCAACGCCCGCCAGACGCTCCGCAAGCTGCTCGACTGGCGGGTCGTCCCGGTCATCAACGAGAACGACACGACGACGACCGACGAGATCTCGTTCGGCGACAACGACTTCCTCGCCGCCCAGGTGGCCGTGCTCCTGGGCGCCGGGCGGCTGGTGATGCTCACGGACACCGACGGGCTGTACACGGCCGACCCGCGCCGCGACGCCGCGGCGCAGCTCATCGAGACCGTCGACGACTTCGCGGCGCTCGAGAGCCTGGACATCGGCCACGCCGGCTCGCCGCTGGGCTCCGGCGGGATGCGCTCGAAGGTCGTGGCGGCGGAGATGGCCACGGCGGCGGGCATCGAGACGGTGATCACCAGCGGGCTGGCTCCGGGCGCGATCGCCGCGGCGGCGCGCGGCGAGCCTCAGGGCACGCGCTTCGTCCCCAGCGCGTCGCGCTACTCGAGCTTCAAGCTGTGGCTGAAGTACGCCAAGCCCGCCCAGGGCCACGTCGTCGTCGATGCCGGCGCGGCGCGAGCGCTGCGCGAGGGCGGCACCAGCCTGCTCCCGGTCGGGATCACCGACGTGGTCGGCGCGTTCGACGCCGGCGACGCCGTCGAGGTCATCGACGGCGACGGCGTCATCGGCAAGGGGATCTGCAACTACTCCGCCCCCGAGCTGCGGCGCGTCAAGGGGCTGAAGTCCGCCGAGGTCCGCCAGGTGATCCCGCGCGCCACCGAGGAGGCCGTGCACCGCGACTACTTCGTGCTGTCGTGATCGCCCGCTTCGACCACTGCGTGATCCACGTCTCCGACTGGGAGCGCTCGAACGCGTTCTACCAGGACGTGATGGGCGCCGACGTCGTGGGGGTCGGCTCCGGCTATTCCTACCGCTTCGGCGACGTACAGCTCAACTGTCACGGCCCCGGCGTAGAGGCCGAGCCGGTGGCTCGCGTTCCGGTCGCGCCAGGCAACAGCGACCTGTGCTTCGTCTGGTCGGGCCCGATCGAGGGAGCCGTGGAGCACCTGCGCAAGCACGGCGTCGAGGTCGAGCTCGGCCCCGTCGAGCGGTTCGGCGCGGGCGGTGTGGGCACCAGCGTCTACTTCCGCGACCCCGACGGCAGCCTGCTCGAGTTCATCTCGTACCCTTAACGGAGATGGCCACGACCGCTCAATCCGTAGCCGACGTCTGCCGCGACGCCAAGCGCGCGTCGCGCACGCTGGCGAGCCTCGACACGACGGTCAAGGACCGCGCGCTGAGCGCGATCGCCGACGCCATCGACGCCCGCGTGCCCGAGATCCTCGAGGCCAACGCCCGCGACATGGAGGAGGCGGCCGGCGAGACAGATGCGCTGCGCGACCGGATGCGCCTCGACGAGGCGCGGGTCGCCGCGATCGCCGAGGGCGTGCGGGCGATCGTCGCGCTGCGCGACCCGGTGGGCGAGGTCATCGAGGGCTTCCGGCTGCCCAACGGCCTCGACGTGCGCCAGGTGCGCGTGCCGCTCGGCGTCGTGGCCGTCGTCTACGAGGCGCGCCCCAACGTCACGATCGACTGCACCGCGCTCGCCCTGAAGTCGGGCAACGCGATCGTCCTTCGCGGGTCCTCGCAGGTCACCCACTCCAACTCCGTCCTCGCCGCGATCGCGGTCGAGGCGGCCACGGGCGCGGGGGTGCCCGACGGCGCCATCGGCCTCGTGGCCGGCGGCGGCCGCGAGGAGCTGGGGGAGCTGGCCACCCAGGAGGACGTGGTCGATCTCATCATCCCCCGCGGGGGCGAGGGCCTGAAGCAGGCGCTCAAGGCGGTGGCGACCGTCCCGGTGATCTACGCCGCGTCCGGCAACTGCCACGTCTACGTGGACGCGGAGGCGGACGTCGGGGCGGCGGAGGCGATCATCGTCAACGCGAAGACGCAGCGGCCCGGCGTGTGCAACGCCGCCGAGACCCTGCTCGTCCACCGCGAGATCGCGCCCGATTTCCTCCCGCGCGCCCTGCGCCTGCTGCTCGAGGCGGGAGTCGAGCTGCGCGCCGACGCCCGCACGAAGGCGGCGGCGGGCGACCTGGGCGAGGCCCTGGTCGACGTCACCGAGGAGGACTGGGACACCGAGTTCCACGACCTGATCCTCGCGGTCGGCGTCGTGGACTCCGTCGACGAGGCGATCGAGCACATCAACGAGCACGGCTCCGGCCACTCCGACGCGATCGTCACCCCTTCGACCGACTCGGCCCGGCGGTTCCGCGACGGCGTCGACTCCGCCTGCGTCTATGTCAACGCGTCCACGCGCTTCACCGACGGCTTCGAGTTCGGCATGGGCGCCGAGATCGGCAACTCGACCCAGAAGCTGCACGCCCGCGGGCCCATCGGGATGCGCGAGCTGTGCACCTACAAGTACGTCGTCGAAGGCGACAACCAGATCCGTCCGTAGTGCCTTCGCTCGGAATCCTCGGGGGGACCTTCAACCCCCCACACGTCGCGCATCTCGTGTGCGCACGGGCGGCGCTCGACCAGCTCGGGCTGGATCGCGTCGCGCTCGTGCCTGTGGCCGCCCCGCCGCACAAGCCGCTGCCCGATGACCCGGGCCCCGAGGTCAGGCTCGAGCTGTGCCGGCGGGCCGCGGCCGGCGACGCGCGCCTGGAGGTGTGCGACATCGAGGTGCGCCGGGGCGGGCCGTCGTACACCGTCGATACCCTGGAGGAGATCCATGCGAGACGACCGGAGCACGAGCTGACCTTCATCGCCGGAGGCGACATGGCAGCCAGCCTGCCGGAGTGGCGTGAGCCGGAGCGGGTGCTGGAGCTGGCGCGATTCGCGGTCGCCGAGCGCGAGGGCGCCGAGCGCGAGGAGGTCGAGCGGCGCACGGCGGGCCTGAGCGGACGCGAGCGGCTCGTCTTCTTCGAGATGCCGCGCCTCGACGTGTCTTCCTCGGAGGTGCGGGCCCGGGTGGCCGCCGGACGCTCGATCGACGAGCTGGTCCCTGCTGCCGTGGCGGCGTACATCGACGAGCGCGGGCTCTACCGGCCGGCGGTGACGGCGCGATGAGCCCACTTTCGGGAGAGGAGCTCGCGCGGCTCGCCGCCGAGTACGCCGACGACAAGAAGGCGCAGGACATCGTCGAGCTCGACCTGCGCGGCGTGGTCGGCTACACCGACTACTTCGTGATCTGCACCGGCGCGAGCGAGCGCCAGGTCAAGGCGATCCACGACGGCATCCACCTGGGATTGAAGGACACGCACGGCCTGCTTCCCCGGCGGGTCGAGGGCCTGGGCGAGTCCAGCTGGGTGCTGATGGACTACCTCGACGTGGTCGTCCACGTCTTCACGCCGCAGACGCGCTCGTTCTACAGGCTCGAGCAGCTCTGGGGCGAGGCGCCCGCGCGCGAGACGGGGTCCGCCAGCCAGGTCACCAGCGCGTCGTAGACCTCGCGGTCGTTGAGCAGCTGGAAGTGGTTGCGCGCGCCGAGGGCGCGCAGCTCGCTCAAGCGCTGACCGGTGTCCGGGGAGTCGTCAGCGGCGGCTTGGCCCCGGCCTTCGTCGGCCCGTCGGGCCCGCGGCGGCGCGGATCGCTCCGCGCCACGCGGCCGACGCCGATCGCCAGCGCGGTCAGGAAGGCGACGTACAGGGCCAGGACGGCGACGTTCGCACCGCCCCACAGCCAGCCGGGCACGTCGTCCTTCTTCTCGCGCTGCAGGAGCTTCTTGTCGTCGATGAACGTGCGCGTGAACTGCGGCTTCGCCGGGATCTCCGGGGCCGGGATCGCCGTATCGCGTGGCATGAAGATGGGAATCGCGATGACCTCGCGGTCGCGCTGAACGCGCAATGTGGTCTTCCAGTCGCCGTACACCGGGACCGGAGCGGTCGTACGGTACACGCCCTCCGAGACGCGCTTCAGGCGCTCGACGCGCAGGCCGCCGCCCTGCCACGCGGTCGCCGCCACCCAGCGGGCGTCGTCGGGCAGCGAGGCCGGATGGAAGCGCACGGTGGCGTTGACCTGGCGGCCTCCGTCTCCGGGCGCGTCCGTGAGCTTGACGGTCGCGGACGTGTGGGCCGGGACCGTCGTCGTGAGCCCGTACAGGAGCAGCGCGCCGACGACGGCGAGCGCGGCCGCCGGAATCGTGCGCGCGATGACCGGACTCGGCAGGTCGCCGCGCAGGCCCATGGCCAGGAGCGCCCCCACGAGGCCGCCGGCCACGCCCGCCAGGACGGCGGCGACGACGCCCTCGGGCAGCAGCGCGTCGTTCCACGGCAGGCGGTACACGACCTGGGTCCAGCCGTACTCGGCGGCGAACCCAGCGGTGCCGATCAGGGCGCCGCCCACGGCTCCGAGGGCCAGCGGCCGGCGCGCGAGGGCGAGGGCGGCCAGCTCGACGCAGGCCGCCTCGGCGAAGTAGAGCGGAATGGCGGGGGTGGTCTGGCCGAGCACGGGGCCGACGATGAGGCTGACCCCGCCGCGGACCACGAAGTAGAACGCCACGGCCCCGAACGCCCCGCCCGGGCCGATCCAGACGCGCGCCGCGGTCAGCGCGACGCCCGCGGCGAGGGCGATCAGCATCGGCTGGAAGATCTGGTCGAACTGCGGGACACCGAAGTCGAACTCGGCCTGGAACGTCGAGAGCCCGATGAGGAAGCCCCCCATCAGCGCGACGCGCCGCACGGCGACCACGTAGGTCGGCGACACGCCCGAGGGGTACGCCGGGTCGCCGGCGCTCTCGGCCTTGGCGCGGCGTGCGCTCATGGCCTCGGAGAGCAGGATGGCCTGGCCGACGAGAGTCATCCCGGCCCCGCCGATCAGCATGAGGTGGGTCGGCCCCCACAGCGTCACGTCCTGGCCGAACAGGCGGTGCCAGAGGTCGTCGAGCGGGAAGGCGATCAGGGAGAACGCGCCGCAGGCGGCGATCAGCACGCCGCCGACCGGGGCGTACCAGCCCTCGGTGATGCGCACCGCGGCCGGTCCGGGACGCTCGTCGACGGGCAGCCCGATGGCCAGCACGCCGGCGGCGAAGATGCCGAACAGCCCGACGAGGATGAAGTAGTGAGCGGGGTTGGCCAGCGGCCCCGCGTCGCGGCCGTTGTCGATGTGCAGGGAGATGTCCCAGTACATGCCGAACAGCGCGACGATCAGGGCGACCATCGCGACCCCGAGGGGCAGGCCCGCCCAGCCGGGCAGGCCGGAGACGCGCTCGCTCAAGGACGCGAGGCGACCGAGCGTGCGCACGCGGCCCCAGCGGTGCCCGATGAGGAGGTAGAGCAGGACGCCGGAAGCGACCATGGCGCCCACGGTGGCGATGGCGACCTGGTCGAGGGCGGCGCCGCCAGCGGGTTCGCTGGCTGCGGCGGCGGCGGAGATGAAGCTGGTGAGCACGGCTCGTTCCTCCCGAATGAGGTTTCTCGATCTTCCCTGGGTATAACCATTACATGGATCGATGTAACATCGCAAGGCGTAAGATTGCGGTTGTGAGCGAGATCACAGAGCCCAATGGCGCCGAAACCGCCCGCACCGGCGGCGCCGCCGACCTGACCATCGACGAGCTCGCCCAGCGCACCGGCATGACGGTGCGCAACATCCGCGCGCACCAGTCGCGCGGGCTGCTTCAGCCGCCCGAGGTCCGCGGCCGGACCGGGTACTACGGGCCCGACCACGTCGCGCGGATCGAGCTGATCCAGGATCTCCAGGCCGACGGGTTCAACCTGGGGTCGATCCGGCGGCTGATCGAGAGCGCCGGCGAGTCGAGCGGCGAGGTCCTGCGCTTCACCCAGGCCGTCCGGGCGCCGTTCGAGGACGAGGAGCCCGAGATCCTGGACCTGTCGGAGCTCGCCGACCGATACGGCGAGGCGGCGCGGCCCGAGCTCCTGGAGCGGACGCTGCGGCTCGGGCTGATCCGCGATCTCGGGGACGGGCGCTACGAGCAGCGCAGCCCGCGGCTGGCGCGGGCCGCCGACGAGCTGGCCGCGCTCGGCGTCTCGCCCGAGCGGGGGCTCGAGGTGGCGACGCGGCTGCGCCGCCACGCCGAAGGCGCGGCGCGCGCGTTCGTCGACCTGTTCCTCGAGGAGGTGTGGAAGCCGTTCGAGGAGGCCGGGCGGCCGGAGGAGCGCTGGCCCGAGGTGCGCGAGGCGCTCGAGCGTCTTCGTCCGCTGGCCGCCGACTCGCTGCTCGCGATGTTCCAGCTCGTCATGACCGACCGCGTGGAGGAGACGTGGGGCCGCGAGCTGGAGCGGGCCGCCGCTAACCCTCAGCGTAGGCGAGCGCCCGGCGCTCGAGCTGGAGCTCGGCGTCGAAGTCGGCGTCCTCGCCGTGGCGGTAGCCCAGGTCGCGGGCCTCGAGCAGGGTGACGAAGACCTCGACGATGCCCGGGTCGAGCTGCGTGCCGGCCACACGGCGCAGCTCCTCGATCGCCTCCAGCGAGGTGACTGGCGCCCGCCATCACGCTCCGCCCTCGAAAAGCCGAAGGCCGCCCGGCAGGGCGGCCTTCGCAGTGGAGCTAGCCGGGCTCGAACCGGCGACCTTCGGGCTGCCAGCCAGACGCTCTCCCAACTGAGCTATAGCCCCGAGTTCGTACTGAGTCAGCCATTCTAACGCCCCGTTCCTGGTTGTTTCGGGAGCGAGTCAGACGTAGGCTTGCAGTGGGCCTGTGCCCGTCGAATTCCGCGATCGGCAGCAAGTAGCACCGGTCGAGGTCCGGGCAGTACGCACCGATGGCATCGACCTGCTCCACGGTGTACGTCGTATGGATGTAGCCCCGTCCCGGGCTGTAGCGGTTCGTTCTGCACCGAACCGAGGATGACGTCACCCTTCCGTGGCGACCACTTGCATTGGACCCGCATCAGCTGTGGATGGAGGTCGAACAGAAGGTCGTAGCGGCAGCCGTCGCCGATCGGGAGACACACGCCGATCCCGAGCTCGATCGCGGCAGCCGCGAGCTTGGCCTCGGCGATGTTGCCTTTCTCTGTCGGCGTGAGCATCGACCGAGCGTAGGCGCGCCGGTGTTGCGCGAGTGGCGCGGATCGTGAATAGATTGCCCACGTGCGGCTCGTGGGCGTGGCATTCGTGGCGGGGGTGGTGGCCCTGGCGGGGTGTGGCGGCTCCGATACCGCCTCCGGGCCGCCCGTGGTCACCGGGCCGGTGCTCGGCGACGGGTTGGCGCTCGCCGCCAAGCGCGACCTCGAGAACCGTGGCGTGTTCTCCGTGAGCGTCGGCGAGCAGGGGGGCGCCTGCAGCGGGCGCGACACCCGCTGGACGTGCACGCTGGAGATCGTCCCGACTTCGACCGGGACGATCCGCGACCGCCGCACCTACGACATGCACGTGAACGCCAAGGGCTGCTGGGTCGCCCAGCAGACGGGCACCGACGTCGGCGAGACGGGCGAGCCCCGCCGCCCGACGCACCCGCAGACCCTCAAGGGCTGCCTCGACTAGGGCATGAACTCGGGGACGTCGTCCCCGAAGTCCACGCTCGCCCGCCGCGGCTCGCCGCTTGAGGCGGCGGGCTCGGGCCCGACCGTGCGATCGATCTCGCCGGCCAGTCGCGCGTGCGCGTCGCGCACGTCGTTGATGAGCCGCTCGGCGTTGCGCCGCATCGACTTGCTCAGCTCCTGGAGGTCGTCGTGCAGCTGTCCACCCTCCGTGAGCACGGCCTGCGCGGCGAAGCGCGCCTCGCGCGTCAACCCCCGCGCTTCCTCCTCGGCGTTGGCGCGCACGAGCCTCACGTACTCATCGGCTTCCTGACGGACCCGCTCGGCCTCCTGCGCCCCGCGCTCCGCCACCGCGTGGGACTCGGTGTTCGCGCGGTCGAGGATCTCCAGCGCCTCCGCCTCCGCCGCCTCCACGCGGTACTGCGCGGCTCGCTCGGCCTCGGCGATGCGCTCCTCCGCTCGCCGCTCCGCCTCCGCGCGCAGGCGCTCGGCCTCGGCCTCGGCGGTCGCGATGAGCTCGCCGATGCGCTCGGACCAGTCTCCCGATGCCGCCTCCATGACCCGGATGTTAGGTACGTCTAGAGAAGGTCGCGCAAGAAGGCGACCAGTGCACCGTTGAGCAGTTCCGCCCGCTCCCACTGGAGGAAGTGCCCCGCTCCGGGGACGACGAACGGCCCCACGCGGTCGGGAAACGCAACCTCGGCGCGCCGCGGGAAGTCGGGCCAGATCACGTGGTCGTCGGGGCCGTACAGCACCAGCGTCTGCACGGGGTTGCGCTCGAGGAAGCGCGGCGCCTCGGAGGCCGGCCGCGTGCCCAGCGCGGACTCGTACAGCCCGAACGAGGCGCGCAGCTTGTCGCCGTCCGCGAACGGCTCCGTCATGAAGTCGACGTCCTCCGGCGCGAAGGAGCCCGGCGAGGCCCAGAAGCGGGGACCGTAGAAGGCCGCGACATAGCGCCGGCGCTTGTCCGGAGTGTCGAGCTCCGCGGCCAGCGCATCGGCCTCGCGCCCCTGGCGGAAGAAGTAGTCCGACGCCATCCGGGCGTCGGGCGAGGGCGTGACCTCGAGGCCCGCCGCCTCGTACTCGTCTCGCAGCAGCGGCAGCACCGTGTTGAACAGGCACTGGCGCGCGACGAAGCCCTCGAAGCGCAGCCCCAGGTCCTGGATGACCACGCCCCCGTAGTCGCCGCCCGCGGCCGCGCAGCGCTCGTGGCCGAGGACGTCGTGCACGAGCGCGTGGAGGTCGCGGGCGCTCGCCGCCATGTCGTAGTGCCCGTCCGGGGCCAGGCCGGACGCGCCGAACCCCCGCAGGTCGGGCACGATCACCTCGAAGCCCGCCTCGGCCAGCGGCTCGACGTTGCGCCACCAGATGCGCATCGTCTCCGGCCACCCGTGGACCAGCAGCAGCGGAAAGCCGCCGGCGCCCTCCCGGACCCAGGCCAGCTCGACGCCCGGGCGCACCTCGCCCCGCTCGAGCGAGTACCGCCCCGGGTCCAGGCCGTTCACGGCTCGAGGCCCGCGGCCCGCAGCGCGTCCTCGCGCTCGGCGAAGCCCTCGATTCGCAGGACCTTCCCGTCTCGCACCGTGCAAACCTGCCAGACGGGCAGCTCGAGCTCCAGCTCGGTCGCCACCGAACGCGTGAGCAGCCGGATCCCCGCCACGACGCGCTCGTTCGGCGCCTCCATCAGCTCGTCCGCCTCCCACCGGACTTCGTCCATCACGCCCTCGAACCCGGCGAAGTAACGGCGAATGCCCTCGTGGCCGCGGTAGGTGTCCGGCTCGGGCGACAGCTCGGGTGGCGTGACGCCCTCGAAGTCGGGGTGAATCTGGTCCAGGGCAGCCTCGACACCGCTCTCGTTGAGCGTCGCGAGCATCGACCGCACCACTTCCAGGTCCTGCCGGGACACATCCGGAGTATCCCGCTAGCCTCAGGCGCGATGGCCGAGCGCCGCTACGAACCCCGTGAGATCGAGCCCCGCTGGCAGAAGGTGTGGGCCGACGAGCACTCCTGGGAGGTCTCCAACGAGCCCGACGAGCGCCCCAAGGCGTACGTCCTCTCCATGCTGCCCTACCCCAGCGGGGAGCCGCACATCGGCCACCTCAAGACCTACTCGGTGGGCGACGCCATCGCCCACTTCCGGCGGCGCAACGGCTACCGGGTCCTCCAGCCCATGGGCTACGACGCCTTCGGCCTGCCCGCCGAGAACCACGCCATCAAGACCGGCGAGCAACCTCGGGACTCAACGCGCAAGTCGATCGAGGCCTTCCAGCGCGGCCTGCGCGGCCTGGGGCTTCTCGATCGACTGGACGCGCGAGTTCGGCACGCACGAGCCGCGCTACTACCGCTGGACCCAGTGGATCTTCCTCAAGCTCTTCGAGCGCGGCCTGGCCTACCGCAAGGAGGCCGCGGTCAAGTGGTGTCCCAACGACGCCACCGTCCTGGCCAACGAGCAGGTGATCGACGGACGCTGCGAGCGCTGCGGCTTCGAGGTCGAGGTCCGCCAGCTCGAGCAGTGGTTCTTCCGGATCACCGACTACGCCGAGGCGCTGCTCGACGACCTGGAGACGATCGACTGGCCCGAGCACGTCAAGACCATGCAGCGCAACTGGATCGGCCGCTCCGAGGGCGCCGAGGTCACCTTCACCTGCGAGGAGCTGGGGATCGACTACCCGGTGTTCACCACGCGGCCCGACACGCTGTTCGGCGCGACGTTCTTCGTCATGGCGCCCGAGCATCCGGACGTCTTCAAGCTCGCCGAGGGCACCGACCGCGAGCAGGAGGTCCACGAGTACGTCAACCGGGCGATCGCGGAGTCCAGCGAGGAGCGCGGCGACGTCGACCGAGACGAAGACCGGGGTCCCCCTCGGCCGCACCGTCACCAACCCGGTGAACGGCGAGCAGATCCCGATCTTCGTGGCCGACTACGTGCTGATGGAGTACGGGACCGGCGCGATCATGGCCGTGCCCGCCCACGACGAGCGCGACTACGACTTCGCCCACACCTTCGGCCTGGAGATCCGCCGGGTGATCGAGGGCGGCGAGGAGCTGCCGTACACGGGCGATGGCCCGATGGTCAACTCGGGGCAGTTCGACGGCCGCGACAACCGCGAGGCCTACGACGAGATCGTGCAGTGGCTGGACACCGAGGGCCGCGGCCACGCCTCGGTCAACTACCGCCTGCGCGACTGGCTGATCTCGCGCCAGCGCTACTGGGGCTGCCCGATCCCGATCGTCTACTGCGACAAGTGCGGGATGGTTCCCGGTGCCGGAGGAGGACCTGCCGGTCGAGCTGCCGGACGATCGAGGACTACGCGCCCAAGGGCCGCTCGCCCGCTGGCCGCGGCCGAGGACTGGGTGCACGTCGACTGCCCGTCCTGCGGCGGCCCGGCGCGACGCGAGACCGACACGATGGACACCTTCGTCGACTCCTCCTGGTACTTCCTGCGCTACTGCGACGCTGACAACGACGAGGCCGCGTGGGACCGCGACCCGGTGGACATGTGGATGCCCGTCGACCAGTACATCGGCGGCATCGAGCACGCGATCCTGCACCTGATGTACGCGCGCTTCTTCTGCAAGGCGCTGACGGACATGGAGCTGCTGGACGTGCGCGAGCCGTTCGCGGCGCTCTTCACGCAGGGGATGGTCACCAAGGACGGCGCGAAGATGTCCAAGTCCAAGGGCAACGTCGTCGACCCGGCGGAGATCTCCGACGCTACGGCGCCGACACCGCGCGCGCCTACGTCCTGTTCATCGGCCCGCCCGACCAGGACGTCGACTGGTCCGACGAGGGCGTCGAGGGCGTGCACCGCTTCCTCTCCCGGCTGTGGCGCCTGGGCGCGGACGTGGCCGAGTCGACTCCCGACGAGCCGCCGCCGGCCGACCCGCAGGGCGACGACCTCCTCCTCGTGCGCAAGGCGCACTGGGCGATCGACAAGGTCACCCACGACATGAGCGGACGGTTCAACTTCAACACGGCCATCGCCGCCGTGATGGAGCTCGTCAACGACTGCTACCGGCTGCGCGAGTCCGCCGGCCCGGGCGCGCTGCGCTTCGCGACGGCGACGGCCGCCTCGCTGATCTTCCCCTTCGCCCCGCACGCCGGGTCCGACGTGTACGACCGCATCACGGGCCGGCAGGTGTGGCTCGACCCGTGGCCGCACGGCCGACCAGGCGCTGCTGGAGACCGACACCTTCACTCTCGTGTGCCAGATCAACGGCAAGGTGCGCGACCGCGTCGAGGCGCCGGCCACCGCGACGCCGGACGAGCTGAAGTCGCTGTGCCGCGAGGCGCCGCGGATCCGCGCCCAGCTCGACGGCCGCGAGGTCGTCAAGGAGGTCGTCGTGCCGGGCAAGCTCGTGAACCTCGTCGTGCGGTGAACGCCGACGTCGTCCGCCAAGCGCTCGCGCAGTGGAACGCAGCGCCCGAGGTGACGGAGCAGGCGTTCTCGGAGTTCGCTCACCCCGACATGGTGTTGGACCTGACCTCGAACGTCCTGAACCCCGCGACCTACCAGGGCTTCGACGGGTTCGTCCGTTTCGCCGAGCAGGTCGGGGAGGCCTGGGCCGAGTTCCGCATGGAGCCCGAGGAGGTCTTCGAGCGGGGAGACGTCGTCGTGGTGCTCGTGCGCGCCGTGGGGAAGGGCCGCGGCAGCGGCGTCCAGGTCGACGACGCCGTCGCCATGGTCGCCGAGGTGCGCGACGGCCGGATCGCCACGCTGCGCGTCGAGCCCGACCGCGAAGCCGCCCTGCGGCTGGTCGGGCGGTAGGCTCGCGCGCATGGCCGCGCCCGCAGTGCCCGTCGGCGCCGACGCCCCGATCATGGAGGTGATGGCGACGATGCGCGCCATGCGCCGGCTGAAGCCCGACCCGGTGCCGCACGAGTTGCTGGACGAGCTCGTGGAGGCGGCGACATGGGCGCCGAGCGGCGGGAACCTCCAGGCCTACTCGTTCGTGGTGGTGACGGACCGCGAGCAGATGCGGCCGGCTGGCCGAGCCCTGGCGGGTGATCTGCAAGTGGTACCTGTCGACGATGGCGCTGGCCGCGCCCGATCACATGAGCGAGGAGCGCTACGAGCGCCTGAAGGACGCCCTGCGCTTCCAGGCCGAGCACTTCCACGAGACGCCGGCGGTGATCATCCCCTGCTACGACATGGGCCGCTGGACGCGCGCGCTGCGCTCGCGCTGGCGTGACTTCGTCGCCGCCGCACAGACCCTGGGCGCCCGGCGCAGCGCGACGATGGCGTCGGGGCTGGCGGCGTTCAGCTCGCGCTCGGAGGCGGCGAGCGTGTATCCCGGCGTGCAGAACCTGCTGCTCGCGGCGCGGGCGCACGGCCTGGCGGCCACGCTTACGACCTGGCACCTGGGGCTGGAGTCCGAGTTCAAGGAGATCCTGGGGATTCCGCGCTCGGTCAAGACGTTCGCGATCATCCCGATCGGCTGGCCGCGGGGGAACATGGGGCCGGTCAAGCGCCGGCCTCCGGCCGAGGTCATCCACCGCGACCGCTGGTGAGCGCGGACGCGACCTGGGTGGCGGTCGTCGGGCCCGGGACCGCGTCGGGCGAGCAGGCGGACGCGGCCGAGGCGGTGGGCGCCGGGCTGGCGCGAGCGGGCGCCGTGCTGGTGTGCGGCGGGCGGGGCGGGGCGATGGAGGCGGCGTGCCGCGGCGCGCAGGAGGCCGGAGGCACGACGGTGGGCATCCTGCCCGGCGTCGATCGCCGCGAGGCGAATCAGTTCGTGGACATCGCGATCCCCACAGGTCTGGGCGAGCTGCGCAACGGCCTCGTGGTGCGCGCGGCCGACGCCGTGATCGCGGTCGCGGGTGAGTACGGCACGCTCTCGGAGATCGGCTTCGCGCTGAAGACCGGCAAGCCGGTGGTCGGGCTGGGGACGTGGGAGCTGGCGCGCGGCGGCGAGCGCGACCCGGGGATCGTCGTCGCCGCCGACCCCGCCGATGCCGTCGAGCGCGCGCTGGCGCTGGCCCGACGCTGACTCGTGACGATTCGCGTGCCCGGCGTGACCGGGTCGCGCGTAGCGTCGGCGGCATGCAGATCGACAAGCCGCAGCTCGCCGTCTACGCCGCGGCCGCGATCGCGATCGCTCTCATCGGCGCGCGCTACGTCCGCGACAGCCGGCCCGCGGCAGGCGCGGGCGGAGCGGCGAAGGCGGTCCCGGTCCGGGTCGCGGGCGAGCAGCGTCCGGGCGGGCCGGTCGTGATCCAGGTGGCGGGCGAGGTGCGCCGCCCCGGCGTCTACCGGCTGAGTGCGGGCCAGCGGGTGCAGGACGCGGTGCGCCTGGCCGGCGGGCTGACCCCGAAGGCCGATCTCGCCGGCGTCAACCTGGCCCAGAAGGCGGAGGACGGACGGCAGGTGATCGTCCCGGCGCGCGGCGCGGCCGTCGCGGCCACGGGTTCGGTCGCGCCTTCCTCCGCTTCGGCGGCCGCGCCCTCCGCGCCGATCAACCTCAACACGGCGACGCCCGAGCAGCTCGACCAGCTCGACGGCGTCGGTCCTGCGACGGCGCAGAAGATCCTCGCCTACCGCCAGGAGCACGGCGGCTTTCGCTCGGTGGCCGAGCTCGACCAGGTGCCGGGGATCGGACCGGCGCGGATGGCCGCACTGAAGGACCGGGTCACCGTGTGACCGGGGCGCTCGAGGCCCTTCGCGCGCACGCCCGTCATCTCGTCCTCGCCTCGCTCGTCGCGGGGATGCTCGCCGCACCCGTGCCCGCCGCCGCGCTCGCCGCCGCCGGGCTGGCGGGGCTCCTCGCCGGCGCGCCGGTCGCGGGCGCCGTCGCGCGTCCCGGCCTCGTGCTGCTCGCCGCGGGCGCGGTGTGCTTCGGCGCGTGGGTCGCCGAGGTTCGCCTCGCGGCGCTCGACCGCACCGCGTTGCGTTCGCTGATGCGGAGCGAGACCACGGCGCGCGGCCACGTGCTCGAGCGGCCGCGCTCCGTCGGCGGCGGCGCGGCACGAGCCGCTCTCGTCCGGCTCACGAGCGGCCCCGGGGCGGGGGAGCGCATCGTCGTGCGCGCGGCCCGCTGGCCGCGCGTGGACGTGGGGGAGGAGGTGGTGGCGCGGGGGCGCCTGCTGGCGCTGCGCGAGCGCGACGGCTGGCTGCGCCGGCGCGGGGCGCACGGGCGGCTCCTCGCCGAGCGTGTGCGGGTCACCGGCCACCGGCGCGGCGGCGTGTCGGGGGCGCTCGATTCGATGCGCCGCGCGGCCGAGCGCGCGGTCGGCAGCGGCCTCGACCCGCCGCGCGCCGCCCTGGCGCGGGGGATGGTTCTCGGCGAGGACGAGGCGCTCGACGAGGCCACGCGCGAGGACTTCCGCGTCTCCGGGCTCGCCCATCTGCTGGCCGCGAGCGGTCAGAACGTGATGCTGCTCGTCGCCCTCGGCCTTCCGGTCCTGGCCGCGCTCGGGGCGGGCCTGCGCGCACGTCTCCTCGGGTGTCTCGTCCTGATCGCGCTGTACGTCCCGCTGGCGGGCGCCGGTCCCTCGATCCAGCGGGCCGGCGTCATGGGCGCCGCCGGCCTCGTCGCCGTCCTCGCCAGTCGCCCGGCCTCGCGCTGGTACGCGCTGCTGCTCGCCGCCGCGGTCACGCTCGGGCTCGATCCGCGGGCCTCCGGCGATCCGGGATGGCAGCTGTCGTTCGCCGCGGTCGTCGCGATCCTCGTCCTGGCCTCGCCGCTCGCCCATCGCGCTGCGCTCGCGCGGGATGCCGGGGCCGCTCGCGGAGGCGGCGGCGCTCACCACGGCCGCGACCCTCGGCACGGCGCCGCTGCTCGCCCTGCACTTCGAGCGGGTCTCGATCGTCTCGCTTCCCGCCAACCTCCTTGCCGTGCCCGCGGTGGCGCCGGTCATGTGGCTCGGCATGCTCGCCGTCGCGGCCGGCGCCGTCATCCCGGTTGCGCCGACGCTGCTCAACGCGCTCGCCCAGTACCCGCTCGCCTACCTCGGCGGGCTCGCCCATGCCGCCGCCGCCGTCCCGGCCGCCAGCGTCGCCGCCCGGGTGCCCTCGCCCGCAGCGCTCGTCGCCGCCTACGCGGCGCTCGCCGTCCTGGCCCTGGCGATCCTGCGCGGGGGGCGGCCGCGCCGGGCCGCGGTGGTCACCGCGGCGGTCGCCGTCGCGTGGCTGGGCGTCGCGGCCTGCGCGCAGCGGCGGGTGGCCGACCCGCCCGATCCGCGCGACGTCGTCGTCTCGTTCCTCGACATCGGCCAGGGCGACGCGACCCTGATCCAGCACGGCGGCGCCACCGTCCTCGTCGACACGGGACCTCCGGGCTCGCCCCTGAGCGAGCGCCTGCGCACGGCCGGGGTGCGCCGGATCGACCTGCTCGTGGTCACGCACGCGCAGGCCGACCACGACGGCGGGGCGGCCGGGGTCCTCGACCGGCTCCCGGTCGGCCTGGTGCTCGACGGCGCCGAGGGCTCCCCGACCCCGCTGCACCGTGCCATGGTGGCCGCCGCCGCCCGTCGCGGCGTCCGTCGCCTCGCGCCCGACGCGGGCCAGTCCCTGCGCGCGGGGCCGCTCGAGCTGCACGTCCTGTGGCCGCGCCGCGAGCCGCCGGAAGATCATGCCGGCGAGGATCCGAACCAGCGCGCGATCGTCGCCCACCTGCGCGCCGGCGCCTTCGACCTGCTGCTCCCGGCCGACGCCGAGTCCGACGTCACCGCCGCCCTCGACCTTCCGCCCGTCGAGGCGCTCAAGGTCGCCCATCACGGCAGCGCCGACCCCGGCGTGCCCGACCTGCTGGCCCGGCTGCATCCCCGCGTCGCCGTGATCGAGGTCGGCCGCGGCAACTCGTACGGCCACCCGGCGCCCGCCACGCTCGCGGCCCTGCGGGCCGTCCCCGCCACCTACCGGACCGACCGCGACGGCACCGTCCGGCTCGTCGTCCGCGACGGACGAATGACCGTCCAGCGCGGTTCGTAGCGGCAGGTGAGCCTTGGCCCACCGGCGAAACCCCGCGCATGGCCTACGTGTACCTGCTCCGCTGCGCCGACGACAGCCTCTACTGCGGCTGGACGACCGACGTCCAGCGGCGCCTGGCCGAACACCGCTCGGGCTGCGCCAGCCGCTATACCCGCAGCCGCCGCCCGCTCGAGCTCGCGGCGGTGGTCTCCGTCGCCGATCGATCGGCCGCGCTACGCGAGGAGGCCCGGATCAAACGGCTGCCCCGGGCGGCCAAGCTTGCGCTGGTGGACGCTCAGGCCAACCAGGTCACCGGCGCGTAGCGGCGGCGCGCTCGCGCCGACGGGCGCCACCACTAGCATCGGTGTGTGCCCACGTTCAAGCCCGCCTACCTGGTCCACGGCGACGACCACGGCCGGATCGCCGAGCGCCGCGCGCGGTTGCGCGCCCTGGCCGAGGCCGAGAGCGGGTCGGCGGGCATCGAGGTCCTGGAGGGTGAGTCGGCGACTCCCGAGGGCGCCGCGGCGACGCTCTCGGCGATGACGCTCGGGATGGGCCGGCGCTTCATCGTCGTCGAGGGCGTGGAGCGCTGGCGCGAGGACGACCTGGACGAGCTCGAGGCGGCGCTCGGCGCGATGCCGCCGGACACGACCATCGCCTTCTTCGCCCGCGAGGACGGGCGCGCCCAGGCGCCCAAGCGCCTGCACGAGGCCGTCGGCCGCGCGGGCGGCGACGTGGCGACCGAGCGGACGGTCAAGCCGTGGGAACTGCCCCAGTGGGTGGCCGCCCGGGCGCGCGACCTCGGCCTCGAGCCCGACGCCGGCGCCGCCAAGGCGCTGGTTCAGCGGGTCGGCGAGCGCCAGCAGCGGCTGCTGCGCGAGCTGGAGAAGCTCGCCCTGTCGCTCGGTCCCGGCGGACGCTTCGCCGGCGAGCAGCTCGACGAGCTGGCCGCCAGCTCCGCGGAGCGCAAGACGTGGTCGCTGGCCGACGCTCTGGTGGCCGGAGACGGCCCCGCAGCGACTCGGATCTACCTCGAGCTACGCGCGCAGGGCGAGCGGCTCACCGGCCTGCTCTACCAGATGGCCCGCCGCCTGCGCGAGGCGATCGACGTCGCCGAGCGCCTGGAGGCGGGCGAGTCGGCGGCTCAGGCGCGTCGCTCCCTGCGCATGCCGCCCAAGGCGGCGGAGCGCTTCGTGGCCGACGTCGAGCGCACGGACCGCGACGCGCTGCGCCGCGCGCTGGAGCACCTGGCCGACCTCGAGCTCGACTCGCGCGGGGGCCGCGCGGTGCCCGAGGACACGGCGGCCCTGCGGACGCTCCTGAGAGTTACCGCCTAGGAGCCGGAGCGCAGGCGTGCGGCCCGCGCCTTCTTGCGCGCGCCGTTGTTGGCGTGCAGCGCGTGGCGCTTGACGGCCTTGTCGATCGTCGAGACCAGCTCGCGGTGGGCGGTGTCCGCCTGGGCGTCGTCGCCGCCGGCCGCCGAAGTCTCGAGACGGCGAAACAGCGTCTTGATCTTCGACGTGTACTGGCGGTTCTCCGAGCGCTCGCGCTCCGAGCGCAGGATCCGCTTCTTTTGCGAGTGGATGTTCGCCATGACGTACGGATGCCGCGGCTCTGGAACCGCGGCGAACCCTAGGATAGCCGACTTATCGCCGACGACTTCGTCACGAACTTCCAGGCGCCGACCGACGAGCCGCCGCAGGAGGCGCCGCCGCAGGGGCGTCGACGAGGGGTCGCGGTCAACACGGCGATCTTCTCGCTGCTCACCGGCCTCTCGCGCATCGCCGGGCTGGGGCGGGAGATCCTGGCCTCGAGCTACTTCGCGACCAGCGGCGCCTTCTCGGCCTTCACGATCGCCTTCCAGCTTCCCAACCTGCTGCGGATGCTCGTGGCCGACCAGGCGATCTCGGCCGCCTTCGTGCCGGTGTTCACCGAGCTGCTCGAGCAGAAGCGACGGCGCGAGGCCCTCCAGCTCGCCTCCACGCTGTTCTTCGTGATCCTCGCCGGGCTGGGGTCGCTGACCGCGCTGTTCATCCTGCTCGCGCCGGTCGATGATGCCGGCCCTGACCGGCAGCGAGTTCACCCCCTTCCTCGACGACCTGACCGTCGGGCTGTCGCGGATCCTCTTCCCGACCGTCGTCCTGCTCGGCCTGAACGGCCTGACGCTGGGGATCCTCTACGCCTACGACGACTTCACGATCGGCGGGATCGCGCCGCTGGTGTGGAACGTCGTCATCTTCGCCGTCCTGATTCCGCTGCGCGGCGCCTTCGAGGGCCCCGACCAGCTCTACGCCTACGCCATCGCGGTGCTGGCGGGCACGATCGCCCAGTTCCTCATCACGCTGCCCCGGCTGCGCAAGCTCGGCTTCCGCCTGATCCGCAAGATCGACGTGCGCGACCCGCGCGTGGGCCAGGTGCTGCGGCTGATGCTGCCGGTCGCCTTCGCCACGGGCCTGATCAACTTCTCCCTGCTCATCAACTCGTCGGTGGGCTCGACGGTGTCCGACCAGGCGCCCCGCGCCATCGACGCCGCCTTCCGCATCTTCCAGCTCCCGCAGGGCGTGTTCGCGCTGGCGCTGTCCACCGTCCTGTTCCCGACCCTCAGCCGCTTCGCGGCGCGCGACGACCTCGACGGCCTGCGGGCGAGCGCGGCGAACGGCGTGCGCTCGTTGGCGCTCCTGCTCATCCCGGCGACGGCGATATTCATCGCGCTCAGCGAGCCGATCACCCGCCTCATCTACCAGCACGGCGCATTCGGCACGTCGTCCACCGACCAGGTGAGCGAGGCGCTCTTCTGGTTCGCGTTCGCCCTGCCGCTGAACGGGGTGAACCTGCTGCTCACGCGCACGTTCTTCTCGTTTCGCGAGCCCTGGCTCCCCGTGGGGATGGCACTGCTCAACGTCGCCGTCAACCTCGTCGTGTCGATCGCCCTCGCGGGCTCCCTCGACATCGCGGGAGTGGTCATCGGCACGATCGCCGGCAACGTCGTGATGGTGGCCGGCCAGGTGTATTACCTGCGCCGCGAGCTGCACGGGTTCGAGGGCCGGCAGACGCTCGTGGCGACGGCGGGCATGACGCTGTCCGCCGCGGCGGCCGGGGGTGCCGCCTACGGAGTCTGGGCCGGCCTGGACGCCGCGCTCGGGCAGTCGCTGGCCGCCCAGGTCGTCAGCGTCGGCGCGGGCTGCCTGGCCGGCCACGGCGGTCTACGGCGCCGGCGTCGCGCTCCTGCGCATTCCGGAGGCGGCGCAGCTGTGGCGCCTCCTCACCCGGCGCCTGCGCCCTGCCGCCTAAGCTGAACGGCCGCACATGGCCACGGATCAGTCCCATATCCGCAACTTCTCGATCATCGCCCACATCGACCATGGGAAGTCGACGCTGGCCGACCGCATCCTCGAGCTCACGCACACGGTCGACCCGCGCAAGCACCGGCCGCAGATGCTCGACTCGATGGACCTCGAGCGCGAGCGCGGGATCACCATCAAGGCCCAGGCGGTGCGGGTGTTCTACGAGGCCCGCGACGGGGAGACCTACCAGCTGCACCTGATCGACACCCCGGGCCACGTCGACTTCACCTACGAGGTCTCCCGGTCGCTCGCCGCCTGCGAGGGGGCGCTGCTCGTGGTCGACGCCTCGCAGGGGGTCGAGGCGCAGACCGTGGCCAACACCTATCTGGCCGTGGAGGCGGGGCTCGAGCTCATCCCGTGCCTGAACAAGATCGACCTCCCCGGAGCCGAGCCCGAGCGCGTGGCCGAGGAGGTCGCCGACCTGGTGGGCGGGGATCCGGCTGAGGTTCGCCGCATCAGCGCCAAGACCGGCGAGGGGATCGAGGACGTCCTCGAGGAGCTGATCGCCCGCGTGCCGCCGCCCGAGGGCGACGCCGAGGCTCCGGCCCGCGCGCTGATCTTCGACTCCGAATACGACCCCTACCGCGGCGTCGTGGCCTACGTCCGCGTCGTCGACGGGATGTTTCGCAAGGGCGAGCCGATCCGCGCCATGGCCGGGGGGACCGAGGCCGACATCGACGACATCGGGTTCTTCACTCCCCAGCTGACGCCGGTACAGGCCCTCGGGCCGGGCGAGGTGGGCTACGTGATCACGGGCGTCAAGGACGTCACCAAGCTGCGGGTGGGCGACACCCTGACCAGCCGCCAGCGGCCGGCCACCGAGCCGCTTCCCGGCTATCGCGAGGTCAAGCCGATGGTGTTCTGCGGGCTCTTCCCGATCGACTCCGACCAGTTCCCCGAGCTGCGCGATGCGCTGGAGAAGCTGACCCTCAACGACGCGGCGCTGAGCTGGGAGCCCGAGACGTCCGAGGCGCTGGGCTTCGGGTTCCGCTGCGGCTTCCTCGGACTGCTGCACATGGACATCGTGCGCGAGCGCCTGGAGCGCGAGTACGACCTCGAGCTGATGGCGACGATGCCCAACGTCGAGTACGAGGTGGAGCTCACCGACGGCTCGGTCATCGAGGTCCACAGCCCGACCGACATGCCCGACCCGGCGCGCATCGAGGAGGTGCGTGAGCCCTACATCCGGGCCTCGATCCTGGCCCCCAAGGAGTACGTCGGCCCCGTGATGGAGCTCTGCCAGGAGCGCCGTGGCGAGCACAACGGCATGCACTACCTGTCGGCCGAGCGCGTGCAGATCATCTACGACCTGCCGCTGGCCGAGATCGTGCTCGACTTCTTCGACCAGCTGAAGTCACGGACGCGCGGCTACGCCTCGCTCGACTACGACCTCATCGGCCTGCGCCCCTCGGACCTGGTCAAGCTCGACATCCTGCTCGCCGGGGAGCCGGTCGACGCGCTGTCGATGGTCGTGCATCGCGACAAGGCCTACGAGGCCGGCCGGGCGCTGACCGAGCGCCTGCGCGAGCGCATCCCGCGCCAGCAGTACGACGTGCCGATCCAGGCGGCGATCGGCGCGCACATCGTGGCGCGGGAGACGGTCAAGGCCTTCAGGAAGGACGTGACGGCCAAGTGCTACGGCGGCGACATCACCCGCAAGCGCAAGCTGCTGGAGCGCCAGAAGGAGGGCAAGAAGCGGATGAAGCAGGTCGGCCGCATCGAGATCCCCCAGGAGGCGTTCCTGGCCGTGCTGGAGCTGGGCGACGAGGGCGGCTGAGAGTCAGGGTCTGACCCGCGCGGGGTCAGACCCCTCCCTAGCCCGCCGGCGGCACGATCCGCAGCAACCTGTCGTCGCCGTCGCGCGGCGAGCCGCGGCCGTCGCGGTTGGACGTGAGCGCGTACAGCGCGCCGTCCGGGCCCTCGACGACGGTGCGGATGCGCCCGTACTTGCCCTGGAAGAGGGGCTCGTCGATGACGACGCGATCGCCCTTCAGCCGGATGCGCCGCATCTGCTCGCCGACGAGCGCGCCGAAGATGAAGTCGCCGGTCCACTCCGAGTCGGGCTTCGTCACGAACGAGCCGCCCGACGGCGCGATCGCCTCCTCGTAGACGGCGACGGGCGCCACGAAGGCGCCGTGGTCGCGGCCGTAGACCTCGGGCCAGCCGTAGTTGCCGCCCTTGCGCACGATGTTGAGCTCGTCGAAGCCGCGCGGCCCGTCGCCGCCCGAGGGGCCGTGCTCGGTCGCCACCAGCCGGCCGGTCTTGGGCTCCCAGTCGAAGCCCTGCGGGTTGCGGTGGCCGGTGGAGTAGATCTGCGGCTCGCCGCCGTCGCCCCGGTAGGCGTCGGGGGTCACGGTGAGGAACTTGCCGCCCAGCGAGTCGGGGTTCTGCGCCAGCTCGCCGTTGCCCGTCTCGCCGGTCGAGATGTACAGCTTCCTGTCGGGCCCGAAGCGGATCCGTCCGCCGTCGTGGATCCCGCCCGCCGGGATGTCCTGGACGATCGTCGCCTGCTCGCGCAGCCGCGTGCCGTCGAGGCGGTAGCGGGCGACCTCGTTGCCGCGCTCGGTCGTGCGGTAGAGGTAGACGAACGAGTTGCTCTCGAAGTCGGGGTCGACGGCCAGCCCGAGCAGCCCGCCCTCGCCGTCGGCGACGACGTCGACGTTGGCGACGGCCTTGCCGCTCAGCTTGCCGTCGGGCAGCAGGAGCCGCACGCGGCCGGGTCGCTCGGTGATGAGGGCACGCCCGTCCGGCAGGAAGCCGATCTCCCACGGGATCTCGAGCCCCTCGGCGATGGTCTCCACCTTCGGCCCGCCCGGATTGCGCGCGAGATCGGTCGTCTCGGTCGTGGCCGTCGGCGCAGGTGAGGTCGCGGTCGTCGCGGGCGTGCTGGCGGACTTCTTGTCGTTGTCCCCGCCACAGGCGGCCAGGGCCAGGGCGACCAGGAGGAGCGCGAGCGGGGCGGCGCGTTTCATTCGCCCAGCACCTTGATCACGAGCCGCTTGGGCCGGCGCCCGTCGAACTCGGTGTAGAAGACGGCCTGCCACGGGCCGAGGTCGAGGCGCCCGCCGGTGATGGGCAGTACCACCTGGTGGTGGACGAGGAGGTTCTTGAGGTGCGCGTCGCCGTTGTCCTCGCCACCGCGGTGGTGGCGGTAGTCGCCCGGGTCGGGCAGCAGCTCGCGGGCGACCTCGTTGGCCGGCTCCTTCCACGACGGCGGGGCGAGCTTGTCGAGCCACTCGAGCGCGTCGGCCTGGATGCCCGGCTCGTCGTCGTTCACCCACACCCCGGCGGTGATGTGCATGGCCGACACGAGCACCATCCCCTCGGCCACGTCCGCCTCGTCGACCGCGGCCTGCACGTCTTCCGTTATCCGCACGAAGGCGCGGCGCTCGTCGGTGGTGAACGTCTTGTAGACGGTGTGGGACTTCACGGGCCAGGCTCCCTTCGCCGGAGGTTTCGCGCATCATGCCCATCATGGACCTCGGGCTTAAGGGGAAAGCGTGCATCGTCACCGGGGCGAGCCGCGGAATCGGGCTCGCGACGGCCCGCGGCCTCTGCGCCGAGGGGGCTGATGTCCTCCTCGTGGCCCGTGATCCCGACGCCCTGGGCGATGGCCGCGGCGGCCTGCGCCGCGGAAGGGGGACGGGCGATCGGACTGGCCCTCGACGTCACCGCACCCGACGCCGGAGAGCGCGCGCTGGAGGCGTGTCGCGAGGCCTTCGGCGCGCCGTGGGCGCTCGTCAACAACGCCGGGATCGCTCGCACGCACCCGCTGGAGGAGCTCGAGGACGCGGACTGGCAGGCGCAGTGGGACGTCCACGTGATGGCCTCGATGCGTCTCATGCGCGCCGCCGCGCCCGTGATGGCGGAGCGCGGGGGAGGGCGCGTCGTCAACGTCGCCTCGTCCGCCGCCAAGCGCCCCTCGGGCAGCATGGACCCGGCCTACTCGGTCACCAAGGCGGCGCAGCTCTCCCTCTCGCGGGTGTTCGCCGACCGGTACGCGCGCCAGGGCGTCCTGGTCAACGCCGTCACCCCCGGCGCCGTGGCGGGCTCGATGTGGCTCTCCGAGGGCGGGCTGGCCGACTCGCTGGCCGAGCGCCGCGGGAGCGCCCGCGAGGAAGTGCTCGAGACGACCGCGGCGCGCATCCCGCTGGGTCGAATGGCGGAAGAGGACGAGATCGCCGCGGTCATCGTCTTCCTGTGCTCGGAGCGCGCCTCGAACGTCGTGGGCGCGGCGTGGTCGGTCGACGGCGGCACCGTGCCGACGATCCTTTAAACGGAAGAAGGGCCCGGAAGACCGGACCCTCCTGCCCGATTGGGCAAGGGCGGGGGCGGGGGACGTGTGCCGAATCCGGCCCTTGCCGTCAATCAATGCGTACCCGCTGATGAAACCAGGAAACACCGGATCAGCGCGGGCCTCCCCCGTATTGGGGATGGTCGCGCAGGGCGAGCGGCCTCCAATAGACTGCCGCGCCGCATGCCCGTCAAGACCGAGGCGATCGGCAAGAGCTACCCGCCCGCGACCTACGCGGTCGGCCGGGAGAAGGTCCGCGAGTTCGCCGCGGCGGTCGGCGAGGAGGATCCGCTCCACCTCGACGTCGAGGCGGCGCGCGCCGCCGGCTTCGCCGACGTCGTGGCGCCGCCGATGTTCGCGGTCGTCTACAGCGCGCCCGTGATGGCGCCGGCGATCTTCGACCCCGAGGTGGGGATCAACTTCGCCACGATGGTGCACGGCGGCCAGGAGTTCGAGTGGGGCGCGCCGGTCGTGGCCGGAGACGAGATCACCACCACCGCCACGGTCAAGGACATCAGCGAGCGCAACGGCATGGGCTTCTACGTCTTCGAGACGGTGTCCAAGAACCAGGACGGCGACGCCGTGTGCACGGCCACGTGGACGAACATCGTGAGGGGGGTGTGATGGACAAGGGCGACGCCGTCCCCGAGCTGAAGGTCACGCCGGACAAGTACGTGACCTACCGCTACGCGGGAGCCTCCGGCGACTTCAACCCGATCCACATCGACGAGGAGTTCGCCAAGGCGGTCGGCCTCCCCGGCCGCATCCTGCACGGGCTGTGGACGATGGCCCAGGTCGCACGCGCCGCCGAGCAGGCGGGCGGCGGCTTTCGGAATCTCAAGCGTCTCTCCGTCCAGTTCCGCGGGATGGGCCAGCTCGAGCAGGAGATCACCGTCACCGGCTCGGTCGGCGAGGCGGGCGACGGCCGTGCCGTGCTCGAGCTCGAGGCCGAGCAGGGCGACCAGCGCATCATCCGCAACGGCGAAGCCGAGATCACCACTGTCTGAGCGGTTCCGTCCGGCCTCGGGCGGAACATCGGTGCGTGGTCCACGTCCTGCTGTCGTGTCACGACTCGCGCTGTACCGCCGTCTTCGAGGCCTACGGACAGCTCGACGGGATCGAGGCGCTGGAGTGCGACTGCGGGTGCGCGCTTCAGATCGTGCGCTACCTGAGCGAGCCCGAGCACCGGCCCGACCGCATGTCGCTCATCCGCCTGGCCGCTTAGGGGCGCTTCCTACAATCTCCCCATGCTGACCGAACGTCAGGAGCTGATCCTGCGCAAGGTCGTGGAAGGCCATCTCGAGCTGGGAGCGCCCGTGGGGTCCAAGGCCCTGGCCCAGGACGCCGACATCGAGTGGGGTCCGTCCACGATCCGCAACGAGCTGGGCGTGCTCGAGGAGCTGGGGCTCCTGGCGCATCCGCACACGTCGGCCGGACGGGTGCCGACGGACTCCGGCTACCGCTACTTCGTCGACCGCCTGCTGCCCGCGCGGCGCGAAGGGCCGAAGCTCGGTCTCACTCTCGCGCGCAGCGAGGTCGACTCGGCCATGCGGGTCACGACCGAGACGCTGTCGCAGGTGAACAACCTGCTCGCGATCGTGTCCGCCCCGCCGCTCGAGACCGCCACGGTGCGCCACGTCGAGGTGCTCCTGCTCCAGCCGCAGGTGCTGATGGTCGTCGTGATCACCTCCACCGGCGGGGTGAGCAAGCGGATGTTCGCCTCCGAGCGGCCGGTCGACCCGGGCCTGGCCGACTGGGCGGCGAGCTACCTCAACGAGCGGCTCGTCGGGCTCGGCCTCGGCGGGCGGATGCTCGGCCAGCGGCTGTCGGACCCCTCGCTGCCCGAGCGTGAGCGCGCGTTCCTCGACGGCCTGGCCCCGGCGTTCACCGAGCTCGAGGACTCCGCCGGGGACACGCTGTACGTCGACGGCGCCGCGCGCCTGCTGCGCGAGGAGCGCTTCCAGGACGTCTCGCAGCTCAACGCGCTGATGGAGATGCTCGAGCGCCGCGTGGCGCTCCTCGGCGTGCTGCGCCACGCGCTGGGCCAGCACGATGTGTGGGTGCGCATCGGCGCGCGAGAACGAGCTGCCGGAGATGCGCTCGGTCGCCGTGGTGGCCGCCGCCTACGGCCTGCCCCGGCGCAACCTGGGCACCGTGTCGGTGATCGGCCCCACCCGGATGGACTACGGGATGGCGATCGAATCGGTGCGCGATGCGGCGCTCCAGCTCTCGCGCTTCGTCGAGGACGTCTACGACGAATAGCGTCCGATGCCCACCGACTACTACGACGTGCTCGGCGTCTCTCGCGGCGCCAGCGAGCAGGACATCAAGAAGGCGTTTCGCCGCCTGGCGCGCGAGCTGCACCCCGACGTCAACTCGCACGACCCCAAGGCCGAGGATCGCTTCAAGGAGGCCGCCGAGGCCTACGAGGTGCTGTCCGACCCCGAGCGCCGGCGCACGTACGACCGCTACGGCCACGACGGCCTGCGCTCCGGCGGCTACGAGCCGAGCTTCGAGGGCTTCGGGTCGTTCGCCGACATCTTCGACGCGTTCTTCGGCGGCGGAATGGGCGATGCGTTCGGGTTCGGCGGCGGGCGCGGACGCGCGCAGGGCAGCGACGTCGCGGTGGCGGCGGAGGTCACGCTGGCCCAGGTGGCGACCGGCGCCGAGGTCGAGGTGTCCTACGACGTCGTCGAGGCCTGCCCGCGCTGCCACGGCAACCGCGCCGAGCCCGGAACGCCGATCGAGACCTGCGAGCGCTGCGGCGGCTCGGGCCAGCTGCGCGCGGTCTCGCGCACGCCCTTCGGACAGGTCGTGCGGGCCACGGCGTGCGACGTCTGCGGCGGCGAGGGCACCGTCGCGAAGACGCCGTGCTCGGAGTGCTCGGGCCGCGGCCGCGTCGCCGTCCTCAAGCGCCTGAAGGTCGACGTGCCGGCGGGGATCGAGGATGGCCAGCGGATTCGCCTCGCCGGCCGCGGCCACGCGGGCGAGGCCGGCGGGCCGGCCGGCGACCTCTACGTGCTGGTCCGCATCGCCGAGGACGAGCGCTTCCTGCGCGACGGGACCGACCTGGTCACCGTCGCCGACGTGGCCGCCCCGGCGGCGGCGCTCGGCACCAGCATCGAGGTACCGACGCTCGACGGCGAGACCTCGGAGGTGGAGCTGGCGGCCGGCACGCAGCCGGGGGAGACGGTGGTGGTGCGCGGCGGCGGGCTGCCGCCCCTGCGCGGCGGGCGGCGCGGCGACCTGCGCGTCGTCGTCAACGTCGTCATCCCGCGGCGCCTGAGCCGGGAGCAGCGCAAGCTGCTGGACGAACTACAGGGCACGCTCACGGAGGAGAACCTGCGCTCCGACGAGGGCGTGTTCGCGAAGCTCAAGCGGGCCCTGCGGACGTGATCCGGCTGGCCGTTCGCGTGCGCGCCGAGCACGCGGAGGTGGTCCTGGCGGAGCTTCTCGAGCTGGCGCCCAACGGGGTGGAGGAGTCGTCGGAGGAAGGCGTCGTCGAGTACGCGGTGTACGGCGCGCCCGGCGAGCTGCCGGCACTGCCGGCGCTGGAGGCGGCCGCGGGCGGCGCCCTGGTCGAGATCGTCACCGAGGAGATCTCGGACGACTGGTTCGACGGCTGGAAGCAGTTCCACGAGCCGGTGCTCGTCGGGGATCGGCTGCGCGTGCGTCCGCCCTGGACCGACGCGTTGGGCGCGGCGGGCGTCGAGGAGATCGTCATCGACCCCGGCCAGGCGTTCGGCACCGGGTCCCATGCCACCACTCGGATGTGCCTCGAGCTGCTGCTCGAGCTGGAGCCGGGTGGCTCCTTCGCCGATCTCGGGTGCGGCTCGGGAGTGCTGGCGATCGCCGCCGCCAAGCTCGGCTGGTCCCCGGTGCGAGCGGTCGACTTCGAGGTGGCGAGCGTGGACGCGGCGCGGGGTAACGCTCGCGCGAACGAGGTGCAGGTCGAGATCGAGCGGGCCGACCTGCGCCGCGAGCCCCCGCCCGCGGCGGAGACGGTCGCCGCCAATCTCCTGCGTTCGCTCCTGCTCGAGCTGCCCGCGCGGATGGCTTCCTCACCGCCCCGCGCGCTGGTGGTCAGCGGCCTGCTGCGCGCCGAGGCCGACGAGGCGGCCGGCGCCTTCGCGCCGCTCGGCCTGCGCGAACGCGAGCGCCGCGAGGACGGGGACTGGGCGGCGCTGCTGCTCGCCCGCTGAGGGTCTCGTTCCGTAGCCGCGCGATACTCCGCTCGTGATGGATGCCGTCGTGATCGGCGCGGGCCACAACGGGCTCGTGGCCGCCGCCTACCTCGCGCGCGCCGGCCGGTCGGTGGAGGTGCTGGAGCGCCGCGACATCGTCGGCGGCGCGTGCGTGACGGAGGAGCTGTGGCCGGGAGTGCGCGCCTCGCCCGGCGCCTACACGCTTTCGCTGCTGCGCCGGCGGATCATCGACGAGCTCGATCTGGCGGCGCACGGCCTGAGCGTCGCGGTCCACGAGCCCTACCTGTTCGCGCCGTTTCCCGATGGGCGCAAGGTCGTGACATGGTCGGATCGCGAGCGCACCCACGCCCAGCTGGCCACCGACTGGTCGCCCGCCGACGCCGACGCCTATCGGGACTGGTCGGAGCGCTGGGAGACGGCGGCGGCGCGGGCCCGGCCGCTCATGCTCGAGCCGCCCGACCGTGAGCGCTGGCTGGCCGCGATCGGGCCGGAGATCCTCGAGGGATCGATCGCCGAGGATCTCGCCGGCATCCCGAGCGAGCCGGTCCGCGTGCCCTTCGCCATCCAGGGCCTGATCGGGACGCTCGCGGCGCCCTCCGACCCCGGGACCGCCTTCGTCGCCTTCTACCACGACCTCGGCGAGGCGGCGGGGCCGCCGGGCGCGTGGGGCTACGCGCGCGGCGGGATGGGGGCGGTCACCGGGGCCCTGCGCGCCGCCGCCGAAGCCGCGGGAGCCCGCGTTCGTACCGGGGCGCCGGTGGACCGGGTGCTCATCGACGAGGACGGCCGCGCTGCCGGCGTCGTGCTCGAGGGTGGGGAGGAGGTGACGGCGCGCGTGGTCCTGTCCAATGCGGACCCGCTGCGCACCGCCGCGCTCGCCGGCGTGCCCGCCCCCGACGGCTGGCGCCAGGACGGCCCCACGGTCAAGGTCATGGTGCTGCTCGACGGCCTGCCGGACTTCCCGGCCTGGCCCGGCCCCGAGCCGTGGGCGGGGACGATCGACATCGGGTTCACGCTCGACGACCTCGCCGCCGCCGCCGGCGACGCCCGGGCCGGCCGCCCCGCCGCGCGGCCCTGGATCGAGGCCGTCGTGCCAGACCGCGTCGGACCCGACGCTCGCGCCGGAGGGCCGCCACGTCGTGTCGCTGTTCTGCCAGTGCTTCCCGCCCGACGTCGACGCCGGCGCCGCGGCCGACGCCGCCATCGCGCGCTTCGCCGAGGTCTGCCCCGAGTTTCCCGACCGGATCCTCGACCGCCTCGCCCTCGGCCCGCGCGAGCTCGAGGACCGCTTCGGCCTCACCGGCGGCCACATCTTCCACGGCGAGATGCTTCCCGGGCAGCTGTTTCAGAACCGCATCGACCGCCGCGCGCTTCGGCGGGATCGAGAATCTCTACCTCGCCGGCTCCGGCGCCCACCCCGGCGGCGCCGTGACCGGCGCCCCGGGCTACCTCGCGGCCCAGGCGGCGCTGGAGGACCTGGAGACTTTGTAACACGCTTGTGACAGCTGGCCTCATGGCCCGCACGAGCGTAGCTTTCGCCACATGGCATGGCGCATCGTGATAGCCGGTGGCGGATTCGGCGGGCTGTACGCGGCCCGCACGCTCGAGCGCGTGCTGCCGGCGCATGCGGCCAGGATCACGCTCGTCAACGACGTCAACTTCATGCTCTACACGCCGCTGCTGCCCGGGGCGGCCGCGGGGACGCTCGAGCCGCGCCACGTCGTCGTCCCGCTCCGCGAGGAGCTCGAGCGAACGGACCTCAGACTCGGCCGCGTCACCGGTGCCAACCCGGAGCGCAACACGATCTCCGTCGACACCATCGAGGGCCATCACGAGGAGATCGAGTACGACCACCTGATCGTCGCGCTGGGCTCGGTGTCGCGCACGCTCCCCATCCCTGGGCTCGCCCAGCACGCCATCGGCTTCAAGACCCTGTCCGAGGCGATCGCCCTGCGCAACCGCGTGCTCCTCTCGCTCGAGATGGCCGAGTCGCTCGACGACGACGAGCGGCGGGCCGCCTACCTGTCCTACGTCTTCGTCGGCGGCGGCTACTCCGGCGTCGAGGGGCTGGCCGAGCTCCAGGACTTCGCGGCAGACGTCATCGAGCTCTACCCGCGCTGCCGCGTCCAGGGCATGCGCTGGATGCTGGTCGAGGCGGCGGAGCGCCCGATGATGGAGGTTCCGCCGAAGCTGTCGGACTTCACCGTGCGCGAGCTGCGCGGCCGGGGCATCGAGTTCCGCATCGGGCAGACGGTCGAGCAGGTCACCGATCGCAGCGTGACGCTGTCCACCGGAGAGGTGGTTCCGGCGCGCACGGTGGTGTGGACCGCCGGCGTCAAGCCGCACCCGGTCGTGCAGCGACTGGGCCTCCCGCTCACCGACAAGGGGCGCATCGAGGCCGACCGCTTCATGCAGGTCCCCGGCCACGACAACGTGTGGGCGATCGGCGACGCCGCCGCCGTGCCCGATCCCGCCCGCAAGGGCCAGCCGAGCCCGCCGACGGCGCAGCACGGGCTGCGCCAGGGGCGGGCGGTGGCGAAGAACGTGGCCGCGGCGATTGGTCGCGGCCGGAGGCGCCCCTTCCGCTACCGCACGCTCGGCGTGTTCGTCGACCTCGGGCGCCACCAGGCGGTGGCCAGCACGCTGGGCATCCGCTGGCGCGGGTTTCCCGCATGGTTCCTCGCCCGGACCTACCACATGGCCGCCATGCCCGGGGTCAAGCGCCGGCTGAGGCTGGTGGTCGACTGGACGGTCGACCTGCTGTTCGATCGCGACGCCTCCGAGCTGGGTCAGCTCGGTCACCCGCCCGCGCTTGACGACGTCATCGCCCAGGAGAGGCTCCACGAGCGCAGCGCGGGCGGCACGCCCGGGGACGACGGCCAGAGCGGCGCGCTCGACCGCCGGGGCGCGGGCGTATCCTTGACCGGGTGAGCGCAACCGAACAGGTGAAGAGCGATCTCACCGGCGCCATGAAGGCCGGCGAGAAGGAGCGCGTGGGCGCGCTGCGCCTCGTGCTGTCCTCGCTGCAGCTCGCGGCCAAGGAGGGCGAGGAGGACGAGGTCGCCGTGCTGCGCCGCGAGCGCAAGCGCCGCCTCGACGCCGCCGAGCAGTACCGCGACGGCGGGCGCGCCGACCTGGCCGAGCAGGAGGAGGGCGAGGCGGAGATGATCGCCGCCTATCTCCCCGCGGAGCTGTCGGACGAGGAGCTGCAGGCGATCGTCGCCGAGGCGGTGGCCGAGTCGGGAGCGAGCGAGGCGAAGGACATGGGCAAGGCCATGTCGATCGCGATGCCGAAGGTCGGCGGGCGAGCCGATGGCAAGCGAGTGTCCGCAAAGGTGCGCGAGGCCCTTGGCTCGTAGGCAGATCGAGCTCGCCAACGAGGTGGCCGCCGGCCTCGCCGGCTCGCAGGATGCGATCCTCAAGGCGCTCGAGGAACACCTGGAATGCGACGTCTTCCTCCGGGGCAACGTCGTCACTCTCGAGGGCGACGCCGACGCCGTGGCGGCGGGGGAGACCGTCGTGCGCGAGCTGTCGGACCTGATCGCCGAGGGGCACGAGATCGCCCCCGGCACGATCGAGGCCGTCACCCGGGCGCTGGACCAGCACGAGTCCCC
Organism: uncultured Actinomycetes bacterium; assembly: GCA_963842605.1. Taxonomy (GTDB): domain Bacteria; phylum Actinomycetota; class Thermoleophilia; order Solirubrobacterales; family Solirubrobacteraceae; genus AC-38. Next base: position 123,672 of record CAWJGV010000003.1, read on the forward strand.
CGCCGAGATCCTCGAGGACGTCGTCTGGCGCCACCGCAACATCCGCGTCGCGCCCAAGACGATCAACCAGAAGCGCTACGTCGACTCGATCCGCCGGAACACCGTGACCTTCGGCATCGGCCCGGCGGGCACGGGCAAGACCTTCCTGGCCGTGGCCATGGCGGCGGCCGCGCTGTCGCGGCGCGAGGTCAACCGGATCATCCTCACCCGCCCCGCGGTCGAGGCCGGGGAGCGGCTGGGCTTCCTGCCCGGGGACATGATGGCCAAGGTCGACCCGTACCTGCGACCGCTCTTCGACGCGCTGCACGACATGCTCGATCCCGAGCGGGTGGCCCAGCACCTGGACCGCGGTGTGATCGAGATCGCACCCCTGGCCTACATGCGTGGAAGAACGATCAATGACTCGTTCGTGATCCTCGACGAGGCCCAGAACACGAGCCCCGAGCAGATGAAGATGTTCCTCACGCGCCTGGGCTTCGGCTCCAAGGTCGTCGTGACCGGCGACATCACGCAGATCGACCTCCCGCGTGACAGCACCTCGGGGCTCGTCCAGGTCGGGGAGATCCTCGAGGAGATCGACGACATCGCCTTCGTCCGCTTCGGCGGCGAGGACGTCGTGCGCCACAAGCTCGTCCAGCGCATCGTCGAGGCCTACGGGGAGCACTCGGAGAAGCAGGCCCCGGAGCTCCGCCCCGCGGGCCGCAAGCGCGCGTAGGGCCGGCGCTGATCGAGGTCGACGTCATCGGGCTGGACCGGGCGCCCGGGCGCCTCGTCGCCGAGGAGGTGGAGCGGCTCTGCACCATGGCGCTCGCCTCGGCCGGGATCGAGGAGGGCCACCTGGCGGTCGAGCTCGTCGACGCCGGGCGCATCCGCGAGCTCAACCGCGAACACCGCGACCGCGACGCCGCGACGGACGTGCTCTCCTTCCCGGTCGACGAGGGCGGCGCCGCCGCGGGGCCCCGCGAGCTGGGCGACGTGGTGATCTGCCCGGAGGAGACCGACGACCTGCGGGAGGCCGTCGTGCACGGGGCGCTCCACCTCGCCGGCATGGACCACGAGACGGACGACGGCGAGATGCTCGCCCTCCAGCGCGAGATCCTGTCTTGGGCGTAGACCCGTGACCCGCAGCGGGTTCGTGGCGCTGGCCGGGCGGCCGAACGCCGGCAAGTCCACGCTGGTCAACGCGATCGTGGGGGAGAAGGTGGCGATCGTCTCCGACAAGCCGCAGACGACGCGCCGGGCGATCCGCGGGGTGGCCGCGGGCGAGGGCTGGCAGCTCGTGCTGGTCGACCTCCCCGGCGTCCAGCGTCCGCGCGACGCGCTCACCGAGCGGATGCAGCGGCGCGTGGAGCGCGAGCTCGGCGAGGCCGACGTGGCGCTCGTGGTGCTCAACGGCGAGGAGGGCGTCGGCGGTCCCGGGGACCGGTTCATCGCTCGCGCGGTCGAGAGCTCGCCGGTGCCGGTGACGCTGGCCGTGAACAAGGTGGACCGCCTCGATCGGGCCCGCACGGCGGCGGCGCTGTCAGCCGCCCACGAACTTGCGCCGGAGGCCGACGTCTTCCCCGTCTCCGCGCGCAAGGGAACGGGGATCGGGGCGCTCGTCGAGCACCTCGTCGCCCAGCTTCCCGAGGGGCCGGCGTACTTCCCCCTCGGCCAGGCCTCCGATCAGCCCGAGCACGTCGTCCTGGCCGAGCTGATCCGCGAGCAGGTGCTGGCGCGCGCGCGCCAGGAGGTGCCCCACTCGGTCGAGGTGCAGCTGGAGGACCTGGAGGAGGGCGAGGGCCTGACGACGATCCGCGCGCTGGTGTGGGTGGAAACCGAGTCGCAGAAGGGGATCCTCATCGGCGCGGGCGGCCGAATGGTCAAGGCGATCGGCACCGCCGCACGCAAGGAGCTGGAGCGCCGGCTGGGGGAGAAGGTCCACCTCGAGCTCTCGGTCCGGGTACGCCGCCGCTGGCGCGCGGACGACGCGCTGCTCGACCGCTTGGGGATCGACTAGGTCCTCGGTGCTCGTAGCCGCAGTGGCGGCAGCGGCGGCCCTGGATCGGGGTGTCTCGGCTGCACTGACAGGCAGGGCGGCGTGGGCGGCCGCCACACGGCGCCGGCGAGAAGGCAGACGACGAAGGCTCCGGCGAAGAGGAGGAAGTAGAGGGTGAGGGGATCCATGGTGGTTACCGACTCGTCGGGTTGGTAAGAGCTAGCAGACTAACCAACCGACCGGGTTGGTTAACGTGCCGCGACATGGTCCCGTCACGACCGCCACGCCTCGCCGTCGCCGCCTGCGCCCCGAGGCGCGCCGGGCGCTGATCGTCACCGCCGCCGCCGAGGAGTTCGGGCGACGCGGGCATCGCGACGCCCGCATGGAGGACATCGCTCGCGCCGCGGGCGTCACCAAGGCCGTGCTCTACGACCACTTCCCGAGCAAGGGAGCGCTGCACGCGGAGGTGGTCGCCCGCGCGTCGGACGAGCTCGTGGCCACGCGTGGCCGCCGCGGTCGGGGATGCCGGGGACCCGAGGCGCGCTTCCGGGCGGGCACCCTGGCCGCCTTCCGTCTGATCGCCCAGCGCCCGGACGTGCGCACTCTCCTGCTCGGGGAGCCGGGAGCGGACGCCGCCGTCGCGAAGGCGTCGACGCAGGCCCAGCGCACGGCGCGGGCGGCGATGGCCGCGCTCTACCTCAGCGACCCGGCCTTCCTGGCCGGCGTGCCGCGACCGCCAGGAGCGGGCGGAGGAGGTCGCCCAGGCCGGCATCGGCACGATCAACGCCCTGGCCGCCCTGGGCGTCGAGCAGGGGCTCACGCCCGAGCACCTGACCGACCTCGCGATGGCCGTTCTGTGGCCGGGGATCGCCGCGATGCGCGGCTAGGGCGTACCTTCTCGTCCGGGGAAGCCGTCCAGACAAGGAGGATCGATGAGCCAGTCCGTCACTCGCCGCACGTTCCTGGGCACGGCCGCCGCTGCGGGAGCGGGCGTTCTGCTGCCGGGCGCCACCTCGGCCGCGCGCCGCACGCGCCGCCGTCGCAAGGTCGACGTGGCAATCGTGGGGGCCGGTCTCGCCGGGCTCACCGCGGCGCGCCAGCTCTCGCGCGCGGGGCTCGAGGTGTGCGTGGTCGAGGCCCGCGACCGCGTCGGCGGGCGCACGCTCAACCACACCGTGCAGCGCGGCGTGGTCGCCGAGGTGGGCGGTCAGTACGTCGGCCCGACCCAGGATCGCGTGCTCGCCCTGGCGAAGGCGATGGGGGTGGGCATCTTTCCCACCTTCAACGACGGGAACAACGTCCTCTACGCGGGGGGCCAGCGCTCGACGTATCCGGCGGTCCCCGGGCTGTCCGACAACCCGGACTTCCAGCAGGCAATCCTCAACGGGATCGGCGGGTTGGACCCGATGGCCGCCGAGGTTCCGGTCGCGGCGCCCGTGGACCGCGCCCAAGGCCGCCGAGTGGGACGCCATGACGCTCGGCGAATGGGAGCTCACGAACATTCCCTCGCCGGGCGCGCGAAAGATCTTCGACCTTGCCGCCGAGTCCATCTGGGGAGCCGAGCCGCGCGAGCTGTCGCTCCTCTACGCGCTCTTCTACATCGCGGCCGCGGGCAACGAGACCAACAAGGGCAGCTTCACGCGCCTGATCAGCACCGGCGGCGGGGCCCAGGAGAGCCGCTTCGTCGGCGGTTCCCAGCGGATCGCGCTCCAGGTTGCCCGGCGGCTGGGCTCGCAGATAGTGCTGGACTCGCCGGTGCGGCGGATCGAGCAGGCCGGCGGGCGGGTGCTGATTACGAGCGACCGCGTGATCGTTGAGGCGAAGCGCGCGATCGTCGCCGTGCCGCCCGTCCTGGCGCGGCGCATCGAGTATCTCCCGGCGCTGCCGCGCGGCAAGCGGGACCTGCTGGCCGGCATCGCGCCCGGGCACCTGATCAAGTGGGAGGCCGTCTACGACACCCCGTTCTGGCGCTCGGCGGGCCTGAGCGGGCAGGCGGTCTCCGACGTCGGGCCCGCCAACACGACGTTCGACAACACACCCCCGGCGGGAAGCCCCGGGAGTCCTGTTCGGATTCGTGGGTGGCGACCAGGCGCGGAGCTTTGCCCGCCTGTCGCGCGCGGGTCGCCGCAGTGCGGTGCTGGACAACTTCGTCACCTACTACGGAGACCAGGCGCGCTCGCCGCGGGGGTCGTTCGAGATGAATTGGACGACGGAGGCATGGACGCGCGGCTGCCCGGTGGGTCACATGGGGCGAAACGTGCTTCGCCGGTTGGGTCCTGCGCTCCGCAAGCCCACGGGCCGGCTGCACTGGGCGGGCACGGAGGTGGCGACCTTCTGGAACGGCTACATGGACGGCGCGGTCCGCTCGGGCGAGGCGGCGGCCAAGGAGGTCCGCGGGAAGCTTTAGCCGGCCGGCCGGTGGCAGACGGCCTCGACGTTGTTGCCGTCGGGGTCGAGGACGAAGGCGCCGTAGTACTGCGGGTGGTAGATCTCGCGAATGCCGGGCGCGCCGTTGTCCGTCCCGCCGGCCTCGAGCGCGGCGGCATGGAAGGCGTCCACGGTCTCGCGGTCGTCGACGGTGAAGGCGATGTGGACGTTCGTGGTGACCGGCTCGCGCAGGTCGGTGATCCAGAATCCCGGCTTGCCGTCGGAGCCGCCGAACCCGCCCGTACGGGGGACCGGCTCCATCAGGAGCGAGTGGCCGAGGGGCGCGAGCGCCTCGGCGTAGAAGTCGCGGCTGCGGTCGTAGTCGGAGACGTTGATGCCGAGGTGGTCGAGCATGGACGGCAATCTAGCCGTCCGGCAGCTTCCGCTCGAGCTCGCGGCCGAGGATCTCCAGGTCCTCGAGCCCCAGCTCGGGGCGAACAGGAACGGGAGCGTGACCACGGGCGCGTCGGCGCGGCGGCGCAGCCGCTGGAGCTGGGACTGCTGCCCGCGCGCCCGGCGCTCCTCGACCCGAGCCGCTCCCAGCGCCGCGCGCGCCGAGCCCTGGCCATCCGCCGACGTGCCCGACATGGCCTGCGCCTCGGGCTTCGAGAAGCGCCGCGGATGGACGCCGTTGACGACCACGGCGGACAGCCCGCGCCCGACGATGTCCGGCAGCGCGTCCTCGAGCTCGAGCGTCTCGTTGACCGGCATCTCCTCGGGCAGGGCCACGGCGACGTACGCCGTGGCGGTGGCATCCTCGAGCAGCTCCTGCACCCGGTCGGACTGGCGGCGGATCGGGCCGACCCGCGCGAGGTTGGCGAACGTCCTCGGGGTACGGAGCATGCCCAGTCCGTGGCCGGACGCGGGAGCGTCGACGATGACGGTGTCATAGCCGTCCCGGGTCAGCTCCCACACCTTCACGATCGTGGCCAGCTCGCGCACGCCCGGCGCGGCGGCGGCGAAGTAGCGAAAGGCGTTGTTGTCGAACAGCACGCGGCTGAGCATGCGCGAGCCCAGCTGCCCGGCCAGCCAGTCGCGCAGGGCGGCCCACGGGTCGATCGAGATTCCCCACAGCCCGTCGGCCAGCTCGGTCTCCTCGTCGTCGATCCGGTCGCGCTTGCCGAAGGCGCGTGACAGGCGGTCCTGCTCCGCCACCTCGCAGAGGATCGTCCGCCGCCCGCGCTCGGCGGTGACGAGGCCGAGGGCGCCGGACACGGTCGAGCGGCCGACGCCGCCCTTGCCGGTGACGTAGATGAGGTCGCGATCGAGGAGGGTCATCGCTGTGCCATTCTGCGGCGTATCCAAACCGTGGCGACCGACACATCGCTCGATCCCCGGCTGCGCGCATCGTATGTCGCGTGTGCCCGCATGCAGCGCCGCCACGACCCGACCTACTACTGGGCGACGCGTCGGCTGCCGCGCGACGTGCGGCCCGCGGTCCACGCCCTGTACGGGTTCGTCCGCTCGGCCGACGAGATCGTCGACGGTCCGGACCGTCCTGCGGATCCGGAGGCGCGCCGCGCCGCGCTCGACCGGCTCGAGGCCGAGCTGGAGGACGGTCTGCGCCGCGGGCACTCGTCGCATCCGGCGGTGGCCGCGCTGGTCGACGCCGGCGCCCGCCACGACCTGCCGCTGGGCGAGCTGCGCACCTATATGCGCTCGATGCGGGTGGACTGCGGCCCGGTACGGATCGCGAGCCGCGAGGAGCTCGACCGCTACATGGACGGCAGTGCCGGGACGGTGGGCCGGATCATGGCGCCGCTGCTCGGCGCGCCCGGGCGCAGCGACGAGTTCGCGCGCCTGGGAGTCGCCTTCCAGCTGACCAATTTCATCCGCGACGTCGGCGAGGACTGGCGGCTCGACCGCCTGTACCTGCCCGGACTGGCCGAGGCCGACGTGGCCCGCGGCGTGGCGACGCCGGGCTTCCGGGCGCTGCTCGCCGGCGAGGTGGAGCGCGCGCGGGGCCTGTTCGCCGACACGCACGACGCGGCGGCGGTGGTGGGGCCGCCGATGCGCCGGGGGATCCGGGTGGCCCGGGCGGTCTACCTCGGGCGTGCTGGACAGGGTCGAGGCCATCGACTTCGACGTGCTGGGGGCCCGGGCGGGGCTGCGCCCGTGGGAGGTCGGGCGCGCCGCGCTGGCCGGGCTGCGCGACGGCAACGGGAACGGAAACGGCCGATGACGCGCCGCGCGACCGCCCGCGGCGAGGAGCGCACGTCGCTGGACGGCGGTCGCGCCGACGTGCTCGTGTGCGGCGCTTCGTTCGCCGGCCTGGCCGTGGCCCGCGAGCTCGCCGGCTGCGGCGCCGACGTGCTCGTGGTGGACCGCTACGAGGTCGGCGAGCGCGCCACGTCCGCGTGTGCGGCTCCCACGCCGTGGCTGGAGGCCATGGGCGTCCAGGCCTCGATCCGTCAGGAGATCCCCACCATGCGGTTCGCCACTCCGCACGGCGCCTACCGCTACCGGCTGCCGTGGAGTTGGGCGGCCTTCGACTATCGCGAGCTGTGCGAGCTGCTGTTCGCCCAGTGCGACGCGCGCTTCGAGACGGCGAAGGTGAACGGGCGCACCGGCGAAATCGTCCATACCGATCGCGGCGATCTGACCGCGCCCCTGATCGTGGATGCGCTCGGCTGGCGCCGGGTGCTGGCGGGAGAGGGCTATCAGCCGCCCGAGGCGCCGCTGTCGCGCGGGCTCGAGGTCCACCCGGAGGCCGGCGGCCAGGACCTCGACGTCTGGATCGACCGGTCGCTCGTGCGGCGCGGATACGGCTGGCGCGTCCCGGCGGGCGGCGAGGCCCGGATCGGGGTGGGCTCCTACGAGCCGCGTCACCACGTGCGCGAGCCGACCGAGGACCTCGCCGAGCGGCTCGACGCCGACGCCGTGCGCTGGCAGGGCAACTGGTTCCCGCACCGCCTGCGCCCCGCCGCCGAGGACGGCGTGTTCTTCGCCGGCGACAGCGCCGGCCACTGCTTCCCCCTGTCGGGCGAGGGCATCCGCACCGCCTTCTACTTCGGGATCGCCGCCGGCCGCGAGATCCGCTCGCGTGCTGGCGGGGGAACGCAGCCGCGAGGAGGCGCTGGCCCGCTACGGCGCCTTCAGTCACGGCCACGCGCGCGCGTTCCGCCGAGCCCTGCGCCTGCAGCGCCTGATCCCGGCGCTCCCGCCGCGCGTCCTGACCGCCGCGCTGCGCGTCATGGGCAGGCAGGGCATCGTCGATCGCGCCTTCGGCTGGTACCTCGACCAGGCGCATCCGTCGTACGCGGGTTCGAGGCGCACCGAGGTCCCAGCCTAGAATCAACGGCTCTCATGGATGACTCCCAGGTCGCCTTCGACGAGCGCGGCCTCGTCCCGTGCGTCGTGCAGGACTGGCGCACGGGCGAGGTGCTCACCCTCGCGTACATGAACGCCGAGGCGCTGGCGCGCACCCGGGAGACCGGAGAGATGCACTTCTGGAGCCGCTCGCGCGACGAGCTGTGGCACAAGGGCGAGACGTCGGGCAACGTCCAGGCGCTCAAGGCGATCCGCTACGACTGCGACGCCGACGCCCTGCTCGCGCTCGTCGAGCCCGCCGGCCCCGCCTGTCACACCGGCGAGCGCACGTGCTTCCACCGCGGCGACATGGAGCTCGCCCCGGGCGAGGCGCTCCCGGCGCTCGAGCGCGTGCTCGCCGACCGGGCGGCTCAGCGCCCCGACGGCTCCTACACGGTCGCCCTCCTCGACGACCCGGCGCGCCTCGGCGACAAGGTCCGCGAGGAGGCGGACGAGGTGGCCCGTGCCGCCGCGGGAGAGCCGGACGAGCGGGTGGCCGAGGAGGCCGCCGACGTGCTCTACCACCTCGCCGTGCTGCTCCGCGCGCGGGGCGTGGACCTGGCCGAGGTCGAGGAGGTGCTCAATGGCCGTCGCGGCTGACCTTCCGGCGGTCGCGCCGGGGATCGACGAGGTGCGCGAACTGGCGAGCGAGTACAACCTCGTGCCGCTGCGCCACACCTTCATCGACGACTGCGAGACGCCGGTCTCGGCCTTCCTCAAGCTGCGCGAGTCGGGCCCGGCCTTCCTGCTGGAGTCGGCCGAGCAGGGTCAGCGCGTGGGGCGCTACTCGTTCATCGGCTTCCGGCCCCGCAGCACGATCACGTGGTCGCTGGGCGATCCCGGGGATCCCTACGCCCTGGTCGCCGACGCGGTCGCCCGCCAGCGCCAGGCGCCCCTGCCCGATCTCCCGCCGTTCGCCGGCGGGGCGGTCGGGTTCTTCGGCTACGACCTCGTGCGCACGGTCGAGCCGCTGGGCGAGCCGAACCCCGACGTCCTCGGCCTGCCGGACATGGCGCTCATGCTCACCGACGTGCTGGTGATCTTCGACCACCTCAAGCACACGGTCTCGATCCTGGCCAACGTCTACGCCGAGGACGACGTGGAGCGCTCCTACGCCGCGGCGCGGGAGACGATCGCCGAGGTGCGCGACCGTCTGGCGGGTCCGGTCCCGGCGCCGCCGCGCTCGCCGGGGCGCGCGATGCCCGAGTTCCGCTCGAACATGGAGCGCTCGGAGTTCGAGGCGATGGTCGCGCGCATCGTCGAATACGTCCACGCGGGCGACGCCTTCCAGGTCGTGCCCAGCCAGCGCTGGTCGGCGGAGGTGCCGGTCGAGGCGTTCTCGATCTACCGCGGCCTGCGGACGGTGAACCCGAGCCCCTACATGTACTTCCTGGACTTCGGCGACTTCCAGGTCGCGGGCGCCAGCCCGGAGCCGCTGCTCACCGTCTCGGGCCGGCGCGCCTCGACGCGGCCGATCGCCGGGACGCGCCCGCGCGGCGCCGACGCCGAGGACGACGCGCGCATCGCGCGCGAGCTGCTCGAGGACCCCAAGGAGCGCGCGGAGCACGTCATGCTCGTCGACCTCGGGCGCAACGACCTCGGAAGGGTGTGCGAGTACGGCACGGTCGAGGTCGAGACGTTCATGGCCGTCGAGACCTACTCGCACGTCATGCACATCGTCTCCTCGGTGGCCGGCGACCTGCGCCCCGAGGTGGAGCCGGTGGACGCGCTGCGCTCCGTGCTTCCCGCGGGGACGCTGTCGGGCGCGCCCAAGGTGCGCGCGATGCAGATCATCGACGAGCTCGAGCCCGTCAAGCGGGGCGGCTATGGCGGAGCCGTGGGCTACCTGTCCTATACGGGCGACCTCGACACGTGCATCCACATCCGCACCGTGGTCGTGGCGGACGGGATGGCGCACGTGCAGGCGGGCGGCGGCACCGTCGCCGACGCCAAGCCCGACTACGAGTACGAGGAGTCGGTGGCCAAGGCCCGGGGCGTTCTCCAGGCGATCGAGCTCGCCGTGGCGCAGGAGGACTGGGCGTGAAGGTCCTCGTCGTGGACAACTACGACAGCTTCACCTACAACCTCGTCCAGTACCTGGGCGAGCTGGGGGCCGAGCTCGACGTCGTGCGCAACGATCGCGCGACGGTGGACGAGCTGCTCGAGCAGGGGGCCGAGCGGCTCGTGGTTTCGCCCGGTCCCTGCACGCCCAACGAGGCGGGGATCTCCGTGGACGCCATGCGCCGGTTCCCCGAGGCGGGGGTCCCCGCGCTCGGAGTGTGCCTGGGCCACCAGTCGCTCGCCCAGGCCTTCGGCGGGAAGGTCGTCCGCCACGAGCCCGTGCACGGCAAGAGCACGGTCGTGGAGCACGACGGCAGGACGATCTTCACCGGCCTCGAAAGCCCGCTCACCGTGGGCCGCTACCACTCGCTCGTCGTGGACCCCGATCTGCCCGACTGCTTCGAGCGCTCGGCCGAGGGCGGCGGAGTCGTGATGGGCATCCGCCACCGCGAGCTGCCCGCCGAGGGCGTCCAGTTCCACCCCGAGTCGGTGCTCACCGACGCGGGTAAGCAGCTGCTCGCGAACTTTCTTGGCTAATCCCGTCCTCACCGAGGCGATCGACGCCGTGGCGTCGGGTCGCAACCTGAGCGCCGACGAGGCCGCGAACGTGCTGCGCGAGATCATGGAGGACGAGGCCTCCGAGGTGGAGATCGCCGGCTTCCTCGTCGGACTGCGGGCGAAGGGGGAGACGGTCGAGGAGGTGGCCGGGCTGGCACGTGCGATGCGGGCGTTCGCCACGCCCGTGGAGACGGGGCGCGACGACCTGCTCGACACCGCCGGCACGGGCGGTGGGCGCCCGACCTTCAACGTGTCCACCACCGCCGCCCTGATCGCCGCGGGAGCGGGGTGCGCGGTGGCCAAGCACGGCAATCGCTCGGCGACCGGCCTGAGCGGGTCGGCCGACGTGCTGGAGGCGCTGGGAGCGCGCATCGACCTCGCACCCGAGGCGGTGGCCGCCTGCGTTCGCGACGTCGGGTTCGGGTTCATGTTCGCCCCCTCCCACCACCAGGCGACGCGCTTCGTCGTGCCGGTGCGCAAGGAGCTCGCCGTGCGCACCATCTTCAACTTCCTCGGACCGCTGACGAACCCGGCCGGCGCGACGCGCCAGCTCATCGGGGTCTCCGACCCCGCCTACCTCGACGTCGTCGCCGGAGCCCTCGCTCATCTGGGAGTCCGCAGGGCGTTGGTAGTGTCCAGCGACGACGGACTCGACGAGATGAGCACCGCCGGACGCACCCAGGTCGTCGAGGTCAACGGCGAGGAGCCGGGCGACCCAAGCATCGAGCGCTGGACCGTCGAGCCCGGCGATGTCGGGCTGCCCGCGACGGCGCCCGATGCCATCTCGGGTGGCACTCCCGAGGCGAACGCCGACACGGCGAGGCGGATCTTCGCCGGCGAGCCGGGCCCCGAGCGCGACCTGGCGGTCCTGAACGCCGGCGCGGCCATCTATGTCACCGGGCGGGCCGCGTCGCTCGAGGCGGGCGTGCGCGCCGCCGAGACGACGATCGACGCCGGCGACGCCGAGACCGCGCTCGCCCGCTTCGTCGCGCAGACGCAGGAACTGGCCCCAACTTCATGAACGTCCTCGACCGCATCGTCGACTCCACGCGCCAGGACCTGGAGCAGCGCCGGCGGGAGCGCCCATTGGCGGAGCTGGAGCGCGAGCTCGAGGCGCGCGGGGACGACCGCCCGTTCGCGGAGACGCTGGCCCGACCCGGCATCTCCCTCATCGCCGAGCACAAGCGCCGTTCGCCGAGCGCCGGGCTGCTGCGGGAGGACTCCACCGTCACCGAGGTGGTGGAGGCCTACGAGCGCGGCGGCGCGGCGGCGCTGTCGATCCTCACCGAGCGCCACCACTTCGGCGGCACGCTCGACGACCTGCGCGAGGCCCGCCGGGCCAGCGACCTGCCGATCCTGCGCAAGGACTTCATCGTCGACGGCTACCAGCTCTACGAGTCGGCGGTCGCCGGCGCCGATGCCGTGCTGCTGATCGTCGCCGCGCTCGAGTCGACCCGAGCTGGCCCGCCTGCGCCGCGAGGCGCTGGCGCTCGACCTCGACGTCCTCGTCGAGGTGCACGACGAGGAGGAGCTGCAGGCGGCGCTCGAGGTGGACGCGGAGGTCATCGGGATCAACAACCGCGACCTGACCGACTTCACCGTCGACGTCGAGCGAACCTACGAGCTGCTCTCCGACATCCCGGCCGGCAAGATCGTCGTCTCCGAGTCGGGCTTCAGCGTCCGTGAGGAGATCGACGCCCTCGACCGCGTCGGGGTGGATGCGGTGCTGGTGGGAGAGACGCTGATGCGCGCGCCCGACCTCGAGGCCGCGACCCGAGCCCTCGCCGGCGGCGAGGCCGAGCCCGCTTAGACGGGGCGTCGTCAAGGTTTAGTTGCGATTCACTGGCGCCGACCACACTCCTAGGCCATGAACACCTCCGCGCTGCGCACCTCCCTTCTCTCCGCTGTGATCGGCGGAGCCGTCGTGGCTGCCGTCCTCCTCCTGATCGGGGTGGGCGAGACGACCAAGACGACCACCGTCATCCAGCAGTCGCCGCTCGGCGCGGCCGAGGACACCGCCGCCACCCAGTCGGGGTTGACCGCACGCGAGATCTACAAGCGCGACGCGCCCGGCGTGGTCAACGTGCGGGCCCAGATCGTCCAGCAGGTCGACTCCCCCTTCGACCCGTTCGGCCAGGGGTCGCAGGGGGTGGCCACCGGCTCGGGCTTCGTCCTCGACAAGAGCGGCCACATCCTCACCAACGCCCACGTGATCGAGGGCGCCTCGCGGGTCAGCGTCCAGTTCGAGGACAACAAGACGGTCGAGGCCAAGGTGGAGGGCAAGGACACCTCGACCGACATCGCGCTGCTCAAGGTGGACAAGAAGGGCCTCGACCTCAAGCCGCTGGAGCTCGGCAACTCCAAGACCGTCCAGGTGGGCGATCCGACGATCGCCATCGGCAACCCCTTCGGCCTCGACCGCACGCTCACCACCGGCGTCGTGTCGGCTCTCCAGCGCAAGATCTCCGCCCCGAACGGCTACTCGATCTCCAACGTCATCCAGACCGACGCCGCGATCAACCCCGGGAACTCGGGCGGTCCGCTGATCGACGCCACCGGCCGGGTGATCGGGATCAACTCGCAGATCGCCACCGGCGGCAGCGGCGGCGGGAACGTCGGCATCGGCTTCGCCGTCCCCGTCAACACGGCCAAGCAGATCGTCCCCCAGCTCAAGGACTCGGGCAGCGTCAAGCGCGCCTACCTGGGGATCACCGGCCAGACGATCGACCGCTCGCTCGACCGCCTCAACCTGTCCACGACGAGCGGCGTGCTGGTGCAGACGGTCCAGTCGGGCAGCCCGGCCGCCAAGGCGGGCCTGCGCGGCGGGGACGCGAGCGCGACCCTCGACGGCTCCGAGCTGCGCCTCGGCGGCGACGTGATCAAGAAGATCGACGGCACGAACGTCAGGACGATGGACCAGGTCGTCTCGACCGTCGGGTCCAAGAAGCCCGGCGAGACGGTGACGATCGAGTACCTGCGCGGCGGCAAGACGAAGACCGCCCAGGTCAAGCTCGCCCAGCGCCCGAGCGAGTCGCCGGTTCAGCAGTAGCCGCCCCTACGATGGGGGCATGACCCGCGTCAAGATCTGCGGCAACACGAACCTCGAGGACGCCACTCTGGCGGCCGACCTCGGGGCGTGGGCGCTGGGCATGATCTTCCACCCGCCGTCGCCCCGCAGCTGTCGCGAGGAGGACGCGGTCGAGATCGCCGCCGCCCTGCGCCGCCGGGTCGAGCTGTGCGGCGTGTTCGTCAACCCGACGCTCGACGGCGTCGCGGAGATGGCCGACCGGGTGGGCCTGACGATGCTCCAGCTCCACGGAGACGAGGGCCCCGCCTTCTGCGCCGAGGCGGCGCGGCGGACCGGGTGCAAGGTCATCAAGGCGACTCAGGTGTCCTCGCTGGCCGATCTCCAGGCGCTGGAGCCGTTCCACACCGACTTCCACCTGCTCGACGCGCACCACGAGGACCTGCGCGGCGGAACCGGGACGACCTTCGACTGGGAGCTCGTCGGGCAGCGTCGTTCGCCGCAGCCGCTGATCGTGTCGGGTGGCCTGACGCCCGACAACGTGACGGCCGCCGTCGCGGCGACGCGGCCGTTCGCCGTCGACGTGGCCAGCGGAGTCGAGGCCGAGCCCGGCCGCAAGGACCCGGAGAAGCTGGAGGCCTTCCTGACGACGGCGATGGCGGTGGTGGCGCGGGCCGGAGGCCCGCCAGGCGAATGACTCAACACCGCTTCGGGCCCTACGGGGGTCAGTACGTGCCCGAGACGCTGATGCCGGCGCTGGCCGAGCTCGAGCGGGCATGGGAGGCCACGCGCGACGACCCCGGCTACCGGGAGGAGCTCGACCGACTGCTGCGCGACTACGCCGGGCGGCCGACCCCTCTGTACCGCGCCGAGCGCCTGTCGGAAGCGGCGGGGCGACCGGTGTGGCTCAAGCGCGAGGACCTGCTGCACACCGGCGCGCACAAGGTCAACAACGCCCTCGGCCAGTGCCTGCTCGCCCGGCGCATGGGCAAGCAGCGGATCATCGCCGAGACCGGGGCGGGCCAGCACGGGGTCGCCACCGCGACGGCGTGCGCGCTGCTCGGGCTGGAGTGCGTCGTCTACATGGGCGTCGAGGACATGCGCCGCCAGCGTCCCAACGTGCAGCGCATGGAGCTGCTCGGCGCGACGGTCGCGCCCGTCGAGGCCGGGACCCGGACGCTCAAGGAGGCGACGTCGGAGGCGATCCGCGACTGGACGACCAACGTGGAGGGCACGCACTACGTCATCGGCTCGACCGTCGGGCCCGCGCCGTACCCGGCGCTCGTGCGCGACCTGCAGCGCCCCATCGGCGACGAGGCGCGCGAGCAACTGCTGGAGCGCGAGGGCCGCCTGCCCTCGCGCGTGATCGCGTGCGTCGGGGGCGGCTCCAACGCGATCGGCATATTCACCGCGTTCGTCGACGATGCCGACGTGGAGCTGGTCGGCGTCGAGGCGGCGGGCGAGGGGCTCGAGAGCGGCCGCCATGGCGCGCCGCTGACCGCGGGCGGACGCCCGGGGGTCCTGCACGGGTCGCTGTCCGCCGTGCTCCAGGACGGGGACGGCCAGATCGTCGAGGCCCACTCCGTGTCGGCGGGGCTCGACTACCCCGGCGTGGGGCCCGAGCACGCGCAGCTGCGCGACTCCGGCCGCGCCCGCTACGTCGCCGTGAGCGACGAGGAGGCGATCGCCATGTTCGCGCGGATGGCCCGGCTGGAGGGGATCATCCCCGCCCTGGAGTCCGCTCACGCGCTGGCCTGGACGCTCGCCAATCCGGAGGGAGAGCTCGATCTCGTCTGTCTGTCCGGGCGCGGCGACAAGGACCTCGCCGAGGTCCTGGAGCACCTGGACCGGACTTGAGCGGCGCCGAGCGAATCGCCGCCGCCTTCGACGGCTGCGCCGACAGCGGCAGGCGGGCCGCGTTCATGCCCTACCTCATGGGCGGCTTTCCCGACCTCGACGCCTCGGCCGCGATCGGCGAGGCCTACGCCGACGCGGGCGCGGACCTCGTCGAGCTGGGAGTGCCGTTCTCGGACCCGCTGGCCGACGGGCCCGTCATCCAGGCCGCCGGCACGGCCGCGCTCGCCGCCGGGGCGACGGTGGACGGCGTCCTCGCGGTGGCCGAGCGCCTCGCCGCCCGGGTTCCCGTGGTCGTCATGTGCTACTCGAACCTCGTGCTGGCTCGCGGCGTCGAGGCCTTCGCGGCCGCGCTGGCCGCGGCGGGCGCCAGCGGGCTCATCGTGCCCGACCTCCCGTTCGAGGAGAGCCCGGCGGTCCTGGAGGCGTGCGGCGCGGCCGGCCTCGCCCTCGTGCCGCTGGTCGCGCCGACCACGCCCGACGAGCGTCTGGAGCGCATCGGCCGGCAGGCTCGCGGCTTCCTCTACACCGTGTCGGTCACCGGCACCACGGGCGAGCGCGGCGCGCTGGACATCGAGGGCGTGGTGGCCCGCGCGAAGGCGCACACGGACGTTCCCGTGGCCGTCGGCTTCGGCATCGGCACTCCCGAGCAGGCGGCCGCGGCGGCGAACGCCGGGGCGGACGGCGTGATCGTCGGCAGCCGCCTCGTGCGCGCGGCCGCGGAGGCGGACGACCCCGCAGCCGCGGTACGAGATCTCGCGGCGGATTTCGCCGAGGCGCTGAGATAGCATCCGCGCGGCATGGCACTCGTCGCCACCGTCGCCGCCAGCCTTGTCCTCTGGGTCGTCCTCTGGGCGCTCGGCGTCAAGGCGTTCGACGGGTTCTGGATCGTGGTCGGAATCCTCATCCTCGCGGTCGTCGGGCGCGTGCTCGTCCGCCACGTCCCGGGCCGCGAAGCCGGTTAGCTTTCGAGGGCATGGCCCGCGTCGGCATCCTCACCGGAGGCGGCGACTGCCCGGGACTCAACGCGGTGATCCGCGCCGTGGTGCGCCGCGGCGTGCTCGAGGCCGGCGACAGCGTGGTCGGCTTTCGCTACGGCTGGGCCGGCGTGATGCAGGGCGACGCCTTCGAGCTGACGCTGGAGAACACGCGCGGCATCCTGCCCCGCGGCGGGACGATTCTCGGCACCTCGCGCACGAACCCGTACAAGGAGGACGGCGGCGCCGAGCAGGTGGTCGAGGTGCTGGACGCGCACGGGGTGGATGCCCTGATCGCGGTCGGCGGCGAGGACACGCTCGGCGTGGCGCGCCGCCTGGCCGAGGACGGGGCGAACGTGGTGGGCGTGCCCAAGACGATCGACAACGACCTCAACGGCACCGACTTCACCTTCGGCTTCCACACCGCCGTGCAGATCGCCACGGACGCCATCGACCGGCTGCACTCCACCGCCGAGTCGCACAACCGGGTGATGGTCGTCGAGGTGATGGGCCGCCACGCCGGCTGGATCGCCACCTACAGCGGCATGGCCGGCGGGGCCGACGCCATCCTCGTGCCCGAGCGCCCGTTCGACCTCGACGAGGTGTGCCGGCGCATCCAGCGCCGCCACGACGCGGGGCGGACGTTCTCCATCATCGCCGTGTCCGAGGGCGCCATGCCGCAGGGCGCCGATGGCCCGCGCTCCGAACAGGAGGTCGACGAGTTCGGCCACGCCCGCCTCGGCGGCATTGCGGTGGAGCTGGAGCGTCAGATCGAGGAGCGCACGGGCTTCGAGAGCCGGATGACGATCCTCGGTCACGTCCAGCGTGGCGGCACCCCGACGGCCTACGACCGCGTGCTGGCCACCCGCTTCGGGGTCGCCGCCCTTGACGCCGTGAGTGACGGCGCCTTCGGGCAGATGGTCGCGCTGCACGCGGCCGACATCGTGCGGGTGCCGCTCGCCGAAGCGCTGCGCGAGCCCAAGCTGCTCGATCCCGCGCTGTACGAGACGGCCGAAGTGTTCTTCGGCTGAGTTTGCGGGACAATTCCGGTCGCAATGAGCGATCAGCCCGAGGAGGACCCCTGGGCCGCTGGACGTGCGGCCACCGCGGAGGAGGTCAAGACGATCTTCGCGCGCCACCGGGCCGAGGGCCCGGCCCTCGAGCATCACGACGCCCTGCCGGCCTTCGTTCGGCTGCCGCGCTTCCTGCTCGAGAAGCTGCCGCGCCGGCGCCGTCGAGCCGTGCTCGTCGGCGCCGCCGTCGCGGCCGTGCTCACCGCGGGCGGGATCTGGCTCGCGTACGAGGCAGCACAGCGCGCGCAGCTGCGCGAGGCGCGGGCCGAGCGGGCGCTCCGCGCCGGCGAGGTCCGCCGCCTCCTGGCCGACCAGGCGCCGCAAACGGCCCGCGTGGGCGCCGCCTCGGGCGTGGCGCTGCGGCGCCGGATCGAAACCGAGGTCGGCGCGGACGCCCGTGCCCGCGTGCGCGCCGGCGCCCTCTCGGGCCCGATCCGCCGAACGACGTGCCGGCAGGGCAACGGCCTGGTCAATCGCGCCGACGATCCCAACCTCTTTCGCTGTCTCGCCATCACATCGTCGGCGGTGGGCGTGACCCTGGGTCACGAGTTCTTCGTCCGCGTCGACCGGTCTCGAGGCATCGCGATCTGGTGCCACAACAACTACCCGCCCGCCCATCCCGAAACGTCCAACGCGATCTCGGTCCCGGTCACCCGCTCCTGCACGGCCTAGAATCCGCCGCCGCATGCCGCGCCTCCTCCGTCTGCTCGTCCTCCTGCTGCTGCCCGCTGCGCTCGCGGGCTGCGCCGGCTCCGGGGGTGGGGGAGGGAGCACCGTCTCCGGCGACGTGCTGCGGATCTACTCCAGCCAGCCGCTCAAGGGCCGGCTGGGCGACCAGGCCCTGGCGATCGTCCGCGGGGAGCGGCTCGCCCTGGCGGACGCCGGGGGCCGGGTGGGCAAGCGCCGGGTCGAGCTGCTGGCGCTCGACGACGCGGACCCCGAGAGCGGCACGTGGGACCCGGGGCTCGTCTCGGCCAACGCGCGCAAGGCCGCCCAGGACGACAAGACGATCGCCTACCTCGGGGAGATGGACACCGGCGCCTCGGCGGTCTCGATCCCGATCCTCAACGAGACGGACATCCTCGAGGTCAGCCCCACCGACACCGTCGCCGGCTTCACGCGCGAGAAGGGAGCCAGCCCGGGCGAGCCCGACAAGTACTACCCGACGCGCGATCGCAACTTCGCCCGCCTCGTCCCGCCCGACGACGTGCAGGCCGCGGCCCTGCTGACCCTGATGCAGGACGAGAAGGCGGCGCGCGCGTACGTCGTCACGGACGGCGAGCTCTACGGGCAGGAGCTGGGCCGGCAGGTGGCGCGCGAGGCGCGCGCGAAGGGCGTCGACGTGGTCAAGGCCCAGGCGGTCGATCTCGACGACGCGGACCTCGGCAAGCTCGCCTCCGAGGTCGCCGCCTCGGGCGCCGACGCGTTCGTCTACACGGGCGGCTTCCACGCCAATACGGCGGCGCTGTTCCAGGCGGTCGCCGCCGCGGCGCCGAAGATGAAGCTGTTCGGCACCAGCGGGATCGCCGACGACGGGTTCGCCGCCCAGCTCGGGCCGGCCGGGCCGCGGACCTTCGTCACCGCGCCCTGGCTGGCGCTGAAGTCCTACCCGCCCGAGGCGCGCCAGGTGGCCAAGCGCTACGAGGAGCGCTACCGCTCCCCGATGCCGACCCAGGCGCTCTACGGCTATGAGGCCATGAGCGCCGTGCTGGCGGCCATCCAACGCGCCGGCAAGCACGGCAACGACCGCGGCGACGTGATCGACCAGATGCTGAAGACGCGGGGACGCAACTCGGTGCTCGGCACGTACTCGATCGACGAGAACGGCGACACCACCATCAAGTCCTACGGCAGCTACCGCGTGCGTGACGGACGCCTGGTGTTCCTGCGGGTTCTCGACCCGCTGGGCGCGTAGGCGCTTAACACCCGCTCAATCGCGTCAAGGGAACATCTCGTCGCGGGTCATTGCGCCCGTCTAAGCGGGTCGCATAGGATCCGCATAGGATCAGGGTCCGTTCCGTATCTCCTGAGGGGGGAACTTCATTGAGAGTTCGTTTCTTTGCAGTAGCCGGCTCCATTGCCGCGCTCGGACTCGGCGTCGCCGCGTGCGGCGGCGATGACAACGGCGGCGGCGGCGGAAACACGGTTTCCGGCACCAACCTGACGGTTTACTCCAGCCTTCCGCTCCAGGGCACGTCTCGCGGGCAGTCCGAGGCCGTGATCGACGGCGAGAAGCTCGCGCTGGACGATCTGGCCCCGGGCGGGAAGCTCGGCAAGTACACGATCAAGTACGTCTCGCTCGATGACTCCACGGCCCAGAACCCGGGTACCGCGGACGAGGGCCAGACGGCGCAGAACGCCCGCAAGGCGTCCTCGGACGGGTCGACGATCCTCTACCTCGGAGAGTTCAACTCCGGCGGCTCGAAGGTCTCGATTCCGATCCTCAATCAGAAGGGGATCCCGCAGATCAGCCCGTCGAACACCTACGTCGGACTGACCACGAACGATCCGGGCTCCGAGCCGGGCGAGCCGCAGAAGTACTACCCGACGGGCAAGCGCACGTACGCGCGCGTCGTCCCGCGTGACACCATCCAGGGCGCGGCCCTGGTGGCCACGATGAAGGCGGACGGCTGCAAGGCCGTCACCCTCTGGAACGACGGCTCCACGTACGGCGCCGGCCTGGCTCGCAACATCGAGCTGTCGGCCAAGCAGGGCGGCCTTCCGGTGCAGGACAAGCAGCGCACCGACAAGAGCGCCCCGAACTACCGCTCGCTGGCCTCCGGGATCAAGACCGACTGCTTCCTGTGGTCGGGCGTGACCGGCGAGAACGGCGTGCAGGTGTTCAAGGACGCGGCCGCCGCGGCTCCGAGCGCCAAGCTCTACGGCCCCGACGGCGTGGCCGAGGAGGCGTTCACGAACCCGAAGAAGGGCGGCATCCCCGCCGATGTCGGCGCCCGCACCAAGGTGACGGTCGCCACGCTGGGCATCAAGGACCTGCCGGACGCCAAGCCGGTGGTCGACGAGTTCAAGAAGAAGTACGGCACGGCGTCCGTCGATCCGTATGGCATCTACGGCTACGAGACGATGGCGCTCGGGCTGGACGCGATCAAGCGCGCCGGCGACAACGGCAACGATCGCGAGCAAGGTGATCGAGGAGATCTTCAACACGAAGGATCGGAAGAGCGTCCTCGGCACGTATTCGATCGACAAGAACGGTGACACCACGCTCACCGACTACGGCCTGTACACCATCGAGGACGGGCTGCCCACGTACGAGCAAGAAGATCGTGGCGGACCCGAACCTGATCCCGAAGGGGTAAGGAACGGCAAGACGGAAGCTGGGGGCGGGCCGCCGGCCCGCCCCCGACTTCCACTCCGACAGAGCGAATGGAAGCCGCCTCGGTTGCAATCAAGCCGTCCCGCAGTACGCGCGACGTCGTGCGCGACTGGATCTCGCGCTTCGGGCTGATCTTCTTCCTGCTGATCCTGCCGCTGTACTACGCGATCAAGGACGTCGGCGCCGGCCACGGCCTCGCGCCCATCCTCAACCTCCTCGTCCTGGGCCTCTCCAACGGGTCCATCTGGGCCCTGATCGCGATCGGCTACACGCTGGTCTACGGGATCATCGAGCTGATCAACTTCGCCCACGGCGACAACTTCATGCTGGGCACGTTCGTCGCCTTTGCCCTGTACGGCACGCTCGGGCTCACGCTGTCGACCGGGACGCCTCGGGCTCATCGCGGGCCTGCTCGTCTGCCTGGTCGCCGCCATGGTGGCCTGCGCCTCGACCAACGTGATGATCGAGCGGGTGGCCTACCGGCCGCTGCGCAACGCGCCCAAGCTTGCGCCCCTGATCACCGCCGTGGGCTTCAGCTTCATCCTCCAGAACGTGGGGATCCTGTGGTTCGGCAGCTCGCAGTTCTCGATTCCCGACCTGATCCACTCGCAGAACGTCCTGTTCACGATCGGGGACGTGAAGTTCCACAACAGCGACGTGCTCGCCTTCGGCGTGATGGTCCCGCTCGTCCTTCTGCTCACCCAGTACATCACCCACAGCCGGATGGGCAAGGCCATGCGCGCCACCGCCCAGGACCCCGAGGCGGCGCGGCTCATGGGGATCAACGTCGACACGACGATCTCGTTCACATTCCTGCTCGGCGGCCTGATGGCCGGCGCCGCCGCACTGATCTACGCCCTCTACCAGACGACGCTCTGGTACTTCTCGGGCTTCCAGGCCGGCCTGATCGCCTTCACCGCCGCCGTCATGGGTGGCATCGGCAACCTGCAGGGCGCGGTGCTCGGCGGTCTCATCATCGGCTGCATCCAGAACATCGCCGACGACCGGATCGGGGCGCAGTGGACCGCGGCCGTGGTGTTCGGCTACCTCATCGTCATCATGGTCTTCCGGCCGCAGGGGCTGCTCGGCGAGGAGACGAGGGAGGCGGGATGAGAAAGCCGATCGACGCTCTCCGGAACTCGCGTCACGCGAACCTGATCATCGCCATCATCGTCTTCGGCCTCGCGATCTTCCTGCCGTACTTCTTCGATCCGCTGGCGTCGTTCATGAACAACGCCGTCTTGGCGCTGGCCTACGTGGTGATGGCGCTGGGGCTGAACATCGTCGTGGGCTTTGCCGGGCTGCTGGACCTGGGGTACGTCGCCTTCTACGCCTTCGGCTCCTACACCGTGGGGTGGCTGGCCTCGGACTTCTTCTCGCAGGTCAACGGCGAGAAGGGCATCCACGTCTTCGTCTCGGGCTTCCCGGAGACCCTGCCGGGAATCCACCTCAACTTCTTGCTGCTCATCCTGGCCGCGGTGTTGGTCTGTGCGGTCGTCGGGATCCTGATCGGCCTGCCGACGCTGCGCCTCCGCGGCGACTACATCGCCATCGTCACCCTCGCCTTCGGAGAGATCATCCGCGTGTTCGCCTTCTTCGGCGACGACATCTCCTTCGGCAGCGGCTACAAGCTCACGAACGGCCGCCAGGCGATCTCCCCGGTCGACCAGATCGACCTCCCCGGCCTCGCGACCTTCAACTCGGCCTTCAGCCTGCGCCCGTACTACTGGTTCGCGCTCGGCATGGTCGCGTTCGTCCTGTTTGTGAACTTCCGCCTGCGCGACTCGCGGCTGGGGCGCGCGTGGGTGGCCATCCGCGAGGACGAGGTGGCGGCCGCGTCGATGGGCGTCCCGCTCGTGAAGACCAAGCTGATGGCCTACGCGACCGGCGGGGCGCTCGGCGGCATGGCCGGGGCCTTCCTCGGCGCCTACTTCAACTCGGTGAACGCCAACCAGTTCCAGTTCGGCTTCTCGATCTTCATTCTCGCCATGATCATCCTCGGGGGCCTGGGCTCGATCTGGGGGGTCGTGATCGGCGCGATCACCCTGTCCTACATCAACACCTATTTCATCCCGGACGTGTTCAACAGCGTGCCGTCCAAGATCGGCCTCGACTTCGATCTCACCCAGCTGTCGTTCGGGATCTTCGGCTTCCTCATCGTCCTGATCATGATCTTGCGGCCGCAGGGCCTGCTGCCGGAGCGAAGGCGAAAGCTCGAGCTCGTCGAGGGCATCGGGGCCGGCGAGACGGAGATGTACGAGGTCAAGGCGTGAGCGACGGCGCCGGCACGACCGTGCCCGAGCCGGCTACGACCGAGCAGGAGACCGACCAGATCCTCAGCGCCGAGGACGTGAGCAAGGTCTTCGGCGGGCTGGTCGCGGTCTCCGAGGTCAACTTCTCCATCCCGCGCAAGGGGATCGTCTCGATCATCGGGCCCAACGGCGCCGGCAAGACGACGTTCTTCAACATGCTGACGGGCCTGTACAAGCCGACGACGGGCAAGATCGTGTTCGACGGCAAGGACGTCACCCGCGGGCGCCCGGACAAGATCCTGGCGATGGGGATGTCGCGGACGTTCCAGAACATCCGCATGTTCGCCACGATGAGCGCGCTGGAGAACGTGATGGTCGGCCAGCACGCCCGCATGAAGGCCGGGCTGCTGGGCTCGATCTTCCGGCCGCCGTGGGTGGGCAAGGAGGAGCGCACCGTCACCGACAAGGCGCACGAGTTGCTCGAGTACGTCGGCCTGCGGCCCGCCATCCATGACGAGCTGGCGATCAACCTGGCCTATGGCGACCAGCGGCGGGTCGAGATCGCCCGGGCGCTCGCCTCCGAGCCCAAGCTGCTGCTCCTCGACGAGCCCACGGCGGGAATGAACCCGCAGGAGTCCGCCAATCTGGTCGACTTCATGCGCAAGCTCCGCGAGGAGAAGGGCATCACGATCCTGCTCATCGAGCACGACATGAAGGTCGTCATGAACGTCTCCGAGCACATCACCGTGCTCGATCACGGCAACAAGATCTCCGAGGGCCTGCCGGCGGACGTCCGCAAGGACCCGAAGGTCGTCGAGGCCTATCTCGGCACGGGCGCTGCGGGCACCGCGGCCGACGAGGGGACGCTGACGCATGCCCCTGCTCGAGGTCGACGACATCCACACCTACTACGGGAACATCGAGGCGCTCAAGGGCATCTCGCTCACCGTGGAGGAGGGGGAGATCGTCACGCTGATCGGCTCCAACGGGGCCGGCAAGTCGACGACGCTCCGCTCGATCTCCGGGGTGACGCCGCCACGCCAGGGCACGATCCGCTTCAACGGCGAGGAGATCAGCGGCGTCCCGCCCCAGAACATCGTCCAGCGGGGCATCTCCCAGTCACCGGAGGGCCGGCACGTGTTCCCGCGGATGACCGTGCGAGAGAACCTCGACATGGGCGCCTACCTGCGCCGCGACGACTATTCCGAGGACATGGAGCGCGTGTTCGAGCTGTTCCCGCGCCTGAAGGAGCGCGAGCGCCAGAAGGGCGGGACGATGTCGGGCGGCGAGCAGCAGATGCTCGCCATCGGGCGGGCGCTGATGGCCGCGGCCGAAGCTGCTGCTGCTCGACGAGCCCTCGATGGGCATCGCGCCGATCCTCGTGGACCGCATCTACGAGACGATCAAGGCGATCAACGAACAGGGGACGACGATCCTGCTCGTCGAGCAGAGCGCGACCCACGCCCTGAACGCCTCGTCGCGCGGCTACGTCCTGGCCACCGGCGAGGTCGCGCTGTCCGACTCGTCGGACGCGCTGCAGGAGAACGAAGAGGTCCAGAAGGCCTACCTCGGCGGATGACCGGGCAGATGCGCAACCCATGACCGTTCTCGCCCTCATCGGCGCCAAGGCGCTCTACCTGCTGTGGATCTGGCTGGCCTCGGCGATCGTGTGCTCCCTGCTGTCCGCCCGCAAGGGCTACGGCGAGAAGCCCGGCCTGGCCACGGGTCTGCTGTTGAGCGCCGTCGGGATCCTGGTCTGGCTGGTGTGGCCGGCGCGCAAGGACTCCCTCTGGAAGACCGAGGGTGTTATCCCCAAGCGCAAGAGCAAGGCCGTCAGCTAGCCAGCGCCGAGCGCAGCGCCTCGTCCAGGTCGGGGTGCTCCCAGGCGTAGCCGAGCTCGAGCGCGCGCTTCGGGATCGCCCGGCGTCCCGACGTGATGATCTCCGCCATCTCGCCGTAGAGAACGCGTAGGGCCAGCTCGGGGACGGGAGCCACGGCGGGCCGGTGAAGGGCGCGTCCGAGCGCCTTCGAGAACTCGCGGTTCGTCACGGGCGTCGGCGTGGCGGCGTTGATCGGGCCGCTCCAGCGGTCGTCCTCGAGAGCGGCGACGTACATCCCGGCGATGTCGTCGAGATGGATCCACGGCATCCACTGGCGCCCGCCGGCGACCGGGCCGCCCACGCCCGCCTTGAAGGGCGGCAGCATCTTCGCCAGCGCGCCGCCCTTGGCGGAGAGCACGACGCCGGTGCGCAGCCGCGCGACGCGCACGCCCAGCTCCTCGGCCTTCTGCGCTTCGCCCTCCCACACGACGCAGACCTGCGCCAGGAAGTCGTCCGCCGGCGGGTCGTCCTCGGCGACCTCCTCGTCGCCGCGGGCGCCGTAGTAGTCCATGCCGCTCGCGGACACGAGCACGCGAGGCCGCGGATCGGCGGCGCGCAGCCCCTCGACGAGGTTTCGCGTGCCGAGCTCCCGGCTGTCGCGGATCCGCCGCTTCGCCGGCCCGTTCCAGCGCTGGGCGACCGGCTCGCCGGCCAGGTGGACCACGGCGTCGCGACCCGTCAGAGCCTCGACGGGGGCGGCCTCGACCTCGGCGTCCCAGGCCACGGCCTCCACGCGCAGCGCGTCGCGGGCACGGTCGGGGTTCCGCGAGAGCACGGTCACCTCGTCGCCGCGGTCCTTCAGCCGGGCGACGAGGCGTGGGCCGATCAGCCCGGTGGCTCCGGTGACGGTGATCTTCATCTCGACGTAGATATACCTGGCGCCCGGCTGCCGAATCCTCAAGTGACCCTCAGGCGGGCCGATGAACGCCACTCCGGCGCGACGCGTAGCGGCCCAGATCGGCAGCAATATGTCGTGGCCGGTCGCGGTGGCGGGCGTCGAGGGAGAGGACACTCGCCCATGCGGCGGGTGTCTCCCCAGCTCCTGCTTTTCGTCCATTCCGGTCATGTGGCGCTGGACTGGCCAGACGCTTGCGACCGCGCCGAAAGCGGCAGTCACCAACCCATGGCGAGACTCGGACTCGAGCCGGGACGCCACGGGGTTCAGTCGTGTTATCTACCAACTGGGCCACGTTCGGCACGGCGGCCCGTCCTCGTTCTAGTGGCCGGCTCGCGATCGCGGACATCGTCAGCGAGCGCTCCAGCGGCTACGCGAACTCTTGGAGTGGGCTTGGGTGCCTGGGTTCGTACAAACCGATCTCGCCGGCGCCGGGGATCTTGAAGTGCGCGATCCGGCCCCAGCCCTCGTCCTCGATCGGAGATACGAACTCGACGCCTTTGCGCTCGAGTTCCGCGACGGTGTGCTCGATGTCATGGCACATGAGGAACAGGGCGTGATGCCCGGGCCCGCGGCCCCAGCCGGAGCCAGGGTGGACCGCGACCTCACCCGGCGGCAGGGCGAAGATCAGCCAGCCCTCGCCGGCATCGACCCCCTCGAAGCCCAGCACGTCGTGAAGGAACTCCCGAGCTCGCTCGGCATCCTCGGCGAAGATGATCGTGTGTGCTCCGGCGATCACGGCGGTGATCGTAGCGCTGGCTATCGCAGCGCCGGAGCAGGTGAGAGCCAGCTGTCCGCTGCCCTTGGGCGCGATCGCCCTCACGTGAAAGGAGGCGTCCGCGTTACCTGGGCCTAGACGCCTGGCTTGGACGAGAGCGGAAGCGAGCCAGGGGACATTCCCGCAACGTGGCCCACGCGGCGAGTGTCTCCCCAGCTCCTGCTTTTCATCCTAAGAAGGCACATCAGCGCCATGCCGAAACGCCCGCTCCTCGGACAGCGAGGCGAGTCGACCTCGCGCTCGCACTCTGAGCCGGCCGGTCGTCAGGGACGCCCCGCACCACAGCGGCCGTGACCCGGCGACACCGCTGAGCGGAGCGAGCGGCCGTCCGGCGCGAGCCCGGAGGCGGTCAGTAACCGCCTCCGCCACCGCCGCCTGAATAGGCAACGATCAACACGATGACCGCTATGACCGCGATCGCGAGAACCAAGCCGATGATGAGCCGGCGGTTGTGAGCCAGGTTCTGCATCACTTCCACCTCCATGGTCGATTGATGGGCTTCCCTAAATTCGACGCGCTCTCCGACCCGGTTCTTCCCGGGGCTCTCGCTTCCCGGGAGATTCGAGTGTCTCGCTCCCTGTCAGCTCACGCTCGCCAAGCCTCGAGGGCGGTGCCGCCGTAGTGTTCCGTGCCAGGGCCCGGCACGCACACAGAGGAAGGCTCTTCTGGGGATGAACGACTTCCCGCTCACGGGTGGCTGCAACTGCGGGGCCGTCCGATTCGAGGTGACCGAGCCGCTCGTCGGCGCCAGCTATTGCCACTGCAAGCGCTGCCAGAGACGCAGCGGAGCGGCAGCGTCGGCGAACGCCCACCCCGCACCCGGCACATTTCGGATCGTCGCGGGCGAGGACAAACTTCGAGTCTGGAACCCCGACGACGGCGGCGAGAAATGGTTCTGCGGCGACTGTGGCTCGTCGCTGTTCGGCCGCAACCCCAATCATGCCGATCCGATCGGCATTCGCATGGGGGCGTTCGACGGTGATCCGGGGATCCGGCCGAGCGTCCGCCAGTTCGTGGCCTATGCCGCGCCCTGGGAGCCGACCCCCGACGACGGATTACCCCGCTACCCCGAAAGTCGCCATACGCCGCATTGACACCCGCGCGCTCGCAGCGCACAAAGAGCGGAAGCGAGCCACGGGACATTCCCGCAACGTCGCCCAGGCCGGCGAAGACTCTCTCGAACTCGTGCTTTGCATGGAAGCGGCAGCAGGGCCGGCGTGGATCTGGATCACCGCGCTACGCGTTCGTGGCGTCGGGCGGCTCGGCGAACGCGATCGTGTTCCCATCCGGATCGGGGACGTTCACGTGGCGGACGCCATTGGAGTAGGTCTCGATCGGTTCGTGCTCGATGCGCTCGGCGGCGAGGCGCTGGAGGAGCGCGTCGAGTCCAGCGACGGCGAGTGTGATCCGGCCGGCGCCCGCCTGCGCCGCGTTCGGCTCGATGAAGAGCCAGGCGTGCTCGTCGATCTCCCAGAGGATCTCTTCGCCGACGCGCCGGTCCGGCCGTCGTCCGAAGAACCGCGTGTACCAATCGATGCTGGCGTCAAGATCGGATACCGGGACGCCGGCGAAGAGGTCGGTGATCGCGCCCATCTCAGGCAGTGGTATAGCGCCTCAAGCGCTGCGCAGCAGGTGCAAGGCCCGAGGCCATGATGGTGCGCGGAATAAAACCCTGCCCCCCAAACGATGAGACTGCGAGGAGAGCCATGATCAAGCTGGTGTTCACCCTTCGTCGACGCAAGGGCATGTCGCGGGACGAGTTCCAGCGCTACTGGCGCGAGCAACACGCGCCGCTGGTCAAGCGCCACGCCGAGACGCTGCGAATCAGGCGCTACGTCCAGACGCACGCGCGCGAGACCGACTTCGACGAGGGCGTCTCGGCCCCGCGTGGCAGCGAGGCGCGCTTCTACGACGGCGTCGCGGAGTTGTGGTGGGACAGCCTGGAGGACTTGGCGGCGGCGTACGCCAGCCAGGCCGGGCAGGCGGCCGGCGTGGAGCTGCTCGAGGACGAGCAGCGGTTCATCGACCTGCCGACGTCACCGCTCTGGTTCGGCGAGGAGGACGTGGTGATCGGTTAGGCGGGAAGTCGGGCCGGGCTCTACGACGGCGTGATGATCCGATGCGTCTCGGTGTCCGCGAAGCCGACCTCGTCGCCCGCCTCGGCGATGCCCTGGGCGCGCGCCGTCTCGGCGACGGCGGCCGCGACCGCCGGCGCGACGTCGCGATTGAACACCGAGGGGACGATGTAGTCCTCGCGCAGCTCCTCCTCCGGGATCACATCGGCGATCGCCCGGGCGGCGGCCGTCTTCATCTCCTCGGTGATCTGGCGCGCGCGCACGTCGAGCGCGCCGCGGAAGATGCCGGGGAAGGCGAGCACGTTGTTGATCTGGTTCGGGTAGTCGGAACGCCCGGTCGCCATGATCCGCACGCGTCCCACGGCCTCCTCGGGGGAGACCTCGGGCGTCGGATTGGCCATGGCGAAGACCATCGGATCGGGGTTCATGCGGCCGAGCGCCTCGGCGGGCACGACCTTGGCGCCGGAGACCCCGATCAGCAGATCGGTGCCCTCGAGCAACGCCGCCGGGTCGCCGTCGCGGCGCTGCGGGTTGGTCGTCTCGGCATACCAGCGCTTCATCGGGTTCAGCGAGCCGTCGACGTAGTCCTCGCGCCCGGTGTGCAGCGCGCCGCGGGAGTCCACGCCGACGATGTCGCCCACGCCCGCGGCGATGAGGATCTTCGTCACCGCGACCCCGGCCGCGCCCAGGCCGAACACGACGACGCGCAGCGAGCCGAGCTCGCGGCCGGTGAGCTTGCAGGCGTTCAGGAGCGCGGCGAGCACGACCACGGCCGTGCCGTGCTGGTCATCGTGGAAGACCGGGATGTTGAGCGCGACCTTCAGCCGCTCCTCGATCTCGAAGCATCGCGGGGCGGAGATGTCCTCGAGGTTGATCCCCCCGAAGGCGGGGGCGATCAGCTCGACCGTGCGCACGATCTCGTCGGGGTCCTTGGTGGCCAGGCAGACGGGGAAGGCGTCCACGCCGGCGAACTCCTTGAAGAGCATCGCCTTGCCCTCCATCACCGGCATCGCCGCCTCGGGCCCGATGTCGCCGAGGCCGAGCACGGCCGTGCCGTCGGAGACGACGGCGACCGTGTTGCGCTTGATCGTGTACTGGAAGGCCTTCTTCGGGTCGGCCTCGATCGCCTTGCAGACGCGCGCGACGCCCGGCGTGTAGGCCATCGACAGGTCGTCGCGGGTGCGCAGCGGGTGCTTGTTGCGCTGCTCGATCTTGCCCCCGACGTGAAGCAGGAAGGTCTGGTCGGTCGTGTCGATCACCTTGGCGCCGTCGCAGGCCTCGATCGCCGCCACGATCGCGTCCCAGTGCGACTGGTCGCCCGCGGCGACGGTGATGTCGCGCACGGTTTGGTTGTCGTCGACCGAGATCAGGTCGACGGCGCCGATCGTCCCGCCCGCCTGGCCGATCGCGCTGGCCACCCGGCCGAGCATTCCGGGCTTGTGCTCGATCTCCACGCGGATCGTGAGCGAGTACTGGGCTGAGGGCGTGAGGGGCACGGGACCGTCCTGCGACTCATCATAGAGTTCAGGTCGTGGCTGACGAACGCGACGAACTGTTCCTCATCGACGGCAATTCGCTTGCCTACCGGGCGTTCTTCGCCCTTCCCGAGTCCATCGCCACGTCCACGGGAGAGCCGACGAACGCGATCTTCGGGTTCGCCTCGATGCTCGTGAAGATCCTCACCGACTACGGGCCGAAGGCGACGGTCGTGGTCTGGGACGCCGGCTCGTCCGGGCGCAAGGAGGTATACGAGGAGTACAAGGCCCAGCGCACGAGTCGCCCGGACCTCCTCAAGGAGCAGTGGCCGCACCTCGAGCCGCTGGTCGAGGCGTTCGGGTATCGCAACATCCACGTCGACGGGTACGAGGCCGACGACGTGATCGCCTCGATCGTCGAGCGGGCCAAGGCCCAGGACGTCCCCGTGATGGTGGTCACGGGCGACCGCGACGCCTACCAGCTCGTCGACGACGGCCTGATCAAGATCATGACCACCTCCCGGGGGATCACGGACACCAAGGTCTACGACCGCGAGGGCGTGATCGACCGCTACGGGATCGCGCCGGAGCTCATCCCCGACTTCATCGGCCTCAAGGGCGACACGTCCGACAACATCCCCGGAGTCCCCGGAATCGGGGACAAGACCGCCGCGCAGCTGCTGCAGGAGTTCGGGACGCTCGAGGACGTCCTCGCCAACGTGGACAAGATCTCGGGCGCCAAGCGAAAGGAAAACCTCGTCAACCACGCCGAGGACGCGCGGATCTCCAAGCAGCTGGCCACGATGGTGCGCGACATCCCGGTCGATGTCGATCCCTCGGCCGAGGTGTCCAAGGACCCCGACCGCTCCCAGCTGCGCGAGGCCCTCCGGCGCTTCGAGATCCGCGAGCCCCTGCGACGGCTCGAGGAAGCGCTGGACGTCGCCGAGGCCGAGCCCGTGCCCGCGGCGACGGGCGAGCTTGCCCTGACGGCCCGCGTCCGCGAGGCGCCCGTCGGCCAGGTGGGAAAGCTGAAGGGCGACCCTCTGGCCATCGCGGCGCGGCCGCCCGAGGTGCCCGACGACGCCCTGTTCACCGACGAGACGTGGCGCTTCGGGGCGATCGGCACCGGGGACGAGGCGCTGGCGGGCGAAATCGCCGGGCCGCAGGAGCTGGTCGAGGCGGTCGGCGAGCGCCCGGTCGCCGTGCACGACGCCAAGGCCCTGCGGACGGTCCCGCCCAACCTCGCCCACGACACCCTGGTGGCGGCCTACCTGATCGACCCCGCGGCGCGCGCGTACTCGTTCGACGAGCTGTGCTCCGACCGCGGCGTCGAGTGCGACGTCGAGGACCCCGCGGCGCGCGACGCCGTCCTCGTTCGCTGGCTGGCGAACTGGCAGCGCGAGACGCTGCGCGAGCGTGACGCCGAGCGCCTGCTGGACGAGATCGAGCTGCCGCTCGTGCACGTGCTGCGCGAGATGGAGATCCAGGGCCTGAAGCTCGACACCGACCGCCTGGCAGCGATCGCCGACCGGGTTCGCGAGGACTCGCTGGAGCTGGAGCGCGAGATCTGGGAGCTGGCGGGGGAGGAGTTCACGATCGGCTCGCCACAGCAGCTCTCCGAGGTCCTGTTCGTGAAGCTCGGGCTGTCGCGCAAGCGCCGCGGGAAGACCGGCTACTCGACCGACGCGCGGGTCCTTCAGGCCATCCGCTCCGAGCACGAGATCATCCCCAAGATCGAGCGCTGGCGGGAGCTGACGAAGCTCACCTCGACGTACCTGGAGGCGCTGCCGGCGCTGATCTCACCCGAGGACGGACGCCTGCACACGACCTTCAACCAGACCACGGCCACGACCGGGCGGCTCTCCTCGACCGACCCCAACCTCCAGAACATCCCGATCCGCACGGAGCTGGGCCGCGAGATCCGCGCCTGCTTCGTCGCCGAGCCGGGCAACCTGCTGGTGTCGGCCGATTACTCGCAGGTCGAGCTGCGGGTGCTCGCGCACATCGCGGGGGAGGACGCGCTGCGCGAGATCTTCGCCCGCGGCGAGGACGTGCACACGGCGACGGCGGGCGAGGTGTTGGGCCTCGAGCCCGAGCAGGTCGACCCGGCGGCGCGCTCGAAGGCGAAGATGATCAACTTCGGCATCGTCTACGGGCTCAGCGCCTACGGCCTCGCCGATCGCCTGCAGATCGACCAGGAGGAGGCCGGCGCGTTCATCGAGCGCTACCTCGATCGCTTCCCCGCCGTGCGGCGGTTCATCGACGAGACGATCGCCTTCGCGGCGCAGGAGGGCTACGTCCAGACGCTGTTCGGGCGCCGCCGGCGCATCCCCGAGCTGCGCGCGCGCAACCGGCAGACCCGGCAGCTCGGCGAGCGCCTGGCCGTCAACACGGTCATCCAGGGCTCGGCGGCGGACATCATCAAGGTGGCGATGGTGCGCTCCCACAACGCGCTGGCCGAGGCCGGGCTCACGACGCGCCTGATCCTCCAGATCCACGACGAGCTGCTGTTCGAGGGGCCCGAGGGGGAGGCCGAGCGGGCGAAGGAGATCGTGTGCGCCGAGATGGTGGCGGCGGCCGAGCTGGACCCGCCGCTCGTCGTCGAGGCGGGCATCGGCGCCAACTGGCTCGAGGCCAAGTAGGGAGAGCGCTGATGGACCGCGGGCTCGCCGTCATCCTCACCGCCCTCGTGGGCGGGCTGATCGCGCTCCAGGCGCCGATCAACTCGATGCTCGGCAAGGCGGTGGGCACGTGGCAGGCCGCCACGGTGTCCTTCGCCCTCGGGACGGTGGTGCTGGCGACCATCGTGCTGGTCGCGGCCGGCGGGTTCGGCGAGGTCGGCGAGGCCCGCCACCTGCCCTGGTACTACCTCACCGGCGGGCTGCTGGGCGCCGCGTACGTCACCACCGTGCTCGTGACGGTGCGCTCGCTGGGAGCGGGCGGCGTGACCGCCGCGACGATCGCCGGGCAGCTCACGCTGGCCATCGTCGTCGACCAGCTGGGCATCCTGGGCGTCGAGAAGCAGTCGATCACGTGGCACCGCCTGGTGGGCGTCCTTCTGCTCGCCGTCGGGACCTTCCTCGTCGTTCGCGACTGACCCTCAACGAATGGACGATGGGCTAACGTCCCTCCGGCAGACTACTTTTTCGCATGATGATGGCTGAAGCGATCGACGACGTCACGGCTGGCGAGCGCCGCACGGGCGAGGATCGCCGCGAACCCGGCGGGCGCCGCGCCGAGGACCGCCGCCAGGCCCGCCTCTACTACGCCTGGGCGGCGGCGTGGGCGATCATCGGCGCGATCGTCGTGCTCTTCCTGTTTCTGACGGTGATCGGGGCGGTGGACCCGGACAGGGCGCCGGCGGCCTCGATCGTCGTGCTGGTCCTCGCCGTCGCCTGGCTCGCGCACGCCTGGCGGCGGCTGCTGGCGCCGCGCGGCCACGTGTCTCGACCCGACCGCGAGCGCCGAGGGTTCTGAGAGACTCGGCCGGTTGGCCGAGACGGTGACGATCCCCCGACGCTTCAACGGCCCGCCCGAGTTCGGGCACGGCGGGTACTCGTGCGGGTCGGTGGCCGCGCTCGTCGACGCGCCCGCCGCCTCGGTGTCGCTGCGCCGACCGGTGCCCCTCGACACGCCGCTGGAGGTTCGGCGGGGCGACGATGCGACGGTGGCCGTGTTCCACCGCGACGAGGTGGTGGCCGAGGGAGCGCCGGCGGAGCTCGAGCTCGACGTCCCGGAGCCGGTTCCGGTCGAGGCCGCTCGCGCGGCGCGGGGCGGCAATCCGTGGCTACAGCGCCACCCGTTCCCGACCTGCTTCGGCTGCGGCTCGGAGCGCGATCGCGCCGAGGCGATCGCGACGCTCCTGGGCCCGGTGGCCGGCCGCGAGGGCGTGATGGCGGACACGTGGACGCCCCAGGCCGAGTTCGCCGACGGGGACGGGGCCGTGACGCGACTGTTCGCGTGGGCGGCGCTCGACTGCCCGACCGGCGCGGCGGCGGTGGAGCCGGAGAGCGGCCCACAGGTGCTGGCGCGTCTCACCGCCCGCCCGGGCCCGGCCGCGGCGACAGCGGGCGAGGAGCACGTCGTGATGGCGTGGCTCCTCGGCCGCGACGGACGAAAGAGCCGCGGCGCGGCGGCGATCGTCTCGCCGAAGGGCGAGATCTGCGGGGTTTCCGAGGGCCTGTGGATCGCGCTGCGCGACCCGGCAACGCACGGCGCGAAGGTCGACCCGGCGCCTTGACGGCTTGCCTGACCGCCCCGTCATTCGTAGGCTGAAGGCATCACCGGCGGTGGAATGGGAACCCCTCCGCTCCGCCTGCGCGTCCTCGGCGGGTTCCACGTGGCCGTGGGGGACCGGCCCGTCCCTGAGAGCGCTTGGCGGCTGCGCAAGGCCAAGAGCCTGATCAAGCTGCTGGCGCTCGCGCCAGATCGGCGCCTGCATCGCGAGCGCGTGGCCGAGCTGCTGTGGCCCGACCGCACCGCGGACTCCGCGGCCAACAACCTCCACCAGGCGCTCTACGTCGCGCGGCGGGCCCTCGAAGCCGCGGGCGCCGACGCGCTCGCCTGCCTGGCGCTGCGCGACGACATGCTCGTCCTCTGCGACGAGCGCCCGGTGGCGATCGACGCGGCGGACTTCGAGGCGGCCGCCGTGACGGCGCGCGCGGAAGGAACGATCCAGGCCTACCGGGACGCCCTCGCGCACTACGGCGGCGAGCTGCTCCCCGAAGATCGATTTGAGGACTGGGTGACGAGCCGCCGCGAGGCGCTCGCGCGAGCTGCACCTCGCACTGCTGATGGAGCTCGCCGAGCGCCACCTCGACGCCGACGACGAGGCGGGGGCGATCGAGGCCCTGCAGCAGGCGGTGGTCGACGACCCGCTGCACGAGGAGGTCCATCGACGGCTCATGCGGTTGTTCGCCGCCTCGGGACGGCGCCAGCAGGCGCTCGCCCAGTACCAGCAGCTCCGCCAGACGCTGCGGCGCGAGTACGAGGCGGATCCCGACCCCGAGACGCGCCGCGTGTACCAGGACATCCTCGCCGGACGCCTCGAGTCGGTGCCCCCGGCGGGCGCGTCCACCGAGGCCCGTCCACCCGGCGCGCGCCGCGATGCCGCGACGCCGGACGGCGCCCGCATGAACAACCTCCCGGTCCAGCTCACGAGCTTCATCGGCCGCGGGCGTGAGCTGACCGAGGTGCGCCGCCAGCTCGACCGAACCCGGTTGCTCACCCTGACCGGCCCGGGCGGCGCCGGGAAGACGCGCCTGGCTCTCGAGGTGGCGGCCGAGCGGCTGCGGCAGTTCGAAGACGGCGTGTGGCTCGTGGAGCTCGCCTCCCTGGCCGACCCGGAACTCGTGGCTCAGGAGACGGCGATAGTGCTCGGTATGCAGCTGGGCTCGCACCCCGACGCCGATGCGGTGCTGGCGAGGCTCATCGGCGAGCGGCGGCTGATGCTGGTGCTCGACAACTGCGAGCACCTCATCGGGGCCTGCGCGCGCCTGGCCGAGCAGCTGTTGCGGGCATGTCCCGAGCTCACGGTCCTGGCCACGAGCCGGGAGCCGCTGCGCATCGCGGGCGAGGTCGCCCTGCGCGTCCCGTCGCTCGCGCTGCCGGATCCCGACGTGGCGGCGCCGGGCCAGGAGCTGATGCGCTTCGAGGCGATCCGGCTGTATGCCGAGCGCGCGGCCGACGCCGCGCCGGGGTTCCACCTCACCGATGACAACGCCTCCGACGTGGCCGAGGTCTGCTTCCGCCTGGACGGGATGCCGCTGGCCATCGAGCTGGCGGCCGCCCGCGCCGGCGTGCTGACGCCGGCGCAGACGGCCGAGCGGCTGCGCGACTCGCTCGACCTGCTCGGCGGCGCACGCGGGCGGCTCACCCGGCAGCAGACCCTCGCGGCCACCCTGAGCTGGAGCCACGACCTTCTCACCCCCGAGGAGCGGGTGCTCTTCCGCCGCACCGCCGTGTTCGCCGGGTCGTTCGGGCTCGACGCGGTGGACGAGGTGTGCGGCGGCGCCGGCCTGGAGAGCGGCGAGGTGGTCGAGCTGCTCGGGCGCCTGGTCGACAAGTCGCTCGTGGCGGCCGAGGAGGAACGCGGCGAGTACCGCTACCGGCTGCTCGAGACGATCCGCCAATACGCTCGCGATCGCCTCGGCGAGGCGGGCGAGACGGCACGCCTGGAGGCGCACCACCGCGACTGGTACCTCGCCGTGGCCGAAGCCGCCGACCCGGACGTGGCGGGCGAGCGCTTCTTCGAGCGCGCGGAAGCTCGATCTCGACAACCTGCGCGCGGCGCTGGCGTCGGGGTTGCGCGACGACCCTCGATGCGCGCTGCGGATGGCGGTGGCGCTGTGGCCGGTGTGGATGACCCGCGGCTACTTCACCGAGGGCTCGCGCCTGCTCGCCGCCGCGCTGGCCGCCGACGAAGAGGCCGACGCCGCTGCGGGCTCGGGCGCTGGTGGCGGCCGGGGCGCTGGAGGTGCGGCTCGCCCGGCCGGAGCGCGTCATTGGGCTCGCCGAGGAGGCGCGCACGATCCACGAGACGCTGGGAGACCGCCGCGCCGTGGCGGCCGCCCTTCTGCATCGCGGGGTGCTCGAGTGGACGCGCAGTGAGTACGCGGGCGCCCGACACAGCTTCGTGGACGCCTTTGCCCTGGCCGACGAGCTGGATGAGGCGCTCGTGGCGGCCGCCTCGCTCCACGCCCAAGGGGTGGAGGCGCACTCTCGCGGGCAGGACGAGGACGCGCGCCGACTGATGGGGGAAGGCCTGAGCCTGCTCGCGCGGGCGCCGCGGGAGTCCGGCACGACGATCTGGGCGACGACCATCGGCCTCGTCATCGATCGCGACGCGCGCGGCCAGCCGCGAATGTACTTCGAGGACACCCTGCTCATGTTCCGGCCGGTCGGCCCCGAGGCAGCGGCGGGTTACATGCTGTGCAACCTCGCCCTGGTGGCGCGCGCACAGGGCGATCACGACGCCGCGCGCGAGGCCCTGGACCGCGCGCTGGCGCTGCACCGCGAGCGCGACGACCCTCACGGCACCGCGGTCGCGCTCAACGGCCTGGGAAACCTCGCGCGCTCGCGCGAGCAGTTCGAGCTCGGGCGCGAATGGCTGGAGGAGGCGCTCGCCGTCCGGCGTGAGGTGGGCGACCGCCGCGCGACCGCGGTGACGCTGGGCTGCCTCGGCCTGCTCGCCGGGCGCGCCGGGGACGTCGACGGCGGGCGCGAGCTCATCGGACAGGGGCTCGCCATCTGCCGCGAGACCGAGGACGGGACGGGAAGGTCCGGGCTGCTCCTCAACCTGGGCAACCTTGAGCTCGAGGCCGGCGACATCGCCCGTGCGCGGTCGATCCTCGAAGAGGCCGCCGATCTGTGTCGCAGCCAGATCCTCATGCGTGGACACGGCTGGCCTCTGTGCGCGTTCGTGGACGCCCTGATCAGCCCGCCGGCGCCGAACGAGTCGCGAGCGCGCGAGCTGATCGACGAGGCGCGCGGCATCTTCCGCGGGACCGACGACGTCCGCGGACTGGCGCAGGTCGACGCGTTGCGAGGCGCGGCTGGAGCAGGGCCGCGGCGCCGCTAAGGCGGGTGCGGACGCGCGCTAAGCGGCTGCTAAGAGCGCACCGGCTAGCTTCGTCGTCCCCCGAACCAGGAGATGGCGATGTCCACCCAGGAGATGACCCAGACGGTGCTCGGCGACGGGACGGTCGCCGAGCTGGCCGAGGCCGTGCGCGGCGAGGTGATCGCCCCTGGCGACCCCGGCTACGACGAGGCGCGCGCGATCTGGAACGGCGCCCACGATCGCCGGCCGGCGCTCATCGTGCGCTGCGCGGGCGTCGCCGACGTGATGCGCGCGGTCGAGTTCGCGCGCAGCCAGGACCTCGAGGTCGCGGTGCGCGGCGGCAGCCACAGCATCCCCGGCTTCTCGACGACCGACGGCGGCATCGTGATCGACCTGAGCGCGATGCAGGGCGTGCGCGTCGACCCGCAGGCCGGCACCGCCCGCGCCGAGGGCGGCGTGCAGTGGGGCCGCTTCGACCACGAGACGCAGGCCTTCGGGCTCGGCCGTGACCGGTGGGCTGGTCTCGACCACCGGACTGGGCGGCTTCACGCTCGGGCGGCGGGATCGGCTGGCTCGTGCGCAAGCACGGCCTGGCCGCCGACAACCTGATCTCGGCCGACGTGGTGACGGCCGACGGTCGGCTCGTCACCGCCAGCGCCGACGAGAACCCCGAACTGCTCTGGGGCCTGAAAGGCGGCGGCGGGAACTTCGGCATCGCGACCTCGCTCGAGTACCAGGTGCATCCGGTCGGCCCGATGGTGATCGGCGGACCGACGTTCTACGCCGGCGATCGCGCGGTCGAGATCCTGCGCTTCTATCGCGACTTCGTCCAGGATCTCCCGGACGAGCTGACCACTCTGGCGAACCTGCTGTGGGCACCGCCCGCGCCGTTCATCCCGGAGGAGTGGCACGGCAAGCCGCTGATCGGCCTCCTGGCCTGCTACTCGGGCTCCCTCGAAGACGGCGAGAAGGCCGTGGCGCCGCTGCGCGAGCTCGGCGACCCGGTGGCCGACCTGATGGGCCCGCTGCCGTACACGGCCCTCCAGAGCCTGCTCGATCCGCTGTGGCCGGCCGGCAAGCACACGTACATGAAGGCGGGCTACGTTCGCGAGCTGGACGACGCGGCGATCGAGACGGCGGCGCGCTACCACCAGGAGGCCACCTCCCCGGCGTCGGAGATCCACTTCCATCACTTCGGCGGCGCGGTCGCCCGTGTGGACGAGGGCGCGACGGCCTATCGGGAGCGCCAGGCTCCCTTCGTGCTGAACGTCATCGGGGCGTCCTTCGAGTCCGAGGGATACGACTCCCACGTCGACTGGGCGCAGCGGCTGTACGCGGACATCGAGCCCTCCCTCACCGGGGGCGCCTACATCAACTTCCTCTCCGCGGAGGGGGAGGAGAGGGTGCGGGCCGCCTACGGCGAGGAGAAGTTCGCCCGCCTCCAGGCCCTCAAGGACGAGTACGACCCGACCAACCTGTTCCGCCTCAACCAGAACATCCCGCCGAGCGGGAGCTGAGCCCAGGCTAGTGGGCCGCCGCGACCAGCGGGCGAGCGCGGACCGGCGCCGGGCCGGCGAACTCGGGCGGGGCGATGGCCAGGTAGTGGCCGAAGGCCCAGTCGGTGAAGCGCTTGTTCTCGAGCGCTCCGAGGAAGCGGGTCAGGGCGCGCGGCGGGACCCGGGGGACGAGGTCCTGCACCCGCTTCATCGCCTCGAACTTCCAGCGATGCGACTCGCTGAAGGCGTGGTAGCGGCGCAGGGCCTCCTCCTTGCGGCGCGAGCCCTCGATCACGGCGCGCAGCTCGCGTCCGCACGCGATGCCGAAGTACAGCGCGGTGCGGATCCCCTCGGCCGTCGTGGGGAGGCAGTGGCCGGCGCTGTCACCGGCGAAGCACACGCCGTCCTCGGTGGCGGGACGGATGCGGTGCGGGATCCAGTTGCCCTGGTAGCGAACCGGGGGGAGCGAGAGGTCGTGCGGCCAGCTGCACGGTCTCGCGCTTGACCGGCGGGCGCG
Organism: uncultured Actinomycetes bacterium; assembly: GCA_963842605.1. Classification (GTDB taxonomy): domain Bacteria; phylum Actinomycetota; class Thermoleophilia; order Solirubrobacterales; family Solirubrobacteraceae; genus AC-38. The sequence goes on from CAWJGV010000003.1 coordinate 163,197, forward strand.
GATCGAACGAGCCGACGCCGACGCGCATCTCGCCGCCGGCGGGGAAGCTCCAGGCGTAGCCGGCGCGGCACGTAGGAGCGGTCGATCCACAGCTCCAGGTCCTCGCCGCGGCCGTGCGGGTGGACCTCGAGGCCCCGCGAGAGATAGGCCTCCGGAGGCTGGACGTTCTCGCCGGCGCCCAGGACGCGGCGCCAGCCCAGAGCGTCGACGATCAGCGGCGCGCGGAGGTCGCCTCGGTCGGTGTGCACGACGTCGCCGGTGCGGCCGTCCACCTTCGCCGTCTCGAACTCCGCGTCGGGCGCCTGCGCGCGCAACCGTGCGCACAGCGTCGCGGTAGTCGAAGGTGGAGAACGTCCACGGCAGCCGCCAGCGCGCGCTGCCGTGCGGGGTGTGGACGACGAGGTCGGGGAAGGTCTGGTTGATCGACTCCTCGAGGGCCATGGCCCGCAGCCACGACGTCGGGATGCCGCACGCGGAGGTCTGGCGCTCGCCGACCTCGTAGCGGTCGACGATCAGCGTCCGCGCGCCGGACCCGGTCAACTCGCGCGCCACGGCCAGGCCGGCGAAGCTGGCGCCGCAGATGAGGACGTCGTAGTCCCCGTCCAGCGGCGTGCGCGCGGCGCCGCGCTTGGTCTCGCGCTTCGGCATGGCGGATGATGATACGGGCGAGATCGCCTTCCGGATGCCGAGGGCGAGGGCACTTCCTTCGCTAACCTCCCGGATTCATGGCTGAAACCACCGCGACTCTGCCCGCCGACGCGAAGGTCGTCGAGGGCTCCGACGGCCTGCTGCTCGAGATCGACGGGCAGATCGTCCCCAACTACGACGCCACGCTCACGCCCTTCACCGAGGGCGACGTCGTGACCGGCAAGGTGGTGCGCATCGACGCCGACGAGGTCCTCGTCGACATCGGCTACAAGTCCGAGGGCGTCATCCCCTCCAACGAGCTGTCGATCCGCAAGTCGGTCGACCCCTCCGACGAGGTCGAGATGGGGGAGGAGGTCGACGCGCTCGTCCTGACCAAGGAGGACCAGGACGGCCGCCTCATCCTGTCCAAGAAGCGCGCCCGCTTCGAGAAGGCGTGGCGGCGCATCGAGGCGGCCGCCGAGTCGGGCGAGCCGGTGACGGGCACGGTCATCGAGGTCGTCAAGGGCGGCCTCATCATCGACCTCGGGGTGCGCGGCTTCCTGCCGGCCTCGCTGGTCGACATCCGCCGCGTCCCGCACCTCGACGAGTACCTCGGGACGGAGATCGAGTGCAAGGTCATCGAGCTCAACCGCTCGCGCAACAACGTCGTGCTCTCGCGCCGCGCCGTGCTCGAGGAGGAGCGCAAGGAGCAGCGCCAGGAGATCCTCGACAAGCTCCAGCCCGGCGAGGTCGTGGAGGGCACGATCTCCAACATCGTGGACTTCGGCGCGTTCGTCGACCTCAACGGCATCGACGGGCTCATCCACATCTCCGAGCTGTCCTGGTCGCACGTGAACCACCCGAGCGAGATCCTCAACATCGGCGACACGGTGCGCGTGAAGGTGCTCGACATCGATCGCGACCGCCAGCGCATCTCGCTGGGCCTCAAGCAGACCCAGGAGGACCCGTGGCAGCGCGTCGTCGACACCTACAACGTGGGCGACGAGCTCGAGGGCAAGGTCACGAAGGTCGTGACGTTCGGGGCGTTCGTGGAGATCCTCGACGGCGTCGAGGGCCTGGTCCACATCTCCGAGCTGGCCGCCCACCACGTCGAGAACCCGCGCGAGATCATCGAGCCGGGCGACGTCGTGCGCGTGAAGATCCTCGAGATCGACGACGAGCGCCGCCGCCTCTCGCTGTCGACCAAGCGGGTCGAGGGCCAGGTCCTGCCGCTCCCGACCTCCGGCGCTCCCGGCCCGTCGGCGCCCGTCGAAGGCGCCGGCGACCTCGACGACGTGCCCGAGCTGGGCCTGTCCGAGGATGTCTTCGCCGAGGAGGCTCCCGCGCCGGCCGAGCCGGCGGCGGAGGCTCCCGGCGAGGCGGAGGCCGAGGCTCCCGCCGAACCTGAGCCGGCGCCGGAGGCGGAGGCTCCCGCAGAACCCGAAATCGCACCGGAGCCGGCGGCGGAGGCTCCCGCCGAGCCCGAGCCGGAGGTGGCCGCGCCCGCCGAGGACGGCCAGGCCCCGCAGACCAACGGCGACACCGCCGAGGCTCCCGCCGAGGAGCCCACCAGCTCCTCGTAGAGATGCCGCCGCTCGTCGGACTGACCGGCGGAATCGGCGCCGGGCAAGTCCGAAGCGCTGGCCGCGCTCGAGCGCCTGGGCGCCGCCACCCTGTCGACCGACGCCGTGGTCCACGAGCTGTACGGCGAGCCCGAGCGTGCGCGACGCCGTGGTCGGGCGCTGGGGTCCGGACGTGGCTCCCGGCGGCGAGGCGGACCGCGCGGCGATCGCGCGCGCGCGCCTTCGCCTCGGATGAAGACCGCGCGTGGCTCGAGGGGCTGGTCTGGCCGCGCGTGGGGGCGCGGATCGCCGCCTGGCGCGAGACCCTCGCCACCCGCGAGCCCGCGCCGGTGGCGGCGGTGATCGAGGTCCCGCTGCTGTTCGAGGCGGGCATGGAGGGGGCGTTCGACGCTACCATCGCCGTCGTGGCGGACGAGGCCGTGCGCGAGGGTCGCGCAGGCGCGCGAGGCCACGCCGCGCTGGACGAGCGCTCCGCGCGCCAGCTCCCACAGGATGAGAAGGCGCGCCGCGCGACGTATACCGTGGTCAACGACGGCTCGCTGGAGGAGCTGGAGGAGAAGTTGTCGGCGATCCTTGGAAACCTGGGGCGATGAACGTTCGCGCTGCCCCGCGCCCGCGTACCCGCCGCCGGCGGGGCGCCTCCGCGCGTCGCCGCGTCCTGCTCCTCATCGGAGTGGCCGGCCTCGTGATCGTGGCCGTGGCCGTGGTGGTTCCGATGCTCCATCGCGCGGTCCGGGAGGTCACGCTCCCGCTGCGCCACGAGGACATCATCCGCCAGCAGGCGCGCGAGAAGCGCCTCGACCCGGCACTCGTGGCGGGCGTCATCTTCGCCGAGTCGAAGTTCCGCGACCAGACGTCGGCCACCGGGGCCAAGGGCCTGATGCAGATCCAGCCCGAGACGGCGAAGTTCATCGCGCGCCGGTCGGGCGGCGCGGCCTTCGAGATCGCCGACCTCGGCACCCCGCAGATCAACATCCAGTACGGCAGCGTACTACCTGCGCTACCTGCTCGACCGCTACGGGGAGAACGTGGTGCTCGCCGTGGCCGCCTACAACGGCGGCGAGACGAACGTCGACCGCTGGATCGCCGAGTCGGGCCGGCGCGGCAAGGCCTTCAAGATCAACGACATCCCGTTCCCGGAGACGCGCGCCTACGTGAACCGGGTGCTCGACGCCGAGCGCGACTACCGCCGCGAGTACCGCTCCGAGCTGGGCCTGTAGCGGCGGCTCAGCGCCCGGCGGGGGTGTTGCTCCGCACGCGGGCGGCGCGGTGCTCGCAGAACTGGATGCGGTCGCGCAGGTCGACGCGCGCGAAGTCGTCGTCGGTGCCGCAGTCGATCGTCTCCCTGACGCCGTCGACCGCGTCGATGCGGTCCCGGCCGATGAAGCCGAAGAAGCTGTCCCTGGCCGGGCCGCCGGTCAGCGAGTCGTTCCCGACGTCGCCGTCCAGCTCGTCGCGCCCGGCGCCGCCGAGGAGGCGGTCGTTGCCCGCGTCGCCCAGGAGGAGGTCGTCGCCCGCCCCGCCGGAGAGGACGTCGTTGCCCGCCGAGCCGGTGAGCGTGTCGGCGTCGGCGCCGCCGGTCAGCCTGTCGGCGCCCGCGCCGCCGGTGATCGAGGCGGCGATTCCGCTGACCCGCGCGCGATCGGCGCCGTCGCCGAGCGACAGCGACGCCCGCCGGAACGCGCCATCGCACCGCGCCTCGTTCGCCGTCACGGGCGTGCAGCCCGTCACCGGGGCGCCGGCGTCGCGGACGGTGACGGAGCCGGGCCCGGCGGTCACGGTGACCCGGTTCGCCTCGCCCGCGGCGGCGCGGTAGGCGATCGTCGAGCCGCCGGCGGCGACCGTGCCGGCCTGCGCCGCGGGCACGGCGACGAGGAGGAGGGCGAGCGACAGGAGTGCGAGGGGAGCCTTCATCGGCGGTCTGTACCGTTTTACGTCGGCATGCCCGACTTCGAGCTTGATAGCGCTTTCGTCCCGACCGCCGACCAGCCGGCGGCGATCTCGTCGCTGGCCGAGGGCATCGAGGCCGGCGAGCGCATGACGACGCTGCTCGGAGCGACCGGCACGGGCAAGACGATGACGATGGCCGGGGTGATCGAGGCGGTGCAGAAGCCGTCGCTGGTCATCGCGCACAACAAGACGCTGGCCGCGCAGCTGTGCAACGAGTTCCGCACGTACTTCCCGCGCAACGCGGTCGAGTACTTCGTCTCCTACTACGACTACTACCAGCCCGAGGCCTACGTCCCGTCCCGGGACCTCTACATCGAGAAGGACTCGTCGATCAACGAGGAGATCGACCGACTGCGCCACGCCGCCACGGCGGCGCTCTTCGCCCGCCGCGACGTGCTGATCGTGGCCAGCGTGTCCTGCATCTTCGGCCTCGGCTCGCCGGAGACCTACGACGAGAACATGCAGATCCTGCAAGCACGGGCGACGTCGTCGACCGCGACGAGCTGCTGCGCAAGCTCGTGTCGCATCCAGTACAACGCGCAACGACACCGCGCTCGGGCGCGGCACGTTCCGGGTGCGCGGCGACACGCTCGAGGTCTTCCCCGCCTACGCCGAGACCGCGTTCCGCGCCGTCTTCTTCGGCGACGAGGTCGAGCACCTGCAGCACTTCGACCCGCTCACGGGCGAGCTGATCGACGACGACCTCGAGCACGTCGCGATCTGGCCGGCCACGCACTACAACGTCAAGGAGGGGACGATGGACCGGCGCGGTGGCCGAGATCGGCGACGAGCTCAACGCGCCGCTGCCAGGAGCTCGAGGCCGAGGGCAAGCTGCTGGAGTCCCATCGCCTGCGCCAGCGCACGCAGTACGACATGGAGATGCTGCGCGAGGTCGGCTTCTGCTCGGGCATCGAGAACTACTCGCGCATCCTCGACGGCCGCGAGCCGGGCGACCGCCCGTACTGCCTGATCGACTACTTCCCCGACGACTTCGTCTGCTTCATCGACGAGTCCCACCAGACGGTCCCGCAGATCGGCGGCATGCACGAGGGCGACCGGTCGCGCAAGCAGACGCTCGTCGACTACGGCTTCCGGCTGCCCAGCGCGCTCGACAACCGCCCGCAGACGTTCGACGAGTTCCTGTCGATCACCCCCCAGATCGTGCTTCGTGTCGGCCACGCCCGGCGACTACGAGCGCGCGCGGTCGAACCGCATCGTCGAGCAGATCGTCCGGCCCACGGGGATCGTCGATCCCGAGGTCGAGGTGCGCGAGACGCGCAACCAGATCGACGACCTGATGAACGAGATCCGGGCGCGCATCGAGCGCGACGAGCGGACGCTGGTCACGACGCTGACGAAGAAGATGTCCGAGGACCTGACGGACTACCTGCTGGAGATGGGCTTCAAGCGTGCGCTACCTGCACTCCGAGGTCGACACGCTCGAGCGCATCCAGATCATCCGCGAGCTGCGCCTGGGCGAGTTCGACGTGCTCGTCGGGGTCAACCTCCTGCGCGAGGGGCTCGACCTCCCGGAGGTCTCGCTCGTGGCGATCCTCGACGCCGACAAGGAGGGGTTCCTGCGCGGGGAGACCTCGCTGATCCAGACGATCGGGCGCGCCGCGCGCAACGTCGACGGCACGGTGCTGATGTACGCCGACAAGGAGACGGCCGCGATGCGGGCGGCGATCGGGGAGACCGACCGCCGCCGCGCAGATCCAGCGCGCCTACAACGAGGAGCACGGGATCACGCCCGAGACGATCGTCAAGGGCATCTCCGACATCGCCGAGTTCCTGCAGAGCCGAGTCCAAGGTCCCGAAGGGGCGTCGGCGGCGCAAGCGCGAGCAGGCGATGAGCGTCGAGGAGATGGAGAAGATGATCGTCGAGCTCGAGGAGGAGATGCTCGCCGCGGCCGACGAACTGCGCTTCGAGTACGCGGCCAAGCTGCGCGACGAGATCCGTGACCTGCGCCGAGAGCTGGACGAGGCGCGCGCCGAGGAGACGACCGCCAGCTGACGGTCAGTCCGCTAGGCTAGCCGCCGATCGGACGAAACTCGGGAGGATCGGCCTTGGCCCTGGACCGTCAGGACATCGAAAGAAGAGACTTCCCCATCGGCCGCCGCGGCTATGAGCCGGAGGCCGTGGATGCCCATCTGCGACGCGTCGCCGAGGACCTGGACGAGCTGCGCCGCGCCGACCGGCCGAGCACGGCCTCGCTGGCCTCCTCCGCCGCCGACCAGGTGCGCTCGATCGTCGACGCGGCCGAGACGACGGCCTCCGACATCAAGCACCAGGCCGAGGACGAGGCGTCGGGAACGCGCTCCCGCGCGGAGGCCGATGCCGAGAAGACGCGGGCCGACGCCGCCGACCAGGCGCGTGGCCACGTCGTCAGCGTCCAGGAGGCGACCCAGGCGATGCTCCAGCGCGTCGACGCGATGGAGAGCGAGCTGGGCGCGCTCGTCGAGAGCCTGCGGACGGGGGCGAACCGCCTCACCGCCGACCTCACCTTGCTCACGGGCAACATGGGCGAGCTGCGCGGAGCGGCCACGGGGTCGGGGGCGGAGACCGCCGACGACGCGACCGAGCCCGTCAGCGCCCCCCCGCCCAAGTCGGAGCCCGAGTCCGAGTCCGACTCCGACGCGTCGGCCGAGGACGAGGCCGCGGCCGAGGGCAGCGACGATAGCGACGCAGGAGGCTCGCCTGATCGCGCTCAACATGGCGCTCAACGGCGACCCCGCGCGAGGAGACCGATCGCTACCTCGCCGAGAACTTCAGCTCGAGGACCGCGAGCAAGCTGCTCGACGAAGTCTACGCGCGCGTCGGCTGAGGCCATGACAGAGCTGCCGCCGGGCAGCGGCCGTCGTGCTCCTGTAGCGGCTCCGTCGCGCAACGGCGCTGATCTGCGCAGACTCCGGGATCGGGGGAGGGGAACAACCGTTCGCCTCCCTACAATCGAACGGTCCTATGACAAGCCACGACCGCATAACCGTCTCGGGCGCGCGGGAGCACAACCTCAGGGACATCTCGGTCGCGCTCCCGCGCGACGCCCTGGTGGTCATCACCGGCCTGTCGGGCTCGGGCAAGTCCTCGCTGGCCTTCGACACGATCTACGCCGAGGGCCAGCGCCGCTACGTGGAGTCGCTGACCGCGTACGCGCGCCAGTTCCTCGGCCAGATGGACAAGCCCGACGTCGACTCGATCGAGGGCCTGTCGCCGGCCATCTCGATCGACCAGAAGACGACCTCGCGCAACCCGCGCTCGACCGTCGGCACGGTGACCGAGATCTACGACTACCTGCGCCTGCTGTGGGCGCGGGTGGGCAAGCCGCACTGCCACATCTGCGGGCGGCCGATCGCCGGGCAGTCGGCCGAGCAGATCATCGATCACGTGATGACGCTCGAGGAGGGCACGCGCTTCATGGTGCTCGCGCCGGTGGTGCGCGGGCGCAAGGGCGAGTACGGCAAGCTGCTCGAGGAGCTGCGCGCGGAAGGCTTCTCGCGCGTCAAGGTGGACGGCGAGATCCGCCAGCTCGAGGAGGAGTTCGACCTCGACAAGAAGTACAAGCACGACATCTCGGTCGTCGTCGACCGCCTGGTCATGCGCCCCGACGTGCGCAAGCGACTGGCCGACTCGATCGAGACCGCGGTGTCCGCTGGCCGACGGCCTGGTGGAGGTCGAGCTGGTGGACGAGAAGGAGGGCGCGGGCAACAGGATCCTCACGTTCTCCGAGCAGTTCGCCTGCCCCGAGCACGGCCCGTCGATCGCCGAGCTCGAGCCGCGGATCTTCTCCTTCAACTCGCCGCACGGGGCCTGTCCGCGCTGCACCGGGCTGGGCTCGCAGATGGAGATCGATCCCGAGCTGATCGTGCCCGACCCGTCGCTGTCGATCGGAGAGGGAGCGATCCTCCCGTGGTCGGCCAGCTCATCGAACTACTACGACGAGATCACCAACGCGATCGCCGAGCGCTACGAGGTCGACCTCGAGACGCCGTGGGAGCAGCTCCCGGAGGACCAGCGCGACCTGTTCCTCTACGGCACGAACGGCGACAAGATCTACATCTCCTACCGGAACCGGTACGGGCGCAAGCGCTCGTACACGACGCGCTTCGAGGGGATCGTGCCCAACCTCGAGCGTCGCTACCGGGAGACCGACTCCGACTACTCGCGCGAGAAGATCGAGGAGTACATGTCGGTGCGCCCGTGCCCGGAGTGCGGCGGCGCGCGCCTGCGTCCCGAGTCGCGGGCCGTGACCGTGGCGGGGGTGAGCCTGCCGGACTTCACGAAGCTCTCCGCGGAGCGGGCGCTGGAGTGGGTCCATGCGGTGGAGCTGTCCGAGGTCGACCGCCAGATCGCGCGGCTCATCCTGCGCGAGATCGAGGAGCGGCTCGGGTTCCTCACCAACGTGGGCGTCGGCTACCTGTCGATGGAGCGAGCGGCGGCGACGCTGTCGGGCGGCGAGGCGCAGCGCATCCGGCTGGCCACCCAGATCGGCTCCTCGCTCGTCGGGGTGCTCTACATCCTCGACGAGCCCTCGATCGGGCTGCACCAGCGCGACAACGCCCGGCTCATCGCCACGCTGGAGCGTCTGCGCGAGCTGGGCAACACGGTGATCGTCGTCGAGCACGACGAGGGCACGATGCGCGCGGCCGACCACCTGGTCGACCTCGGGCCGGGCGCCGGCGAGCACGGAGGGCGAGTGGTGGCGGAGGGGACCGCCGCCGACGTGGAGAAGGTGAGCGAATCGCTGACCGGGCAGTTCCTCTCCGGGACGAGGCGCATCGAGGTCCCGAAGCGCCGCCGGCGCCCCGACGGCCACGTCCTCGATCGAAGGGGCGACCGCAGCACAACCTCAAGAACATCGACGTCAAGGTCCCGCTCGGCGTCTTCTGCTGCGTCACCGGGGTGTCGGGCTCGGGCAAGAGCACGCTGGTCAACGAGGTCCTCTTCAAGGCGGTGGCCAACCGCCTGCACCGCGTCAAGCAGCGGCCGGGGGCGCACAAGCGCATCACCGGTCTCGACCAGCTCGACAAGGTCATCTCGGTCGACCAGTCGCCGATCGGCCGCACGCCGCGCTCCAACCCGGCCACCTACATCGGGCTGTTCGACCAGATCCGCGAGCTGTTCTCCAAGACCCAGGAGGCCCGGGCGCGCGGCTACAAGCCGGGGCGCTTCTCCTTCAACGTCAAGGGCGGGCGCTGCGAGGTGTGCCGCGGCGACGGGCAGATCAAGATCGAGATGCACTTCCTGCCCGACGTCTACGTGCCGTGCGAGCAGTGCCACGGCAAGCGCTACAACCGCGAGACGCTCGAGATCCGCTTCAAGGGCCGCAACATCGCCGACGTGCTCGAGATGCCGGTCGAGGAGGCGGTCGAGTTCTTCGCGCACATTCCCAAGATCCGCCGGCGCCTCGACGCGCTCAACGACGTGGGGCTCGGCTACGTGCGCCTGGGCCAGCCGGCGACCACGCTCTCCGGCGGCGAGGCGCAGCGGGTGAAGCTGGCGAGCGAGCTGTCCAAGATCGCCACGGGACGGACGCTCTACATCCTCGACGAGCCGACCACCGGCCTGCACTTCGCCGACATCCAGCGCCTGCTCGAGGTGCTCCAGCGCCTCGTCGACGCCGGCAACACGGTGGTGGTGATCGAGCACAACCTCGACGTGATCAAGACGGCCGACCGGCTCATCGACATGGGCCCGGAGGGCGGGGAGGAGGGCGGCCACATCGTCGCCACCGGCACGCCCGAGCAGGTCGCGGCGGTGGGCGAGTCCCACACCGGCGACTTTCTGCGCCGGCTCGTCGAGCCGGCGGCGCCGCGCAAGCGCGCGCGCCGCAAGGTCGCCGCGGCCGCCTGAGCGCAAGCTCGCTTGCAGGGACAGGTCAAGTGACGCCAGGCACGAACCGATACAACGCCCGTGCTTGCGACCACGATCGTCCTCGCCACGCTGATCGCCCTGTGGGGCGGCCTGATTCCGCTGCACCGCCGGCACCACGACGCCGACTGAGCCGGCCGGCCCCGCGGCGATCTTGTCGCGCGGCGCTCCTGCGCGCCGCGCGACTGATCTCCCCACCTTCCCTACCCCACGGTCAGCGTGCGGGTGCGACTGGTCCCGGTGATGTGGTCGCCATCCGCGCCGGCCCGCACGCGGTACGTGCCCGTGCTGCGGATCACCAGCGACGTGCTGTAGCGCGACCGGTTGCCGGTCGTGGCCTTCAGCAGCGTCCGCCTGACCGTGCCCCACGCACCGCTGGCGGACCGGCGCTGGATCAGGACCGTGCGGCCGTCGTGCTTGGGCGCCACGAAGCCGGTGAAGCCGACCCGCTGCCCGCGGTTGGGGGTCGAGTCCCCGACCACGAACGACACGCGCATCATCACGCGGACGCCGGTGAACGCCTGCTCGCCGCCGACGGTGACGCGGTAGTTGCGGTTGGTCGCCGGGACCTGACGCGGCAACGTGTAGTTGCCGTTGGCCGCGGTCGTCGCCGTCGCGACGTTGGTGTACCCGTCCCCGTAGGGGAAGGGGTCCTCGGCCAGCCTGACCGGCTGGCCGCCGTTGTTCTGGCCGGTCAGCTTGCCCGACACCACGGTGCCCTGCCCGAAGATCAGCGGCGTCGGGCGGGCGGCTGCGGTGAGCCTGCCCCCCTGCGGAGGCTTCTTGGGCGCCGCAACTGCTGGGACCGCGACCGCGAACAGCGCCGCGACGACTACGAACGATGTGCCCTTCATGACTGCTCCCTTTTCAATGCCCCCGGCCCAACATCTGTTTCAACGCATCAGGGCGCCCCAGGTTGAGCAGTTGCGTGGATCGGTATACCCACACCGACTTGACCCTCACCGCCGCCGCCCTCCGCGCCGCCTTCGACGCTCCCGAACCCCTCACGGTGGGGGTGGAGGAGGAGCTGATGCTCCTCGACCCCGAGACGCTCGACCTCGCGCCACGGGCGCCCGCGGTGCTGGACGCGCTCGGCGGCGATCCTCGGTTCAAGCTCGAGCTGCCGGCGTCGCAGCTGGAGATCGTCACGGACGCGGCGCGCCACGCCGGCGAAATCGGAGAGCAGCTGGCGGCGTCTCGGCGCCGGCTCGCCGAAGCCGCGGAGGGCATCGCGCGGCCGGCGGCGGCGGGACTGCATCCCTTCGCCGCGCCGGCGGGCGAGCTCAACCCGGGGGAGCGTTACGACCACACGCGGCGGCTGTACGGGCCGGTCGCCCCCCGCCAGCTCGTGTGCGCGCTCCAGGTGCACGTCGCGGTCGGGGGCGCGGAGCGCACGCTCGCGGTGCACAACGCGCTGCGCTCCCAGCTCCCGGAGCTGGCCGCGCTGGCCGCCAACGCCCCGTTCTACGAGGGATGCGACACGGGCATGGCGTCGGCCCGCCCCAAGGTCGCCGAGCTGCTGCCACGCCAGGGCGTGCCGCCCGTCATGCCCAGCTGGGAGGCCTTCGCCGACGCGCTGGCCTGGGGCGCGGCCGCGGGCGTGATGGAAACGCCGGCCTCCTGGTGGTGGGAGCTGCGGCCGAATCCGGCCTTCGGAACGCTCGAGGTGCGCGTGCCCGATACCCAGACCACGGTCGCCGAGGCGGCCGCTGTCGTGGCGGTCGTCCACGCGCTGGTGGCTCGGCTGGCCGAGCGCCACGACGCGGGCGACCTTCCGCCCCCGGCGCCGAGCTGGCGGATCGAGGAGAACCGATGGGCCGCCTGCCACCGCGGCGTCGACGGTGAGCTGGCCGATCTCACGACCGGCGAGCGCGTCCCGGCGCGCGAGCGCCTGCGGGCCCTGCTCGCCGAGCTCCAGCCGGTGGCGGAGCACCAGGGCGCGGGAGCCGAGCTGGCGCGCGCCGGCGGGCTCGTCGAGGCGGGCGGCGCGGCGGCACAGCGCGCGGCGGCCCGCGAGGGCGGGACGGTGGCTGTCGCCTTGCATCTGGCCGAGAGCTTCCTGGCGTAGCGGGCCCCGAGCGGGGGCGCGAATAAGATGGGCGCCTCGTGGCGTCCGGGACGGTCGAGCAGATCCATCTCTACCTGCAGAAGTGGCGCTGGTACGAGCGCAACGCGCTGCCGTGGAACCGGCTGGCGATCCACCGGGAGATGGCCCGCCGCCGCGCCTTCGTGCGCTGGCCGATCCACGGCAATGTGCTCGAGGCGCTGCGCGAGGGGCGCCTGGAGATCGGCGCCCACACGCTGTTCGAGCCCGACGTGTGGATCACCGCGCCCGGCGAAGCTCGCATCCGCATCGGCCAGGGCTCCTTCCTCAATATCGGGGTCATGGTCGCCTCGGTCGAGCTGGTGGAGATCGGCGACCACTGCATGCTGGCCAACCACTGCTTCGTCACCGACGGCAACCACCGTTTCGACGACCCAGTGCTCCCCGTGCCGTGGCAGGGCTTCACGACGGCGGGCCCGACTCGCATCGGCGACAACACGTGGCTGGGGGCGAACGTGGTCGTGACCAGCGGCGTGACGATCGGCGAGCGGTGCGTCATCGGGGCCAACAGCGTGGTCACCAAGGACGTCGAGCCCTTCACGATCGCCGCTGGGGTGCCGGCGCGGCCGCTGCGGCGGCTGGAGTACGGCGAGACGCCGGCGCGCTGAGGGTTCGAGGACGGCGGGCGGCGCTCTACTTGCTCGTCATCACCACGAGGCCGAGGACGACCGCGCCGACGAACCCCGCGAAGCCGACGGCGGCGAAGGTCGCGAAGGCCGCGGCGCCGAGCGCGTTGCCCTCGCGCCGCAGGTCGTCGAAGCGCGTGCTGCCGTAGATCACGAGTCCGAAGATGGCGGTGATCCCGATGCCGGCGGCGAACGCGGCACCGACCACTTCCAGCAGGACGTCGATGTCGACGATCGTGGCCATTCGCGTCTAACCCTCCGCGGTCAGCGTCCGGCCCGCCGCGACCCGGCGGGAGAACGCCGCGGCGAGGAGCGAGAGCAGCGAGAGGGCCACGACGACCGGGCCGAGCGCGCCAGTGCCGAAGACGCGCGTGACGCCGTACGTCGCCGCGCCGACCAGGGCCGACGCGGGGAGCGTGAGCACCCAGGCGCCGACGATGTTGCCGGCCACTCCCCAGCGCACGGCGGAGAGTCGCTTGCCCGCGCCGGCGCCCATGATGCCGCCGGTGATCGTCTGTGTCGTGGACAGCGGGTAGCCGAAATGCGAGGCCGCGAGGATGGTCGCCGCGCCCGCGCCCTGGGCCACGAACCCCTGGGCCGGGTCCATCTTGATGATGCGGAAGCCCATGGTGCGGATGATCCGCCAGCCGCCCACGTAGGTGCCGAGGGCGATCGCGCTCGCCGAGGAGACGACGACCCAGTCGGGGATGTAGAAATGCGACTCGGAGATGTTGCCGTGGGCGACGAGCGCGAGGGTGATGATGCCCATCGTCTTCTGCGCATCGTTCGTGCCGTGCGAGAGCGCGAGCATGCCCCCGGACACGAGCTGGCCCAGGCGGTAGCCGCGGTTGACCGGACCGGGGCGCAGGCGGCCGACGATCCGGTAGGCGATGACGATGGCGATGGCAGCCACGACAAAAGCGAGGATGGGCGCGATCACGGCGGGGATGAGGACCTTCTCAACCAGGCCGTCGACCTGGATGGCCTGGCTGCCCTCGGCCGCGAAGGCCGCGCCCACGACGCCCCCGATGAGGGCGTGCGAGGAGCTCGACGGCAGCCCGAAGTACCAGGTGGCGAGGTTCCAGGCAATCGCGCCGACGAGCCCCGCGAACACGATCGTGGTGGTGATGAGGTCGGCCTGGACGATCCCGTTGGCCACCGTGGCGGCGACCGCGAGCGAGATGAACGCGCCGACGAAGTTGAGGACCGAGGCGATTCCCACGGCCACGCGCGGCGGCAGCGCGCGCGTCGAGATCATCGTGGCGACGGCGTTGGCCGTGTCGTGAAAGCCGTTGGTGAAGTCGAAGGCCAGCGCCGTCGCGACGACGATGACCAGGATGACGTCGCTGTCCATGCGAGAGAGGGCCTACCCGCTAGGCGTTCTTGATGACGATGCCCTCGAGAATGTTCGCCACGTGCTCGGTGGCATCGATCGCGTTCTCGAGGCGCTCGTAGAGGTCCTTCCAGCGGATCACGACCATCGGATCGATGCCGTCGCCGAACAGCGAGGCCATCGCCTCCCGGCTCACGCGATCCCCGTCGTTCTCCAGACGGTTGATCTCCACCGTGTAGTGCGAGATGTCCTTGAAGGAGCGCAGCCGCGGCATCGCCTCGGCGATCTGGCGACAGGACTGGAGCAGGATGTGCGCGAGGCGCTGGGCCTGCTCCATCGGGGCCTCGATCTTGTACAGGCCCATGTAGTCGGCGACCTCCTCGGTGAAGTCGACGATGTCGTCCAGCCCCGAGGCCAGTTGCAGGATGTCCTCGCGCTCGATCGGGGTGACGAACGTCTGGTTGAGGCGCTTGATGATGTCGTGGGTGATCCGGTCGCCCTCCTGCTCGCAGACGAGGATGTCCCGGGCGAGTTCCTTGCGCTCGGGGAACGTGCCGAGCATCTGGTCGAGCAGGTCAGCGGCGCGGACGATGTTCCCCGCGGCCTCCTCGAACAGGTCGAAGAACTCGCGATCCTTGGGGACGAAGACCTGGGAAAGACGCGCCACGACGGGGCGGAGTGTATTCCTACCCTCCGATGAACCTCTTCGTCGTCGGCTGGTCCTCGCGCCGAGCCCCCGATCCGCGGCGGGCCGAGGCGGCCGTGCGCGACCTGGCGGGCGCGCTGCCCTTCCTGGACGGCGCCGAGGTGGGGACGTGGCACGCCCCCTCGGGCGCCGCGGCGGCGGCGTGGGCGTCCGACCCGGTGGAGTCCGCATCCCCGGTGGCCTACGCCGGGGTCGAGGAGGAGCGCCTCATGCTGTGGGCGGGGCGGCCCGTGCGCTGGGATGCGGCGGGCGGCGCCGACGGTCGCACGCCGCTGGATCCCGGCTTCTACCTCCCTCCCGCCCACCACTGGGCCGGAGCGCTCGACGGTCGCTTCACCGCTATCCGCTACGACGACGCCGACCGCAGCCTCGCCGCCCTGGCCGACGCCATGGGCGCCTATCCGCTGTACCTCACGGACGTCGACGGCGTGACCTGGATCTCCAACCGGGCCGAGCCACTGCGGGCGCTCGCCGGCTCGCGCGCGGTCGACCTCGACTCGCTGGCCGCGCTGCTCGGCGGCGGGTGGCCGCTCGGCGGGAGGCCCGTCTGGGCCGCCGTCCGGCGCGTGGCTCCCGGCCTGCTGTCGCTGCACCCGGAGGGTGGCGAGGGGCACCGCGACCTGCTGCTCGCCTCGGACGTGGCCCGCATGTGCGGGGCGGGCTTCGACGCGCCTCGAGGCGGCGCGGACGCTGGTCGACTCCGTGCGCGCGCTCGCCGACTGGCCGGGCCGGCCGAGCGTCGTCCCTGTCACCGGGGGCCGCGACTCGCGCCTCGTCCTGGCCGGGGCGCTGCGCGCGGGGATCGCCTTCGACGCCGTGACCGGCGGCGCGCCCGGCTCGCCCGACGTGGTCACGGCGCGAGCGGTGTGCGAGGCCGCGGGGATCGGGCATGAACTGCTTCCCGCGAACCCCCACGGCGATCCGTGGTCGACGCCGGTCGAGGCGGCGCGCGTGCTCGGGCTGACGACCTCGGGCACGGCTTCCCTGGGCGACGCCGCGGGCTTCCCGCTGGGGCCCGGCACGGGCCCGCCGGCGTTGTGGCACTCGGGGCAGGGAGGCGAGATCGCCCGCGGCTACTACCGCGCCGCGGCCGGCCGCGATGGCGCGGCGGTCGCGGCCGGGCTCGAGCGGCTCTTCTGCGGGCGCCGGCCAGGGCGCTCGGAGCCGCTCTCGGAAGAGGGTCGCGAGCGGGTGCGTGCCGGCATCGCCGGGTGGGTCGAGGGCCGGATGGCCGGCGGGGCCGCTCTGGAGGACCTGCCGGATCTCTTCTACGTGGACGAGCGCATGGGCTCGTGGGCGGGGCCGACCCACGGCGCGGTCGAATGGGTCCGCGACACGACGTCGCCGCTGTGGGGCGCGCGCATGTTGCCGCACCTGCTGGGCCCGTCGGTGGCGGAGCGTGGGGCCGAGGCCGTCCACGCCGCCGTCCTGCGCGAGCTGGCGCCGGAGCTCGTCGACGTGCCCTACGCCGGCGGGAGCAAGGGCGGATTGCGCCACAAGGCGCGCCGGGCCGTGGAGGAGGCGCGCCGGCGTGTCGCGCCGGCGAGCGCCGACCCTGGCGGCGACCCCTTCGACGGCGTGCTCGGCGCCGTGCGGGAGGCGGTCGCGGCGCAGCCCGACCACGTCGCCTGGCAGGTTCTCGACCGCGAGCGCGTCGACGGGCTGCTCGCCGGTGACGCCGGCGGCCTCGACGAGATGAGCCGCCACTACGTCTGGCGCATCGCCACCGTCTTCCTCGACCCCGCGCTGGCCGAGGGGCACGCGTGACGGTGGCCTGCCGGGCCTAGAAGCCCTCGAGCCCCTCCCAGCTGCCGAGGTGCCCCTCCAGGGTGCTGGTGGCGCGAAAGCGCTCGAGCTCCTCGTCGGGAATCGAGTAGGTGTGCTCGGGGGCCGGATAGCGGCCGGTGCGCACGTCGTCGGCGAAGGCCGTCACGCCGGCGTCCATCTCGTCCTGGAGGCTGGCGTAGCGCTTGACGAAGCGGGCGCCGAGCCCCTCGCGGATGCCGAGCAGGTCGTGGAACACGAGCACCTGGCCGTCGGTCGCCGGACCGGCGCCGATGCCGATCACCACCACCTCCATCCGCGGCATGATCGCCTCGGACACCGCCGCGGGGATCGCCTCGAAGACGATGGCGAAGCAGCCCGCCTCCTGGAGCGCCACCGCCTCGCGAGCGACGCGGGCCGCCGCCTCGGCGGTCCGGCCCTGGGCCTTGTAGCCGCCGAGCGCCGTGGCCGTCTGGGGGGTCAGGCCGACGTGGCCCATGACGGGGATCCCGGCGTTGACGATCGCGCGCGCCCGGGCCACGGAGGTCTCGCCGCCGCCCTCGAGCTTGACGGCATCGCAGCCCGCTTCCTTGACGAAGCGCATGGCCGTCTCGACGGCCTGTTCGTCGGAGACCTCGTAGGACCCGAACGGCAGGTCGCCGACCAGGAAGGGCGTGCGCAGCCCGCGACGCACGGCCCGAGCCAGCACGAGCAGCTCGTCGAGCTCCACGGGCACGGTCGAGGGGTACCCGAGCACGGTCATCGCGCCCGAGTCGCCGATCAGGACGAGGTCGACGCCGGCCGCCTCGGCCGCCCGTGCGCTCGGGAAGTCGTAGGCGGTGACCATCACGATGGGCTCGCCAAGGCTCTTCTTCTCCGCGAGGCGAGGCAGCGTCATCGGTAGCCGCGACGCGTCGTCGGGGACGTTCACATGATTGGGATGACTGGACATTTTCGATTCCCTCCGGTGGTCGGCGCCCTCATGCCCCTTAGGTGAGGAGGGTCGCCGCCTCATGGTCGACGGCCAGGATGTCGTTCTCCGCGGTGACGTGGACGATGCGCGGCGCGTGCTCGTCGAGCTCGGCCTCGTCGTAGGTCGCGTAGGAGATGACGATGATCGTGTCGCCCCGGTGGACGAGCCGGGCGGCGGCCCCGTTGACCTTCATCTCCCGCGAGCCGCGCTCGCCGGCGATCGTGTAGGTCTCGAAGCGCGCCCCGTTGTCCACGTCGACGACGTGGACCTGCTCGTGGGCGCGGATGTCCGCGGCCTCGAGCAGGTCTGGGTCGACGGTGATCGACCCGACGTAGTTCAGGTCGCAGTCGGTCACCGTCGCCCGGTGGATCTTGGACTTCAGCATCACGCGTTGCATGTCTCGTACCCCAGGTCGTGCGCGGGCGCCTGCACCCGCACGGTCGTGTTGTCGATGAGTCGCACTGCTCCCACCCTCGCCGCGACGGCGACGAGGCTCTCACCCTGCAAGTCGTTGACCGCCGCGAACGTCTCCGGGTCGACGCGCGGCGAGATACTCCAGCTCCACTCCGGCGAGCTGCTCGCGGCCCGCGGCCAGCGCCTCGTCCAGGGAGGCGCCGCCGGTCGCGGCCTCCTCGACGGCGCGCAGCGCGCGCGAGAGCGAGAGCGCGCGCTCGCGCTCCTCCGCATCCAGGCGGACGTTGCGGCTGGAGAGGGCGAGCCCGTCCGGCTCGCGGACGATCGGGCGCACGTCGATCTCGACGGGAAGGTCGAGGTCGCGCACCAGGCGCCGGATCATGGCCGCCTGCTGGGCGTCCTTGCGCCCGAAATAGGCGACGTCGGGCTGGGCCATCGAGAGGAGCTTGGCCACGACGGTGGCGACCCCGTCGAAGTGTCCGGGCCGCTGCGCGCCCTCCAGGGTGCTCCGTGACGCCGGCGACGTGGACGGTCGTGGCGAAGCCGTCCGGATACATCTCCTCCAGGGGCGGGGCGAAGAGGACGTCGACTCCCTCGGCCTCCGCCAGCCGCGCATCGCGCCCCTCGTCGCGCGGATAGGCCGCGAGGTCGGCCGGCTCGCCGAACTGAGTCGGGTTGACGAACAGCGACACGACGACCACCCCATCGGAGGCGCAGCGCTCCCGGGCGGCGCGCATGAGGGACAGGTGCCCCTCGTGGAAGGCGCCCATCGTGGGCACCAGCCCGATGCGTCGCCCGTCGCGGCGGGCCGGCGCCAGCGTGGCGCGCAGGTCGGCGACCGTGCGGACGGTGATCACGCCGGTACCTCCGCCCGGGCCAGCTCGCGCGTCGCCTCGACGAGCGCGTCGAACAGGGGGACCAGCTCGGGCACGCGCTCGGCCACCGCGTCGCGCTGGCGAGCCACGGTGGCCTCGTCGCCGCGGGCCACCGGGCCGGTGAGCGCGCGCTCCGGGCCCAGGGCGGCCCAGTTCTCGACGGTCGCGCGCACGAGCGGGACGAACACCTCGCGGTCCGCCCCGGCGGTGGCGGCGAGGCGCTCGGCGGCCGCCTGGAGCGTGACGAGGAAGTTCGAGGCGATCGAGGCGGCGGCGTGGTAGGCGGCGCGATCCTCAGGGCGCGATGCGTACCGGGCGCAGCCCCACCGCCTCGGCGAGCGCGGTCGCCGTGGCGACGGCGCGCTCCGTGCTCCCGTCCACGGCGGCACCCGCGCCCGCGAACCGTGCGCCCTCGCGGGTCACGGCCATGAGGGGGTGCAGCGAGAAGCCCTCGCGTTCGCCCAGCACCTCCAGCCCCAGCGCGCCCGAACAGTGGCCGACGAGCGGGCCGGGCGCGATCGCCGCCGCGGCGGCCTCGATCTCTCCGTCGGGCACGCACAGCAGCACGACATCCGCCCCCGCGGCGTCCGCGCCTCGGCCGAGCGGGCCGTCGACGGTCACGCCGGCCTCGCTCAGGGCGGCGGCCAGGGAGGTGCCCAGGCGTCCGGCCCCGACGATGGCGCAGGCGGGGAGGGAGGGGGTTTTTCCGGAATGCCGGTCCACGCTCGAGGGAAAAGTCGCGGCCGTTGCGAGATTGCGAACTATAGCCGTCGCCTGGCGCGACTAGCATCGGTTCCGTGAGCAGTGCCACGGAGCGCCGCGAGGCCCTGAAGCGGATCTACCTCGACGAGGCGAAGGACTGCCGCCGCTGCCCTCTGCACCAGACGCGGACGAACGTCGTGTTCGGGGCCGGAGACGCCGACGCCGACCTGATGTTCATCGGCGAGGCGCCCGGGCGCACCGAGGACGAGCTCGGGCCTGCCGTTCGTGGGGCAGGCCGGGAAGCTGCTCGACAAGCTGCTCGGGGAGATCGGGCTACAGCGCGAGCAGCGTGTTCATCGCGAATGTGCTTAAGTGCCGGCCTCCCGGCAATCGCGATCCGCAGCCGACCGAGATCGAGCAGTGCCGCGACTATCTCGACCGCCAGGTCGAGCTGATCGAGCCGCGCGTCATCTGCACGCTGGGCAACTTCTCCACCAAGCTCCTGCGCGCGGACACCACCGGCATCTCGCGCCTGCACGGCCAGGAGGAAGTGCGCGCCGTCGGCCCCCGGGCGGTGCGGCTGTATCCGCTCTACCACCCGGCGGCCGCCCTCTACACGCCGTCGACGCTGGAGACCCTGCGGGCCGACTTCCTGCGCATTCCCGAGCTCCTGGCGCTGCCCGTGCCCGATCAGCCCGAGCCCGTGCCCGAGGTGCCGGAGATCGAGGACGAGCCCGAGCCGGAGCCCGTGGCCGCGGCGGCCGCCGACCCGGCGGACCAGCTCGGCCTGTTCTAGCCGGGGTCAGACCCCTTGAAGGGGTCTGACCCCTTGAGCCTCCTCCGCTCAAGGGGTCTGACCCCTTTTTCGCTACTCGCTGACGCGCTCGATGAGGAACGCGACGCGCACGTGCGCGCGCCACTCGTTGAGGTCGTCGCCCCGCAGGCCCGTCGACACGACGTCGACCGCCTTGATGTTGCGGAGGGTCTCCCTCGCGTCGCTGAGGGCGTTCTGCACGGCGTCGTCGGAGCTCGTGGTGGAGCTCCCGACGAGCTCGATGATCTTGACGACGGCCATCCGTCTCCTCTCGGTCGCTTGTGCCTGGTGTGACCCTATTCCTCGGCGCGCCGGGCGCGCAACAGGGCCCGCAGCTGGGCGCGCTCGCGCCCGGTGTCGCGGCGCACCACCGTCCGCGCGGCGATCCGGGTGGCGAAGGTGAGCCCCTGGGCGGCGTCGTCGAGCGCGAGCGCGCGGCGGCCGAGCCGCGCGGCGACCACCTCGCGGCGGCGACGCGCCTGCAGGTCGTGCGGCTCGCCGCCGAAGGCCGGGCCGGTGGCATGGGCGCCGGCGTGGCGCAGCGCCACCTCGGGATGGAGCTCGGTGGGCACCCCGGCGGCCCGGGCGCGCAGGCAGAGGTCGAGGTCCTCGTAGAACAGGAACGGGTCCGCGTCGAACGGTCCGAGCGCGCGCAGCGTGGCCGTCCGGGCGACGAGCGCCGCGGCGATCGCCCACCCGACCGTGCGGGGCGCCTCCGCGCGCCACGGTTCAGCCGGAACGCGCAGCCGGGCGCGGCAGCAGCGGCGGGTGCACGAGTGCCGGCAGCAGCGCCCTCGCCCGCCCGGGGAGCGGGTGCGCGCTGCGCTGCGTCGAGCCGTCGGCGTTGAGCAGGCGGGGGGCCAGGAGGGCGTCGCGCTCTCGGGCGAGGGCGACGAGATCGAGGAGGCCGGCATCGAGCAGCTCGACGTCCGGATTGAGCAGGGCCACCACGTCGGTCGAGGCCCGGGCGACCCCCGCGTTGCTCGCCGCCCCGAATCCGCGGTTGCCGGCGAGCTCGACGACCTCGGCCCCGCGCTCGCGGGCCAGGTCGGCCCCCGCGTCGCGCGACCCGGAGTCGACGACGACGAGCTGCGGCCGCTCGGGCAGGTTGGCCTCGAGCGAGTCGAGCAGCCGGGCGAGGTCGGGCGCGGAGTCGTGGAGCACGACGACCGCCGTGAACGTCATCGCGCCGCCGCCTCGGCGAGTACGGCGTGCGCGGCGCGGGCCGCCGCCTCCCACGTGCGGCCCTCGATCGCGCCCGCGGCCGCCCCGGCGAGTCGCTCGCGCAGCGCGTCGTCGCCGGCCATCCGGACGAGCGCCTCGGCCAGCGCCGCC
Source organism: uncultured Actinomycetes bacterium (assembly GCA_963842605.1). Lineage (GTDB taxonomy): Bacteria > Actinomycetota > Thermoleophilia > Solirubrobacterales > Solirubrobacteraceae > AC-38. The sequence goes on from CAWJGV010000003.1 coordinate 184,872, forward strand.
TCGTCTCCGGGAGGCACGCGAAGGACCGCGTCGCCCAGCGTCTCGCGGAACGCCGGGAGGTCCGAGACGATCGACGGAGTGCCGCACGCGGCAGCCTCGAGCGGCGGGAACCCGTAGCCCTCCGCCAGCGAGGGCATGACCAGGGCGAGCGCTCCGGCGTACAGCGCCTCGAGCTCCGGGCGGTCCGCCGCGCGGATCCGGTGGATGCCCGGCAGGGTGTCGAAGACGACGCCCGAGCGGCCGGAGCCGACGAGGACGAGGTCCGCATTGAGACGCGCCCGCCTCGCCCGCACGTACGCGCGCGAGAGGACGCCGGCACCCTTGCGCGGCTCCAGCGCGCCCACGAACAGGAAGTAGCGCGCCGGCAGGCCCAGGCGCCGCCGGGCCGCCTCCGCGTCGGGCGGCGCCGCGGGACGGGTGACTCCGGAGGTCACGACGGCCACGCGCGCCGGATCGAGGTCCCACATCGCGATCGCGGCCTCGCGGGTGGTCTGCGAGACCGCCATCACCCGATCGGCCCGGCGGGCGAGCTCGCCCAGCCGGCCGACGCGATGCCAGGCGCGCTCGTAGGCCGTGTAGTCCTCGGGGCGCTCGGCGAAGGACAGGTCGTGCAGCGTGAGCACGAGGGGCACGTCGCGCGACAGCGCCAGCGGCGCGGGGGCGGGGATCCAGGCCACGTCGAGCCCGCCGCCGACCAGGCGGTCGAGGCGCGGGCGCCCGGTGAGCGCCGCGGCGCCGAAGGCCAGCCGTCGCGGGACGCGGCGCGCGACGGCCTCGACTCCCGGCGGCGGCGCGTCGAGCCGGTCGCCGAGGACGAGCAGGCGCCAAGAGTCCTCCGGGAACCCGGACGCCAGCGCGCCGGCGAGCGAGGCCGTGTAGTGCGCGACGCCCCGCCTCGCCTGCACGCCGGCGAGGCTGCGGCCGTCGATGCCGACGATCATCGAGCGGGCAATGTACCGCCCGTGCAGGCAATAGACTCGGCGCCGTACATGGAGGAGGGGAACGGTTCAATCTCGAGAGGCGCTCGCGTCGCCCTGGTTCACGACTTCCTGCTCGATCTGCGGGGCGCCGAGCGCGTGTTCGCGGCCATCTGCGACACCTGGCCCGACGCCGACGTCTTCACCGCCGTCTACGACGAGCGCGGGACCGATGGCCGCTTCGCGAACCGCGACGTCAACACGTCGTTCCTCCAGCGCCTGCGGCCGACCGCCTCCACATTCCGCCCGCTCCTGCCGCTCTATCCGTACGCGATCGAGTCGTTCGACCTCAGCGGCTACGACCTCGTGGTCTCGTCGTCGAGCGCGTGGGCGCACGGGGTGATCGTCGACGAGCGCGCCGCCCACGTCTGCTACTGCTACAACCCGTTCCGCTACGCCTGGAGCGAGCGCGAGACGACGCTCTCGTCGCGCAGCCCGCTTCTGCGCGCGGGCCTGCGGTGGGTGTTCAACCGCTGGCGCCAGTGGGACTGGATCGCCGCCCAGCGGGTCGACACCTACGTCGCCGTCTCCGAACTGACGCGCCGGCGCATCAAGCGCTACTACGGGCGTGAGGCGACGGTGCTCCACCCGGCGGTGGAGACCTCCCGCTTCGCTCCCGGCCCGGTCGGCGACTACTACCTGGTGGTCTCCGAGCTCATGTTCCACAAGCGCATCGAGGTGGCGATCGAGGCCTTCAACCGCCTGCGGCTGCCGCTGGTCGTCGTGGGAGACGGTCCCGAGACGCGGCGCCTGCACCGGCTCGCGGGGCCGACGATCCGCTTCGAGGGCCGGGCCCCGGACGCGCGCGTCGCCGAGTTGATGCAGGGCGCGAAGGCGCTGGTCGTCACGGCGGCCGAGGAGTTCGGGATCGCCGCCGTCGAGGCCCAGGCGGCGGGGCGGCCGGTGATCGCGCTGGAAGAGGGAGGGGCGTGCGAGACCGTGGTCGAGGGCGAGACCGGCGTGTTCTACGAGCGCTCCGATCCGGCCGCGCTGGCGGAGACGGTGGCGGCGTTCGACCCGCTGGAGTTCGATCCGGCGCACTGCGTCGAGCAGGCCCGGCGCTTCGGCATCGCCCGGTTCCGCGAGGGTCTGCAGCGCGTCGTGTCGGACGCGCTGGCCGAGCCGCGCGTCGAGCGCCCGCCGCGCCGCGTGCGCCGGCTGCCCGCCCGCCTTCGGGCGTGACCGCGTCGGTCGTCGTCCCGAACTTCAACGGGAGGCGCTGGCTCCCCGGCTGCCTGGACTCGCTCGCGGCGCAGACGCTCGCGCCGACCGAGGTCGTCGTCGTGGACAACGGATCCTCCGATGGCTCCGCCGCGCTGGCGTCGGGGCGCCCGGGCGTACGCGTCGTCGAGCTCGGCCGCAACCTCGGCTTCGCCGCCGCCGCCAACCGCGGCATCGGGACCGTGGAGACGGAGAGCGTCGCGCTGGTCAACACCGACGTCGTGCTCGCCGCCGACTGGCTCGAGCGCATGCAGGCGGCGCTGGGCTCGGCCCCGGACGTCGGCGCGGTGGCCTGCAAGATGGTCGACCTCGAAGACCCGTCCGTGCTCTACGACGCCGGCGACGTGCTGCGGCGCGACGGGGTGTGCGAGCAGCGCGGGCGCTTCGAGCGCGACGACGGGAGCTTCGACGAGCCGGGCGAGGTGTTCGCGGCCTCCGCGGGCGCGGCGCTGTACCGCCGCGGTGCGGTGCTCGACGTCGGGGGCTTCGACGAGCGCTTCTTCCTCTATCTCGAGGACGTCGACCTGGGGCTGCGGTTGCGCCTGGCCGGCTGGCGCTGCCGCTATGAGCCCGCGGTCGCCCGCCACGCCGGGGAGGGGTCGGCCCCGGCGGACGGGCCCACGGCGTGGACCTGGGTCGAGCGCAACACGCTGCTGCTCGCCGCCAAGGCGTTCCCGCTGCGCTGGGCGCCCCAGGTGCTCTATCGCCAGGCGGGGTGGGCGTGGCACGCGCTGCGAGAGCGGCGGCTGCGCGCGCACCTGTCGGGCGCCGCGAGAGCGCTGCCGCTGCTCCCCGCCATGGTCCGCGAGCGCCGGCGCCTGCGGGCGTGGTCCGTCATCCCGCTCGACGAGGTGGTGCCCGCGCTGCCGATCAGGAGGGGGCGGTGAGGGCGGCCGAGGCGCTGCGCCTGCGCGCGCTCGACGCGCTCGACCTCGTGCTCGGGCGGCGCGACCGGCTCGTGCCGCCGCGGCGGCTGCGGGGGCTCGTGGGCGACAGCGACTTCGCGGCGACCGGCGAGGCGGTGGCCGGGCTGCTCGTCGAGGCGGCCGGGCTGCGGCCCGGCGACCGCGTGCTCGACGTCGGTTGCGGGTTCGGCCGGGTGGCGCGGGCGCTGATCGGGCCGCTCGGCCCGGAGGGCGCCTACGAGGGCTTCGACGCGTCGGCGCAGGCGATCGCCTGGTGCGCCCGCCGCTACGCGCGCGGTCATCCGGCCTTCCACTTCACCCACGTGGACGTGCGCAACGCGACCTACAACCCCGGCGGGGCGCTCGCGGCCCGCGATGTCCGCTTCCCCTACGACGACGCGAGCTTCGACGTCGCGCTCGCGGCGTCGGTGTTCACCCATCTCCTGGCCGACGGAACCGATCGCTACCTCGCCGAGGCGGCGCGGGTCCTGCGGCCCGGCGGCCGGCTGCTCGCCACCCTGTTCCTCCTCGACGACGAGGCGCGGCGCCTCCAGCGCGAGGGCGAGGCCGCCATCGCCTTCCGCCAGGAGCACTGGCCGACGGTCGTCGCCGATCCCGCCGAGCCGGAGGCCGCCGTGGGCTACGACGAGGCCTGGGTGCGCGGCCGGCTCGCCGACCACGGCTTCGAGCTGCTCGATCCCGTGCGGCGCGGGACCTGGTCGGGGCGCCCCGGAGGGGCCGGCTTCCAGGACGTCATCGTGGCCGCAGCGTGAGGACGAACTGGAAGGCGAACAGCTCGGGCCGCAGTGCGGTCAGCCGGCGTCGCGCGGCCGCGAGGGCGGGCGGCGGGTCGTGCTCGGTGCCGCCCAAGCGCCGGCGCAGGTAGGCCTCGAGCGGCAGCGAGGCCGTCGCCGGCTCCTCGCGCTCCACGGCGAAGCCGGCGCGCTGCGCGAGCTCGCGCGCGCTCGCGCGCGTGAAGAAGCGCAGGTGCGTGCGGTCGAACAGGCCGTGATCCGCGTAGGGGAAGCGCCCGCGCGCGAGCGCGCGGCGGGCCGTCCAGTGGCCGATGTTCGGCACCGACACGACGGCCCGGCCGCCCGGGGCGAGCGTCTCGCGCAGCCCGGCGAGCACCGCCCACGGGTCGCGCAGGTGCTCGAGCACGTCGGCCAGGAGCACGAAGTCCATGTCGCGCGGCAGCTCGTCGCGCACGGTGGGGTCCTCGATGTCGCCGACGACCACCAGCTCGCAGCGCTCCCGCGCCTGAGCCGCCGCCTCCGGATCACGCTCGACGCCGACGACATGGCAGCCGCGGGCCGTGAGCTCGGCGGCCAGATAGCCGGTGGAGCACCCGACGTCGAGCACGCGCGCGCCGTCGGGCACGGCGCCGAGCACGAGCCGGTGGGCGGGGGACAGCCCATGGGCGGCCACGAGACCGGCGTACGGCCCGCTCACGGGGAGCCCGCCAGGGAGAGCACGCGCTCGCGGACCGTCTCGCGGAAGCGCGCGGTGTCGTAGCGCCGCGCCTCCGCCGCGGCCGCATCCCGCAGCGCGGCGGTCCCGGCCGGGTCGGCGATCAGCTCGCGGGTGACGGCGACCAGCTCGTCGACGGTGCGCCAGTGGCGGCCCGTTTGTCCGTCGTCCACGATCTCGGCCGGGCCGCCGGCGGGCACGACCAGGGGCACGGCGCCGTGCATCATCGCCTCGACGGTGACGATCCCGAAGTGCTCGAGGCGCTCGGGGTGCCGGTCCTCGCGCACCTCGAACCCGGCGGCGTGCCAGAACAGGGCGCTCGTCGCGTAGAGGTCGAGCAGCTCCGCACGCGGGGCGTCGACGTGGAACTCGACGGCCAGGCCGGCGGCCATCTCGCGCAGCCGCTCGATCCACGGCGCCGCGCTCGCGTCGGCGGTCCCGGCCAGGTGCAGCTCCCATCCGTCGGCGTCGAGGGCGCGGAAGGCCTCGATGAGGACGTCGTGGCGCTTCTCGTGCGCTCCCCGGAAGAACCGTCCGACGCCGAGGATGCGCCGCTCGCGCTGCTCCCGAGGGGGCCGCTCGGGCGGATCCACGGGCGGGGGGAGGATGTCGGCTTCGACGCCCAGCCGCCGCGCGATCCAGCGGCGGGAGAACTCCGAATAGCAGAGAAATCCGTCGTAGGAGGCGAGCGCCGCGGGCGCGCGCTGCCGGCCCGCGGTCCGCAGGGCGGCGGCGAGCATGCGCTCATCCGCCCGATCGCGGGCGCGAAAGGGAAACTGGATCACGCAGATCGAGTGGCGGGCGGCGCTCGCGGTCGGCACGTCGGCGTCGAGGGTGACCAGCAGGTCGAGCTCGCGCGAGCGCTCGGTCAGCTCGGGCGGGCGGGTCTCCTCCCACGCGTAGGCGTCCGGGTCCACCGACACTCCCACCCGCTCCCAGGCCTCCGGGTCGGGCGGTCGCGGCGACAGAACGACGAGCTCGGCGCCGTCCAGGCGCGCCGCCTCGTCGAGCATCGTGAACAGGTAGCGGTCGCCACCGCCCACGGCGCCCTCGAACGGATTGTGGAAGCCGATCCGCATGCGGTGCGGGATGATGGAGGAGATGGCGGTTGCACGCGCTCAACTCCGTCCCGCGGACGGGACGCTGGGACGCCTGCGCGCGGCGCTCGCCCGCCCGCGGGCCGCGCACATCGCCGTGGCGGGGATCCTCGGCTTCTACGTGGCCACGCGGGCTTCGATGGTGGCTCGCATGCCCTACATCGGGGACGAGGGCTGGCACGGGACCTTCGTCGTCCAGGTCTCCGACAGCCTGAGCAACCTCTGGGTCTCCCTGACCATCGCCAAGGAGCCGCTGGTCATCTGGATCGCCGCCCTGTTCACGAAGGTGGGGTTCGAGCCGATGGCCGCGCTGCGCGTCGTCTCCCTGCTCGCCGGGCTGGCCACGGTCGTCGTCGTCGGGCTCTTCGCGCGCCACGTCGGCGGCCGGGCGGCCGGGCTCGCGGCGATGGCCATCGGCGCCGTGCTGCCCTTCTGGCTCGTCCTCGACACGCTCGGGCTGATGGACGCGCTCATCGCGGCCGAGGTCGCGGCCGCCCTCTATCTCCAGGTGCGACTGGCGGAGCGCCCGAGGCTGAAGACCGCGCTGGGACTCGGGCTGGTGCTCGCCGCCGCCGTCCTGACGAAGGAGAGCGGCAAGAGCGCCGTCGCGCTGCTGCCGCTGAGCCTGCTCGTGTTCGACTGGGCGTCGCCGGGCGTGCGCGAGCGTCTGGCACGCTGGGCGGGCTGCGCCGCGCTCGCCGTGGGCCTGGCGGGCCTCGCCTACCTGTGGATGCGCTCGTCGTCCCTGTGGGGCGAGGCGGAGGCCCAGCGCCGTATCCCCATCCAGTACCCGGTGCGCCCGCTGAGCTCGGCCTTCGACGACCCGATCACGGCGCTCAAGCACAGCGTGCCGGAGTACCGGGCCGACCTGCTCTGGTACTTCACGATCCCGTTCCTGCTTGCGGCGGCCGGGGGATGGGTCCTCCTCCTGCGGGAACGCCTGCGCCTCGCGCTGCTCCTGACCATCTGGATCATCGTTCCGCTCACGGCCGCCCTGCTGCTGCCCTACAGCCCCTACGCGCGCCACATCATGTTCCTCACTCCGGCGCTGGTGGTCCTCGCGGCAATCGGGCTGGCCCGCGGGCTGGCGTTCGCGACGGCCCGCTGGGGGCGACGGCGGATGGGACTGGCCGCGATCGCCGCCGGGGTGGCGCTCGCCTTCACGCCCGCTCTGGTGCTCGACGGGCGCATCCTCGCCGACCCCGCGGGTGCGAAGTACCCGGGCGCCGACACCTACCAGTACGTGCAGGGCCCGTCAGGCGGGGCGATCTGGCCGGACGTGGCCGACGACATCCGCCAGCGGACGGCCGGCCGGCCGGCGATCGTGCTGAAGTCGGCCGCGGTGACCTTCGTGCTCGAGTTCCTGCTCGACGACCCGAAGGTCACCTTCGTCTACGGCGAGGATCCGCGCGCGAAGCGGGCGAAGCTGATCGTTCAGGACACCCTGCCCTTCCCCGACCCGGCCGGGCAGCCGCTGCTGGACAGCGGCCGCTTCCGTCTGGTCCGGACGTACCACCGTCCGCGCGACGGCTTCATCGTCCGCCTCTACGAGCGCAAGTCGTGACCGCGGTCGTGCGCGGCGGGCTGCTCGCAGCGGCGGTGGCGGCGATCGCCTGGCTGGCGATCGGCCTGCGCGAGGCGCGGCTCGAGGCGGCCGGGAGCGCCGTGGCCACCGGCCCGGCGACCGGCCTCACGCCGGCGCGGGTGGCCCGGGCCGACCACGACCTGCGCGAGGCCGACCGTCTCACTCCCCACCACGACCCCGCCGCCTTCCGGGCCCGGCTGCTCCTCCGCACGGGCCGGCCGGCCCAGGCGGTCCGCATCCTCGAGTCGCTCGTCCGCGAGGAGCCCGACAACGCGAACTACTGGCTCGCGCTGGAACGGGCCGCGGGCCGGGTCGACCGGCGCCTGGCGGCACGCGCGCGGGCGCGGGTGCGCGAGCTGAGCCCGATCGGGGCGCCGGGCTAGGCGTTCGGTCTGAGCGGCGGCGTTGAGGGTCCGAACGCGGGCATCGAGGGGCCCCCCGGCGGTGTGGGCCCCCGGGGGTTGGGCCGATTTCGGCCGCCATACGTCCGCGATCTGCCCAACCCCCCTGGGCGCCCCCTCGATGCCCGCTGTTCGAGCCCGAGCACGGGCCTAGGCCTCAAGAGCGGGCCGCCGTCCGCCAGCGCCAGCAGCGCGCCCGCGAAGGCGAGGCCGAGGAGGGTCACGGTCGGCATCTCCCAGTCCCAGTCGATGCCCGCGTGGAAGGCCCAGAGCACGACCACGGCCACCGGCCCCGCGGCGGCCTCCGGGGCGAGTCGCAGTGCCCGGCGCGCGGCCACCGCCACCCCGCCCAGGACCATGCCCAGCAGGGCGAGGCCCACGAGCCCGAGCTCGGCCGCCGTCTCGAGGTAGAGCGAGTGGGCGTCCTTGGCCTGCTCGCCGATCGTGCGCCGTCGCAGCCACTCGACGCGGAACCCCGCGGTGCCGGTGCCCGCAAGCGGATGGTCGGCGAACGTGTGCAGGGCGACCCGCCAGTACTGGTAGCGGTTGCTCTGGAGCGACCCGAAACGCTGCGCCGTGGCGCGCGTCGGGGCGGTGGACTCGCGGCGCTCCTTGGCGGCCGAGGCGACGAAGACGCCGGCGGCGAGCACGACGAGCGCCGCGGCGATGAGCCCGGTCCGGCGGGGGAGCGGCAGCCGGGTCACGCGGGCGGTGCCCGCGCGCTCGGCCCGGCACGCCCAGGCCGCGACGCCGCCGCCGGCGAGCATCGCGAGGACCAGCACGGCGATGAGGATGAACCCCTGCACGTCGCGCGCCGACTCGGTGGCGTCGAAGTTCACCACCCCGGGCATGAAGCCGGCGACGACGGCCGGGACGACGGCGACCGCCAGCACGAGGGCGATCGAGCGCAGCTGCGCCCACGTCGGCGCCACCGCCAGCAGGACCACCAGCCCCGCGCCGAGCGCGGCGAGGGCGCCGCGGGAGAACGTGAGGTAGAGGCCCACGCCCACGGGCGCGGCCGCGGCCGCGGCGAGAACGCGCACGGCGTCGGGGCGCGAGCGGTCGGCGGCGAGGCGGGCGGCGAGGACCAGGCCGATGGCGCCCACCAGGCCCATCGCGTTCCAGTAGGTCAGCGGCTGCTCCAGCCGCGACCCGGCGCTGAAGTAGTGCTTGATCGTGACCGTGTGCGGCAGCAGCCGGTCCGACATGCCGTAGACCAGGAGCACGACCGTCCCGAGCAGCGTCGTGGGCTCCAGCGCCCGCAGGGCCGGGCCGCGCAGCAGGGCGGTGGCCACGGTGAGCGCGCCGGCGTAGAGGACCAGGCGCTGGAGGTCGTCGATCCCGGCGTCGACGATCGGAGCCCAGGCGAGGGATATCGCGGTCCAGGCCATCAGCAGCGCGAGCCCGAGCAGCGCGGTGCGGGCGGCGCGGTCGCGGGGGAGCGGCCGGGGCGATGCCACGGCCACGACGGCGACGAGCGCCCACACGACGATGGCGGCGACGATGCGCGGCTGGTCGAAGAACCCGCCGCTGAAGAAGGCCAGGACGAACGGTCCCACGAGGACCATGCCGGCGGCCACGCCGAGCAGCGCGTCTCGTGCGCGGCCGCGGGACCAGGGCGCGCTGTCGCGGTGGGCGGCCACGGAACGGGGAGCTTAGGGCCTGTCCCGGTAGGCCTCTGAGGCGCTTAGTCTTCCCGCCTCATGGATGCACGTCCTCGGGGCTTCGGCGCGCGGCTGAGCGTCATCGTCGCGGTCGGCCTGGCGATCCGGCTCGCCTACGCCCTCGCCCTCGCCCCCGACCCGGCGTTCCTCTCGGACGCGAACTTCTTCCACCAGCTGGCCAACCTGGTGGGGGACGGGCGCGGCTTCATCCACCCGTTCAGCCTGTCCACTGAGGGCCTGACGCGGCCGACGGCCGAGCACCCGCCGCTCTACACGCTCGTGCTGGCCGTTCCGTCCGCGCTCGGCGCGACGAGCTACGACGCCCATCGCGTGGTGTCCTGCCTGCTCGGCACCGGGACCGTCGCCGCCGTCGGCTATCTCGGGCGCCGCGTGGGGGGCGAGCGTGTCGGGCTGCTGGCGGCGGGTATCGCGGCGGTCTACCCACTGCTGTGGGTGGTCGACGGGTCGCTCATGAGCGAGTCGCTGTACGGCCTGATGATCGCGTTGACGCTGATCTGCGCCTACCGCGCGCTCGACCGGCCGAGCGCCGGGCGCGCGGCGCTGCTGGGCGCCGTCGCCGGACTGGCCGCGCTCACCCGGGGCGAGGCCCTGCTGCTGGTCCCGCTGCTGGTCGTTCCCGCGACCTGGCGCGCGGGTCCGCGTCCGGTCGCCGCCGGGCTGGCGGCGTTCGTGCTCGTCCTCGTTCCGTGGTCGGTGCGCAACCTCGTCGCCTTCGACCGGCCCGTGCTGCTCTCCAACAACACCGGCAGCCTGCTGGCCGGGGCCAACTGCCGCGACACGTACGGCGGCCGCCTGCTCGGCGGGTGGTCGGTGGCCTGCCTGAGCTACCCGCCCCACGAGAGCGAGGCGCGGATCGCGGCTCGGCTGCGGCGGCGGGGGATCGACTACATCCAGGGCCGGACCGGGCGCTTTCTCGAGGTCGGCGTGGTACGCGTGCTGCGAACGTGGGACTTCTTCCGCCCGCGCCAGCAGATCGAGCTGTCGGGGCAGGAGGCCCGCGATACCCGCGTCGAGCGGATCGGAGTGATCGTCTACTACCCCCTGCTCGCGCTCGCCATATGGGGCGCCGTGCTGCTTCGCCGCCGCCGCGAGACGCTGCTGGTACTCCTTGCGCCGGCGGTGATGGTCACCATCATGAGCTTCCTGGGCTACGGGATCACCCGCTTCCGGATGGCCGCCGAGATCTCCATCGTCGTACTCGCCGCCGTGGCGCTGGTCGCGCTCGTCGAGCGCGCGCGGGCGGGTTGAGGGGTGCGCCGGCGGCTCGACAGCGCGGTCACCCTCGGCCTGGCGGCCGTCAGCTTCGCCCTGGCGTTCGCGCAACGCCCGGGCTGGGCCAGCTCGGACACGAAGATCGACCTGCACGTCGCGCCCGGCCGCTTTCTCTCCGACGTGGCGTCGGTGTGGACGCCTTCGGGCTCGCTCGGCCACGTGCAGGGCGGCCAGTACGGCGGCTACCTGTTCCCGATGGGTCCGTTCTACGCGGTCGGCCACGCCCTGGGGCTGGCGCCGTGGGTCGTCCATCGCCTGTGGCTCGGCGCCCTCCTCGCGCTCGCGGCGTGGGGCACGGTACGGCTGCTCGACGACCTGGTGGGGCGCCCGCGGGGCGTCGCCCACATCGTGGCCGGGGCGATGATGGTCCTCAACCCCTACGTCGTCGTGTTCAGCGCGCGCACGAGCGTGACCCTGCTCGCCTACGCCGCGCTGCCCTGGCTCCTGCTGGCGGCGCACCGGGGCGTTCGCCGGCCCGCCGGGTGGTGGTGGCCGGCGCTGTTCGCGCTCGCCGTGACGGCGACCGGAGGTGGGGTGAACGCCGGCGGTCACGGCGTGGGTGCTGCTCGGCCCGGCGCTGCTCGTCGGCGTACGAGGCCGCGTTTGCCGGCGTGCCCTGGCGCGCCGTGCGCTCGTTCGCGCTGCGCGCGGCCGGGCTGACACTCGCCGCGTCGCTGTGGTGGATCGCGCCGATCCTCGTGCAGGCGCGCTACGGGATCGACTTCCTCGAGTTCACCGAGCAGCAGGGGACGATCTGGGACACCACGAGCATGAGCGAGACGCTGCGCCTGATGGGCTACTGGGTGAGCTACATCGGGGTGGGTTTCCACGGCGCCGCGCGCTCGTACTTCTCCGACGCGGGCACGCTGCTGTTCTCCCCGCTGGTGGTGGCCGCCACGCTGCTCGTGCCCGCCCTCGCGCTCGGCGGCTTCGCCCGCACGCGCCGGGAGCGCTACGGCCCGTTCTTCCTCGCTCTCGTGCTCGCCGGGGCGCTCGTGATGACCGTCGGCTTTCCCGAGGGGACCCCGCTGCGCAGCGCGCTGAACCTCACCTACAACCACGTCGAGGCCACGCACTTCCTGCGCACGACCTACAAGGCCGGGCCGCTCGTGGCTCTCGGCCTCGCCGGGCTGGGCGGTCTCGGCGCGGCGGCTCTGTGGCGGTGGGTGACGGCGCGGCGGCCGGCCCGGCGCGGGGTGGCCGGGGTCGCGCTCGCCGGCGCCGGCCTGGCCCTGCTCGTGGCGGCGGCCTGGCCGCTGGTGCGCGGCGACGCGCTGGACGAGCAGCTGCTGTGGAAGCGCGTGCCCTCGGCCTGGCGCGACACCGGGCACGACCTCGATCGCACCCTGCCGCGCGAGACGCGCGCCATGGTGCTTCCCGGAGAGCTGTTCGCCTTCTACCGCTGGGGCGGCACGATCGACTCGATCCTCCCGCCGCTCACCGACCGGCCGGTGGCGGTGCGCAACATCGTGCCCTTCGCCGACCTCCACGCCATCGACGCCTTCTGGGCCGTCGACGGGGCCGACCGGGCAGGACCGGCTGGTGCCGGGCGAGCTCCCGCCGCTCCTGCGGCTGCTCGGAGCGGGAGCGGTCGTCGCCAACGCGGACGGGGACATCCGGCGCAGCGGGCAGCCGCCGCCCGCGCGGTCGGCGCGCGTGCTCGCCGAGCAGGGGCTGGGCCGGCCCGACCGCAGGTACGGCCCGACCCGGAGGCTGCTCCAGCCCGTCGGAGACATCGGGCCGGCGGTGGCCCTGCCCGAGGTGCGCCGCTACGACGTGGCGTCCCCGAGGCGCATCGTGCGGGTCGAGCGCGCCGGCGCTCCGACGGTCGTCGACGGGTCGGCGGACGCGCTCGTCGGGCTGGCGGCGTTCGGGGCGCTCCCCGCGCGCGGCGCGATCGTCTACGCCGGCGACCGGAGCGCGGAGCGGCTGCGTCGCGACGCTCGGGAGGGCTCGGAGGTCGTCGTCAGCGACTCCAATCGCCGCCGGGTCTTCGTCTCCTCCCGCCTGGAGCAGAACGTTGGCTGGACGCTGGCCGCCGGCGAGAAGCCCTCCGAGGACGCCGCGATGCTCAACCCGTTCGGCGGCCGCGGGACCGCCGGCCAGACGGTGGCGGTCTACCGCGGCGTGCGCTCGATCCACGCGCCGTTCTCTCCCGGCGGCGAGCAGTTCCCCGAGCACCGGCCGTATGCCGCGTTCGACGGCGACCCGCGGACCGCGTGGCTGGCGGACCGCTCGCCTCGCGCGCGACCGTCACCACCTCGACGTCGCGTTCGATCGCCCCCGCGACGTGCCGTACGTCGACGTGCTGCCCGAGAGCGACCGCTACGGGGTGGTGCGCGCGATCGCGGTCGACGGGCGGACGTTCCCGGTCCACTCCGGCTGGAACCGGCTTCGGCTGGACCTGCGCGGCGCGCGCTCGCTGCGGCTGCGCATCGCCAAGGTCGACTTCCCTCCCGGGGTCTTCGAGGCGGGCGCGGGCGGCCTGGCCGAGGTGCGGGTCCCGGGCCTGCGGGTCAGCGAGACGCTGCGCCCGCCGGTGCTCGCCGAGCGCGCGCTCGCGGGCCGCGACGTGCGCCACAGCGCGCTCACCTACCTGTTCGAGCGCACCACGGGCGACGCCCCCTACCGGCGGGGCCGGTTCACGGGCCCGCCGCAGGCCCTGCTCACCATCGACCGCGGCGACGGGGAGACCGGCCTCGAGCGCGAGCTTCGCCCGCCCGCGGCCCGCGCGTTCGAGGCCGACGCCTGGGTCGTCGCCATCGCCCGACGCCCACGACGACGCGCTCGACGCGCTCGCCGGGGCCGGGGGCACGGCGCGCTTGTATTCGTCGAGCCGCTTCCAGGGGCAGCCGCGCTGGCGGGCCTCGAGCGCGTTCGACGGCGACGGGCGCACGGCCTGGATCGGCCAGTGGGTGGAGCGCGCCCCGGCGTGGATCGCCTGGGAGACGCCGCGGCCGCTGCGCGTCCGCCGCCTGCGCCTGGCGCCCGCGCCCGAGGTCGTGCGCTTTCCGACGCGGGTGCGCCTCGTCACCCCGGGCGGCGACAGCGGGCCGCTGCGCGTCGGGGCCGGGGGCGTCGTGACCCTCCAGCGCCCGCTGCGCTCGCGCACCTTCCGTCTCGAGGTCCTGGCGGCGGCGTTCCCTCGCGGGGCCACGCCGCAGGAGCGCACGCGCCGGGCCGTGGGGATCGGGCAGCTGCGAGTCCCCGGACTCGCGGTGGCGCGCATCCCGAGGACCGGGCCGCTGGCCACGCGCTGCGGGGACGTGGCGGCCACGGCTGTCGCCCGGCGGCGTGGCGAGGATGCGGGTGACGGGCACGGTCGGCGCGCTCGACGCCGGCGCGCCTCTGCGGGCCGCGGTCGTGCGGGCGCGCCCGTGGCCCTGCCGGCGGCCCGCGTACGCCTCAGCGCGCCCGCGGGCGTGTTTCGCGTGGCGCGGCTGCGGCTGCGCTCGCGCGGCCCCGGCGCCCCTCGCCCGCGCCGCGGCGCTGCCCGGCTCGGTGGTCGATCTCGGACGAACGAGCCCCGGGCGCCACGACGACGTGCGGGTCGCGCTGCGCGAGCCGGCGCTGATCGTGCTCGGCGAGAGCTTCAACCGCGGCTGGCGCGCCTGGTGCGACGGGCGCTCGCTCGGCGAGCCGGAGGTCGTGGACGGCTACGCGAACGGCTGGCGCGCTCCCGCGAGCTGCCGCGACGTCCGCTTCGCCTTCGCGCCCCAGCGCCCCGTCAACTGGGCCTATGCGCTCTCCGCGCTGGCGTGCCTGCTCCTGCTCGGGTTCCTGGTCGCGCGACGGCCGGGTCCCGAGACGCTGCGGGCGGCGGCGCCGGTCGCGCCCTCGGACGCGCCGCCGGAGCGGCTGGCCCTCCCGCGCGCGGCCGCCATCGGCGCCGCGATCGCCGTCGCGCTCGGCTTCCTCTTCGCCATCCGGGCCGGCGTGGCCCTGTTCCCCGTCGTCACGTTCGTGCTGTGGCGCGGAATCGGTGCGCGCACGCTCGCCCTCGTCGCCGCCGGCCTGCTCGCGGTCGAGCCGGCGATCTACCTGCTCTTCACGCCCGAGGACAAGGGGGGCTACAACTCGAACTACCCGGTCGCGCTGATCGGCGCCCACTGGGTGGCGGTGGCCGCCGTGGTCCTGCTCGGGCTGTCGCTCTGGCGCACCCTGCGAGGCGTCAGGCCGCGCGGCCCGCGGGCTGATGCTCCGCCGGAGCCGGTGTCGGCTCGGGACCGGACGCCGGCCGGCGTCGCCTGAAGCCGTCCTTGTAGCGCAGGATCGGGCGCTCCACGAGGTAGTAGCTGGCGCCGGCCGTGGCCAGCGAGCAGGCGAGGACGCAGGCGAGCATGACGACGAACCCCGAGCCGATCTGCGGAAGCCAGCCGCCCGCGCCCTTCTCGATGAAGTACTGCGTCCAGCGTCCGTGCCACAGGAACAGGCCGTAGGAGACGAGGCCCAGCCAGGCCATCGCGCGCAGGCGGAGAAAGCGCCGCGGCAGCCCGCCGAGCCGATCGCCCCACACCGCCGGGAGCACGAGCAGGAACGACGACGGCGCCGTAGGTCAGGTGCTCGCCGAGGTACTGGACCCCCGAGGTCGTGCCGGACAGGCCGCGCGGCAGCCCGTAGCCCCAGCTCATCACGGCGAACAGACCCAGGGCGGCGGCCCACCACAGTGAGGGCGCGCGCTCCACGAGGCCGATCACGCCGGGCCGGCTCTCGCGGTCGTGCCAGGCGGCGCTCGCGACGGCGAGCCCCATACCGAGGGCGAACCAGAAGAACGTGCACAGGATCGTGAACAGCAGGACCTGGCTGTGCGAGGTGTGGTGGATGTACCAGCGCAGCACCAGGGAGCCGACCGACAGCGCGCCGAGCACCGTCACCTCGACGGCGAGCGTCCGGCGCGGGGCGAAGCGCCGGGTCAGGGCCCCCAGGGCCAGGGCGTAGAAGGGCAGCAGCACGTAGAACGAGGCCTCCACGGCCAGCGACCAGGCCTGCCCGAGGCCGCCGAGGACCCACAGGAAGTCGTAGTTCTGGAGGAAGCCGTAGTAGACCCAGCGCGGGCCCGTGAAGGTCAGTCCGGGCCAGATCGCCAGCACGGTCAGGGCGAGCCAGTAGGCGGGCACGATGCGCAGGACGCGCCGCCGGGCGTAGTCGCGCAGGCGCAGCGCCGGACGGTCCTCGAGCCGCGCGGCCACGAAGGGCCGGTAGAGGAGGAACCCGGAGAGGACGAAGAACAGCGTCACCCCGATGTCGAGCCGGGCCAGCAGGGCGCCGTACGCCGCGTTGTAGTTGGCGCCCGAGCCGAGGCCCACGTGGGTGAGGACGATGGCCAGGGCGGCCAGGCCGCGCAGCGAGTCGAAGAGGGGAAAGCGCGGGTTCCCGGGCGGGGGCTTGACGACGTCGGGCGCCTGCTCCCGCGTGGGGGCCAGCAGCTCGGTCACGGCGCGATCACGGCGTCAGTATGGCCAGTCGGGGGACCGCAACAGCCGGGCCACCGGCCGCAGCCGCGCGACCAGCGCGAGCTTGACCGCGAGGTTGCGCACGAACCACGGGAGCTGCGCGAGCTGGCGCCCCGCGTTGCGCAGGCGGGCCGCGCCACGGACCGGCTCGCGGCGGTACTCGGCGAGGGAGCGTGTCCGCCCCAGGTAGCGCCAGTCACCCGAGCCGACGAGCAGGCGCAGCAGGGCGAGCGTCACCCCGAACGACGAGAAGGCGTCGTGGACGAGCATCGTCCCGCCCGGGGCCACGCGCCTCCCCCAATTCGCGATGTCGTCGCGCGCGGGCGCGTAGCGGTGGGCGCCGTCCACGAAGAGCAGGTCGACCCGGCCCGGTACCTCGCGCAACGCGTCCTGCGAGGGCAGGCGGACGTGGCGCACCGCGGTGGTCACGCCGCTCCGGTCGAGGTTGGCGAGGAACGTGCGGTGGTCGGTCTCGCCCTCCGCGTCGGTCCCGTGGATCTCCTGCGGCCCGCGGTCGTTGCCGGCGTGCGGGTCGATCGCCACGAACGCGACGCCTTCGGCCGCCGCCCGGGCGAGCACGATCGTCGACCGCCCGTGGTAGGACCCGATCTCCACGACCGTCGCCGGAGCGCGCAGGGCGCCCGCCCGCTCCCACAGGACGCGCGCCTGCTCGTCGGTCAGCCAGCCCGTGATGCCTCCCGCCGCGGCGAGGGCGTCATCGAAGCCCGGCGGTGCGGTCACGTTCATGGCACGGCGGCGGCGGCCCGCCGCGGCGCGCGCAGCGAGAGGGCCAGCATTCCCGAGGCCGCGATGCACTGGAGCGCGAGCACCACCGCCGCGATGCCGGGGAGGCTCGTGCCCGCGTTCGACAGCAGCAGGGGCTCGACGGCGGCGACGACCGCGAGCAGCCACATGAACGAGTATTGCTCGATGGCGAGCATGTATTGCACCGCCAGCGACGCCACGGCGAGCAGCGTCATGGCGGCGCCCAGGACCACCAGCGCACTGTCGGCGCCCGTGTAGTCGACGTCGAAGGCGAGCTTGAGCACCAGGCCGGGCACCGCGGCGTACACCAGCAGCATCGGCACCGCGATGAGCGCGATGATCGCCAGGGCGCGGCCGAGCACGGCACGCGGATTGCGTCCTGCCTGCGCCCGTCTGGCGGCCTCCGGCACGAGGTAGTAGGCGAGGCCGATCCCGACCCAGATCACGACCTTGGCGGCGACGGCCGCCGCGGCGTACGCGCCCGCTCCGTCGCCGCCGACGCGGTGCTTGACGATGATCACATCGATGTTCTGGAGTACCGCCAGGAGGGTGAGGCCGAGGACGGGAGCCCAGGCGCCGGCGACCAGACGCTCGAAGCGCTGGGTGGGCGCGTCGGGGTCGGGAGGTCCGAGGCGCCGTCGCAGCACGACCGCGAGCACGATGGCCACCGTGAGCATCGACAGCGGCGAGGCGATGTAGGCGCCCGTGACTCCGAGGCCGAAGGCGACGAGCACCAGACCGAGAACCAGACGGCCGGTGGCCTCCACGATGACGCTCAGGCCGGCGGCCTTGTACTGCCGCAGGCCCACGAGGATCCCCCGCTCGATCGACAGCCCGAGCCAGGCGACGCCCGTGGCCAGCACCGTCGCCGCGGCCCATGGCTCGTCGGGCACCCCGATCAGCGAGGCGAGTTGGTCGCGCAGCAAGATCCCCGCCGCTCCGAGCACGACCAGGCTCACGGCCAGCTCGCGCATCCATCGCGGTGTGGGTCGCGGACAGTCGACCGCCCTCGCCGAGGCGGCCCAGCGCGGTCTCTCGCGCCGATGCCACCTGGAGGGCGAGCCCGGGGACCGACAGGATCAGGAAGGTGGAGACGAGGGCGGCGAGCGAGCCGTACCCGTCGGTGCCCAGGACACGGGCGAAGACGACCGTGAACAGGAGCGAGATGACGTTGGAGGCCATCGTCGCCGCGGCGAGTCCCATCGCCTTGGCGGTGTCCGATGTCGCCAGCGCGCCGCGCAGCGACTGGCGCTCGGCACCGGCCTGCTCGCGCAGGACCGCGAGGTTCTCGGCGGCCGTGCGCTCCCAGGTGAAGGTGCGGGCGCGCGCCTCGGCCGCCGCGCCGAGGCGGTCGCGCTCCGCGGGCGCGCGCAGGAGCTCGCGCACGCGGGCGGCGAGCTCCGGCGGCGAGTCGGCGAGCGCGCCGGTCTCGCCTTCGACGATCGACTCCGGCAGCCCGCCGACGCGCAGCGCCGCGCTCGGCGTCCCGCACGCCGCCGCCTCCATCACGGTCAGGCACCAGCCCTCGGCCGACGACGCCGTCAGCGCCACCCAGGCGCGCGCGTAGAGCTCGGTCTTGTCGTCCTCGTCGACGTGGCCGTGCATGACGACGCGGTCGGCGAGGCCGCGGCGCTCGATCTCGGCCTCCAGGGCGCTGCGGTGGTCCCCGTCGCCGGCGATCTCCAGCCGCGCCTCGGGAACCGCCTCGAGGCAGTCGAGGACGACCTCGATGCGCTTGTACCGCTTCAGGCGCCCGAGGTAGAGCAGGGTCGGCTCGGGCGCGAGGGCGCCCGGGCGGAATTGCGACGGCTCGACGCCGAGATAGGCCACGTGGACGCGGTCGGCGGGGACGCCGAGCGCCACCAGGTCGCGCTTGGCCGCCTCGGAGATCGTCAGGAACGGCGTGGCCCGGTAGAGGAAGCGGAGCGGGAGGGTCTCCAGCAGGAACGCCGCGATGCTCCCCACCCGCCCGTGCTCCTCGACGTACATGCGGCGGTGGACGTGGTGGACGAGGCCGACGCGCGGACGCCGCAGCCACAGCGGCGTGAAGAAGGCGATCCCGTTTATGACCTCGAGCGCGATGTCGGCGTCGGCTCCGACTCCGCGGCGCCGCACGGCCCACGCGGCGCGAGCGAAGACGGTGCGCCGGCTGCCCATGTGGTGCACGACGAGGTTGGGGCCCAGGCGCTGCACCGGCTCGGCGCCCGGGTAGTCGCCGGCGATCACGGTGACCCGGTGGCCCCAGGCGACCCAGCGCGCGACCTGGCCGTAGAGGTTGGTGCCGGTCCCGCCGCCCTGGGGGTGCAGCCAGTCGCGGTCAGTCAGGACGAGGATGTGCAACTTCCGCTCCATTGCGGGGCAAGGTATCGCCGTGGACTCGTCTAGTGTTCTGAGGCGATGAGGCCTCCGCGACGCATCGCCGCGCTCGCCGCCGCGCTGTCGCTCTCCCTTCCCGCGGGCGCGCTCGCCCAGGGCGCGGGCGACAACCAGTATCAGGACCCCTTCGCGGGCGAGGACTTCGGGCTCGGGCTCCGGCTCTGGCTCCGGCTCCGGCGGCGGGGGCGGGGCCGAGGGGACCAGCGGCAACGGCTCGCTCTCCAACAGCCCGCCGGCCGGCGAGCAGCTGGCCTCCCAGCCGAGCACGTCCTCGGGCGAGCTGCCGCGCACCGGGGCCGATCCGGGCCTCGTCGCCCTGCTCGGGGCCGGGCTCATCCTGACCGGCGCCGGCCTGCGGGTCCGCGTGCGCCGGCCGATTGCCTGAGCTGCACACCGACGGGCCCTCCGGCACCGAGGCGGCGGGCGCCGACCTCGCCGCGGGCCTGCGGCCCGGCGACGTGGTGCTCGTGTCGGGCGAGCTGGGGGCGGGGAAGACCACGCTCGTGCGCGGCGCCGCGCGCGCTCTCGGCGTCGACGGGCCGGTCACGAGCCCGACGTTCACGATCGGCCGCCGCTACCCCGGCCGCGTGGCGGTCGCCCATGTCGACCTCTACCGCCTGGAGGGCCTGGAGGCGGAGGACCCGGCGCTCCTCGCCGACTACCTGACGCCCGACGCGATCGCGTTCGTGGAGTGGCCGGAGCGCGCCCAGGGCGCGCTTCCCGCGGCGACGCTCAGCGTCCGGATCGAGCATCTCGGCGGCGACGCCCGGCGGATCGTGGTCGAGCACGGGGTCGACGGATGAACGTGTTGGGCCTGGACACCGCGACGCCCGCCACGGTGGCGGGCATCCTGCGCGCGGACGGCGAGTGCTTCGAGGCGCGTCACGACCCGGGCGAGGGCGAACGGCCCGGCCACGCCACCCGACTGCTGGAGCTGGTCGACTCCGTGCTCGGCGCCGCCGGCCTGACCTCCGCCGACGTGGACCGCGTCGCCGTGGGCGTCGGGCCCGGCTCGTTCACCGGGCTGCGGATCGGCATCGCCACGGCTCGCGGGCTCGCCCAGGGGTGGGACGTCGCGCTCGTGGGCGTCTCGACGCTGCGCGCGCTCGCCCTCGGGGCGGAGGCGCCGAGCGTGGCCGCGGTGATCGACGCGCGGCGCGGCGAGGCGTTCGCCGCGGCCTGGCGCGACGACGAGGAGGTGCTCGCCCCGGCCGCGCTGGCGCCCGAGGCGCTGGCCGAGGCGCTCGCCGCGATCGAGCCCAAACCGCTGGCCGTGGGCGACGGGGCGCTACGATTTCGAGCCATACTGGAGTCGGCCGGGGCCGGAATCCCGCCGGACGGCGACCCGCTCCATCGCGTCAGCGCCCGGCAGGTATGCCGGCTCGGCGCGGAGGCCCGGACCGCCGAGCGAGACGCGGTCCTGCCCCATTACCTCCGCCTCCCCGACGCGGAGACGCGCCGGCCGCGAGATCCCAGCACATGAGCGCACAGCCCGTCCCCCCACCCGAGACCTTCGAGATCCGGCGGTTGTCGTACTCCGACCTGCCTCAGGTGATCGCGATCGAGCGCCGCTCGTTCCCCACGCCCTGGTCGCTCGCCATGTTCGTGCTCGAGCTGAGCAAGCCGTCGGGCGTGTGCCTGGCCGCGACGATCGACGGCGCGCTCGTCGGCTACCTCGTCTGCTCGCGCTACGACCAGGTGTGGCACCTCATGAACGTGGCCGTCGATCCCGACCGCCGGCGCGAGGGGATCGCCAGCACGCTCATCACTCGGCTGTTCGAGCGCACCGGCGGGGACAAGGCCCAGTACACGCTCGAGGTGCGCCTGTCCAACCACGGCGGGATCGCGCTGTACGAGGGGTTCGGCTTCCGCGGGGCGGGCACCCGCCGGCGCTACTACCAGGACAACGGCGAGGACGCGCTCATCATGTGGCGCACGCCGGCGACGCTCGACGGGCACCTGTCCGACGTTCCCGACGCCGTCGAGCTGCCGGGCCGTTGATCCTGGCCATCGAGACGTCCTGCGACGACACCTGCGCGGCGGTCGTCGAGTCCGACGGCGCCGTGCGCGCCAATGTCATCTCCTCCCAGGGAGTCCATGACCGCTTCGGCGGCGTGGTCCCCGAGGTCGCCTCCCGCCACCACCTGCAGCTGGTCAACGCCGTCGTCGACGACGCGCTCGCGCGGGCCGGCGCCACGCTCGACGACGCCGAGCTGGTGGCCGTGACCCAGGGCCCGGGCCTCGTCGGCGCCCTGCTCGTGGGGCTCCAGACGGCCAAGGCGCTGGCCGCGGCGCGCCGGCTGCCGCTCGCGCCGGTCGACCACCTGCGCGGCCACGTCGCCGCGACCGAGCTGCGCCCTCAAGCCTTCGCGCCCCCGTTCCTGTGCCTCGTCGCCTCCGGGGGCCACACGATGCTCGCGGACGTGCCCGACCCGGGACGGATCGACGTCATCGGCCGCACCCTCGACGACGCCGCCGGGGAGGCGTTCGACAAGGGCGCGCGCCTGCTCGGGCTTCCGTACCCCGGCGGGCCGGCGCTCGAGCGCCTGGCCGCGGAGGGGGATCCCGACGCCTTCGACTTCCCGGTGGCGAGCCGCGTCCCGGGCCTGGACTTCTCGTTCGCCGGCCTCAAGACGTCCCTCCTGTACAAGCTGCGCGACCTCGGCGAGGAGGAGGCCGGGGCCCGCCGGGCCGACCTCGCGGCCGCCTACCAGCGCGCCATCGTCGAGGCCCTGGCGCGGCGCGTGGAGCAGGGGCTCGAGACGACCGGCCGGCGCCGCCTGGCCGTCGGGGGCGGCGTGGCGGCGAACGGCCCGCTGCGCGAGCGCCTCGCCGGGCTGGGCGCCGAGACGGCGATCCCCCCGCCCGAGCTGTGCACGGACAACGCGGCCATGATCGCGGCCGCCGCCCGGCACGTCGCGCCGCTCGAATATCCCGACTACCTGGGCCTGGACGCCTACGCGACGGGAGAGGGCGGACTGTGACCGGTGCTCCCATCACGGTCGTGCTCTACGGCAGGGCCGACTGCCACCTGTGCGACGACGCCCGCGTCGTGCTCGAGCGCGTACGGGCCGATGTTCCCTTCGACCTGGTGGAGCGGGACATCGAGCGCGACGAGGCGCTGCACCGCCGCTACCTCGAGCGCATCCCGGTCGTCGAGGTGGCCGGCGAGGAGGCGTTCGAGTTCTTCGTCGAGGAGGCGGAGCTTCGGCGGAGGCTCGCTATTGTGGTCAGCGGATGAGCGACCTCGCCTACCGGACGGACGCGGAGCGCGACGCGAGCAACGGGGCCGAGCGGCTGTCGCTCGGCGTCGCCGCGCGCCTGTCGCGCTACCTGCAGGTGCTGACGCAGGCGCGGAAGATGGGCAAGGAGACGATCTCCTCCCAGGAGCTGTCGGACTACACCCACGTCAACTCCACGCAGATCCGCCGGGACCTGTCGGGCTTCGGCAAGTTCGGCAAGCGCGGAGTGGGCTACAACGTCGACTCGCTGGTGTCGCAGATCCGCAAGATCCTGCGGACCGCGGGACAGCACAACATCGCTCTGTTCGGCGCCGGCCACCTCGGCACCGCGATCGCGGCGTCGGAGATCTTCGCCGACCACGGGTTCCGCATCGTGGCGGTGTTCGACGCCGACGAGACGAAGGTGGGGGAGCAGGTGGGCCCGCACGCGGTGCGCCCGGTCGAGGACCTCGCCGCAGCCGTGGACGACGAGGACATCGTCGTGGCCGTGCTGGCCGTGCCTCCGGCGGCCGCGCAGGCCCTCGCCGACGAGCTGGTGGACGCCGGGGTGAAGATCATCTTCAACTATTCCGAGGCCCTGCTCCAGGTGCCGCCCGAGGTCACGGTCCACACCTCGAGCCCCGCCGTCGACCTCCTCTACGCGCTCTACTTCTACCTCACGTAACCGTCTGACCCGCGGCACGGCCCGTGGCCTTCGACCTCGACAGCGCGCGCGAAGCATTCGAGTCCTCGACCGACTTCACCGTCGGCCTCGAGGAGGAGTTCCAGATCCTCGACCCCGCGTCCCTCGAGCTGGTCGGGCGCTTCGAGGACCTCAAGGCGGCCGCGCTGCGCGACCCGGTGCTCGCCGAGTCGGTGGCGGGCGAGCTGATCTCCTCGGAGATCGAGATCCGCTCCGGGCCGGGCGCCGACTTCGCCGACGCCGTCGCGCGCCAGCGCGACCGCCGCCGCCGGCTCTTCGCGCTGGCGGCGGATGCCGGGGTGCGCCTGGGCGCGACGGGCACGCATCCGCTGTCGGACTATCGCGACCAGCACATCATCGACACCGAGCACTACCGGCGCCTCAACGAGGAGCTGCGCTACGTCGCCTGGCGCAACAACACCTGGTCGCTGCACGCCCACGTGGGCGTGCGCGGCGCCGACCGGGCCGTCGCGGTGTGCGACCGCCTGCGGCCGGTGCTGCCGATCCTGCTGGCCATCTCCGCCAACTCGCCGTACCTCGACCAGCAGGACAGCGGGCTGCACAGCGCCCGCTCGGAGATATTCATGCGCACGTTCCCGCGCTGCGGCGTGCCCGAGACCTTCGGCTCGTGGGCCGCCTACGCCGACTATCTCGACTTCCTCGACCGCACGCACTCGATCGTCGAGTTCACGCAGGTCTGGTGGTCGATCCGCCCCCACATCGCCTTCGGGACGGTCGAGGTGCGGATCTGCGACGCCCAGAGCACAGCCACCGAGTCCGAGGGGCTGGCGGGGCTGATCGTGGCCTGCGTCGCCCAGGCGGCCCGCGACGAGGACGAGGGGGTCCCGCTCGCCGACACCCCCGGCCGCCTCGTGGAGGAGAACGTGTGGCGGGCCATCCGCTGGGGGCAGGACGGCAACCTGATCGACCTCGACCGGACCGAGGAATATCCCGCGGCCGAGGCGGTGGCGCGCCTGGCCAAGTGGACGGCGCCGGCACGGGCCGAGCTGGGCCTCGAGATCGCCCTGCCCGAGCTCAACGGGTCGCAGCGCCAGCGGCGGCTGATCGAGGGCGGCGCGTCGCGCGAGGAGGTCTTCGCGGCCATGGTGCGCGAGACTGTTGAAACCTACGCCGGGGAGGTCTTGGCATGACGGACGAGCAGGAACAGGAGCAGGACGACAGCCGACCGAGGAGGAGCTGCGGGCCGCGCTCGAGGAGGAGATGCGCCGCGTGACGGTGGACGACGTCCTGCTCCAGTCAGCGGTCTCGCTGGTCAACCTGGGCGGGCGAAAGGCCGGGCTGGCGCCCGGGACGGAGGGCGAGCGCGACCTGGTACAGGTCCAGGCCGCGATCGACGGTGTCTCGGCGCTCCTACCCGTGCTCGAGGCGCGCGGCCGCGAGGAGGTCAGGCCGATCCGCGACGCGCTCTCGCAGCTCCAGATGGCGTACACCCGGCTGGCCGGGGAAGGCGGGGCGCCCCCGTCCCCAGGGGCGCCGCCCAAGCCCGACGAGCCGCCCAAGGCCGACGAGCCCGGGCCCGCCCGGAGCAGCGGGCGCCTATGGGTGCCGGGCCAGTGAGTCGGCGCTCTTTGGCCCGGTCGATATAGACTCCCCGGCCGCTCTCCCGCCGGGTCGCCCCGACCCAGGCGGTTTTTGTGTGACTGCGGAGGACTTGAGACTTGAGTGATTTCCTGACCGATCACGGGGTCGTCGTCGCCCTCGTCTGCGCCGGCATCGCCCTGGCCTACGGCGCGGTCACCTCGCGCCAGCTGCTGGCGCTCTCACCCGGCAACGAGCGGATGCGCGAGATCTCCGCTGCCGTCCAGGAGGGCGCGTCCGCCTACCTGAAGCGCCAGTACCTGGTGATCGCCGGCGTCGGCGTCCTGCTGTTCATCGCGCTGATCCCGCTCCAGAACATCCGGGTGGCCATCGGATTCGCCATCGGCGGCCTGGCCTCGGCCGCGGCCGGCTTCATCGGCATGAACGTGTCCGTCCGGGCCAACGCCCGCGTCGCCGAGGCGGCGCGCGGGGGCGTTCCGCCGGCGCTGTCGGCCGCCTTTCGCAGCGGCGCCGTCACCGGCATGCTCGTGGTCGGCCTCGCGCTGCTCGGAGTCGCCGGGTACTACGGGACGCTGACCTTCATCCTGGACGAGAGCCCCAAGGAGGCCGTGGACGCGCTGATCGGCCTGGGCTTCGGCGGTTCCCTGATCTCGGTCTTCGCTCGTCTGGGCGGCGGCATCTTCACCAAGGGCGCCGACGTCGGCGCCGACCTCGTGGGCAAGATCGAGGCCGGGATCCCCGAGGACGATCCGCGCAACCCGGCCGTGATCGCGGACAACGTGGGCGACAACGTCGGCGACTGCGCCGGGATGGCGGCCGACCTGTTCGAGACCTACGCCGTCACCGCCGTGGCGGTGATGCTGCTCGGCGTCCTGACATTCGCCGAGCAGACCCAGGTCGCGCTGTACCCGCTCGTGCTGGGCGGCGTGTCGATCATCGCCTCGGTCATCGGCACGTTCTTCGTGCGCTCGCGCTCGGGCAACGTCGAGCGGGCCCTCTACCAGGGCCTCATCGTGTCCGGCGTGCTGGCCGCCGCGGCCTTCTACCCGGTCACCAAGTGGCTGATGGACGGCATCACCTACCGCGAGGTTCAGAACCATCTCAACGCGCCGGGAGTCGGGCGCCTCTACCTGTGCTCGCTCGTCGGCCTCGGCGTCACCGCGCTGCTGTTCGTGATCACCGACTACTACACGTCCACGCGCTTCTCGCCGGTCAAGAAGACGGCGCGCGCGTCGGAGACGGGCCACGCCACGAACATCATCCAGGGCCTGGCGCAGGGCTTCCAGGCCACAGCCGCCCCGGCGCTGGTGATCGCCGCCGGGATCTACGCCGCCAACCAGGCGGCCGGCATCTACGGCATCGGCGTCGCCGTCATGGCCCAGCTCTCGCTGACCGGCCTGATCGTCGCCCTCGACGCGTTCGGGCCCGTCACGGACAACGCCGGCGGCATCGCCGAGATGGCCGACCTGCCGGAGGAGGTCCGTGCCGTCACCGATCCGCTCGACGCCGTCGGGAACACGACGAAGGCCGTGACCAAGGGGTACGCCATCGGGTCCGCCGCCCTGGCCGCCCTCGTGCTGTTCGCCGCCTTCAAGATCGAGCTGGTGGCCGAGCACGGCAGCGCCATCGTCTTCAACCTCGACCAGCCGGCGGTGCTGATCGGCCTGCTGATCGGCGGGATGATGGTCTACCTGTTCGCCGCCCTGTCCATGGAGGCGGTGGGCCGCGCCGGCGGCGCCGTGGTCGAGGAGGTCCGCCGCCAGTTCCGCGAGAAGCCGGGGATCATGGAGGGCACCGACAAGCCCGACTACGCGACCTGCGTGGACCTGGTGACCCGGTCGGCGCAGCGGGAGATGATCCTGCCGTCGCTGATCCCGATCGTCGTGCCGGTGGTCGTGGGGCTGTTCTCCTTCCGCGCTCTGGGCGGCCTCCTCATCGGCGTCATCGTCGTCGGCCTGTTCATGGCCGTCTCCATGACCGCGGGCGGCGGCGCCTGGGACAACGCCAAGAAGCTCATCGAGGACGGCCACTTCGGAGGAAAGGGCTCCGAGGCCCATGCCGCGGCGGTGACCGGCGACACGGTCGGCGACCCCTACAAGGACACCGCGGGCCCGGCGATCAACCCGATGATCAAGGTCGCGAACATCGTCGCGATCCTCATCATCCCGCTGATCGCCTGAGCCTCACGCGCGCGACCTCCGTCACGTCCGCTGGCCGGGCCTAGACTTCCGGCGCTCATGGCCGAGCGTCGCCTGCACGGACTCCAGCGAGTGCTCGGAGTCAACGCCCTGTTCTCGACGGCGTACGGGAACGTGGGCTCGTCGATCTACTACGCCCTCGGCCTCGTCGCGTCGTTCGCGCTCGGGCTCACGCCGGTGGTGTTCGTCATCACCGGCATCATCTTCTACCTCACGGCCGCCACCTACGCCGAGGCCACGGCGATGTACCCGGAGGCCGGCGGCTCGTCGAGCTTCGCGCGCCACGCCTTCAACGAGTTCTGGTCCTTCTTCGCCGCCTGGGGCCAGATGCTCAACTACGTCATCACGATCGCCATCTCGGCGTTCTTCGTGCCCCACTACATCGGCGGGCTGTTCTGGGAGCCCCTTCGCCACAGCCCGGGCGACATCATCTTCGGCATCGGCGTGGTCGCGGCCCTGTCGCTGCTCAACGTGATCGGCGTCAAGGAGGCGGCCGGCCTCAACATCTTCCTCGCCGTCACCGACTTCGCGACCCAGCTGCTGCTCGTGATCGTCGGCGGCGTGCTGATCTTGTCGCCCGAAACGCTGGTCAACAACGTCGACTTCGGGGTGGCGCCGACCTGGAAGGACTTCCTCATCGCCATCCCCATCGGCATGATCGCCTACACGGGGATCGAGACGATCTCCAACATGGCCGAGGAGGCCAAGGACGAACGCACGACCATCCCGGCGGCGATCAGCCGCGTGCGGATCGCCGTGTTCGCGATCTACTTCACGCTGCCCGCGGTGGCCCTGTCGGCGCTGCCCGTGAAGTGCGAGGGGGGCACGTGCACGACACTGCTGGGCGAGCCCGAGGACAAGGGCGGCTTCGCCGGCGATCCGATCCTCGGTGTCGTCAAGAACATCGACCTCGGCCCGCTCCAGCACGCCGGGGAGCTGTATGTCGGCCTGCTCGCCGCGACGATCCTGTTCATCGCCACCAACGCCGGGATCATCGGCGTGTCGCGGCTCGTCTACTCGATGGGACTGCACCGCCAGGTGCCGGACCGGCTGCGCCAGCTGCACCCGCGCTTCCGCACCCCCTGGATCGGGATTCTCCTGTTCGGGGGGGTCGCGTGCCTGACGATGATTCCCGGCCAGGCGGTCTTCCTGGGCAACATGTACGCGTTCGGGGCGATGCTCTCGTTCACCATCGCGCACCTGTCCGTGGTGCGCCTGCGGCTCACCCAGCCGCGCCATGAGCGCCCCTACCGCGGCCCGGGCACGCTTCGGGTGGCCGGCCGGGAGCTGCCGCTCTTCGCCGTCCTCGGCGGCCTGGGCACGGGAATCGCGTGGATAACCGTGACCGTGCTGCACCTCGGCGTGGCGCTCGCGGGCCTCGGCTGGCTCATCCTCGGGATATGCGCGTACATGCTCTACCGCCGTCGCCAGGGGCTGGACCTCACCACCACGACGAAGGTGGCGATGCCCCGGCAGGTGGTCGACCACGAGGCGGAGTACGAGTCGATCCTCGTGGCGCTCGACGAGCGCGACTACGTCCCCGAGGTTCTGGCCACCGCCATGCGACTCGCGGCGCGCCGGCGTCGCGGCGTGCACGTCCTCGTGACGATCACGGTGCCGCCCACGAGCCCGATCGACGCCGACCTGCCCCAGCAGGAGCGCGCGGCGCAGGAGGTCATCGAGCAGTCCAAGCTCCAGGGCGGGCGGCGCGTCTCGGGCCACTACCAGAAGGTGCGCCCGGGCGGCGAGGGCCGGCTCATCGTCCGCGAGGCGCGGGAGATGCGGGCCCGCGCCATCGTGATGCCGCTGCGCCGCAAGGCGTCCGGCGGCGGCTCGGCGCTGTTCGGGCGCACCCTGGAGACCGTGCTCGCGGAGCGCCCCTGCCGGGTCATCATCGAGTCGGTCCCGGCCGACGGCGATCGAGCGCGCCCGGGGACGGCTCGCGCGGGCGCGCTCGCGTAGCGATCGCCGGACTACGCTTCACGCGATGCCCGAACCGCGCCAGCTGCACCGCGCCTCGACCCGGGTACTGTCGAGTCTGATGGTGCTCGTCGGCCTGGGGCTGGTCGTCTCGACGCTGGTCCGGGGCGGCGGTCCGCTCGCCGTCGGTCTGGTCGTGGGCGTGCTGTTCTGCGGCGTCGGCGCCGGGCGGCTCTGGCTCGAGAGGGGGGAGCCGTGATCGAGCGCAGGATCGTGCGCCGCTCGCTCGGATCGCCGGCCCTGTTCGCGATCGTCTACTCGACGGTCGGCGCCGGCCTCTACTTCTCTCTCGGCGCGGTGGCCGGCCAGGCGCTCGGCCTGACCCCGATCGTCTACCTGCTGGCGGCGCTGTTCTTCGTCCTGTGCGCGATGACCTACGTCGAGGGCGCGTCGCTGCACCAGGAGCGCGCCGGGGCGACCGTGTTCGCCCGCTACGCCTTCAACGAGCTGTGGAGCTTCGTGGCCGGCTGGGCCATCCTGCTCGACTTCGTGATCCTGGTCGCGATCACCGCGTTCACCGCCACGAACTACCTCGCGGCCTTCTGGGGAGAGCTGGGCCACGGGACCGTCGAGATCGCGGCCGCGCTGGCCATCATCGGCTTCGTCGCCGCGGTCAACGTCATGGGGGTGACGGCACGGTGGATCCGGCGCTTCCTCCAGATCGCGATCGCCGACATCGCCGTCCAGGTGCTGGTCATCGTCCTCGGCGCGGCGCTCGTGCTCCAGCTCGACACGGTCTTCGACGGCGTGCATCTCGGCACGACGCCCACCTGGAAGGAGGTCGTGTTCGCGCTGGCCATCGCGGCGGCGGCGGCCTCCACCGGCCTCGACGCGTCGTCGGGACTGGCCGGCGAGGTGGCCGTGGGACGGCGCGGCCTGAAACGGCTCATGGTCACGCGCGCCGGGACGGTGATCTTCCTCTACGTCGCGGTCTCGCTGATCGCGCTCAGCGCGCTGCCCGTCTCGGGCGGCGAGACCGCACTGGGCACGAGATTCATGGACGCGCCGCTGCTCGGGGTGGTCGACCAGTACAAGCCGGGCACCTGGCTGAGCGATGCCATGCGCTACGCGGTCGGAGGCGTGGCGGCGGCGATGCTCGTCGCCGCGGCCAACGCGTCGATGCTCGGCCTGTCGCGCCTGGCCTACTCGCTGGCCACGAACCGCCAGATACCCAGCGCCATCGGGCGCCTGCATCCGCGGCGCTCGACGCCGGTCGTGGTGATCGTGATCGCCGCCCTCCTCGCCGCCGCGCTCGTGCTGCCCGAGGACCTCGACTTCCTCGTCGGCATCTACGCCTTCGGCGCGATGCTGGCGTTCACGCTGGCCCACCTGTCGGTCATCGTCCTGCGCTACCGCGAGCCCGACCGCGACCGTCCCTACGCGATGCCGCTGTCGATCCGCGTCGGCGGCGGCCTCCTGCCCCTGCCGGCCGTGCTCGGCGCCGTGCTGTCCTTCGCCGGCTGGATCGGAGTGCTCGTGACACACGAGGAGGCGCGGATCGCCGGCCTGGTCTGGATGGCCTTCGGTCTCGCGCTGTACGTCATCTACCGCACGACCGAGGGCAAGCCGGTGTTCAAGCGGGTGACGATCCCCGCCGGCGCGCTGGCCAGGGAGCGCGAGGAGGCGGAGTACGGCTCGATCCTCGTCCCCCTGCTCGGGACGCCGCTGGACGATGACATCGTCCAGACCGCGGGCCGCCTGGCGGCCGAGGAGCGCTCCGACGAGGGCGAGCAGGGCGCGGTGATCGAGGCGCTGTGGGTGTTCCAGATCCCCATGTCCCTGCCCCTGGACGCGGCGTTGCCCGAGCACCAGCTCCAGGAGGGGCGGCGGGCGCTGGCGCGGGCGAAGGCGGTGGGCGAGGAGTACGTGGGTGTCGAGGTGGCGACGGCCACGGTGCGGGCACGCCGGGTCGGCCAGGCGATCGTCGACGAAGCGCGGCGGCGGGGCGTCGAGGCGATCGTGATGGCCGCGGAGGCGCCCTCGCGCATCCGGGGCGGGGCGCTGCTGGGCGGTCGCGGGGGCCCGCTGGACAACTACATCGGAGAGGTCACGCGCTACGTCGTCGACAAGGCGCCGTGCCGGGTGATCCTCACGGCGCCGCCCGCCGAGGGCGCGGCCGCGGCGGATCAGCGCCCGCCGCCGCCACGCCCGGCGCATGACGCCCGGAGAGCGCCCGCTGCTGCTGCGGGTGCTCGCGCGCGGACGCCGCTAGAGTCCGGCCCATGTTCATGCTCATCGTCGGCGCCGGCCGGGTCGGGTCCGCGGTTGCGAAGTGGGCTCTCGAGCAGGGGCACGAGGTGTCCGTGCTCGACGAGGACCCGTTGTCGCAGGAGCGCCTGAGCCCCGACGGGAACACCACCTGGGAGGACTCCGGCGGCCAGTTCACCGTCGGGACGGCGCTCGAGATCGAGGCGCTCGAGCAGGCCGGGATCGCGCAGGCCGAGGCCTGCATCCTGTGCACCGACGGCGACAACACCAACCTCGTCGTCGCGCAGATCGCCCAGAAGCGCTTCAACGTCGCGAAGGTGATCGTCCGGGTGCTCGATCCCTACCGGGCGGAGTGGTATCGCGAGCAGGGCCTCCACACGGTCTGCCCGACCCAGGTGGCGATCGAGATGCTCGAAGAGGCCGTGATCGGCTGATGTACTGCGTCATCGCGGGAGGCGGGAAGGTCGGCTGGAACCTGGCGCGGGAGCTGCTCGAGAAGGGCAACGAGGTGACCGTGATCGAGAACGACCGCCGCCGCTACCTCACGGTCGAGCAGGAGCTCGAGCACGCCATCCAGTACGGCGACGCCACCGAGCTGTGGGTGCTCGAGCGCGCGGGCATCCAGCGCGCCGATCTCGTCATCGCGGTGACGGGCGACGACGAGGACAACATCCTCATCTGCCAGGTGGCGCGGGAGAAGTACATGGTCGAGCGGATCGTCGCCCGGGCCAACAACCCGCGCAACCTCCAGCACTTCAAGCTGCTCGGCGTGCACCCGGCGGTGTCGGCGACCGATCTCATCCTGCGCCTGATCGAGCACGAGGTCCCGCAGTACGGAATGATCCATCTGCTCGACCTCGAGGAGGAGCGGCTCGAGATCATCGAGCTGATCGTCGGCGAGAGCGCGGCCGTGGCGGGCAAGCGCGTCGACGAGGTGGCCCTGCCCGATGGCAGCCTGATCATCTCGATCCTGCGCAGCGGCGGCGGCTTCGTGCCGAAGGCCGACTCGGTGATCGAGCCGGGCGACGAGGTGCTCGTGGTGCTCGACCCGGGTCTCGAGGAGCAGATCACCAGGCAGTTCGCCCCCGACGGCGCGGCGCCGGGCGACTGAGGGTCGATGGCCGACCGCCACGTCGACGCGATCCTCTGCGGCGGCGGCCTCGCGTCCGCCAACTGCGCCCGCTGGCTGCGCGAGGAGGGCTTCGACGGCTCGGTGCTGCTGGTGGGACGCGAGCCCGAGCCGCCCTACAACCGGCCGCCCTGTTCGAAGGGCTACCTGCAGGGCAAGGAGTCGCGCGAGGACACCTACGCCCTGGCGCCGAGCTGGTACGAGGAGAACTCGGTCGAGCTCCAGGTTCGCACGAGCGTCCTACGGCTCGACCTCCAGGACCGCGTCGCCGTGCTCTCCACGCAGGAGGAGATCTCGTTCGACAAGGCGCTGCTCGCCACCGGGTCGAACGTGCGCCTGCTGCGCGTGGACGGCGTGCAGCTCGACGGCATCCACTACCTGCGGGCGCTGGGCAACGCCGACACGATCCGCGCCGACACGGAGGACGCCGAGCACGTGGTCGTGATCGGCGGCTCCTACATCGCCACCGAGGTCGCGGCCTCGCTCACCCTGCTCGGCCGGAAGGTGTCGATGCTGATGCAGGAGACGGTGACCCACGAGCGTTCGTTCGGCGCGCAGGCCGGCCGCTTCTTCCAGGACGTGCTCGAGGCGCACGGGGTCGAGATCCACGGCGACGACGCCCTCGCTCGCTTCGAGGGAGCGGACGGCCGGGTGACGCGGGTCGTCTCGGAGACCGGGCTGGAGCTCGACGCCGACGCGGTCGTCATCGGCGCGGGGGCGATCCCCGACACGATGCTGGCCAAGCAGGCGGGGCTGGAGCATCGGCGAGCGCGGCGGCGTGGCGTGCTCGTCGCGCCTGGAGACGTCGGTCCCGGGGGTGTTCGCGGCCGGCGACATCTGCGAGTACGACTCGCTCGATGCACGGCGGACCCGTGCGCATCGAGCACTGGGACGTGGCCTTCAACCACGGCAAGACGGCGGCGCTGAACATCCTCGGCCGCGACGTGGACCACGAGGTCGTGCCCTACTTCTTCTCCGACCTGGCCGACTGGGCCTCGATGGAGTACGTCGGGCCGGCCTACGAGTGGGACCGGGAGGTCGTCCGCGGCTCGATCGAGGACGGGGAGTTCTCGGTCTTCTACCTCGAGGGCCGGCGCGTCCGGGGCTGCATGTCGGTGGGCCGCTCGGAGGACCTGGAGCGCGCCCGGCAGCTGATCGTCGACGGCACGGACGTCGACCCGGACGAGCTCTAGACACGCACTCGACGGTTATCCTGAGGGACCACGCTGCGGGGTCGTCTAATGGTAAGACGCCAGCCTCTGGAGCTGGTTATCGGGGTTCGAGTCCCTGCCCCGCAGCCTCAATCCGTGAGGGCTGCGTCCGCCGGCCCCGGCTCAGGCGGCCGCGTGCGACGCCCAGTCCTCGTGCAGGCGCCGGTAGGCGCCGCGCTTCTCCAGCAGTTCCTCGTGCGTGCCGCGCTCGACCACCTGGCCGTGCTCGAGCACCGCGATCTGGCCGGCCCGGCGGATCGTCGACAGACGGTGCGCGATGACGATCGCCGTGCGCCCCGCGAGCAGGCGTCGCAGGCCCTCCTCGATTCGCGACTCGGTGTGGATGTCGACGTTCGAGGTCGCCTCGTCGAGGACGAGAATCCGCGGATCGGCGATCAGGGCCCGGGCGAAGGCGACCAGCTGGCGCTGACCCGCGCTGAGGTGCGACCCGCGCTCGCCGACCTCGGAGTCGTAGCCCTCGGGCAGCGCCTCGATGAAATCGTCGGCGCCCACGGCGGCGGCCGCCGCGGCCACCTCCTCGTCGGTCGCCTCCGGGCGGCCGAAGGCGATGTTGTCGCGGATCGACCCGCTGAACAGAAACCCCTCCTGGGGCACGACGCCGAGCTGCGAGCGCAGCGACTCGGCCCGCGCGTCGCGCAGGTCCACGCCGTCCACGAGCACCCGGCCCTCGGTCGGGTCGTAGAACCGCGCCACCAGCTTGGCGAACGTCGACTTCCCGGCGCCGGTCGCGCCGACGAGCGCGAGGGTCTGTCCCGGTGGGACGGCGAGATCGACGTGGCGCAGGGCCCACACGGCGTCGTCTCCCTCGCCGTAGCAGAAGGACACGTCCTCGAAGCCGATCTCGCCGCGCAGCCGCGGCAGCTCGACGGCGTCGGGCTTGTCGACCAGGTCGGGTGACTCGTCGAGCAGCTCGAAGATCTTGTCGAGCGCCGCCATTCCCGCCTGATACGTGGTGTAGAGCTGCGACAGCTGCTGGATCGGGTCGAAGAAGTTGTTCAGCGCGGCCACGAAGGCGACGAGCACGCCGACGGTCACGTCGCCGTCGATCGCCTGGTAGCCCCCGTAGAGCAGGATCCCGACGGTGGCCAAGGCAGACATCAACTCGATCGCCGGGAAGTACGCGGCGTTGAGGTAGACCGTCTTCATGTTCGCTTGGCGGTTCTCCTCGTTGAGCTCGGAGAAGCGCCCGATATGCCGCGGCTCCTGCCCGAACGCCCTCACCACCCGCACGCCCGACAGCGTCTCCTGAAGGTAGGAGGTGATCCAGGCGATCTTCTCCCGGGTGATCCGGTAGGCGTCGGCCGAGGCGATCCGGAACGCGAGCGACCCGAGCAGGACGACCGGAACGATGAGCAGGACCAACAACGCCAGCTGGACGTCGAGCACGAACAGGATGACCAGCGTGCCGATCAGCGTCAGCGAGGACTGGAACAGCGTCACGACGCCGTCGCTGACCAGCTGGTCGAGCGCCTGGACGTCGTTGGTCATCCGCGACACGAGCACGCCGGCGCGACGGCGCGAGTAGAAGCCGATCGACAGCGTCTGGAGGTGCTCGAAGATGCGGATGCGCAGGTCCTGCAGCGCGCGCTGGCCCACCCAGCCCACGAGGTAGGTCTCCAGCGCGGTGGCGAGCCACAGGACGAGCGCCGAGGCGATGAACGCGACGACGACCCAGTCCAGCGTCGACACGTCGCCCTTGGCGATCCCGTCGTCGATGGCCAGCTTGGCCAGCGGGGCCGGGGCCAGCGCCGCCGCGGTGGCGAAGATCAGCGAGACGAACATGGCCGCCACCCGCCAGCGGTACGGGCGCAGCAGTTCGATCAGTCCGCGGAGCTTGCGCCCACGCCCGGACGTGCCGCGCAGGCGCCGGAGGATGTCCTCGCGGCCGGGAATGCGGCGTCGCAGGCCCCTCATAGCCCCGCCACCTCCGCCTCGCGGGGCTTCTCGGTCAGGAACACCTGGTCGGGCAGCCCCTTCTCGACGATCTCGCGGTACAGGCTGGAGGTCTCGCGCAGCTCCTCGTCCTTGCCGTGGCAGACGATCCGCCCGTCCTCGAGCACGACGATCTCGTCGGCCAGCGAGATCGTCGACAGGCGATGGGCGATCACGAAGGTCGTGCGGCCCGCCATCACCTCCTGCAGCGCTGACTTGATCTCGTGCTCGGTGGAGGCGTCGACCGACGAGGTCGCGTCGTCGAGGATGAGGATGCGCGGGTCGGCGAGCAGCGCGCGGGCGATCGCCAGCCGCTGGCGCTGCCCGCCAGACAGCGTCAGGCCGCGCTCGCCGATCAGCGTGTCGTAGCCGTCCGGCAGCTCGGCGATGAACTCGTCCGCCTGGGCGCGCCGAGCCGCCGCCTCGACCTCCTCGCGCGTGGCCTCGGGCCGGGCGTAGGCGATGTTCTCGTGCACGCTGGCCGAGAACAGGAACGGGTCGTCCGTGACCAGCGCGACGGACCCGCGCAGTGAGGTGAGCTCAACCTTCGACACGTCGGCGCCGTCCACCAGCACGGCCCCCGAGTCCACGTCGTAGAGGCGGGGTATGAGCGAGACGAGCGTCGTCTTGCCGGAAGCCGTGGCGCCCACGAGGGCGATGGTGCTTCCCGCCTCGACCTCGAGCGAGACGTCGCGCAGGGCGGGGGTGGCGGCGCCCGGATACGTCATCGTGACGTCGCGCAACTCGATCCGCCCGGCACCCGGGGGCAGTGCCGGCGCGCCCTCCGGAACCTTCATCTCCGGGTCGCGGTCGAGGATCTGGAACACCCGCGCGCCGGACGCGACGGCCCGCTGCGCCATGCCGAGGAAGATGCCCAGCGAGCGCATGGGGGAGATGAGCATCAGGAGGTAGGCGTAGAACGCGGTGAAGTCGCCGAGGCTCAAAGTCCCGTTGATCACCTGGCGGCCGCCGAAGAAGAGGATGGCCGCGAGCCCGAGGTTGGGGAGGAAGCCGATGAGCGGCGTGTAGAAGGCGCGGATCCGGGTCGAAAGCATCGATTGGTCGAACACGCGGGTGACGCTGTGGCGGAAGCGCTTGGCCTGGTGCGCCTCGCGGGCGAAGGCCTTGACGATGCGCACGCCCGAGACGTTCTCCTCGGCGTTGGCGGTGAGCTCGGCGATCCGCTGCTGGACCTCCTGCAGTGCCGGCCGGTTGAGCCGGCCGAAGCGCCAGCCGATGAGGATGACGAAGGGCACGGGAGCGAGCGCGACGGCGGCCAGGGGCGGGTTGAGCACGAACATCGCGACGGCGCCCAGCGCCAGCGTCAGGAACGACTGGACCAGGAAGATGAGCCCGTAGCCGAGGAAGAAGCGCACGGCCTGGAGGTCGACGGTCGCGCGCGACATCAGCTGCCCCGTCTGCTGGCCGTCGAAGAAGCCGAGCTCCAGGCTCTGAAGGTGGGAGTACATGCGGTTGCGCAGGTCGAATTCGACGCCGAGGGAGACCCGTCCCGCGACCAGCCGCCGGGCCACGGTGAGGACGAGCCGCGCCAGGCCGGCCACGGCGATGGCGAGCGCTACGAGCTTGAGCCCCGAACGGTCGCCGTCGTCGATGTCGTTGATCGCCTGGCCCGTGAGCCATGGGATCGCCACGGTGCTGCCGATGGCCAGCGCGGCCAGCCCAAGGGACCACAAAACGCCCGTGCGGTACGGGCGTAGGAAGCCGAGCAGCCGAAAGAAGGTCTTCACGCTTCATAAAGTATAGTTGCTCGTGGAGCGAGCCAGCGGGCGCGCGGCAGCGAGCTCTGCCCCTACTCTTGTGGCGATGGCACGCGTTCTCGCCGGACTGTGCGACAGCTGCCGCCACCAGCGGCTCGTCGGGAACACGCGCGGCTCCAAGTTCTCGCTCTGCGAGCGTTCGCGCACGGACCCCGGCTATCCGCGCTACCCGCGTCTGCCCGTCGTCGAGTGCGCCGGCCACGAGCCCCGCGAGAAGGAATGAGGCGCGCGGCCGGCATCGCCGCGCTCGTCCTGGCGGCCGGCGCGATCGCCGTCGCGGTCAGTGGCGCCTGGAATGGGAGCGAGGCGCGCGTCGACCGCTGGGTCCCGCTGCGCTCCGCCGGGCTGGCGCGCACCGAGGTGGCGGCGGCTCGGGTCGGTACCTCGATCTACGTGGTCGGCGGGTTCGTGCGCGCGGGCAATGCCACGACCGCCGCGGTCGAGCGCTACGACGTCTCCGGCAACCGCTGGACGCGGGTTCGCTCGATGCCGCTCGGCCTCAACCACCCGGCCGCCACCGCCTACAAGGGCGACGTCTACGTCGTCGGCGGCTACACGGCCGACAACGCGCTCGCCGGAGAGACGGCGGCCTTCCTGCGCTACGACCCTGAGCGCAACCGCTGGTCGCGGCTGCCCGACATGCCCACCCGCCGCGCGGCGCTCGCGGTCGGCGTCATCGGCGACCGCCTGTACGCGGCCGGCGGGGCGACGAGCGCGGGGACGACGTTCAAGCGCCTGGAGGTGTTCGACTTCAAGACGCGCCGGTGGTCTCGCGGCCCCGACATGCAGGTTCCGCGCGAGCACGTCGCCGGCGCGGTGTCGGGCGGCGGGTTCTACGTCCTGGGCGGCCGTCCCGGGAATCTCGCGGTGGCCGAGCGCTACGTGCCCGCCCGGGCGGCGCTGGGAGCGCCTGCCCGACCTGCGGACGGCCCGCAGCGGCATCGCCGCCGCGAC
This sequence comes from uncultured Actinomycetes bacterium, assembly GCA_963842605.1. GTDB lineage: Bacteria > Actinomycetota > Thermoleophilia > Solirubrobacterales > Solirubrobacteraceae > AC-38. The sequence continues at coordinate 222,974 of CAWJGV010000003.1, forward strand.
CGTCGGGCGCCTGGTCGTGGTGTTCGGCGGCGAGCGCAGCGAGGGGACGATCCGTCCGGTCGAGGCGTTCGACCCGCGCACGCGCCGCTGGCGCGCGCTGCCCGGGATGCGCACGCCCCGCCACGGCCTCGGCGGCGCCTCCCTCGGCCGCCGCGTGTACTCGCTGGAAGGCGGCCCACAGCCGGGCTTCGCCTTCTCGCGCGCGCTCGAGGCGCTCGACCTGCCTTAGGTGCTGTTCCTGAGCATGTTGTTCGGAGTCTGGCGCTGCGAACGGCTGGCACCGAGGGCGGAGCCGAAAGCTTCGGGCGACCCGATGCCGCTGTACGTCACGGACATCGCTTGGTCAGCCCTTGGGGAAGGCCACCCAGGTCCCGGGAGCCAGCGTCGAGAGGTCGCTGGCCAGCACGCCACCGTCCGACAGCGTGAACAGGCGCGTGCCGACGACGAGCGAGCGCGTCACGGGCACGGCGGTCCCGCTGCGGTCGTGGACGACGCGCCCCGCCTCGTCGATCCCGCGCGGTCCGACCGATCCGGAACCCGATCGCGCCCGTGAAGTCGGGGCCGCGCGACGTCTGGCCGTCGCCGTAGATCTGCACGGGCAGCACGGCGAGCTTGGACGGAGGCCAGAACAGGAACGCCTTGTGATCGAACTCCGCGTCGGTCGAGGACGAGCTGCCGAGCGCGTGACGCGAGAGCAGCTTCGGCGCGCCCAGGTTGGAGACGTCGAACAGGCTCAGCTGCGCTCCGCCCAGGCGTCCCTCCGGGGTCGCGTCGCGGCCCACGCCGAGGATGAGGTCGCGGCCGACCGAGTGCAGATAGGCCGAGTAGCCCAGCAGCTCGAGCGCGCCGCGGACGCGCGGGTGGGTGGGGTCGGACAGGTCGAGGGTGTACAGCGGGTCGGTCTGGCGGAACGTGACGACGTAGCCGGCATCGTCGATGAAGCGAACGGAGTAGATGCGCTCGCCCTTGCCGAGCCCGCCCACCCGGCCCACCTCGTCGAGCCGGCCTCCGTGCTGATCGAGGACGGTGACGAGGCTCTCGCTGTCCTGCGCGCGCGCGCCGCTGGCCCACACCGGCTCCTGCGTCGTGGCGACGCGCAGCACGCCGCGGAACTCCGACAGCGAGAACTGGTTGAGCAGGTAGCCCGGGGCCTCGCCGCTCGCGCGGTAGTCGGTGCGCTCGGCGTTGCTCGCGTCGAAGCGGTGGATCGCCGTGCGCACGCCCTCGGGGATGCGATCGGGCGCCGTCCGGGGGTCGATCCAGCGCTGCGTGGCGACGTAGAGGCTCTTCGTCGAGCCGTACACCGTCTGGGCGTCGGTCATGAGCGCGTCGGAGTCGATGGCGGGCAGTCCGCGATCGAGGTCGATCGTCAGCACTGTGAGCATTCCCAGGCCGGAGAAGGTCACCGGGCGGCGCACGGCGCGGCAGGCCACGGCGCGGCGGACCGAGCGGCGGCCGCGAGCCGAGACGACGGCCCGGGGGAGCCAGCCGGAGACCCGCGTGGCCGCGGCGGGCTCGACCAGCACGTGCGGCGAGGACGAGATGACGACCCGCGCCGTTCCACCGTTGCGGCGGGCGGTGACGTAGTCGCCGTCGACGGTCTCCGAGCGGGCGATCCGCATGGCGGCGGGATCGCTGACGTCGATGTCCGCGATATGGGTCGTGCCGGGGGAGGCGATCGGCGCGACGCTGGAGCGGACCGACGGCGGCCCTCCCTCCACCGGCACCGGCGTACTGGGCCGCCAGAGCGCGAGCAGGCGGTCGCCGCGCAGGAGCAGTTCGTATCCGTACCCATCGCCGAGCTCGAGCTTGCCCAGGAGGCGAGGCGCGCGCGCGTCGAGCGCGTACAGGGTCTGGCCGGAGATGGCGTAGATGCGTTTGCCGTCGGTCTTGACGATGTCGGGCTCGTCGACGCCCTCCTCCTGGTTGTTGGTCGTCGAGTAGTCGGTGCCGGCCGATCCGGGGGCGGCCTGGGGCGCCGCGACCGTCTCGGGGGCGCCGCGGGCCGGGCCCCCGAGCGGCACGTCGACGACGCCGGACCACACCCGCCCGCCGGTGCGCCGGAGGTTTCGCCGGGCGTAGCTCACGAGCGCGGCGCACGAGGTGAACGCCTTCAGGCGGGCCGCCGACGGGCGCGACCGGGCGGCCGCCTGCGGGGCGCCCGGCGCGGCCGCGAGCAGCGCGGCGGCCGCCACGACCAGAGGGAGCGCGCGCCTTCCCATGCGCCCAGATTACCCGCGAGTCGCCGCGACCGCCGCCCGGGCCTCGCGCTCGTAGGGGTTGGCGTCATAGCCGGTCCGCAGGTAGGAGAGCGGCATCCGGACGGGGTGGTGCTGCATCTGCCACACGTGGCAAAGCTCATGGCAGACGAGGTCGTCCGATGTCTCGCCCAGGGGCCGACGCAGGAGGATGAGCGGCCACATCGTGTAGCCGTGGAAGCGGCGAAACCACGGCAGGCGAAACAGCCAGGCCACGTGCAGGATGCGCACCCGGCGCAGGACCACCGGCCGCGGGTAGAGGTCGAGCCCGTCCAGGCGCGCCTTGGCGCGGCTCAGGGCCGCGCTGGCCTCGACGGTCACCCGTTGAGCTTGTTCAGCACGAGGAAGGCGCTGAGGTCCTGGCTCTGCTGGAAGCTGTAGCGGAAGAGGTTCTTGTTGGTGAGCCGCTGGATCAGCGTCGCCTCGGGCGAGTCGGGCAGGGCGTTCAGCGTCGGGGGCGGCGAGGGTAGCGTCGCCGCGAGGGGCCGATCGAGCGAGGGCTCGTAGTCGCTCTTGCGGAAGAACAAGGCGTTCTCGGGTTTCTCACCCGGCGCGGGGGGCAGCAGCGCGACGACGTTCTTGACGCCGTGCAGGTAGTGGAACGAGTACAGGGCGAGCTCCAGCGCCTCTCGCCGCAGCAGGAGGAAGCGCTCGGTCGAGGGCTTGCCCTTGTTGATCGCGCACCGCGCGCCCAGCCCGCACAGCTGGTACATCGCGGTGCCGCCCTTGATCTCCGAGACGTCGTCGGCGCTTCCGGTCCCGCCGGCGCTCTCGTCGAGCGCGATGCGCACCGGCAGGTCGAGGCCGGCGACCTTCAGCGGTCCGCCCGTGACGAGGACGAGCTGGTCGCCCGTGGGCAGGCGGTAGTTGGCGCCCACGTGGCGGGCGATCTGCTCGGCGCCGTCCTTGGTGCTGTGGTCCGCCGGCTTCCACGGCGACCACGCCGGGCCCTTGGGGGGCTGCCCTCCGGCGAGCAGCAGCCCGGTCGCGGCCAGGGCGCCGATGGCCACTCCGACCAGCGCGCCGGTGATCATGCGGAAGCGGGGGGCGTACGTGGACGGCGGCTGAGGGCCCGACGGGAAGCCGAGCTCGGCCTTCTGGACGGGCTCCGGCAGCGTCTCGGGGGGCTTCACCCGCTCCGGCAGCAGCTCGTGATGCTCCTCCTCGGGCGGCTCTCCGTCGCGCGGCGTTCCGTCTAGAGCTTCGGCCATGTCGCGTCGTCCATCAGGTCGATGTCCGGCTTGCGCAGCCCGACCTGGTCGAGCACGGCGACGACCTCGTCGCCGTGCAGCTCTCGGCGCTCGATCAGCACGTCGGCGACGCGCTCGACCTTGTCGCGGTTGTGCAGGATCAGGACGTGGGCGGTCAGATAGGCCTGCCCGAGCAGCTGGGCCACGGCCTCGCGGTCGGACCGGTTGCCGAGCACTCCGGACAGCGGGTCGGCCTGGAAGGGACCGGCGCCGCCGGTCGTGTTCATGATCTGGTTCCCGATCCGCTCGAAGCGCTTCATGATCTTCTCGCGCTCCTCGTCCTCGTCCTCGACCTTGGCGAAGCGGCCGTTGACCTCCACGCGCTCGGGACCCATGCCGCACGCGCCGACCATCCAGGCCGCGCGCGCCGTGGCGCTCTGCACGTCGCCGCCCACGCCGGTCGAGTTCTCGCCGTAGAAGACTCGCTCGGCCGCCATCGCCCCGAGCGTCCAGATTAGCTTGGCGATCTCCTCGGAGCGCCACGAGGAGAAGCGCTCCTCCTTCTCGATCGCCTGGTGGTGGCCGAGCGAGCCGCCGCGCTTGCGGATCGATAGCCGCGTGGACTGCACGTCCTGCATGTAGACGTGGCTGGCGGCGGCGTGGCCGGCCTCGTGGATGGCCACGGCGCGGGTCTCGGCCGGGACGTAATCGATGCCCTGGGCGGTGCCCGACTCGATCGTCGTCATCGCCTCCACGATGTCCGGCCACTCGAACTGCGTGCGGCCCTCGGAGTGCGCGTAGGTCAGGGCCATCGAGCAGACCTGCTCGATCATGGCCGGCGAGTAGCCGTTGGTGATGCGGGCGAGCTCGTCGCGCCGGCGGTCGGTGTCGAGGTCGGGGTCGTGGTCGACCTTCGCCATGTAGAGCTGGAAGATGTCCTTGCGGTCGTCCTTGGTCGGCGTGCGGAACCAGATGTGCCGGCCCATGCGCCCCGGGCGGATGAGCGCCGGGTCGAGCACGTCGATCGGGACGTTGGTGGCGCCGATGAAGTAGACCTGCTCGGAGCGGGGCTTGGGCGGCTTCATGCGCAGGGAGCGCTTGCCCGACCCGCTGGGGGACGATGTACGTCGCGTCCAGGAACGTGTTGATGCGGTTGGTGAAGAACTTGCGCATGAACGGCGGGTCGTCCACGCCGTCCATCTGCACGAGCAGCTGGTTGAGCGCCATCCCGCCGCCCATCCCGCCCATGCCGGGGAACATGTAGCCCTGGATGCGCTGGCCCAGGCGGGCCAGCGCGGGCGGGTAGATCGACGCCGACTTCGGGAGCGCGGGCCGCGAATAGCCGGTCGCGCCAGGCCTGGTTCTCGAGGATCAGGTCGCCGGTCGACGTGAGCGCGCCCATCGGGCCGTAGAAGGCGTGGTCGTGGAACGAGCCCGGGCCCTCGACCGGCTGGGCGAAGCCCCCGACGCCGCCGCCGCCCTGCAGTGCCTGGCGGCGCATGCCGACGGCGTCGATCTCGTCGATGAACACGATGCACTGGCCGCCCCACTTGCGGGCCAGCCGCCGGGCCTTGGAGATGAGGAACATGACCACGACGACGTCCATCCCGATGAACGTCTGCGCGAAGCCCGAGCCGGGCATGAGCACGAACGGCGAGTTGAACGACGTGGCGATCGCCTTGGAGAGCATCGTCTTGCCGGTGCCCGGCGCGCCGAGGAAGAGCAGCCCGCGCTCGCGCTTGCCGCCCGACTTCTCGAACTCCTCGCCCGACTGCCACAGGGAGATCACGCGCGTGACCTCCTCCTTGGGCTCGGCCTGGCCGCGGACGTCGGTGAGCTTGACGCCCCAGTCGGCGTCTCCCGGCTCGTACCCCTTCATCTGCTTGATCCCGAAGAAGAGCAGCGGGCCGAAGAAGATGAGGAAGTTGAAGAGGAAGAACAGCGGCAGCTGCAGCATCAGGATCATCATCTGCGGCAGGAACTGCACGAACAGCGGCCCGAAGGCGCTCCACGTGTTGGCGATGCCGCCCGGGTCCTCGCCCGCCATCCGCAGGAACAGGTTGAGGACGACCGTGATCAGCACGAAGACCAGGAACAGCCACGCCAGGCGTCGGAACCGGGTCCGCCAGTACCACACGCGCCGCCGGTCGACGACGTCCTGGTCGAGCAGCTCGCGCCCTGCGCCATAGAGGTTGGGCGCCGGGATGAGCTTATGGGCGATGACGTCGACGAGCCCGCGGAACGCGATGATCGCCACGAAGGTGACGATCAGCGAGACGATCAGGCTCCACTCGTTCCCGACGTAGAAGACGAAGAACAGGGCCGGGCTGGTGAGCACCGCGACCACGGTCGCCGCGCGGCCAAGCCGCCGCCACTCATAGGCGAGCGAACTCGCCTGCTGGCTCATCGGCCGCAGGGTCGGTGATTGCTCGGCGTACGACATCCGCGCCCTGGAGGGTACTAGCGCTGGCGCGTAAATTCGCCTTCAGGCAAGACCTCTCCCACGGGCCGTTATGCTCGGCCCGCCGTGGCCACCGAGACCGTGCCCGCTCTCGCCCTCGTCCCCGCCCAGGAGGAGACGATGCTGCGCGAGGCGGTGTTCGGGATCTGCTCGGACTTCGGCCCCGCCTACATCCGGGAGAAGGTCGAGCGCAGCGAGCCGCCCACCGAGCTGTGGACGGCCCTCGCCGACAAGGGCTACCTCGGCGTGAACATCCCCGAGGAGTACGACGGCGGCGGGCGCGGAATGACCGAGCTGGCCGCCGTGGGGGAGGAGATCGCGCGCGCGGGAACCTCGCTCTTGCTCATCGTGGTCTCGCCCGCCATCGCCGGGAGCGTGCTCGCGCGACACGGCAACACCGAGCAGAAGGACCGCTGGCTGCGTGGCATCGGCCGAGGCGACCTCAAGGTCGCCTTCGCCATCACCGAGCCCGACGCGGGCACGAACACGCACAACCTCGCGATGTCGGCCACCAAGCGCAACGGCTCCTACGTGCTGCGCGGGACGAAGGTCTTCATCTCCGGCGTCGAGGACGCCGACGCGCTCCTCGTCGTGGCGCGCACCGGCACCAACGAGCAGACCGGCCGAGGTTTGCTGTCGCTGTTCATCGTCGACGTGGACGCGCCGGGGCTGGAGCGCACGCACATCCCCACCGCCCCGCGCAACGCGGACCTGCAGTGGCAGCTGTACTTCGACGACGTCGAGGTGAGCGCCGACCGCCTCGTGGGCACCGAGCACATGGGCCTGGCCGTGGTGTTCGACGGGCTGAACCCCGAGCGGATCATGACCGCCGCCCTGGCCATCGGGGCGGCGCGCCGGGCGCTCGCCCAGGCCGCCGACTACGTCCGCGAGCGCACGGTCTGGAGCGTGCCGATCGGCGCGCACCAGGGTGTCTCGCACCCGCTCGCCGAGGCCAAGATCGAGCTCGAGCTGGCTGCGCTCATGACCCGCAAGGCGTGCGCGCTCTACGACGCGGGCGCCAAGGGGGCAGGCGAGGCCTCGAACATGGCCAAGTACGCCGCGGCCGAGGCGGCGATCCACTGCATCGACCAGTCGATCCAGGCCCACGGGGGCAACGGCGTGGCCCTCGAATACGGGCTCACGGACATGTACTGGGGCGTGCGCACGATGCGCATCGCGCCGGTGTCGCGCGAGATGATCCTCAACTACGTGGCTGAGCACTCGCTGGGACTGCCGCGGTCCTACTGAGCAGCGGCAGGGCGGCGTCGCGCCGCTAGCGGCGCTCGGGCAGCTCGGCCAGCAGCTTGTTGGCGGCAGAGAGAGCCTGGCCGACGACCTGGTCCATGTTGAGGTACTGGTAGCGCGCCAGCCGGCCGACGAAGGTCACGTCCGACAGCTCGTCGCCGAGCGCTTCGTAGCGCCGATACAGGGCCCGCGTGTCGTCGCGCGGGATCGGGTAGTACGGATCGCCCTCGGCCCGCGGGTACTCGACGGCCAGGGTCGACGAGTCGTGGCGTTCCTGCCCGGTCATCCGGCGGAACTCCGTCGTGCGGGTGTAGGGGACGTCCTCGCTCGGCTCGTTGACGGTCGTCGTCGGCTGGGCGTAGCCACCGTCGGGCGTCCCGACGTTGCGCAGTTCGAACTCCAGCGACCGGTAGGGAGGGCGCCGAAGCGGTAGCCGAAGAACTTGTCGATCGGGCCCGTGTAGACGAGGTGGTCGTATTCGACCTCGTCCTTGACCTCGTCGTAGTCGGTGCTCAGCCGGACGTCGATCAGCGGGTGGTCGAGGATTCGCTCGAACATCGCCGTGTACCCGTCGGCCGGCATTTTCTGGAAGGCGTCGGTGAAGTACCGGTCGTCCGTGTTCGTGCGGATCGGGATCCGCGCGCAGACCGAGGCGTGCAGCTCCGACGGGTCGCGCTGCCACTGCTTGCGGGTGTAGCCGCGGAAGAACTTCTCGTAGAGCTCCCGGCCCGACCTTGGCCACCACGACGTCCTCGCTGTTGCGGATCTGGTCCACCGGCTCGGCGCGCTCTGCCAGGAACGTCTCGACCTCCTCGTCGGTGCCCAGGCCGAGGCCGTAGAGCTCGTTGATGGTCGTGCGGTTGATCGGCATGGGCACGAACTTGCCGTCCACGCGAGCCAGGACCCGGTGCTCGTACGGGCGCCACTCCGTGAACTGCGAGAGGTACTCGACGACCTTGTCGGAGTTCGTGTGGAAGATGTGCGGGCCGTAGCGGTGAACGAGCACGCCGTGCTCGTCGTAGTAGTCGAACGCGTTGCCGGCGATGTGGTCACGGCGATCGATGACGAGCACCCGACGGCCGCGCCGCGTGGCCAGGCGCTCCGCCATGACCGACCCGGCGTATCCGGCGCCGACGACCAGGATGTCGTATCGGTCGTCCATGAGGCGAGCAGGCTAGAGCCTGCCCTGCCCTGAAGGTATCGTCCGCCGCCGCGTGCTCATCCGGGCCAAGACCCCCCTTCGCATCAGCTTCGCGGGCGGCGGGACCGATGTTCCGCCGTTTCCGGAGCGCGAGGGCGGACTCGTCCTCAACGCCACGATCACCCGCTACGCGTACGGCACCCTGGTGCCGAGCTCGGGCGAGCGGATCTCGGTGGAGTCGGTCGACTTCGGCACCACCGAGACCTACGGGATCGACGAGGTGCTTGCTCACGACGGCAAGCTCGACATGGCGAGGGCCGCGATCCGCAATCTCGAGCGCAGCTACCCACGGCCCACGACGGGCCCGGCGGAGGATCGCCCCGCCTACGAGGGCTTCGAGCTCTTCCTGCATTCGAACGCTCCGCCCGGCACGGGGCTGGGGTCGTCCTCGGCCATGGCCGTGACCCTGATCGGACTCCTCAAGGAGTTCCGCAACCTCCAGCTGACCGACTACGAGATTGCCGGTCTGGCCTGCTCGATCGAGCGCGAGGACATGGGCATCAAGGGCGGGCTCCAGGACCAGTACGGCACGACGTTCGGCGGGTTCAACCTGATCGAGTTCGGCGCCGACCGCGTCATCGTGAATCCCCTGCGGATCGCGCCTGACGCGCTGCTCGAGCTCGAGCAGGGCCTGCTGCTTTGCTACACGGGGATCGCGCGCACCGCCGATCACATCATCGATGACCAGACGCAGCGCTTCGTGCAGAACGACGAAGCGGCCGTCGAGGGTCTTCGGCGCCAGAAGGAGCTCGCGATCGAGATGAAGGAGGCTCTCCTCCAACGGCGCGTGGCGGACTTCGGGGCTCTTCTCGACGATGCCTGGCAAGCCAAGAAGAACATGTCGCCGCGTGTCTCCAACGACCGGATCGACGAGATGTACGACGAGGCGCGTCGCCACGGCGCGATCGGCGGCAAGGTCACGGGCGCCGGGGGCGGGGGCTACATCCTCTTCTACTGCGACTATCGCACCAAGCATCGCGTCGCCGACGCGATGCTTGCGATGGACGGCCGCGTGGAGGAATTCGGATTCGAACCGGAGGGGCTGCGCACGTGGCGAGTGGCCTGAACGAGGAGCAGATCTCCCAGCTGGCGGCGGAGCGCATCCGCGCGAGCCTGGCGGTCAAGGAGGGGCTGCTGGCGCCGGAGCAGTTGGCGGAGATCACCTCGGCCGCCACGCTTGTGGGTGGGGCACTCCGGGACGGCCGCAAGCTCCTGATCTTCGGCAACGGCGGCAGCGCGGCCGACGCCGAGCACATCGCGGGCGAGTTCGTTGGCCGCTTCGTCGCCGAGCGGCGGGCGCTGCCCGCCATCGCCTTGAGCGTCAGCACATCCGTGTTGACCGCAATCGCCAACGACTCCTCGTTCGAGGAGGTCTTCGCCCGTCAGATCGAGGCTCTCGGCCAGCCGGGCGACGTGGCGTTCGGCCTCTCCACGAGCGGCACGTCGGCGAACGTGGTCGCGGGCCTTCGCGCCGCTCGGGAGCGCGGCCTGCGCACGCTCGCGCTCACGGGGCGCGGCGGGGGGAAGGTGCGAGAGCTCGCCGATGTCTGCGTGCACGTGCCGGCCGACGAGACGGCGCGAATCCAGGAGGGCCACCTCCTCGTAGCGCACATCGTGTGCGAGGTCGCCGAGCGCGAGATCGTCGCCGCCGACTCGTCCTGATGCGGCCCGAGACCGTCTTCCTCGACCGGGACGGCACGCTCAACGTCAAGGCGCCCGAGGGCGACTACATCACGTCGCCCGAGGGGTTCAGGTGGAGGCCCGGCGCCCGCGACGCCGTCCGGCTGCTTTCCGAGGCCGGGGTGCGCGTCATCGTCGTCACAAATCAGCGCGGCATCGCGCTCGGGCGGATGACCGAGGACGACCTGTCGGCGATCCACAGGCGCATGCTGGACGACCTCGACACCGCGGGCGGCCGAGTGGCGCGCGTCTATCACTGCCCGCACGACGCCGATGCCTGCGACTGCCGCAAGCCCGAGGTCGGGATGTTCCTCCAGGCCCAGCGCGACTTCCCGGAGATCCGCTTCGATCGCTCAGCGGTCATCGGCGACTCGGGGTCCGACATGGTGGCCGCCCGCCGTATCGGCGCGACGGCGGTCTACCTCGGCGACTCGGACTCCTCGGCGGTCGCCGAAGGCATTCATGGCGAGGCCTCCATCCTGACGGCGGCGCGTTGGTTGCTGGACGGAGGACGCGAGGGCGATCGGGTGGCGAGGTAGCGCTACCGTGCGCTCCACCGCACAACCCCGCTGCGGCAGACCACGGCGCCGCGGCGGTCGAGCGGCGAGGTCCCCGCCGGGTCCAGGCTCGCGCGGTAGCGCTCGACGATCGAGAGCTTGCCGCTGGCCCGCCGACTCGAGATGACGCCGCTGACCAGGGTCTTGATCGCCTTCCGGTGCGAGCTGTGCCCGACGCGAAAACGACCGCGCCGCGGGCGCACCTCGTCGGAGAAGCGGCCCTCCGTGAAGGTCGTGCCGTCGGAGCAGGTGAGGCGGGCCTGGTAGGTGAAGGTGCGCCGGCCCGAGCGCGCCCGGCCGATCGTCACGACGAGGCCCTGGCGGCTGCGTCCCCGCAAGGTGCCGCGCGCCCGGCGCGGCAGCCTCGTCGCCCTGCGCCTGGCCGTCGGCGTGGCCGCCGAGGCGCCCGGGATCAGCTCGGGCAGCCCGGCCTCCCCGGCCTCGACGTCGAGGATCGCCTGGTGCGCGGTGTTGGCGTTGAAGTAGGACTGCTGGGCCACGATCAGGCGCGTGCCGAGGAAGCGCACGCTGGAGGGCGAGTCGAACGGGACGGAGCTCCCGTTGTCGCCGCCGCCGGGCTGCGAGGGGAAGCGCTCGCGCTCCTTGCCGTCCGGCCCCACGACGGCGATCTGGTTGGAGGCCAGCAGCGCGATGTACACGTTGCCCGACTGCGCGATGCCGAAGCCGTCGGGCCCGTCGGCCGGGCCGCTCGCCCACAGCTCGCGCAGCGCGCCGGCCTTGCCGTCGGCGCCGATCGGGAAGCGCGAACAGGCGTCCGGTCGACGGGTTGCCGCCCGCACCGCCGGCCTCGCTCTGCTGGGCGACGAGCAGCGTCTTGCGATCGGCCTGGAGGGCGATCCCCGTCGTGCCGAACTCGCCGCCGTCGAGCCGCGGGTCGCTCAGCCACTGCTGGGGCGTCCCGCCGCCCGGCGGAATGCGCCAGATGATCGGCTTGCCGTAGTCGGTGACGTACAGAGAGCCGTCGGGCCCCCACGCGCCGTAGTTCGGGATCGAGCCGGCGGGGAAGCCCGCGTAGGGCGACTGCGCGCCGGTGCGCCGGTCGAGCCGCAGCGCTCGCGGGGGCGACTTGTCGAGCAGGATCAGGCGCCCCTGGGCATCGCTGGTCGCGACCTGCACGCCGTGCGGCTGCGAGAGGTCCTGGCCGGCGATCGTCCACGAGCGCAGCAGCGTCCCGTCGCCGTCGTACTCGAACACGCGCGAGCGGCATGGCGTCGCCGGCGGGATTGTCGTAGGTCCCCTCGTAGATGCGGCCGTTGGGGGCCACGTACGCCATCGCGGGGAAGCCGGGGGAGGGGACCAGCGCCAGCACCCGGGTGTCCCAGCGCGCGCGGGCCGCGGGTGCGGCCGGGGCCGCGGCGAGCAGGATCGCGAGCGCCAGCGCGGCGCAGCCGGCCGCGGCGCGCCTCACGCCTCCAGCACCTCCTTGGCCGCGCGCTCGCCCGAGCGCACGGCGCCGTCCAGGTAGCCGTTCCAGTAGTTCGAGGTCTCGGTGCCGGCCCAGTGGATGCGCCCGACCGGCTCGCGCAGCACGTGGCCGTAGGCCAGCAGCGCGCCCGGCGGGTAGATGGCCACCGGACAGCCGCGGCTCCACGTCTCCTTGGTCCAGTTGGACTCGAAGTAGTCGCGCGGGCGACGCGGCCTCCGGGCCGAAGTACTTGACGAAGTCGTTGATCACGGCCTGGCGGCGCTCGGCCGGTGCCATCCGGTTGAAGCTCCGCGCGGCGTCGCCGCCGACGAACCCGAACACGACGCCGGGCGTGCCGTCCTCGGGCGAGTCGTCGAACGTGGCGTTGACCAGGCCCTCGGTCGACACGGCGGTTCCGGTCAGGCCCTTCTCGCGCCAGAACGGCTTGTCGTACACGGCCGCCACCTTCACCAGGGCGCCCTGCCCGACCCGCTGCATGAACTGGTCGCGCTCGGGCGGGAGGTCGGGCGTGTAGTCGATCCGCCCGGCGAGGGCGGGCGGGAGGGCGACGATCACGTGCTTGGCGCTGAGCGCGGCGCGGTCGGAGATCACCCGCACGCCGCCGGACACCTGCTGGATCCGCCGCACGGGGGAGGAGAGGATGATCGCGCCGGCTGAGCTGCGCGGCCAGCTTCTGCGGGATGCGCTGCGAGCCGCCCACGCAGCGCCACTGCTGGGCGCCCTGGCGGGTGTTGAAGTTGCGCTCGAAGGTGCCCGGGTTCGTCTCGTTGCCCGAGGCGGCGATGTAGAAGAGGACGTAGAGCAGCGACAGCTCGCGCGGGTCGGCGCCGAAGATCGGGCGCGTGGCGGCGGGGACGAGCTTGCGGAACTGGGGACTGACGCTGTTCTGGTTGACCCAGCTCTCCAGCGTCTGGGCGTCCCAGTTCGTGGCGCTGGCCGACTCCCACGGGGCGTCCACCGGCACCTGCGTCGACATCTGGTCGAGCTGGGTGACGACGGTCGCGAGATCTCCGAAGATGAGCGGGTCGAGCGGCGCCGTGCCGGTTATCCCCTGGTCGGAGTAGGTGGAGCGCTGATCGCCGTTGACGTAGACGTTGTCGCCCGTGTCGTAGGTGTCGATAGGTGCCGATGCCCAGGTCCTTCATGACCGCGAGGACGTGGTCCTGGGTGGGCCCGACGAAGGTCGCGCCGCGCTCGGAGTGCTTGCCCGACGCCGAGATCCTTCGACACCACCCGGCCGCCGACGCGGTTGCGGGCCTCGAGGACGGTCACCGACTTGCCGGCCTTGACGACCTCGCGGGCCGCCGTGAGCCCGGCCACGCCCGCGCCGACGACGACGACGTCCACCTTCGGCCGCCGGGACCGGTGCCGGCGGCGGTGGCGGGCGGCGTCAGCGGGCGCGGCGGCCGCGGCGGCGCCCAGGCCGGCCGCGGCGCCCGCGCCCAGGAAGCGGCGGCGGGTCAGTGCGTCGTCGGTCATGTTTCCCTGCCGGGCGCCGGGTGCCGGCGAGTCGGCGAGCTCGGCAGATTAGCCTGCGCGGTTGCGATGAGGACGCAGTTCGAAACGGAGCGAGAGGAGCTCGCCGCCGCGGCCCGGCGGCTGGCCGCCGAGCGTCTCGTCCTCGGCACCGCCGGCAACGTCTCGCTGCGCGCCGGCGACGAGCACGTCGTCATCTCGCCCACGGGCATCTCCCTGGCCGACCTGCGGGCCGACCAGGTGGCCGTGGTCGACCTCGAGGGCCGGCCCATCGAGGACTCGCCCGCGCCGACCTCGGAGCTCGACCTGCACCTGGGCGCGATGAACCGCTTCGGCGCCGGCGCCGTCGTCCACACCCACTCGCCGATCGCCACCGCGCTGAGCTGCGTGGTCGACGAGGTCCCGATCGTCCACTACACGATGCTCCTGCTGGGCGGGGCGGTGCCCGTCGCGCCCTACCGGACGTTCGGGACCGCCGAGCTGGCCGAGGCCACGCTCGACGCGCTCGAGGGCCGGCGGGCGGCGCTGATGGCCAGCCACGGCGCGGTCGTGCACGCCGGCGACGTGGACGAGGCGGTCGAGCTCGCGCTGCTTCTGGAGTGGGCCTGCGAGGTGTACTGGCGCGCCGTCCAGATCGGGACGCCGCGCCTGCTCGACGAGTCCGAGCAGCGGGCGGTCGTCGAGGCGGTCGTCGAACGCGGATACGGAGGTGCGGGGTGAATGAGCAGCTGACGGTCGTCGCGCTCGGCGTGCACGTGCTCGATGTCCTGGTGCGGCCGGTCGAGGCGATCCCCGAGGGCCAGGGCGGGGTCCTGGTGGAACAGATCCGCGCCACGGCGGCGGGCACCGCGGGCGGGACGGCCCTGACCCTGGCCAAGCTCGGCGCGGTCACCCGCAGCGCGGGCGCGATCGGCGCCGACCCGCTCGGGGACCTGCTGGTCGAGCTCCTGGAGCGCGGCGGCATCGACACCTCGCTGCTCGTGCGCCGCGACGACGTCCAGACGTCGGCGAGCGTCCTGCCGATACGGCCCGTCGGGCGAGCGGCCGGCCTTCCACGTCATCGGAGCCAACGGCACCTACGGGTCCGAGGACGCGCCGCTCGAGGAGATCGCCGCCGCCGACCACCTGCATTTCGGCGCCCCGGAGTTCATGGGCGGCGAGGAGGCCGCGAAGGTGCTCTCGGCGGCCAGGGAAGCGGGGGTCCGCACGTCGGCGGACGTGCTCGCCGAGGGCGACCCTGGCCTGCTCGAGTGGATCGCGCCCGCCCTCGAGCATCTCGACATCCTGCTCCCCAACGACGACCAGGTGCTGGCGTTCACCGGCGCGCCCGACCTCGAGTCGGGTTGCCGCGCCCTGGTCGAGCGCGGCGTCGGGATGGTCGCCGCCACGTGCGGCGCCGACGGCGCGCTCGTCGTCTCGGCCGAGGGCTCCACTCGCGTTCCCGCCTTCGAGGTCGAGGTCGTCGACACCACCGGGTGCGGCGACGCGTTCTCCGCCGGCTTCATCGTCGGCCTCGGCCACGGTCGTTCCCCGGAGGACGCGGCCCGTCTGGGCTGCGCGGCCGCCGCGCTGGTGGCGGGAGGCCTGGGCAGCGACCACGGCGAGTTCGACCTGGCCGCGGCGGACGGCTTCGCGGACTCCACGCCGGAGCGGGCTCGAGCGGGTAGTTCTTGACGCTCTTGACTTGACGCTCTTGACGGCCTAGCCTGGAGGGCATGAAGATGTCCCACGTCGCCCTGGCGTTCCAGAAGACGCTCGAGGACCTCGACGTGCCCGAGGAAGCTCTCGGCGACCGCGAGCAGCAGCGAGAGATCGGCCGGCGGGCCGCGCTGCTGGCCACGGCGGAGATGCAGTGGAGCGACACGCTCGGGCCCCTCGTCTCCTGGCGCGAGGTGGCCGACCTCCTCAGCGGAGTCGGGACGCGCCAGGGCGTCAACGACCTGGGCCGGCGCGGCCGGCTCCTGGCCCTGCACACCAAGGACGGAAGGGTTCTCTATCCGCTCTTCCAGCTGCGCGACGGCCGGCCTCTGGCGGCGATTCCCAAGGTGCTCGCCGTGTTCGGGGAGGTCGACCTGGACCCGTGGACCAGCGCCTCCTGGTTCGTTTCGCCCCAGGACACGCTGGACGGCGCCACCCCGGTGGACTGGCTGGAGCGCGGCGGCGACGAGGAGCGGGTGCTCGCAGCGGCGAGACGGAGCGCGGCGGCGCTTGCCCGCTGAGCCGGCGGTTCCCTCGCTCCTGGGTGACCCGCCGGAAGACCTGAAGGGCTTCCCCCGGTATCGCCTGCGCCGGGGCGCGGTGATCCATCGCAACCATCCCGCCGCCCGCGGGCCCTGGTGGTTCAACGACGGGGGCGAGGGCCGCTTCGACCTGTCGGGAGGTCGGGGAACCTGCTACCTCGCCGCCAAGCCAGTGGGTGGGTTGCTCGAGGCCTTCAAGGGCCATCGGGCGATCACCGAGGAGGTGCTCGCCCGCCGGGCGGAGTTCTCGGTGAGGCTGCGCCGCGAGCTGGCGCTCGCGAATTGCTGCGTCGCCCGGGCCGCGCAGTTCGGCATGAACGCCGAGATCCACAGCACGTCCGACTACGGCAAGACGCAGCGCTGGGCCGCGGCACTCGCGGCCGCCGGCTTCGACGGGATCCGCTACTTCCTGCGCAGCGACCCCAGCCTCAAGCTGATCGGGTATGCGCTCTTCGGCGATGCGGGTGCGGCCAGGGCGGGGGCGTGGCCTCCGGGCAGCACTTCCGAGGTGTCGGCTCGGACGGTGCGTGAGGCCGCCCGCTACGGCCTGAAGGTACTGCCCACGCCGTGAAGGCTCGCGATGCGCGGACTAAGATCACGCTCACGGTGAGCGACCACCCCGCCACCTCCATGGAGGCGATCCTGCACCACCTCGCCCAGCCGGTCTGGGTGGTCGACCACGACGGGCTGATCGCCTACGTGAACCCGGCGGGCGTCGCGGCGCTCGGCTATGACGACCTGTCGCAGATGCAGGGCAAGCCGGGCCACGAGACGGTCCACTACAAGCACGCCGACGGTTCGCCGTTCCCCGCCTCCGAGTGCCCGATGTCGCAGTCCCGTGAGACCGGCGCGACGATCGTGAACGCGGAAGACTGGTTCGTGCGGCGCGACGGCACGATGTTCCCCGTCGTCTACACGTCGAGGCCGATCGAGACGGCGACCGGGCCGGGACTGGTCGTGGCCTTCACCGACGTGGAAGAGCAGCGGACGGCCGAACAGGCGGCGCGCGATCGCGACGTCGCCCAGGCGAGGGCGGAGGAGCTCAGCGCCGCCCGGCGCCGCATCATCGAGGCCACCGACGCGGCGCGCGCGCAGCTCGAACGAGATCTCCACGACGGGGCCCAGCAGCAGTTCGTCAGCGCGGTCCTCAACCTCCAGATGGCCGAGCGCAAGCTGTCGTCGGACCCGGAGGAGGCCAGGGAGCTGCGCGCGCAGGCCATCGAGCAGGCGAACTCGGGCATCGCGGAGCTGCGCCGCCTGGCCGCCGGCATCCATCCCGCCGTCCTCACCGACCGCGGGCTCGGCCCGGCGGTGGAGTCCCTGGCCTCCCGCCTGCCGCTGACGGTCTCCGTGGTCCAGACGCCGGACGACCGGATGCCCGAGCCGGTGGAGGCCAGCGTCTACTTCTTCGTCTCGGAAGCGCTGACCAACGTGGTCAAGCACGCCCACGCGCACGAGGCGAGGGTCCGCATCGCGGCGGGGAACGGTGGCCTGACGGTCGAGGTGAGCGACGACGGCGTGGGAGGGGCGCAGGCGACCGGCGGCACGGGCCTGCGCGGCCTGGGCGATCGCGTCGGGGCGTTGGACGGAACGCTCGAGCTCCAGAGCGCGGCCGGCGAGGGAACGCTGCTGCGGGCGCGGATCCCGCTACGGAGCTAGACCAGCGTGACGGCCGCGTCCGGCCTGGCCTTCGGGCGTCGCCACGCGCTGTTCCTCGGGCTGCTGGCCTGCGGGGCGGCTCTGCGCCTGGAGGTCGCGCTGGCCTACAAGCCGGCGCTCATCATCGACGACTCGCAGGGCTTTTTGGGCAACGCCGAGCACCTTCGGCCCGACGAGCTGCACCCGATGGGCTATGCCGTGTTCCTGTGGCTCCTGGACGTGTCGCACGGGCTGGCGCGGGTGGCGCTCGCGCAACACGCCATCGGCCTGGTGATCGCGTTGCTCATCTACGTGCTCCTCCAGCGGCTCGGCGTGCGCCGCTGGGCGAGCGCGCTCGCCGCGGCTCCCGTCCTGCTCGACGCCTACCTGCTGGACCTCGAGCAGTTCATCCTGGCCGAGACGCTGTTCGAGCTGCTGCTGGTGGCCATCTGCGCGGCGTTGCTGTGGCGGCGCCGGCCGGGGATGGTGGAGGCGGGGATCGCCGGCCTGCTGTGCGCCGCCACGGCGCTCACGCGGCCGAACGGGATGGTCGTCATCGCGCCCGCCTTCCTCACGCTGCTGTTCCTGCGCTGGCGCGGATTCTCCGAGATTCGCTCGATGCTGCCCGCCGCGGCCGTGCTGCTCGCGGCGTTTGCCGTCCCGCTCGCCGGCTACGCGATCTGGTTCCACAGCCTCCACGGCACCTACGCGATCACCAGCAACGGCGGGCGCTTCCTCTACGGGCGGGTGACGCCGTTCGCGGACTGCTCGAAGTTCTCGTTGCCCGCCGACGAGCGCGTGCTGTGTCCGAAGGCGCCGGTGGGACATCGCCCGACCCTCGCGGGGTCCACGGTCGAGTACTACCAGTGGGGCGGGGAGTCGCCGATCTGGCGGATCCACTCCGGATTCGCGATCCCGCCTCGGAGGCGACTTCGCCAAGCGGGTCATCCGCCACCAGCCGCTGGACTACCTGCGCGCGGTGACGCACGACTTCCGCCGGGGGTTCGCCGTGACGCGGACCAGCCAGCGCGGCGAGCTGTGGATCTCGCGCTGGCAGTTCCCGATGACCTACCCCGTCTATTTGAAGGACACGGCGGCCATCATCCGGGCGCACGGCGGCGGCCGGGCGCGGGTCGATCGGGGGCGAGCTCGCCGGCTCCGGGACTACCAGCGCTTCGGGTTCACGCCGGGGCCCGTGCTCGTCGTCGGCCTCATCGCCGGCCTGCTCGCGGCGCTCGGAGTGGGTCGCGCCCGACGCTCCGGGCTGCGATCGGCGTCGTTCTGCTTCGTGGCGATGGCCTTGGCGGTCTTCATGTCCAGCGTGGTCGTCAATCAGTTCAGCTGGCGCTACCAGCTGTCGCTGGTCGTGCTGCTTCCGCCCGCCGCGGCGCTCGGGCTCACGGCGCTCTCTCAGCGAGGGACCGGCTCGGCGTCGGGCGCCGGCTCCCCTGCTGGAACCGGCCGGCCTGCGGCTGGCCGGTCCCGCGTCCAGCGCGAGCGGCACGGAATCTTCGAGCGATCGCAGCGTTCGCCGTAGCGCTCGGCGATCTCGGTGACCTCGCGGAGCAGGCCCTCTTCGAGGGTGGTCGGCTCGAGGCCAAGCTCCAGGAACTGCCGGTTGTCGACCTGAAGGTCGTTCTCGGCCGCCTCGTTGCGGGGGTTGTCGAGAAGGTCGACGGTCGCGCCGGTGAGCCTTCCCACCAGCCGGGCCAGCTCGATCACCCGGTGCGTCTCGGTCATCTGGTTGAAGATGCGCACGCGCTGCCCCGGAACGGGGGGATGCTCGATCGCCAGGTCGATGCAGCGCACGCTGTCGCGAATGTGGATGAACGCGCGCGTCTGCCCGCCCGTTCCGTGGACGGTCAGCGGGTAGCCGATCGCCGCCTGCATGAGGAAGCGGTTGAGAACCGTCCCGTAGTCGCCGTCGTAGTCGAAGCGGTTGATCAGCCGCTCGTCGAGCTCGGTCTCGTGCGTCTGGGTTCCCCACACGATCCCCTGGTGGAGATCGGTGA
The DNA here is from genome assembly GCA_963842605.1 of uncultured Actinomycetes bacterium. GTDB lineage: Bacteria > Actinomycetota > Thermoleophilia > Solirubrobacterales > Solirubrobacteraceae > AC-38. The sequence goes on from CAWJGV010000003.1 coordinate 242,379, forward strand.
CCCGGACCCCGTCGTTCTTGTTGTAGAACGCGAACAGCAGCTGGTCCTGGCTCTTGGTCATGTGGTAGATGCTGCCCGGGTTCGTCGGGTAGAGGATCTCCTGCTCGACGTCCGAGCCGTCGTCGGCCGCGATGCGCACGTTCACGTAGCCCTCGGGAATCGTCATGCCGGCGGCCGTGTACCCGTAGACGCCCATCGTCCCGAGGTGCACCACATGGGAGTCCACGCCCGTGTCCACGATCGCGGCCAGGACGTTGTTCGTGGCGTTGAGGTTGTTGCTCACCGTGTAGCGCTTGTGCCACGCGCTCTTCATGGAGTAGGGCGCGGCTCGCTGCTCGGCGAAGTGGACCACGGCGTCGGGCGCCAGCTCCAGCAGCAATCCCGCCAGCTCGTCGTAGTCCTCGGCCACGTTGAGCTCGCAGAAGCCGATCCTGCGGCCACCCATCTCGTGCCAGGCCGCCAGCCGCGTGTCCAGAGAGGCGATGGGAGTGAGCGACTCCGCTCCGAGCTCGGCGTCCGCCGCGCGCCGGGCGAAGTTGTCGGCGATCACCACGTCGTGCCCCCGCCGCGAGAGATGCAGCGAGGTCGGCCAGCCGCAGAATCCGTCACCGCCGAGGACGAGGATCTTCAAGTTGTTCCTCCTGAACGACTCTCGCCAGCAGACGGGTGCGGCTCCCTGGACCCCACAAGGCTGGCGGGGTGAGAATACCGGCCCGCTCCTTCCGAAGGCGCTCCGGACGCCTCGGCGACGTGCGGCTCGGGCCGCCGGAGCAGCGCCGTCAGCCCGAGCGCCGCGGCCGGTGGAAGCAGCGTCACGAGGATGATCTGGTAGCGCCAGGTGAACGTGTTGATCGCGACGGTCGAGCCGAAGGTGACCAGGGCCATCGCCGCGAACAGGAACGCCGCCGTCCGGAGGCCCGAGCGCCGTGCCCGGCCGACGCCGAGCGCGGCCACGAGGCCGGCGATCATGCCCAGCGCCAGCACCGGTCCCCAGGTGAATCCGAAGCGCTGGTAGCCGCGCAGGAATCGCCCCAGGCCCGGCCGCGAGCGGCCCGGGGCGTCGCCGTGCTCGCGCAGGATCCCCGGCGTGTACTTCGAGTAGACCGGATACCTCTGCGCGAACTGCCAGCGGGAGATCGGAAGCTCGTCGCCGTGGCGCGTGCGGATCGGAGCGAAGCCGCGCAGGAAGTCATGGCTCACGGCGCTCAGGTAGTCCCCCGGCTGGGCGAGGATCGCGCGCCAAGCGAAGCGGCCCGGCAGCTCGCGCCCGCCGGGCTGGGCTTGGACCTTGAACCTCGGCGACGTGTTGTCGCCGAACCGGGCCCACATGTACCAGTTGACGGTCGAGCCCTGGAGCCGGGGCCGGTGGCCGACCGGCTGTCCTGGGCAGAGGATCCGCTCCTCGCGCGGCACCGAGAATTTCGTGCAGTCGGCGAAGGGAGCGACCCTCCCGTAGAGGAAGTCCCCGCCCGTGTTGGTGATCGCGTAGCCGCCGTGGCTGTGATGGAACCACGTCGCGTACGCCGCGACGGGCAGGACGAAGGCGCACACCAGCGCGGCGGTCGCGGGCAGGGCGGGAATTGCGCCCCTGAGCCCGCCGCGGCGAGGATCCCAGAGCAGACAGAGGAGCGCCGGCAAGGCGGGCGCGATGACGAGGAATCCGTTGGCGCGGGTCAGGGCGACGCCGGCGAACAGCGCGCCGGCGATGGCGGCCTCGACGATCCCGGGCCGGCGGTTCCACAGCAGCGCCGCGCACCCGGCGACGAGCAGAAACGCGAACAGGGTCTCGCTGAGGACGAACTCCTCGAAGATCAGCTGGTAGGCGTCGAGAAGGACCGGCGCCGCCGCGAGCGCGGCCGCCCATCGCCGGACGCCGAGGCGCTGGAGGAGCACGTAGATCATCACCCCGATGGCCAGGCCCATCAGATGCTGAGCGGCCGGGATCGCGGCCAGGCTGTCTCCCGGCAGGATTCCCAGGAAGGCCGAGTAGCCCAGCGGGCGCGTCGTGCCGGGCACGAGGTGCTCCGCGCGGTTCAGGTAGTCGACGGAGTCGTAGTAGATGAGCGCCGGCTGGTAGGCCAGGAACGCGAGCAGGCGCAGGGCGCTTCCGGCCGCGAACACGCCGAGGAAGAGCGCGTGCCGTCGAGCCAGCTTCAGTCCCGACGCCGCCGTCCGGCGCACGACTTCGCCGGCGCCCTCCGGGCGGCCGACCAGGAGCAGCACGCCGAGCTCGGTGACGATCGTCAACCCGCGTAGCGTCACGGCGGCGGCCGCCAGCTCGCCGTCCGGGAAGGCGTGGGAGAGCAGCGCGACGTAGGCCAGCTCGCGCACGCCCACGCCGCCGGGCGCGATGACCACGACCAGGCCGGCCGCCCAGGCAACCGCCGCCGCGCCCGCCACTTCGAACGGGTCGGTGAAGCCCGACACGGCCGTCTGCACCAGCACCGCGGCGACCGCGTAGGCCAGGAAGGCCACCAGGTAGTTGAGCGTGGCGCGGTGCGTGCGCTCAGGGGCGAGGCGTGTGTGTTCGGACACCAGGCGCGACCCCAGGGCCGGGATGGCCAGCGCGAGCACGAGCGGAAGCCACAGCGGCGCTCCGCTCGCGGCCAGCGCCACCCCGCCGATGGCCAGCGCCGCGCACAGCGCGATGACGTTCTCGGCGGCCACCGTCGAGAGGCGGTCGATCCACCCGCCGTGCAGGACGGTCGCCCGCGAGGCCGGGGCCCACACGCCGCCCGGCAGGTAGCGGAGCGTCTGGGTGCGACACCAGGTCCCGACGTCGTCGCGGGCGAAACGCCCCGTCACGAGCACGGACCACCCGCGAGCCAGCAGAAGCCACCACGCGGTCGTGGCGGCGAGCGCGAAGGGAAGCGGCCACCAGGAGAGCTCGTCGAGCTCGACGTCCTGCGCCCCGCGCACGCACATGACGACGACGATGCCCACGGCCACCGTGAAGGCGACGACCCGCAGTGCCGGAAGCGCGGGTCGCAGGACGGCGCCGGCGCGGCGCGCCGCGGCCACCCACGGCCTCTCGCCGCCGCTCACGCCTTGCTCGCCGCGGGACGCCGCCTCGCGCGGGCGGCGCGGCGCTCTCGCCACCACGTGGCCACCACGACCCGGGCGTAGCGGAAGCCGTAGAGGAGGTTCCTGCCCTTCTTGCTCTCGCCGCTCGTGCGCTTGTGATGCACGATCGGGCGCTCGGCCACGCGGTAGCCCTGGCAGATCGCGCCGATCAGCAGCTCCGATGTCTGGTACTGGACCTGCTCCTGGCGGACGGTGGCCGTCACCTCGACCCGCATGGCGCGCAGCCCGGTCGACGTGTCCGTCACCCGGACGCCCGTGAGCAGGCGCACCAGCCCGGCGAAGAAGTGCACGCCCAGGTAGCGGAACCGGTCGTCGTCCTCGCTGCGACCGAGGACCCGCGACCCGAGAACGAGATCGGCCTCGCCCGCGACGAGCGGCTCGAGCACGAGCGGAACGTAGGCCGGATCCCACTGGCCGTCGCCGTCGAGCGTGACGATGTAATCGGCGCCGTGCTCCCGGGCGAGCTCGTACCCGAGCCGAAGCGCGATCCCGTGACCGCAATTTCGCTCCAGCCGCGCCACGTGGGCGCCGTGCTCGAGCGAGACCTCGCTCGTGCGGTCCCGGCTTCCGTCGTCGATGACCAGGGCCTCGACCTTCAACCCGCACGCCTGCGGCGCGAGGCCTTCGAGCACCTCCCCGATGCCACCCTCCTCGTCCAGGGCGGCGATGACCACGACGACCGGCGCGAGCTCCAGGCCCGGATAGCGCGCGGCGAACGCGGCGACCGCCCGATCACGCACCTCTGGGACATAGGGCTTGAGGACCTTTGCGCTGGTGGCGGCCACGGGGGGTGTATAGCCCGACAGTACCCCTAGGGAGTATGCTTTCGTCATGAACGACGCACCGAATCCAGCCCGGGGCTACACCGAGACCAAGGACCAACTGCACAAGCGCCTGCGCCGCATCGAAGGGCAGGTGCGCGGCATCCAGAAGATGGTCGACGAGGACCGCTACTGCATCGACGTCCTCCAGCAGATGTCCGCCGTGCAGGCCGCCATGGACAAGGTCGCGCTCGGACTGCTCGACGACCACGTCAAGCACTGCATGGCCGAAGGGGCCGACGACGAGAAGCGCCGCCGGGAGATGACCGAGGAGATGATGGGCGCGGTCGGGCGGCTGGTCCGCCACTAGTTGGACCCAAGCGCCCGAGGGCCGGCTCAGTGGTGGTACTCGTGCATCACGGCATGCCCCCGGCCCCGCGCGATCAGGTAGCGGTTGGCGAGGAACGCGAACGGATACGCGATCGCGAACCCTGCCGCGATGCTGAGATAGAACAGCGGGTCGCCCAGGCCGGCTTCGATGGCGCTCGGGATCAGGACCACGGTCAGGTTGTCGATCGCCTCCATGATCGTGATCGAGACGGTGTCCGCGGCCAGCGCGGTCGACACGATCACCCCGGCCGCGAGCCCCGCGCGCACGAGCGGTAGGGCCGTCAGCCCGAACCCGAACACGTAGGCGAGAGCGATGGCAAGGGCGATCTGGGCGGCGTTCCCCCAGCCCAGCGCCGTCGCGATCGCCATGCCCAGGACCTCGCCGATGACGCAACCGGTGAGGCAATGGTTGGTCGCGCTGACGGCGAGGCGGTTGAGGGGCGTCCCGCTGAGGCTCTCGGCATCCATCGCCTCTCCCACGGTAACGGGATGGCGCCGCCACTCACCAGACTCTCATCAACGGCTGGAAGACTGGAGAGCATGCGAGTCCTGATCGTCGAGGACGAGGTGAAGATGGCGAGCCTGATCCGCCGTGGACTGCGGGAGGAGGGCATGGCCGCGGACGTGGCCGTCAAGGGCGAGGACGCCCTGTGGATGGCCGGGTCGACGTCCTACGACGCGATCATCCTGGACGTGATGCTCCCGGGCATCAACGGTTTCGACGCGTGCCGCCGGCTGCGCGAGGAAGGCGTGTGGGCTCCGGTGCTGATGCTCACCGCTCGGGATGGGGTGGACGACCGGGTGGCCGGGCTGGACGGAGGCGCCGACGACTACCTGACCAAGCCGTTTTCGTTCGCGGAGCTGCTGGCCCGCCTGCGCGCACTCGTACGCCGAGGGCCCGTGGAGCGGCCGACCGTGCTGACCGTTGGCGACCTCCACCTCGACCCCGCGGCGCGGAGGGTGTGGCGGGGCGATACCGACATCACCCTCTCGGCGAAGGAGTTCGCGTTGCTGGAGACGTTCATGCGGCGGCCCGGCGAGGTGCTCGATCGCCTCCAGCTGCTCGAACACGCCTGGGACTACGACTACGAGAACCGATCGAACGTCGTCGACGTCTACGTGCGCTACCTGCGCGAGAAGGTCGACCGGCCGTTCGGAGTGGAGTGCATCGAGACCGTGCGGGGCGCCGGGTATCGACTGCGCGCAGACGGCGGCGCCGAGTAGCTGGCCGAGGGGCATGGGTCGCCGCCTGCCGATCCGCCTGAAGCTGACCCTCGCCTTCGCCCTGGTCATGGCGCTGGCGCTGTCCGCGACGGGGCTCTTCATCTACCTGCGTCTGGGAAGCGATCTCGACGCCACGCTCAACCAGGGCTTGCGGTCGAGAGCCGCGGATGTGCAGGCGCTGGTTCGCCAGGCCGACTCGGGTCTGGCCCAGGCGGGGCGCGGCCCGCTCACCGATGAGGGTGAGAGCTTCGCGCAGATCCTCGATCCATCGGGTGAGATCGTCGACGCTTCGGCGCCGGTGCGCGGCCGGCCGCTGCTCGACGCCCGTGAGCTCGCGCGCGCTCGATCGCACACCTTCCTCGTGAGCCGGGACGCGGCGCCCGGCGTCGAGGGCCCCGTCCGGCTGCTCGCCACGCCGGTGCGCGCCCAGGGCAGGTCCCTGATCGTGGTTGTGGGGACCTCCACGGAGGACCGCGACGACGCGCTGCGCAACCTCGGAACGCTGCTGCTGATCGGCGGACCCATCGCGCTGCTGGTGGCGTGCGCTGCCGGCTACGGCGTGGCGGCCGCCGCGCTGCGGCCGGTCGAGGCGATGCGCCGCCGCGCGGCCCAGGTGTCCGCCTCGGAGCCCGGCGGCCGGCTTCCGGTACCGCCCTCGCGGGACGAGATCAGCCGGCTGGGCGAGACGCTGAACGACATGCTCGCCCGGCTCGAGGGAGCGTTCGCGCGCGAGCGAACGTTCGTCTCCGACGCCAGCCACGAGCTGCGCACGCCGCTCGCCATCCTCAAGACCGAGCTGGAGCTGGCGATGCGAGCGGGCCGCTCGCCGGAGGAGCTTCGGGCGGCGGTGCGCTCCGCCGCCGAGGAAACCGACCGCCTGGCCCAGCTCGCCGACGATCTCCTGGTGATCGCCCGCTCGGACCAGGGGCGACTCCCGGTACGCCTGGCCGAGTTGGACGTCGCCGTGCTGCTCGAGGACGTCGCTCGTCGCTTCGAGGCCCGCGCGCGCGAGGGCGGGACGACACTGGAGGCCCACGCTCCGGAGGGGCTCGTCGTGGCCGCGGACCCGTTGCGCCTCGAACAGGCCGTGGGCAACATGGTCGACAACGCGCTGCGCCACGGCGGCCGCAGCATCGCCCTGGTCGCCGAGGAGCAGGGCGAGGGTGTGAGAGTGCAGGTCCACGACGACGGTCCTGGCTTTCCCGCGGGATTCGCCGACTCGGCGTTCGAGCGCTTCACCCGCGGCGATCACGCGCGGGGACGGGGCGGGGCAGGCCTCGGCCTGGCGATCGTGGCGGCCATCGCAGCCGCGCATGGAGGCAGGGTGGGGGCGGATTCTCCGGAGGGCGGAGGGGCAGACGTGTGGATCTGGCTGCCGTCCTCGGCGGCATATGTGTGAGTCGGCGGGCCGGCTCCCGGTAGCTGGAATGGGGTACTACTGACGCCATGGCGCGTCCGGGCTCGCGGCCGACCACCTTCGAACGTCTGCGTCGGCTGCCGGTGGTGGGCCGCGCCCTGGATTGGGGCCTGGGGCCCAGCGCCGTGTCGCCGACGACCTCGAGGGCCGGCGCACGCGTCGCCGGCCTGAAGGTCACCGAGTCGGTCTGTCCGTATTGCGCCGTCGGCTGCGGGCAGGTCGTGTACACCCGGGGTGGCGAGTTGGTCGACATCGAGGGCAATCCGCGCTCGCCGATCAATCAGGGGACGCTTTGCCCGAAGGGCGCCGCGTCGCGCCAGCTCGTCCAGCAGCCGGGCCGCCTGACGAAGGTCCGCTACCGCCGCCCGGGCGGGACGGAGTGGGAGGAGCTCGACCTCGAGCAGGCGATGGACATGATCGCCGAGCGCCTGATCGCCGCGCGGGAGGCGGGATGGCAGGACTCCGAGCGCCACGGCTGGCGCGTTGATCGCACGCTGGGCTTCGCCCACCTCGGCGGGGCGACGCTCGACAACGAGGAGAACTACCTGATCAAGAAGCTCTTCACCGCAATGGGGGCGGTGCAGATCGAGAACCAGGCCCGTATATGACACAGCTCCACGGTTCCCGGTCTGGGGACCTCGTTCGGGCGCGGCGGCGCCACCACCTTCCTGCAGGACCTCCAGCACGCGGACTGCATCCTGATCGAGGGCTCCTCGATGGCCGAGGCCCATCCCGTCGGGTTTCGCTGGGTGATGAAGGCCAAGGAGCGCGGCGCGCGGATCATCCACGTCGACCCGCGCTACTCGCGCACGAGCCAGCTCGCCGACCACCACGTGCCGATCCGCGCGGGGAGCGACATCGCGTTCCTCGGCGGCCTGATCCACCACGTGTTGGAGACGGAGTCGTACTTCCGCGAATACGTCGTCAACTACACGAACGCCTCGACGATCATCAACGAGCGCTTTGCGGACGTCGAGGACCTCGGCGGCGTGTTCTCCGGCTTCGATCCGGAGACCGGGATGTACGACCGGTCGAGCTGGATGTACGAGGGCGGCGAGATGGCCTCGGCGGCGGGCGTGCGCGAGCACGCGAGCCAGGCGTTCGCGGAGAAGACGGGCGCCGGCATGCTCGTCGGCGAGGTGCAGCGCGACGACACGCTCGCAGGACCCGCGCTGCGTGTTCCAGATCCTGCGCCGGCACTTCAGCCGCTATACGCCCGAGATGGTGGAGCGCATCTGCGGCATCTCCCAGGAGGACTTCCGGGCCGTGGCCGAAGCGCTGGTCGAGAACTCCGGCCGCGAGCGAACGACCGCCTTCTGCTACGCCGTGGGGTGGACGCAGCACAGCTCGGGCGTGCAGATGATCCGCACGGCGGCGATCCTCCAGCTCCTGCTCGGGAACATCGGCCGCCCCGGGGGCGGGATCCTCGCGCTGCGCGGACACGCGTCGATCCAGGGCTCCACGGACATCCCGACGCTCTACGACCTGCTCCCGGGGTACCTGCAGATGCCGCGCGCCGGCGAGGAGGAGCTCGACCTCGAGCGCTACATCGCGACCGGCGGCGCCGACCGCGGCTGGTGGTCGTTCTTCGATACCTACATCGTGTCGCTGCTCAAGGCCTGGTTCGGGGACGCGGCGACCGAGGAGAACGGGTACGGCTTCTCGGCCATCCCGCGGATCAGCGGCAACCACTCGCATTTCGCGACGACGATGCGAATGCTCGACGGGGGAGTGGAGGGCTTCTTCGTGATGGGCCAGAACCCGGCCGTCGGCTCGCAGCACGCCGGCCTGCAGCGCCGCGCGCTGGCCAGGCTCAAGTGGCTGGTCGTCCGCGACATGGCCGAGATCGAGACGGCGACCTTCTGGCGCGACTCGCCCGAGGTGCAATCCGGCGAGCTGCGGCCCGAGGAGATCCAGACCGAGGTGTTTCTCATGCCCGCGGCGGCCCACGTGGAGAAGGAGGGCTGCTTCACCAACACCCAGCGCCTGGTCCAGTTCCGCGACAAGGCGCTCGAGCCGCCGGGCGATGCGCGCTCGGAGCTGTGGTTCATGCACCACCTGGCCAAGCGCGTGAAGGCGCATTACGCCCGCTCGCGGCGAAAGCGCAACTGGCCGATCGTCAAGCTGCGCTGGGACTACCCCGAGCTCGGGGACATCCGCGAGCCCGACGTCGAGGCCGTGATGAGGGAGATCAACGGCTACGACGTCGCGACCGGGCGCCCGGTGTCGACGTTCAGCGAGCTGCGCGATGACGGCTCCACGGCCTGCGGCTGCTGGATCTACTCGGGCATCTTCGCCGACGGCGTCAACCAGGCCCGGCGGCGCGAGCCCGGCGATCTGGAAAAGGAGGGCGGCCACGTCTCGCCCGAGTGGGCGTGGGCGTGGCCGGCGAACCGCCGCAAGCTCTACAACCGCGCGTCCGCCGATCCGGCGGGACAACCCTGGAGCGAGCGCAAGAAGTACGTGTGGTGGGACCCCGCCGAGGGTCGCTGGACCGGTTACGACGTGCCCGACTTCCCGCCGGACAAGGCGCCCGGCTACCGCCCGCCGAAGGACGCCAAGGGCATGGACGCGATCGGCGGGGACGATCCGTTCATGATGATGGCCGACGGACGCGCCTGGCTGTTCTCGCCCAGCGGCCTGCTCGACGGGCCGCTGCCGACGCACTACGAGCCGCTCGAGTCGCCGGTGCAAAACCTCCTCTACCCGGAGCTGGACGGCAATCCGTCGGCCATCCGCTGGCGTCGTCCCGAGAACCCGCTGCATGCGACGGACGACCCGCGCTACCCGATCGTGGCCACGAGCTTCCGGCTCACCGAGCAGCACACCGCGGGCGGCATGAGCCGCAAGGTCCCGTGGCTGGGCGAGCTGCAGCCCGAGATGTTCGCGGAGATCGACCCCGTGCTCGCCCGCGAGCGCGGCATCGAGGACGGCGGCTGGATGACGATCGTGACCGAGCGCGCGGAGATCGAGGCGCGCGCGCAGGTCACCGACCGTATGCGGCCGCTGCGGGTCGACGGCAAGTCCATCCACCAGGTGGGGCTGCCGTGGCACTGGGGCTACAGCGGGCCGTACCCGGGTGACTCCACGAACGACCTGGGCGCTCTGTCCGGCGATCCGAACGTCTCGATCCAGGAGTCCAAGGCGTTCACGTGCGACGTGCGCGCGGGCCGGCGAAGCGGGCCTTCGACGGAGCGCCTGAAGGGCGTAGGGCCGCCGGGCGCGGTGTCGCCGGACCAGGACGACCCGCCGGCCGAGGCCCCGCAGGAGGGCCCGTGACCTCGACCGAGGGGGCCCCGACCGAGCTCGCCATCCATCACGACCCGGGCGACCGGCGGATGGGCTTCTTCACCGACACGACCGTGTGCATCGGCTGCAAGGCCTGCGAGGTCGCCTGCAAGCAGTGGAACGACCTGCCGGCCGACGGCTCCCAGTTCAAGAGGGGCGGCTCCTACGACCACACCGGTGAGCTGTCGGCCTCGACGTGGCGGCACGTGCGGTTCGTCGAGTTGCTCGAGCCGACCGAGGAGCGCCGCGCGCAGGCCGCCGAGGCGCTCGCCGCCCCGGGAGAGGTCGACGTCGCGCGGGCGGTGGCCGACATGGATCGCTGGATCTTCATGTCCGACGTCTGCAAGCACTGCACGAACGCCGGCTGCCTCGATGCCTGCCCGACCGGGGCGCTGATCCGCACGGAGTTCCAGACCGTGCTGCTGCAGGCGGACGTGTGCAACGGGTGCGGCTACTGCATCCCGGCTTGCCCGTTCGGCGTGGTCGACCGCGACCACATCGACGGCCGGGCCGGCAAGTGCACGCTGTGCTACGACCGCTTGGAGGACGGGTTGGAGCCCGCGTGCGCCAAGGCTTGCCCGACCGACTCGATCCAGTTCGGGCCCTACGAGGAGCTCGTCGCGCACGCCGAGCGGCGGGTGGCCGAGCTGCACCGGCGCGGCGAGGAGGGCGCGTACCTCTACGGCGCCGGCGACGAGCCCGAGCACGACCTCGCCGGCGGCCTCGGGGCGTTCTTCCTGCTGACCGAGCCGCCCGAGCGCTTCGGCCTGCCCGCCGAGGCCGAGTCGCCGGTCCAGGAGAACGTCGTCGCCGCGACGGCCGCGGCGGTGGGCGCCGGGCTGCTCGCGGTGGCCGGCGCCGCGGTGGCGTTCGCGATCCGCGCGGAGGAGCCGGTGAGCGGCGCCGACGACAACCCGCTCGGGCTGCCCTCCGAGCCGCCCGCGCCCGAGCCGCACGAGGAACCCCCGGCGGACGCGCGCGCCCGCCACGAGGACTGGCTGGCCGACCACGACACCGGAACGCGGGACGCCACGCCGGCGCTGGGCACGCGGGGCGAGCCGGCCTCGTGGCGGCCGGCGGTCGAAGGGGAGGACGTGGCCCTCGCGCAGCCCTCGTGGGGCGACGCGGGCTGGTCGTTCCTCTACGGGCCCGACACGCGATACGGCGACGTCGAGCCAGAGGAGGGGGAGGTCGCGGCGGCGAACCGGCGGATGCGTGGGGGAGCGACGCCGGACGATCTGCGAGGGCCATTCATCAAGCCGCCGGTGTGGACCTGGCACGTGCCGCTTTACTTCTGGGTCGGCGGCATGGCCTCGGGGGCGGCGGGCGTGGCGCTGGCCGCGGATCTCGCGGGCGACGAGTGGTCGGCCTCCGTCGCGCGCAAGGTCGCGCTCGCCGTCGTGCTGCCGGCGCCGGCGCTGCTGATCGGCGATCTCGGCCGCCCGGGGCGATTCCTGAACATGCTGCGCATCTTCAAGCCGCGCTCGCCGATGAACCTGGGCGCGTGGTGCGTGGCCTCGTTCACCGCCGTCGGCGCGGGCGCCGTGGGGGCGGATCTGCTGGGGCGGCGCCGCACGGCCCGAGGGCTGGGCGCCGTGAACGCGCTGCTCGGCGGCTATCTCGGGTCCTACACCGGCGTGCTGCTGGCGGCCACCGCCGTGCCGGTGTGGGCCCGCAGCCGCATCTTCCTCGGGCCCATCTTCGTCTCGATCGCCACGGGCACCGGCGCGGCCGCCACGCGGCTGACGTTGGTGGCCACGAGGCGGCGCCCGGTGGGGCACCCCACCCGCACCGCGCTCAACCGCCTGGCAGGCGCCGCGATGCTCGCCGAGCTGACGCTCTCCACGGTCAACGAGCGCCGCCTCGGCCGGGCGGGCCACGTCCTCTCCGAGGGCAGGTCGGGTCGCCTCTTCGCCATCGCGAAGCGGGTCGTCGGGGCCGGCGTCGCGCTGAACCTGCTCAGCGTGCGCCGCGTCGGGCCGCTCGGGCAGAACGTGGCCAGCGTCCTGTATCTCGCCGGGGGTCTCGCCTTCCGCTTCGCGTGGATCGAGGCCGGGAAGGCGTCGGCACGCGACGACGAGGCCGTGGCCCGCATGGCCCGGGGCAGGGTCACCGCCGACGAGCGCCGGCGCCGGGGCACGGAGCGCCGCACGGTCTCCGACGATCGCCCTCCGCGCGCCCGCGGCGCCGCTCTCGCGGCGGCGCATGCCTGGAGCGGCGCGGTGGGCCGGGCGAGCCTCCTCGTGGAGCGCCTGCTGCGACGGGCCTGACGACCCGGGACCCAGCCGCCGACGGCCTCGTCCCGGGTCGTCGACGAGGCAGCAGTGACCGCGAGCGGGGGGCCACGAGTAGATTTGCTGGCCCGCATGGCACTTGCACAGCTCGGCCTCGTCGTACATCCACGTCGCGACATCGCAGGCGCGCTCGACTCGATCGCCGCCTGGGCGTCGAAGAACGATGTCGCGATCGGCCAGGTCCGTATCCCTGGACAGGCGCGTCGGGTCGGGGAGGCCGTCGACGTCGAGTCCTGTGACCTGCTGGTCGCCGTGGGCGGCGACGGAACCACGCTCGCGGCGTTGCACGCGGCCGCGCCGGTCTCCCTCCCCGTGTTCGGAGTGGCGTGCGGCAGCGTCGGGGTGCTCACGTCGGTGCACGCGGTCGACCTGGTCGCAGGGCTCGACCAGGTGGCCGCCGGGAGCTGGATCCGGCGCGCTCTGCCGGGGCTCGAGGTCGCCACGGTGGCCGATCAGGTGGGCGTCGCCATCAACGACTTCGCGGTGATCCGAAATGGGATGGGACAGGTGATCGCCGCGATCACCGTCGACGGCGAGCTGTACGCGCGCATGGCCGGCGACGGCGTGGTGGTCGCCAGCCAGCTGGGTTCCAGCGCCTACACGATGGCGGCGGGAGGACCCATCCTGGCGCCGGCGGCTCAGGGCATGGTCGTCACGCCGCTGGCCCCCCACGGCGGAGTCGCTCCCCCGCTGGTCGTCGGGCCTGAAAGCCGCGTGGGACTATCGGTCGAGCCGGGGTACGGAGGCATCCGCTGCGAGCTCGACGGCCAGGAACGGGGGACGCCCGCCGCCGAGATCACCGTGAGCCTGCGCTCGGACTACGCGACGCTGGTCGAGCTCCATGATCAGGAGTCGATGCTCACCGGCTTGCGGCGGAGAGGGCTGGTCGTCGACAGCCCGCGCATCCTGGCTCGAGACGCCCGGGCTGGCTCCTCCGGCCCTGAGCCCGAGGCGCTACATCTACGATCCGCACTGGCGATGAAGGTCTCGCGGCGCGTCGCGCGCTTCAACAAGGTCGTCACCAACCGCGTCCAGGGCGTCTACGCGTGGATCCTGCCGCCGTGGGCGGTCATCCTCCACCGGGGGCGGCGCTCCGGGCGCCCCTACCGCACGCCCGTGCTGGCGTTCAGGCAGGACCGCACGCTGGTCGTCGCCCTGATCTACGGCGAGGAGTCGGACTGGCTGCGCAACCTGCAGGCGGCCGGGGGAGGCCAGGTCGTGCGCGGGGGTCGAACCTACGAGCTGGGCAGGCCACGCGTCGTCGAGACGGACGCCGCGGCCGAGCTCTCGCGCCTGTCGCCGGTCTTCCGCGCGTATTGCAAGCTCGCCGACAAGCAGATGCTCGCGGAGCTCGGCGAGCGGATCGGGGGATTCGGACCCGGCCGCACGGATCGGATGAGCTAAGTTGTTGCACACGCAACTTCTCGGACGGAGCGGTCGTGCCCACGCAATCCGAAATGCCTCGCGACGATGCCGAGACGAATGGCCCCGAGACCGATCGCGGCAGGGCGATGTTCGAGGAGCTGCTCTGGATCCATTCGGTCATCCGTCGCGACCTGAAGATCGTCGAACAGCTCGCCGCTGACGTGGGCGACGGGCTTCCGGGCGAGGCGGTGGAGGAGGCCTTGGGAGAGCTCAAGACCACCGGCCCGCTGTGGCAACTCAAGGTGAACTGCCTCCGTTACTGCCGCTTCGTCCACGCTCACCACGGCGCTGAGGACGTGCTGCTGTTCCCCGCCCTCCGGGCGGTCGATCCCTCGATCGGCCCGGTCGTGGATCGCTTGGAGGCCGACCATGCGCGCGTCTCCGACCTGCTCGACGTCGTCGAGGCCGCGGCCCGCGAGCTGACCGAAACCGATGGCGGCGACGCACGGCGGCGAGTCATCGACGGCCTCCAGGATCTCCACGGCCACCTGCTGGAGCACCTTGACTACGAGGAGCGCAACGCGGGCCCGACGATTCGCCGCCTCGATCGTCTGGCAATCGCATGACCGGGATCCACTTCGGCATCTCCGTCGTGCCGGCGACCGAGAGGCTCGATCGCATACGGGAGCTGGTGCGGGCGGCCGACGAAGCCGCGCTCGACCTCGTGGGCATCCAGGATCACCCCTACCAGCGGCACTTCCTCGACACCTGGTCGCTGATACCGATGCTGCTCGCGGAGACAAGTCGGGTGTCGTTCTTCACCGACGTGGCGAACCTGCCGCTGCGGCCGCCCGCCGTGATGGCGAAGGCCGCCGCGTCGCTCGACGTACTGAGCGGCGGGCGCTTCGAGCTCGGCCTGGGCGCCGGCGGCATCCCCGACGTGATCGCGAACTTCGGCGGTCCGCGGCGAACACCGGGCGAGGCCGTGGAGGCCCTCGACGAGGCGATCGACGTGATCAGGCTGCTGTGGTCGGAGGAACGCTCCGTGTCGTTCGACGGGACCTACTACCGGCTCGATGACGCGCGCCCCGGGCCGCGACCCGCGCACCCGATCGGGATCTGGGTGGGAGCCTTCAAGCCGCGGATGCTCCGCCTCGTGGGTCGCAAGGCCGACGGCTGGCTGCCGTCGCTCGGGGTGCTCACGCGTGACGAGCTGCGCGCCGGCAACCAGCAGATCGATGCGGCGGCCGAGAAGGCGGGCCGCGACCCAGGCTCGATCCGGCGGATCATCAACGTCCAGGGCGTGATCGGCGAAGCACCCGGGCCATCCCGCTCGGAGCTCCCGGTCGGGTATCTGGCCGGCGAACCACTCGCCGGACCGGCCGACTGGTGGGTCGAGACGCTCGCCGGCTTCGTCGACGACGGCTTCGACACGATCGTCTTCTGGCCGGTGGACATGGAGCCCGGACAGGTCGAGCGGCTCGCCGGCGACGTCGTACCGCAGCTCCGCCGGGCAGACTGACCCCTCAGATCAGCGCCTTACCTGAGACCCTGTCCGCCAGTGCCGTTCAAGCAATCACAGATCCGGCGACTGGCGGCGTAGTCGTGGCTCAAGACGCCGACCCCGAGCCCGCGGAGGTCAGCGAGCAGCCGCTCGAGCTGATCCTGGCCCGCAATCTGATCTCGATCATCTCGATCGCCGCGCTCCTGGTCGACTCGGAGGGCAGCGTCTTGTTCTTCAACGACGCCGCGGCGGAGATCGTCGGCGCGCCGTTCGAGGAGATCGGCGTGCTCGAACAGGATGAGTGGAGCGCGCGCTACGGGCCGTTCGGGACCGACGGCCAACCGCTTCCGCCAGACGAGCTGCCGGTGGCGACCGCCGTACGCGAGTCGCGGCCCTCCTACGGGCATTACTCCGTGCGGGCAGAGTCGGGACTGCTCGATATCGAGATCGGAGCGCTGCCGCTCTCGGGTCCGGCCGGTTACCACGGGGCGATCGTCGTGTTCTGGCCCTTGCCGCCGGACCAGCAGGAGTAGGGACGATGCGGGTTCGGGCGTGGGGCGTGCGCGGCTCGATTCCGACGCCCGGCTCGAAGACCGCGGCGTTCGGTGGGAACACCCCCTGCGTCCAGATCACCGGGGACGATGGCGGTGAGCTGATTCTCGACGCGGGGAGCGGCATCCGCGGGCTTGGCGTCGACCTGTTCGGCCGTTGCCGGCGACTGGACATACTGCTCACCCACCTGCACCTCGACCACATCCAAGGGCTGCTCTTCTTCGCGCCGCTGTTCGATCCCGAGGTCGAGATCACGGTCTGGGGGCCGCCGGGTCGAGTCCCCTTGCGCAAGCGCCTGGCGCGCTACCTGTCGACCCCTCTCTCGCCGGTTGAGATTCGAGACCTGCCCGCGAGGGTCGCGTTCGAGGAGGTGCCGTCGGACGGCTGGCGCCTCGGCGAGTTCCGGGTGCGGGGGGCGCTGGTCGCCCATCGCGGACCCACGCTCGGCTACAGGGTCGAGCATTCCGGGGCCAGCCTCTGCTACCTGCCCGACCACGAGCCCGGGCTCGGCACGAGCCTCCCCTCGATGCCGGCGGACTGGATCTCCGGGCTCGGGCTCGCGCGTGGCGCCACCGCCCTCATCCACGATTCCCAATACACCGACGACGAATACGCCTCCCGCCGAGGCTGGGGTCACTCGGGCCTCAGCGACACCCTCGCGTTCGCGCAGCGCGCGCGACCGGAGAGTCTGCTCCTGTTCCACCACGACCCGAGCCACGACGACGCGCGGCTCGAATCGCTGGCACGCGAGGCGAGCGAGCGGTCGGCCGGGCTCCAACTCGACAGCCGTATCGACGCTCGCTCGCGAGGGCCGGGTCTTGGACCTGTGAGTGGGATATACTTGAGGTCGCAACCTTCTTATGCCACCTACAGCCACCACTTCCGAGACTTCGACCGCGATCGACGCGTTCGTACGCCTGGTCCGCGCCAGCGTGGCCGTGACGGGCCAGCTCAGCGCTCAGCTGAGCGCCGATCACGGCCTCAACATCAACGCCTACGAGGCGCTGCTGCAACTTGCCCGGGCCCCCGACTCGCGAATGCGTCGCGTCGACCTGGCAAACGGTCTGCTGCTGACCGCGAGTGGCGTGACCCGTCTCCTCGACGGTCTCGAGCGCGACGGCTTGGTCGCGCGCGAGGAGTGCTCGAGCGATCGTCGCGTCATCTATGCGGTCCTGACCGAGGCCGGCCGCGCCAAGCTGCGCGAGGCCTCGAAGTCTCACACCAGGCAGATCCGCGAGCTCCTGGGCGGTCCATACGACGAGGACGAGCTCGCTCAGCTCGTCGCGCTTCTCGATCGGCTGCCCGGCGTCGACCCCACGGGCGGCAGCTGCGAAGTGTGAACATGACGCTGCCGGAGTTGCATCTTGCCGACTGGCGCCCCACGAGGGACACGCTGCACCTCTACACCCAGATCGTGGGCAAGATCAGGCTGGCGACCACGGCGCCGCGCAACCACTGGTGGAACGTCCCTCTGTACGTCGACGTGCGAGGTCTCACGACGCGGCGGCTGCATCACCACGACACGACCTTCGAGATCACGATCGACTTCGTCGATCACGCGGTGATCGTCCGGACGGCCGACGGGCGTACCAAGTCGTTCGAGCTCGGCGCCGGACTGCCCGTCGCGGACTTCGATGCCCGCCTGCATGCGCTGCTCGGCGAGCTCGACATCGACGTCGAGATCAAGGAGGAGCCGTTCGGCGTCCCGATGACGACGCCATTTCCTCAGGACGTGGACCACGCGTCCTGGGATCGCGACGCCATCGCGCGCTTCGGCCGGATCCTGGACTGGTCGGACTCGGTGTTCGAGGAGTTCAGCGGCTGGTTCAACGGCAAGACGAGCCCCGTGCACCTGTTCTGGCACGGCCTCGACCTCGCGGTCACCCGGTTCTCGGGCCGGCCGGGCGTTCCCATGGACGCCGATCCGGTCACCCAGGAGGCCTACTCGCAGGAGGTCATCTCGTTCGGGTTCTGGGCCGGCGACGACAACGTCGGCGACGCCGCGTACTACTCCTACACCGCCCCCGAGCCCGAGGGGCTGCGCGACCAACCGCTGTCGGCGGGCGAGTGGATCGAGTTCGGCACGGGCTCGTTGGCGATCCTCCCCTATGAGACGGTGCGCACGGCGCGCGACCCGAGACAGGGACTCCTCGCGTTCTGCCAGAGCGCCTACGAGGCCGGCGCTCGCCTCGCCGGCTGGGATACCGCCGGCTTCGAATCGACATGGTGCCCCAGCCCCGCGCAACTTCAACAACTCCACGCCAGCGCCGCTGCCACCTTCGGGCGAACGGAGGAGAAGGAGTCGACCCAATGACTGACGCGTTCGTGCTCGGCGGTGTGCGCACGCCGGTGGGCCGCTATGGCGGCTCGCTGTCGCACATTCGCACCGATGACCTGCTGGGCCAGACGATGGTCTGGGCGTGCGAAAGGGTCGGCGTCCCGCTGGATCGGATCGAGGACATCACCGCGGGCTGCGTGAATGTCGCGCACGAGGGGATGGGGGACGTCGCGCGCTGGGCGGCGCTGGCGGCGGGGTTCCCGGACTCGGTCCCCGCGATCACGGTCAACCGCTTCTGCGCATCCTCGCTGTCGGGCGCCATCTCGATCGCGCATGCGATTCGCAGCGACGAGCTGGCGGTCGGGCTCGCGTCCGGTGTCGAGTCGATGTCGCGCTCGGGGTGGGCGTTCATGAAGGGCGACGCGCCGTTCATGCCGCGGGGGCCGGTGTTGCTGCTCGACACGATGTGGGCCGGCGCCGGCGGACCGCCCAACCCCAACCTGCTCGCCCGCGACGCCTACATCGACATGATGCGGACCGCCCAGAACGTCGCCGACCGCTACTCGTTGTCCCGCGAGGAGATCGACGCGTTCGCGCTTCGCTCCCACCAGCACGCCGCCGCCGCGCGCGACTCGGGCCGGCTCGCGGAGGAGATCCATCCCGTCGAGATCCCGGCGACCCGCAAGCAGCCGGCGTCCACGGTCGAGCACGACGAGAGCATCCGCCCGGATACGACCGCGGAGAAGCTCGCGGCGCTCCCGGCGCAGCCGGACACGACGCAGATGACGGCCGGCAACTCCTCGCCGCTCAACGACGGAGCCAGCGCCGTCGTGCTCGCCAGCGGAGCCGCGGCCGAGGAGCTCGGCGTGCCGCCGCTGGCGCGCGTGGTGGCGTCGGCCACCCATGCGCTCGACCCTCAGGTGATGGGGATCGCGCCCGCGTTCGCGATCCCGAAGGCGCTCGCGCGGGCCGGCCTGGCCCCGGCGGACATCGACATCTGGGAGATCCACGAGGCCTACGCCGCCCAGGCGCTCGGCGTCCTGCGTGAGCTGCCGCACCAACTCGACGGCTTCGAGGTCCCCGACGAACGCCTCAACCCCAACGGCGGCGCCGTCGCCATCGGCCACCCCTTCGGGTCCTCCGGCACCCGGTACGTGCTCACGCTCGCCACCGAGCTGCGCCTGCGCGACGCCCGCTACGGCGTGCTCGGCGTCTGCGTCGGGTCGGGGCAGGGCGTCGCGCTCGTGCTCGAGAACCCGGGCGGGGGGTGAGCCCGGAGATGCCGTGCCGGGTCAGTGGGCCTCGGGCAGCCTCACGACGCTCAACCAGAACGCCTCGATCGCGTTGACCACCGAGGCGAACTGGTCGAGGTCGATGGGCTTCGCGATGTAGGCGTTCGCGTGCTGCTCGTAGGCGGCGAGGACGTCGCGCTCGAGGACCGATGTCGTGAGCACGACGACCGGGATTCGCCGCAGCTCGGGATCAGGGCTCTGTTTGAGCTCGCGCAGCACCTCGCGGCCGTCCTTGCGCGGCAGGTTCAGGTCGAGCAGGATCAGGTCCGGGCGGGGGGCGTCCCGGTGCTCGCCCTCGAGGCGGACTCGTCGCAGCGCCTCCTCGCCGTCCCGAGCCACGGACAGGTTGTTGATCACCTTCGCGTCCTTGAACAGGGCCTGGGTGAGGACGACGTCGGACTCGCTGTCCTCGACCAGCAGGATCTCGATGGGAGTGGTCCGCTGGGTCGCCATCATGAACTGGGCTCAGCGTCGGGAATCGTGAAGCGAAAGACGGTGCCTCCGCCGGGACGGGGCTCGCACCAGATCTGGCCGCCGTGGCGCTCGACGATCCGCTTGCAGATCGCGAGCCCGACGCCCGTGCCCCCATACTCCTCGCGGGTGTGCAGCCGCTGGAAGATGCGGAAGATGCGCTCGGCGTGGGCCGAGTCGACGCCGATCCCGCTGTCTGCCACCGCGAAGGTCCAGGCGCCGTCCGCGTGCGTGGCCGAGACCTTTACCCGCGGCGGGTCGTCGGCCCTGAACTTGATGGCGTTCGACAACAGGTTCTGGAACACCTGACCGAGGGCGCGTCCGTCCGCGACGACAGTCGGCAGCTCACCCAGCTCGATCTCCGCCCCGGCCTCGCGCACCGACGCGTCGAGCGACGCCAGCGTGCCCTTCACCAGCTCGCGCGAGTCCACCCGGTCCCCTCGCAACTCGCCCGTTCCGACCCGCGAGTAGGAGAGCAGGTCGTCGATCAGGGCCTGCATGCGCTCGACGCCCGCCACGGTGAAGCCAATGAAGCGGTCGGCCTCGTCATCGAGCTCGCCCCGGTAGCGCCGCTCGAGCAGCTGCACGAAGCCGCCGATGCTGCGCAGCGGCTCCTGCAGGTCGTGTGAGATCACGTACGCGTACTGCTCGAGCTCGGCGTTCGAACGTGCGAGGTCGTCCGCGCGTCGCTCCAGTTCGGTGACGTCGACGAGTTGCCAGATGAAGTTGAGCGGCCTGTCCTGTGCGTCGACGGCAAGGGAGACGCTGACCAGCGCGCGCACGACCCGGCCATCCTTGTGTTCCAGGCGCTTCTCGGCCTGGTAGAACGGAGGCTTCTCCGCGATCAGGCGGCGGAACTCCCGGCGCTCCTCCTCCCGGTCCGCGGGACGGGTGTACTCGCAGATCGGTCGCCGGAACAGCTCCGCGGAGGAGCGGCCGAGCATCTCGCACAGGGCCTCGTTGGCCTGGAGCCACTCTCCATCCGGCCCGATCAGCGCGATGCCGATCGGGGCGTTGGCGAACGCGAGACGGAAGCGCTCCTCGGACTCCTTCAGCGCGTCCGTCTTCCGGTGCAGGTCAACCAGCACCGCCACCTTCGAGCGCAGCACGTCGGAGTCGACCGGCTTGGAGATGTAGTCCACCGCGCCCGCCGTGTACCCGCGGAAGACCTGGCGTGCCTCCTTCTCGACGCCCGTGAGGAAGATGACCGCCGTGTCCTGGTTGCGCTTCCGCCGCTTGATGAGCTCCAGCGTCTCGAAGCCGTCCATGGTGGGCATTCGGACGTCCATCAGGATCACGGCGAAGTCCTCCCGCAGCAGGATCCTGAGCGCTTCCTCCCCCGAGGACGCGGTGACCACGTCGCAGCCCAGCGGCGCGAGCACCGTCTTCAGCGCCGTGAGATTCTTGCGGTCGTCGTCGACGACGAGGATGGGGGCCGCGCCGTTCGCGCTCACGCCGCTCTGTCCTGCGTCGCGCACAGCTCCACGAGCAGCTCCGCCATCTCCTCGACCGGGACGATCCGCTTGGGCTGGCGCGCCGCGATCGCGGCTTCGGGCATCTCGGGACGCTCGCAGGTCGCGGGGTCCTGCACGATCGTGAAGCCGCCTCGGCGTCCAATGCGACTCAGGCCCGCGGCACCGTCCCGGCCGGTTCCGGTCAGGACCACGCCCACAAGCCGCTCGCCGTACGACTCGGCCGCCGACTCGAACAGGACGTCGATCGAGGGGCGGGCGTGCCTGAGCGGCGCCTCGGTCGAGAGCGCGAAGCTATTGCCCTCCACGAGCAGGTGGTAATCGGCCGGCGCAAGGTGCACGACCCCCGGCTCGATCGGCTGGTTGTCCTCCGCCTCCCGTAGCGGGCAGAGCAGATCGTGAGTCCAGGAACGACGCGAGTCCACCGACCTCCAGCTCGGGCCCTCGGTGCTGGACGGCGGCGACCGCGGCGGGGAAGTCGGGCGGCAGGTCCGCGAGCAGCCGGGGAAGGGTACGGGCCCCGCCCTTCGAGCATCCGATGACGACCAGCTCGCGCGCCATCAGGCGGTCTTTCGGTAGAGCTTCGTGCCGGACTGGAGGGCCGTGTAGCGGTCCTCGTGGGGGGAGAACCTGATCGACTCCTTCTGACCCAGCCCGAGGACGCCAAAGGTGTGGAGGCTGTCGTAGAACAGCCCGTGGGCTCGGTCCTTGAGCGGCTTCGAGAAGTAGATCATCACGTTCCGGCACAGGACCAGGTCGAATTCGTTGAACGGACCGTCCGAGACCAGGTTGTGCTGTGCGAAGACGACCTGTTCGGTGAGGGAGGGGTGGAAGCGGGCCCACGTACCGTCCACCGTGTAGTAGGAGGAGAAGTCGTCCCTGCCCTTTGCGTTGATGTAGTTCTGGGTGTACTGCCTCATCCGCTCGAGGGGGAACGCACCCTCCTGCGCTCGCTCGAGCACCTTCTCGTTGATGTCGGTGGCGTAGAGGCGCATCCGGGACGCCAGCCCCTCCTCCCGGAGGAGGATCGCCAGCGAGTATGTCTCCTCACCCGTGGAGCAGCCGGCGTTCCAGATCCGCAGGAAGGGATAGGTCCGCAGCAGTGGGACCACCTTCTCCCGCAGAGCCGCATAGAACGTCGGGTCCCGGAACATGGTCGTGACGTTCACGGACATGTCGAGCAGGAGCCGCTGCATCGCGGCGGGGTCATGGAGCACCCTGTCCTGGAGCGCCGAGATGCTCTGCAGGCCTTCGGCCTGCGCCCGGTGCCACAGCCTGCGTCGGAGCGACGCTGGGGCGTAGCCGCGGAAGTCGTAGCCGTAATGGCTGTTGATGCCCTCCAGCAGGAGCCCGATCTCAATCTGCTCTAGCTCGCTGGCCGTCCGCATCACCTCCCGCCCGACCATGGCCCGTGGGCTATCTGTAGAGCCAGACGCGCATCAGCGCGAGGAGCTGGTCGACGTCGACCGGCTTCGTGATGTAGTCCGAGGCCCCTGAGGCGATGCTCTTCTCGCGGTCGCCCTTCATCGCCTTGGCCGTGAGGGCCACGATCGGGAGCTGCTCGAACTGCGGCATCGCCCGGATCGCCTGCGTCGCCTCGTAGCCGTCCATCTCCGGCATCATGATGTCCATCAGCACGAGGTTGACGTCGGGGTTCGCCTTGAGCGCCTTGATGCCCTGCTTGCCGTCCTCGGCGAAGACGGCCTCCATCCCGTGGGCCTCGAACACGCTGGCGAGCGCGAACACGTTGCGCACGTCGTCGTCCACGATGAGCACCTTCTTGCCGTCGAACACCGCGTCGGCGTTGTGCAGCTTGTCGAGCATCTTTCGCTTCTCCGCCGGGAGCCCGGCCTCCACCCGGTGGAGGTGCAGCGAGGTCTCGTCGAGCAGTCGCTCCGGCGATCGCACGTCCTTGACGACGATCGTCTCGGCGAACCTCTTGAGCCGCGTCTCCTCGCGGGAGGTGAGCTCCTTGGCGGTGTGAACGATCACCGGCAGGTTCCGGTGGCGCTTCGCGCGCTTGATGCTCTCGAGCAGTTGGAACCCGCTGCCATCCGGAAGTTTCAGATCGAGCACCATGCAGTCGAAGTGCCGCTTCTTGAGCTCTTCGAGGGCCTCCTCGCGTGTGCCCACTCCGACCGCGTCGACGTCGCCGCCACCGATGAGCTCGATGAGCCCCCGGCGCTCCACGTCTGAGTCCTCGACGACGAGTACCGCCTTCCGGCGTCGCTCGAGGAAGCTCGCGAGTGCGTCGAAGGCATCCCCGAGCGCCTCTCGCGAGACCGGCTTCGCCAGGAAGCCGACGGCCCCCGCCGCCCTGACCTCGCGCTCGAGGTCCGGGTCCGAGATCGTGTGCACTGGGATGTGGCGCGTCTCGGGATGGCGCTTCAGGTGATCCAGCACGGCGGACCCCTCGACGGCAGGCATCTCCATGCCGAGGATCACCGCGTCGGGCATGAACTCGTGGACCAGCGCGAGCCCCACGTCCCCGCGCACGGCGAGCAGGCATTTGAAGCCGTGCCCGTGAGCCACCTCGACCGCCATGCGGGCAAGCTCGCGATCCTCGCAGAGCACGAGCGCCACGCGGTCGCCCGCCGACAGGTCGGCGCGGTCGTCGGTGAGCTGATCCGGCAGCTCGGCGCTCGCCGCACCGGCGCCGACGAGCGACCCGCCCACACGCCGATCGCCGTTCCCGCCGCTCGCGGGAGCCGGCAGTGACGACTGCGCCTCCGGCTTCGACAGGGTCATCGGAGCCGCCTGCGACGCTCGCGGGGCCGATATTGCGCCGGCAGGTAGAGGGTGAACGTGCTGCCCTCTCCCTCCGTGCTCTCCACGCGGATCTCCCCGCCGATCAGGCGCGCGATCTCGCGGCTGATCGACAGGCCAAGACCCGTGCCGCCGAACTTGCGGCTGGTCGACCCCTCGGCCTGCTGGAACGCCTCGAAGATCAGCCTCAGCTTGTCGGGCGGGATCCCGATTCCGGTGTCCGAGACCTCGAAGCTGATCACCGTCTTCGCGTTGGCGAGGACCTCGCCCGCGAACTGGAGCTCGGGCGGCGCCTTGGCGACTCGGAGCGTGACCGTGCCCTTCTGGGTGAACTTGAACGCGTTCGCGAGCAGGTTCTTGAGGATCTGCTGCAGCCGCTGCTCGTCTGTCTCGATGGTGGTCGGGGTGCCATCGGCGAGCTCGAACTCGAAGGCGAGCTTGGCCTCCTCGGCGACCGGACGGAACGATCGCTTGACGTAGTCGCCGATCTCCTCGAGCGACGCGGGCGCGGACCGCACGTCCATCTTTCCGGCCTCGACCTTGGAGAGGTCGAGGATGTCGTTGATCAGGTCGAGAAGGTCCGCACCCGACTTGTGGATCGTCTGCGCGGCCTCGACCTGCTTCGGGTCGAGGTTGTGCTCATCGTTGTCCGACAGGACCTTCGAGAGGATGAGCAGCGAGTTCAGCGGCGTGCGCAGCTCGTGCGACATGTTCGCCAGGAACTCGGACTTGTACTTCGAGCTGAGCGACAGCTGCTCGGCCTTCTCCTCGAGCGAGCCCCGAGCCGCCTCGATCTCGCGGTTCTTGATCTCGATATCGCGGTTCTGCTGCTCGAGCAGCTCCGCCTTCTCCTGGAGCTCTTCGTTGGTCGCCTGCAGCTCCTCCTGCTGTGTCTGGAGCTTCTCCTCGGAGGCCTTGAGGGACTTCGCCTGCTCTTCGAGCTCGACGTTCGAGCGCCCGAGCTCCTGCTGCCGCGTCTGCAGCTCCTCCGACTGCGACTGAAGCTCCTGGGTCAGGGACTGCGACTGCTCGAGCAGCTCCTCGGTGCGCATGTTGGCGATGATCGTCGAGAGGACGACGCCGATCGTTTCCATCAGCTGGTCGAGGAACTGAAGGATCACCTCGCCGAAGGGGGTGAACGAGGCAAGCTCGATCACTCCCAGCACCTGCTCCTCGAACAGCACCGGGATGACGATGATGTTCCGCGGCTTGGACTCTCCGAGCCCGGACCCGATGTGGATGTACTCCTCCGGCGGGTCGGTGATCAGGATGGGCTTCTTCTCGAGCGCCGCCTGTCCCACGAGCTCCTGGCCCGGCCGGAAGCGGTTCGACACCGACCTGCGCTTCTTGTAGCCGTAGCTCGCCATGAGACGGAGCTCGTACTCCTCCTTGCCCTCCTCGTGCTGGGCCAGGAAGAAGGCGCCGTGCTGCGCGGAGACCGCGGGCGTGAGCTCGGACATGATCAGGCTCGACAAGGTCTCCAGGTCACGCTGACCCTGCATGAGGCTCGAGATGTTCGCCAGGTTCGTCTTGAGCCAGTCCTGCTCCTCGTTACGGGTGGTGGTCTCGCGCAGGTTGGCGATCATCTGGTTGATGTTGTCCTTGAGGTCGGCGACCTCGCCGCTGGCCTCGACGGTGATCGACCGCGTGAGGTTTCCCTGCGTCACCGAGGTGGACACCTCGGCGATCGCGCGCACCTGCGTGGTGAGATTGGACGCGAGCTGGTTCACGTTCTCGGTCAGCCCGCGCCAGGTGCCGGAGACACCCTCGACCTGCGCCTGGCCGCCGAGCTTGCCCTCGGTGCCCACCTCCTTGGCGACTCGCGTGACCTCGTCGGCGAACGAGGAGAGCTGGTCCACCATCGTGTTGAGCGTGTCCTTGAGCTCGAGGACCTCGCCGCTGGCGGCGACGGTGATCTTCTGCGTCAGGTCGCCGCTCGCCACCGCGGTCGCGACCTGGGCGATGTTGCGCACCTGGTCGGTGAGGTTCGAGGCCATCAGGTTCACGTTCTCGGTGAGCCCGCGCCACGTGCCGGACACGCCGGCCACCTCGGCCTGACCGCCCAGGTTGCCCTCGGTGCCGACCTCCTTGGCCACGCGCGTCACCTCCGCAGCGAAGGAGTTGAGCTGGTCGACCATCGTGTTGATGGTGTTCTTCAGCTCGAGGATCTCGCCCTTGGCGTCGACCGTGATCTTCTTGGAGAGGTCGCCGTTGGCGACGGCGGTCGTCACCTGGGCGATCGCTCCGCACCTGGTCGGTGAGGTTCAGGGCCATCATGTTCACGTTCTCGGTGAGCCCGCGCCAGGTGCCGGACACGTCCTCGACCTCGGCCTGGCCGCCGAGCTTGCCCTCGGTGCCCACCTCCTTGGCGACGCGCGTGACCTCGGCCGCGAACGCGCGCAGCTGATCCACCATCGTGTTGATGGTGTCCTTGAGCTCGAGGATCTCGCCCTTGGCGTCGACCGTGATCTTCTGCGACAGGTCGCCGTTTGCCACCGCCGTGGTCACGTCGGCGATGTTTCGCACCTGGTCGGTGAGGTTCGAGGCCATCATGTTCACGTTCTCGGTGAGCCCGCGCCAGGTGCCGGACACGTCCTCGACCTCGGCCTGGCCGCCGAGCTTGCCCTCGGTGCCCACCTCACGGGCGACCCGGGTCACCTCGGCCGCGAACGCGCGCAGGCGGTCCACCATCGTGTTGATCGTGTCGGCGAGGGTGGCCACCTCGCCCTTGGCCTCGACCGCGATCTTCTGCGACAGGTCGCCGTCGGCGACCGCGGTGGCCACCTGGGCGATCGATCGCACCTGGTCGGTGAGGTTCGAGGCCATGAAGTTCACCGACTCCGTGAGGTCGCGCCAGGTGCCCGAGACGCCCTCGACCTCGGCCTGGCCGCCGAGCTTGCCCTCGGTGCCCACCTCGCGCGCCACCCGCGTCACCTGGTCGGCGAACGAGGAGAGCTGGTCGACCATCGTGTTGATGGTGTCCTTGAGCTCGAGGATCTCGCCCTTGACGTCGACCGTGATCTGCTGCGAGAGGTCCCCGTTCGCCACCGCGGTCGTGACGTCGGCGATGTTGCGCACCTGGTTGGTGAGGTTGGAGGCCATCAGGTTCACCGAGTCGGTCAGGTCCTTCCAGGTGCCGGCGACGTTGGGCACTTCGGCCTGGCCGCCGAGCTTGCCCTCGGTGCCCACCTCGCGGGCCACGCTGGTGACCTGGTCGGCGAAGATGGCCAGGGTGTCGGTCATCTCGTTGAGCGTGTCGGCCAGCTCGGCCACCTCGCCCTTGGCCTCGACGGTGATCTTCTGCGACAGGTCGCCCCGCGCCACCGCCTTCGAGACCTGCGAGATGTTGCGCACCTGGCTGGTGAGGTTGGAGGCCATCAGGTTCACCGAGTCGGTCAGGTCCTTCCAGGTGCCGGCGACGTTCGGCACCTCGGCCTGGCCGCCGAGCTTGCCGTCGGTGCCCACCTCGCGGGCCACGCTGGTGACCTGCTCGGCGAAGATGGCCAGGGTGTCGGTCATCTCGTTGACGTGTCGGCCAGCTCGGCCACCTCGCCCTTGGCCTCGACGGTGATCTTCTGCGTCAGGTCGCCGCGGGCCACCGCCGTCGAGACCTGGGAGATGTTGCGCACCTGGTCGGTGAGGTTCGAGGCCATGAAGTTCACGGTGTCGGTGAGGTCGCGCCACGTGCCCGACACGCCCTTGACCTCGGCCTGGCCGCCGAGCTTGCCGTCGGTGCCCACCTCGCGCGCCACTCGCGTGACCTCGTCGGCGAACGAGGAGAGCTGGTCGACCATCGTGTTGACGGTGTGCTTGAGCTCGAGGATCTCGCCCTTGACGTCGACCGTGATCTGCTGCGAGAGGTCGCCGTTCGCCACCGCCGTCGTGACCTGGGCGATGTTGCGCACCTGGCTGGTGAGGTTGGAGGCCATCAGGTTCACCGAGTCGGTCAGGTCCTTCCAGGTGCCGGCGACGTTGGGCACCTCGGCCTGGCCGCCGAGCTTGCCCTCGGTGCCCACCTCGCGGGCCACGCTGGTGACCTGGTCGGCGAAGATGGCCAGGGTGTCGGTCATCTCGTTGATGATCTCGGCCAGCTCGGCCACCTCGCCCTTGGCCTCGACGGTGATCTTCTGCGACAGGTCGCCCCGGGCGACCGCCTGAGCCACCTGGGAGATGTTGCGCACCTGGTCGGTGAGGTTGGAGGCCATGAAGTTCACCGAGTCGGTGAGGTCGCGCCAGGTGCCCGAGACGCCCTGGACCTCGGCCTGGCCGCCGAGCTTGCCGTCGGTGCCCACCTCGCGCGCCACGCGCGTCACCTGGTCGGCGAACGAGGAGAGCTGGTCGACCATCGTGTTGACGGTGTTCTCGAGCTCGAGGATCTCGCCCTTGACGTCGACCGTGATCTTCTGCGAGAGGTCGCCGTTCGCGACCGCCGTCGTGACCTGCGCGATGTTGCGCACCTGGCTGGTGAGGTTGGAGGCCATCAGGTTCACCGACTCGGTCAGGTCCTTCCAGGTGCCGGCGACGTTGGGCACCTCGGCCTGGCCGCCGAGCTTGCCCTCGGTGCCCACCTCGCGGGCCACGCTGGTGACCTGGTCGGCGAAGATGGCCAGGGTGCCGGTCATCTCGTTGATGACCTCGGCCAGCTCGGCCACCTCGCCCTTGGCCTCGACGGTGATCTTCTGCGACAGGTCGCCGCGCGCCACCGCCTGAGCGACCTGGGAGATGTTGCGCACCTGGTCGGTGAGGTTCGAGGCCATGAAGTTCACCGACTCCGTGAGGTCGCGCCAGGTGCCCGAGACGCCCTTGACCTCGGCCTGGCCGCCGAGCTTGCCGTCGGTGCCCACCTCGCGCGCCACCCGCGTCACCTCGTCGGCGAACGAGGACAGCTGGGCGACCATCGTGTTCACCGTCGTGCCGATGCGGAGGAACTCGCCCTTGACCGGCTGACCCTCGATCGTCGAGCGCCATCGTCTGGCCGAGGTCACCGTCGGCGACGGCGTCGATCACGCGTGCGACCTCGGTGGTCGGCCGCACCAGATCGTCGACCAGGTCGTTGATCGAGTCGATGCTCGACTCCCAGCTGCCGCCGGCCGGCCCGAGCGAGGCGCGCTGGTCCATCCGGCCCTCACGCCCGATCACTCGCCGGATGCGGCCGAGCTCCTTCTCCATACGCGCGTTCACGCCCACGAGCTCGTTGTAGGCGGAGGCGATCTCACCGAGGATGCCGCGCCGGCGGCGGGACAGGCGGTGCGAGAAGTCGCCGTCGCGGGCGGCGATCAGCGACTCCAGGATCTCCTCGAGCGCGGCCCGGTCGACCTGGCCGTCGTTGGCGCCGTTGGCAGGGGAGCGGCGGCGGTTGGCGCCGCTGGCGTCCGGCCTCCTTGGGAGGCTTTGCGGCCTTCGACTTGGCTGTGACAGCGGCTGCCGCTGATGCCCGTTCGCTTGACTTGGCCGACGGGGTGGTGCTGCGGCCGTTTCCGCCTTCGCCTTGGGCTTCGGGGACTTCGCTCGGCCTCTCCGGGCCTTCCGCTTCGGCGCGACAGTGGGAGCCACTGATTCTCGTTCCTGACCCGGCTGAGTCATCCGTCGGAGGTTGGGTCCGCGCCGGCCACGCTAGTTTCGCACCGAAGATCGGTGCAAGGTCCGCATTGGTTTGGTAGCGAAGTCACCGCCCAAAGCCCGTGCAAACCTAGCACCAGCGCCGCTACGGCCCGCGCGGCGACCGTGGGTCAGCTCTCGTCGGGACGCTCGTAGACCACCCACGGGACGTCTCCAAGCCGCTTCGCGCGATACATGGCGACGTCAGCCTCGCGGATCAGGGTCTCCGGGTTGTCATCGGGCCCGGCGGCAAGAGCGATGCCGATGCTTGCCCGGAGGCGCATGTCCGATCCGTTGTCCAGCGCCACCGGCTCGCCCACGGCGCGTGCGAGCCGATCGGCGATCTCGGTCGCGGCGCGCTCGTCGGCCAGGTCCTCGGAGAGCACCGTGAACTCGTCACCTCCGAAGCGCGCGAGGGTGTCGGATGGTCGGAGGACCCGCCTCAGCCGGTCCGCAACGGTCATGAGCACCCGGTCGCCGATCTCGTGGCCGCACCGATCGTTGACCTGTTTGAAGCCGTCGAGGTCGAGGAAGGTCACCGCGAGTCGTGTCGGACGCCGGCTCAGCCGCGCGAGCGCCACCTCGAGGCGGTCCGCAAGGAGGACGCGATTGGGAAGCTCGGTCGAGCGCGTCGTGGAGCGCCCGGTACGCGAGCTCCTCGGCCTCCCGCCTCAGCCGGTGCAGGTCCAGGAAAACCGAGACCTTCGAGCGCAGGATGGTGGGATGGAAGGGCTTGGAGATGTAGTCGACCGCACCGACCGTGTAGCCACGCAGCGCTTCCTGCGAGTCCTCGTCGAAGGCGGTCACGAAGATGATCGGTACGTGACGCGTCTTGGTTCGCTGCTTGATCTGGGCGGCGGTCTCGAACCCGTCCATCCCCGGCATCTGCACGTCGAGAAGGATGAGCGCGAACTCGTCGCGCAGCAGGTGGCCGAGGGCCTCCTCGCCGGAATGCGCCTTCACCAGTCCGTGTCCGAGCGGCGCCAGCAACGCCTCGAGCGCGGTGAGGTCCTCGGGCCGGTCGTCGACCATCAGGATCTTGGCGACGTCGGGGTCGGAGGGACCCGTCCAGGCGCTTCAGAGCCATCTTCTGCGTGCGATCTCCCTGGGGACCGTCACGGTCGTTAGCAGTCATGCGTACTCCATAGTCTCCCGCGTGTTCGACGCAACCTGTTTGGTACTTGATATTCCCCCCGCGCCCGTCCGGCGAGACGTCGCCGCAGGGGATTCGAATCCGAAAACTGCAGCCAGAAGCACGAGCTCGAGCGCAAGAATCGCGCGAAGGTGCACTCGCCCTCACCAGACCCCACCCAGCTTCTCGGGCCTCGCCTGAGGGCAGCTCCCGGCGGGCCGGGTCGCTCCACGTTCGCAGCGTGGAGGTGGCGCGCGGGACGTGCGACTTTGTGAACATTGCTGTTCGCCATGGCCGCCGCTCCTGTTCCCACGCGCCCGCTTCCTCGCGGCAGGCACGGCCTGTCGCGCGAGACGGTCGTGCGCTCCCAGCGCGAACGGCTCCTGCGGGCGATGGCCGAGACGATGGCGAAGACAGGGCTACGTGCGCACCTCCGTGGCGGACGTATTGCGCGCCGCCGGGGTATCGCGCGAGACCTTCTACGAGCAGTTCACCTCCAAGGAGGACTGCTTCATGGCCGCCTACGACGCCGCCGCCGGGCTGCTCCTCGCGGAGATCCCGAGGTCGGGCGCCGGCCCCGGCGCGGGCCGGCTGGAGGCGTTCGAGCGCGGGCTGGGCGCCTACCTGGACGCGCTCGCCGCCGAGCCGGAGTTCGCGCGGCTGTTCCTGGTCGAGGTCTACGCCGCCGGCCCCGAGGCGATCGCGCGCCGGGTGAAGGCGCAGGAGCGCTTCGTCGACGCGCTCTCCGCGACGCTCGACCCGCAGGGCGCCGAGCGCTTCGCCCTCGAGACGCTGGTCGCCGCGATCGCGCAGATGGTCACGTCGCGCCTCGCCGTGGGCGACGTCGACGGCCTGCGGGCTCTGCGCGGGCCGCTCACCGATCTGGTGCGCTCGCGCCCTGGACGCCGATGCCTGAGCCGCGGATCCCACCCGGAGCGCCGCGGGACATCGGCCCGGTCAACGCGCTGATCACCCGCGCTGCTGGGAGCGGCGACGGGTGGAGCCCCGCCGCACATCTTCACGACGCTCGCGCGCCACCGCGGCCTGTTTCGCCGGTGGCTGCTCTTCGCCGGCGGGCTGATGCCCGGCGGGACGCTCCCGCGGCGTGACAGCGAGCTGGTGATCCTCCGCGTCGCCCACAACTGCGGCTGCGAGTACGAGTGGGGCCATCACGAGCGGCTCGGGCAAGGCGGCGGGCCTGAGCCCCGAGGAGATCGCGCGCGTCCGCTCAGGACCGGACGCCGAGGGCTGGTCGCCCCGTCAGGGCGCGCTCCTGCGTGCCGCCGACGAGCTGCACGCCGATCGCACGATCTCCGACGCGCTGTGGGCCGAGCTGCGGCCGCTCATGTCGGACGTCGAGCTGATCGAGCTGTGCCTGCTCGTCGGTCACTACGAGATGATCGCCATGACGCTCAACGCGCTGGCCGTGCAGCCCGACGCGTTGCCCGCCGGGCCGCCGCCCCGCGCGGCGCGGGCGCTCCGGGCGATCGCCGAGCGTCGAGGGAGGGCACATGCCTCGTGAACAGAGTCTCACCGGCCGCCGCGTGATCATCACCGGGGCGGCACGCGGAATCGGCGCGCTGACGGCGCGCCGGCTGCACGACCGCGGCGCGCGCGTCGCGCTGCTCGGGCTCGAGCCCGAGCTGCTGGCCGACGTCGCGGCCGCCTGCGGGGACGCGCCCTGGTTCGAGTGCGACGTCACCGATCGCGACCAGGTCGACGCAGGCCGTCGCCGAGGCGGTGGAGCGGCTCGGCGGCCTCGACGTCGCGATCGCCAACGCGGGCATCGGCGCGCAGATGACCCTGGTCGACGGCGACTCCGGCGGTCTGGGACGCGACCTTCGCCGTGAACCTGAGCGGCACCTACAACCTCGTGCGCGCCGCCGGCCCGCACGTCAGCCACCGGGCGGCTACTTCCTGCTCACCGCCTCGCTGGCCGCCGCGGTGCACCTGCCGCTGATGTCGGCGTACTGCGCGTCGAAGGCCGCGGTGGAGTCGCTCGGCGACTCGCTGCGGATCGAGCTGCGCCCGTCCGGGGCGCGCGTCGGCGTCGCCTACTTCGCCGAGCTCGACACCGACATGACCTCGCGCGGCTTCGACACCAAGGCCGCCGCGCGAATGCCGCTCGGCGGGCACGGGCGCATGCCGGTCGCTCCGGTCGAGCCGGCGATCGACGCGCATCGAGCGCGGGATCCGGCGGCGCTCGCGGCGGTCGTCTCGCCCGCGCTGGGTCGGGCGCGGCGCTGCCGATCGCGCGAGGCTCGTCCAGCGGGTGGTCGAGCTCGAGGCCCGGCCCGGGCTGGGCAAGACGCTGGAGATCGCGCGCGGCCGAGCAGGCGCCGCTCACGACTCGCCAGCCGGAGCGCACGCCGTGAGGCGGCTCTCCGCTCGTGGTCGGGGTGCTGCTGGCCGCCGCGGTCCCCGCCGCGGCCTCTGGCGGCCAGCCGCGACGTGCGCTTCACCGCGTCGGACGGCGTGTCGCTGCAGACCACGGTCACCGGCGACGGCGACGCTCGCGCCGCGGCCCACGATCGTCGAGTTCAGCCCC
This sequence comes from uncultured Actinomycetes bacterium, assembly GCA_963842605.1. GTDB lineage: Bacteria > Actinomycetota > Thermoleophilia > Solirubrobacterales > Solirubrobacteraceae > AC-38. The sequence continues at coordinate 275,815 of CAWJGV010000003.1, forward strand.
TACGGGCGGGACAGCGGCACCGCTCGACGCCGGGCCGCGCCTACAACTACCTGCTCGTCCAGATCCGCGGGACCGGCGACACCGACGGCCGCTTCGACGCGCTCGGTCCGCGCACCCAGCGCGACGTCGCCGAGGTCCTGCGCTGGGCCTGCCACCAGCCGTGGAGCAACGGCACGCCTCGGGCTCAACGGGTTCTCGGCCAGCGCGATCACGATCTACAACTCGCTGCACCTGCGGCTGCCGTGCGTGAAGGCGGCGGTGCTGAAGTCGGGCACCTACGAGCTCTACCGCGACCTGCTCTATCCCGGCGGCATCAACAACCTCGTCCCGGGCACCGGCGTGCTGGCCCTGATCGGCGCGCCGGCGCTGGCCCAGGGCCTCGACCGCGCTGCAGCGCAACCCGGCGTCCGGCGCGGACATCGGCCGCCGGGCTGATCGGCGCCGGCCTCAGCGCCATCGTGCACCCGACGCTCGACGCCTGGTGGCGCGAGCGCGGCTTCCGCGGCGACGTCAACCACCTGCCGATCCTGATGATCGACGGCTTCTTCGACGTCGAGTCGCGCGGCGCGTTCGAGGCCTTCCAGGCAGCTGCGCGGCGACGGCGCGCATCTGGTCGTCGTCGGGGCGCACGACGGCGCGCCGGCGGGCACCGACGGCGGCGTCGGCGAGACGCGCAGGCCTGGTTCGACCACTACCTGCGCGGCGTCCGCAACGGCATCGAGCGACCAGCCGCGCGTGCAGCTCTGGCTGGCCGACGGCGACCGCGAGGACGCGCTCGGCGGGCGAGTTCGTCCGCTACGACGGCCGGCGACTGGCCGATCCCGGGTACGCGCTGGTCGGCGCTGGCGCTCGACCCGGCGCCGAGCGGGACCGCGCACTCGCTCAACGACGGATCGCTCGGCCTGGCGATGCCGGCGGCGACGACGACGCAGTCCTACCCGGCCGTCTCGTCGCTGCCGAGCAACAGCGACCCGCCGAACACGGCGATCGTCGGCGCCAGCGGCGTCAACGCGCTCGCCGACGCGTTCCCGCTGCTCACGGAGATGACGCTCGCCGAGCCGCTCGGGCCTCTCCTACACGACCAGCGCCGCTCGCCGCCGACGTGCTCGCCGCCGGCCCCGCGAGCCTCGAGCGTGCGGCTCTCGAGCACGGCGCCGCGAGACCGGCATCTGGGCGCGTGATCTCCGACGTCTCGCCCGACGGCACGCCGCACCCGGTCGCCAGCCGGGCGCCTGAACACCGACTATCCCGGCATCGACCGCAGAGCGGTCGCTGCAGCGACCCGCGGACCGGCGACGATCGTCCAGCCATACGGCCGCTACGACCGCCCAGACCCCGCGACGCCCGGCCAGGAGCGCCTCTACCGCGTCGAGTTCTGGCCGATCGGCAACCGCTTCAAGGCCGGACACCGAATCCGGCTGCACATCGTCGGCATCTCCGGGGCATCGAAGCCCGACGCGCCTGCGCGTCAACACGATCCGCGTGGGCGGACCCGCAGGGCGCGCGCCTGCTGTTCCCCGTCCTGCCCGGCAGCGACCTCGGCCGCGCACTTCGGGGGCCATGAGGGGAGCGATTACCGGCAGGAGGATCCTTCGGTAGAGGAATCTGATCGACCAGGCAGGCAACTGTCGGTGACGCTCTTCCAGTTCCACGCGCGCGCGGGGATGCGGGGCAACGAGCGACAACCCGAAGGCCCGTACCCCTGACCGGTGCCACGCGCCGGCGGGCTCTCGTGTGTGCAGCTCGATCCGGACGAGGTGCTTGGTGTTCATGTAGCCGTACTGCCTGGGGCTGACGAGCCGTGCCGGCGCGCCGTGGTCGCCGGTGAGTGGCGCACCGTCGAGGCGATCGGCGATGAGGGCGTCGTCCGCAAGCGCGTCCTCGATGGTCAGCGCCGACTTGTAGCCATCGAGGCCGACGAAGACCAGGTGGGTGATCTCGGTTTGCGGGTTGGCCTTCGGCAGGATCGAGTCTTCCCAGATCGTCCGGAAGGGGACGCCGTCCCACCTCAGGTCCCGGACGCTCCACCCGGCTACGCAGTGGAAATCGGCGACGAGAGTTCGCCGCGGCATCTCCTGCAGGGCGGCGATGGGGAGGTCGAAGGGGGCGGACACAGCACCGCACACCTCGATGGCTGGCTGGGGCGGTACCGCGGGTATCGGGTCCGTGAAGTGGACGCCGAAGCGAGGGAACGTCCGGGCCAGGCCTTGCCCGGGCGGCAATCCTCGGGCCTGCGCCCCGCCGTGCGGCCAGATATCGCGCACGGACTCGAAAATTCGCCCGGGATCGATCACACCCAGTAGCATACATACATGCACGTATCCAAGACGAGGGCCTCAGCGACCCGCCGAACGCGACCACCCATGACCCAGGGCGAGCGCAGGGCGCGGTCCAGAAACGCGCTGCTGGAGTCGGCGGCCCGAGGCCTGTCGCGGTACGGATACGGCAACCTCATCCTGGAGCAGGTGGCCGCCGATGCCGGATACACGCGCGGCGCTCTCTATCACCAGTTCAAGGACAAGCAGGACCTGGCGCTGGCCGTCATCGAGTGGGCCGACGAGACCTGGAGACAGGAGGTGGGTCGGCTCGCCGAACAGGAGACAGATCCCGTGGCGGCGTTGATCGCCATGGCGCGCGGCCACGCCGTCCTCTGCCGGCGAGACGTCGCCCGCGTGGCGATCGCGCTGAGGCTCGAGTTCGCCGGACAAGACCATCCGGTCGGGCGCGAGCTCGAGCGCGTCTCCGAATCGCTCGTCAGGCGCTGCACCCGGCTCATCAGCGCGGGGCGCAGGGCGGGGTCGATTCCGCCCGGCCCGCCGGCCAGAGCGGTCGCGCTTGCGTTCGTTGGCGCGCTCGAGGGGACCGTGATCGCAGTCGCCGGCCAGGCTCCCCACGATGAGCTGCTCGCGGCCCGCGCGGCCGCCGGCGTGCTCGGGCTGGACCCCATGGAGGTCCACGGATGAGGCTCCCGAACACCGCGCACACCTCCCGGCCCTGGCGGATCCACGAGCTGACCCGCGACTTCCGGGTCGAGGACGTGTGGGCGCTGCCGACGCCGGGCGGCCCGGACGACTTCCCTCGGCTGGTGCAGCTGGCGGCCTCGCTCGACCCGTCGCGCGGCTCCTCGCGCGCCGCCCGCGCGCTCTTCGCGATCCGGTGGAAGCTCGGGGAGCTGTTCGGTTGGGACGACCCGGACGACGGCCTGGGCTCCGAGGGTGCCCACGCTCCGTGACCGGTTGCCGAGCGATCTCCGCGACGCCCCGTCCGGCCCGGACTTCGACGCGCTCCCCTTCGCCTCGCTGTACCTGACCGACGACGAGTGGGCGGCGGAGATCGCCAACCGGACCATGCACGGGGTCATCCACCTGGGCTGGGTCCCGGACCAGACCGGGGGCTACCGCGGCCAGATGGCGATCCTCGTGAAGCCGAACGGACCGCTCGGGACCGCCTACATGGCCGCAATCGCTCCGTTCCGGCACCTGATCGTCTACCCGCGGATGCTGCGAGAGATCGGGCAGAGCTGGCGGGCGCGGATGCCGAGCAACTCGGAGTCGCCGTACCTGCTGCGCTCCCAGCCGGGGAGCTCTGGCGTTCGGGACGATCGGGTATAGCCTCTGCATCGGCTAGCGGGCCGGACGGGGCCCGACCATGTCTGAGACCCCAGCTTTTCTCAATCGACTCCCGTGTTCGTCGGCGGCGTGGATCTTCGCCACCGAGATGCACGGCGACCAGCGGCGAACTTCCGATGGAGCGCCGTTCATGGAGCATCTGCGCGAGGTGGCCGCTTTGCTCCACGACGCGGACGCGTCGGACGAAGTCGTGGCCGCAGGAGTGCTCCACGACACCGTCGAGCTCACGCGCGCGACCCTGGCGGATGTCGAGGAGCGCTTCGGGACCGAAGTGGAGGGACTGGTCAGTGCGGTCACCGAAGATCCGTCGATTCGCTCCTACGGTCAGCGAAAGGCCGCGTTACGCATCCAGGCGGTCGATGCCGGGCACGACGCCGCCGTCCTGTTCGCCGCCGACAAGCTCAGCAAGGTGCGCGAGTACCGCGCCCAGCTCGCCCGGGCCGCCGTCGGCGGGACTCCGCCGCGTCCGCGACGTCTCAATCACTACGCCGCGAGCCTGGTGGACCTGGAGCGGATCATTCCCGGGCACCCGCTCGTCGTCGAGCTTCGCAAGGAGCTCACCCCGCTGGCGCCATTGCCGGCGGTGGGGGCGGCGACGAACCAGGACGGACGGAGCCCATCCCACGTTCAGGGCCAGTAGGGCCTTCGGCAGTATCTAGGTCGAGCCCTCCTTGGGCGTGCCGATTCGGAGATGGTTGCCGAACGGATCGCGCAAGCCGCAGTCGGTTCCGTAGAAGCGCTCGGTTGGTTCCTCGGTGAATTCGACTCCCTCGGCGACCAGCCTCTCGTAGGTCTTGTGGATGTCGTCCACGGCGATGATCGCCGCCATGCCCATGGCCCCTTTGGTCACGAGCTCGCGGATCTGCTCGGCGGGTCACTGGCCGAACGTCCGGCCGTGAGATCTCCAACCCCCTGTGGTTCGCGCGGGACGGAGAGAAGCTGTACCTGGTGCCGGTGAAGGGATCGGACAGCGACTGGTACAAGAACCTCCTGAAGACGCCGACGATCCGCATCGCCGCCGAGGGAGCGCAGCTCAACGCAACGACGACTCCGATCTCGGATGCCGCCAAGGTCGAGCATGTGCTCGACATGTTCCGGGCCAGGTACGGCGCTCGGGATGTAGAGGCGTACTACCCCCGCGGCAGGATGTCGCCGTGGAGGTTCCCCTCGCGTGATTTGGGCCGGACACGTGTCGTGATCCGAGCGGCGATCCTGGCGGCGCTGGCGCTCACCCTGGGGGCGGCGCCCGCGACGGCCGCCGTCACCCAACCCAAGCAGCCGAGGTCCGGGCCGGGCAGCAATGCGGCGCACGCCGGCTACCGGGTGCATGCGGGCGGCTCCGGCAACGACGCCTGGTACGTGTTCGAGCCCACGCGCCCGCGGCCGAAGAGCGCCCCGCTGGCTGTCGTCATGCACGGCTACTACGAGTTCTCCGGCAACGCCCAGATGGCTGCGCTGCTCGAGCACACCGTCCGCCGCGGCGACGTGGTGATCTACCCGCGCTGGCAGACCGGGGCTCTTTCGCCCTGCCTGGGTCCGGTCAATATCGAGCCGTGCATGACGTCGGCGCTCAACGGCATCCGGGGGGCGCTGGCGTACCTACGCGCTCACCAGAGCACGTGGGCCCAGCCGCAACGCAGCCGGACGAGCTACTTCGGCTTCTCCTTCGGCGGCATCATCACGGCCAACCTGGCCAACCGCTACAGGGCGTTGGGCCTGCCCAAGCCGCGTGCCGTCTTCCTTGACGACCCGCACGACGGCGGGCTGATCGAAGGCCAGGACGAGCCGGCGCTGGACGATTCCCTGGCCGGTATCCCGTCGACGACGCTGTTTCAATGCCACTCGGGGTCGCAGGGCGTGATCGCGGAGCAGGACAAGGCGAATCAGAGCTGCAACAAGGTCTTTCCGCTGCTCACCCAGATCCCGGCCCGCAACAAGGACCTGGTGATGACCCGGCCCGATGACCATGGGACTCCGGCGTTGTCCTCGACGCACGGGGTGTGTGCGGGACCCAACGGCGGCCTTTCCGCCGTGGACGCCTACGACTGGAACTTCTGCTGGAAGGTCTGGGACTCCCTCCAGGACTGCGCCTACATGAAGAAGAACTGCCGCTACGCGCTGGGCAACACGCCGCAACATCGGTCCAACGGCCGCTGGAGCGACGGCGTGGCCATCAAGCCTCTGACGATCCAGGACGCGGCACCACTGCGCCCATGAGGACCTAGCGGGCCCGGCATGGAGAACCATGCAGTCATGACCAGCAATTCTCAGAACCAGAACGCAACTTGCGCAAGGAGGTAACCGTGACCGAGCACACGCCATACATCGACTACGAAAACCTGCCCGCGCCGAGCGAGGGCTTCCTCGTCACGCTGTTCATCACCGTGCGAAGCGTTGCTCGGTCCCGTGCCTTCTACTCCGAGGTTCTCGGCGGCCAGGTTGTGCTGGAGGAGAACCCGTGCATGGTCAAGCTCTCCAACTCGTGGGTGATCATGAACCCGGGCGGTGGCCCCACCCCCGACAAGCCGGACATCTCGGTCGTCGACTACGAGTTTGACCACACCCTCTCCGCCTTCATGAACCTGCGCGTAGCCGACGTCCAGGCGTGCTACGAGGAGTGGAGCTCAAAGGGGGCCGAGTTCGTGACGCCGCCGATCGATCGCGGTGCTGAGATCCGCTGCTACATGCGAGATCCCGACGGCTACATGATCGAGGTCGGCCAGTCCACCGGACTGCTCAAAGGGAAGCTCGCCAAGAAGCGGCCCGAGGATCTGCCAGGCTAGGCAACCCCCCGCGGCTCGAACCTGAATTCCTTAGCCCCTAGGTCTGTCCGGCAGTCTTCCGCTGGTAGTAGGCGCGGGACTTGTCGCGGTCCCCGCACACCTTCATAGAGCACCAGCGTCCGCTCTGGTTGCGCGAGTGGTCATAGAACGCCCAGCCGCAGTGGCGTCCTGGACAGGCCTTCAATCGCCGCCAGGTACCGTCGATCATCGCCCGCGCTGTGATTGCGAACAACGCACTTATTGCGCCGTCGATGCCCGTCGTGGCGTCGGCAACGAACCGGGGGCCGCCGGGCTCGATGTAGATCTGGGTGCCGACTCCGGTGGAGGCTCGGCGCATCGCGTCGATCGCGCCTGGGTCGGGGCCGTGGTTGTTGTTGGCGAACGCGAGCGCGCGTAGTCCCTCGCGTACCATAAGAGCGCGATCGAGGTCGTGGCTCGCGAGGCGCTTTGGCCCGGCCACGAGCCCGCGGGCTCGGAGCCAATCGCTCAGCGCCTCGGGGCTGACGAGGATCTCCGCGTTGCGCCGGTCCCTCAGGTCCCAGCGCGTATTCATGAACGCCTGTACCAAGGCGAGCTCGCCCGGCGCGGGCGCGCGACCTCCGGGCTGAGGGCCGGCCACGATGTCAAAGTCTGTCTCACCACTCATAGGCTTTTGGTTGTGATAATAATGGCTGCCGTCCGCATCACACCAAATGAGCATCTCGTAGGGGGGAGATGTCGATTTCCGCCGTGCCCGTTCGTCTTAGAGGTGCGGAGCGCCGCGATTAGTTTCCGTCGCTTCGCCGGTCACAGCGGAGTAAGACGATTCCCGTGGCCCCTCCGGCAACCTGAAAGGACCGCATGACCCGCCACCTCACCCGCCTCGCCGACATCGCCTACCGCCGCCGCGGCCGCATGGTCCTCGGATGGGTCGTCGCGACGATCGTGATCATCGGGCTGGGCGGCGCCTTCAAGGGCGACTACAACGCCAACTACGACACGCCCGGCTCGGAGTCCAAGGCGGCCAGCGACATCACGAAGGAGCACTTCGGTGGCTACTCCGGCCAGGAGATCTACGTCGTCTGGAAGGACCCGTCGGGCGCCACAAGTCCCGCGGCCCGCCAGCGGCTCAACGCGTTCTTCGCCCAGGCCGAGAAGGTCGACCACATCGCGGCGCACACGCCCGTCCGCGTCTCGCGCGACGGGAAGATCGGCACCAGCACCCTGCCCATGACCGTCCCCGGCTGGGACTTCACGAAGGACCAGGGCACAGAGCTGATCAAGGCGGCCGAGGACAACGACGGCAACGGCCTCCAGATCAAGCTCGGCGGCGACCCGATCTATGCCGCCCAGAGCCAGTCCAGCCCCGAGGGCATCGGGTTCCTGGGCGCGGCGATCGTGCTGCTGATCGCCTTCGGCTCGGTGGTCGCCGCGGGGCTTCCGCTCATCATCGCCCTGCTCGGCCTCGGCATCACTTCGGGCGGGCTGATCGTCCTGCTGGCCAACGTCATCGACATCCCCGACTGGACGACGGCCGTGTCGGGCCTGATCGGGATCGGCGTGGGCATCGACTACTCGCTGCTCGTCCTCACCCGCTTCCGCTCGGCCATGGCCGAGGGCAAGGATCGCCATGACGCGGTGGTCGAGGCCGTCACGACGGCCGGGCGCAGCGTGATCATCGCCGGCTCGACCGTGGTGATCGCCGTCCTCGGCCTCTTCCTCACCGGCCTCGACTACATGTTCGGCGTCGCCATCTCGGCCTCGCTGGCCGTGCTCGTGGTGATGCTGGCCTCGATCAGCTTGCTGCCGGCGCTGCTCTCCTACCTCGGGCCCAAGGTCGACCGCTGGCGGCTGCCCCTCATCGGGCGGCGCCGGAAAGACCCGACCGGCGAGTCCTCGGCCGCAGCACGCTGGGCCCATGCCGTCCAGCGCCGCCCGTGGGTGGCGGCGATCGCGGCGACGGCCGTGCTGCTCGCGCTGGCCGCGCCGGCTCTGGGCATGCGCCTCGGCTTCCCCGACGCGGGCAACGATCCCCCGGACACGATGACCCGTCAGGCCTACGACCTGAACACCCAGGGCTTCGGGCCGGGAACCAACGGTCCGATCGTGATCGCGGCTGAGCTGCCCAACCCGGCGGCCAAGGCGAAGCTCGCGCAGTTCGCGAACAGCCTGCGGCGGGAGTCCGGCGTGGCCTTCGTCCCGTCGCCGACGTTCAGCTCGGACGGCCAGGCCGCGATCGTCACCGCGATCCCGACGACCTCGCCGCAGGACAAGAAGACCGAGGACCTGGTCAATCGCTTGCGCGACCGGGTGATCCCGACTCAGCTCCGAGGCACGAACATCGACGCGCAGGTCGGCGGCGTGACGGCGGCGCTGGAGGATCAGAGTGAGTACATGAAGGACCGGATACCGCTGTTCGTGTTCGCGGTGGTCGGCCTGTCGTTCCTGCTACTGCTGATCGCCTTCCACTCACCGCTGATCTCGCTCAAGGCGGGGATCATGAACCTGCTCTCGGTGAGCGCCGCCTATGGGGTGATGACCCTGGCGGCGAAGGGCGGCGGATTCAGCAGCCTGATCGGGATCGATCACGAGGTCCCGGTGGCGCCGTTCATGCCGGTGATGATGTTCGCGATCCTCTTCGGCCTCTCGATGGACTACGAGGTCTTCCTGATCTCGCGGATCCGCGAGGAGTACCTCAAGCACGGCGACACGCGGCGCGCGATAGCCGACGGCCTGGCCAAGACCGCCCGCGTCATCACCGCGGCCGCGGCGATCATGGTCGTGGTGTTCCTGGCGTTCCTCGCCGCGCCGGATGTGTTCCTGAAGCTGTTCGGGATCGGCCTGGCGTCGGCGGTCTTCCTCGACGCCACGATCGTGCGGATGGTGCTCGTGCCGGCCGTCATGCAGCTCCTCGGGGAGCGCAACTGGTGGATCCCGGACTGGCTGGAGCGGATCCTGCCGCGCCTGGACGTCGAGCGTCTGGCGATCGGTGGGGCGGAAGGGAGGCCCTAGCCATCTCGCGTGTTACGCGGCTGGCTCCCCGGGGCGGTCAGGCAGCGGCGGCCGGGGCAGCCCGGTCGCCGCGCTGGCGGAACACGCCGACCACGGCGATCAGCAGGTATCCGAAGGCGGCGACCTGGGGGGCGAGGAGCGCGAGGAGCACGACGACGACGTAGAAGGCCATGTTCGGGGCGGTGGCCAGGGTGATGGCCGCGACGTCTTCGTCTGTGACGTCGGGTTCGAGCAGGTCGCGGTGCGCGGCCACGTAGCGCCAGAGCGCGTTGATCGTGGCCGAGATCGCAAACAGCACGAGTCCGTAGAAGATGACGGCCGCGCGCTCGGCGGAGGTCGTCTTCTCGAGCGCTTCGGCGACGAGCTTGGTGGGGAAGGGAAGGAACGAGACGAGCATCAGCAGGAGGATGTTGAGGCGCATCACGTTGGCGTCCGCGTCTGTGAGACGGCGGAAGATCCCGTGATGTGCGAACCACAGGCCGCCGATGGTGAGAAAGCTCGTCGCGTACCCCAGGTACGACGGCCACTGGTCCGCGATGCCGTTCCAGAGGTCCTCGAAGCCGCTCTCCGGGACGCTGATCTCCAGAACCAGGAGCGTGATCGCAATGGCGAAAACCCCATCGCTGAACGCCTCGATCCGTCCGGTTCCCCAGCGATCGCTCACGCCACCTGCTTCGACGATGGCCACACCTGTCCTTCGCGCGCGCATCGCGCACGCGGCGACGATCACCCGGTCCGGGTGACGCGACACCGACTCGACGCGCTTACCTTCGCGGCATGGGACGGTCGTTTTGCATTCACCAGAAGACACTGGCGCCGGTGAACTGCGACTAGCAACGTCGCATGGCGAGCGTCAAGAACAAGTCCAAAAAGCGCGAGAAGCCAAGGAAGGGCAGGAAGCGCGCCCGCGGCGTGCTGGACCTCCCGAAGGCGACCGAGGAGCGCATGGCCGAGGGGCGGGCCGAGCGTGAGTCGGTGCCGCTGGAGGCTCACAGCGGGTGGGCAGCGCCCGATGACCGTCCGGACCCGGTCGGCATCCTCGAGAAACAGGACGCGACGCGGGTGCCCGAGCTGGTCCCGATCCGGCACGGGCGGATGATCGTGTCGGCGTTCACGTTCTACCGCGGCACCGCCGCGATCATGGCGTGGGATCTGTCGTGCACCCCGACGACGGGGTTGCGCGTGCAGTGTTGCGGCGATGCGCACCTGTCGAACTTCGGCATCTTCGCGGCGCCAGATCGCCGGGTGGTGTTCGATCTCAACGACTTTGATGAAACGCTGGCGGCGCCGTTTGACTGGGACGTCAAGCGCCTGGTGGCGAGCGTCGTCGTCGCCGCGCGTGGCAACGGCCATCGCGGCAAGGAGCAGCGAGCGGCGGCGCGCGCCGCCGCCGCGGCCTATCGGAAGGCGATGGCCGAGGCGGCGAGGATGCGCTTCCTGGATGTCTGGTACACGCGGTTTGACGCTGACAAGGTGATCGCGCAGCTCGCTGCGACTGCCGACAAGGCCGCGATCAAGGCCGCCAAGAAGGCGCTTGCGAAGGCGCAGAAGCGGACGAGCCTGGGCTCGCTGGCGAAGTTCGCGGAGCGGGTGGACGGCGGATATCGGATCAAGCAGCAGCCACCCGTGATCGTCCGGCCGCCCGAAACGAGCTCCGACGAGTTCAAGCAGATCATCGAGCAGGGACTCGCCAACTATGCGAGCTCGCTTGCGCCCGATCGGCGGGTCGTGCTCGACCACTACCACTACGCGGATTTCGCGCGCAAGGTCGTCGGCGTCGGCTCGGTCGGGACCGAGGCGCTGATGGTCTTGCTGATGGGTGATCGCGAGGACGATCCCCTGTTCCTGCAGGTCAAGGAGGCGGACACCTCGGTGCTCGCCCCGTACGCGGGCGCCAGCGAGTACGACCATCAGGGCGAGCGGGTGGTCCGCGGGCAGCGGATCACGCAAGCCGCCAGCGACGCCTTCCTGGGCTGGTTCACCGGGGCCGGCGCGAGCCAGCGTGAGTTCTATGTCCGCCAGCTGCGCGACAAGAAGGGCTCAGCCGAGGTCGAGCTGATGAAACCCGCGGACCTGGCGACCTACTGCGAGCTCTGCGGGGTCACACTGGCACGAGCGCACGCGCGCACCGGCGACGCGGCGAAGATCACCGGCTACATCGGCGACGACGACACCTTCGACCGCGCACTCGAACGCTTCGCCGTCGCCTACGCCGACCAAAACGACGCCGACTACGCCGCGTTCACCAAGGCCGCCGACGAGCAACGAATCGAGGTCGAACGCGGCGTATAGCTAACCCCCCCGAGAGGAGCCCCACGATGAGCGATAACCCTGTGTTTGTCTATGCGGCGGTGTACGCGGATCTCGCGGACGCCGAGCTCGACTACGACGCGCTGCTTGAGCTGCACGCCGCCCAGCTGGTGGGCAGCTACGACGTCGCGCTGATGTACAAGGACGTACGACGGCAAGGTGCACGTGAAAAAGCACGAGAAGCCCACCCAGCACGGTGCCTGGACCGGCGCCGCCGTGGGCGCGCTGGTGGGCATCATCTTTCCGCCGGCGGTCATCGGCTCAGCGGTCGTCGGCGCCGCCGCGGGTGGCGGGATCGGGCATGTCCTCGGCGGCATGTCGCGCCGTGACGCCAAGGAGCTCGGCCAGCAGCTCGAGGATGGTCAGGCCGCACTGGTCGTGATCGGCAAGTCGCGCGTCGGCGAGCAGCTCGACAAGGCGCTGACCCGCGCAGAGAAGAGCGAAGAGCGCGAGATCGAAGCCGACGGCAAGGAGCTCGCGAAGGAACTCGACGCGCTACCTAGCTGATCCGTCGCGTCGGCGCCGCACGGCCTCGCTCCTCACCTCGAACGATGACGGCGGAGCGGCGTCGTAGGTCACTCCCGATCTCACTGCCACCCGAGCCCCAGCCACGCCACAGCCACTTTTGGGGATTCGAACCCAGTATCGCCCGCTAGAACGGCCCCTCCACCGCGGGTCAGCTACTCGTCGGGATCCTGCAGGCGCGCCGCGACCCGCCAGCGAACCTCGAAGTCGCGCTAGGTGACTCCGGGCTCCAGCTCGCTGGCGGCCCACGCTACGGGGTGGGCGGGAGCGTTGACTCCCGCCCACCCCGGGCCCCCCTAGCGCCGCAGGTAATCCACCACGCGGTCCATCACCGCGTTGCGCGTCTTCGCCCCGGCGATCCCCTCGAAGCCGAAGCCCATGTAGACCGTGTCCTTGGTCCTCACGACCGCGCCTTCCTTGATCCCGAGGCCGGCACGCCGGACCCAGTCGTTGCGGTTCGCCTCCTCGATTCCCCCCGGGTCCTGCGGAGCGCCGGGGATCGTCCAGCCGTCCATCGCATCGCCGTCGTCCTCGAAGGAGGTGCTGCCCTCTCCGGTCGAGACGGCGATGTCGTCGATGAACACCCCTGGGAACTGCTGGAAGCCCCAGTCGCTGAGCGAGGTGATCGACAGCTCGACCTGCTTCCCGGCGTAGCGGGAGAGGTCGATCTGCCACTGCTGCCAGCCGCTCGAGCTGCCGTTCGCGGCGTTCCACTGACCCGTGGTTCCCGTGGGACCGCATGTCCCGGTCGCCGGATCGAACGTCTGGTAGTGCGTCAGGAACGGGTGCAGCACGTTGGCCGCGTCGTTCGGGTTGCTCCATCCGCCCGGGCACGACTGATCGTTGCTCAGGTCACTCGATGTGTGCCCGCTCTGATCGGGCAGCGTCGTCCAGTCGTCCTGGCCGACCGTATGGGCCTCGACGACCATGTAGTCGAAGTCGAGCTCCAGGTTGTAGCTCGTCCAGAATGACATCGTCGCTCCGCCCGCCGGGACCGTGATCGTCCGCTGGAGACGCTTGTAGGCCTCGTCGGATCGATCCGACCACATGAACGCCTGCCCCGTGTGGGGATCGAAGGGACCGGAGACGCCGCTCAGGTACTCGGCCGCCGGGCTGCTCTCGAACTGCGGGAAGCTGTCCGCCGGGTCGGTGACCTTCAGGAAGTCGCCCGTCGCGATGAACGAGGCGTTCGTGACCTGATTGTTGGCACTGCCGCCGCCGTTGATGCCCCATGTGAGCCCGCTCAGCGGATCGGCGATGCCGGAAATGTCGAACGGCTTCCCGCTCGCCGAGTCGGTGCCGCCGTCCGGAGTGGTTATGGCCGCTCCGAACATGTACTCGATCGGGTCGCCCTGCGAGTCGCCGGACCCGTACAGGGCCAGGCAGCGCGCCTCGACGGCGGGATCGGCACCGCACTGCTTGTTCTCGAACGGGTCGTACAGCTGCGTGCCCAGAGCCGGCGTGTACTGGTGTCCGGCCCGCTGACCCGTGTAGAGCACCCGTCCGCCCTGATTGACGAAGTCGCGCACTTCGAGCAGCTCCTGCATGGCCAGCCGTGACGCGTTGCCGGGGCCCCAGCCCGGTTCGCGGGTCACGTTGTCATCACCCGTGTACCAGAGCACCGCGTCGTAGTGGCTCAGCACGCCGAGGTTGTCGGGCGCCGTCCGGCTGTGGGCGTCGACGTCGTAGACGTCGAAGGCAACGCCGTTGGCCTTCAGTGCATCCTCGTAGAACGACAGGTAGTCGGGCGGGTGGTTTCCCGGCGGGTGCAGCTGGGAGGCGCCGGTGTAGTCCTCCGCCGACAGGATCAGCACCTTGCGGCCGCTGTCCGACTGCACGTCGTAGGTGAAGGAGTCGCTGGTCTCGCCACCTCCCGCGAACCACACCTTCACCTTGTCGCCGGGATCGGTGCCGGTCACCAGGCCCTTCATGACGTGGTAGTAGACCTCGTGGCCGGGGCCGTAGCGCTCGCCGCCGCCCCATTCGCTGGTCGACTTGGTCTGCACCGCACCGCCGTTGACCTGATACTTCAGCGCCACGGCGCCCAGGCTGCGTTTGGCGAGCACCCGCACCTCCTGCGGGTCCCCGTAGGAGACGTCGAATTTGAAGTCGAACAGCGACTGCTGCCCGTTCTGGGGATCGATGTCGTCCTGGTCGAGGTAGAACGGCTTGACGTCGATGCCCACCGGTGAGTCGGGGTTCGCGGGATGCCCCGCGGACCTCGCCAGACCCAGGTGGAAGGCGAGGGTCTTCTGGAACTCCGCCTGGATCAGTGCCTCGTTGTCCGGGAACACGAATCCGGCTCCCGGCGCTCCCTCGCCCAGCTCGGGCGTGTACGCGACGGTGCCCACCGTCGTATCGGCGTAGTCCGTCGTCTCACCATTGGTCACGTACAGCGTGTCGGCAGACTGCCCCGGGTTGAACCCCGGAATGGCCGGGTGGGCATCCGTGCCGCCGAGCGCCACGTAGAGCGGATTGTCGGCATCGTCGGTCCCGACCTGCCAGCCCTGTGGATACAGGAGCCACTGGCCAAACGAGTGCAGGTTCGACTGGAACTTCGGCTTGACCCGCTTGATCAGGTCCTGCATGGCCTTGGTCTCGGGCTCCGACCCGGCACTGGGACCGCGGTAGGTCTCGTCGGCGCGATCCGGCGACGACCCCTCGTTGTCGTAGCCCCAGTGCTCCGCGAAGTTGCGGTTGGGGTCGACTCCGTCGCCGATGGTGATCTGCCCGTTGCCGTCGTTGTCGCGCAGGTTCTTGCGCCACAGGCGCTCGTGGTCGAACGTGTACTGGTAGCCGTCCGGGTTCGCCGAGATGACGAACCACAGCTCGGTCGTCTTGAGCAGGTTTCTAATCTCGGCGTTGTTCGCCCGCCAACCGTCGATGAAGTAGTGCATCAGCCGACGGTTCACTTCGAGGCTGATCCACTCACGCGCGTGCTGGTTGGACGAATAGAGCACTGCCGGACGCGAGCCGTCGGGCTGACTCGAGGCGCCCTGTGCGAGCTTCAGCGCGATCAGGTCGCGACCCTGATGCGTCTTGCCAAGAACCTCGAGCTTGACTATTTGTGGGTTCTGGTCAGCGACGTTGTGCAGCTCGTCCCGGATTCCCCCCGGCTCGTCCCACGACCGCCACACGTTGTAGCCGCCGACCGCCTGGGCGCGTGCCTGCTCGGTCACGGTCTGGCCCTTCTTGTTGCGCTTGAGCGTGACCTTGACGCCCGCGGCCTGCAGCTTCGCGCGCTGATCGGCGGTCAGGACGGCGTCGGCCTTGATCCCGGTCCTCGTCTGGCGCTTCCCGGCGAGCTCCACGCCTCCCGCGGCTTTCGCGATCTTGTCGGGCCGGCCCTTCAAGGTGTACATCTCGAGCCGTTCACGGCCCTGGCCCGCAGCCGTGGGTGCGATGGCCAGTGCCAGTGCGACCGCAGCCAGCACGGCCGAAGTGCCAACCCTGTACCTCATACGAAGCTCCCCCTATTGACTCCGACAACGCGCGGATGCCCCTCCGGGTTCGCAAGAGCGAGATACGGGTCTCAGGGCGAAGAATCCAGGACTGCCACTCCCGCCCAAGCAATTCCCGAGCCTCTACTACCCGACTCGGGTGGACGGAAAACCAACCGAGCAAGCGAGGGCGTCGCCTAGCTCCAAGGGCGCCGCTCCGGACTCTGACCGGTTCATCCCATCGGGGTGAGGAGGTCAGGCCGGCGAGCGCCTAGGGTCAGAGCGTCCGCGTAGAGCGGGCAGCCGCCACCCGGCGACACTCCGAAGCAGATGAGCAAGCTCACGCACCTCCGTGTCTATCGCTTCGACTCCAGTGCCAAGTTCGAGGGTGGCTTGGTCGCTGCCATTGAGCGCCTGGAGTTCGGGAGGGACGGGAAACTGCTCGACGCGCTCTTCGTGCGGCGTGACGCTTCGAGCGGTGCACTCGAGGCTGTGGATCTGAGCGTCGGCGGTGCTGACGCCACATTTGCGTCGCTGCTCGACTTCCGCCTCGACCCCGATCGGAGACGCGCACTCACCGAGCGTACGTTCACAGAACGCAGCGGTGGTGTCCCGCGATCGCTGATCGAGTCGATCGCAGGCACGCTGGAGGCGGGCGCCGCGATCTTCGCTGTGCTCCAGACCGGCCCCACCGCGACGGTTCTCGAAGATGCGGTCGCGCGATGCGGCGGCCAGCGGATCGCCGACGAGCCGTTCGACGCCCGTTCACTGGCTGAGGCCGACCGGCCACTGCGCGCTGCGGTCGGCGCCGCGTCGGCGAACGACTGAGCGTGGTCAGCCCAATGCGGCTGCTTCGACGGAGGCTGAGGGCTCAACGTCCGGTAGGCGCATCATGCGGGACGAGTTGAACAACCCGAGGAGGCCCGCGAGGATCGGCACGATCAGCGCCACCTGAAGGGCGAGGTTCGTCGCGTCGGTGTTGATGCTGAGGACCTCCTCTCGGACGGCCGGGGACTCGTCGGCGAGCAACTCGTCGAGTTGCGTGTTGCTCACGACCTGCGCGTCGTCCTCCAGCGTCTGCGCGATCTGCTGCTGCTGCGTGGAGGGAATCACGGGGCTCGCGTTCGTCATGTTGGTGAAGGCCAGGGAGAGGGTGGCGAGCAGGACGCCGCCGGCCACCGCCAGGCCAAAGGACAGCCCGAAGGACCCCGACGCCGAGTTCACCCCGGCCGCCTCGCTGATCCGCTCTTCATCGATCGGGGCGAGCGTGTAGTTGTTGAGCTGGGACACCAGCAGGCCGAGCCCCGACCCCGCGACGACCAGCGGAATGAGGAGGTACCAGCCGGAGTCCGCGTCGGGCACGATCGGGATGATCAGCGCCAGGCCCAGCGTGCTCAGCGCGAACCCGGTCCGGATGATCTTGGCGGGCCGGCGGCTGCCGGACTTCCGCCCGGCGAGGATCGCGACGGCGAACATGGTCAGCGAGAGCGGGGCGATCGACAGGCCCGTCTGCAGGGCGTCGTATTCGAGTCTGACCTGCAGGAAGATCGGCAGCGCGATCATCGCCCCGCCGAGGGTGATGTTCTGCAGCGCCTGTCCGGTGATCCCGACCCTGAAGTGGGCGAGCCGAAACAGATCCGGATCGAGCACCGTCACCTTGCCGTCGCGATGGCGCCGCACGAGCCAGCGGGCGAGCGCCCAGAGCGCAAGCGCGCCGATCGCGATGAGCAACACGACGTAATCGCCGCCCTCCTGCCACACCAGGATGCCCAGCACCACGCCGCCCATCCCCAGGACGGACAGGATCGCGCCACCGACGTCGACCCGCCGGTCTCCCGTATACGGCACGTCCTTGACGAGCCCGATCTGTAACAGCACAACCGCGATGACGACGACCTCCAGCAAGAAGCCGACCCGCCAGGACAGGTAGGTCGTGACGAAGCCTCCGAGAAGCGGCCCGACCGCGGCGGCGATCGCGGCCGCTGCTCCGATGAGGGCATAGGTTTTCTTCTGTGCCGCTCCCTCGAAGTTGCCATGGATGAGCGACTGCATGGCGGGGAGCAGGAGCGAGGCGCCGAGGCCGCCGATGATCGCCCAGAAGACGATGATCGCCGTCAGGTTCTGGGCGAGGGTCATCGCCAGAGCCCCGGTGGCATACGCCAGCAGACCCAACACGTACGCCCTCTTGCGCCCGAAGAGGTCGCCGAGCTTGCTGCTGGTCAGGATGAACGCGGCGGAAACCAGGGCCTCGAGTGCGATCGCGCTCTGGACAGCGCTGACCGTCGTGTCGAGATCCTTGACCACCGCCGAGATCGACACGTTCATCAGGGACGTGTCGACGACGAGCACGAACATTGCCGCCGCCAGGAGGAGCGACAGCCGCGTGTTCCCCGCTTCCTTCGGTGGACCGCCTGTTGTCGCTTCAGTCGTCACGAGATAACGCGCCAAACCTATAGGGGCAGGCGCGAAGCAATCCGGCTAAGTCGAGTCTCCGCGGCCCCGGTGCCGCCGTTCCTGGATTTCCGCGCGCAGCGTCTCCCACCGAGACCGCGCCTCCTCGGTGATCTGATCCCACTGGTGACGGACCTCGTGCGCGGCGGGTCTTTCGCCGCGCCGGATACGGTCGAGCTCGTCCGGACTTCGCGGCCGACCGCTGCTGCTGCGACGAGAGTGACCATGGCGCAGAAGAGCACGGAGATCATCGCGAAGACCGCGCCGATCACGCCATAGCGGGTGGCGTATGTGTCGAAGAGGTGCGGCACATACACCGTTCCGCCAACCGAGCACGCCGCCAGTACCACGGAGCCGACGATGGCGAACGGGAGGAGATCCGGGCGCGCGATCCGCCTGGCACTGAGGACCCGGCCGCTCCAGAGCAGGAAGGCAGCCGTCAGCGGGGCGGCCAGCAGCGCCGCTGACAGCTCGAGGCGGCTGCCCCCCAGCACGCCGTGGATGAGGCCGTTGGCCGCGAGGTAGGCCAACAGCCCGCCGATCCACAGGAGGCCGTTGAAGGTGTTGCGCATGCTCAGCGGACTGAGTTCCCAGGTTTGCTCGAACAGCCGCTGCACCGTCCGGCTGAAGCTCAGGACCGCGACCAGCAGGAAGAGGAACCCCACGATGCCGAGGCTCGTGCTCGTGCCGGTGGGCGGCGCGAAGACGTCCCTGACCGCCTCGGCGCCGCCTCCCGTCAGGTCGTAACGGTCGATGATGCGGTCGGCAGTGTCCTTTCCCCCGAGGTCGGAGGCCGCCGCGCTCGCGACGATCAGCAACGGGATCGTCGCCGTGAGGGCCGCAGAGGCCAGTGCGATCGCGCGGTCGAATCCCGCGAGCTTCTGAAACCGGTTGAGGACGCGGAGCACGAACTCGGGCCGCAGCCAGAACGTCAGCGTCCGCACGACGCGCTCGCGATTCACGGGGCCTCCGCGTCAGGTCATTGGTCGTCTCGACGGCGCGGCGGCGGGTCAGGGCGGACTGCAACAACCCTCGACCGCACCGCCGCGCGTCGTGGGCTCAGGCTGTCGGCGCGCTCTCGTCCTCGCCGAACACGATGAGGCCGTGGAGGATGTAGACGCAGAGCGCGAACACGCAGAGCGACCACCACGGGTTGTTGCCGCCGATCGAGAACAGAGCCCCGATCGCACCGAGGCTGGCGCCGACGAGGCCGACCACCATCCCGTAGGAGTTGCCGGCCGCCAGCGAGAAGCCTCCGGTTAGCTGAATCACGCCGAGGACGATCAGGACCCAGCCCATGGTGTGGAGGTTGGTGAAGATGAATCTCGTGTCGTTCACGAAGATGTTCGCGTCGTCCAAAGCGCCGATGCCATAGACGATGTTGAGCGTTCCCACGATCATCAGCAGGACCGCTACGAGTATTGCTCGACCTGCACCTCGCATCTCGTACCTCCTGGGGTTGGATGTCTTGCTTCCAGCGCGAGCCTAGCGGCGCACGCGGACCCTCAAAACCCCATTGGCATGAAAGCGCGGCCCCAGCAGCTGCTGGGCGCCGGGCGTGCCCGCTGTGACGGCGTAGTCAGTGCACCAGCGCCTTGAGCGCGATCAGCAGCGCACCGAGGAGCGCCACCGCCGCCGCCTGCATGACCGCGACGAGCACACCGGCGCCGGAGAGGCGCGCCCCCGCGAAGCCGTAGAGGCCGATCAAGCCGACCCCGGTCCACTTCGCCGCCGTGAATGCTGTCTCGTTCTCCAGCACCCCGGTGGCTGCCAGAACGAAGAACACGACGGGGAAGGCGATCCCGAAGGCGACGGCGCCACTGTCCCTGCCCCAGTGCCGCAGCTCAGACACGCTCGCCTTGCGACGCTCACCCGTCTCGAATCCAACGACCTCGCTGTACAGCTCGGCGAGCGCGACAGCGACCGCCGTTCCGAGCAGCGAGGCGATGACCACGCCGGGCGCCGGCGGGTGCGCCTCGAGCGCGACGACCAGCGCCAGCCCGATGATCGAGCCGTAGATCACGCGCGACACCTGGCGTGACCCCAGGTGGGCCGTCACGAAGCGCCGGACCGGGTCGCCCGCGGGCCGGGAAAAACGCTGGCGCATCGGGAGAACGTAGTACGGTGGCCAGATCCCCTAGTAGAGGAGCCTTGCGAATGGTGATTGCCGCTGACTATCCGTTCATGGACGTGCTGTGGTCGATGATCATCTTCTTCTTCTGGGTGATCTGGATCTGGATCGTGATCACGGTCCTGATGGACGTGTTTCGCCGTCACGACATCGGCGGCTGGGCCAAGGCAGCGTGGATGATCTTCGTGGTCATCCTGCCGTGGCTCGGAGTGTTGATCTACCTGATCGCCGAGCACGATGGGATGCGCGAGCGCGGCATGAAGGAGGCGCAGGCCCAGCAGCAGGCGTTCGACGAACGCGTGCGCGACGCGGCGGGCGGGTCCGTGGGCGAGATCGCCAAGGCCAAGGAGCTGCTCGACTCGGGCACGATCTCCCAGGCGGAGTTCGACGCGATCAAGGCGAAGGCGCTCGCGTAGCACGCGCTGGCCTACGAGGGCCGGCGCAAGGGAACTCGGATCGGGCAGTCGCGGCATGAGCCGGGGACGCACGTCCCTCGATCCAGTCATGCCGATTGGGAGCCGTCACGCGAGCGCCGCCGAGGGCGCCGTCTGAAGCCGTGACTTCCAGCACGGCGGCTCAGGATCGAAAGCAACGCGGGCTCGCCCGCGTATTGCCGGTGGTGGGATGGCTACCTAGCTATGAGCGGCGCTGGCTGCGCGGCGATCTAGCAGCGGGAATCGCGGTCACGGCCCTGGTGGTGCCGAAGAATCTCGGGTACGCGGACATCGCGGGAGTGCCGCTGCAGAACGGGCTGTACGCGGCGGCCGCTGGGGCGATCATCTACGCGCTCTTCGGAACGTCTCGGCAGATCTCGACCGGGCCGAGCTCGTCGCTTGCGGCCGTCGCGGGAGGCGCGGTGGCTGTTGACCAGCGTCGCTGGAGAGCAGGCGGCGGAGCTCGTCGCGGCGATCGCGCTGGCCACCGGGCTGTTGTTCCTGATGTTCGCGCTCCTGCGGATGGGGTGGATCGCCAGCTTCCTGTCGAAGGCGGTGGTCACGGGGTTCCTGGCGGGAGCGGCGGTCGACGTGGTCGTCGGCGAGCTGCCGAAGCTCACCGGGACGTCCGCGGAGGGTGACAACGCGTGGCGCGAGCTCGGGTCGTGGCTGGGGTCGCTCGGTGACATGCATTGGACGACTTTGCTCGTGGGCGTCACCTCGCTCGCGGTGATCCTTGGGCTGCGTCGTCTGACGCCCGCGGTGCCGGGTGCACTGGTGCTCGTGGCCGGCGGACTGCTGGCCTCATCGCTGTTCGATCTCGGCGCGCACGGGGTGGCGCTCGTCGGCGACGTGCCGAGCGGGCTTCCCACCCCGGAGATGCCCGACCTCGGCCTCGTCCGCGACAACTACGCAACCATCGCCATCGCGTCCGTGGCACTGCTGCTGATCGGGTTCTCCCAGACAGCGGGTGATGCGAGGGCGTTCGCTGCGCGGCACCGGTACCGCATCGACGTGGACCAGGAGTCCGTGGCTCAGGGGATGGCGAACGTGGGCGCGGGCCTGGTCCAGGGGATGCCCGTATCGACCAGCCTCTCGGCCAGCTCTCTGAACGAGTCGGCGGGCGCGCGAACGCAGATGGCATCGCTCGTGACCGGCGGCCTGGTGCTCGCGACCCTGCTCGTCCTCGCGCCGCTGTTCTCGGACCTTCCCAAGGCCGTGCTCGGGGCCGTGATCATCGACGCCGTCGTGTTCGGCATGATCGACGTCGCCGAGCTGCGCCGCCTCTATCGGGTCACGCGATTTGACTTCTGGGTCGCGGCGGCGGCGATCGTCGGCGTTCTCTCGGTGGGCGTTCTGGCGGGTGTGGTGGTCGGGGTGTGCCTCTCGCTCGGCTGGCTCGTCTATGTCGCCACGCGGCCACCGATGCCGCTGCTGGGCCGGCAGGCCGGGACCCAGGTCTTCCGCGACCTCGACGAGAACCCCGCCGACGAGACCTTCACCGGTATCGCCGTCCTGCGCATGGATGGCGGCCTGTTCTTCGCCACCGCCGAGGCACTCGAGGAGCGCGTTCGTGAGCTCGCCGAAGAAGACGACGACCGCCGCGCGCTCGTACTCGATCTCGAGGGCGTCAACTTCATCGACTCCCAGGGCGCAGCGAAGGTGACCGAGATTCACGAACTGACGGAAGCCGACGGCGTCACGCTGCGTTTAGCGCGGGTCAAACCACAGGTTCTCGCGGTCCTGGAAGCCGACGGGATCCTCGACCGCATCGGGACCGACCACGTCCACGGCAACGTCTATCTGGCGGTCGAGACGCAACTGGCTGCCGCCAACCGCTCCCGATGAGGCCGGCGAGGATCGGGATCAGCGCGGATCGCGGGCTGCGAACAACGCATGCCGGAGGAGGGACTCGAACCCCCGACACGCGGATTATGATTCCGCTGCTCTAACCGACTGAGCTACTCCGGCGGGGCGCTCAAGTCTAATGAGCGTCTACCAGCTGCCGGACGACCCCAGGCGAGGCGTTCGACGAAAAGAAAGCGGGGCCACGCCAGGCGGCCCCGCTCTGACAGGATCGGCATTCCGGCCATCCGGCCAGAGGATCACGGATCACCGCTCGTCCATGCGTCCAGCTCCTTCGGATTCCGCCCTGGAAAGCGCCCTGAACGCCGTCGTCGCCGACTGCCTGGCCGTGCGCGCCGGGGAGGAGGTGCTCGTGATCGCCGATCCGCCGAGCCGCGAGCTCGGCGACGCGCTGCGCGACGTCGCCGCCGCAGGCCGGCGCCGACGCGACCCTGGCGGTGATCGCCGAGCGCCCGAACCACGGCGCCGAGCCGCCCGGCGCCGGTGGCCGCCGCCCTGGCCGCGGCGGACGCCTTCATCGCCCCGACGACGAAGTCGCTGTCGCACACCCAGGCGCGCAAGCGCGCGACCGAGGCCGGCGTTCGCGGGGCGACGCTGCCGGGCGTCACCGCCGACATGCTGGCGCGCGTCATGGCCGTCGACTTTCCGGCCCTGCGCGAGCGCAGCCGCGCGGTGGCGGCCCGGCTGAGCGCGGCGGACGAGGCGCGCATCACGTGCCCGCGCGGGACCGACCTGCGCCTCGACCTGAGCGACCGCGAGGCGATCGCCGACGACGGCGACCTGTCCGCGCCGGGCGCCTTCGGCAACCTTCCGTGCGGGGAGGGGTTCATCGCCCCGGCCGGCGGCGACGGCGTGGTCGTGGCGTCGAGCGTCGGCTCGTTCGGGCTCGCCGATCCGGCCTTCCGCCTGGAGGTCCGCGACGGCCGCCTCGCGGCCGCCGACCCGGGGGAGGCCTTCCTCGCACACCTGCTCGAGGCCGGCGGGGAGCTCGGCGCCAACCTGGCCGAGCTGGGCGTCGGCACCAACGACCGCGCCACGCTGACCGGCCAGATGCTCGAGGACGAGAAGATCCTCGGCACGGTCCACGTCGCCTTCGGCGCCAGCGCCGGGATCGGGGGCACCGTGGCGGTGCCCGTCCACGAGGACGTGGTCGTGCTCGACGCGACGCTGGAGCTGGGAGGGGAGACGGTGCTCGACGGCGGGCGCCTGGTGTTGTGAGCGCCGACGGCCTCCTCCTCGCCGCCCCCAATGTCTCCGAGGGCCGCGACCAGGGCGTGATCGCCGCGATCGGCGGCGCCTTCGAGACGGGCGGGGCGCGACTGCTCGACGTCCACGTGGACCCCGACCACAACCGCTCGGTGTTCACCCTCGCCGCCGCGCCCGGCGCTCTGGCGCCGGCCCTCGTCGCGGGCGCGCGCGATGCCGTGGGGCGCATCGACATGAACCGCCACGAGGGCGTCCATCCATGCGTCGGCGCGGTCGACGTGGCGCCCGTCGTCCACCTCGACGCGGCGCGCCGGGGCGCCGCGTGCGCGGAGGCCCTGGTCGCGGCCGACGAGCTGGCGCGCGCGCTGAACGTTCCGGTGTTCCTGTACGGCGCGCTGGCGGACGGGCGCACGCGAGCCGAGCTGCGCCGCGGAGGCCTCGAGGAGCTGTCCCGCCGCCTCGCCGCCGGTGAGCTGCGGCCCGACTTCGGACCGCCGCGCCGCCCACCCGACCGCCGGGGCCACGCTCGTCGCCGCGCGCCCTCCGCTCGTCGCGTTCAACCTCCTGCTGGCCGCGCCCGCCTCGCTCGACGACGCCCGCGCGATCGCCGCGCGCGTGCGCGAGGGCGGGGAGGAGGGGCTGGCCGGCGTCCGCGCCATCGGCCTGTGGCTGGCGCACGAGCGCGCCGCCCAGGTGTCGTTCAACGTCGAGGACCCGGCGACGACGCCGCTGCGCGAGGTGGTGGCGGCGGTGCGGACCCACGCGCCCGTCTCCGCGGCCGAGCTCGTCGGGCTCGCTCCCCGCGCGGCGTTCGAGGGCTTCCCGGCCGACGTCCCCGTCCCCGGCTTCGACCCGGCCCGGCACCTCATCGAGAACGTCCTGGATCACTAGGCTTCTCGGCGTGGCCCAGACCAAGAAGAAGCGTCGCTCCAAGCATCGCGGCACGCCCGCCGGGACGATCGAGTCGCGCGGCCGTACCGGGCGCAAGCTCAAGGACGACGAGCGCAGCAAGCCCAAGAGCGGGCGGGCCACCCGCTACGACAAGCCGCCCACGTGGCGCAGCGCGATCACGCGCGCCGGGATCGCCGCCGGCATCTTCCTCGTCGCCGTCGTCGGCCTGTTCCGCCAGGCGGTGCCGGCCGCGATCTCGATCTCGCTGTTCATGTTCCTTCTCTACATCCCGCTCGGCTTCTACACCGACCAGTTCCTCTACAAACGCCGCAAGCGCCAGAAGGCCGAGGCGGGCAAGCCGAAGGACGGACTAGGCATGGACGTCCGCATGTTCACCGTCGGCCTGGTGGCCGAGAACTGCTTCGTGTTCCGCCGCGACGGCTCGGACCGCGCGCTGATCGTCGACCCCGGCGACGAGGCGGAGCGGATCCTCGCCCCGGTCGAGGAGCTGGGGCTGACCGTCGAGGCGATCCTGCTCACGCACACGCACTTCGACCACGTCGGCGCCGTGGCCCCGGTCGCCGCGGCGACGGGCGCGCCCGTCTACTGCCCCAAGATCGAGGTTCCGGTGCTCGCCGACATCATGAGCTACGTCCCGTGGCCGGGATTCGGCCCGTTCGAGAGCTACGACGCCGACGAGACGGTCGAGGGAGGCGAGCGGCTCGCGCTCGCCGGCTTCGACATCGACGTGCACTTCGTCCCCGGCCACAGCCCCGGTCACGTCGCCTACTCGATCGCCGACGAGTCGAGCCTGTTCTCGGGCGACGTGCTCTTTCAGGGCTCGGTCGGGCGCACCGACCTGCCGGGCGGCGACTGGCCGACGCTCGCCGCCTCGATCCAGAAGCTGCTGGACGCCCTCCCGCCGGAGACCAAGGTGTACCCGGGGCACATGGGCCTGACGACGCTCGGCCAGGAGAGCGCGTCGAACCCATTCCTTCGCGAGCTCGCGTCCCAGTGAGCGAACGCATACAGGCGCCGCGCGGCACGTTCGACGTGCTGCCCGACGACGCGGACGCGCGCGAGGTGGTGGAGCGCGAGGCCCGGCAGGTGCTGGAGGCCGCCGGGTACCGGCGCATCGAGACGCCCACGTTCGAGGCCACCGAGCTGTTCGCGCGCGGCGTGGGGGAGGCCACGGACATCGTGCGCAAGGAGATGTTCACCTTCGAGGACCAGGGCGGGCGCTCCATGACCCTGCGCCCCGAGGGCACGGCGCCGGTATGCCGGGCCTACGTCGAGCACGGCATGCACAAGCTGCCCCAGCCCGTGAAGCTGTGGTACCTGTCGAGCTTCTACCGCCACGAGGCGCCCCAGGCGGGCCGCTACCGCCAGTTCTGGCAGGTGGGGGCGGAGGCGATCGGGTCCGACGACCCGGCCGTGGACGCCGAGATCATCGTCCTGCTGGCCGACCTGCTCGACGCCCTGAACACCCACGGCGTACGCCTGCGGATCTCCAGCCTCGGCACCCCGGAGGCGCGCGCCGACTACCGCGAGGAGCTTCAGTCCTACCTGCGCGGCCAACCAGGACCGTCTGGCGCGCGAGGTCCGCGAGCGCATCGAGCTCAACCCGCTGCGCGCCTTCGACTCCGACGATCCGGGAACGCGGGAGGTCATGGAGGGCGCGCCGCGCCTGCTCGATCGCCTGGCCTCCGACGACCTCGAGCACTTCGCGGCCGTGCGTGCCCTGCTCGACGCCGCCGACGTGCCCTACGAGGTCGACCCCACGCTCGTGCGCGGCCTGGACTACTACACGCGCACGGTGTTCGAGTTCGAATCCTCGGAGCTGGGAGCTCAGAGCGGCGTGGGCGGCGGCGGGCGCTACGACCGGCTCGTCGAGCTGATCGGCGGGCCGTCCACCCCCGGCTGCGGGTTCGCCGCCGGAGTCGAGCGCATCCTCCTCGCCGCCGACCGGCCGCCGGTCGCCCCGCCTCCGGTGGACATCTTCGTGTCCTTTGTCGACGAGGGCCAACGTGGCCTCGCCTTCCAGATCAAGAGCGGGGCCCAGCGCGCCGGTCTGCGCGCGCAGATGGAGCTCTACCGCCGATCGCTGAAGGGCCAGCTCAAGCAGGCCGACCGGGCCGGCGCGCAGTTCGTCGTGATCCTGAGCGACGACGGCGCCGAGCTGCGCGACATGGAGAGCGGGCAGCAGCGCAGCGTGGAGCCCTCCGCGGTCGTCCGCGAGGTGCTGCGCGGCCGGGGGCTCTCGTGAAGGCACCCCGGCCCAACGCCTACCGCGACACCTGGTGCGGCGATCCACGCGCCGGCGACGCCGGGCGCGAGATCCGGGTGGCCGGCTGGGTGCACCGCCGGCGCGACCACGGCGGCCTCGTCTTCATCGACCTGCGCGACCGCACGGGGCTGTTCCAGGTCGTCTTCCACCCCGAGTCCGCGCCCGAGGCGCACGCGCTGGCCGGCGAGCTGCGCGGCGAGGACGTCGTGTCGGTCGCCGGCACGGTCGTGGCCCGCGAGCCCCAGAACGTAAACCCGGAGATGCCCACGGGCGAGGTCGAGCTCGACGTCGCCGCGGCCGACAAGCTCGCCGACGCCGACACGCCGCCGTTCCCGATCGACGAGGACCGCGAGATCGACGAGCTCGTGCGGATGCGCTACCGCTACCTCGACCTGCGGCGCGATCGCCAGCGCGACACCCTCCTGCTGCGCGACCGGGTGGCCCAGACCATGCGGCGCACGCTCGGCGACCTCGACTTCGTGGAGCTCGAGACGCCGATGCTCACGCGCTCGACCCCCGAGGGGGCGCGCGACTTCCTCGTCCCCAGCCGCAACCAGCGGGGCTCGTTCTTCGCGCTGCCCCAGTCGCCGCAGATCTTCAAGCAGCTGCTGATGATCGCCGGCTTCGAGCGCTACTTCCAGATCGTCCGCTGCTTCCGCGACGAGGACCCGCGCGCGGACCGCCAGCCCGAGTTCACGCAGCTCGACCTCGAGATGTCGTTCGTCGAGGAGGACGACGTGATCGCCACGATGGAGGCGGTGCTCGGCGCGGTGTTCGAGGCCACGGGCTTCGACGCTCCGGCGCCGCCGTGGCCGCGGATGCCCTACGACGACGCGATCGCGCGGTACGGCATCGACCGCCCCGACACCCGCTTCGGGATGGAGATCGCCGACCTCGGCGGCGCGCTCGCGGGCACCGAGTTCAAGGTGTTCGCCGGCGCGCTGGATTCGGGCGGCGTGGTGCGGGGGATCAACGCCGGCACGCGGGAGGTGGCCCGCTCGGAGCTGGACGGGCTCACCGAGCTGGCGCAGAAGCTGGGGGCCAAGGGGCTGGTGTGGGCGTTCGTCGAGGAGGACGGCGGCTGGCGCTCGCCGATCGCCAAGTTCCTGTCCGACGACGAGCGCGCGGCCATCGGCGAGGCCCTCGACGCGAAGCCGGGCGACCTCCTGCTCGCCGTCGCCGATGCGCCGGCCACGGCCGCCACCGTGCTGGGGCAGCTTCGCCTCGAGCTGGCGGAGCGCTTCGCGCTCGTCGAGGAGGGCCTTCACGACATCCACTGGGTGATCGACTTCCCCATGTTCGAGTGGAACGAGGGCGAGCGGCGCTGGGACGCGCTGCACCATCCCTTCACGGCGCCCGAGGGCGACCTCGACGATCCCGGGGCGCTGCGCTCGCGCGGCTACGACCTGGTGCTCGACGGATTCGAGATCGGAGGCGGCTCGATCCGGACCCATCGCCTCGACGTCCAGCAGAAGGTGTTCGAGCTCATCGGGCTCTCACCGGAACAGGCGAGCGAGCGCTTCGGCTTCCTGCTCGACGCGCTGCGCTACGGCGCCCCGCCGCACGGCGGCATCGCCATGGGCCTCGACCGCATCGCCTCGATCATCGCCGGCTGGCGCATCGCTGCGCGAGGTCAACATCCGCGAGAGCATCACCTTCCCCAAGACCGCCACCGGGGCCGACCCGCTCACGGGAGCCCCGGCGCCCGCGGAGGAACGCCAGCTCGAGGAGCTCGGCCTGCGCGTGGTCGCGCCGCCGAAGGACCAGGACTAGCTGCGAGGCCGCAGCGCGACCGCTGCCGCCTGGTCGATCTCGGCGTGATCGGTGTAGCCGGGGAAGACGTAGGGCTTGCGGTGCGAGAGCACGACGACGGTCGGGCTCTGGAGGACCTGGACGTCCTGGAGGACGTTCTTGAAGCGCGACAGGCCGCGCACCGAGACGCCCCACACCTGGACGCGCCCGCCGCGAGAGTCGACCGCGGCCAGCTCGCGGCGCACGGCGCGGTCGTCGGACGAGCGGGCGCTGAAGAAGAGGAGGACGACGACGTGGCGCTTGGCCAGCGCGGCGCGGACCTTGGCGGGGTTGGCGAAGCCGGGGCGGGCGTGGGGGGCGACCTTCGCCGGGCGATGCGCCGTGGAGTGCTTGACCGCGGCGATGTCCGTCTTGGCGCCGATCGCCTTGTCGACGCCGGTGTTGACCAGCCCGATCGCGACGGTGCCGGCGCGAACCAGGCCGGCGGTGCCCGAGACGGCGACCGTGGGAGCCGGCTTGGCGGCC
This sequence comes from uncultured Actinomycetes bacterium, assembly GCA_963842605.1. Classification (GTDB taxonomy): domain Bacteria; phylum Actinomycetota; class Thermoleophilia; order Solirubrobacterales; family Solirubrobacteraceae; genus AC-38. The sequence continues at coordinate 305,036 of CAWJGV010000003.1, forward strand.
TTCACGACCGGCTTGGCCGGGGGAGTCAGGACGGGAGTCTCGGTGGTGTTCTGCGCCGGGGCATCGGCCTTGGCCGCCGCGGCGTCGCCCTGGGCCTTGGTCGAGTTGGCCTTGTCGACCGCCCGCCCGAGGCCGCCGGGGATGGGCGACTTCTTCACCGGGGCGGCATCGGACTTCGCCGGGGGAGTCTGGGCGGCGGGTGCGGGCGCGGGAGCTCCGCCGCCGTCGTCCGTCTTCGGGCGCAGGGCAAAGAACCACAGGCCGCCGAAGCCGAGGACGAGCACGAGAACGATCTGGAAGGGACGCGAGACCTGGTCCATCGGTACCGCTTTCGGCAGGAACGGCGCAAAGGCTTAGCCCTGTGAGCGCAAAATCGGCAGGGCTATATGGCGGCCCTCGTCCTGCCGATAGGTAAAGGGTGAGCTCCCGCGCCCGCTCGCTCGTCCTTTTCTGCCTGCTCGGCCTGACCCTCCTCGCTCCCGCCGTTCCGGCGCACGCGCAGGCCCAGGTCGACAGCGTCGCCCCGCCGGTGGCGCTGCCGGAGTCCGAGACCGTTCCCCCGCCGGGCTTTCGCACGTCGGCGCGCCAGGCGATCGCGATCGGCGACCGGGTCCCCAAGGTGCGGGCGCTCCGGCGCAGCCACCCGAACCTCGAGGCCACGGCCTGGGTATGGGGCGGCTGGCGCTGGGAGCTCGACTACACGGCGGATGGCCGCGTTCTCGCCGAGGTCGACGTGGGCGCCCGCGGGGGCGTCTTGGCCGTCTTCACCGGCCCCCAGGCCCAGTCCTACCTGGCCCGCGGCCACCAGGGCAACCTGTTCGACTCGCCGTGGGTGGTGCTGCCCTTCGCGCTGCTGTTCCTCGTGCCGTTCGTGGACGTGCGGCGGGCCCGGCGCCTGCTGCACCTCGACCTGCTCGTCCTGCTGTCCCTCGGCGTGTCCTACTTCTTCTTCAACCGCGGCGACGTCCTCACGTCGGTCCCGCTCGTCTATCCCGTCCTGCTCTACGTCCTGGCGAGGATGCTGTGGACCGGCATGCGCCCGCGAGAGCGAAGCGAGCGGCTCGTGCCCCATCTGCCGGTGGCCGCGCTCGCCGTCGGGCTGGTGCTGCTCGTGGGCGGCCGCGTCGCGCTCAACGTGGCCAACAAGTCCGTGATCGACGTGGGCTACGCGTCGGTCGTCGGCGCCGACCGCGTCTGGCACAAGAAGCCGCTCTACGTGAACAACGAGGCGCACGGCGACACGTACGGCCCGATCAACTACCTCGCCTACGTCCCGTTCGAGCAGGCCATGCCGTGGAAGGGGCTGTGGAGCGACCTGCCCGCCGCGCACGCCGCCGCCATCGTCTTCGACCTGCTCACCATCGCCGGGCTCATCGCCCTCGGGACGATGCTGCGCGCCGGCCGGCAGGGGCGGCGGCTCGGGCTCGCCCTGGCCTGGGGATGGGCGGCCTTCCCGTTCACCCTGCTCGGGCTGATGCTCAACACGAACGACGGCCTCGTGGCGCTGCTGCTGGTCGCGGCGCTGCTCGGCCTCGCCTCGCCGCCGGGACGCGGGGCGATGCTCGCGCTGGCCACCGGGGCGAAGTTCATCCCCGGCGCGCTCGTGCCCCTGTTCGCTCGCGGGGCGGGGGACGAACGCGGGTGGCGCCCGCTGGCCGCGTTCGGCGGCCGCGTTCGCGGCCGTGCTCGCGCTGCCGGTGCTGCTCTACCTGCCCGACGGCGGCCTCCGGGAGTTCTGGGACACCACGCTGGGCTTCCAGCTCTCTCGGTTCTCGGTGTTCTCGATGTGGGGCCTGCACCCCGGTCTGGCCTGGCTGCAGGACGTCCTGAAGCTCGCGGCGGTCGGGCTGGCCGGGCTCGTGGCCTTCGTCCCGCGCGGCCGCCGCTCGCCCGCGCAGGTGGCGGCCCTCGGCGCCGCGGTCCTGATCGCGGTCCAGCTCCCCGCCATGCACTGGTTCTACTTCTACGTGGCCTGGTTCATGCCGTTCGTGCTGGTGGCGCTGTTCGCCTCCTACGCGACGGACGAGGCCGAGCCCGAGCGCTCCGCGCGGGTGGAGCCGACGGCCGAGCGCGTGCCCGTGGCCGCGTAGCCGCTCGCGCTCGCCCCCGCTAACCGCCCGCCAGCGCCTGAAGCTCCTCGAATGCCTCGGCGTCGAGGAGCGCCCGGCAGGCCCGCTCGCAGGCGCGGCACGCCTCCTCGCAGATGCGGCAATGGTCGTGGTGGGCGGCGTGGCGCGCGCACTCCTCGGCGCAGTTGGCGCATGCGCGAACGCAAGCGTGCAGCAGCCGGTGGGTCAGCAAGTTGTCGAAGCGCGTCTGGCGCGAGAGGACGCGCGTCGTGGCGCCGCACACGTCGGCGCAATCCAGGCAGAGCCCGATGCAATCTCGCATGGTTGCCACGTCCTCCTCGGCCAGGCAGGAGTCCGCGCACGACGTGCACGCCTGCGCGGTGTCCGCGCAGGCGTCGATCGCCGCCGCCACCTCGGCCACCCCGAGATGGACGGGACCCGGTGCGGCGTCCAGCATCTCTCGCGCGTGGCTCATCGCGTCACCTGCTCGTGGTAGTCGGCTGCGTGAACATCTTCCCGATCTTGCTCGAGCGAGGCAAGGACACGCCGACAGTCTCGCAATCGCGACAAAGTACGATCGTGTCGGGCTACGAGCTAGGAGGGTTGTTGTGGCGTATCAGGATCTGCCAGACGCAGACACGGCCGTCGCCGTCCGAACGCCGAAGACCAGCTCGACGACCGTGCTGGTGAGTCGGCGTGAATCGTTCAATGCGGCCCACCAGCTGCGCGACCCGGGTCTATCCGAGGACGAGAATCAGCGGCTCTTCGGGAAGTGCGCGAATCTGCACGGCCACAACTACGTCCTCGAGGTCGTCGTCGCCGGCGAGGTCGAGCAGGCGACCGGCTATGTCCTCGACCTGAAGCAGCTTTCGGACGTCATCTGCCGACGGGTCATCCAGGACGTGGACCACCGCAACCTGAATACCGATGTGCCGTGGCTGGAGGGGCGCATCCCGACCGCCGAGAACCTGGCCCTGGCCTTCTGGGAGAGGATCCGCTCGGAGCTCCCGGAGGGGCTGCTGCGGTCGGTCCGCCTGTGGGAGACCGACAAGAACTGGGCCGAAGTCGGTGATCACGACTGAGACGCCGCCACGGCGCGGGCGGGAGCTGGGACGCCGCTACTCCACCGCGGACCTTGGCGTGCTCACCCCGGACGAGGCGAAACGCTTTGCTCCTCGAGGGGGCGGCGATCCGCAAGCTGACATCGCCTTGGCCTGGGAACTGCTGTACCGGCTCGAACCGGAGCTCTATGACCGGCTCGCCAGCGCGGAGCGGCTTCACCCCGACGTGCTTGGGTGGCTGCCGCACAACGTCGAGCGGATCGTCGAGGTCGGCGCGGGCACCGGTCGGCTGACGCTGGAGCTCATCGACCGTGCGCGGGAGGTCGTTGCGGTCGAACCCGCGGCGCCGTTGCGCCAGCTCCTGAGTCAAAAGCTCTTGCAAGCCGATCATCGGCGTCGCGTGCGAGTGACCCACGGCTTCTTCGACGACCTCCCCGTCGCCGACGACTGCGCCGACCTGGTGGTCGCATGCTCGGCGCTCACGCCCGCTCCAGGTCATGGCGGCGAGGCCGGCCTGGCGGAGATGGAGCGGGTCTGCAGGCCAGGCGGCTGCGTCGTCATCGTCTGGCCGAACAACATTGGCTGGCTCGCCGCCCATGGCTACCGGTACGTGAGCTTCGCCGGCGAGATGTTCGTCGAGTTCGCCAGCCAGCGAGGAGGCGGCCGAGCTGACCGAGGTCTTCTATCCGAGCGCGGTCGCGGAGGTCCGTCGCCGCGGCGCGACGCAGGTCCCGTACGAGGTGCTGGGGATCAACCCGCCGCGGGACCTCGCCTTCAAGGTGATGCCGCGATGAGGATCGCGATCATCGCGCCGCTCGTGACGGCCATCCGCGAGCCGCAGCGTGGTGGGTCGCAGGCCTTCGTGTCCGACCTGGCGCGCGGGCTCGTCGACAGAGGTCACGAGGTCCACCTCTACGCCGCCTCCGGATCGGAGGTGCCGGGCGTTGCGGTGATCGATACCGGGGTCGATCCCGAGTCGTTGAGCGCCACGCTCTACCGAGCGTCCGGCTCCGCCAATCGCGAACTCGCCGCGGCCGAGACGGCGTTCGCGGGCGTCTACTCCGCTGTGCGTGAGGACCGATACGACGTTGTCCACAATCACGCCTTCGACGCGCCGGCGGTCAGGCTCGCCACCGCACTGCACGCGCCGGTCGTGCACACGCTCCACCTGCCCCCGGACGAGGCGGTCGCCGCCGCGCTTCGTCACGCGGCGCAGCGGCGACGCTCCCCCGACGGTTGCCGGCGTATCCGGGTTCCAGGCAAGCGCCTGGCGCCGGGTCGTTCCGGTCGACGCGATCCTCCCGCCCTGCGTGCCGACGGCGCTCATCACATGGTCGTCGACAGGAGGCGATGGCGCCGTCTTCGCCGGCCGGCTGAGCCCGGAGAAGGGAGCAGCCGAAGCCATCGACATCGCCCAGGCGGCAGGAGTCCGAATCGATGTGTACGGCGACAGCTATGACGCCGAGTACGCACGGGAGCGGATCGACCCGCGACGGGCCGAGCCGGGCGTCACGCGTTCATCCGGGAGTGCCTCGAACCTCTCTCTGGGAGGCAATGGCTCGCGCGGCCGTCGTCCTGTTCCCGGCCAGGTGGGACGAGCCATTCGGCATGGTCGCGGCTGAAGCGCAGGCGTGCGGGACGCCCGTCGTCGCTTTCGAACGCGGCGCGCTCGGCGAGGTGATCGTCGACGAGCTGACCGGCTTCCTGGTTGCGCCCGACGACATCCACGCGGCAGCGGACGCCGTCCGGAGGACACCCAGACTCTCGCGCGCGGAATGCCGCGACCATGCCGAACGCCACCTGGATCTCGAGCGGAGTCTCGACGCTCACGAACAGCTCTACCGGCGACTGGTTGGCGCTGGTGCCGGGGTCGCGGTCGATGGCTGAGCCGAGGCACTGGCTTGCGGGACGGCTGGCGGTGGTCACGGGGGCCAGCCGCGGGATCGGAGCCGCCACCGCCGAGGCCATCGCGGCCGCCGGCGCCCACGTCGTGCTTGCCGCCCGTGACCACGAGGCCCTCGACGGTGTCGCCGGACGCATCCGCGACAGCGGGGGCGAGGCCACGCCGGTGCCGACGGACGTGAGCAAGGTCGACGAGGTCGAGCGCCTGTTCGCGGCCGTCGAAGAGGTGGGCAGTCTCGCGGCTCTCGTCTGCGCGGCCGGCGTGCTGAGGTCCGAGCCGTTCGCGCAGATAACGCCGGAGACCTGGGAAGAAACGCTCGAGGTCAACCTGACCGGCTCGTTTCTCTGTTGTCGCGCGGCGTTCCTGGCCATGCGCCCCTCCGGCGAGGGGCGCATCGTCAACATCGCCTCGCTCTCCGGCGTCTACGCCACCGAGAAGTTCCCGGGGCTGACCGCCTACAACGTCTCCAAGTACGGAGTCATCGGTCTCACCGAGGCGATCGCCGTCGAGGGCAAGGAGCACGGCATCAGCGCCATTTGCGTGAGTCCGGGCGCCGTCGACACCGAGATGCTGCGTCAGGCCAATCCCGCGCTGCGTCCCGGCCTCACACCCGGCGACGTCGCCGAGCTGATCGTCGCGCTGCTCGACAGCCCGCTCGCGGCGGCCAGCGGGGCGAACATTCCCCTGTTCTCAAACGCCTAGCGCGCGCGACGGCTACGCGTCAGCGCTGAGGGACCACAGGTCCACACGCTCGTCCGCGAGCTGGCCGGCAGCCAGCCGGGCTCGCCGGGCAACGAGGCGGGCGCATGCCGCCATCTCCGAGTCGCTGTCCAGCTCGGGATCACCTCCGCGGTCGAGGCCGACGGCGGCCTGAACCAGTCCTTCCAGCAGGTAGAAGCCGATCAGCCTTCCTTCCTCCAGGCTCCCGCGGACCACGAACTCGTCCCACTTCGTGGCATGGCCGACGTACTCGAGCTTGTGCTCGTACTGGTCGGACCAGAAGCTGTGGATGTAGTCATACGGGGTGGTCGAGCCGAGCATCGACCTCGCCGCCGCGCGTCCCTGTTTTTCGGCGTTGTTGTAGTGCTCGACGCGAACTCGTCCGAAGACCGGGTGCAGGTGGTTCGCGACATCGCCGGCCGCGTAGACGTCGGTGACGCTGGCGCGACAGCACCTCGTCGACCAGGATGCCGTTCTCCTGCGCGAGCGCCGGCGCGAAGGTCGGTACGTCGGGCTCGATCCCGATGCCGACGACGGCGAAGTCGCACGCGACGCGATCGCCGTTGGCGGTCACGACCGCCTCCAGCCGGTCGGTCCCCTCGAAGGCAGCAACCTGACTCTCGGCGCGCAGCTCGACGCCGTTCGCGCGGTGAAACGCGCCGATCACCGCGCCGACCTCCCTGCCAAGAACCCTTTCGAGGGGCACGCTCCCGGGAAAGATCGCGGTCACCCGAACCCCGAGCTGCGTCAGCGAAGCCGCCACCTCGCATCCGATGAAGCCCATGCCCACGACGACCGCGTGCCGATTCGCCACGGCCTCGCGCTTGATCGCGTCGCACTCGGCCACCGTGCGAAGGTGGTGGATCCCGGGCAGCTGCGCCCCGGGCACGTCAAGCCGCCGGTTCTGTCCTCCCGTGGCTATCAGGACCTTCTGGTACTCGAGTTCCTGGCCCGAGTCCAAGACCACGTTGTGCGCGGCGGCATCTACGGAGACCACGCTCGACTCGACGAGTCTTTCGACATCGTGCTCCTGATACCAATCGGCAGGTCTGACATACCAGCCGTCGAGATCCTCCTCGGACCGCAGGTACGTCTTGGACAGCGGAGGACGACCAAACGGGATGCCCGGCTCGCGGCCGATGAGCACGACTCGGCCCTGAAAACCCTCGTCGCGAAGAGTTGCCGCGGCGTTGCCTCCGGCGAGGCCGCCGCCGACGATCACGATCGGCTTCCGCGATACCTGATCCGCGCCCACGCCGGCGGGCTCAGGCCGGGTCCTGCGAGCTATACGGGTCGTCCTCGCCGCGCAGGTCGCGGTAGCGGCGGTCGAAGAGCTCGAGCACGGCGGTCACGTCCGACGGCCCCTCGACGCCGTGGCTGACCTTGCGGGAATCAGGCATCGAATCGGCCGGCTCGGCATCCCCATGCTCGACGAGCTCGTCATGCTCCGAACGCGAGAAGCCCAGCTCCACCACGCCACGGTCGCGATCAAGGACGCCGAGCTCGAGTTGCTCGTAGCGCACGAGGGCGGCACCGTCCGAACGTCGCTCGATACGCACACCGGGCCAGCTGTCAAGCTCGTTGGCGATCTCATCGACGAGCGCGGCCGCATGGGACACGGGCCGATCGTACCCTCTCCCCGATCTCCCTAGACTCGCCCCGATGGAGACGAGCTCCTTCGAGACGCACCTGAACGACCCGGTCGGCCGGGGCCCGGAGCCCGCGGGCGGGCACAGCGGAGCGGCGGGCGGCGCGGCGTGCGGCGACCTGGTGCGCGTGTCGGTGGCCGTGGAGGCAGAGCGCGTGGTCGCCGCGTCGTTCGACGCGAGCGGGTGCGGGGCGGCTCTCGCCGCCGGGAGCGCGGCGGTGGCGCTGGTGCGCGGCCGGCCCGTCCTCGACGGAGCTCGAGTGGGGCCGGAGACCATCGCGGCCGAGCTCGGCGGCCTGAGCCCGGTCAAGCATCACGCCGCGGAGCTCGCCGCGGATGCGCTGCACCGCTCCCTCGGCGCCGCCGTTCGCGCCAACGCGAGACTGGGGCCCACGCCCGGTCGCACGCTCGTCGCCATGAGCGGCGGAGTGGACAGCGCGGTGGCCGGGCTGCTGTGCGGGCGCGGGGGCGAGACCGTCGGCGTGACCCTCGAGCTGTGGGCCGACCGCGACAACGACGCCGAGCGCTCGTGCTGCTCGGCCTCGGCCGTGCGCGGCGCCCGCGCGCTCGCCCACGAGATGGGGCTGCCACACCTGACGCTCGACCTGCGCGAGGAGTTCCGCGCCGGCGTCGTGTCGCCGTTCCTCGACGATCACGCGGCCGGCCTGACCCCGAACCCGTGCGTGCGCTGCAACGGCCACGTGCGGCTCGACGCCATGATCGAGCTCGCCGAGCGGCTGGGCGCCGACGCGCTGGCGACCGGCCACTACGCGCGCGTGGCCGGCGACGGCGCCGGCCCGCTGCTCCGGATCGCCGCCGATCCGGACAAGGATCAGAGCTACATGCTCGCCGCGCTGTCGCCCGCCTCGCTGGAGCGCCTGCGCTTTCCCCTGGGCGATCTGGACAAGCCGCGCGTGCGCGAGCTGGCCGCCGAGGCCGGACTGGCGGTCGCCGGCAAGCCCGACTCCCAGGACCTGTGCTTCCTCGCCGGCACCGACCCCGCGGCGTTCCTCGCCCGCCACGGCGGGATCCGGCCGCGGGCCGGGGAGATCGTCGACCGCCGTGGGCGCGCGCTCGGACGGCACCGCGGCCACCACGGCTTCACGGTCGGCCAGCGCCGCGGGCTCGGCGTGGCGGCGTCCGCGCCGCTGTACGTGCTGGAGAAGGACGCGGCCACCAACCGCGTCGTGGTCGGTCCGCGCGAGGCGCTGCGGCGCACGAGCGTGTCCGTCCGCGGCGCCGTCCTGCACCGCGACGGTGCCCGCGTGAACGGCGTCAAGCTCCGCTACCACTCCGAGCCGCTCGCGGGGTCCGTCGCCGGCGACCCGCGGGCGGGCCGCCACGCCCGCCTCGAGCTCGAGTTGCGCGATCCGGCGCTCGGCGCCGCCCCCGGCCAGGCCGCCGTGCTCATGGACGGCGACCTGGTCGTCGGCCACGGCACGATCGCGGCCTGATGGCCGATTCCGCGATCTAGACTCAGGACCGTGACCTCGGACGAGATCCGCAGCACCTTCCGGGACTTCTTCGTCGCGCGCGACCACAAGCGGCTGCCGTCGGGCTCGCTCGTGCCCGCGACGTACGACCCGTCGGTCCTGCTCACCACCGCGGGCATGCACCCGCTCAAGCCGTACTTCCTGGGACAGGAGAAGCCGCCGCACAATCGGCTCACGACGTGCCAGAAGTGCTTTCGCTCGACCGACATCGAGAACGTCGGCAACACGGCCCGCCACCTCACCTTCTTCGAGATGCTCGGCAACTTCTCGATCGGCGACTACTTCAAGCAGGGCGCCGTCGAGCTGGCCTGGGAGCTGTCGCTGGAGGGCTTCGGCTTCGACCCCGACCGGATCTGGATCACGGTCCACGGCGGCGACGAGGCGCTGGGGCTGGGTCCCGACGAGGAGGCGATCGAGGCGTGGAAGAGCGTCGGCGTGCCCGAGGAGCGCATCGTGCGGCTGGGCACGGAGGACAACTTCTGGCAGGCCGGGCCCACGGGCCCCTGCGGCCCCTGCTCGGAGCTCTATTTCGACCGGGGACCGGAGTTCGGCAGCGACGACGACCGCCCGGGGGACGACACCGAGCGGATCCTCGAGTACTGGAACCTCGTCTTCATGCAGTACGACCAGGACCCGCCGGGCACGCTCACCCCGCTGCCCAGCCAGAACATCGACACGGGCCTGGGCCTCAACCGCATGGCGGCGATCCAGCAGGACGTCCCCTCCGTCTACGAGACGGACCAGTTCCTCCCCCTGATCGAGCTGGGGGAGGAGCTGTCGGGCCGGAAGATGGGGGAGTCCCACGAGGTCACCCGCGCCCTGCGGATCCTCGCCGACCACTCGCGCGCCACGACCTTCCTCATCGCCGACGGCGTCGTGCCCTCCAACGAGGATCGCGGCTACATCCTGCGCCGGGTCATGCGGCGCGCCATCCAGCAGGGCCGCGTGCTCGGACTCGACCCGGGATTCATGCCGCGCTTCGCCGACCGGGTCACCGAGATCATGGGCGGCGAGTACCCCGAGCTGGTCGAGCAGCGCGAGGCCGTGCAGCGCTGGGTGGCGGGGGAGGAGGAGGCGTTCGGGCGCACGCTCGAGAAGGGACTCAAGCTGCTCGGCGAGCTGATCGAGCGCGCGAAGGAGGAGGGCCTGGAGGGAATCGGGGCCGAAGCCGCCTTCCAGCTGCACGACACCTTCGGCTTCCCGTTCGACCTCACGCGGGAGATCGCGGCCGAGGCCGGCCTCGGCGTGGACGAGACGGGGTTCGAGACGCTGATGGAGCGCCAGCGCGCCCGCGCGCGCTCGGCGGCCGAGATCGACGAGTCCGGCGACGGCCGCGAGCGCGTGCGCGAGTTCGCGGGGCAGGCGGGCTTCGAGACCCGCTTCACCGGCTACGAGACGGTCGAGCAGCACACCACGGTGGGCGCCGTCGAGCGCGAGAACGGACGGATGCTGGCCAAGCTCGTCGAGTCGCCGTTCTACGCCGCGGGCGGTGGGCAGATCTCCGACGCCGGCATCGTGGAGTGCGAGCACGGGGACTGCCGCGCCCAGGTGGCCGAGGTGTACCGGCTCGGTGACGACCAGGCCGTGGCGCTCGAGGTGGAGGAGGGGACGCTGAAGGAGGGCGAACGCGTGGTGGCCCGGGTCGACCTTCGGTCCCGCCACGCCACCGAGGCCAACCACACGGCGACCCATCTCCTGCACGCGGCGCTGCGCGAGCGACTGGGCACGCATGTGCGCCAGGCGGGCTCTTACGTGGGGCCGGACAAGCTGCGTTTCGACTTCACCCACGGTGGCGCGCTGACCGCCGACGAGCTGCGCGACGTCGAGGATCGCGTCAACGAGTGGATCCTGGCCGACCATCCCGTGCGCGCGCTCACGACGACCATCGACGAGGCCAAGCGCCTCGGCGCGATGGCCCTGTTCGGCGAGAAGTACGGCGACGTCGTGCGGATGGTCGAGGTGGGGGACGGGAGCTTCTCGCGCGAGCTGTGCGGGGGCACCCACGTGCACCGCACGGCCGAGATCGGGCTGTTCAAGGTCACGACCGAGACCTCGAGCGCCGCGAACGTTCGGCGCATCGAGGCGCTCACGGGTCCCGTGGGGGTGGAGCTGATGCGCTCCCGCGACGCCGCGCTGGAGCGGCTCGCCAAGGACCTGCGCACCCGCCCGGAGCAGGTCGAGGAGGCCGTGGCGAGGCTGCGCGAAACCGCCAAGGCGGACGCTGCCGCGGCGCCGAAGCCCGAGGTCTCGGTGGACGAGGTGCTCGCGCGGGCCGACGAGGTGGACGGCGCGAGGCTGCTCGTCGCCGACGTCCAGGCGGCCGACGAGAAGCAGCTGCTCGAGCTGCTCGACCGGGTCAAGCCGAAGCTCGGCGACGCCGCGATCGTGCTCGGCGCCCCGGGCGACGGCCGGGTCATGTTCGTGGCCAGCGTCGCGCCGGCGCTGGTCGAGCGCGGCGTCAAGGCCGGCGCGATCGTCAAGGCCGCGGCCGAGGTCGCGGGTGGGGGAGGCGGCGGACGCGACACCATGGCCCGCGCCGGCGGCCGCGATCCCGACAAGCTCGGCGACGCGCTCGACGCCGCCCGCGCGGCGATCGCCGACGCGCTGTCTTGAGCCGGGCGCTCGCTCTCGACTACGGGTCGGCGCGCTGCGGCGCCGCGCTGAGCGACCCGACCGGAACACTGGCCACGCCGATCGACCCGGTGGAGCGGCCCGGCTCCGACGCCGGCCTGGCGCGCATCGCCGAGCTCGTGCGCGAGCGCTCGGTCGAGACCGTCGTCGTCGGACTGCCGTTGACGCTGGCGGGCGGGGAGTCCGATCAGACGGCCGAGGCACGCGCCTTCGCACAGCGCCTCGCCGAGATCGTGGCACCGGTGCCCGTCCGGCTGCACGACGAGCGCCTGACCACGGCGCAGGCCCGTCGCGCCGGCGGGAGCGCCAGCGAGGACTCCCGCGCCGCTGCTCACCTGCTCCAGGCATGGCTGGATGCGGCCGGGGACGATGCGCGGTGACGCCCCGGTGCCAGGCGGGCAGGTAGCCTTCCGCGTTCGGGACGGCCATCGTGGGCGCCAGGCCACCGCGCCGGACCGATCGAGGGGAGGCCCTTCCATCGGGCCGACACGTAAGCATGGGCCTGTTCGAACGAAAGCCGCCGGAACGCGAGCGCACGCCCGAAGAACGGGAGCGCGATCGGGCTGAGCGCGCTGCCCGGCGTGCTGCTCGTGCCGGCGTGCCGGCCTCGGAGGCTGTGCGCGCCGCCGCCGGTCGAGACGCCTCCTTCTCCTTCTGGGGCCCCGGCCGCGGGGTCCGGCGCGGGGGAAGGATCCCCGGCTCCGGTCAGACAAACGACAACTCCCTCCGCCGGGGACCATTCCCCCGCCCCGCCACCGGCCGCGCCCGCGCCCGTAGCTCGGGCCGCTGCGCCGGCGCCGGCGGCGTCGGCTCCGACGGCGGCACCGCCGCGTGAGGACCCGCCGACCATGCCCTCATTGCCCTCCGTCGATGGGCATGGTTCGGACGGGGATGGCTCTGCGGCTCGGCTCCGCCTGCTCGGCTCCGCGCTGCGCGGCTCCGGCTCCTGCGCCTCCGCCGCCGGCTCCTGCTCGGCCGGTGCGGCGGTCCGCTCCGGCTTCGGCTGAGGCTCCGTCCTCTGTCCTTGGCGATACGCCCACGGAGAACTGGGGCGCCGTGGATGCTCCGCCGAAGGTTCCGCTCGGCGAGCGGCTTCGGCGCAAGCGGGCCGGGGCGCCGCCGCCGGCCGCGGCCGGGTCGCGCCGGAGGGTCTTCCCGCTCGTGCTGCTCGGGGTCGTGGTCGCGGTGGGGCTGGCCCTGGCGTGGTTCCTGCTCTCCGTGTTCCAGCCGTTCCACGGCGACGGCTCAGGGCGGGTGTCCGTGGTCATTCCGCGGGGCGCGACGGTCACCGAGGCGGGCGACCTGCTGGCGGATCGAGGGGTGGTCTCCTCGGCGTTCTTCTTCAAGCTGCGGGCGAAGCTCGACGGTCCCGACGACATCAAGTCGGGCACCTACCGGCTCCCGAAGGACATCTCGTACGGCGCCGCGTTCGACGCGCTGGCCGCCGGGCCGCCGAAGGCGAAGACGACCGACGTCACGATCACGGAGGGCCGGACGATCGGCGAGGTCAACCGCCTTCTCAAGAAGACGTCCCTGCGTGGCAGCTACTCGGCGGCCACGCGTCGCTCGCGGGTCCTGCGCCCCCAGCAGTACGGCGCGCCGCGCAGCGTGCGCACACGGGAGGGCTTCCTCTTCCCCGCCACCTACCAGGTGCGGATCGGGGCGCCGACCTCCGACCTCGTGACCAAGCAGCTCCAGACGTTCCGCAAGAAGTTCGCCACCGTCAACCTCGCGTACGCGCGCTCGAAGAAGCTGACGGCGTACGACGTGCTCATCATCGCCTCGATGATCGAGCGCGAGGCCGCCGTGGCCAAGGACCGCCCGCTGATCGCCTCCGTGATCTACAACCGCCTGCACCAGAGCATCCCGCTCGGCATCGACGCGACGATCCGCTACCGGCTGGACAACTGGACCCGTCCGCTCCGGGTCTCCGAGCTACAGACCGCCGGGCCGTACAACACGCGCACGCACCAGGGGCTGCCGCCCACCCCGATCGGCAACCCCGGCCTCGCTTCGATCCGCGCCGCCGCCAACCCCAAGCGGACCGGCTATCTCTACTTCGTGGTCAAGCCCTGCGGCCGCGGCGAGCACGTCTTCCTCAAGACCGATGCCGAGTTCCAGCGCGCCGCCCAAAGCTACGAGCGGGCGCGCCAGGCCAAGGGCGGCTCGCCGGTCAACTGTTGACGCGCCGCGCGGGCGTCCTCGGCTGGCCGGTGGCGCACAGCCGCTCCCCGGCCATCCACGAGGCCGCGTACGCCGCCTCCGGCCTCGAGGGCTGGCGCTACCAGCTGCTCCCGGTGCCGCCCGCCCTCTTCGACGAGACGCTGCGCGCGCTGCCGGGCGCCGGGTTCGTGGGCGCCAACGTGACGATCCCCCACAAGGAGGCGGCCCTGGCCGCGGCCGACGGGGCGACCGATGCCGCCCGCGCGATCGGGGCGGCGAACTCGCTGAGCTTCGACGGCGCGCGCGTCGAGGCCGACAACACCGACGCGCCCGGCTTCCTGGCCGCGCTCGGCGAGCCACCCGACGGGCCGAGCCGTCGTGCTGGGCGCGGGGGGGAGCGCGCGCGCGGTCGCGTGGGCGCTGCGCTCCGCGGGCGCCGAGGTCGAGGTGTGGAACCGCACGCCCGAGCGCGCGGAGCGCCTCGCCGCGGAGCTCGGGGTCCGGGCGGTGGCGACGGTCGAGCCCGGTGGGCTGCTCGTCAACTGCACCGCGGTCGGCCTGGAGGCCGGCGAGGACCCGTTCTCCGCGCTGCCGCTCGACCCGGGCCGGATGGGGGAATGGAAGGTCGTCGCGGACCTCGTCTACGGCGAGGGCGAGACCGCGCTCCTTCGCGCCGCGCGCGAGGCCGGCGCGCGAGTGGTCGACGGCCTGGAGGTCCTGGTGCGGCAGGGCGCGCTGAGCTTCGAGCGCTGGACGGGCGTGCCCGCGCCGCTCGCCGCCATGCGCGCGGCGGCTGGACGTTGAGGGGCAGCAGGTCAAGTAGCCACACGAACGGGCCGATGACGAGGGCAGCTTGTCGCGAGATCGATTCCGACTGCCCGGATGGCCCGGCAGAGCCCGGGAGCCCGGCGAACCATCGACGCCTCCCCCGGAGGCGAGCCTTCCCGAGCCGGGACCCCCGCCCGAGCCGCGGGCGCCGCCCGAGCCGCCCGTCGCTCCCGAGCCTCCCGCTCCCGAGCCGTGTCGCGCCGGAGCCTCCCGCTCCCGAGCCGGTCGCGCCGGAGCCTCCCGCTCCCGAGCCGGTCGCCCCTGAACCCACCGTCCCCGAGGCGGTCTTCCCTGGAGCCGTACGTTCCCGAGCCGGTCGTGCCGGAGCCGTACGTTCCCGAGCCGGTCGTGCCGGAGCCGTACGTTCCCGAGCCGGTCGTGCCCGTGAGCCGTACGTTCCCGAGCCCCTGCCCGAGGCTCCCGCTCGGGAGCCCCCAGCGGCGCTTGAGCCGGAGGCCAAACCGCCCGATACAGAGCCAGAGCAACGCGTTCCTGCTCAGGTGCGGCCCCCGTCGCGCCGAGCTTCTGCCATGGACTCCGAGAACCGGCCACATCTGAGGACCGTCGGCGACGGCGATTCGATCGAGAGCGAAGGCGCCCTGGCGCGCCAGCCCGATCCCGCGCGCAGCGACGGCATCACCCCGCCCACGCGGCGGGGCGGCTCGGGGCGGTTCCTCACCGACGTGATCGTCGAGATGAACTTCGTCGAGCGGCCGGTCGTCGAGACCGCGATCGAGGCGGCTCGCACCGCCGGGCGCGCGCCCGAGCAGGTGCTCCGCGAGCAGGGCTCGCTCTCCCAGGACCAGCTCGCCCGCGTCGTGGCCGAGCGCTACGGCCTGGATCACCTCGACCTGACCCTCTTCGCCGTGGACATGGGCGCGGCGAACAGCATCAGCGCGTCGGCGGCCAAGCGCTACGACGCCGTCCCTGTGTCCTTCGTCGACGACAAGACGCTGCTCGTCGCGATGGTCGACCCGAGCAACGTGCTGGCGGTCGACGACATCGCGATCATGACCGGGATGGAGGTCCGCCCGGCGGTCGCGTCGCAGGAGGACGTCCAGGGCCTCATCAGCCGCCTCAACCGCCTCGACGACATGGTCCAGGAGGCCGTCGAGGAGGACGATGAGGAGAGCCCCGCCGAGGTCGTCGACCTGCGCGAGTCCGCCGGCGACGCCCCGGTCATCAAGCTCGTGCACTCGATCGTGGGCCAGGCGGTCGAGCAGGGCGCGTCGGACGTCCACTTCGAGCCCGAGGGAGACGAGATGCGCGTGCGCTTCCGCGTCGACGGCGTGCTCGCCAGCTCGGCCACGGTTCCGCGCCGCATGGTCCGCGGCGTCGTGTCGCGCATCAAGATCATGGCCGACCTCGACATCTCCGAGCGGCGTCTGCCCCAGGACGGCCGCGTCGGCCTGAACATCGAGGGACGCCAGATCGACATCCGCGTCGTCACGCTCCCGAGCGTCCACGGCGAGTCGGTCGTGCTGCGCATCCTCGACAAGAACTCCGTGGTGATGGAGCTGGAGAAGCTCGGCATGTCCCCGGAGGAGGAGGAGCGCTACGAGGCCGGCTTCACCCAGGCCTACGGCGCCGTGCTGGCCACCGGTCCGACGGGATCGGGCAAGAGCACCACGCTGTACGCCGCGCTCCAGCAGATCAACACGACCGACAAGAACATCATCACGATCGAGGACCCGGTCGAGTACCAGGTCGAGGGCATCACCCAGGTCCAGGTCCACTCGAAGGCCGGCCTGACGTTCGCCACCGGCCTGCGTTCGATGATGCGCGCGGATCCCGACGTGATCATGGTGGGGGAGATCCGGGACGCCGAGACGGCCACGATCGCCGTCGAGGCCGCGCTGACCGGCCACCTCGTCCTCTCGACGCTTCATACAAACGACGCCCCGACGGCGATCACCCGCCTGCTCGAGATGGGCATCGAGCCGTTCCTCGTCGCCTCGGCGGTCGACTGCGTGGTCGCCCAGCGGCTCGCGCGGACGCTGTGCGCCACGTGCAAGAAGCGCGTCCTCATCCCGGCCGACCGGCTGGCCGAGGCCGGCTTCAAGGTCCAGTACGACCTCGAGGCCTACGAGCCCGCGGGCTGCGGGCGCTGCGGGAACGCCGGCTACAAGGGCCGCACGGGGATCTACGAGGTGATGACGGTGAGCGGCGAGATCCGCGACCTCATCCTCGACCGCGCGCCGGCCGACAAGATCGCGCAACTGGCGATGCAACAGGGCATGCGGCGCCTGCGCGACGACGGCCTGGACAAGGTCCGCCAGGGCCGCACGTCCATCGCCGAGGTCGCAAGGGTGACGGATTCGGCCTGATCTGCCGATAAGGAACGCGACCCCCTCCGTCCAACCCCCCCTCCGCCATGAACCTCGACTTCGCAGACGTCCTTCTCCAGGTGCTCGACCGCCGCGCTTCCGACCTGCACATCACGGCCGGCGCGAAGCCCACCGTCCGCGTGCGCGGTCGGCTCACGGCGCTCGACGAGTTCCCCGTCCTGACGCCCACCGACACGCGCGAGATCGTCTACTCGATCCTCGGCAACGACCAGCGCCAGCGGCTCGAGACCGACTGGCAGGTCGACCTCGCCTACACCATCCCCAACCGTGCCCGCTTCCGCGTCAACGCGTACTTCCAGCGCAGCGCGATCGGCGCCGCCTTCCGTCTGATCCCGTCCGAGATCGTCTCGATCGACAAGCTCGGCCTGCCCCCGATCGTGCACGAGCTGACCAAGAAGCCCCGCGGCTTCGTGCTCGTGACCGGTCCGACCGGGTCGGGCAAGTCCACGTCGCTGGCCTCGATGATCGACGAGATCAACGAGTCGCGCGAGGAGCACATCATGACGATCGAGGACCCGATCGAGTTCCTCCACACGCACAAGAAGTGCATCGTCAACCAGCGCGAGCTGGGCTCGGACGCGCAGAGCTTCGGGGCCGCCCTGCGCAGCGCGCTGCGCCAGGACCCCGACGTGATTCTCGTGGGCGAGATGCGCGACCTCGAGACGATCCAGACCGCGCTGACCGCGGCCGAGACCGGCCACCTCGTCTTCGCCACCCTGCACACGCAGGACACGCCGCAGACGATCGACCGCATCATCGACGTCTTCCCGCCCCACCAGCAGCACCAGGTCCGCGTGCAGCTCTCGGTGGCGCTCCAGGGGATCGTCACCCAGACGCTGCTGCCCACGGCCGACGGCTCGGGGCGCGTCGTGGCCAGCGAGGTGCTCATCCCCAGTCCCGCGGTGCGCAACCTCATCCGCGAGGGCAAGACCCACCAGATCTACTCCGTGCTCCAGACGAGCGCGTCGGCAGGAATGCAGACGATGGACAGCTCGCTGGCCTCGCTCGTGCGAACGGGCAAGATCACCCGCCAGCTCGCCGAGCAGCGCTCGACGACCCCCGAAGAGCTCAAGCGCCTGCTCGGCGCGGACGGCCAAATGGCGGCGTAGACCGTGGAGACCTTCGTCTTCAAGGCGATCGACCTCGCGGGCGTTTCGTCGCGCGGCGAGGTGCAGGCGGAGTCCAAGCAGGCCGTCACCGAGCAGCTCAAGCAGCGCGGGCTGATCGTCCTCGACATCGAGGGCACGGCGAAGTCGAAGGAGCTCAGCCTCTCGTTCATGCAGCGGGTCAAGCTGCGCGACCTCGCGGTGATGACCCGCCAGCTCTCGACGATGATCCAGTCGGGCATGACGATCCTGCGCGCCCTGCACGTGCTCGAGAAGCAGACGCAGGGCAAGCTGCTGCAGGCGACGCTGATCGCGGTACGCAAGGACGTCGAGGCCGGCCTGCCGCTCTCCGACTCGCTCGCGCGCCATCCCAAGGTCTTCGGCCCGCTCTTCATCGCGATGATCCGCTCGGGGGAGACGGGCGGCGTGCTCGAGGACTCGCTGCTGCGGATCGCCGACCAGCTGGAGAAGGAGGACGCGCTGCACCGCCAGGTGCGCGCCGCGATGGTCTATCCGGCGGTGGTCATCACGTTCGCCATGGTCGTGATGCTCGCCCTCGTGGCGTTCATCGTTCCCGTGTTCGCGAAGATCTTCAAGGACACCGGCGGCGAGCTGCCCGCCCTGACCAAGTTCACGGTCGGCATGTCCGGTCTCCTGACCACTCGCTGGTATGTGTGCATCGCGGTCGCCGGCGGGCTGGCCTGGGCCTTCTTCGCCTGGAAGAAGTCCGAGTGGGGACGGCCGCAGTGGGATCGCTTCCGGCTCCGCGTGCCGCTGAAGATCGGCGACACCGTCCAGAAGATCGCGCTCGCGCGCTGGTCGCGCACGTTCTCGGCGCTGGTCTCCTCGGGCGTGCCGATCCTCCAGGCCATCGAGATCACCGGCCAGACCGCGGGCAACGCCATGGTCGAGAGGGCCATGGGCGGCGTGACCGAGTCGGTCAAGCGCGGCGGCACGATCGCCGCCCCGCTCAAGGACGTCCCGGTGTTCCCGGCGATGGTGGTCGACATGATCGCGGTGGGCGAGGAGACGGGCGCCCTGGACACGATGCTCAGCAAGGTCGCCGACTTCTACGAGACCGAGGTCGACGCGGCCGTCAAGGCCATCACCTCGATCCTCGAGCCGGCGATGATCATCGTCGTCGGCGGCATGGTCGGCTTCATCGTCATCTCGATGTACCTGCCGCTGTTCAAGGTCTACGACCAGATCAAGTAGCCGACGCGCTACCCTCGCGCGCCGATGGCGCCCGACGACGAGTTCGAGATGGAGAGCTGCCGCGCGTGCCACGGCACGGGCAAGGTGATCTCGAACCTCGGGCGGGAGCCCGTCCGAGGTCGACTGCCCGTGGTGCGAGGGGAGCGGCAAGTTCATCCCCGAACACGACGCGCAGGCCCATTGGGGCCCCGAAAAGGCGCCCGACGCGCCCGCGGAGGACCCCGAGACGCCCGTGGACGGCTGATCGGCACCTAAACGCCCGAATTCAGCGCTCGCGCGCAAATGCCGATGCCGTGGGAGCCATGGCACCGACGCCCGCAACCCTTCGCGCTGCCTTCTTCGCGCTCGTCGTCGCGCTCGCGCTGGCGGCGGCGCCGGCCGCCGGCGCCGCCGTGGACGTCCGACACGTCACGGCTACGGCCACCGAGGCGGCGGGCACCAGCAACAACGACGGGATCCTCACCCCGGGCGAGACCTTCGCGCTCACCGAGCGCGTGAAGAACCACGAGCCGTTCGGCCTCAGCACGGTCCACGGGTCGCTCGCGAATCCCGGGGGCGGCCTCACGCTCACCCAGACGGAGTCGGACTACTCGAACCTGGCGGCGGGCTCGGAGGGGGACAACCTCACGCTGTACCGCGGCCAGGTCGCGGCCCAGGCCGAGTGCGGGCAGGGATTCGGCATGCGCCTCGACATGACCTCCAGCGGGGGCACCGCCCAGGTGCCGTTCCGATTCTCGACCGGGGTGGCGGGCCCGCTCGTGACGCACGACAGCGTCGACGTTCCGCTGTTCGTCGCCGACAACTCCAGCGTCGAGTCGAACCTCCAGGTCGACGAGGCCGGGCGCGTCAAGGACGTCGTGGTCCGGATCGGCGACATCGCCCACACCGCCACCGGCGACCTGCGGCTGGAGATCGTCGCCCCCGACGGCACCACGGTCCTGCTCGCCGCGCGCAAGGGCAGCAGCGGCGACAACTTCGAGAACACGACCTTCTCGGACTCGGCGAGCCAGTCGATCGAGGGGGCGGGGGCGCCCTTCACCGGCGTCTATCGCCCCGAGGAGCCACTGTCGGGTCTGATCGGCACGCCCCAGCAGGGAACCTGGAAGCTCCGCGTGTCCGACGAGGCGGGCTCCGACGAGGGCACGCTGAACGCCTGGGGCCTGGACCTGCGCTCCGCCCTGTGCGACGGGAGCCCCGTGGCCAGCCTCGCCGCCAACCCCAACCCGGTGCTTCCGGGGGACACGACGGTCCTCGACGCCTCGGGCTCCGTCGACCCCAACGGCACCATCACCAAGTACGAGTTCGACCTCGACAACGACGGCGTCTACGAGGTCGACAACGGCACCCAGGCCACCTACGACGCCAGCTTCGGCAGTCGCGGCAACTACCCGGTGCACGTCAGAGTCACCGATGACGACGCGAAGACCGGCACCGCCAGCGTCCTCGTCCACGTGACCCAGGCCCCGATCGCGAGCTTCGACGCCTCGCCCGGTTCGCCCCTCAGCCAGGAGAACGTGACCTTCAACGGGTCGGCGTCCTCCGATCCCGACGGGCCTCCGCTGACCAAGTACGAGTGGGACCTCGACGGCGACGGGACGTTCGAGCTCGATACCGGCACGACGTCCTCGACGACGACCGAGTACGCGACGCCGGGTGTCCGGACGGTGCGGCTGCGGGTGACCGACCAGGACGGCGCGAGCGCCGTCGACTCGCTCGACCTCACCGTCCAGAACCGCACGCCCACCGCCTTGTTCACCAAGCCGGCGCCGGCCGTCGTGGGCACCGCCGGGAGTTTCGACGCCGCGTCGTCGAGCGACCTCGACGGCTCGATCGCCAAGTACGAGTGGAGCTTCGACGGCGACGACAACTATGAGGTGGACGCGGGCACCACCGCCGCGACCACGCACACGTTCGGCTCCCCCGGGGACGTGACCGTGAAGCTCAGGGTCACCGACGACGCGGGTGGGACGGCTGTCCTGGCCCAGGTCGTCCGCGTCACGCTCGCCCCCACGGCGTCGTTCAGCGCGACGCCGAATCCGGTCTCCCTTCACCAATCCGTGAGCTTCGACGCGTCGGCCTCCAACGACCCGGACGTGGGCGGCTCGATCGCCAAGTACGAGTGGGACCTCGACGGCAACGGAACCTATGAGCTCGACAGCGGCACGGACCCCACCGTCCAGCGCGCCTACGACACGGGCGGGACGGTGGTGGTCAAGCTCCGCGTCACCGACGCCGACGGCGCGAAGGCGACCCACAGCGTGAACGTCGTGGCCAGCAACACCCTGCCGTTCGCATCCCTGACCGCGAGTCCCAACCCAGTCGCCGCGGGAGCGCCCGTCCTCCTGGACGCGCGCGGCTCCAGCGACTCCGACGGCACGATCGTCAAGTACGACTGGGACCTCGACGGCAACGGGAGCTTCGAGACGACCACCGGCGCCACGGCCACGCGCTCGCACACCTATCCCAACGCCGCCACGTTCAACGTCGGCGTGAAGGTGACCGACAATGACGGCGGCACGCGGACGGCCAGCCGGGCGCTCGTCGTCACCGGCGACCCCTCCGGGGGAGACACCGGCTCCGGGGGCGGATCGGGCGGCGAGGCCACTGGGTCCGGCACCGGAACCGGCTCGGCCGGCGGGACTGGCACGGGCGCCGGCTCCGGCGGTGACGCCGGGACGCGCTTCACCGGGCGCCTCACCGGCAGCCCGATTCAGCGGCTGCGCAGCGTGCTCTTGCGGGGCCTCGCCGTGGGCTGCCAGTCCGACCGCCGTGTCACATGCGTCCTGCGCGCCGAGCTGCGCGCGTCCGACGCCCGCCGCCTCGGGTTCCGCTCGCGGACGGGCAGGGCAATCTCGCTGGGCAGCGTGCGCTTCGTCGCGTCGCGCGTCGGGCGCGGCGCAGCTCACCTGAAGCTCACGAGCGCGGGCAAGCGAATCCTGCGGCGGGCGCGGCGGGTCAGCGTGGTCGTCCGCGGCACCGTCACCGGCGACGGCGGGAAGGTCACGGCGTCGCGGAACTTCCTGCTGCGCCGCTGATCACGTCGCCGAGACGACGAGCCGGCCGATCTCCTGCCCCGTCTCCTGGAGACGGATCGGGAACGTCCCGGGATTCTCGACGAAGAAGTTGAACCGGGCCGGCGTGGACGAATCGACCGAGGCGAAGCGGCCCGTGCCGTCCAGCTCGACCACGTCGGGCGACGGCGCGCGCACGACGAGGTTGAGGAGGTCGCCGCTGCGCGCGCGCACGACGGCCGGCTCGGCCCCCTCGGCGTCGACGGTGCGGTTGACCTCTCGCGCGCCCGCTCCGGTTCCGCCGGTCGCCCCCGGCACGACGGGCGCGGTGGGCGCTGTCGTCGTGGGAGTGGTCTGGCCGGAGTCGCGCGGGGTCAGCGCGGCCGCGATCGCGCCCGTGGCGAGCAGAACGGCGACGAGCAGCAGCAGGCGGCGTCCGAGCATGGACGGACGAGGGTAGTGGGCACGGGCCTGGACGGACGTCGTAGGGCGTGCGAGCCGTACTTGCGTCCAGATGCTTCAAGTGAGGTCAGCGGCCTGACGATAGACGGACCAAGCCAGAGCCGAGGTGTCAACGGCAAACCGCTCGTGAGGGCGGGACGCAAAGCCACGGGCCTCATCACGAGGAAGCCGGGCTGCCACCAGGGTTCGACCTGAGATCTCCGGCGGCATGGAGACCGAGGATCTGGCCGCAGTACCAGGCCAATTCTGGATCCAAGGAGGATTCATGCTGCATATGCTCCGTAAGCGCATGGAGAGCGAGAAGGGTTTCACCCTGATCGAGCTCCTGGTCGTCATCCTGATCATCGGGATCCTGGCGGCTATCGCGCTCCCCACGTTCCTTGGCCAGCGCGCCAAGGGTCAGGACTCCTCGGCCAAGTCGAACGCTCGTAACCTGGTCTCCCAGGTCGAGTCGTGCTTCGCCACGACCGAGGACTACACCCAGTGCGACGGCGCCGATCCGAGTCTGGATTACGGCGGACTGTCCACCACCGGTGCCGAGGCCGTCACGGTCACGGGTGCTGCCGGCGGGTACACCATCGCGGCGACGTCGAAGTCGGGCAACCACTTCACGATCACCAAGACGGCTGGCGGCACGGCTCGCACCTGCGACTCGGCCGGCACCAGCAAGGGTGGCTGCAACAGCTCCGGCTGGTAGTCACTCGAGTCAACCTGACTCAATCTGTGACGGGGCGGGCCTTCGGGCCCGCCCCTCGCATTTCCCGATCCGAGACCGTCTTCAACCAAGGCTAGGCTCCCGCCATGTGGATCGCCGTCGCCGCCCTCGGCGGCCTGCTCGTCGGCTCCTTCTTGAACGTCGTCATCGCCCGTCTGCCGGAGGGCGAGTCCCTGATGCACCCCGGGTCGCGGTGCCCCCACTGCGGCCACCCGGTGCGGCCCTACGACAACGTGCCCGTACTGTCGTGGCTGTGGCTGCGCGGGCGCTGCCGCGACTGCGGAGAGCCGATCTCCGCGCGCTACCCGCTCGTCGAGGCCCTGACGGGCGTGCTGTGCGCCCTGGTGGTGGTCGCCAAGGGCGCCGACGAGGACGCCTGGCTGGGGATCGCGCTCGTGCTCACGCTCGTGCCGATCACGTTCATCGACCTCGACCACCGCATCATCCCCAACCGGATCGTCGGCCCCAGCGCCGTCGTGGCGCTGGTCATCCTCGCCCTGACCGACGTCGACGCGCTGCCCGACCACCTGATCGCCGCCGTGGCGGCGGGCGGCTTCTTCCTCCTCGCCGCGCTCGCCTATCCACGGGGGATGGGGATGGGGGACGTGAAGCTCGCCGCGCTGCTCGGCCTCTACCTCGGAAGCTCGGTCGCGCCGGCGCTGCTGGCGGCCATGCTCTCGGGCACGCTCGTGGGAGGCGCGATCATCGCGCGCAAGGGCGTTGCGGAGGGGCGGAAGACCGCCGTCCCGTTCGGGCCGTTCCTCGCTTTGGGCGCCCTCGTGGGGTTGTTCGCGGGCCCCGAGATCGTCGACTGGTACCGCGACACCTTCCTCTAGCCCGCCGCCGGGCGTGGACGAACGGCGTTTCTGCCCTCACAGGGCTCAAGGTGAGTGGACGAACGGCCGATCTGAGGCTTGCAGGCCCAACGCGTATTTGCAGGCCAACCCACACCTTCCCTCCCGCAACCCACGATGGCAAGGAAAACCCCCCGCATTGTCGTCGGGCTCGATATCGAGCCCAGTCACATCGCCGCCGCCGAGGCGACGGTGAACGGTCGCGTGACCGTCCTTCGCGCCGCGGTCTCGCCGCTGGCGCCGGGCGTCGTCCGCGACGGCGAGGTCACCGACGTGGAGGCGCTGGCCGCCGCCCTCAAGAGCTTCTTCTCGGCGCACAAGCTGGGCAAGCGCGTGCGCCTCGGCGTCGCCAACCAGCGGATCGTCGTGCGCACGATCGAGCTGCCTCCGCTCCCGCCCGGCCCCGAGCTCGACGCCGCGGTCCGCTTCCAGGCGCAGGAGAACATCCCCATGCCGCTCGACCAGGCCGTCCTCGACTACCAGTCCCTCGGGCTCGTTGACGGCGAGCAGGGCGAGCGCCTCCGCGTCGTGCTCGTGGCCGCTCGTCGCGACATGATCGAGCGGATGCTCGCCGCCGCGCGCGGCGCCGGGCTACGCCCCGAGGGCATCGACCTCTCCGCCTTCGCCATGATCCGCGCCCTCGGCCCCGCCCCCGCCGAGCTGGCCGACGGGCAGCAGGCGCTCGGCACCCTCTACGTCAACGTCGCCGGGATGACGAACCTCGCCATCGCCAACGGGGCGGCGTGTCACTTCACCCGTGTGGCCGCCGTCGGCGTCACCTCCATGGCGGCGGAACTGGCCGAACGCCGCGGGCTGACGTTCGAGCACGCCGACCAGTGGCTCAAGCATGTCGGCCTGGCCACCCCGGTCGACGCGATCGAGGGCGACCCGGAGATCGTGTCCGACGCCCGCAGCGTGCTCGTCACCGGCGTCGACCGCGTCGTCGACGAGATCCGCAACTCCCTCGACTTCTACTCCTCCCAGGGCGGCGCGGTCATCGTCGAGCGCGCCATCCTCACCGGCCCGGCCGTGGGCATTCCCGGCCTCGTCGAACAGGTGGGGGCCAGCGTGACGATCCCCGTCGAGTCGGGCGTCGTCGCCGAGGCCCAGGCGGGCGCCCTTCACGGGGTCGACCCGGCCGAGGTCACGGTGGCCGCCGGACTGTCCGTGGCGGAGGTGACGCCGGCGTGAGGGCCGTCAACCTGATCCCGCGCGACCAGCGCCGCGGTGGCGGTGGCGGCTCCGGCGGGCGCACCGGCTCGGCCGTCTACATCGTGCTCGGCGCGCTCGGCGCGCTCGTGCTGGCCACGGCCGTCTACACCCTGACCGGCAACCAGGTCAACTCGCGCAAGGGCGAGGTCGCGAAGGCCAGCCAGGAGGCCGCGACCCTCGAGCAGCAGGCGGCGGCGCTCAAGCCCTACACCCAGTTCGCCACTCTGAGCGAGAGCCGCGTCCAGACCGTCACCTCGCTGGCCGACAGCCGCTTCAACTGGGAGCGCGCCATGCGCGACCTCGCGCGAGCGCTGCCCGGCGACGTCTGGCTGACCTCGCTGATTGGCACGGTGGCGCCCGGCGTGACCTTGGAAGGCGGCGGTGGCGGCTCGACCGGATCGCTGCGCAGCGCCGTCAAGTCCCCCGCGATCGAGATGGTCGGCTGCACGGACAGCCAGTCCTCGGTGTCGCGCGTGATGGCGCGCCTGCGGATCATGCGCGGCGTGCAGCGGGTCTCGCTGGCGTCCTCGGAGAAGGCCGAGGGGGCAGCAGGTCCCGGCGGCGGCGGAGCGAACGCCACCGACTGTCGCAACGGCAGCAGCCGCTTTCCCCAATTCCAGCTCGTGGTCTTCTTCGACGCGCCCAAGAGCGCGCAGGCGGCGCCCGGTCAGGCCGGGACCGCGCCGCAGGGGACCGCGGCGCCGGCCACCCAGCCGACTTCCAACGGGAGCGGACAGTGACCCAGCGTGATCGCATCGTCGTGATGGTCGTGATCGCGGTCGTCGCCCTGGGAGGTTTCTGGATGTTCGCGCTCAAGCCCAAGCGCAAGGAGGCGTCAGACCTCGGCCAGAAGCTCGAGCAGGCGCACCAGCGGGTCGACACCGCCCATGCCGAGGTGACGGCCGGCGAGGCCGCGCGGACTCTCTACGCGCGCAACTACTCCACCGTCGCGCGGCTCGGCAAGGCCGTGCCGGTCGACGACGACGTGCCCTCGCTCGTCTACCAGCTCGACTCGACCGCCAAGGAGACCGGGGTCGACTTCCGCACGGTCAAGCTGAGCTCGGGCTCAGGCGCCGCGGCCGTGCCGCCCACGAGCGCCGCGCAGGGCGCCGCCGCCACCCAGGACAACGCCCAGAACAAGGCCGCCTCCCAGGACGGCAAGGACGCCGGCGTGAACGCCGCCGCGAGCAACGGCAGCCAGCCGCCCGCCGCTGGGGCGCCGGCCGCTGGGGCGCCGGCCGACCCGACCCAGTCGGCCACCGCGGCGCTGCCGCCCGGTGCCACGGTCGGCGAAGCGGGCCTGAACACGATGCCCTTCACCTTCACGTTCCAGGGCAGCTTCTTCAAGCTGTCGAGCTTCCTGACGAAGCTCGAGCGCTACATCTCGGCCCGGCGCCGCAGCGTTGACGTCCGCGGCCGCCTGCTCCTCGTCAACGGCATCTCCCTCACCGCGGCGGCCAAGGGCTTCCCGGCGATGAAGGCCTCGATCGCGGCGCAGGCCTACCTGCTGCCCATCGACCAGGGCCTGTTCGACGGCGCGTCTCCCACGGGCCCGTCGGCCGTGACTTCCGAGCCCGTCAGCGACTCCGGCGGCGCCGCGCCCGTGGCGCCCGCGGCGGTGACGCCATGAACCTGGCGAACGTCACGAACCTGGCGAGGAACATCTGGAAGGACCTGGTCGAGCGGCGACTGTGGCCGGTCGCCCTGGTCCTCGTGATCGCTCTCGTGGCCATCCCCGTCGTGCTCGCCAAGCCGGCGCCCCAGGTGCCCGTGGCCCCGACCGCCGTGGCGTCTGCCCCCGGTCCGGAGCCGCTCGTCGCCAGCGCGGCTTCGATCCGCTCCAACACGGGTGGCGCGCTGGTCGGCGGCAAGTTCAAGGATCCGTTCCATCAACTTCATGTCGTCAGCCAGGCGGCGACTTCCGCGGGCGCGGTGGCGAAGGGCCCCGCGACCAGCGACGCCTCGTCTTCGGCGGGCGGCGGCTCCGGGGACTCGTCCGGTTCGGGCGGCGGCTCGGGCGGCTCCGGCGGCGGCTCCGGCGGTGGCTCCGGCGGCGGCTCCGCCGAGGACACCGGGACCAGGCTCAAGATCGAGTTCGGCCTCGCCGGCGGCAAGCGGACGGTCCGCGAGATCTCTCCCGGCACACCGCTGCCCGCCTCGAGCAACCCGTTGATCGTCTTCCTCGGCTTCGGCAAGGATGGGACCCGGCCCGTGTTCCTCGTCTCGTCCGACGTCGTGAAGACGGAAGGCGAAGGCACCTGCAAGCCGAGCAAGAGCGTTTGCTCCGAGCTCACCCTGGCTGTGGGCGAGGCGCAGTTCTTCGATGCCCAGAACGGCGACCAGTACCAGCTGGACGTCCTGGGCGTCGTCAAGGGCTAGACGCCGAATAGGCTCTAGCGCCTGATGGCGCTTCGCTTCACGACCGCCGGCGAGTCCCACGGCCCCGGCCTGACATGCATCGTCGAGGGCCTGCCCGCCGGGCTGCGCCTGGAGCCCGAGGACCTCGATCGTGACCTGGCGCGCCGCCAGCTCGGACACGGGCGCGGCGGCCGGATGAAGATCGAGAGCGACGCCGCCGTCGTCACGGCCGGGCTGCGACACGGGCGCACGCTCGGCAGCCCGGTGGCTCTACAGGTGGTCAACCGCGACTACGCGAACTGGGAGGAGCGGATGAACCCGTGGCCGGTCGACGCCGAGGTCGAGGAGGTTCACCTTCCGCGCCCGGGCCACGCCGACCTGGCCGGCGTCATGAAGTACGGCCACGCCGACGTGCGCAACGTCCTCGAGCGCGCGAGCGCGCGGGAGACGGCAGCTCGCGTGGCCGCCGGCGGGCTGGCCAAGGCGTTCCTGCGCGCGCTCGGCGTGCAGGTGTTCTCCCACGTCGTGCAGATCGGCTCGGTGCGCGTGCCCGAAGCGCAGGCCGGCCACGACCTCGGCCCCGACGACTTCGCGGCCGTCGACGAGTCGCCCGTCCGCTGCCTGGACCCCGACGTCTCGGCCGCGATGGTCGAGGAGATCAACCGCCTGCGCAAGGCCAACGAGTCGCTCGGCGGGATCTTCGAGGTTCGCGCCTTCGGGCTCGTCCCGGGTATCGGGTCATACGTCTCCTGGGAGGAGCGCCTGGACGGTCGCCTGGCTCAGGCCATCGTCTCGATTCACGCCATGAAGGCCGTGTCGATCGGCCCGGGCTTCGAGATGGCCGGGCGGCCCGGTTCGGAGGTCCACGACGAGATCTTCTGGTCCGCGGACGCCGGCTGGTCGCGCGAGACCAACCGCTCGGGAGGCGTCGAGGGCGGGATGACGACGGGCGAGCCGCTCATCGTCGTGGGCGCCATGAAGCCGCTCCCGACGCTGACCAAGCCGCTGCGCTCGGTGGACATCGCCACGAAGGAGCCCGCCCCGGCGCTGCGCGAGCGCACGGACTCCACGACCGTCCCCGCCGCCGGTGTGGTCGGCGAGGCGATGGTGGCGCTCACGCTGGCCGACGCGTACCGGACGAAGTTCGGCGGCGACCACATGGACGACGTGCTCGCCGCGCTCGGCGCCTACAAGGAGCGGATCGATTGGCGGAGATAGTGGTGGGCCCCGCCCTCGTCTTCGTCGGCTTCATGGGGGCGGGCAAGACGACGGCCGCTCGGGCCGCCGACCCCGACGCTCTCGATACCGACGAGCTGCTCGAGCGCGAGCTGGGGGAGGGGATCGCCGCGTTCTTCGAGCGTGAGGGAGAAGCCGCCTTCCGGGCGCGGGAGGAGGAGGTCGTGCTGGAGGCGCTGAGCCGTGCCGACGGGGGCGCCGTGGCGCTGGGCGGGGGCTCGCTCGGCTCCGAGCGGGTGTGCGAGGCGCTCCGCGAGCACACCGTCGTGCTGTTGGAGGTCGACGCCGACACCGCCTGGGAGCGCGTCGCCGCGCTCGGTGACCGTCCGTTGGCCCGCGACCGCGAGCGCTTCGACTCGCTCCACGGCGAGCGCGCCGGAGCCTACGAGCGAGCGGCCGACGCCGTGCTTCCCGGCTCCGACCCCGAGCTCGTGCGCCGCGCGCTGCCCGCGCTGCGGGCGCTGGCCGAGGCGCCGGCGGGGACGCGCATGCTGTGGGCGCACGCCGCCTCGGGCGACTACCCGGTGTTCGCCGGCCCGGCCATGCTGGAGACCGGGTTCTTCCCGGTGGAGGGTCGGCGCCACTGCGTGAGCGACACGACCGTGTTCGAGCTTCACGGCCGCCATCTCGAGCCGCTGGCGGGCAGCGTCCTGGTGGAGCCGGGGGAGCGGTCCAAGACGCTCGCCTCCGCCGAGCAGGTATGGCGGGCGCTGGCTCAGCAGGGCGCGACGCGCGATGACCTCGTGGTGGCTCTCGGGGGCGGAGTCGTCGGCGACCTCGCGGGCTTCTGCGCCGCCACCTACCAGCGGGGAGTGCGCGTGGTGCACGTGCCGACAACGCTCGTCGCGCAGGTCGACTCCGCCTACGGCGGCAAGACGGGCG
This sequence comes from uncultured Actinomycetes bacterium, assembly GCA_963842605.1. Lineage (GTDB taxonomy): Bacteria > Actinomycetota > Thermoleophilia > Solirubrobacterales > Solirubrobacteraceae > AC-38. Next base: position 334,951 of record CAWJGV010000003.1, read on the forward strand.
TCGACATCCCCGAGGCCAAGAACTACGTCGGCGCCTACCACCAGCCGGCGGCGGTCCTGGTCGATCCCGCGACCCTGCTCACGCTGGGGCCCGAGGAGCTGGCCGCGGGCTACCCCGAGGTGGTGAAGACCGCGTTGATCGCGGGCGGCGCTCTGTGGGAGCGCGTGCGCGAGGGCGCGGGCGGCGCCACCCAGCCCGACGTCGTGCTGGCCTGCGCGCGCACGAAGCTCGCCGTCGTCGCGCAGGACGAGCGCGACGACGGGCGCCGCCAGGTGCTCAACCTCGGGCACACGGTCGGCCACGCCATCGAGACGGCCGTCGGGTACGGCCGTTACCGGCACGGCGAGGCGGTCGGGCTGGGCCTGCTCGCCGCGCTGCGCCTCTCGGGCCGTGACGAGCTGCGCGCGGAGGTCGCCGAGCTGCTGCGCGCGCACGGGCTGCCGACGCGCCTGGAGGGCGCCGAGCCGCCGGCCGTCCTCGACGCGCTGCGCCGCGACAAGAAGCGCCGCGGCGCCGGCCCCGTCCCGTTCGTCCTCGTGGAGGCGCCCGGCGACGTGCGCCCGGGCGCGCAGGTCGCCGAGGCTGACGTCGAGGCGGCCGTGAGAGAGTTGCTCGAGTGAACTCGGTCCGCAATCGCGTCGAGGTGCTGCACGGGGTCAATCTCGGCGAGCTGGGCCGCCGCGATCCCGATCTCTACGGCGGCCTGTCCTACACGCAGCTCGAGCAGCGCATCGCCGCCTTCGCGGGCGAGCTGGAGCTCGAGACCCGGTTCTTCCAGACCAACCACGAGGGCGAGTACGTCGAGCACCTGCACCGGCTCGACGGACTGGCCGACGGCCTGATCCTCAACCCGGGCGCGTGGACGCACTACTCGTGGGCGATTCGCGACGCGCTGGAACTGGCCGGGCTGCCGGCGGTCGAGGTTCACCTGTCCGAGGTGGACGCGCGCGAGGAGTGGCGCCGCGTGTCCGTGATCAGCGATCTGTGCGTCGGCCGGGTGACCGGGCGCGGCCCCGACGGCTATCGCGAGGCCCTGGAGATCCTCAAGCGGGTGCTCGCGGAATGAGCCGCGCCGACCGGCTGGCCGAGCTGGCGGCCGAGCGCGAGCTCGACGCGCTGCTCGTCCGCGAGCCCACGAACCTGCGCTGGCTGACCGGCTTCACGGGAACCAACGGGCTGGCCGTCGTCGAGGCCGGGAAAGCGGGGCGGCACACCTTCGTGACGGACTTTCGCTACGTCGAGCGGGTGGCCTCGGAGGTCTCGGACGAGTTCGAGCGCCGCGAGGGCGAGCGCGACCTCCTCGACGGTCTGGGCGACGTGCTTCCCCAGTCACGTCCGCTGCGGCTCGGCTTCGACGACGCGCACACTTCGGTGCGCGACCACCGCCGGCTGGGCGAGTCGCTGGAAGGCGTCGAGCTGGTGGCCGCGAGCGGACTCGTGGAGCGCCTGCGCGAGATCAAGGAGCCCGGAGAGCTCGACCGCATTCGCGCCGCCGCGGCCCTGGCCGACGACGCGCTGCGCGCGATGCTCGAGCGCGGGCTGGCCGGGCGGACCGAGCGCGAGGTCGCCCTCGACCTCGAGGACGCCATGCGCCACCACGGCGCCCAGGAGCCCAGCTTCCCGTCGATCGTGGCGGCCGGGCCGTACGGCGCGCTGCCGCACTCCGAGCCCCGCGACGTCGAGATCCCGCGCCATGCGCTGGTGATCGTCGACTGGGGGGCTCGGCTCGACGGCTACTGCTCCGACTGCACCCGCACGTTCGCCACCGGCGAGGTCGGCGCGGAGCCCGAGGAGGTCTACGAGCTGGTGCTGGAGGCGCAGCTCGCGGGCCTGGAGGCCACGCGGGCCGGCGTGAGCGGGCGCGACGCCGACGCGGCGGCGCGCGCGATCATCGAGAAGGGGGGCCACGGCGAGCGCTTCGGACACGGCCTGGGCCACGGCGTGGGCCTGCTCGTCCACGAGGATCCGCGCCTGGCCAAGACGAGCGAGGCCACGCTCGCCGCCGGCCAGGTCGTCACCGTCGAGCCCGGCGTCTACCTGCCCGGGCGCTTCGGCGTGCGCATCGAGGACCTGGTCGTCGTGACCGACGACGGCCGGGAGGTCCTCAGCTCGTACCCGAAGGAGCTGACGATCGTCGAGTGACGGGCAGCGCCTCGGGCGGCACGGCCGCTCTCGCCGCGGCGCGCAGACGGGCCCAGCGCTGCGGCGCGTACAGGCGCAGCGCGAGGACGGCGGCGAACGGCACGGCCCACGCCAGATAGGCGGCGGACTGCGCGTCGGGGGAGACCATCGAGGACAGCTCGACGACCGTGAACCACGTCGCCCCGGTGACCACCGCCGCGGCGAGCGGGGCCCGGCCCCGGCTCGCGTCGAACGCGACGAGGGCAAGCACGCACGGGAGCACGTAGTAGACGTTGTTCCAGGGGTCGAGCAGGCAGCGCAGGAAGAGCAGGAAGGCGAGGAGCAGCAGGCCGTCGGCCGCTCGGCGACGGCGGGCCCACAGCAGGACGAGGGGCACGGACAGCGCCACGATCCCGGGGTGAACGAGGCCGCTCAGCCACGACGGCGAGTGGCGGTAGCCCTCGAGCACGGCGCCGGCCGAGCCGACGCCGCCGCCCGGGTTCACGACCGGAGTGCCGGTCGAGCCGAGCGGCCACCACAGCTGCCACGGCTTGAAGATGTCACCGGTCGAGGTGGGATGGCTGGGAACGTGGCCGACCCACTGGGCGATCACGAAGGGGGCGAAAATCGCGCCCGGTACGGCCAGGGCGATGGCGCCGGCGCGGCGGCGTCCCTCGGGCAGGACGGCGATCACGGCCGGCACGGCGATCAGCGCCCACGGCTTGGTGGCGACGGCGAGGCCGACGAGCAGGCCCGCCCACCCGGGCCGGCGGCCCTGCGCGGCGAGCATCGCGGCGACGGCGAGAGCCCCGGCGAGGAGCTCCTCGGCGTGACCGAGCTCGAGCGCGCGCAGCGCGATCGGGTTGAGGACGCACAGCGCGAGCGCGAGCCAGGCCGCGGGCGCCGACGCGCCGGCCGCCCGGGCCCGGGCGGTCAGGACGATTCCGAGCAGTGCCAGGGCGAGCAGTCCCGGGAGCGCGACGGCGCGAAACACGGCCAGCTCGCCGCCACCGGCGGCGCCTGCCGCCAGGGCCAGAGGCGAGCGCAGCAAGCAGCGCTCCGCCGTAGGCCGGGCTCCCCAGCAGGAAGTTGTGCAGGTCGCCGGACAGCAGGTGATCGAAGGCCGGCCTCGCCTCGACGTCGTAGTCGGTGAAGGCGAAGTCCGTCAGCCCGAACCAGCCCAGGAGCGCGGCGCCGAGCAGGGCGAGGAGGACGGTCGTGCGGTCGAGCCGTTCCACCCCGCATATATCGGCATTTGGCAGGCTATGCTCGACCCATGGCGGTGTTCGAGACCGTGCGTGTGGCGGCCGTCCAGGCGACCCCCGTGATCCTCGACGCCCGGGCGAGCGTGGAGAAGGCGGCCGCGCTGGTCGGCCGGGCGGCCGACGACGGCGCGCGGCTCGTGGTGCTGCCCGAGACGTTCGTGCCGCTGTACCCGTCGAACGCCTGGGCCAAGGCGGCGTCGGCCTTCTCGGGCCTCGACGAGCTCTGGGAGCGGCTGTGGGAGGAGTCGGTCGACGTCCCCGGGCCCGGCCCTGGACCCGCTGGTCGAGGCATGCCGCGAGCGCGACGTGTACTGCGCGATCGGGGTCAACGAGCGCGAGTCCGACCGGCCGGGCTCGCTCTACAACTCGCTTGTGCTCCTCGGGCCCGAAGGCGTCCTGCACAAGCACCGCAAGCTGATGCCGACGATGCAGGAGCGGCTGTTCCACGGCGTGGGGGCGGGAGACGACCTGGACCCGGTCGACACCCCGATCGGGCGCATCGGGGGGCTCATCTGCTGGGAGAACCGGATGCCGCTCGCCCGCTGGGCCGTCTACCAGGGCGGTCCGCAGATCTGGATCGCGCCGACGGCCGACGACAGCGACGGCTGGCTCGCCTCCATGCAGCACATCGCGATCGAGTCGGGGGCCTACGTCGTCTCGGCCCCGCAGTACATCCCGCGCAGCGCCTTCCCCGACGACTTCCCGCTCCCCCTCCCCGACCACGAGGTGTTCGGCCGCGGAGGCGCCGCCATCGTCGAGCCGACCTGGGGCAAGGTGATCGCCGGCCCGCTCTACGACGAGGAGGGGATCGTCGCGGCCGACTGCGACCTGCGCGAGGGCCTGCACGCCAAGCGCTGGTTCGACGCCGTGGGCCACTACTCGCGCGCGGACGTACTCGCCCCGAACGCTCCGGCGCAGGCGCCCGGAGCCGGCCCGCGTGGCGACGACGCGGACGGGGAAGGCGCCTAGGGCTTCAGCTTTGGCGCCCCGCGCCGGTACCGTTTTCCGGGTGAACCCGCGCGTGATTGTCATTCCGTGCCTGGCGCTGAGCGCGGTCCTGGCCGCGCCGGCGGCCGCGCAGTCCCCGCCCGTCGCGGCGCCCGGGGTCACGGTGGGCGGCGTCGCGGTGGGCGGCATGACGCGCGAGCAGGCCCGCGACACGCTGCGCGAGGCGATCGCGCGGCCGCTCGGCCGGCGGCTCGTGGTCGCCGTCGGGGCGCGGCGCTTCTCCCTCCTGCCGCGAGACGCGGGCGTGTCGGTGAAGCTCGACCTGCTGGCCGCGCGGGCGCTGGCCGCGGCGCCCGGGCGCAACGTGCCGGTCCGCCCGACGCTGCTGGCCCGGGCTCCGTCGCGCCTGCTGGTTCGAGTGCAGCGAGGGGTGTACGCGAGGGCGGTGAACTCGCGCGTCCTGTACGGGGTGCGCCGGCTTCGGGCATCGAGGGGTCGGGACGGGCGGAAGCTGGCTAAGCCGGCCGTCCTGGAGGACCGGATCGCCGCGGCCCTGCGCTCCTGGACCGCGCCGCGCTTCCTGCGCGCCTACACCGCTCGGGTCGCGCCCCGCATCGGGCCGCGCCGCCTGCGGGCGATCACCGGCCCGATCGTCACGGTCTCCAAGGCCGACCGGCGCGCCCGGCTGTTCAACCACCTGCGCCAGATCCGCTCCTACGGCGTCGCCGTCGGCCAGCCGGCCTGGCCCACGCCCGAGGGCCTGTTCCACGTGCAGTCGAAGACCGTCGACCCGGCGTGGTCGGTCCCCAACAGCAGCTGGGCCGGCAGCCAGGGCGGTCAGACGATCCCCGGCGGCGCTCCCGGCAATCCCCTGAGGGCCCGCTGGATCGGCTTCGCCGGCGGCGTCGGCTTCCACGGCACCGACAACCCCGGCTCGATCGGCTCCGCCGCCTCCCACGGCTGCGTGCGCATGCACGTCAGGGACGTCGTGCGCCTCTACGAGTGGGTGCACATCGGCACGCCGGTGTACGTGCGCTGAACCGCAACGTTCCGGGGTCCCACGTCCACACTCCAGGCGCCACGATCGCCCGGTGCCCGGTGAGCCCGTCATTGACCCCGTCATAGGGGGAAATTCACGGGCTCACGAGCTGGACGCCACGATCGCGGCTCTCGCCGAGGGCCAGCACGGTGTCGTCGCCCGCCGCCAGCTCTTGGCGCTCGGTCTCGGGTCGCGGGCCATCGAGCACCGGCTTGAGTGCGGGCGGTTGCATGGAGTGCATCGGGGGACCTACGCCGTGGGTCACCGCGTCCTATCGCGAGAAGGCAAGTGGATGGCGGCCGTGTTGGCCGTCGGGCTGGATGCCGTCCTCAGTCACCGGCCCGCTGCCGCCCACTGGGGGATTCGTTCCGGCGCTTCCGGGCCGGTCGACGTCGCAGTGCCGCGCAACCTGCGCTCTACGAAGGACATCCGTGTGCACGAAGCCAATCTCCCCGCGGACGAGGTGACCGTTCTGGAAGGCATCCCCGTCACCACGGTCTCGCGGACGATCTTCGACCTCGCCTCCGTCGCCAGCCCCCACGAGACGCGTCGCGCGATGCACGAGGCCGAGTTCCTCCGCCTCTCCGACCCGCTCTCCCTCGATGACCTCGTCGACCGCCACCGCGGGGAGCGGGGCACAGCCACGATCCGGACCATCCTCGAAGAAGGCCGGATCGGCGAGTCGGTCACCCGGAGCGAGCTCGAAGATCGCTTCCTCGCCTTCCTCGATGCCCGTGGTTTGCCCAGGCCGGAGGTCAACGTTGTCGTCCAGGGCATCGAGGTCGACTGCCTGTGGCGCGAGCAGCGCGTCGTCGTCGAGCTCGACGGCCACGCCAGTCACGCCACGCGGGCCACGTTCGAAAGCGACCGGGCCCGCGATCGGATGCTCGCCGTGGCCGGGCACTCCGTGGTGCGCGTCACCTGGCGCCACCTGCACCAGGAGGCGGACTCCCTCGACGACGACCTGAGAGCGCTGCTCAGGCTGCCGGGCGTAGCGAGCGCCTGACCGTGCCGACGCTCGACTGTGCGGTTGGGTAGCGTCGGCGCGGATGCGCGTCGGCGCCATACCCGAGGGCCTGATCGAGCGGATCGTCATGCGGCTCGGCGTCGTGCCCCGCCCGCTCATCGACACCCAGATGGCCTTCACGTTGGGGCGCGTGATCATGGCGGGGGCCGACCTCGGCGTCTTCGAGACCCTGGCGGACGGGCCGGCGACGGCGGCCGAGGTCGCCGAGCGGCTGGGAACGGACCCGCACGCGACGGAAAAGCTGCTCTTCGCCCTGGCGACCTCCGACTACCTGCGCGTCCGCAACGAGCGCTACGAGCTCACGAAGGCGGCGCGCAAGTGGCTGCTTTCCTCCAGCCCGACCGACCTCACCGACAAGCTGCGCTTCCAGCTCAAGGAATGGGAGTGGATGGCCCAGACGGAGGAGTACGTGCGCACGGGCCGGCCGCTCGACATCCACCACGTCGCCGACAGCGAGGTCTGGGACTCCTACCAGCGGGGAATGCGCGCGATGGCCGCGTCGTTCTCGGCCGAGGCGGTCCGGCGGCTGCCCGTCCCCAAGGGCGCGCGGGACCTGCTCGACATCGGCGGGTCCCACGGCTACTACTCCGTCGCTCTGTGCCGTCGCTACGAGGGCCTGCGCGCGGTCGTGCTCGACCTTCCCGAGGCGGTCGAGAAGGCGGCGCCGCTGCTGGCCGCCGAGGGCATGGGCGACCGAGTCGTGCACCGCCCCGGGGACGCCTTGAGCGACGACCTGGGGGAGGAGGACTGGGACGTCGTGATGATCGCCCAGGTCGTTCACCACTTCAGCGAGGAGCAGAACCGCGAGCTCGCCGGTCGCGTGGCGCGCGCACTGCGTCCCGGCGGCGTCTACGCCATCCTCGATGCCTTCCGGCCCCGGCACCCGGGCGACGCCGGTCAGCTCCCATCGCTCCTGGAGTTCTACTTCGCGCTGACCAGCCAGTCCGGGACCTGGACGCCCGAGGAGATGGCCGACTGGCAGCGCGGCGCCGGGCTCGCGCCGAAACGCGCGATCCGCCTGCGCACCGTCCCCGGCGGGGGCATCCAGGCGGCGGTCAAGCCCGGCGGCAGCGACGCCAGCTAGCCTCTCCGACCGTGATCGCTCAATGCGCGGCCAGGACCATGAGAGCGCGCGTGCTCATCGGCAGCGTCGTCGCCCTCGCCGGCGTCGCCACGGTGGTCGGGCCGGAAACGGCAGGCGCGGCCCTGCCCCCGGGCGCGTACGCCAACCCGGGCTCGCGCGACTGCGGGAAGGTGATCGTGGGCGGATACCACCGCGTCTTCGTTCGCGCCGCGCACATCCGATGCGCCACGGCGCGGACGGTGTCCGCGAACTGGTACCGGGCGACCCGCTGCTGGGACTTCCGAGCGCCCGCTCCCGCGCGCCGCACCTGCCGCCTCGGGGCCTGGCGCTGCGAGGCGCGCCCCGGCCCCGGCGACGTATCGAACATCGAGATCCAGTCCCTGTTCGCGCGCTGCCGGCGCGCCGCCCAGACCATCACGATCCAGACCTTCCCCGAGCAGGACTGAGCTGGCCTCCGCGACATGGCGATAAGCACCAACCAGTTCAAGAACGGAAACCACATCGAGGTCGACGGAACGGTCTTCAAGATCCTCGAGTTCCAGCACGTCAAGCCCGGGAAGGGCGGGGCGTTCGTGCGCACGAAGCTGCGGCGGGCGGCCGACGGCGCGGTGATCGACAAGACGTTCCGCGCGGGGGAGAAGTTCCGGTCGGTCCGCACCGAGGCGCGCAAGATGCAGTTCCTCTACGCCGACGGGACCGACGCGCATTTCATGGACTCCCAGTCCTACGACCAGATGACGATCCCCGAGAGCTCGCTCGCCGACCCGCTGCGCTGGCTCAAGCCCAGCGACGAGGTCGACGTCCTGTTCATCGACGAGAGCCCGTCCGACATCCAGCTGCCCAGCGCCGTCAACCTCCAGGTCAGCGACACCGACCCCGGGGTGAAGGGCGACACCGCCTCGGGCGGAGGGACCAAGCCGGCGACGCTCGAGACCGGCGCGGTCATCCAGGTACCGCTCTTCGTCGAGCCCGGCGAGGCGGTGCGCGTGGACACGCGCAGCGGCGAATACGTGTCGCGAGCGTAGCCCGGTCGTGCTCATCCCCGGCTGATCGGGGGACTAGCCTTCGGCGGATGCGCCGCACCGACCAGCGCCGCGAGGCTGTCTTCGCTCTCTACCAGCACGACGTCACGGGCCAGCCCGTCGACGCCGCGCTGCGCGGCGACGCGCGGCCCTTCACCCGGGCCCTCGCCGAGGGAGTGGCCGAGCACGGCGAGGAGCTCGACGCCCTGATCGAGCGCCACGCGGAGGGCTGGACGCTCGAGCGCATCGCCCCGTTGGAGCGCGCGATCCTGCGCGTCGCGCTGCTCGAGCTCCTGCACGCCGGCGAGCTGCCCGGGGACGAGCCGATCCCGCCCGAGGGCGCGATCGAGGAGGCGGTGGAGACGGCCAAGGCCTACTGCGGCGCACAGGCGCCGGGCTTCGTCAACGGCATCCTCGGGGCCGCGCTGCGCGACGCCCGCCAGGACTCCTCGGCGCCGTGAGCCACTTGCTGGGCTCGGTGGCCGCATAGGATCCGAGCGCATGACCGAGCCCTCCGACCTCGAGACCCTGGCGGGCGACCTGGAAAAGGCCGCGGAGCGGCTGCGCTCCGGCGAGCTCGACGGGGACGGCGCGGCCGAGCTCGTCGACGAATGCGCCCGCCTGGCCGCCCGGGCGGCGTCCGAGCTCGACCGGGAAGCGCGCGCCGCCGAGCCCGGACCGGGCCAGGACTCGCTCATTTAGATGGCTGATCCCACGACCCCCACGACCGCCTGCACGTGTCTCGCGGCGCTGGATCGCCACGTGTCGAAGGGGTCCGTGGCTCTGCCACTGTCCCCCTTCGACCCGCGCCGCCCAGCATCCGCGAGACACGCACATGCGGCCGCGCGGGCCATGGAATCAACCATCTAGATGGCTTCGACCGACTACCCCGACGAGCTCCGGCTCGAGGTCGAGCGCTACCTCGAGACCCTGCGCTTCTCCGCCGAGCCGGCGATCGCCGGCCTCGACGAGGCGATGCGCTACTCGCTGCTCGCCGGGGGCAAGCGGATCCGGCCGGTCCTGGCGCTGGCCACCGCGCGCTCCATCGGGATGGACGCGGAGGAGGTGCTCCCGCTGGCGGCGGCGATCGAGCTGATCCACACCTACTCGCTCATCCACGACGACCTTCCGGCCATGGACGACGACGACCTGCGCCGCGGCCGGCCGACCTGCCACGTCCGCTTCGGAGAGGACGTGGCCATCCTGGCCGGCGACGCGCTCTACGCCGAGGCGTTCCGGCTCGTCCTGTCCGAGCAGCGCGGGGAGCCCGCGCGGGTGCTGGCGGCGGTGAGCGAGCTGGCCGCCGCCACCGGGGCGGAGGGCATGGTGGGAGGCCAGTACGTGGACGTCGCCGACACCGCCCCGGCCACCCACGAAGGACTGCGGCGCCTGCACGAGCTGAAGACCGGACGCCTGATCGGGGCGTCGGTGGAGTGCGTACTCCAACTGGGCGATGCGCCGCAACCTGCGACAATCGCCTACCGCTCCTTTGCGGCCGAGCTGGGCGTGCTCTTCCAGATCGTGGACGACATCCTCGACGTCACCGGAACCGTTGCCGCTCTGGGCAAGTCCCAGGGCTCCGACGAGCGATTGGGGAAGCGCACGTATGTCAGCGAGTTCGGGCTCGATGGGGCCCGCGGAATGGCCGGCGAGTCGCACGCGAAGGCCCGGGCCGCGCTCGAAAAAGCGGCGCCGCACGGGGCCGCCGAGCTCGAGCAGATCACCGACTTCATCTACACGCGAACGTCATGACAGCCCAGCGCCCCGACCGCCTCATCGACCGCATCGACGGCCCCGCCGACCTCAAGGGCCTGTCCGACGACGAGCTGGTGCAGGTCGCCGAGGAGGTACGCGGGCTGATCATCGAGACGATCGGCGAGATCGGCGGGCACTTCGGCGCCAACCTCGGGGCCTGCGAGCTGGCCGTCGCCCTGCATTCGGTCCTCGACAGCCCGCGGGACAAGATCCTGTGGGACGTCGGCCACCAGGCCTACCCGCACAAGGTCCTGACCGGCCGCCGCGACCGGCTGGACACGATCCGCAAGTACGAGGGTCTGGCGCCGTTCTGCTCGATCGCCGAGTCCGAGCACGACGTCATGGGCGCGGGCCACGCCTCGACCTCGATCGGCTACGCGGTCGGCCTCAAGGAGGCGATGCGCCACGGCCAGGGCGAGGACGGCCGCGTCGTCGCGGTGATCGGCGATGGAGCGATGACCGGCGGGGTGGCCTTCGAGGCCGTGCACCTGGCCGGGGGGCTCGGCACGCCGATCGTCGTCGTGCTCAACGACAACGGGATGTCGATCGCGCCCAACGTCGGCGCGCTGTCGCGCTACTTCAACCGCGTGCGGCTGAATCCCACGCTGTGGAAGGCGCGCGAGGGCGTCGAGGGCGGGCTGACCAAGCTCCCCGCCGGCATCGGCGCGCGCTTCGAGCGCTTCGGACCCCACGTCAAGGAGTCGCTCAAGGCCTTCTGGGCTCCCGGCCTGTGGTGGGAGGAGCTCGACTTCGCCTACATGGGAGTGATCGACGGCCACGACGTGTCCGCCACGCGGGCCGCCCTGAAGGAGGCTCTCGCCGCCGAGCGCCCGGTCGTCGTCCACGTCGCCACCGTGAAGGGCAAGGGCTTCGCCCCAGCCGAGGAGGGCGACCTCGAGGGCATGGAGAAGTGGCACGCCGCCAAGCCGAAGTCGATCGCCAACGGCGCGCCCGCCGCCGCCAAGGCCGCGTCCTCCAAGCCCGCGAAGCCGGCGCCGCCGCAGTACACCAAGGTCTTCGGGGAGGCGCTGGTGGAGGAGTGCCGCCGCGACGACCGCATCGTCGGCATCACCGCCGCCATGAACTCCGGCACCGGGCTGAACATCCTCGAGAAGGAGCTCCCCGACCGCTACTTCGACGTCGGGATCGCCGAGCAGAACGCGGTTCTGCTGGCCGCGGGCATGGCGCTCCAGGGCGGCAAGCCGGTGTGCGCCATCTACTCCACCTTCCTCCAGCGCGCCTTCGACCAGATCGTCCACGACGTGTGCCTGCAGTCGCTCAACGTCGTGTTCGCCATGGACCGCGCCGGCCTCGTGGGCGACGACGGGCCCACGCACCACGGCGTCTTCGACATCGCCTACCTGCGCTGCCTGCCCAACATCGTGCTGATGGCGCCCCGCGACGAGGCCATGCTCGTGCACATGCTGCGCACGGCCGTGACGCATGACACCGGCCCGATCGCCCTGCGCTATCCGCGCGGGGAGGGCGTCGGCGTCGAGCTTCCCGCCAAGCCGCGCGCCGTCGAGATCGGCACCGGCGAGGTGCTGCGCGAGGGCGAGCGGGTGGCGATCATCGGCTACGGCACGGGTGTCGGGAAGGGCCTCGCGGCGGCGGATCTGCTGGCCGAGCGCGGCCTCGACGTCACGGTCGCGGACGCCCGCTTCGCCAAGCCGATCGACGCCGGGCTGATGGCCCAGCTCGCGGCCGAGCACGATCTTCTGGTCACGGTCGAGGAGGGCGTCCTCGGCGGCGGATTCGGCTCCGCCGTATGGGAGACGCTCAACGAGGCCGGCGTCGCGCCGCGCATCCTGCGCGTGGGCCTGCCCGACCGCTACGTCACCCATGGCAAGCCCGCCCTCCTGCACGAGGAGGTCGGCTATACCGGCGAGAAGATCGCCGAGCGCATCGAGTCCGCGGTGATGGAGCCGCGGTCCGCGCTGACCAGCGCCTGAGCTTCGGTCACCCAAAGAAAACGGCCCGCCTTGGTGGCGGGCCGTTCTCGGGGAGGAGAGATGTTGCTATGTGATGGAGCTCTGATCGATGAGGGAAGTCTTGGTCAGGCGTGCGCCGAGTAGCGCGTCGTGACGTTCAGGAGGACCTGGACGAGCGCGGCGCTCGCCAGGAACAGCGAGGCGGCGACGTCGTCGGCGAGGCCCAGCACCAGCGCGCCGCCGAGGAGGCCGATGGCGATCCCCCGGTCGTAGGCGAAGTGCGCGGCGATCGGCACCGAGCGGCCCTCGACCGGAATGACCGAGAGGGCGAGCCCGACGATCAGCGCGCCGAGCGCGACCGTCACGACGAGGCCCGCGGCGGAGAAGCCGAGCAGGAACGGCGCGGCCATGAGCACGAAGCCACCCGCCATTTCGAGCGCCGCGTGCGTGGGGAGTGAGATCAATCGGAGAGCGGTCATATCCGACCGTCATATTGGCTGACTGGCCAGTCAACGTCTGTGACCCCGGGCACACTCCGGTGTAGCGCGGCCCCCGACTTCAGTGGAGCGACGCGGCCTTGCGCACGATCCGCCACAGCTCCTCGCGCTCCTTGGGCGTGAGGTTGGCGGGGCGCCCGCGCGACTTGCGCACGATCCGCGTGAGCTCCTGCTGCTCGCGCTTGCTCAGACGCTCCCAGCGCTGGCGGCCCTCCTGGACCACGCGCAGCGCCACGGCAAGGACCATCTGCCAGGGGATTCGCCGCCCGCGGGCGACCAGGGAGGGGAGCCGGCGCGCCATTCGGACGCGGAAGGGTAGCCGCTGTCAGCCGGTACGGTTCGCCCGATGGCGAAGGCGACGAAGGTCCGGCTGGACAACCTGCTGGCGCGACGCGGCCTGTTCGCCTCCCGCACCCGTGCCGCGGCGTCGGTGCTGGCCGGCGAGGTCCGGCTGGGCGCCGAGCGCCGGCGCGCCGACAAGCCCGGCCAGCTCGTGACCGAGGACGTCGCCGTCTCGCTCGACGAGGTCCCGGAGTTCGTCTCGCGCGGCGGGCGCAAGCTCGCCAACGCGCTGGCGGCGACCGGGATCGACCCCGCCGGGCGGCAGTGCCTGGACGCCGGGGCGTCCACCGGCGGGTTCACGGACTGCCTACTCCAGCGCGGCGCGGCGCACGTGGTGGCGCTCGACGTGGCGTACGGCGAGCTGCACTGGCGCCTGCGCACGGACCCGCGCGTCACCGTCCTGGAGCGCGCCAACGCCCGGGCGCTCGAGCCCGCCGCGCTCCCGTACGCCCCGGACCTGATCGTGATCGACGTCTCCTTCATCTCGGTGGCCAAGGTCCTGCCCGCCGTCCTGGACTGCGCGGCGCCGCGCTTCGACTGCCTGGCGCTGGTCAAGCCGCAGTTCGAGGCCGGGCGGGAGCAGGTCGGCCGCGGCGGCGTGGTTCGCGACCCGGCCGTGCGCCGGGCCGCCCTGGTGAGCGTGGGCGAGGCGGCGCAGCGACTCGGGGCGGAGGTGCTCGGCTTCGCGTCGTCGGGTCTGCCGGGGCCGAAGGGCAACCTGGAGACCTTCGCCTGGCTTGCCGAGGCCGATCGCGAGGGCGGTGTCGCGGACCTGGAGCCGGCGGCCCGCGAGGTCGAGCCGTGAGCGGATCCGTCGTCACCGTCATCACGCATCGGCGCCCCGAGGAGGTGGGGAACGCTCTCGACGTGCTCCGGCGGGTGGCGGAGGAGACCGGGGCGACGCTGCGCTTCGACCCCGAGGAGACCGAGAAGCACGAGATCGAGGGAGACGGCGAGCGCGTGATCGCGAATGCCCTGATCGACACCAACGTCGACCTCTGCCTGGTCCTCGGCGGAGACGGGACGATCCTCACGGCGCTGCGCGAGTACGAGGGGACCGGCGTTGCCGTCTTCGCGGTCAACTTCGGCGAGGTCGGGTTCCTGGCCACGGTGGACCCCGACCGCGTCGAGGACGGCCTGCGGCGCGCGCTGACGGGCGACTTCGAGGCGATGTCGCTTCCCGCCATCGCCGTGGACGGACCGGGCGGCGACGATCTCGGAGCGATCAACGACATCTCCTTCCACCGCAAGGTGGGCATGCGCGTCGCCGACCTCGCGTACGCGATCGGCGAGGACGAGATCGGGCGCGTGCGCTGCGACGGCCTCGTCGTCTCCACGCCGGCCGGCTCGACCGGCTACAACCTGGCCAACGGCGGGCCGGTGATGGCGTGGGGGGTGGAGGGCTTCGTCGTGTCCTTCATCGCGCCCCACTCGCTCACCGCCCGCAGCCTCGTCGTCGCCCCCAACGACACGCTGACCGTGCACAACCGCTCCTCCGAGGACGCGGTGGACGTGACCGTCGACGGCCGCCTGGCCCGAGAGCTGGCGGCGGGAGCTGCGCTCGAGGTCCGCTTCGCGGACGACCGGGCGCGGCTCGCCCAGCTGCCGGGGGCGACCTTCTACCACCGGCTGCGCGAGAAGTTCGGCCGCCTCGCGTTCTAAGGCGGTCGAGCGCGCGAACGCTTCTACGGGCCCGGCGCCACCGCCGAGCCGACGATCATGGGCCGGACCAGCGGCGCCAGCTTCTCGATCCGTCCGTGCTCGACCTCCTCGACGGCGAGGGGCGAGGCCTGTAGCGCCGCCAGCGTGTCGCGGTTGCAGTGGCAGCCGTCGGCCACGAAGTGCCAGGGCCGCCACAGCCGGTCCTGCCAGCGCGCCAGCCGCGCGTCCTCGGCGCGCACGTGCTCGAGGAAGAGCAGGCGCCCGCCCGGGCGCAGCACACGCGCCGCCTCGCCGATCGCGGCGGTCGCGTCGGGGACCGTGCAGAGCACGAGTGTGGAGACGACGGTGTCGAAGCGGTCGTCCTCGAAGGGGAGGCGCTCGGCCGGCGCTTCGACGACCTCCAGCACCCGACCGGCCGCGGCGGCGCTCTTGCGCAGGCGCCGGGCCATGTGCTCGCCGGGCTCGGCGAGGACGAGCTCGGAGACGGTCGGCGGGTAGTGCGCCAGGTTCAGGCCCGTTCCGGCGCCGATCTCCAAGGTCGCGCCGCTTGCCCCGGCGAGCAGGGTCCGGCGGCGCTCCGCCAGCCCCGCCTTCTCGGCATCGCGCAGGGAGCGGTCGTAGATGGCCGAGAAGAAGCGGCCCCAGGTCGCGCGGTACAGCCGTCCACCCATGCGTCGCAGCCTATCCGTCGGGGCGCGCTGGTAGACCGTCGCGCATGCTCCTCGAGCTGCGCGTCGAGAACCTGCTGCTGATCGAACGGGCCGAGCTGCGGCTCGTGCCCGGGCTCAACGTCCTGACCGGCGAGACCGGGGCGGGCAAGACGGTGCTCGCGCACGCGCTCGACCTGCTCCTCGGCGGCCGGGCGCGGAGCGGGATCGTCCGGCCCGGGGCGGCCGAGGCGTACGTGGAGGGCGTCTTCGAGCTGCCCGAGCCCGTGCGCGCCGAGCTGGCCGACCGCCTACCCGAGGACGCCGAGGAGCTCGTGCTGGCGCGCCGTGTGAGCGCCGAGGGCCGCACCCGCGCCTACCTGAATGGCCGCTCGCTCGGGGTGGGGGAGCTGCGCGACCTCGCCGGCGGCCTGATCTCGTTCTACGGACAGCACGAGCACCGGAAGCTCACGCTCGCGTCCGCCCAGCTCGACGTGCTCGACGGATTCTGCGGCGCCGACCAGTCCGAGCGCCGGATCGCGTACGCGGCGGCCTGGGGACGGGCGCGCGAGCTGCGCGCCGCGCTCGAGGACCTGTCGGCGCGCGCGGGCACGCGCGACCGCGAGCTCGACCTGCTCGAGTTCGAGCTCGCGGAGATCGAGGAGGCGGCCCCCAGCGAGATCGAGGAGGGCGAGCTGCGCGCCGAACGCGAGCGCCTGCGCCACCTCGAGGGCCTGCGGGCCGCCGCGCTCGCCGGCGCCGAGGCGCTGGCGCCCGAGTCGGGCGGGCCCGGCGCGAGCCAGTTGCTCGCCGGCGCGGACCGCGAGCTCGACGCGCTGCGGGGAGTCGACGCCCGCCTCGACGGCCTCGCCGAGCGGCTGCGCGCCGCCCTCTACGAGCTCGAGGACCTGGGGGGCGAGCTGCGGAGCTACGAGCAGGAGGTCGAGGGCGAGCCCGGCCGCCTCGAGGAGGTGGAGGAGCGCCTGGCCGCGCTCGAGCGTCTCGAGCGCAAGCACGGGGGGACGATCGCCGCCGTCCTCGAGCACGCCGAGCGCTGCCGGGCGCGCCGCGACGAGCTGGCCGGGGCCGAGGTGGCGCTCGAGCGCGCGCAGGGCGAACTGGCCGAGGCCGAGGCGGAGCTGTCGCGGCTGGCCGGCGCGCTCGGGAAGGCGCGCCGCGCCGCGGCGCCGCGGCTGGCGAGCGCGGTGCGCGACCGGCTCGCGGAGCTCGCGATGGAGGGCGCCGCCTTCGAGGTCGGGCTCGACGGCCGCGACGAGCCCGGGCCGGCGGGCGCCGAGACGGTCGAGTTTCGCATCGCGCCCAACCCCGGCGTCCCGGCGGGCCCGCTGCGCGAGATCGCCTCGGGGGGAGAGCTGTCTCGGGTCATGCTCGCGCTGATGGGCGTGGCCGCGGAGGGCCTGCACGGCTCGGACGCCCCGCCTCCGCCCGACGCGCCGCTGCTCGTGTTCGACGAGGTCGACGCCGGCATCGGAGGGCACACCGCCCGCGCCGTCGGCGAGCGCCTGCGCGACCTGGCGCTCGGGCGGCGGGTCGTGTGCATCACGCATCTCCCGCAGGTCGCCTCGCTCGCCGACCGCCACTTCCGCGTCGAGAAGGACACCGGCGCCGATCCCGCCCGCGCGACGGTCGAGGAGCTGCGGCCCGACGCCGTCGTGTCCGAGCTCGTCCGCATGCTCGGCGCCGACGCCGGCGACGTCGGGGCAAGGCGCCATGCAAAGGCGCTCCTCAAGGCGGCCTAGCTCCGTACACTTCGCCCCGTGGCCGTCTCCGGGACGAAACGCGAGCCCGCGGCCGGCACGACCGCTCCCCTGCGGGAAATTCAGGGTATCGCCCGGCTGGGGAAACGGACCAAGCGTCTGGTCAAGCGGTTGCGCCGAGGCGACATCGCGATCATCGATCACCTCGACCTCGACCGGGTCTCGGCCGAGGACCTGATCGCGTGCGGGGTCGAAGGCAGTCGTCAACGCCGCCCACTCGAGCAGCGGGCGCTATCCGAACGCCGGTCCGCTCCTGCTCGTGCAGGCGGGCATCCATCTCGTCGACGCTCCCGGGGTGCCGCTGTTCGACCTGCTGGAGGACGGGGACCACCTCGTCATCCGGGACGGCGAGATCCTCCGCAACGGACAGGTGATCGCCCGGGGCGACGTGCAGGACCCCGAGACCGTGCAGGCGCTCACCGATCAGCGCCGGCGCGAGATCGGCGAGGCGCTGGAGGCGTTCGCCGAGAACACGGTGCAGCACATGGTCCAGGAGCGCGAGCTGCTCACCGGCCGGCTGGAGCTGCCGCAGTTCGCCACCGACTTCCGCGACCGCACGGCGCTCGTCGTCGTGCGGGGCGTCGACCACCAGCGCGACATCCAGGCGCTGCGCCCCTACATCCGCGACGTGCGGCCCGCGCTCGTCGGAGTGGACGGCGGCGCCAACGCCCTCATCGAGGAGGGCTACAAGCCCGACATGATCGTGGGGGACATGGACTCGGCCACCGAGGCGACGCTGCGCTGCGGCGCCGAGCTCGTCGTCCACGCCTACCCCGACGGCCGCGCCCCGGGGCGCGAGGCGGTGGAGCGGCTCGGGCTGCCCTACAAGGTCGTCCCCGCACCGGCCACGAGTCAGGACGTCGCGATGCTGATCGCCGCCGAGAAGGGCGCCTCGCTGATCGTCTCGGTGGGGTCGCACTTCAACCTCGTCGAGTTCCTCGACAAGAACCGCGCCGGCATGTCCTCGACCTTCCTCACGCGGCTGCGCATCGGCGAGATCCTGGTCGACGCGAAGGGAGTGAGCCGGCTGTACAAGCCGCAGCCCGGGTCGTCGCCGGTCCTGCTCGTGCTCGCCATGGGCATCCTCGTGCTCGTGGCGGTCGTGCTCGCCACCCCGGGACTCCGCGAGGTGGCCGACCTGCTGTGGCTGAAGTTGCGGGTCCTGCTCGGCATGGACCTCTAGCCTTCCCCGCCCCTCACGATGTTCGACTTCCGCTATCACGCGCTCTCGCTCGTCGCCGTCTTTCTGGCGCTGATGATCGGCCTGCTCCTCGGGGTGGCCATCGGCGACCAGGGCCTGGTGTCGAGCGCCGAGCGCAACGTGCGCGACTCGCTGCGCAAGGACGTGCGCCAGGCCAACGCGCGCTCGGCCGACCTGCGGCGGGAGCTGAACCAGCGCGACCGCGTCGACGAGGCCCTGTATCCCCTGCTGGTGGAGGACCGGCTGGCCGGGCAGCGGATCGGGCTGATCGGCCTCGGCGATCTCCCCGACAGCACGATCCGCGCCGTCCGCGACGCGCTGGACAACACCGGCGCGCGCCTGTCCGGGGTGGCCGTCATCGGCGAGCCGGTGCCATCGGGGGCGGCGGGCTCGGTGAAGGGGGCGTCGGACCCGCCGACGAACGGGGACTACGGCCTCCTCGGGCGCCAGGTCGGCGCCAACCTGGTCGTGGGCGGCAAGGCGACCAAGGGATTGAGCGGGTCGGTGCTGAGCTCGTCCAGCGGGAGGCTCAGCGGGCTGAACGGCGTGATCGTCTTCCATGCTCCCCGCGATCTCTCGGGCGACGACGCCGCCACTACCGATGCGTTCGAGGCGGGCTTCGTCGACGGCCTGAAGAGCGGCGAGGCCGAGCTGAGCGGCATCGAGGAGACCGACACCGAGCCCTCGCAGATCCAGTGGTTCAAGGACCGGGGACTGCCGAGCGTCGACAACGTGGACACGCTGTCCGGACACGCCGCGCTGGTGTTCGTCCTGCTCGGCGCCAGCGGCTCCTACGGCGAGAAGGACAGCGCCCAGGCGCTGCTGCCCAACAGCACCGGCGGGTAAATGCCGGCACTGCCCCTCATCGTCTCGGCGCTCGTCGCGGCGGTCGTGGCCCCCGCGCTGCTGCGCGCGCTGGGCGAGAGCCGCCTGGCGCTGGAGAACTACCGCGGCGTCACCCTGCCCTTCCCGGCGGGCACGGTGATCGTCGCCGCCGCGGCCCTCGCCGCCGGGCCGCTCGCCCTGATCCAGGAGCTGGGGATCGCGGACGACGTCCTGCGCCCGGAGCTGCGGACCGTCGCCATCTACGCCTTCGGCGTCGCGGGGCTCGGCCTCGTGGACGATGCGCTCGGAGGCGCACCGCGCGGCTGGCGCGGGCACGGGGCGGCCGCCCTGCGCGGTTCGATCAGCACCGGCGCGCTGAAGGCCGCCGGCGCGCTGGGCCTCGCGCTGTACGCGCTGTCGGGCCTCGGCTACTCCGACGGGGAGTACCTGCTGGCGACCGGCGTGCTCGTTCTCTTCACGAACCTGTTCAACCTCCTCGACCTGCGGCCCGGGCGCTCGGTCAAGGCGTTCGCGCTGCTCGGCGCGGGCCTGACGCTGGGCGCGTGGGACGTCGACCCGCTGTGGGCGCTCGGCCTGTTCGCCGGCGCCGTGCTCGTCGTCGGCCTCTACGACCTGCGCGAGCGGGCCATGCTCGGGGACACCGGCTCGAACCTGATCGGGGCCCTGGCCGGCCTGTGGGTCGTGCTCGCGCTGGGGACCACGGGCCAGGCGATCGCTCTCGCCGTGGCGCTGGCGATCACGATCTATGGGGAGTTTCGGTCAATCTCCGCGCTCGTGGAGCGGGCTCCGCTGCTCCGGCAGCTAGACTCGTTCGGCAGACCTGCATGAGCCCAGACTCCGCTCCCAAGACGCGCTTCATCTTCGTCACCGGCGGCGTCGTCTCCTCTCTCGGGAAGGGCATAGCGGCGGCCTCGATCGGACGGCTGCTCGTGGCGCGGGGCCTGAACGTCCAGCTCCAGAAGTTCGACCCGTACATCAACGTCGACCCGGGCACGATGTCGCCGTACCAGCACGGCGAGGTCTTCGTGACCGAGGACGGCGCGGAGACGGACCTCGACCTCGGCCACTACGAGCGCTTCACCGACTCCAACACGAGCCGGGCCTCCAACGTCACCGCCGGCGCGGTCTACAACACGGTGATCCGCCGCGAACGCCGCGGGGACTACCTGGGCGGGACCGTCCAGGTCGTCCCGCACATCACCGACGAGATCAAGCAGCGCATCCGCGTCGTCGCCGAGGCGAGCGACGTCGACGTCGTGATCACCGAGATCGGGGGCACGGTCGGCGACATCGAGTCTCTGCCCTTCCTCGAGGCGATCCGCCAATTCCCCGTCGACGTGGGGCGGGGCCGCTGCATGTACATCCACCTGACGCTCGTTCCCTACATCGGCCACGCGGGCGAGCTGAAGACCAAGCCCACCCAGCACTCGGTCAACGAGCTGCGCCGCATCGGCATCGCGCCCGACATGGTCGTCTGCCGCTCCGAGGGCAGCCTCGGCACCGACATCAGGCGCAAGATCGCCCTGTTCGCCTCGCTGCCCGAGGAGGCGGTCGTCTCCGCGCGCGACGTGGACAACATCTACAAGGTCCCGCTCGTCTTCCGCGAGGAGGGCGTCGACGACTTCGTCCTGGAGCACTTCCACACCGAGGCCGCCGAGCCCGACCTCGCCGGCTGGCGCGATCTGACGACCCGCGCGGACGAGGCCGAGCAGCCGGTGCGGATCGCGCTCGTGGGCAAGTACGTCCGCCTCGAGGACGCCTACCTGTCGGTCGTCGAGGCGCTGCGCCACTCGGGCTTCATGCACGGCGGGCGCGTGGAGATCGACTGGGTGGACTCCGAGAAGCTCGACCCGGCCGAGGCCGGCGAGCGCCTGGGAGAGGCGGACGGGATCCTCATCCCGGGCGGCTTCGGCGGGCGGGGGATCGAGGGCAAGATCGCCGCCGCCCGCATCGCGCGGGAGAACGACATCCCCTACCTGGGCATCTGCCTCGGCATGCAGCTCGCCGTCTGCGAGTTCGCGCGCCACGCCACGGGGATGGAGGGCGCGAACTCGACCGAGTTCGATCCCGAGACGCCGTTCGCGGTCATCGACCTGCTGCCCGAGCAGAAGGAGGTGGCGGACATGGGCGGGACGATGCGCCTGGGCGCCGACCCGATCAAGCTGCACGACGGCACCCGCGCCCGCGAGATCTACGAGGAGGCCGTCGTCTACGAGCGTCACCGCCACCGCTACGAGGTCAACAACCTCCTGCGCAAGCGCCTGGAGGCGGCCGGAATGGTGTTCTCCGGCACCTCGCCGGACGACCGGCTCGTCGAGGTGATCGAGCTGCCGGCCAGCATCCATCCGTTCTTCGTCGCCTCGCAGTACCACCCCGAGTTCAAGTCGCGCCCCGACCGGCCGGCCCCGCTGTTCCGCGAGTTCGTCCGCGCCGCCTTCGACCGCGCGCGCGGCCGGGCGCCCGAGGGCGAGCCCGAGGCGGAGCGCGCGCCCGAGGGCGAGCCGTCGGTCACCCGCGCGCAGCAGTGACGTCCGCCACCGCGCCGGAGCGCGCGCGCCTCAACGACCTCTTCGCCGAGCTCTGCCGGATCGAGAGCCCGTTCGGCCACGAGCGCGCCTGCTCCGATCGCGTGGCCGCGGAACTGCGCGACGCCGGCCTCGAGGTCTCCGAGGACGACGCCGGCCCGGCGGCCGGCTCGGAGTGCGGAAACCTCCTGGCCCGGATCGGCGAGCCCGGCGAGGGGCGGACGGTGCTCCTGTGCGCCCACCTCGACACGGTCGTCCCGCAGGCGCCGATCGAGCCCGTGCTGGTCGAGGGCGCCTGGGAGAACGCCCGCGAGGGGATCCTCGGCGCCGACAACAAGGCGGCCGTCGCGGTGCTGCTCGTGCTGGCCCGGCGCCTCATGGAGCAGCGGTCCCCGGTGAACGTCGAGCTGCTTTTGACCGTGTGCGAGGAGAACGCGCTGCGAGGGGCCAAGGCGTTCGACGTCTCCTTGTTGCGCTCGGAGTTCGGCTACGTGTTCGACCACGCCAGCCCCATCGGCGAGGTGATCGTCGCCTCGCCGACCTACTACCGCCTGGAGGCCGACTTCCACGGCGCCGCCGCGCACGCCGGGATCCGGCCGGAGAAGGGCCGAAGCGCCATCGCGGCGGCCGCCGCGGCCGTGGCCGCGATGCGCCTCGGCCGGGTCGACGAGGGGACGACCGCGAATGTCGGCCGGATCGAGGGCGGGAGCGTCTCCACGAACGTGGTGCCCGAGCGCTGCCGCATCGAGGCGGAGTGCCGGTCGCTCGATGACGCCGCGGCGGAGACGCTCGTGGCGGAGATGGTGGACCACGTGCATGACGGCGCCAACGCCCACGAGTGCGACGTCGAGGTGTCGGTGGAGCGGCTCTTCCACGGCTACCGGGCCAAGCCCTCGTCGCCCGCGGTGGTCGCGGCCGAGGCCGCCCTGCGCCGCTGCGGATACGAGCCGAGCCGCGTGCTCAGCGGCGGCGGGTCGGACGCCAACGCGCTGGTGGCGGCCGGGCTGCCCTGTGTGAACCTCGCCAACGGGACCCAGCACAACCACGAGCCCGGCGAGCGGGTGACCGTGGACGCGCTGGAGGGGATGCTCGACGTGGCGATCGCGCTGCTGGATGAGGCCCGCGAGGCGGCTTGACGTGTTGACATGCTGACGCTGCGGCGGGGCACGGTCGTCGAGGCGGACGCGCCGGCGGGCGGGTGGCAGCGGATGCTCGTCTACGTCGCGGGCGAGCGCCGCCCGGCGGAGGCGGACGTGACGATGGTGGGGGAGAGCCGGGCCGGCGACGACGTCGTCGTCAACGTGGCCGCGGTCGAGCTCGGCCTCGGCTCGGGGGGCTTCGACGTCGTGCATGTGAACCTGACCAACGGCCTCGACGGGCGCGGCGTGCCGGACGCGCACGTGATGAAGCTGAACTACACCAGCCTCCAGCACGCCGTCCTCCCGGTGGAGGGCCCGCAGCTCGCGGTGCCGCTGGCGCGGCCGGTCGCCGTGTTCGGCCTGCACGGGCAGCTCGCCCCGCTGGCGTGGGCGCTCGGGCAGGCGCGGCCGGGGACTCGCGCGGGATACGTGCAGACGGCGGGAGGCGCGCTGCCCGGCGCGCATGTCGCGGGTGGTGCCCGAGCTCCGCGAGCGCGAGCTGCTCGCCGCGCACGTCACGGCGGGCCCGGCCTACGGGGCCGAGCGGGAGGCGATCAGCACGCCGGGCGCGATTCACTGGGGGCTGCACGACGAGGGGTGGGATGTCGCGCTGGCCGGGCCCGGCCCGGGGATCCTCGGCTCGGCCTCGGCGCTCGGACACGGCGGGATGCTGGCGCTGGACACGGCGCACGCCGCCCTGGCGCTCGGGTGCCCGACCCTGGTCGTGGCCCGCATGTCCTCGGGCGACCCACGAGACCGCCACCGCGGCATCTCCCACCACACCGTGACCGTGCTGGAGCTCGTGCTCGGCCGGGTCGTGGTCGCGCTGCCCGCCGACGCCGACTCCGACCTGCCCGACGACTACCGCCACGACGTGCGCGCCGTGGCCGTTGATCTCGAGGGCTACCGGCAAAGCGGCCTGCCCGCGCGCACGATGGGGCGCGACCTCGACGAGGATCCCGAGTTCTTCGCCGCGGCCCTGGCCGCCGGCACCGCTCTGGCGGACCTGCTGCCCGGGGAGGGGTGACGATCATGACGTTCGAGCGCCTCGAGAGCGAGACCGTGTGGGAGGGGCGCATCGCCGTCGTGCGCCGCGAGCGCTGGCGCGAGGAGGACGGCGAGGAGGTCGAGCGCGAGGTGGTCGGCCATCCGGGCGCGGTGGGGGTCGTGGCCTGGGACGACGAACGGGTGTGGCTGGTGCGCCAGCCGCGCGAGGCGGTCGGTGATCCGCGGCTGCTGGAGGTCCCGGCGGGCAAGCTCGACGAGGAGGGGGAGACGCCGCTGCAGGCGGCGCAGCGCGAGCTCGCCGAGGAGATCGGCAAGGAGGCCGAGGAGTGGGAGGAGATCGAGCGGTTCTTCACCAGCCCCGGCTTCACCGACGAGCAGGTGATCCTTTACGCCGCCAACGGCCTGCGCGACGCGACCGGAGCCGAGCCCGACCCGGGCGAGCGCATCGAGATCGTCGAGTGGCCGCTCGACCGCCTCGACGACGCCATCGCCGAGTGCCGCGACTCCAAGTCGCTGATCGGGCTGATGTGGCTTCGACTACACCTGGAGCGGGCGTAGGGTCAAGCGACCGGGCATGGCGCGTTCCTCGCCGCGGACTCGTAGAGCGCGGCGATCGCGCGGGCCTGACCCAGGGCGTCGTCGCGGCCGAGGAGAGGAGCCCGCTCGCCACGGACGGCCGCCTCGAAGTCCGCCAGCTCGAGGGCGTAGGAGTTGGCGTGGTCGGTCTCGACGCGCTCCATCGAGCGGTCGGCCCGGCGCACCTCGATCACCGGATCGCGGCCATGCCAGGGATCGTCGAGGAACAGCGACCCCGCCGTGCCCACCGCCTCCAGGTGGTCGCCGCCCGCGTACGCGAGCCCGCAGTCGAGATGGGCGAGCACGTCGCCGGGGAAGCGCAGCGTGGCCGCCAGGGCGACGTCGACGCCCAGGCCGCCGACCACCTGCTCGGCATAGACGCGCTCGGGCTCGGCGCCCGCGACCGTGCGGCAGCCGCTGACGCAGTAGCAGCCGACGTCCATGAGCCCGCCGCCCTCGAGCTCGGCGGACAGGCGGATGTCCTCGGGGTCGTTCAGCGCGAAGGCAAAGCCCGCCCGGATGACCCGCAGGTCGCCGATCTCTCCGGCCTCGATCAGCTCGCCCAGGCGCCGGGCCTGCGGGTGGTGGCGCCACATGAAGGCCTCGGTCAACAGGCGGCCCTGCTCCCGCGCCACGTCGAAGGCGCGCTCCACCTCGCCGGGGTGGCGGCTCAGCGGCTTCTCGCACAGGACGTGCTTGCCCGCCTCCAGCGCCCGGATCGACCACTCGACGTGCCGTGCGTTGGGCAACGGGTTGTAGACGGCGTCGATCTCCGGGTCGGCGAGCACTTCCTCGTAGGACCCGTAGGCGCGGGGCACCTCCCGCTCGGCGGCCCAGGCCTGCGCCCGCGCGAGATCTCGCGAGCCGACGGCCACGAACTCCTGGCCACTTTCGCTTTCCAGCAGCGCGTCGGTGATGCGCGCGGTGGAGAGGATGCCCCAGCGAAGGCTCATCAGGCGAGCGGCGCCGGGCGGGCGCCGAAGCGCCCGCCCGGCCCGCTTCAGACCCTTCCCGCGGCCTGCCGCTGCTGGCGGGCCAGCGCGTCGACGATCACCGCGGCGAGGAGGACCCCGCCCGTGACCATGAACTTCACCGACGACTGGAGCGCGAGCAGGTCCATGCCGTTGGAGATCGAGCCGATGACCAGCGCGCCCAGCAGCGCGCTCCACACCGTGCCGCGCCCGCCGAACAGGCTCGTGCCGGCGATGACTGGCCCGGCGATGGCGAGCAGCAGGAGGTCGCTGCCGCCCGAGGACTGGTTGACCGCGAGCAGCCGCGACGCCGCCATGATGCCGCCGATCGCCGCCATCATCGAGGCGATGGCGAACACCGTGATGCGGATGCCCGAGACGGAGATGCCCGCGCGCCGCGCCGCCTCGGCGTTGCCGCCGACCGCGTAGATGTAGCGGCCGAAGCGGGTGCGCGTGGTGATGTACTGGAAGAACACCACGAACCCCACGAGGATCAGGGCGGCGAGGGGAACGCCGCGGTCGGAGTTGAGCACCGCGACCGTCGCGATGATCGCCCCGGCCACGATCGCGACGCGCACGACCAGGCCGACGATCGGCGCCACCGGCAACCCGGCTTTGACCCGGCGAGCGGCGCGCGCCCAGGCTGACCAGCGCGAACGCCCCGATGCACACGGCGGCGATGATCCAGCCCACCGTGTCGCTGTAGAACGTCCCGGTCAGGCCGACGATCGTCGGGTTGGTGATGTTGACCGTCCCCGTTTCGCCCAGCACCTTGAGCTGGGCGCCCTGCCACACGAGCAAGCCGGCCAGGGTGACGACGAACGACGGTAGCCCGAAGCGGGTGAACAGGGACCCCTGGATGGTCCCGATCGCCACTCCCGCAACCACGCCGGCGGCGATGGCCGTATAGGGGCTCCACCCGTGCTTGACGTTGAGCACGGCCATGATCGACGCGCACAGGCCGCTGACCGCGCCCACGGAGAGGTCGATCTCGCCGAGGAGCAGGACGAGGACGACCCCCACCGAGATCAGGCCCACGGCCGTGATCTGCAGCACGAGGTTCGTCAGGTTGACCGCGGTGAGGAAGCGGCTCTCCTGGGACTGGAAGATGAGCCAGATCAGGGCGATGACGAGGATGACCCGCACCTCGGCGAGGTCGCCGCGCACAAAGCGCTGGAAGAAGTCCCTCACGCCCATGCCGCCGGCATCGACGTCGTCGGCGGTCGCCGCGGCGGCTCCCTGTCCGTCGGGGCTCATGACTGACCTCCCTTGGTTCCTCGTTGTAGGCCGCGGTGTCGGGACCCACGTTTCCGCTCAGGCCGGTGATGGCGCCCACGATCTCCTGCTGGTCCGTCTCCTTGGCGACGTAATCGCCCGCCTCGCGCCCGAGCCGCAGCACGTAGATGCGGTCGGCCACCTCGAAGACGTCCACGAGGTTGTGGCTGATGACCACCACGCCGAGGCCGCGCTCGCGCAGCCGCTTGACCAGCGAGAGGACCATCGCCGTCTGGCGCACGCCGAGCGCCGCCGTCGGCTCGTCGAGCATCACGACCTCCGGCTCGCCGAGCAGGGAGCGGGCGATCGCCACCTGCTGGCGCTGACCGCCGGACATCGTGCCCACCTCGTTGCGCACGTCGGTGATCGTCACCGCCAAGTTCTCGAGCAGTTCATGAGACCGCTTCTCCATGTCGATCTCGTCGAGCTCGCGGAGGACCCGGCCGACGCCGTCGTCGAGCTCCTCGCGGCCGAGGAAGAGGTTCTCGACCACGTCGAGGTTGTCGCACAGGGCGAGGTCCTGGTAGACGGTCGCGATCCCCAGCTTCGTCGCGTCGGGCGGCGAGGTGATCTTGACCGGCTCGCCCCGGAAGAGAATCTGACCGTCATCGATCTGGTGGATGCCGGCGATCGCCTTGACCAGGGTCGACTTACCGGCGCCGTTGTCGCCGACCAGCGCGACCACCTCGCCGGCGTGGACCTCGAAGTCCACGTCGCTGAGCGCCTCGACGGGTCCGAACCTCTTGCTCACCCCCTGGAGGGCAAGCAGGCTGCCGTTCTCAGAGCTCATGCGCGTGTCCTTTCTCCTCCGTGGCCCGGTGGCCGGCGGCGCCCTCGGGCGCCGCCGGGCCGGGACCATCGCTCTACTGGATGCCTGCGGCCTTGCAGGCCGCCGCGTATGCGGCGGTGCAGACCTGGTTCGCTGTCCAGTACCCGTCCTTGATGACGGTGTCGTTGACGTTGTCCTTGGTCACCGCGACGATGTCGTGGGTTGACGTCGGGACGTCCTTGTTGCCGTTGTTCTCCTTGTCGGGGGTGAGGCTCGCCGGAACGTCCTCGCCCTTGGCGATCTTCACGGCGATCTCCGCCGCGTTGTCGGCGAGCGGCTTGATCGGCTTGTAGACCGTCATGAACTGGTCGCCGACCAGGATGCGCTGGATCGCGGGCAGCTCCGCGTCCTGGCCCGTCGTCGGCCGAGTGCTCGGCTTGATGCCGGCGCCCTTCATGGCCGCGATGGCGCCGCCGGCGGTCCCGTCATTGGCCGCTAGGACACCGTTGAATCCGGTCTGGCCCAGGGCGGTGATCGCCTGCTCCATCTCCTGCTGGGCCTTGTCGGGGCTCCAGTCCGGCGTGTCGTACTGCTTGCCGATCTTCACGCCGCTGCTCGTGAGAACGGTCGTGGCGCCACTCTTGAACAGCTTGGCGTTGTTGTCGGTGGGCGCGCCGTTGATCATCACGATCGGCCCGTTCGCGCTTGCCGTTCTTCTTGAGCGCGCCGACGAGGCTGTCGCCCTGGAGCTTGCCGACCTTGCGGCTGTCGAACTGGACGTAGTAGTCGATGGGCGCGTCCGTGATCAGACGGTCATAGCTGATGACCGGCACCTTCGACTGCTGGGCCCGCGCGACGATCGCGCCCGCCGACGCGGCGTCCACCGGGTCGAGCACGAGCACCTTGGCGCCCTTGGTCAGCGCGGCCTCGGCCTGCTGCTGCTGCTTGGCCGCGTCCTGGTCGGCGTTGCTGTAGATGATCTCGCAGTCACCGCAGAGCGCCTTGACCTTCTTCTCGAAGAGCGGGCGGTCCTGAGACTCGTACCGCGCGGTCTTCGACTCCGGGAGGAGGAACGCGATCTTGCCGCCTCCGCCTCCACCGCCTCCGTCGTCGCTGCCGCACGCGGCAACGACCAGACCGAGCATGAGCCCGGTGACAACGACGAGTGTGACCCGTCGCGCGTTCCTCCTGGACATGTGTCCCTCCTGGTGGGGTGTGGTCACTGATATCTCCTTTGGAAGCCGGTTGTCAACGTGCTCGTGCCTCCACCGCCCGGATCGGGGTGGCAATTGGGTCCGCGCCGTGCAGCACGAGGGCCAGAGCGCCGAGCAGCTCGGCCCGGTCGCCCAGCTCGCTGGGGACGATCTCCACGTCCGCGGCCGCGGTGTGGATGGCGTAGCGCGCCACCGCCTCGCGCATCGGCTCGAGCAGGACGTCCCCGGCCGTGCCGATGCTGCCGCCGACCACGATGCGCTGGGGGTTGAGGACGTTGCAGAGGTTCGCCGCGGCGGTACCGACGTGGCGCCCGGCGTCGGCGATGGCGCGCCGGCAGCCCGCCTCGCCCTCCGCGGCGCGGGCGAGGACTGTCTCGAGCGTGAGGTCCTCGCCGAGGCTGCGGCGGAGCAGCTCGACGATCGCCGGCCCGGCGGCGTAGGTCTCCAGGCAGCCGCGGTTGCCGCAGCGGCAGATGTCGCCCGTCTCGTCGAGGATCGTGTGCCCGATCTCGCCGGCCGTGCCGCCGGCGCCGCGGAATAGGCGCCCGGCCACGATCAGCCCCGCCCCGATGCCGTTGGACACCTTGAGGTAGACGAGGTGCGCGCACTCCCGTCCGGCGCCCCACGTCAGCTCGGCGAGCGCGCCGAGGTTGGCGTCGTTCTCGACGTGGACAGGCAGGCGAGAGGCGCGCCTGCATCTCGTCGCTGGCTCGGACGCCCACCCAGCCGGGGAGGATGGACGCAGAGCCGACCGTGCCGGTCACCGAGTGGATCGGTCCGGGTAGACCGAGGCCCACGCCGAGCACGCGCTCGCGGGAAACGTGGGCCTGGCGCAACAGCTTGCGCACGAGCTCGGCGGCGGCGTCCAGGCCCCGGGCCGCGGGATAGTCGTCCTCCATCTCCCGCCATGTCTCGCCCAGGATGGCGTGTGATAGGTCGGCCACGGCGACCGCGAGATGGCGCTTGCCGAAGTCGATTCCCACCGCCGCGCCCGCCGAGGGGGTGAGCGTCAGCAACGTCGGCGGCCGGCCGGCGCCCAGGTTCGTCGGCGGGGGGGCGTCAGTCTCGTGGTTGACGACGAGCCCATCGTCGACGAGGTGCCCGACGATCGTCGAGACCGTCGAGCGCGACAGGCCCGTGCGGCGTGCGACGTCGGCGCGGCTGGCCACGCCCAGCTCACGCAGTGCGGTCACGACGCGTGCACGATTGAGCTCACGCAGGGAGCCCAGCGACCCGGACTCTTCTCCCTCCACGAGCCCGATTCTCTGCCGGTCCGGGCCTATTTGTCAAGAGTAAATCGAAAATAGGCGCGTTGACCGCCTTCGAAAAGCCGGGATCGAACAAAAGGCGGATCGGCTGAACGCCGCCTTGCAGTGTCAAGGAGGCTCGCGGCGCGAGGCGAATCCGTCGTTCGTGGCCACCGCTGCCAGCCATCCCGCCACGCGGCCGTTCAACGAGCTCATGCTCGACTTCCTGGCGTACCTCGATCTCGAGCGCGGGCTGTCGCGCAACACCCTCGAGGCCTACCGGTCGGACCTCGTGCAGTTCGGGGCGTTCCTCGACCGCGAGGGCGTCACCGCGCTCGCGGTGCAGCGTCGCCACCTCAACAAGTTCGTGACCCAGCTGGCCAGCGGCGGGCCCGACCGGCCGCCGGTCGCGCCGGCGACCGTCCAGCGCAAGGTCGCGTGCCTGCGCTCGTTCTACCGTCACCTGCGCCGGGAGGAGGCGATCGAGCGCGACCCGACCGCCGACCTGCGCGCGCCCAAGCGTTCGCAGCGCCTGCCGCACGTCCTGACCCGGGGCGAGGTGCAGAAGCTGCTGGGCGCTCCCGCGGGCACCGAGCCCGCGGCGCTGCGCGATCGCGCGCTGCTCGAGTTGATGTACGCGTGCGGGCTGCGCGCCTCGGAGGCGGTCGACCTCGACGTGACCGACGTCGACCTGGACGCGGGTGTTCTGCGCGCCCGCGGCAAGGGATCGAAGGAGCGGCTCGTGCCGGTCGGCCGCCAGGCGGTCGCCGCGCTGCGGGTGTATTTGACCCGGGGCCGCCCGAGGCTCGTGGGCGACCGGGCCGAGACGCGTCTGTTCGTCAACCACCGCGGGAGCGGCCTGACGCGCCAGGGCCTGTACAAGATCGTCCAGCGCCACGCCCGCACGGCCGGCCTGGCCGACCGGATGAGCCCGCACACGCTGCGTCACACGTTCGCCACGCACCTGCTCGCCGGCGGCTGCGACCTGCGCTCCGTCCAGGAGATGCTCGGCCACGCCGACATCGCGACGACGCAGATCTACACCCACCTCTCGGCGGGGCGGCTGAAGGACGTCTACTTCGAGTCCCATCCGCGCGCCGCGCGCCGCGGCTCCGCGCGGCCTCCCACCGGCGACTGAAAGAATCGGCGGCCGTGGGCCGCCGCCGACTCGCCGCATCCTCGATCGCCCTTGCCCTGGCCGCGTGCGCTGCGGGCTGCGGGAACGAGCGCCAGGAGGCCCCGCGCGTCCCCCAAGCCTCGTCGCCCTCGGGCAAGCGGACCGAGCGGCTGGTCCGCTACGGCGTTACCTTCACGCGCCCGGGCAACTGGAGTCTCTCCGGGGGCCGTCCACCTCAGCTGGCGTCGGTCAGCTCAGGGCGGGCGATCGTGACGCTGTGGCGCTACCGGCGCGTCGAGCGCCTGCCGAGGTCCGACGGCGATCTCGTCCGGGCGCGCAAGGCCCTCGTCGCCGCGGCGCGCGGACGCGACCGGACGCTGCGGGTACTGTCGGCGCGCGGGCTGCGGCTCGACGGCATCCCGGCCGTCGAGGTCCTGGCGAACGAGAAGATCGGGCTCGTGCGCCGCAAGGTCCGCTCGACCCATCTGTACGCCCACGGCGCCGAGCTGGTGGTGGACGCCTACGCCCCGGCCGCGGAGTTCGCTCGGGTCGACCGGGCGGCGTTCGTCCCCCTCCTGCGCTCGCTGCGCGTGACGAAGCCGCTCGCGCGCCGCTCGTGACCCGGCGGGCCTTCGTCGTCGTCCTCGACGCGTGCGGGGCCGGCGCGACACCGGACGCCGCCGACTACGGCGACGCGGGCGCCGACACGCTGGGACACCTCGCGGAGGCGGCCGGCGGACTCGACCTCCCGACGCTGGGGCGAATGGGGCTCGGGTCGGTCCTGGCGCTGGCGGGCGTCGCGCCCGCCGCCGATCCGGTGCTCCACGGGCGCCTGCGCCCGCTCGGCCCCGGCAAGGACTCCACGACGGGCCACTGGGAGCTCATGGGGGTGGTCGCGCCGGCGCCGCTGCCGGCCTACCCGGACGGATTCCCTCCGGCGATCGTCGAGCGGATCGAATCGGCCACGGGCCGCGGCGTCCTGTGCAATGCCGCCGCCAACGGCGTGGAGGCGATCGTCGACTGGGGCGAGCGCCACCTCGAGACGGGAGACCTCATCGTCTACACGTCAGTCGACTCGGTGCTCCAGATCGCCGCTCACGTCGAAGTGGTGCCGCCGGACGAGCTCTACGACGCGTGCGCCGCGGTCCGCGCGGTGATGTCCGGGGACGACGCCGTGGGCCGGGTGATCGCCCGGCCGTTCGAGGGCGTGCCGGGAGGCTTCACCCGCACGCACGGGCGTCGCGACTTCTCCGTCGCTCCGCCGGGGCGCAGCTACCTGCAGGAGGTCCAGGAAGCGGACGTTCCCGTGCACGGCGTGGGAAAGGTGGCGAACCTGTTCGCCGGCGTTGGGCTCGACCACACCCACCCGGGACCGGTCAACGCGGTGGCCATCGACGCGACGACCGCGCTCCTGCGCGATCTCGACTCCGGGCTGGTGTTCGTCAACCTCGTCGAGACCGACCAGGTCTACGGCCACCGCAAGGACGTCGAGGGGTTCCATGGCGCGCTGCGCGAGATCGACGCCGCCGCGGGCGTGTGGCTCGACCTGCTCCGCCCGGGCGACCTGCTCGTCCTCACCGCGGACCACGGGTGCGACGTCACCACCCCCGGGACCGATCACACGCGCGAATACGTCCCGCTGCTCGCCGCCTTCGAGGGCCACGACGGCCGCCGCCACGACGGCGCGCTGGCCGACGTGGGCGCTTCGTGCCTGCGCTGGCTGACCGGCCGCGACGCGCCCGCGCTGCCGGGGCGGGCGTTCGTCTAGCTTCTGAGGAGTGCCCGAGCTTCCCGAAGTCGAGACGATCCGCCGGCGTCTGGCGCCGCGCGTCGAGGGGCGCACGTTCGAGCGCGTGGACGTGCTCGACCCGCGCTGGACCCGCCCGCGGCCGCCCGGCGAGGTGCAGGACGCGCTGAGCGGCCGGCGGGTCGAGCGCCTGTCGCGCCGGGGGAAGTACCTGCTCTGGGAGCTCGACGACGACGTGTTCCTGGCGCAGCACCTGCGCATGACCGGCGCGGTGCTCTACGACCCGGAGGTCGAGCCCGGCCACGTTCGCGTCCGGATCGGGCTCGACGACGGCCACCGTCTCGTCTACGACGACCCGCGCCGCTTCGGTACGGGAGAGGTCTCGGTGGGGCGCCCGGCGCTCGACGCGTTCTTCGTCGCCCGCCTGGGGGTCGAGCCGTTCTCCGATGCCTTCACACCGTCCTACCTGCGCGCGCTGGGCTCGACCTCGCGCGCCCCGATCAAGGCGTTCCTGCTCGACCAGAAGCGGGTGGCCGGCGTGGGGAACATCTACGCCGACGAGGCCCTGTTCCGCGCGCAGATCCACCCGTTGCGCGAGGCGCGGCGGCTGAAGCCCGGGCAGTGGGAGGCGCTGCACGGCGCGGTGCTCGAGACCCTGCGAGCGGGCATCGACGCCGCCGGGGCGTCGATCGACGACTACCGCGACCCCGACGGCGTGCAGGGCTCGTTCCAGGACGAGTTCCTCGTGCACCTCCACGAGGGCGACCCGTGCCCGCGCTGCGGCACGACGATCCGCAAGCTCTTCGTCGGGGGCCGCGGCACCTACGTGTGCGTCCGCTGCCAGCCGGTCCCGCGGCGTCGGCGCGCCTGATCGAGCCTCAGGGCCTCAGGCGGCGAGGATCTCGGAGAGCTTCCCGCTGTCGTCCGCCACGCGGAGGTCGTCGAGGCCGCCGATCGTCACGTCCTCGATGACGATCTGGGGGAAGGTCGTGAGGCCCGTCTTGCGGGACAGCTCGGCCCGTCCGACCGGGTCCTTTGCGAGATTGACCTCCTCGTACTCCGCACCATGGCGGTCGAGGATCGCCTTGGCGTTGCCGCAGCGACGGCACGGATCGGTCGTGTAGACGGTGACCTTCTTCATTACTTCATTTAGTATAGCTAGGCGGACGAAAGGTTACGCGTGCCGGGAACGGTAAAGGCCGAGGCCGTCGTCCTGCGCTCGATCCGCTACAGCGAGGCCGACCGGGTGCTGCACCTCTACACGCCGTACCGCGGCCGCGTCGGGGCGATCGCCAAGGGCGTTCGCAAGTCCCTCTCGCGCTTCGGCGGGCGCCTGGAGCCATTCTTCCACCTGCGGCTCGTCCTGCACGAGGGTCGCGGCGACCTGCTGACGGTCACGGCCGCCGAGACGGTGTCCGCCTATCCACGGCTGCGCGAGGGACGCGCCACGCTCGACGCGGCCGCGCGGGCGTGCGATGCCGTGGCGCGGCTGTTCGAGACCGGCGACCCGCATCCCGAGGTCTTCCACCTGCTCTGCAACCAGCTCGCCCTGCTCGACGCCGACCCCGCCCGGGCGGGGCGCGCGAACCAGCTGGCCTTCCGTCTCAAGCTCCTGCTCGCCGCCGGGCTCGTGCCCCAGCTCGACGGCTGCGCCTCGTGCGGAGAGCGCGATGGTCTCGTCGGCTTCTCCGGGGCGGCCGGCGGCGTGGTGTGCGCGGCGTGCGAGGCCTCGGCCTTCCCTCTCGACGCCGAGGCGCATGCCTTCCTCGTGACCGCGCTCGGCTCGCCGCTGGCCCAGTCGCCCGCCGCCTCCCCGAGCGCTCTGCGCCAGGCCGAGCGGGCGATCGTCGAAACGGCCGAGCACCACGCGCACGTGCGGTTGCGCCCCGCGGCCTAGAATCTCATCGGTGGAGGATGCGCCCGCCGCGGTAGCCACGAAGTACGTCTACGACTTCTCCGAGGGGTCGGCCGAGCAGCGCGAACTCCTCGGGGGCAAGGGGGCCAACCTCGCCGAGATGACGCGCGTCCTGGGCCCCGACCGCGTCCCCGCCGGCTTCACGATCACCACCGAGGCGTGCGTCGCCTACATGCGCGGCGGCGTGGAGCCCGAAGGGCTCGACGAGCAGGTGGCCGATGCGCTGGCGCGCCTCGAGGAGCACGTCGGCAAGCGGCTCGGCGATCCCGACGACCCGCTGCTCGTGTCGGTGCGAAGCGGGGCACGCGAGTCGATGCCGGGCATGCTCGACACGGTGCTGAACCTCGGGCTCAACGAGCGCTCCGTGGAGGGCCTGGCCCGGGCGACGGGGAACGAGCGGTTTGCGTGGGACTCCTTCCGGCGCTTCGTGCAGATGTTCGGCAACGTCGTGCGTGGGATCCCGGGGGAGCGCTACGAGGACGAGATCACCCGGATGAAGGGGGAGCGCGGCGTCGACCTGGACACCGAGCTGGAGGTCGACGCCCTGCGCGAGCTGACGTCGAACTTCTCGACCATCTACCGAGACGAGACGGGCGAGGACTTCCCCGAGGACCCGGCCGAGCAGCTGCGCCTGGCGATCCGCGCCGTGTTCGACTCCTGGTTGGGCGACCGGGCCGTCTCCTACCGGCGCATCAACCGCATCCCCGACGAGTGGGGAACCGCCGTGAACGTCCAGCAGATGGTGTTCGGCAACAAGGGGGAGACGTCGGGCTCGGGCGTCGCCTTCAGCCGCGACGAGGTCACGGGGGAGCCCGCGCCCAGCGGCGACTTCCTCGTCAACGCCCAGGGCGAGGATGTGGTGAGCGGCGTGCGCAACACGCGCGACATCGACGAGCTGGCCGAGGTCATGCCCGACGCGCACGCGGAGCTGATGGACATCCTGCGCACGCTCGAGCGCCACTACAAGGACATGCAGGACACCGAGTTCACCGTCGAGGAGAAGCGCCTGTACCTGCTCCAGACGCGCAGCGCCAAGCGTCCCGCCCAGGCCGCCGTGCGCTTCGCCGTCGACGCCGTGGACGAGGGCCTGCTGACTCGCGAGGAGGCGATCCTCACGATCGACGCGGACACGCTCGACGCGCTGCTTCACCCGACGTTCGACCCCGAGGTCGACTACGACGTGCTCGCCCGGGGCGTGGCCGCCTCGCCCGGCGCGGCCAAGGGCGCGATCGTGTTCACCGCCGACGAGGCCGTGGCGGCCGAGCAGGAAAAGCGCGACGTCATCCTCGTGCGCCCGTTCACCGAGGCCGACGACGTGGCCGGGTTCCACGCCGCCCGGGGCATCCTCACCAGCGAGGGCGGAAAGGCGTCCCACGCCGCGCTGGTGGCCCGCGGCATGGGC
The DNA here is from genome assembly GCA_963842605.1 of uncultured Actinomycetes bacterium. Taxonomy (GTDB): domain Bacteria; phylum Actinomycetota; class Thermoleophilia; order Solirubrobacterales; family Solirubrobacteraceae; genus AC-38. Next base: position 371,021 of record CAWJGV010000003.1, read on the forward strand.
CGGCCGTGCGTGTGCGGCGCGTCCGAGCTCGACATCGACCTCGGCGCGCGCACCGTGAGCGTGAACGGCCGAACGCTCGGCGAGGGCGACCTCATCGCCATCAACGGCACCACGGGCGCCATCACCGTCGACGACGTCCCGCTCATCAAGCCCCAGATGTCGGACGCGTTCCGCACGGTGCTCTCGTGGGCCGACGACCTGAGGCACACTGGGCGTGCGGGCCAACGCCGACACCCCCGAGGCGGCCGAGGACGCGCGCCGGTTCGGGGCCGAGGGCATCGGGCTGTGCCGGACCGAGCACATCTTCCTCGGCGAGCACCAGCCGACGATGGAGCGGCTGATCCTCGCCGACTCCGACGAGCGCCGCGCGGCGGCGCTGGAGGAGTTCGGCCGCCTCCAGCAGGAGCACTTCGAGGGGATCTTCGAGGCGATGGAGGACCTGCCGGTGACGATCCGCCTGCTCGATCCGCCGCTGCACGAGTTCCTCCCCGGCGTCCACGACGTGACCGCACAGGTGGAGCGGGCCCGGATCGAGCGCACCGACGACCTCGCGGAGCTCGAGCACACGCTCGAGCGCGTGCGCAAGCTCGAGGAGGCCAATCCCATGCTGGGGACGCGCGGGGTCCGGGTGGGGATCCTCGAGCCCGACATCTACCGCGAGCAGGTCGTGGCGGTCATGCGCGCCGCCCGAGCGGTCCGGGAGCGGACGGGCACGCCGCCCCGCGTCGAGGTGATGATCCCGCTCGTCGACTACGAGCTCGAGCTCGAGCTCGTGCGCGACATGGTCGAGGAGGCCGCCGGGAAGGAGGGCATGCGCGCCGGCGAGGACTACACCGTGGGCACGATGATCGAGCTCCCGCGCGCCTGCACGCTGGCCGACCGGATCGCTCACCACGCCGACTTCTTCTCCTTCGGCACCAACGACCTCACCCAGACGACGCTCGGGTTCTCGCGCGACGACATCGAGAAGCGCATCCTCGGGCGCTACATCGACATGAAGATCCTCGACCGCTCTCCCTTCGAGACGCTCGACGAGCCCGGCGTGGGCCAGCTCGTGCGCATGGGGGCGTGGCTGGGGCGCCAGACCAAGCCCGACCTCAAGCTCGGCATCTGCGGCGAGCACGGCGGCGACCCCGACTCGATCGCCTTCTTCGCCGCCTCGGGACTGGATTACGTCTCCTGCTCGCCGTTCCGGGTCCCGGTCGCGCGGGTGGCCGCGGCGCAGGCCGCCGTCCGGGCCTGATGGAGACTCTCACCGACGGTCTCGGGCTCGTCGAGGGGCCTCGCTGGGACGAGCGCGACGGAAGCGTCTGGTTCAGCGACGCCCTCGGCGGCGGCGTGTACCGCCGGACGGAGGCGGGGGAGGTCGAGACGATCGACCCGCTGCGCCGGGGCGTCGGCGGCCTGGTACTGCACGAGGACGGCGGAGTGGTGGCCTCCGGCCGCCGTCTGGCGCATCTGCGCGACGGCGGCTCGCGCGAGCTGCTCTCCGTCGCGGGAGTGACGGGCTTCAACGACATCGAGGCCGACGTGGAGGGCGGCGTGCTGGCGGGCGCGCTGCGCTACCACCCGTTCCGGGGCGAGGATCCCGTGCCGGGATCGGTGTGGCGGCTGCGGCGGGACGGCGAGGCCGAGGAGCTGTTCGGCGGCGTGACGTGGCCCAACGGGATCGGCCTCTCGCCCGACGGGACGACGGTGTACGTCAGCGACTACCAGGAGGCGTGCGTGCTCGCGTGGGACGGCGGGAGCGAGGCGCGTGTGCATGCCCGCGCGCCCGACGGGGCGTCGTGCGACGGCCTGGCGCTGGACGCCGAGGGCGGCCTGTGGGTCGCCCTGGGCCAGGGCGGGGCGATCGGGCGCTACGCCCCGGACGGGGCGCTCGTCGAGGTGATGGACGTGCCCGCGGACTTCGTCGCCAGCGTCGCCTTCGGCGGCGAGGACGGCCACGATCTGTACGTGGCGACGGTCGGCGCCCTGCTCCGCACGCGCGCGGACGTCGCAGGTTCGCCCACATACCGCGCACGGGTCTGACACGGGCCGTCAGCCGGTCCGTGCACGCTGCGACAATCGGCGTGTGGAAGGAATCACCCATACGGCCTCCGTGGCCGCGGAATTCGAGCCCCGGATTCGGGCGTGGGAGGACGAGCACCTGTCCGACCTGGCCACCCGCTCCTACCCGGCGATCCGCGAGCGTCCGGAGGAGGACTGCTCGCTGCGCACCCCCTTCCAGCGCGATCGCGACCGGATCGTCCACTCCAAGGCCTTCCGGCGCCTCAAGCACAAGACGCAGGTGTTCGTCGCCCCCCAGGGCGATCACTACCGCACCCGGCTCACCCACACCCTCGAGGTCACGCAGGTCTCGCGAACCGTGGCGCGGGCGCTGCGCCTGAACGAGGACCTGGCCGAGGCGATCGGGCTGGGCCACGACCTCGGCCACCCGCCGTTCGGCCACATCGGCGAGGCGGCGCTGGACGCGTGCCTGAGCGAGCGCTTCGGGACCGGCTTCCGCCACTACGAGCACTCGCTGCGGGTGGTGGACGTGATCGAGCGCCTCAACCTCAACGAAGCGGTGCGCGACGGGATCGCCCGCCACTCGAGCCGCGCCCCCGAGCCGGCGACCCTCGAGGGCGCGATCGTGCGCCTCGTCGATCGCATCGCCTACATCAACCACGACATCGACGACGCCCTGCGCGCGGGCGTGATCGCGCCGGCCGACCTGCCGGCGCGCGAGATCGAGGTGCTCGGCGACAGCGGCTCGCGGCGCATCGACACGCTCGTCCACGACCTCGTCGAGCACTCCTCTCGAGCCGGCGAGATCGTCCAGGGCGAGGAGGTCGGGGATGCCATGGCGGGCCTGCGGGCGTTCATGTTCGAGCGCGTCTACATGGGGGAGGAGGCGCGGCGCGAGCACGCGCGCATCGACACGATCCTGCGCGCGCTGTTCGACCACTACGTCGAGCACCCGCCGGCCGGGGTGGAGGGCGCGACCGTTCCCGAGCGGGTGACCGACCGGATCGCCGGGATGACCGACCGTTTCAGCATCCGCGAGTTCGAGGCGCTGGCCGTCCCGCGGTCGTTCGCCTGATGGCTCGCTACACGCCCGACTCCAAGGAGCGCGTGCGCGACGCGGTCGACATGATCGACCTCGTGTCGGCGCGCACCGAGCTGCGGCGGGCCGGCGCCAATCGCTACGAGGGCCTGTGCCCGTTCCACGAGGAGCGCACCCCGTCGTTCGGGATCGATCCCGTGAAGAAGGTCTACCACTGCTTCGGCTGCGGGGCCGGAGGCGACGTGTTCACGTTCGTGCAGGAGACCGAGGGGCTCGACTTCGGGGGCGCGATGGAGCTGCTGGCCGACCGCTACGGGATCGAGCTCGAGCGCGAGCAGGAGGATCCGCAGGCCGCGGCGCGCCGCGAGCGCCGCGAGCGGCTGATCGCCCTGCTCGAGCGCACGGCGGCGTACTACGCGCGGTACCTGTGGGAGTCCGCCGAGGCGGGCGACGCTCGCGCGTATCTCGCGGGACGGGGCCTTGCCGAGGAGACGCTGCGGCGCTTTCGCGTCGGCTACGCGCCGAAGCCGTGGGACCACATGGTCAAGCGCTGGCGGCGTCGGGGGCTACTCCGAGGAGGAGCTCCTGGCGGCCGGGCTGGCGAAGCGCGGACGCCAGCGCGGCGGCATCTACGACCCGTTCCGCGGGCGCCTGACGTTCCCGCTGTGCGACCTGCGCGGGCGGGTCCTCGGGTTCGCGGGCCGAGGCCTGCGCGACGACCAGCGACCCAAGTACCTGAACTCCCCGGAGGGCGAGCTGTTCCACAAGGGCCAGCAGCTGTTCGGCGGCGACATCGCGCGGTCGGCGACGGCGCGGGCGCAGGAGGTCGTGCTGGTCGAGGGCTACACGGACGTCCTCGCCCTGCACCAGGCGGGGATCGACAACGCGGTCGGGATGATGGGCACGGCGCTGACCGAGCGGCAGGTCGGCGAGGTCGCCCGCCTCGTCGGTCCCGGCGGCGTCCTGCACATCGCGCTGGACGCCGACGCGTCGGGCCAGGCGGCGATGCTGCGGGCGGCCGAGCTCGCGGCGGCGCGTGACCTGCGCCTCGACGTCGTCGTCCTGCCCGGGTCCAGCGACCCGGCGGAGCTGCTGGCGGAGGAGGGGGTGGACGCGATGCGCGCGCGGATCGACGGCGCGGTGCCGCTGGCCACGTTCCGCGTGCAGCGGGTGTTCGCCACCGCCGACCTCGACGGCACCGAGGGCCGCAACCGCGCCTACGAGGCGCTTCGCGCCGTGCTCGGGGCGCTGCCGCCGTCGCCCGAGCGCGAGGACCTCGTCCGGATGGCCGCGTCGCGACTCGGGCTCTCGGAGCAGCTCGCGGGGCTGCTGACGGTCCCCCGTCCGACGGGAGTCGGGCGAGGCGCCGGCGCCGAGCCGGATCCCGCTGGACCGCCGCGAGCAGTCCGAGCGCGCGTTCCTCTCCCTGTGCGTCGCGCTGCCCGAGAAGGGACGCGAGGCGCTGCGCGGGATGGATCCGGCCACCTACTTCACGAGCGCGGTCGTGCGTCGTGCGGCCGAGCACCTGCGCGACCACATCACGAACCCGACCGACGACCTTCCCGCCCGACGATCCCGATCTCGCGTCGCTCGTGACCGAGCTCGTGCTGCGCGCGGCCGGGGAGCCGGCCGATCCGGACACGCTGCGTCTCGAGACGCTCCAGCTGGAGAAGGCGCGGCTCGAGCGGGAGATCCTCGCGGCGACGGCCGACGGGCGGGCCGAGGTCTCGGACCTCGCGGCGCAGAAGAAGACCCTGCAGCGAGAGATCGACAGCGTGATGGCCGGCCGCTGAGCGCGGCGCGGTGCCGTCCGGAGCGGGCGGCACGATCCCGTGCGTGGCCGACAACCTGACGCGCGTGGTCGTCCGGACGGTCGTCATCGTGGTCGCCGCCGTCGTGGCGGTCTACGTGATGTACCTGTTGCGCAAGCCGATCGGCTGGCTGGTGATCGCCGGGTTCCTCGCCGTGGCGATGTCGGGCCCGGTCAACCTCCTGCAACGCCACATGCGCCGCGGCCTGGCCATCGCGATCGCCTACCTCATCCTGTTCATGATCCCCATCGCGCTGGGGGCGATCCTCGTGCCGTCGATCGTGCGGGCCGTCAACGACCTGGCCGACAACGTGCCCGGGTACGTCAACGACGTCCAGGACTACGTCAACAAGAACGAGAAGCTGCGGAAGATCAACGACGACTACGAGATCACCGACAAGCTCAAGCAGCAGGCCGACAAGCTTCCGAGCAAGCTCGGCGGCGCGGCCGGGACGCTGGCGGACCTCGGCTCGGGGCTGGTCAGCGGGATCTTCGCCGCGGTGACGATCCTCATCCTGTCGATCTTCATGGTGAGCCGGGGGAGAGAGTGGGTGGAGGCGTTCCTGGCCCTCCAAGCGCCGGACAGCGAGGCCCGGCTGCGCCGGGCGCTCGACCGCAGCGCCACTGCCGTGGGCTCCTACGTCGCCGGGATGCTGTTACAGGCGACGATCGCCGGCGTCACGACGTTCATCGTCCTGAAGATCCTGGGGGTTCCGTTCGCGGCCGCCCTGGCGGTGGTGGTGTTCTTCTTCGACCTGATCCCGCTCGTCGGCGCGACCATCGCCGCCGTGCTCGTCGGCATCGTGACGGTGTTCGCCGACTTCCCGGTGGACACGATCATCTGGACCGTCTGGGCGATCGTCTACCAGCAGGTGGAGAACACGATCATCCAGCCGCGCATCCAGAGCCGGGCGGTCAACGTCCAGCCCTTCGTCGTCCTCGTGGCCGTCCTGTTCGGCAGCACGCTGTTCGGGATCGCCGGCGCCCTGCTGGCAATCCCCGTCGCCGCCACGCTGCAGATCGGCCTGCACGAGTACTGGCAGTACCGCAAGGAGATCCAGGCGCCTCCACGCCGACCCGCCGGTGCACCCGGGGCCGGCGGAGGCTCCGACCTAAGTGAAGGGCCCGCCCGTCGGGCGGGCCCTGAAGAGCTCCGGGGGTGGGACTCGAACCCACAACCCTTCGGTTAACAGCCGAATGCTCTGCCGATTGAGCTACCCCGGACCGTCTGCCGATCGCGCTACCTCGGACTGGTGCTCATTACCTTAGACGCCGCCTGCCGCGGTGTGCAGTCCGCCGGTCCGCGTGGCGAGATCCTCCACGAGCTCCGCAGCGCGGGTGGCCGGGTCGTGGCGGGCGGCCCAGGCCGCGACGTCGCGGACGCGGGAGCGCAGGGCCGCGTCGGCCAGGCAGCGCTCGACGGCGAGGCGCACGGCGCGCGGCGTGCACAGGCGGTTGGGAAGGCGCACGCCGAGGCCGGCCCAGTCGAGGCGGGCGGCGTTCTCGAACATGTCGCCGGCCGCGGGCACGGCGACGACCGAGCAGCCGCTCGCCAGCGCCCGGACGACCGTCCCGTGGCCGGCGTGGCAGAGGACGACGTCGCAGCGCGGCATCGTGCGCGAATAGGAGACCCAGTCGACGAGGCGCGCGTTTCCCGGGACGTCGACCGGAGAGGGGAGGGGCCGGCGGTTGGTCGTCGCCAATACCCGAACCGGCGCGTCGGCCAGGCCCGGCAGGGCGGCGCGCAGCAGCCGCTGCGAGGGGTCCTGGGAGGTCGACGGCGCCACCAGCACGAGCGGGTCGTCGCCGGGCGGCAGCTCGACTTCGCCGAACGGCGGCTCCCACATCAAGGGCCCGACGACGTGCGCCCACTCGGGCCACTCGCGCGGATATTCGAGCTGGGGGAAGGTCGCCACCAGGGCCAGCTTCCGACTGATCCCCCCGTGGAGGTGGGTGAGCGGCGGCAGGCCCAGCCGCGACCGGGTCTCGTTGAGCTCGGAGCGCCCGCGGCGCACGCCGCCCTCCACCGGCCGGTCCAGCAGCCGCCACGCCGCCCGTCCGGCCGCGGTGCGCGGGAGGCGCGCGCCGAACGAGTAGGGGGGAAAGCCGGGTTCCGCCGGGGGGAAGACGTGCGGCACGAGCGTCGCGGCCGGCACGCCCTCCAGCTCGGCGGCCAGCGCCGGGGCGAGCGTGAGGATGTCGGCCACCACCACGTCGGGCTGCGTCGCCGCGACCAGCGGACGCGTTTCCGCCGTCGCGCGGACCACCGCCTCGTACGGCCGCAGCGGCCGCGACCGCGTGGGGAACACGGGGTATTCGGGCGCCGCGGCGAAGGCCATCCCCGCGGCCTCGACGGGCTCGCGCCAGCGCGACCACGTCTCTAAGGTCACCCTGTGACCCCGCGCGGTCAGCGCCGCGCCCAGCGCGATGGCCGGAAAGGCGTGCCCCGGGTCGCCGAACGCGCCGACCAGAACATGCAAAATGGCGTGATTCTTGATGTGTTCAGGGTTTGTTGCAGTCACGGATGATGAGGAATGGGTAAGGCCCGGCAGCTCGCCCAAGGGCCTAGGCAGGCGTGCAACCATACGTGGAGCGAACGGCTCCAGACTCGCCAAGGAGGGCGGGAATGAGACCCTTGAATGTCCGCTTGGCCATGCGGTCGGCGGCAGCGCTCTACGGACTGGGCGCGGCGCTGCTGGGCGTCGCCTGCGCTCTCGAGGAGGACCCGGGTGCCCGCGTCGCGATCGGCGGGCTGGCCGCGCTCACCCTCGCGGTCGCGCTGGCCCTCATCTGGCTGGAAGGCACGGGTCGCGACTCGCTGCGGCTCGTGTTCGCCGGCGACCTGCTCGCGGTCGCGGTCGTCGGGGTGTTCGTCGCGATCACGGACGGCGCGCACAGCGCCTACGCGCCGTACTTCTTCCTCGCCGCCCTGCACGCCGCCGCCTTCCAGCCCCGCGGCCGCGTCCTGGCGGCGATGGCGCTCACCACCGCGGCCTTCCTCGCGCCCCTCGTGTACGACCGCGACGAGGCCTCCTGGTTCGCCGGAGTGGCGATCCCGGCGCTGCTCCCCGCGCTCGTGATCGTGTGGGTCACCCACCTGGTGGTCTCGTCGATGGCGCGGGAGCGGCGAACTCTCGCCATCCGCGAGGCCGAGGCGATGCGCATCGCCGAGTCCGACGCGCTGACGGGAATCGGCAACTACCGGCGCTTCTGGCGCTCGCTGGAGAGCGAGGCCGCGCGCGCCCGGCGTCACGGCCAGCCGTTCTCGCTCATCGTCCTCGATCTCGACGGGTTCAAGGAGATCAACGACGAGCTTGGCCACCAGGCAGGCGACGAGGCGCTGCGCCGGGTCGCCCACGCGCTGGAGGGACAGCTGCGCGCCGAGGACGTGCTGTGCCGCCAGGGCGGTGACGAGTTCGCGGTGATCGCCGTGGCCGCCGAGTCCGAGGAAACCCAGGAGCTGGCCAGCCGCCTGGTCGACGCCGTCGCTCGGGCCGCGGGGGCCAAGCTGCCCAAGCCGCTGTCGGCGAGCGCGGGTTGGGCGACGTTCGGGGCTCCGGAGACGTCGGCGGAGGGGCTGCTGGCCCGCGCCGACCACGCGCTGCGCGACGCCAAGCGCGGCGGCCGGCCGGGCACGGGCATCTCCGGGCCGGCGGACGTGGCCCGTTCGCTGCCGCCGCCCTCTGCCGCCCGAGGCAATGACCGCCCGCCTCCGACCGACCGGCGCCTCGCCGCCCTGAGCGCGTGCTCGCGCGCCCTGGCGCTGGCGCCCGACGAGCGGGCGGTCGTGCAGATCGCGGTCGTCCACGTCGCGGACGCGCTCGAGGCGGGCGCGGTGGAGTTGTGGCGCGGCGACCGGGACAGCGGCGCTCCGGCGCTCGTCGCCCGCGGCCACCATGCCGGAGCCTCGCTGCCGCCCGGCGACCCGCTGCCGGCGCGACGATCTCGAGGCGGTGATGGCCGAAAACCACGTGGTGCCACTCGCGGACGGAGGCCTGCTCGTGCCCGTGTCGTACGGCGGCCACATCGACGGCGTGATCGCGGTCCGCATGCTCCGCGCGTGGGGGTGCGGGGCCCGAGGAGCGCCGGCTGGCCCTCGCCATGGCCGCCGAGGTCGGCCGCGCGCTCGCCGTCGCGGCGGCCCGCGACGCGGTCGACCGGGACGGTCCCGACGACCTGGAGAGCCTCGCCGAGGCCGCGGGCACGGGGCCGCAGGCGGCGCGCGTGGCCGGCCTGGCGGTGGCCGCCGGGCGCGAGCTCGGTCTCGACCCCGGCGAGCTGGAGACGCTGCGCCGCGCGGCCCTGCTCCACAAGGTCGGCATGCTCGGCATCCCCGCCGGGCTGCCCCTGCGCCCGACCCCGCTGTCGGACGAGGAGGTCGAAGTGCTGCGCGAGCATCCGATCATCGCCCAGCGCGTGCTGCGCCCGATTCCCCATCTCGAGGATGCGGCCGGGATCCTGCGCCACGCCTACGAGCGCCACGACGGGTCCGGCTACCCGGACGGCCTGGCCGGCGACCAGATCCCGCTCGCCTCGCGGGTGCTGCACGCCGCCATCGCCTACGCGGCCATGCGGGAGGCGCGCCCGTGGCGAGCCTCCCTGAGCGACGCGGAGGCCCGCGCCGAGCTGCGAACCGTGGCCGGCACGCAGCTGCACCCGGACGTCGTCGACGCGGTGCTCGGCGTCCTCGACTCGCCGGAAGTCGTCGAGTCCGCTTCCCGGGACTAGACGGCCGCGGCCGCCTCGGCCAGCTCGGCCACGAGCCGGAGCTGCTCGAGCCGCGACTCGGCGTCGAAGGCCATCGGGCTGACGCCCAGCGTGCCCACGCCGGCCTGGGCGTAGACGGCGAGCCGGTCGCGGACCCGGTCCTCGCGGGCCGCACAGCGTGACCGTGTCGATCAGCTCGGCCGGCAGCGCCGCCGCGGCCTCCTCCTTCTTGCCGTCGAGGTACAGGTCCTGCACCTCGCGCGCCGCGTCCTCGAACCCGTAGCGCTGCACGAGCGCGTTGTAGAAGTTCTTCTCCCGCGAGCCCATGCCGCCGACGTACAGGGCGAGGATGGGGCGCATGGCGTCGCGGGCCGCCTCGACGTCGTCGGAGATGAGCACGTTCACCGTCGGCGCGATGTCGAAGTCGTCCAGCGTGCGCCCCGCCCGCTGCGCGCCCTCTTCGAGCGGCGCCATCAGCACGTCGAGGTGCTCGGGGGCGAGGAAGACGGGGAGCCAACCGTCGGCGATCTCGCCGGTCAGCGCGACGTTCTTCGGCCCGATCGCGGCGAGGTAGATGGGGATCTCCTCCTGGACCGGGGAGATCGTCAGCTTGAGCGCCTTGCCCGGGCCATCGGGCAGCGGCAGCTCGATCGTCTCGCCGTGATATTCGAGGCGCTCGCGGCGCAGCGCCATGCGCACGACCTCGACGTACTCGCGCGTGCGCTGGAGCTGGCGGGCGAAGCGCACGCCGTGCCAGCCCTCCGACACCTGCGGGCCCGACGGACCCAGCCCCAGGCGGAAGCGCCCGCCCGAGAGCTGGTCGATCGTGGCCGCGGTCATCGCCGTCATGGCGGGGCTGCGGGCGGGCATCTGGAAGATCCCCGAGCACAGGTGGATGCGCTCGGTCCCGGCGGCCAGCCAGGCCAGCACGGTCGCGGTGTCCGAGCCGTAGGCCTCCGCCGCCCACACCGAGTCGTAGCCGATGCGCTCGGCCTCCTGGACGATCTCGAGCTGCTGCTCCGAGGTGAGTCCGAGGCCCCAGTAACCCACGTTCACGCCGAGCTTCATCCGCAAAGTTCCTTTCAGCCGGGAGGAATGTCCTTGTGGCCCGCGACGAGCTCCCGTACCCTCGTGGAGCCGGGAGCTTATGCGACGCAAGCGGTACGCCATCGAGGACCTGCGCCGGGCGATCGACTGCCTGCCCGTTCAGACGCGGGCGGCGATGCTCGAGGGGGTCCGCTCCAACGACATCATCGTCGGCGCCTACACGAGCCGCGACGGCGGCGTGTGCCCGATGCTGGCCGCCCATCGCAACGGTGGCCGCACCAGCCTGATCTCCTTCGCCCACACCTGGGACCGCTTCACCGGGGCCAAGCGGGCCCGCCGCGCCACCGAGCGCGAGCTGCGCATGCTCATCGCGCATCTCGAGGCGAGCCTGATGGCCGAGGGCATGCCCGAGCTCGAGGAGGTCGTGACCACCCACCGCGAGCACCTGGAGCACAACGTGGCCGAGCACGGCAAGTGGCTGGGCCCCTTCCGCCGCTGGGACGCCTACGAGCGCGCCCTGGAGATCGTCGAGGCCGAGCGCGACCGGCTCGCCGACGAGCGCGAGCGCGAGCCCGCGGGCGTCTAGAGAACCTCGTTCGGGCGCTGGAAGACGACCTCGGGCACGACGCACCCGGGGCTGAGCTTGAGCAGCGTCCGCACGATCTCGGCGATGTCCTGCGGCTGGATCATCTCGTCGGCTGGGACCTGGTCCTTGACGAACTCGGTCATCGCCGTGTCCACGAAGCCCGGGCACAGGGCGCAGGACTTGATGCCGTCGTTGCCGAGCTCCTTGTTCATCGACTGCGTCAGGCCGACCACGCCGAACTTCGTCGCCGAGTAGATCGACAGCCAGCCCTGGCCGCTCTTGCCGGCGATCGACGCGGTGTTGACGACGAGCGCGTTGCGGTGCTCGGCGCCGGCGGCGCGCAGCAGGTCGGCGCACTCGCGGTAGAAGAGGATGTAGGAGCGCAGGTTGACGTCGAGCTGGATGTCGAGCTTCTTGGTCTCGGTCTCGGCGATCGGCGCGCCGATGCCCACGCCCGCGTTGTTGACGAGCACGTCGAGGCGACCGAAGCGGTCCCGGTGGGCGGCGACCACCGACTTGACGGCCTCCTCGTCGGCCATGTTGCCGGCGATGACCTCGACGTCGTGCCCGGCGCCGCGCAGCTCCTCGGCGGCCGCCTCGATCTTCTCCGGGCGGCGAGACGCCACGGTCAGCCCGTAGCCCTCCTCGCCGAGCATGCGCGCGAGCGCCAGCCCGATCCCGCTCGAAGCACCCGTCACGATTGCCGCCCGGTCGGCCATGGGGCGGTATCCAATCATTAAGGCCGCGTTGCGCCCCGGCGTGCCGAGCGCGGCGGGTGCGTAGCCTTAGCCGCCGTGACGCTCCCCCGTCTCTTCGCCGCGCTGCTGATCGCCGCTGCCCTCGCGGCCGCCTCAGGCTGCGGTAGCGGCGGGGACGACCAGGCCACGGCGCCCGCTCCCGCGCCCGCGGCACGCGCCGAGGATTTCCCCACGGCCAAGGGCAAGGCGACGTTGGGGCAGCTCGTCAAGGGCGTTCGCCAAGGGCCGCAGCTGGCGCCGAGCGTGTCCGCCCTCTACCCGGGGCGCAACCGGTTCGGCTTCGCGCTGTTCGACCAGGGCGGCAAGCAGATCAACGGCGCCGCCGTGGCCCTCTATACCGCCGCGGCCGACCAGACCGACGTGCGCGGGCCATATCCCGCGCGCAGCGAGTCGATGGCGGTCAAGCCGGCCTTCGCCTCCAAGACGAGCTCCCAGGATCCAGACACGGCGAAGTCGGTCTACGTGGCCGACGTCCCGTTCGCCACGAAGGGGCGGCGCGTCCTGATCGCGCTGGCGCGGCTCGACGGGCGGCTGGTGGCCTCGACGGCGATTGCCCTCAAGGTCGCGGCGGGCGGCGGACCGCCGCGTCCGGGGGAGAAGGCCATCAAGATCGACACACCGACCAAGGCCGAGGTCGGCGACGTGTCCAAGATCGACACGCGCGTCCCGCCGGACACGATGCACGACGTCAACTTCGCCGACGTGCTGGGCCGCAAGCCCGTCGTGCTGGTGTTCGCCACCCCGGCGCTGTGCAAGAGCCGCGTGTGCGGGCCGGTCGTCGACGAGGCCGAGCAGCTCAAGTCTCAGTACGGCGACAAGGCGGCGTTCATCCACATGGAGATCTACAACGACAACGATCTCGCGAAGGGGTACCGCCCGCAGGTCCGCGCGTGGAAGCTGCCGAGCGAGCCGTGGACGTTCATGATCGATCGTCAGGGCAACGTGGTGGAGTCGTTCGAGGGCGCGGCGTCGGTCGCCGAGTTCCAGCGCGCGATCGAGAAGGCGATATCGGCGTAGCGCTAGCCTGATGGGAGATGGCTACTCCCGACTCTCCCGTCTGCGCGCACCTCGACCAGGTGAAGGTCGCACCGCCGCCGCCCGGTTCGGTGGAGGGGTGCGAGGACTGCCTGCGCGAGGGCACGCAGTGGGTGCATCTGCGCGCCTGCCTGACCTGCGGCCACATCGGCTGCTGCGACAACTCGCCCCGCCGCCACGCCACCGCGCACTTCCACGCGACCACCCACCCGCTCATCGCCTCGGCGGAGCCGGGCGAGGACTGGTCCTGGTGCTACGTGGACGAGACGGCCTTCGTCCTGCGGTTCGACTGAGCTACGCCTCGGCCTTGAGCGAGGAGTACAGCCGGGACCTCGCGTCGCGGAACCGGATGACCTCGTAGAGGAGGAGGCCCGCCTCGGCCGCGGCCACGCCGGCCACCGCGACCAGGGCCGACGTCTCGGTGGCCACGGGGATGAAGGCGAGCAGCAGGGCGGCCACGACGATCCGCCGGTGCGCCAGCGTGTGCCGGTTGCGCCAGCGGAAGGCCACGTGGGCGAGGTAATAGAGGGCGGGGCCGGCGCACAGGGCGAATGCCGGCACGGTCTTGAGCGGGTCCTCCACATGGCCCAGCGCCTTCTTCACCCCCAGCGCGACGAGGACGATGCCCGCGATCATCGGAAGGTGGAGGTAGGAGTAGGAGTCTCGGGCCAGCTTGACCTGCGCGATCCCGGTGGCCTGGCGCAGCGTCTGCTCGGCGACCACAGCGACCACGTCGAAGTACGTCCACCACAGACAGGCGGCGATCACCACACCGAGGACGGCGGCCGTGATCTCGCCGGCGCCGAGGTCGACCCCGGACGCGGCCGAGCCCGAGCGCGACGATGGACTCGCCGAGCGCGATGATGATGATCAGGCCGTGGCGCTCGGCGAAGTGCCCGGGGGAGACGCGCCAGCCGCTGACCCCAGCGAGCACGGCGCCGGCGTAGTCGAGCAACAGTGCACCGAGCCAGATGAGCTCGCGCACGGCCGTGTCGTCGATCGTCCCCGCCACGATGATCAGCGCGGGCCCGATCACGGCGGTGGGGGCGAAGCGCTTGATCTGGGCGATGAGCACCGTGGTCGCCGTGCGATCCCTGCGCGTAGACGACGAGGTGGAGCAGCCGCACGATCAGGAAGGCGACGCCGAACAGCACGCCGTTGTCGCCGAACGCGCCCGGGACGGCCAGCGCCGCCACGAGCATCGTCGCCATCACGGCGAAGATCGACACGCGCACGAGGCCCTCGTCCGTGTCGAGCGCATTGGTCATCCACGAGTAGGCGACCCAGGCCCACCAGATCGCGGCGAGCACGAGCATCCCCTGCGCCAGCCCCTCCCAGGTCGGGTGCTCGGACATCAGGGTCGTGACCTGCGTGATCGCGAACACGAAGACGAGGTCGAAGAACAGCTCCAGCGGTGCGACCCGTTCCTCGACCTCCTCGTCCGACCGCGAGGCGGCTTCCTCGACCGTGCTCATCCCCGTCCCATGATCGCAGCCACGGCGCTAGGTTCTCCGCGGGGCCGGTAGCTCAGCTGGTCAGAGCAGCGGACTCATAATCCGCAGGACCCTGGTTCGACTCCAGGCCGGCCCATCCCGAGTGTGTCCCGAGTCAAGGCGCTGGCCGGGCGGGGCGATCTACCACCGTACGCGACGCGCGCACTTCGCAAATCCCCGCTTGCGAACACTCGAACTCGAGTTGGCTCATGTGGCGCCCTTCATCCGCAGTGCAGTATCGCGCCACTGCTACGTTGCTGGTATGTCCAACCTCGAAAAAATCCAAGAGCTGTACGGCGCGTTCGGGCGCGGCGAGATCGAACCGGTGCTGGCCGCGCTGGCGCCTGACGTCGAGTGGGTGGAAGGAGCATCGAGGGGCTGCCCTACCGTGGCGCCCACCATGGTCCCGAGGCCGTCGGGCAGAACGTCTTCGCGCGGATGCCGGGCGTGTACGAGTCGTTCGAGCTTGCCCCGGATGAGTGGGTCGACGGCGGCGACACGATCGTGATGCTCGGGCGCGTGACCGTCCGTCTGGACGGCCGCGAGTCCAGTCAGAATGTGGCCCAGGTCTGGAAGCTCCAGGATGGCAAGATCACGCGCTTCGAGTCCTTCCAGGACACGCTGGCCACGGCGCGCGTCCTGGGCGCCGTCACCTGAGCGAGTGTCCCGATTCGTGTCCCGAACCAGGGTACTCGGGAGCACCGGAGGGCAACTCAGCGCAACTAAGCGACGCCTGGCGAGCCGGGCGCGATCCGATTCGCGCCACTCCTAATCCGCCTTCGTCCAGGGCTGGCTCGTCAAGATGGTCAGTGCCACCTCGTCCGGGCACTGGTTCTTGACCTTCGTGAACGTCAGGGTCTTTCCGCTCAGCTTGTAGCGGTACTCGTTCTCGTAGAAGTGCGGCTGTCGCGCCGGCGGCGCATTCCTCGCGGTGAAGCAGAACACGATCACCCTGGACGCCGAAGGACGGGCTCTCCAATGCCCCCAACTTGGCGTTGGCGATGGCAAAGACAGGCCCGTTGTCGACGCCACCCGAGTTCGCGATCGTGAGCTTCCACGCCATCGATCCGTCCGTCAGCTCTGGTGGAGGGTTCGGCGGGAGGTCACTCGGCTTCAGCTCGGTGGTGTAGCTCCCGAGCAGTTCCTTGGGCGTCGGTCCCTCGGCGCGCGTGGTGGTGGGGGCTTTGCTGGACGTCTCGGAATCGTCGTCTGATCCACAGCCGCCCGCAGCGGTTATCGCGATCGCCACGATCGCCAGTGGATGGCGGCATAGGCTGAGGAAATGCATTGCACTCCGATCTGGTCGCTGGCGCTCCTGGGCGACTCTAATGCGGCTCCGCCCGGTAGCGTCGGCCGCATCGCCGTCCACCGCACCCCCGCCCGAACCCACTGCTAGCAGGCCGATTCCGCGGCCCGTAGGTGACCCCCAGCCCCGGAAGCGCGAACCCGTCGCGCACCGAACGTTCCCCCCGGAAAGCAACGGCGCCGGGCGGTCACGCGGCGCCAGAGCCTCCGGCGGTGGACGGCGCATTCGCCGGCAGGTCGCCGCGTAAGCCCCCACGGCTGGGACCGTTCGCGCTAACGGCCACGTTTAGGCTTGGTGTACTCGATCCTGTAGAGGCCGGAGTCGTCGTTTCCGCCGTCGGCGTTCGTTCCCCACTCGAGCACGTAGAGTGCGCCGTCGGGTCCGAACTCCATGTCGATCGGCCGCCGAAACGCCAGTTGCCCGAACGGCTCGATCTTCGCCGGCTGACCGAGATGGTCGAAGCGAACCGTCTTGACCCAGCTACGCGACCAGTCGTAGATCGAACAGGTCGCCGTCGTAGTAGCTCGGAAACGCGCGGCTGGAGGCGCTGGCCGGCGGCGATAGACCGGGCCGGCGAGCGCGGTTCGCGAACCGCTTCCGAGGGGAGACTCGGCGTACGGATACCACAGCAGGGCCCCCTGGCAGGCGGCAGCGTGAGGCTGCCGGTGTTGTTGGGCGAGTCGTTAGCCGGCGCAGCGCAGTCGAAGGCCGTACCCGAAAGCCCCGTGTCGAAGTCATAGTCGATGTACGGCTCGTTGTCGGCGACGCAGTAGGGCCATCCGTAGTTGCCGGCCTGCCGCGCGCGGTTGATCTCGTCGTACCCGCGCGGTCCGCGGGTGGGGCTCGCGCTTTCGGCGTCGGGGCCGACGTCGCCGAAGTAGAGCCAGCCGGTCTGCGAATCGATCGAGAAGCGAAACGGATTTCGCATCCCCATCGCGTAGATCTCAGGCCGGCCCCCGCCGTTCGGAAACAGATTGCCGGGGGGATCGTGTAGCGGCCGTCGTCGCGCGGCGTGATACGAAGGATCTTGCCGCGCAGGTCCATCGTGTTGCTCGCCGACCTCTGGGCATCCCAGACGGCGCGTCCGGAGCGCTCGTCGATCGGCGCGTACCCCTGTGACTCGAACGGGTTCGTGTCGTCCCCGGTGGAGAAGTACAGGTTCCCGTCGGGGCCGAATGCGAGCGAGCCGGCCACGTGACAGCAGCCGCCCAGTGTCGGGACCGAGAGCAGCAGCTTCTCCGACCCCATGTCGAGAGCGCTCCCCGTGACCGTGAAGCGCGACACGCGCAGCTCGATGCCGCTGTCGACGGCGCGCGAGTAGGCCAGGTAGATCCAGCCGTTCGCCGGAACCGCGGGTCGAGTTTCGCGGCCGGGCTGGAGATCTCCAACGCGATCGTGAAGATCGGGCGCGCCTACACCGGTCGGGAGCCCAACAAAGCCCGCACCCACTTCAGCCACGGCATGGCCAGATCCGAGGCGAAGATCAAGGAGGGGGCGGCGGCCTTCCTGGAGCCGGGCGAAGAGGTCCTCGCCGCGGTCGTCGCGCGTCCGCGGGGTTGGACCCAACAGAGCGCCTCCCCTGGGGGCGGCGTCGTCGCCGGAATGGTCGGCGGCGCCATGGGAGGCAAGAAGCAGAAGCAGAACGTCGACGCCGCACAGGAGTCCGGCTTCGAGCTCGCGAGCCCGATGGCCCTGGCGGTCACGTCCCGGCGCCTCGTGTCGCTCAAGGTCACGGCGCCGGTCGGGCTGGGGATCGGCATGAAGGTCGAGGGGCTCGTCAGCGCGGTGCCGCTATCCGAGGTCGACTCGATCGAGGTGAAGCGCCTGGCCGCCGGGAAGACGGTCACCGTGACGGTCAGGGGCAACCCGTTCGTGCTCGAGGTCGGTGCCGGAGGCAATGCCAAGGGCGTAGCCGAGGCGCTGGAGCGCGCCAGACCGCAGGCCTGACGCCGGATTGCGCGCGAAGCCTTGGGCTGCGGGAGTAGGTGGGCGGCGGGATGCTGGGCCGGGCAATGTCGCGGGAGAACGTTGTCCGCAAGGGCAAGCGATTGCTTTTAGCGTTGCTGATGGTTAGCGTTGCACCCGATGGAGGAGGGACCCCACTTCCGGGGCACCCGTCGCGAATTCGTTGCTGCCGGCGGCGTCGCCATCGGCGCGCTCGGCGCCGCGTCGCTGGGGTGGCCCGCCGGCAAGCTCGCTGCCGCCGCTTCCAGCTACGACGGACTGACCCCTGCCAGGGCGGCTACGTACGCCGCGCTTGTCGAGGCGCTTGCGCTCGCCCCCGAGACAGGAGTCATAGACGCGTCGCGCTCGCAGGACGCGATGGACCGGTGGTACGCGTCGGCTCCAGCGACCACGCGGACCTACATCGACGGGGTTCTTGACTCCCTCGAGGAGGAGAGCTCCGGATCGTTCAAGGCAAAGGGGGCCGCGGGCCGACTCAAGCTGTTGCGGGGCTGGGTCGGAGGACGCCATCGCGGGCTGAGCGGGGCCGCCGTGGTGCTCGGCGCCCCCGTGGTCGCACCGGGCACGGACACTCCCGCTCCCTCAGTCAACTACCTGCGCCCATGAGCACCTACCTCCGGCGCATGGTCGACATGAGTCCCGCCGGGGTGCTGCTCGACGACCCCGGCCGCGACTACCGTTTCCATCACAACCGCGACTACTTCAGAGAGACGAAGACCGGCTGGGTGCGTCTGTGGGCGCCATGGTTCTCGTTCCAGGCCAACTCGTCGCAGACGCCCGGCACCAAGCGCAACTCGGCGGCGGCGCCGCAAATCTCGGCCCTGGATCAGCAGGTAGCGGCGGCCAACGCCGACGGGGTCAAGGTGATGCTGGTCTCCTGGGGCGTGCCGCAGTGGGCAAGCGGAACGGCCGGGATAACCGAGAACTCGGCCGCGGACTTCAACTACGGCACGACCAACAACGGGACGGCCGTCGATCCCAACACCAAGGGCCTCGGCCCCTGGGATCGGATGAGCAAATCCCAATGGGACAACTGGCACAACAACGGAGTCCCGCCTACGAGTTTCAAGTCGATCCTCTACAAGCAGCCCACCGACCTGTCGACCAAGGGGCCGTGGGCCAAGTGGATCGACTGGCTGTATTACCGCTACATCGGCAACAACCCGTACGGGGCGAAGATCACCGCGCTGGAGATCTACAACGAGCCGAACGGCTTTCAGCTGTGGCCGCAGCAGTCGCCCGTCGGCTCGAGTGTCGTCGCGAACAACTTCGCACAGACCCCGCCGGACCAGCGGCCCGTCGCCCAGATGATGAAGACGGCCGACGCGATCGCCGCCCGGTACGGGCGCCAGCTCTTACTGGTCGGCCCCGCGACGGCGGACACGCCCAACAACAGCCGACTCCTGACGGGCTTCGACGTGTTCACGCAGAATGTCCTCGGCGCGCTCGACGGGCTGAACTTCCACGGAAACAACCGCTTCGTCTGGTCGCAACACCACTACTGGGACATCGAGAGGCCACTGACCGCCGGCGCGCGCTCGACCATGACGGCGTCGAGCCTCAGCGGACGGTGGAACGGTCTTGCCGACGGGGTCGGCCCGCTGGTCTTTCTCGACCGAGGGCGGCTACCGGTTTCCGATCTACCACACCGACACCGCCACGCAGAACCAGCACGTGGCCGACGCCTGGAATCGGGTCTACAGCGACGCGTCCGGCGTCGGCATGTTCGCCAACTACGGGATGTACACCGACAATCAGCCGAACGGCGACTGTGGGCTGCGGGACAACGCGCCGGGGTGCGTGGACGTCTGCGGCGCCCCCCGCCCGGTGTACAGCACCTGGGCGGCCCTTCCCTCGGTCAGCTGAGCCCGCCTCGAGGTCCGTCAGAGCTTGCGAACGGCCTCGTCGATCGGCGTCTCGCCCGACAGCAGCTCGAACGTCTTGCCGATCGTCGAGCGGCTCGTCGAGCACGGCGAGCAGGACGGCGGCGACGTCGTCGCGCGGGATCGAGTCGCGGCGACCCAGCGAGGGGGCGGCGTCGACGAGGCCCGTGCCCGGGTCGTCCGTGAGCATTCCCGGCCGGACGATCGTGAAGTCGAGACCGCTGTCGCGCAGCGCCTCGTCGGCGGCCGCCTTGGCCTCCTGGTAGGGGCGCATCTGCTCCGGTGCGCTCGACGGATCGTCGGCTCCCATCGAGCTCACGATCACGTAGCGCGACACCCCGTTGGCCTTGGCGGCCTCGATCAGCTTGACCGCGCCGCCGTAGTCGACCGTGCGCTTGCGCTCCGGGCCGCTGCCCGGGCCCGCGCCGGCGGCGAACACGACGGCGTCGGCGCCGGCGACCAACGGCGTGATGTCGTCGCCCGCCTCCCAGTCGGCGACGACCGGCTCGGCGCCCACGGCCTCGAGGTCGGCCGACTGGCCGGGGTCCCGGATCAGGCCGCGCGCCTGGTCCCCGCGCGCGCCGCAGAAGCCGAAGCAACCGCAGCCCGATCTTCCCGTGCCCTCCCGCGACGAAGATGTTCATGGGCCCCTCCTACCCGCTTACGGCGTTGCGACCTCGCCGTGATCGAGCGGTCGGATGCACACGACGTGGGAGGGGTTGACCAGCACCGCGCCGTTGCTGCGCTCGATCTTCACGAAGCCGTTCGGGCCCGTCTTGTGCGGGGCCAGGAGGTTGGCCATCTCGTCGGGCTCGGTCTCGAAGCTGAGCTTGTCGCCGCCGGCCAGGACGACAGTGCAGGGCATGCCGACGACCCTACTAGGCTGCACGTCGTGAATTCACCGTCGCCGCCCCCCGGTTGGTACCAGGATCCGTCCGGCCCCGGCCTGCGCTGGTGGGACGGGGCCCGCTGGACCGAGCACGAGCAACCCGCGGTGGCGCTCCCGCCGCCGCCGCCTTCCGTCGCCGCGCCGGTCCCCGGTGCGTCGCCTCCCAGGCCGGTCCCCGCCGTCCCGCAGGGGAAGTGGTGGCACATCCCGTTGCTCGTCGCGCTCGGCGTGCTGAGCACGGTCGTGTGGATCGTCGTGCAGTTCCTGGCCTGAGGCCTACAGGCTCGTACGGGCCAGCCGGGCGATCCGCTCGGCGCGCATCCGCCACCAAGAAACGTAGAGGTGCCGTGCTCCCGCCAGCGCCGCGACGAGCAGGACGTCGAGGAGCAGCCAGAGCGTCAGGATGAGGAGCACCAAGCGCATGGGAGTGGATACGCGCCAGCGAGCCTAGCGACCGGTCTGGACGTCCCGGGACGGAGCGGTAGGGCCGATTCGCGGAGGTTGCGGGAACTTCCTGGGCGACCGGCCGGCGACCGCCGCTTGGAAGGAACGTGCGGCGGCGCATCGAAACAAGGCTCGCCGATGAAGCGCGACACTTCACCGACCGTCACCACCCCGGCGGGGATGAACGGGCACCAGACGCTCTCCGCCTACATCCGCGACCGCTTCGACGAGTTCTCGCGCTCCCAGAAGGACGTCGCCCAGTACATCGTCGACCACCTCGACGAGGCGGCCTTCCAGACCGCCGAGGCGCTGGCGCGCCGAGCCAACACGTCGTCCTCCACCGTCGTGCGCTTCTCGCAGGCGCTCGGGTTCGAGGGCTTCCCCGAGCTCCAGCAGGCCGCGCGCGAGGAATACCGCCGCGCCGTCCCGGGCGCGAGCGCCGACGAGTCCGGGCCGCTCTTCAGCATCGACCAGAACGACTACGAGTCCGCGCTGGCCGCCGATCACGTCAACGTGGAGGAGACGGCGCGCAAGTCGTCGCGCTCCGAGGTGGACGCGGCGATCGAGGCGATCGCGGGGGCCGGGAAGATCCTCATCGCGGGGACCGACCAGATGGCGTTCTTCGCCTCCTACCTGCGCCACCTGCTGATGCTGCTCGACCACCGGGCCGAACTCGTGGCCAGCCCCTCGCAGGAGGCGCTCGGCCGCATCACACGCGTCGATGAGGAGACGCTGGTGATCGGGCTCTCCGCCGGCCGGCCGCATCCGCTCGTGCTCCGGACGATGAAGCTCGCGCGCCATCGCAAGGCCTCAACGATCGCCATCGCCGACGCGACGCTGTCCGAGGTCTCCAAGCTCGCGCAGATCACGATCTACTACTCGTCGAACACGCCGGCCTTCGTGCGCTCGAACACGGCGCTGCTGGGCGTCATCCAGGCGCTCGCCCACGGCGTCTACGCGCGCGACGCCGACCAGCACAACCACCGCATCAAGGCGTTCCGCCTCAAGTAGCAACGCCGCCGTCGCGGTCCGATAACGAACACTTCACCTCGCGTTCAGGCGCATGGGCGAATCTCCCGTGTCGAGGGCGGCGTTTCGGGAAACGCGCCTAGGAAGTCTCGTACGAGAAGGGGAGGCCCCATGCCTGCGACAGCTCGACTGTCCGCGCTCGACGCATCGTTCCTGGAGATCGAGAGCTCCACCGCCCACATGCACGTCGGCTGGGTGGCGACTTTCCTGCCCCCGGCCGACGGGACCATGCCGACGTTCGACGAGCTGCGCGACCACATCGCGAGCCGCCTGTGCCGCGCGCCACGCTACCGCCAGCGCCTGGCCGGGGTCCCGCTGGGCCTCAACTCGCCCGAATGGGTGGACGCCGAGAACTTCGACATCGCCGACCACGTGCTTCACAGCACCTCGCGCGACGTTCGCGAGCTGGCCGACATGGCGTTCTCCGTGCCGCTCAACCGGCAGCGGCCGCTGTGGGAGCTGTGGATAGCCGACGAGCTCGCCGACGGCCGGATCGGCGTCGTGGGCAAGGCCCACCACTGCCTGGTCGACGGGATCGCCGCGGTCGAGCTGGCCGGGCTGCTGCTCGACCCGAGCCCCGATCCCGCCGCTCCCGACCCCGAGCCGTGGTCTCCGCGCCCCGCGCCGGGCCCGCTTCCCCGCATCGCCGGGGGCGTGCGCGACCGCGTGGCCGGACAGGCCGGGATGCTCACTGGCCCCGCCAAGGCGGTGCGCCGCCCGAAGAAGCTGCTGGGCTTCGCCGACGACGCGCGCCGCGCGGCGAGCGCGCTGGCCGAATCGCTCGATCCGGCGCCGCCCGCGCCTCTGCTGAACGAGCCGATCTCGCCTCTGCGGCGGCTCGCGCTGCTCTCGCGCCCGCTCGAGGACCTGAAGGTGATCAAGCGGTCGTTCGGGACGACGCTCAACGACGCGGTGCTCGCCGTGTGCGCCGGAGGCGTGCGCGACTTCATGGTGGCGCGCGGCGCCGAGCCCGAGCGTCTGAAGACGATGGTGCCGGTCAACGTCCGGGGCGACGATGCCGCCGCCGACCTGGGCAACCGGATCTCGTTCATCTTCATCGACCTGCCGTGCGACGAGCCCGACCCGGTCGAGCGCCTGGCCCGGATCCATGCGGCCACGAGTGCGCGCAAGGCGGCGGGCAACCCGCGCGGGGCCGACTCCGTCCTGCGCGCGCTGGGTTTCGCGCCGCGCGTCGTCCAGCAGCTCGCCGCGCACGCCGCGGCCAGCTCGCGCGCCTACAACCTCACGATCTCCAACATCCCCGGGCCGCCGGAGGCCGCCTGGATGCGCGGGTGCCAGCTCGAGGCCGCCCACCCCGTGATCCCGCTGTCCGACAACCACGCGCTTTCGATCGGCCTCACGACGATCGGCGACGGGGCCCACTTCGGCGTGTACTGCGACCGGAAGCGAATCCCCGACGCCGACATGCTCGCGGGGCGGATCGACCTCGCCGTGGACGAGCTGCTGGCCCTCGCGACGTAGGCACATTCTCGATTGTGGGACGTGGCCCCGGCCTGGCCCGGGGCTACACTGGCTCGCATGCGCGACGAGGCGACTTTCCGCGTCAAGGCCGGCCTGGCCGAGATGCTCAAGGGCGGCGTGATCATGGACGTGGTCACGCCCGAGCACGCGAAGGTGGCCGAGGACGCCGGCGCCGCGGCCGTGATGGCGCTCGAGCGAGTGCCCGCCGACATCAGGCGCGACGGCGGTGTCGCCCGCATGTCCGACCCGATGATGATCCGAGGCATCCAGGAAGCCGTCTCGATCCCGGTCATGGCCAAGGCGCGGATCGGGCACTTCGCCGAGGCGCAGGTGCTCGAGGCCCTCGAGGTCGACTACGTGGACGAGTCCGAGGTCCTCACACCCGCCGACGAGGCCAACCACATCGACAAGTGGGCGTTCAAGGTTCCCTTCGTGTGCGGCGCGACGAACCTGGGCGAAGCGCTGCGGCGCATCGCCGAGGGCGCGGCCATGATCCGCAGCAAGGGCGAGGCCGGCACGGGCGACATCGTGGAGGCCGTCCGCCACATGCGGGCGATCACGGGGGAGCTGCGGCGCCTCGGGTCGCTGGCCGACGACGAGCTGGCGACGGCGGCCAAGGAGCTGCGCGCGCCGCTCGACCTGGTGCGGGAGGTGGCGCGGGCCGGCAAGCTGCCCGTCGTCCTGTTCTGCGCGGGCGGGATCGCCACGCCCGCGGACGCGTCGCTGATGATGCAGCTCGGCGCCGAGGGCGTGTTCGTCGGCTCGGGGATCTTCAAGTCGCAGGACCCGCCGGCGCGCGCGCGGGCGATCGTCGAGGCCACCACCCACTTCGAGGACCCCGAGCGGGTGGCTCGCGCCTCGGAGGCGCTCGGCGAGGCGATGACCTCGCTGGAGGCGCGCACGCTGGACGATGCGCAGCTCCTCGCCCAGCGCGGCTGGTAGCGCCCCATGGTGCCGGTGATCGGCGTCCTGGCGCTCCAGGGCGACTTCGAGGCGCACGCGAAGCTGCTGCGCGAGCTCGGCGCGGAGCCGCGCGAGGTGCGCACGCCCGCCGGCCTCGACGGGCTGGACGGGCTGGTGATCCCCGGCGGCGAGTCGACGGTGATGACGCTGGGAATCGAGCGGGAGGGGCTGGCCGAGCCGCTGCGCCGGCTGGCCGGCGCCGGCACTCCGGTGCTCGGCACCTGCGCGGGCCTGATCATGCTCGACCGCGACCATCTCGGCCTGATGGACATCGTCGCGCGGCGAAACGCCTTCGGCCGCCAGGTGCGCTCGTTCGAGGCCGAGCTCGACGTCGCCGGCCTCGAGGGCGGGCCGCTGCGGGCCGTGTTCATCCGCGCGCCGTGGATCGAGGAGCACGGCGACGAGGTCGAGGTGCTCGCGAGCCTCGACGGCCACCCGGTCGCGGTCCGCCAGGGCCACCTGATGGCCGTCGCCTTCCATCCCGAGCTGAGCGGCGACCGCCGGCTGCACGAGCGGTTCCTGGCGGGGGTCGCCTAGTGGACCAGGGACGTTGCGGCTCAACGGCGGCTTCGAGGGGCGGTCCGGGCGGCCTCGAAACCCGCAAAGAGGCAGTGTCCCGGTTAGCTGTTGCATAGCAACAGTAGGGCAGGAATCTTCGACCGAACCGGCTCGGACCGACCCCCTCGATGCCCGCCGTGCACAGCGCCACGGCCACCGAACAACGTGCTCAGGAACTACACTGCCGGCCGTCAGACCGCGAGGCCGTGGCGCATCGTGTTCTCGGTCACCACCCGCGGCTCGGCGAAGTGCAGGAGGTAGTCGGGACCGCCGGCCTTCGAGCCGGTGCCGGACAGCCGGTTGCCGCCGAACGGCTGGCGTCCCACCATCGCTCCGGTGATGGAGCGGTTGACGTAGAGGTTGCCGACGGGCGAGCGCCGGACCACCGCCTCGACCACGTCCGGGTTGCGCGCGAACAGGCCGCCGGTGAGCGCGAACGGGAGCCCGTCCACGATGTCGCAGGCGGCTTCGACGTCCCGCACGCGCTCGATCGCGAGGACCGGCCCGAAGATCTCCTCCTCGAGCACGGGCGAGCCCGCGGGCAGGTCGACGGCGACCGTGGGCGGGCAGAACCACCCCGGGGAGGGGACGTCGCGGCCGCGCGCGACGATCGTTCCCTGCTCGTCCGCCAGGGCGGCGTAGCGCTCGACCCGCTCCTGCGCCGTGCGCTCGATCACCGGCGGGACGTCGACCCCCGGCTCGTCGGCCTGGCCGACCACGAGCACGTCCACCGCTCCGGCGAGTCGCTCGAGGAGGGGGTCCGCGATGGCCTCGTGGACGAGGACCCGCGAGGCGGCCGAGCACTTCTGGCCGGCGTAGACGAAGGCCGAGGAGACGATGCCGGGAACGGCCTCGTCGAGGTCGGCGTCGGCGTCGACGATCACGCAGTTCTTGCCGCCCATCTCGGCCACCACGTGCTTGAGGTGGCCCTGCTTCGACTGCGCCGCCGCCTCGAGGATCTCCAGGCCGACCGGGGCCGATCCGGTGAAGGCGATCACGTGCACGCCGGGATGGCGTACGAGGGCGGCTCCCGTCTCTCCCTCGCCGGGGAGGAGCGCCAGGACATCGGCGGGCAGGCCGGCCTCGCGCAGGGCCCGCACGACCTCCAGGGCGCACCCGGGCGACTGCTCCGCGGGCTTGAGCACCGCCGCGTTGCCCGCGGCCAGCGCGCCCGGCCGTCATGCCGCACGCGATGGCCAGCGGGAAGTTCCACGGGGCGATCACCGCGGCGACGCCGCGGGGCGCGTAGCGCATCTCGTTGCGCTCGCCGGGCACCTGGAGAAGCTCGCGCCCGCGCTCCAGCTCCACCGCCGCGCGGGCGTAGTACTCGAGGAAGTCGATCGTCTCGCACACGTCGGCGTCGGCCTCGGTCCACGGCTTCGCGCACTCGCGCATCGCGAGGGCGGCCAGCGCCAGACGCCGCTCGCGCAGCCGCGCGGCGGCGCCGACCAGCACCTGCGCGCGCTCGTCCGCGGAACGCGCGCCCCACTCCCTCGCGCCGCGCGCCGCCGCCTGCACCGCCCGGTCGACCTCCTCCTCGGAGGCGAGCGCGGCCGTCGCGACGGTGCGGTCCGGCCGGCCCGGATCGGTGGACACGAGCTCCTCGCCGTCGCGACGCTCGTCGCCGATCCACACCGGCACGCGCAGCGGCAGGCGCGCGTCCAGCCCCTCCAGCGCCTCGCCGAGCTCCGCTCGCACGGGGGCCCGGCGCAGCTCGAGCACGGGCTCGTTGCGAAACGGGTTCATGGCGCGGCGAGGAGGCGGTCGAGGTCCTCGCCCCCCTTGTACTCCTGCAGGAACGACTCGTTCGCGGTGTTCTCCAGCAGCCGGCGCACGAGATAGGCCATGCCGGCCACGAGATCGCCGACCGGGCAGTACGTTCGCACCCGCAGGCCGCCGGCGGCGAGGGCGTCCTGGAGGTCGTCTCCGAGCCCGCGCAGCACCTGGAACTCGAGGTCCTCGTCGGGCGCGCCCGTCAGGCGGTGGTAGGCCAGGGCGTGCGCCACGGAGCGCAGGTTGTGCGAGGCGACCGCGACGCGCACGCGCGGGCGAGCGTCGAGCAGCCGGCGCGTCAGCGCCTCGAAGTTGCGGTCGCAGTCGGCCTTGTCCTCGAACACCGGCGCCGGCCAGCCGTGCTGGCGCGCCTCGATCACCTCGTGGTCCCAGTAGGCGCCCTTGACGAGGCGCACGACCAGCGGCGGCGTACGGCGGGCGGAGGCCTCCCACTCCAGGATGCGGTCGAGCTGGTCGGGGGAGTCGCGAAGGTAGGCCTGGAGGACGACGCCCGTCGAGGGGCCGTCGGCGAACTCCGGCTCGCCGAGCAGCTCGAGCACCAGGTCGAGGACCGCCTCGCGCGAGTCGAGCGACTCCATGTCGACGTGGAGGTGGGCATCCAGCTCGCGCGCCTCCCGCAGCAGGGCCCGGAGGCGGCCGGCCGCGTCGCGCTTGCCCCGCTCCGGCGCGTCGGGACGCAGCAGGGGGGTCAGGGCGGAGACCTTGACCGAGAGGTTGGCGCGGGGCAGGGGGCCGGCGGAGTCCCGCTCGAGCATGGGCCGCGACGGCCAGGAGGCGTGCGCCGGGGCAAGCTCGCGCAGGGCGTCCGAGCAGCGTGCCGCGTAGCGATCGGCCTCCTCGGAGGTGACGGTGGCCTCGCCCAGCAGGTCCACCGACGTGCCCACGCCCCCGCGCCACAGCGAGCGCAGCACGCCCAAGACCTCCTTGGGGCTCTCGCCCACGATGAAGCGGTGGGCCATGTGGCGCACGCCGGCGGCGGAGGCGGCGCCGAGGGCCGCCCGCCCCGCCCGGCTGTCCGCCATCTTCATCGCGGCCGAGAGGGGAGGCGGGCGGTCCTCCACGCGGTCCAGGAAGCTCGTGAGATGACGGGCCAGGTCGTCGAGGGAGCGGCATGCCGGGACGACGTCGACGAACCGGAAGAGCGCCGCCCGCAGCTCGAGGTCCTGCGAGGCGTAGTCCATCGCACGCTCGTCGAGGGCGCGCAACGGGTGCCGTGCGGCCGAGGGGAACGCGGCGGCCAGCTCGCGGCCGATCCGATGGACGTCCTCCTCGAGGGTCGCCGTATCGGGCATGCCCGCGACGATACTCCGCGTCCGGAGCGTCAGTTTGGCGCGGGGCCCCGGGCGATCACCAGCATGCGGTCGCGGAAGTCCGGGGCCCACATCCGGTCCGCCAGCCCGACGCGCTCGGCGCCGCGCCCCAGGGCGCGGCCGGCCGGTACCGAGTAGCCCTCGATGCGGGAGAGGTAGTAGCGGACGGTGAAGGCCTTCGGCTGCGTCGCGATCGTCGATGACCTCGTAGCCGTGGCGGCCGAGGAGGGTCCGGAGGCTGGCGCGGGTGAAGTACT
The DNA here is from genome assembly GCA_963842605.1 of uncultured Actinomycetes bacterium. Lineage (GTDB taxonomy): Bacteria > Actinomycetota > Thermoleophilia > Solirubrobacterales > Solirubrobacteraceae > AC-38. The sequence continues at coordinate 399,386 of CAWJGV010000003.1, forward strand.
GCACGTGGGTCGGGATGACCGACCACCACCGCGCGCCCATCGCCCGGGCCACGCGGCTTCCCGCGTCCGGGACCATCAGGCAGATCACGCCGCCGGGGGCGAGGAGGGTGGCGATGCGATCGAGCGCCTCTCCCGGCCGCGGCAGGTGCTCGATCACGTCCCCGAGCACGACCGCGTCGAAGCGGCGGCCGTCCAGGTCCGCCGTGCGCAGGTCGGCGGTGCGGACGTCGAGACCCAGGCGGTCGCGCGCGTAGGCCGAGGCGAACTCGCTCGGCTCGACGCCGACCACGTCCCAGCCGCGGTCGCGCGCCTCGGCGAGCAGGAATCCCACCCAGGAGCCGAGATCGAGCAGCGTCCCGCGCCCGACGTGGCGCTCGAGGCGCTCGAGCACGGCGCGGGCCGTGGCGCGCTGGCCGGCCTCCTCCTCCACGTAGTCCGCGGACGCGGCATCGCCGTAGGCCTCCGCGAGCACGGCGTCGGCGGGAAAGCGCTCCAGCTGCATGTGGCCGCAGGCGCGACAGCGCACGATGTCCGACAGCGCCGTGCCGAACCGGTCGTTCGTGGGGATCAGCCCCGCCGCGCCCGCCTGACCCGCGACGCGCAGGTGGGACACGAGCTCCTCGCTCCCGCACGCAGCACAGGTTTCCACCACGCGCAGCCTAGCCCACGCGTGGACTGGCCAAGCCGTCTAGATTGACAGCATGTCTCGCGAGCTGAAGCTGCTCAGCGTGGTCGCGCCGATGTACAACGAGGAGGCCACGGCCGCCGCGTTCTGCGAGCGCGTCTTCGCCGCGCTGGAGGGCCTCCCGCTCGAGCTCGTCCTCGTCGACGACGGGTCGAGCGACGGCACGGCGAAGATCGTCGACGACCTGGCGGCGAGCGATCCCCGGGTCCGGGTGGTGCGCCTGTCGCGCAACTTCGGCCACCAGACGGCGATCACGGCCGGCCTCGACCACGCGCGCGGCGACGCCGTGGTCATGATCGACGCGGACCTCCAGGACCCGCCGGAGGTCATCAAGGACCTGTTGGCCAAATGGCGCGAGGGCGCCGACGTCGTCTACGCCGTGCGCCAACGACGGGAGGGCGAGACGCGCTTCAAGCTGGCGACCGCGAGCGTCTTCTACCGCCTGATGTCACGCGTGTCGAGCATCGAGCTGGCGCCCGACGCGGGCGACTTCCGCCTCATGGGCCGACAGGCGCTCGATGGCCTGCTCTCCATGCGCGAGCGCAGCCGCTACCTGCGCGGCATGACCGTTTGGGTCGGGTTCACCCAGGCCGCCGTGCCCTACCAGCGCGACGCGCGCTACGCGGGCGAGACGAAGTACACGCTGCGCCGCATGCTGGCCTTCTCGCTCGACGCGATCTCCTCGTTCTCGCACCTGCCGCTCCAGGCGGCGACGGTGCTGGGCTTCCTCTTCTCGTTCATCGCGTTCCTCGCCATCCCGGTCGTGATCGGGCTGAAGCTCGCGGACAGCTATCTGCCCGGCTTCAGCACGATCACGATCGTCATCCTGCTGCTGGGCGGCATGAACCTGATCGCGGTGGGGATCATCGGCGAGTACGTGGGGCGCATCTACGACGAGGTCAAGCGGCGGCCGCTCTATCTCGTCCGCGAGCGGCGCAACCTGCGTGAGGACGACTCCGTCGACGACGCCGAGCGGGAGCGCATCTCCACCTGGTGACGGCCGCGGGCGGCATGAGGATCGCGGTGATCGGGGCCGGGGTCACCGGGCTCGTCGCCGCGTACCGCCTCTCCCGAAGCGGCCACTCGTGCGACGTCTACGAGCGCTGGCCCGGGCTCGGAGGCCAGGCGGCGACGCTCGACGTCGGCGGCGGCGTGCTGCTCGAGCGCTACTACCACCACCTGTTCATGAGCGACCGGCACATCGCGGCGCTGTGCGAGGAGATCGGCCTGCCGGACGAGCTGGAATGGCGCCGCTCGGCCGTGGCCATCTTCGCCAAGGGCGCGAGCCACCCCTTCACGACGCCGCTCGACGTGCTGCGCTTCTCGCCGCTGTCCCTGCCGTCGCGCATACGCATGGGGCTGGCCGTCGTCGTGGCTCCAGCGCCGGCACAAGCGCGTCGAGCCGTTCGAGGACATCACGGCGCACGAGTGGATCGTGCGCAACATGGGCCGGTCGGCCTACGACGTCGTCTGGGGTCCGCTGCTGCGCGCGAAGTTCGGCGCGCGGCGCGCCGACGACATCTCGATGGCCTGGTTGTGGAGCAAGCTCACCCTGCGCCGCCAGATCCAGGGCGAGCAGGCGCGCGAGGAGCTGCTGGGCTATCCGCGCGGCAGCTTCGAGACGATCTTCCGGCGCCTGGCCGAGCTGATCGAGCAGAAGGACGGACGGGTGCTCATCGACCGCCCGGCCGCCGCCCTGACCCGCGACGAGCGCGGGTTCCTCGTCACTCCGGGCGCGGCGAGCTCGTTCCGCGCCGGCCACGACCCGCGCCGCTACGAGACGGACGGCGAGCCCGAGCGCTACGACGCCGTGCTCGCCACCGTCCCCTCGGACGTCTTCGAGGCGCTGCTCGCGCCGTCGCTCACCGAGGAGGTGGGCGACGAGTACCTCGCTCGGGTGCGCGACGCCGAGTACCACACGGCGCTGTGCGTCCTCATGGAGGTCGACCGCCAGGTCACCGACTCCTACTGGACCAACATCTGCGACCCCGACATCCCCTTCATCGGCGTGATCGAGCACACCAACTTCGTCGAGCCCGAGCGCTACGACGGGCGGCGCTTCGTCTACGTGGCCAACTACGTCGAGGCGGGGGACCCGCTGCTCGATCTCGACCTCGAAGGCCTGCTCGCGGCGTACGAGCCGGGCTTGCGTCGCGTCAACTCCGGATGGTCGCGCGCCTGGGTCAAGCAGGCCTGGCGCTTCGTCGAGCCGTCCGCGCAGCCGATCGTCACCGCCGGCTACCCGAGCCGGATGCCGCCCCTGCGCACGCCGGTGCCCGGCCTCGTGCTGGCGAACACCACGCAGGTGTATCCCGAGGACCGCGGGACGAACTACGCGGTCCGTCTGGGCGATGAGGCCGCGGGCGCCCTGCGTTGACGGGCGCTCATGGGCCCGGTGTCCAGTTCGAACCTCAGCGCTCGCCGGCGACGCGCTCGAGCACCGTGTCGGTCTCCCGGGCGGAGCGCTCCCAACCGAGGTCCGCGGCCCGGGTCAGGCCGGCGCCGCGAAGACGCTCGCGTACACCTTCGTCCGACGTCGCGAGGTCGAGCGCGTCGGCGATCGCGGCGCTGTCCCCGGGGTCGACGAGGAGCGCCGCGCCGCCACAGGTCTCCGGCAGCGCGCCGCTGTCCGCCGCCACCACCGGCACCCCGCTCGCCATCGCCTCGAGGCAGGGCAGGCCGAACCCCTCGTCGCGCGAGGCCAGCACGAACGCCCGCGCGCCGGCGAACAGCCCCGGGAGCAGGCCATCGTCGACGTAGCCGAGCGCTCGCACCCCGGGGACGGGCGGCTCGGCGCGCATGTACCCGCGCTCGCCGCCCGCGTCGACCAGGTCGATCCCGCGCTCGCGCAGCCGCCGCGCCGCCTCGGTCAGCGCCGCCTGGTTCTTGCGCGGGTAGCGCGTCGACAGGGTGAGCACGTACGGGCGCTCGAGCCCGAGGGCGTGGCGCGCGTCGGGCGCCGCGCCGGGACGGAAGCGCTCGTCGACGCCCCCGGCGATCACGGCGATTCGCTCGGGCGCGACATCCAGCGTCTCGGCGATCTGCGAGCGCGAGAAGGCGGACACGGTCACGACCGCCAGGGCCCGGCGGGCCACGAGCGGCACGATGCGCCGCTGCCAGGCCGCGTAGGTGCGGGAGTACCACTCGGGATGGCGAAGGGCGGCGACGTCGTGCAGCAGCACCACGTTCCCCGGGCCCGCCATCGGTCCGAGGTTGGCCGGGCAGTAGATCAGCGAAGCTCCGCGGCGCCGGGCGAGGAGGGGGAGCGCGACCTGCTCCCAGCCGTGCCCCGCGCGGTGCGCGAGTCCGCGGGGCGGTCGCGCCACGAGGTAGGCGTCCGGTCGCAGCCGGGGGAGCCGCTCGGCCATCTCGCGCGCCCAACGCTCGACCCCGCCGATGTGCGCGCGGGCGGCGGCCCGGGCGTTGATCACGATGGGAGGCGGGATGTTCGCAACTGTAGCCCCGGCCGCCGTGCCCGGGCACTGTCATACTCGGTCGATGCGCATCGCAGTGGCCGCGGACGAGCGCGTCGGCGTCGCCGAGGCCGTGGCGGAGGAGCTGCGCGAGCGAGGGCACGAACCCATCCTTCACGGGGCGCTGGCCGAGGGTGAGCGCGAGGACTGGGCCTGGGCGAGCGAGGCGGCAGCCCGCGACGTGGCCGAGGGGCGCGCCGAGCAGGCCGTCGTCTGCTGCTGGACCGGTACGGGGGCGTCGATCGCCGCCAACAAGGTGTCGGGAGTCCGGGCTGCGCTGTGCGGCGACGCGGCCACCGCGGAAGGGGCGCGGCGATGGAACCACGCCAACGTGCTGGCGCTGTCGCTGCGCACGACCTCCCAGGCCGAGCTGCGGGAGATCCTCGACGCCTGGTTCTCCGGTGAGCCGAGCGGCGAGGCCGACGACCGCGCGAACGTCGTCCACCTGAGCGAGCTCGAGCAGTCGAGTTAGGGCACCGCGGCGGCGGCCGTGAACCGCGTCACCGCGTCCTCCCGAAGCTCGCGCGCGCGCCCTTCCGCGACCAGGAGGTCGAGATGGCCGAGGACCTCCGAGAGGGTGAGGAAGGCCTGGGTCACCGCGACGTTGCCCCACAGCTCCTGCGCGATCTCGTAGGCGCTGAAGGGACGCTGCGCGATCAGGCCGTGGATCTTGTCCGCGCGCCGGTGGTGCATGCGGAAGCGCTCGTCGATCAGCGCCACGTGGTCCTCGATCGCCTCTCCGTGCCCGGGCAGGACCAGCTCGGCGGGCAGCTCGCGGGTGCGCCGCAGGGACTCGAGGTAGGCGATCAGCGACTTCGAGCGACGGTCCGGATCGGGCGGGGCCCCGGGCTCGCGGGCGATGAGCGGGTTGGAGGAGATGTGCTTGATCAGGTGGTCGGCCGCGATGAGGATGCGCCGGTCGGCGTCCCAGAAGAGGGTGTCGGTGGGGGAGTGACCGGGGCGGTACTGCACCGTGAGCCGGCGATCGCGCAGGCGCAGCTCCTCGCCGTCGCCCAGGCGGCGGGTCACCTGCGCGCTCGACCCCCAGGCCCGGAAGGCGCGCGACACCGAGCGCAGGGCCACCACCACGTCCTCCGGCAGCCCGTGACGGCGCATGAGCGCATCGGCGAACTCGTCGTCGAGCTCGGCGTCCTCTCCGTAACGCTCGACGTAGGGCGCGAGGCGGTCCAGCGCAGCCACCTCGGCGCCCGAGCGCCGGGCGAGGACGTCCAGCAGCCCCAGGTGGTCGATGTGCTGGTGGGTGACGACCAGCAGGTCCAGGTCCTCGACGCGATGACCGAGCGACGCCAGCCCCCGCTCCAGCTCGTCCAGCGCCTTGGCCGAGTTGGGCCCCGAGTCCACGAGGGTCAGCGGATCGTCCTCGATCAGGTACGTGTTGACCCGCCCGACCGCGAACGGCGTGGGGATCGCCAGGCGGTGGATGCCCTGCTCCGCGGCGCGGGCCCACAGCGCGCCCGCATCGTCGCTCACGACCGGATGACCTCCAGGACCTCGTCGCGCCGGCGCTCCATGTCCTGCGGCGACACCAGCGACTCGAGGTTGAGCCGCAGCAGCGGCTCGGTGTTGGACGGGCGCACGTTGAAGTGCCAGTCGGGGTAGTCGACCGACACCCCGTCGAGGTGGCTGATCTCGCCGTCGGAGTACCTGGCCTCCAGCTCGTCCATCTTGGCCTTCTGGTCGGCCACCTCGGAGTTGATCTCGCCCGAGATGAAGTACTTGGAGCGGTAGGGCTCGAGCAGCTGCGCCATCGTCTTGCCCTCGACCGAGAGCAGCTCGAGGATCAGCAGCGCCGGAATCGTCCCGGAGTCGGCGTTGTAGAAGTCGTGGAAGTAGTAGTGGCCGGACACCTCGCCGCCGAACACCCCGCCCTCGTCGCGCATCCGGGTCTTGAAGAACGCGTGGCCGACGCGGTTGATCAGCGGGACCCCGCCCCGCGCCCTCACCGTGTCCGGCACGGCGCGCGACGCGCGCACGTCGTAGAGGATCGTCTCGCCCGGGCGCTTGCGCAGGATCGAGTCGGCCAGCAGGGTGGTGAGGAAGTCGCCGTCCACGAAGCGGCCGCCGTCGTCGATGAAGAAGCACCGGTCGGCGTCGCCGTCCCAGGCGATCCCGAGCTCGGCGCCCTCGGCCTTCACGCTCTCCACGATGACGCGGCGGTTCTCCTCGAGCAGGGGGTTGGGCCCGCGGTCGGGGAAGTCGTCGCTCGGCTTCCAGTTGAGCCTTACGAGATCGATGCCCAGCCGCTCGAGCAGCGGCCCAACCATCTGCGGGGCCATCCCGTGGCTGCCGTCGACCACGACCCGGCGCGGCGTGACCGTGGCGGGGTCGATGAACCGCAGCGCCGCCGCCCGGAACTCCTCGCCGATGTCGACCTCCTCCGCCGAGCCGCCGCCCGGTGGGTCTCCCAGGCCCGCCTCGATCGTGCGCCGGATGTCCTGCAGGCCCCGGTCCCCGGACAGCGCGATCGCGCCGCGCTCCACCAGCTTGGCCCCGGTGTACGCCTTGGGGTTGTGGGAGGCGGTGCACATCAGCCCGCCGTCGAGGTCGCGGGAGCCGACGAGGAAGTAGAGCATCTCGGTGGCGATCATCCCGCCGTCCAGGACAGCGGCTCCCTCGGCCACCATCCCGTCGCGGTAGCGGGCGGCCAGCTCGGGGGCCGAAGGGCGCATGTCGTGACCCAGGCCGATGCGCAGTTCGGCCGCCGGCTTGTCCGCGAGGCCGGAGAGCACGCGGACGAAGGCGCGGCCGATGACCTCGGCGGCGTCGGCGTCTAGCTCCTCGCCGTAGATCCCGCGGATGTCGTAGGCCTTGAAGACCTGGGGCCGGATGGAGGGAGCGTCGGCCACCGGCCAATCCTATGTCCGGGGCACGGACCCCGGTCCGTAGATGCGGTAGGCCGGAATGACGAACCGCGGCCGCCAGCCCCGCACGCAGCCCGGGATCGTCGTCGGGCCGAACAGATCGTCCGCGGTGTAGTCGGCCACGACGACCCAGCCGCGGCGCGCCCAGGCCCGGACCCGCCCGCATCCCTCGCGCCGCGGGATGCCGTCCACGGTCCGCTCGAGCTCGGGGCCCGTGAGCATCGCCACCGTCATCGGCGCCATCGCGATCGGCCGCCCGTCGTCCGCCGGTCCGGAGAAGACGCGAACGAGCTCGGCGTCGAACAGGGCCATCCGCTCGTGACGGTCCACGACCCCGGGCGCCGTCAGGCCCAGCGCGACTCCCGCGGCGAGGACCGCGGCGGCGAGCGCCCACGGGCGCAGCAGCGCGCGCCAGGGCAGGAGCGCCGTCGCCGCGGCCGCCGCGGCGGCCCCCGCCAGCGCGGCCAGCACCGGCATGCGCGACGAGGGGACGGCGGGGAAGCCGAGGTCGAAGAGCTGCCACAGGTTGAGGCCGAGCGCCACGGCCAGGACCGCCGTCGCAGCCCGGCGCGGCCACCGGCCGGCCCGGGAGGACAGCGCCAGCGCCAGGACCCCCGCCGCGACCGCGGGCAGCAGGTAGCGCACGGTGGAGATCGTCGCGCCGTCGACCCCGCGCAGGTCACTGACGCCCGTCACCGGAGCGTTCGCCCACAGCAGGAACGAAACGGCGGTGGCCGCGCTCGCGGCCACGACGGCTCGGGTCCGCGCCCACGCCGCCGCGAGCACGCCGCCGGCCAGCAGCAGCGCGCCGCCGGCGAAGATCCGGCCCAGCCACTCGTCGAACCCGAACTCCTCCATGGTCCGGACGGGGCGCTCGAGGAACGAGACGTCCATGCGATGCAGCGCGAGCGGAGGCGGGTCCGACCACGCGCCCGTGAAAAACGGCCAGAAGGGCGTCCCGTGATCGACCAGGTTGCGCAGGTACCACGTCCCGCCGACCGCCAGCGCGCCCACGGCCGCCAGGGCGAGCGGCCCGGCGACGGCGCGCAGGCGCGGGCGCAGGAGGTAGGCGGCGACGAGGAGCGCCGCCGCCGCCAGCGGGAGGGTCGTCGTCTTCGTGCCGGCGGCGAGGCCCCCGGCCACGAGGGCGGGCGCCAGCAGGCCGGGCTCCCGGCGGTGCACCGCGGCGGCGCACAGGGCCCCCGTGGTCACCAGCCAGGCGAGCGCGGGGAGATCGGTGTTGGGCCCGTTGAGCTGCGAGGCGCTGAGGACGGGCATCGTGCACAGGACGCCGATAGCCAGGGCCCGGACCGGGGGAGCGACCGCCAGGGAGCGCAGGCCCATCCAGCCGGCCGCGGCCAGCAGCACGACCATCGCCGAGGACCAGACCACCACCGGCGCGTAGCTCTGCGCGATGCCGGCCGCCCACGCCAGGAGGACCTCGTTGGCCAGCGGATAGTTCCCGACCGGCCACCCGGGGAGGACGGTCTCGATCGATCCTGGGGTCCCGTTCTGGACCCACTTCGCGATCTCGGGGAGGTGGTAGACGACGCCGTCCCACCCGAACGCGGGAAAGCGGATCAGGAACGTCGTCCAGGCGAGTCCCGCGCCGGCGAGCGCTCCCAGGGCGAGCCTCTCGCCGAGACCCAGGCCGCCCCACCAGGTCGCCAACTGCTCCCCCGCTGGCCGCGGTGGCCGGGGCAGCGTCGCGCGCGCGACGACCCACGTGACGAGGGCGGCGCCGGTCAGGGCCCACGGGTCGGTGCCCAGCCCGAGCAGCCCCAGCGCCAGGGCCTGCACCGCCGCCGCACCGCGCGGCCAGCGCGCCCGCGCTGGTGGCCTGCTCCAGCCCGCCGGCGGTCAGCGTCGCGGCGGCGCGCAGGCCGGCGCCGGCCAGCGCCAGGACGGCGATCGCCAGGAGGAGGTGGTGAGCGAGGTCGGTCATCGATGCGGCAGGAGGTATACGGGCTCGACTACGCTCCTGCGTCGTGCACCGACTCGCCGCACGGCTCTTTCGCGCCGACCGGGCCCGCAGCGACGTCCCGCTCTTCGACCAGCCGTTCTACCGCGAGATCACCGACGCGCGGCTGGAGCACCTGGCCACGCTCGGGCTCCCGGTCGAGGGCAGGTCGGTGATCGACGTGGGCAGCGGGATCGGCCGGCTGTCCGAGTTCTTCGCCGCCCGCGGCTGCGATGTCCTGTGCGTCGACGGCCGGGAGGACAACATCGCGCAGCTGCGCGCGCACTACCCGGAGCGGCGGGCCGCCGTGGTGGACGTCGAGACCGACGAGCTGGTCGCGCACGGCAGTTTCGACGTCGTCTTCTGCTACGGCCTGCTCTATCACCTCTCCGACCCGCTGGCCTTCCTGGGCCGCGCGGCCAGGATCTGCCGCGAGCTGATGGTCGTGGAGACGTGCATCACGGACTCCGAGGAGCGCGTGCTCTTCCTGGTCGACGACCCCGACGACCCGACGATGTCGCTGAGCCGCGTGGCCAGCCGGCCAGCCCGGCCTACGTGGTCGCGTCCCTGCGCCTGAGCGGGTTCGAGCACGTGTACTCGCCGGTCCGGCTTCCCCGTCACAAGGACTTCGAGTACGAGCGGCGCAACGACATGTCCCACCTGCGCGACGGCAACGCGATGCGCGACGTCTTCATCGCCTCGCGCACGGCGCTGGAGCTGCCCGAGCTTCGGTCGGTCTGAGCGCCGCGGTCAGACGCGCGGCCGCGCGAGGATCGCGTGGGTGGGCACCCCCGTGCTTCCCAGCCGCAACCGCTGGAGCGCGCGGCGGGCCAGCGCGCGCGGGCCGGGGCGAGTCCGGGGGTGCGCGGTGCCGAAGGGGATCGCGTAGGGGCCGCCCGTGCGCTCCACCTCGAAGCCCGCGGCGACGAGCATGTCGCGGTGGCCGGCCACGTTGGGCACCGACCACTGCAGCTCGTGGGGACGCAGCGCCGCGAGCGGCCGGCGCGGGTGCAGCAGGCTCAGGGGGAGGTTGATCTCCTCGGCGGAGAGGAAGTGGCCGCGGCACACCGTCCGGATCGCCTCCAGCGCGCGCAGCGGATCGCGAAGGTGCAGCAGCAGGCTGCCGCAGACGACGACGTCGAACTGGCCCATCCGATCGGGATCGAGGTCGTACACGCTCAGCTCGACGCGCTCGACGGCCGAGCCCAGCGCCTCTGCGGCGACGCGAAAGCCGCGGCCCTTCTCCGGCCCCATGAGCTCGGCCAGCGCGGGCGGGCCGGCGTCGCGCAGCTCGGGGTACCAGTCCCATTCCTCCTCGCCGGCGATGTCCGTGGCCACCACGTCGGCCGCGCCGCGACGCTCCAGCTCGAAGGCCAGGAAGCCGTCGTAGGTCCCGACGTCGAGGCAGCGCAGGCCGGCGACGTCCGGCCAGGGCATGCGCTCGACGATGGGCCGCAGGTCGAACCAGCCCGGGGTGACCAGGTCCGGCGCGAGCTCCAGCGTGTGGTACCAGAGTCGGTTGGCGGCGACCGCCTCGGGCAGCTGCACCGCTACGCGTGGCCGCGGGCGTGGATGACGGCGTGGGGCACCGCGCCGCGCTGGTCGCGGAAGCGCAGCCCGAAGCGGGAGTGGACCCGGACGTCCTCGAACCCGGCGCAGCGCACCATCGCCAGCCAGGTCCGGCTGCTCGGGCGCCACCAGGTCATCCACGGCGACTCCCCGCGGAACTCCGCCACCTTCAACCGCGGCACCCAGTCGAGCTTGCGGCTGTACTCCTCGGCCAGCACGAGCTGGCCGCGGCACAGCCCGGCCATGCGCTCCAGGGCCAGCATGGGGTCGCGCAGGTGGATCAGCACGGAGCCGCAGAATACGAGGTCGAACGGGCCGCCCAGCGCCTCCGGGGTGGCCTCGTAGACGCTCATCGTGCGGCGCTCCACCGCGCTGCCCAGCGCCCGGTGCGCGACTTCGAATCCGCTTCCCTCGGCCAGGTCGGCCCCCTCGGCCGCCCGGGCCTCGCCGGCGCGGCGCAGGCGCGGCGGCCAGTCCAGCGCCGCGGGGTCGTCGAGGTCGAGCGCCGTCACGCGCGCCCCGCGCCGCTCGAGCTCGAAGGCCCAGAACCCGTCCATCGTGCCGACGTCCAGCGCGCGCCGCCCCGACAGGTCGGCGGGGATCCCGTAGCGCTCCACGTACGGGCGGTGGTCGAACATCCCCGGCGTCGTCACTCCGGGCGCGAGCTCCATCGTGTGGTACCAGGGGCCGCCGTCCACGCGCTCGCGGAGATCGCTCGGCATCGGGCAAGCGTAATGAAAGACTTGCGCGGGGATGCCTGGGCCCACGCGCGCTCATTCACGGTTGCCCGAGCGCGCGGTCCTGGCGGTGCTCGCGCTGTGGTCGCTCGTCCCGCTGGCGGTCCTGTTCGTGTCGGTCGGCGACGGCCTGGGGATCGGATCCGGCGGCCGGACGTTCCTGGGGGTCGACGGGCCCGACGTGGCCGACCAGCTGCAGTACATGTCGTGGCTGCGCGACGCCGGAGACCACTTCGCGTTCGCCAACCAGTTCGACCTGGCCGCCGACCCGCACCTCTTCGTCCATCCGTTGTTCGCGCTGTCGGGGCTGGTGTGGAAGCTGGGCGCCAGCGTCCCGCTGAGCTTCCTGCTCTGGAAGCCGGTCGCGGTGATCGTGCTGTTCGCCGGGTTCGCCGCCTACGTGCGCCGCACCGTCGAGCCCGGCTGGGCGCGGCTCGCCGCGCTGTTCCTGGCGCTCTTCTTCTTCACGCCCGCCGCCTGGCTGCTGGACTGGGGCGGGCTGGGGTCGGCGAAGCTGCGCTTCGAGACGCTGGTGGTGGCGCTGGAGATGTTCCCGGGCGGCTATGTGTGGGGGCTGTGGCCGCTGGCGATCTCGGTGGGGCTGATGCCGGTCTTCCTGCTCTGCCTCGAGGGACTGCTGGAGCCGGCACGGCGGCGGCCGGGCCGTTCGGCCGCCTGGTACGCGGCGGGCGCCGCCGCGGCCGGGCTGCTGAGCGCGTGGCTGCACCCGTGGCAGGGGCTGACCCTGCTCGTGCTGACCGCCGGCCTGGTCGTGTGGGGGCGCCTGTGGAGGCGGGCGGCGCTGGCGCTGCCGCTCGCCGCGACCGCGGCGCCGCTGGCCTACTACTACGTGCTCAGCGAGACGGACTCGTCGTGGGCCTTCGTCTCGCATCACGCCGACAACCCCCACCTCGGCGGATGGCTCGTGCTGGGTCTCGCGCCGGCGCTCCTCCTGGCGGCGGTGGGCGCGCCCGGACGCGACCTGGATCTCCAGGAGCGCGCGCTGCGCCTGTGGCCACTCGCCGCGCTCGCCGTCTACTTCGCGCTGGACAACGCCTGGTTCTACCACGCCCTCGCCGGCCTGACGCTGCCCCTGGCGATCCTCGGCGTGCGCGGGTGGCGGCGCCTGCGCATCCCGCGGGCGGTCGCCGTGGGGGCGGTCGCGGCGCTCACCCTCCCCGGGATGGCCGTTCTACGTGCAAAAGCTGCGCGAGAGCTCCGCCGCGCACTTCGTGGCGGCCGACGAGGCACGCGCGCTGCGGGCCGTCGAGGCCAGTCCCCGCGGAGGAGGGGTGCTGACGAGCGCCGACCTCGGCCAGGCGGTGCCGGCGCTGACGGGCCGGCACACGTGGGTGGGGCACCCGAACTGGACGCCCGCCTACACCGACCGCGCGAACCTCGCCGAGGCCCTGCTCGCGGGGCGACTCGACGACCGCCAGGCACGGGAGCTGGTGCGTTCCACGGGCGCGGCCTTCGTCGTCGCCGGGTGCGGGCGCCCGGACCTGCGGCCCGTACTGGGCCCCGCTGGTCGTGGCCAGCGCCCGCTTCGGCTGCGCGGCGGTGTACGAGGTCGCGTCCGGCGGCGGGGCGGGCGGGTAGCCTCGGCTGCCTCATGCTCGCGCGCAGCGCACAGCGCATCCACGAACGGCTGTCCGACTCCGACGTCGTCCTCGACATCGGCGGGTGGGCCGACCCGTTTCCCCGCGCGGACTGGGTGATGGACGTCATGCCCTACGAGTCGCGCGGCCTCTATGCGCGCCAGGGGTGGATCGATCCGCGCACGCGGGAGCCCGAGCGCTTCGACGCTTCGGGCTGGATCCAGCGCGACGTCTGCGACCGCGAGCCCTTCCCCTTCCGCGACGACGAGATCGACTTCGTGACCTGCGCCCACACGCTGGAGGACGTCCGCGACCCGGTGTGGGTCTGCTCGGAGATGACGCGCGTCGCGCGCGCCGGGTACATCGAGGTGCCGTCGCGACTGGAGGAGCAGAGCTACGGCTTCGCCGGCCCGGTCGTCGGGTGGCCGCACCACCACTGGCTGGTCGACGTCGGCGAGTCGTCGATCGAGTTCGTGTTCAAGCCGCACGACATCCACGCGCGCCCCGAATGCCACTTCCCCGCCGGCTACCAGGAGCGCCTGACCCCGGAGGAGCGGGTGCAGGAGCTGTGGTGGGAGGGCGGGTTCTCCTCCCGCGAGCGCGTGTTCATCGAGACGTCGGTCCACGACGCCTACCTGCCCGACTTCGTGGCCGCCGGGCTTCGCGAGCGCCCGCCGCCGCAAGGTCGTGGCGGCCTCGGCCGGTTGCGGCGCCGCCGGTCCTAAGATGGGCCCGTGACCGATCGCCCCTCGGGCTCCCTGCGCCGGCACACGGCGCGCGGGACGATCGTCAACGGCGCCTTCCTCGTCGGCCTGTACACGCTCGGCCTGCTGCGGGGCTTCATCGTGGCCGCCCTGCTCACGACGGCCGAGTACGGCGTGTGGGGCGTGGTCATCGTCACCTTCACGACGCTGCTCTGGCGCAAGCAGGTCGGCGTCGTGGACCGCTTCGTGCAGCAGGACGAGGACGACCAGGAGCTGGCCTTCCAGCGGGCGTTCACCGCCGAGGCGATCGTCACCGCCGCCTTCGTGGTCCTGATGCTGGCGCTGGTGCCGGTGGTCGCGCTGGTCTACGGACGAGAGGAGCTCGTCGCACCCAGCCTCGTGGTCATCGTGCCCTGGCCCGGCGTGCTGCAGGCGCCGCTGTGGATCTTCTACCGGCGAGATGGACTTCGTCCGCCAGCGCAAGCTGCAGGCGGTCGACCCGGTGTCGGGATTCGTCGTCACCGTCGCGCTGGCCGTCGCCGGCGCCGGACTACTGGGCCTCGTCGTCGGCATCGTCGCCGGCGCGTGGCCGCCGCCGCTCGTGGCGCTGCGCGCCTCGCCCTACCGGCTCGCGCTGCGCTTCGACCGCGGCAGCGCTGCGCGACTACGTCACGTTCTCGTGGCCGCTCTTCGTCGCCGCGGCCAGCAGCCTGGTCATCGCGCCAGGGCTCGCTCCTCGTCGGCGAGAAGAAACTCGGCCTGCCGGGCGTCGGCATCATCACGCTCGCGGCGACGATCTCGCAGTACGCCGACCGCGTCGACGAGTCGTCACCCAGACGCTCTACCCGCGATCTGCGCCGTACGAGGACCGCGTCGACCTGCTGTTCGAGTCCTTCGTGAAGTCCAACCGGCTGGCGCTGATGTGGGGCGCTGCCCGTTCGGCCTCGGCCTGGCGCTGTTCGCCGCGCGACCTCGTGCAGTTCGGGATCGGCGAGCGCTGGCGCGCCGGCGTCGGCCTGATCCAGGCCTTCGGCGTCACCGCGGCGATCAACCACGATCGGCTTCAACTGGGACGCCTTCTACCGCGCGCGCGGCGACACCCGGCCGATCGCGATCGGGCGGCGTGCATCGTGACCTTCGTCCTCGTCGCGCTGCCGCTACTGGCGACCGACGGACTGCACGGCCTGGCGATCGGGATGTCGGCGATGGGCGTCGTGAGCCTCGGCCTCCGGCTGTTCTACCTGGCGCGGCTGTTCCCGGCGCTGCGCATCGTTCGCCACATGGCGCGCGCGATGGCGCCGACCGTGCCGGCCGCCGGGGCCGTGCTCGCGCTGCGTCTGCGTCGAGGGGTCGGATCGCACCCTGGCGATGGCGCTGGGCGAGCTGGCGCTCTACGTGCTGGTCGCGGCCGTGGCCACTGTGCTCCTGGAACGCGACCTGTTGCGCGAGGTGGTCGGCTACCTGCGCCCGGCGCCGACCGAGGCGGACCCCCACTGGCCAAGAGCTCGGCGTAGAGCTCCTCGTAGGCCTCGACGAGGCGAGCGGGGGAGAAGGCGGCGGCCCGTCGCCGGCAGGCCTCGGCCGTGCCCGGATCCTGACCCAGCTCCAAGCGTCTCAAGCAGTGCGCCCGCCACGCTCTCCGGCTCGTCCTCGGGGAAGATCCGGCCGATCGCGGGGTCGTCGATGATCTCCGGGATCCCGCCGTGCCGGCTCCGACCACCGGCGTCCCGCAGGCCAGCGACTCGGCGAGCACGAGCCCGAACGCCTCGCCGTCCGAGGGCAGGCCGGAGACCCACGCGCCGCTGTAGGCCGGGCGAGGTCGCCCGGGTCGCCTCGACCAGCTCGACGCCGGCCGTCGACGCCAGCGCGCCGTGAGGCGCGCGTCGCCGGGCGCAGGAGCACCAGCCGCGCGTCGGACGCTCGCGCCGCACGAGGCCGAACGCCTCGACCAGCAGGTCGACCCGCTTGGCCGGCTGCTCGGCCGACGCGGCGCAGACGATCGTCGGCGGCTCCGCCCGGGCGCGCAGGGGTGAAAGCGCCGGGTCCACGCCGGGGTCGATCACGCGCGCCTCGACGCCGAGCCAGCGGTCGAAGGCCTCGGCGGCCTGGCGGCTGACGGCGCGATCACGGCCGCTCCCGGCCCGCGCGCAGCGTGATCTCGAGCCGGCGGCGCCGGTGCGACGAGCCCGCGGCGGTGCGGGATCCCCATGTAGGTGAGGACGGCGGGCCGCCCGGTGCGGCCGCGCCAGCGCACCGCGGCGAGCGCCGTCGGTGACGTAGATCGCGTGCGCGAGGTCGTCGTCGCCCGCGCAGCAGCGCGTAGCGAGAGCGGCAGGTGCGGCAGGTGGTCCTCGAAGCGGCGGCGGCGCAGCCGGCCCTCCGGCGGGCGCCGGTTGCGGACGATCTCGACGCCGTCCTCGACCGTGCGCGTGCGTCCGGCCGGGATGGCTCGTGATGAGCCGCGGGCGGTGGCCGCGCGCGAGCAGGCCCGTCGGCCAGCTCGTGCGACGATGCGCTCGCGCGCCGCGCCGGACCTCGGGCCAGTAGCACGGGTTGCAGGCAGCGCGCACGTCCTCACAGCACGAGCGTCCGGTGGCGCGATCGCTGCCGCGCGCGAGCGGCGCGATCTCGGCGGCGTCGACGAGCGGCGCGGCCCGGCAGCTCGCGACGGGCGCGCAGCCGCCCGCGCGGCGCGGGCCGTAGGCGGGCAGCGCCTGCGCGACCCACGGCAGCCGCGAGCGAGCGCGGCGGCGCGACGCGGCGCGCGAGCGCGCGGCCGGCCACGCGCGAGCGCCAGCCAGCGCGTGGCTGCGGCTTCCAGAAGATCCCGCAGCGGAAGTCGCGCGCGCAGCTCCGGGTGGCGCTTGACGAGGCGCGGCGAGGTCGCGCCAGCGCCAGACGCCGCGCACCGGCGCGCGAGCGGCGTCGGCCTCGACGGCGTGGTAGATGAGCGCCTCGGCGCGCCGACGTAGCCGGCGCCGGCCGCCGCGCGCGCGCAGCGCGAGGTCGGTGTCCTCGCCGGCCGCGCGGCGAACGTCCTCGTCGAAGCCGCCGAGCCGCTCGAGCAGCGCGCGCGGGTAGACGATGTTGCAGGTCTGCGCGCACGGCGTCGGCGGGTCGACGTGCTGCGTGCGCGCGTGCGGCGCGGCGCAGCCAGGTCGACCTCGTCGGGGTCGGGCCGCGTCGCGCCCTGGACGATCGCGCCCGGGTGCGCGCCGCGCGCGGCGAGCAGCGCGCTCGAGCCAGTCGCGCGGCGGGCGGCAGTCGTCGTCGGTGAACGCGACCAGCGGCGCGCGCGCGGCGCGCCAGCGCGGCGTTGCGCTGGCGCGCCGGCGGCGCCGGTGCCCGGCTCGAGGCGCGACGTGGCGCAGCGCGCCGGCGCGCGCGAGCGGGTGCGTGGCGCAGCAGCTCCTCGGTCTCGGTCGCCGGAGTCGTGGACGACGACGACCTCCCAGCGCGCCGCGGTCGAGCGTCTGCTCCTCGAGCGCGTTGAGCAGCCAGCGCAGCCGCAGCGGCCGGTCGTGCGAGGGCGACGACGACGGAGATTTCCGGTACGCGGCCCGGCCGGGTCGACCATCGGGGATGGTAGCCTGCCCGGCGTCCATGTCGCTCGGCGACTACATCACCGGGCTGGGTGGTTTGCGCTGACCGGGGATCGGTGCGGCGACGACGGCTCTCGTGGCGAGCCGGTAGCTGCGGCCGCTGCGCGGCGCGCCCCGGGGGCTGGCGGTCTTCGTCGTGGCGGTGGCCGCGCTGGTCGTCGTCCACCTGGTTCCGCTCATGCTCGGGCGTTGACGCGGGCCACCCCGGCGCTGACGGCGCGGTCCTGTGCCTCGCGGCCTGGCGGCTGCTGCCTCGCGGCGCGGCGAGCGAGCCGCTGCGGCGGATGGAGCCCGCCGCCGTCCTCGCGCCTGTCGTGGGCGCTGGCGCTGGCCGTCGCCGGCGCCGCTGCGATCGCGGTCGTGGGCTACGCCGTGGCCGCCGCCACGCAGGCGTTCACCCAGGTGGACGTCGTCGCCTTCCACCTGCCCGGGTGGCGCGGTGGATCCAGACGGGCTCCGTCTGGCAGATCGACCAGTTCCTGCCCTACCAGGCCCAGGGCAACTACCCGAACAGCGGCGATGTCGTGGTCCTCGCCGCGGTTCTGCCCTGGCACGACGACTTCGCGCTGCGCTTCGTCGCCCTGCCGTTCGTCGCGGCCACCGGCGTCGCGGTGTACGCGCTCGGCCGCGAGCTCGGCGCGCCGGCCGCGGCCGCGGTGATCTACGGCGCCGTGGCGGTGACGATCCCGTCGGTCGCGGTCAGCGCCTGGACTTCGAGCTCCCCGACGCGATCATGTACTCGACCTTCGCGACCGGGTCCTCGTTCCTCCTGCGCCGGGCCCGCGGTGGCGGAACGCTCGACGTCGGGCTCGCGGGGATCGCGCTGGGCGTGGCCTTCGGCGTCAAGTGGTACGCGGTGTCGGCGGTCGTCGTCGTCGTCGCCGTCTCGGCCGCCGGCTCGCTCCTGGCGCGGCGCCGTGGCGGGCCGTGGGCCTCGACGGGGCGCGGATGGGCGGACCGATCGCGCTGTTCGGCGGGTTCTGGCTGCTGCGCAACCTCGTCGAGTCGGGCAACCCGTTCTTCCCGGCCCGGTGGCGCCCTTCGGGGTGACCATCTTCGACGCGCCCTACGACCGCTACCGCGCCCTGGCCGGGTTTCCGCTCTCGGACTACTTCGACGACCCGTCGATCCTGCGGCACTACGCCCTGCCGGCGTTCAACCGGACCCTCGGGCCCGGCCTGGGTCGTGTCCGCGGCCGGAGCTCTGGTCGCCGCCATCGTGGCCCTGCGGGGCCGGCGACCCGACTGGCGCGTCGTCGCCGTGGGCGCCTGCGCCGCGCTGCTCGCCGTGGCCTACCTGTCCACGCCGTACTCGCCCTGGGGGGAGGGACGCGCCGACCGGGTGGCCGCCAACACGCGCTACGTGGTGCCCGCCCTGCTGCTGGGCGCGGCGGCGACGGCGTGGGCGGCCGGACGCGGCCGCGGCCTGGCGATCGCCGTTCAGCTCGCCGGGGCGCGGCCGTCGCCGACGGGATCGCCGGGCGTCGACCCGGTGCGCGCGCGCGATGGGCTGCTGGCGGCCGGACTCCTCGCGTCCGGCGCCGCCGCCGCGGCGGCGTGGCGGCGCTGGGGTCGGGAGCCCGCCGCGGTCCCGCTCGCGGCCGGCGTCGCCGTGCTGGGGCGGCGGCGGTGGCGACGGCGGGCTATGCCGTCCAGCGCCGCTTCAACGACAACCGCTACCCGAGCCTGGAGGCGCCGCTCGCCTGGGTGCGCGAGGACCACCACCGCCGCGTCGGCCTGGCCGGCCTGTGGGACGTCGACGGCATCTACCCGGTCCTGCCGTCCTTCGGCCCGCGGCTCGGCAACGAGGGTCCGCTTCGTCGGTCCGTTCCGCGACGGGATGCTGAGCGAGTACGGCGGGGACCGCGACTCCTTCGTCGGCCGCCCTGCGCCGCGGACGCTACGACCTGCTCGTGGTCGGCCACGCCGTCCTGCCGGGGACGCGGCCGCGCGCGGACGAGGCGTGGGCCGCGCGCGGCCGGGTACGTGGTGGTGGCCCGCAGTCCCGACTCGTGCTGCTGCGGCGGCCGGGACGCGGCGGTGACCGCCCCGGCACCTACGCGCTGGCTCCTGTGGTCGCTGCTGGGCGGCCGGCCGGGGTGCTGCGCCTCGTTCTCGTCGTTCACCACCGACGGGGTGGTGCCCGACCTCGAGTCCTTCCGCATCGTCGCCGACGCGCTGCGGGACGCGCACGGCCACGTCTACGCGATCGCCAACAGCCATCCGCCGTTCGTCCGCTGGCCGTACCCGCCCGGGTACTTCCCCTTCATCGCGGGGGCGGACCGGTTCGCCGACGTCGACCGGCCTGGATTTCCTGTCGGTCATCCGCCTCGGGTCCATCGCCGCCGACCTGGTCATCGCCTGGGTCGTGCAGGCACTTCCTGGGCTGGCGCGGGCGACGGCCCGGCGACCCGCCTGCCGCCGCCGCCCTGGTTGCGCTCGGCCCGCCGTTCGCCGGCGGTCTCCGGCTACCACGGGCAGGATCGACGCGGTGGCGATCCTGCCCGCCGTGCTCGCGCTTGCCCTGTGGGAGCGCACGGACGCCGCGTGGCGGGGCCCGGCGGCGGGCGCGCTGATCGGGCTAGCGGCGGCTCGATCAAGACCATCCCGCTCCTGATGGTCATCGGCCTGTTGCCCCTCGGCCCGGTCGCGACGCGAGGCCGTACAGGTGGTGGTCTGCGCCGCCGCCGTCCGTCGCTGCTGGCGGTACGCCGTGGCTGATCGAGCGAAGGCACGCGGCTGGACGCGGCGTCTTCCGCTACAACGGCGCGCCGGGCCTCGGCGGATCTCAGCCTGGTCGCGCAGCCCGACCTGGCACCGGCATGGTTCGGCCTGGGCCGGGCCGCGCCGAACGGGTTCGGCCGGCGCTGTTCGACGGCTCGAGGTACGTCGCCGCGGCGAGCGTCCTCGTCGCCGGTGACCTGGCTGTCGGCGCTTCCGCGCCGGCGCCTGATCGCCTCGGTGGTGGTGTGGCTGACCGTGTACGCCTTCGGCGTGACGTTCTTCATGCAGTACGCCGTGTGGGGGATCCCGTTCTTTCTCATGGCCGGGTACGTCGAGCACGTCCTCGTCCTCGAGGTTGCCCTGCTCGGGCCGATCCTGGTCACCTACGCGGGGATCGCCGACGAGGGCTGGCAGGCCTACGTCCTCTACGTCGCGCCCATGCTCGCCGTCTGGGCCGGGATGATCCTGGCGTTGGTGGCGCTGCTCCGCGGCCTGGCCGTCAGGCCACCCGGCACGCCGCGACCACGTCGAGGCAGTCCTCGAGCCCCGTGGCGCGCAGCTCGAAGTCCTCGAGCCTGATCGCGGCGGCGCGGGGATCGTCGTCGCGCCGCGCCCGGGTCAGCATGCGGTCGTAGAGCCGCTGGCGCAGCCCGCGGGGCACCAGGCGCCGCAGGCGCAGCGGGTCCCGGGCCAGCAGGCGGTCGAGCTCGGCGCTGCTGCTCGTCGACCAGCGCGAGATACCGGTCCGAGCCGAACAGCCCGTGCATCGCCACGCGGTCGAAACGCGGGGCGCACAGGGCCTCCAGCTCGTCCGGGTCGTACTCGACGAAGTGGTAGGGGTCGATGATCTCGTCGGGGCGCGCGAACGTGAGCCGGTTCGGGGTCACGAACACGGCCGCGCCGCCCGGCTCGAGCACGCGGACCACCTCGTCGAGCACCCGCTCGGGGTCCGGCACGTGCTCGATGGAGTGCACGGCCAGCACCGACGCGAAGCTCGCGTCCGGGAAGGGCAGCGCGCGCATGTCGGCCACGAGCGTCTCGCGCTCCTGGCCGGCGAGCGCGCTCGGGTCGATGTCCACGCCGACCGTCTCCCGCGGCGCCAGCACGGTAGTAGGAGTGCCCGATCCCACAGCCCAGGTCGAGCACGCGCCCCGGGCCCAGGACAGGGCGCGCAGAGCGAGTAGGCGGCCACGTGCCGCTGCCAGGTCGGGTTGAACCCGCCGGCCGGCGTCGTGACCCGCTCGCCGGTGATCGTCATGGCGTGAACTTGCGCGAGCGCACGATTCCCGACCGGTGCAGGACGAGGCGCGCCGCCGCCCACAGCGTCTTGACCGCGTACACGCTCGCCGGCCCGAGGGCGATCGAGGACGCGTCGTCGAAGTAGCGGGTCCGCGCCGGGACCTCAGCGATCCGGAAGCCGAAGTGGCTGGCCTGCATCAGCAGCTCCGAGTCGAACGAGAAGTCCAGGGCGTTGCGCAGGAACGGGACCTCGAGGAGCAGCTCGGCGCGAGTAGGCGCGGTAGCCGGTGTGCAGCTCGGACAGGCGGGTGCCGAGGACGCGGTTCTCGATCGCCGTCAGGCCGCGGTTGGCCACGTACTTTGCAGCGGGCATCCCGCCGGCGCGGGCCGCGCCCGGCTCGGCCAGCCGCGAGCCCAGCACGAGGTCCGCCCGTCACCGCGCAGGATCGGCGCCACGAGGTCGCGGAATCAGGCTCGGCTCGTACTGGCCGTCGGGGTGCAGCATCACCACCGCGTCGGCGTCGCGCTGGAGCGCCTCGAGGTAACAGGTCTTCTGGTTGCCGCCGTAGCCGACGTTGTGCGGGTGCCAGATCACGTGCAGCGGAAGGCCGCGGGCCACCTCGATGGTCTCGTCGGTCGACTTGTCGTCGACCAGGATGATCTCGTCCACCCACTCGCGCGGGATGGCCGCGTACGTCTGCTCGAGGGTGCGGGCGGCGTTGCGGGCGGGCATCACCACGATCACCTTCGCCGGCGGACGCTCAGCCACGGCGCGCCTCGACGTAGATGCTGCCGCCGCGCCGGGCGACGACCTCGAGCGCGGTGCCGGCCGCGGCCAGGGGGAAGGCGAGCGCCCGCGGCGGCGAGCGTGGCGGCGCGACGCCCGGGGACATCGGTCGGCTCCGGGCGGACGGTCGGCGGATCGCGTCGTAGAGGTCGCCGTCCCGGGCAGCTGGCCGACGATCCCGTGCAGCCAGCCGAACAGCACCTGCCCGCCGCGCAGGTGGCTGACGCGCTCGACTCGGAGGCCGGCGGCGCGAGGCGATCCAGCAGGGCGCCCGCCGGCACGTGCACGAGGTGGCGGGGGAGGTCGAGCGCCAGCCAGCGGTCGCCGAACGCCCGCGACTGGAGGCTGTCGCTGTTCGGCACGGCGACGACGAGGATGCCGCGCGGCGCCAGCAGGCGGGCCGCGCGGTCCAGCGCCGCGCCCGGAGCCCGGAGGTGCTCGAGCGAATGCCAGAAGACGATCGCGGCCCACTCCCCGTCGAGCTCGCCGATGTCTCCCGCGCGGATGTGCGCTCCGCTCCCCTCACGCTCCAGGCCGGTGACGTCGCGGCCACGGTGCGCGAGGGCGTTCGACGAGCGCTCCGTCGCCCGCGCCGACGTCGAGAATCGGGCCGGGCGGCGCGAGCCGGTCCAGTCGCCGGGCGAGCCGACCGCGGGAGCGGCGGAGGAGGGCGTCGCCCGGCCCGGCGAATCGGCCCACGCTCGGACGGTAGGGGCCGCCATAGGCCCGTTCGAGCTCGGCGTCCGTGGGCCACGGCGTCGTCGTCGCCACTCCGCAGGCAGCGCAAATCGTGCGTCCGGAACGCCCGGCAGGCGTGCCGTTCAGCGGTGCCGCACACCACGCGCAGGTGCTCGGGGCCCGGTCCAGGATGGGGCGCACGGGAGGCACCATAGAACTCCGGCACCCCCCTAAACTGATTCGAATGGCCGGTCATTCCAAGTGGGCGTCGATCAAGCACAAGAAGGCGGTCGTCGACGCGCGCCGCGGCAAGGAGTTCACCAAGCTGGCGCGGGCGATCACCGTCGCGGCGCGCGACGGCGGAGGAGATCCGGAGAACAACACCGCCCTGGGCAACGCGGTGCAGAAGGCTCGGGACGCCTCCATGCCCAAGGACAACATCCAGCGCGCGATCGACAAGGGCACGGGGGAGGGGCCGGACGCCGCGGCCATCGAGTCCGTGCTCTACGAGGGCTACGGCCCCGGCGGGGTCGCCCTGCTCGTCGAGGCGTTGACCGACAACCGCAACCGCACGAGCGCGGAGGTGCGCCACACCCTCACCCAACACGGCGGCTCGCTCGGCGAGCCCGGGTCGGTGGCCTACCTGTTCGAGAAGCGCGGCGTGGTCGTGGTCGACGCCGGGCGGTGGTCGGAGGACGATCTCGTCGCGGCCATCGACGCCGGCGCCGAGGACATCGCGATAGACGAGGACGTCTACGAGATCGTCGCCGCGCCGGCCGAGCTGCCCGCCGTGCGCGCGGCGCTCGAGGAGGCGGGGGTCGACGTCGAGAGCGCGGAGGTCGTCCAGCAGCCGACGTCTCGCGTGCCCGTCGTGGAGGAGGAGGCCGCGCGCCTGCTGCGCCTCATCGACGCGCTCGAGGAGAACGACGACGTCAATGCCGTCCACGCGAACTTCGACGTCGACGCCGACGTGCTGGAACGCGTCGCCGGCTGAAGCCCGGCTCGAGGAGCTGGACGGCCTCAGGCGGCCGCAACGCCGCTCTGGCGGGTGAGGTAGAGCTGGCCGATGAGCACCTCGACGACCTGCGGGTCGAACTGGGTGCCGGCGTGCCGGCTCAGCTCGGCGATGGACTCGGCATGGCTCATCGCCTCGCGATACGGGCGGTCGGACGTCATCGCGTGGTAGGCGTCGCACGCGAGGATGATGCGCGAGCCGATGGGGATCGCGTCGCCGGCGATGCCGTCGGGATACCCCCGCCGTCCCAGCGCTCGTGCTCGTGGCGGACGATCCGGGCCACGCTGCCCAGCCCCGGGATGGCGCGCAGGATGCGCTCGCCGATGATCGTGTGGTCCTTCATGAGCTTCCACTCGTCCTCGCTGAGCTTGCCCGGCTTGTTGAGGATGTCGTCGGAGATGGCGACCTTGCCGATGTCGTGCAGCAGCGCGGCGGCCTTGACCCGGTCGACCTCGTCGTCGTCGAGGCCCAGGCCCTTGGCCACGCCCTCCACGAGCTTGAGCACCTCCTCGGAGTGGTCGCCCGTATAGCGGTCGCGCTCGCCCAGGGTCACGGCGAGCGCGGACACGGCATCGCGGCGCTCGTTCTCCTCCGGCGAGACGTCGGCGGGCTGCTCCCCGGCCGTGATGCGATGGCCGCCCAGCTTGCGCGCGTGGTCCAGCGCGACGTAGGCGGCGCCCAGGGCCGCCTGCGGCGAGGCGGCGCGGTCGTAGGACTCGATTCCACAGGACACGCTGACGCTCTGGATCGGCCCGGACGGCGTGGCCTCCAGCGTGTCGAGCATGCGCTCGCAGCACGACACGGCGCCCGCGAGGTCGGTCTCGGGCATCAGGACGACGAACTCGTCGCCCGCGCCGCGGCAGGAGACGTCGTGGACGCGGGTCTCGGCGACGAGCACGTTGGCCACGGTCCGCAGGACCTCGTCGCCGGCCGCGTGACCGTGCTTGGCGCAGATCGCACGGAAGCCGTCGACGTCCAGCACGGCGACGGCGAGGGGGCGGGAGTGGCGTCGCGCGCGGGCGGCCTCGATGTCGAGTTGGTTGCGGAGGCGGTCCAGCGTGCCCAGGCCGGTGACCGGGTCGCTCTCGCTGCGAGCGCGCAGGTCGGCCTCGAGCTCGTGGATGCGAGACCGCGCCTGCGAGAGCAGCTCTTCGAGCTGCTGATCCTGCTCGCGCTCGCGCCGTCCAAGCATGACGACGGTGGATATCGGCAACTTGCGGGAAAAACTTGTGTCGGCGGGCACAACCTTGCGAAGGCATCCGGAAGGCCGCGGAGAATGCCGCAGGGATGATCGTCCTCGGGATCGACCCCGGCACGGCGAGCACCGGCTACGGCGTCGTCGCCCGCCGGGGCGGCCGACTGCTCGCCCTCGACGGCGGCGTGATCGCCACGCCGGCGGGCCAGGTCCTGGAACAGCGCCTGGCCGCCATCCACGCGCGGGTCGCCGACCTGCTCGAGGAGCACCGTCCCGACGCCCTCGCGCTCGAGGAGCTGTACTTCGGCGCCAACGTCAAGACGGCGTTCGCCGTCGGCCACGCGCGGGGCGCCGTCATGCTCGCCGCCGGCGAGCGAGGCGTGGCCTGCCGCGGCTACACGCCGCAGCAGGTCAAGGGCGCGGTCTGCGGCTCCGGCCGCGCCGACAAGGACCAGGTGCAGAGGATGGTCGCCGCGCTGCTCGCGCTGCCCGAGCCGCCGCGACCCGACCACGCCGCCGACGCCCTCGCCGTCGCCATCTGCGACCTCAACCACGCTCCCGTCGCGATGGCGATCACGGGATGATCGCGCTCGTCCGCGGCGACGTCGCCGTCCGCCGCCCCGACCACGTCGTGGTCGACTGCGGCGGCGTCGGCTACCGCCTCGCCGTCTCGGCCGAGACGCTCAAGCACGTTCCCGCCGCGGGCAAGCCGGCCGCGCTGCACGCGCATCTCGTCGTGCGCGACGACCAGCTCGCGCTCTACGGATTCCACTCGGAGGAGGAGCGCGACCTCTTCCTGATGCTGCTCGGCGTGCAGGCCGTGGGGCCCAAGGTCGCGCTCGCCGTCCTCTCCGGCGGGCCGCCCCGCGAGCTGATCTCGGCGATCGCGGCGGGCGACGCCGCGCGCTTCCAGGCGGTCCCGGGCATCGGCAAGCGGACGGCCGAGCGGATCATCGTCGAGCTGCGCGAGAAGGTGGCCGACGTGCCCGACGGGGCCGCCATCGCCGTCTCGCGGGGAGACGATCCGCGCCTGCTCGCCCGCGACGGGCTGGTCGGCCTCGGGTTCTCGCTCCAGGAGGCCCAGGAGCTGCTCGAGGCCGCCCCCGACGGACTGTCCACCGAGGAGCTCATCGCCCGTGCCCTGAAGGCGGCCCGGTCGTGACCGACGAGGTGACACCGCTGGGGCCCGCCCGCATCCAGACGCCGGACGTCCTCCCCGAGGACGACGTCGAGCGCTCGCTGCGCCCGCGCCGCCTGGAGGAGTTCGTCGGTCAGGAAGCGGTGAAGTCGCAGCTCGCGGTGTCGCTGGAGGCCGCGCAGGCGCGCGGCGAGGCGCTCGACCACGTCCTGCTCGCCGGACCTCCCGGGCTGGGCAAGACGTCGCTGGCGCAGATCGTGGCGGCCGAGCTCGGCGTCCCGTTCGTGCAGACCGCCGGCCCGGCGCTCGAGCGCAAGGGCGACGTCGCCGCCTTCCTGACGGCGCTCGAGCCCCGCAGCGTGTTCTTCGTCGACGAGGTGCACCGCCTGCCGCGCGCGCTGGAGGAGACCTTCTACCCGGCCATGGAGGACAGCCGGCTGCCCATCACCGTCGGCCAGGGGGCCGGCGCCCGGGTCGTCACGCTCGACCTCCCGCCCTTCACGCTGATCGGCGCGACGACCCGCGCGGGCCTGCTCACGACGCCGCTGCGCGACCGCTTCGGGCTCCAGCACCGCCTCGAGCACTACGGGCCCGATGACCTGGGCCGAATCGTGCGCCGCTCGGCGGCCATCCTCGAGGCGCAGATCGACGACGCGGGCGCCGCCGCGATCGCCCAGCGCAGCCGCGGCACGCCGCGCGTGGCGAACCGGCTGCTCAAGCGGGTGCGCGACTACGCGCAGGTGCGCGCGGACGCGCGCATCACCGCCGACGTCGCCGATGCCGCGCTCGACCTGCTCGAGGTCGACGGCGCCGGGCTCGACCGCCTCGACCGGGAGATCCTGCGGGCCGTGTGCGAGAAGTTCGCCGGCGGTCCGGTCGGGCTCTCGACGCTGGCCGTCGCGGTGGGGGAGGAGCCCGACACGATCGAGGACGTGTACGAGCCCTACCTGCTCCAGAGCGGGCTGCTCCAGCGCACTCCCCGAGGCCGGGCGGCGACGGCCCGGGCCTGGGAGCACCTGGGCCTCGAGCCGCCTCGCGAAGCCGCGCTGTTCTGACCTGAGAGGCCGTTAAGCCGCGCGGCTATCCTGCTGGACTCGCATGGCGCACCTGTTCATCTGCCCCAACTGCGGCCAGCGCTCCACCGCGGCCGATCGCACCGCCGGCTTTCGCAAGCAGGCGAAGGCGTGCTCGAAGTGCGGCTTCGGGTTCCTCTTCGAGCTGCTCGACGACTACTACCCGGCGCCCAACGCCGCGTTCTTCGTGTGCGACCAGCAGGGCCGCCTGATCGGCCTGGGCCGCGGCTCCACGGAGCTGACCGGCCTCACCGAGGAGCGGGTGATCGGCCGGCCGGTCAAGGAGGTGCTCGGGCTGCGCTTCGAGGGCGGCGACGACCACGTCGCCACGGCCCTGGAGTG
Organism: uncultured Actinomycetes bacterium; assembly: GCA_963842605.1. GTDB lineage: Bacteria > Actinomycetota > Thermoleophilia > Solirubrobacterales > Solirubrobacteraceae > AC-38. Next base: position 426,786 of record CAWJGV010000003.1, read on the forward strand.
GGGGGTGCGCGTGCTCAACAAGAAGGTCGAGGTCAACGCCGAGGGGGACCTCCCGGCGCACGCCATGGCCGACCTCTTTCCCGGCTACGACGACGACGGCGGCCTGTTGGTCGTCCTCACCCCCAAGGGCTAGCCCTTGAGGGCTAACCTCCCCGAGGCATGACCGACCGCCGCCGCAACGGCTTGATCCTGCTCCTGGTCGCGGGCCTGATCGCCGCCTCGGCCGTCGTCATCGCGACGAAGAAGACCCGGCTGGGGCTCGACCTCAAGGGCGGCGTCGAGCTCGTCTACCAGGCCAAGCCGACGCCCGCCCAGCCCAAGGTGACCCAGGATGCGGTCAACCGCTCGATCGACATCATGCGCGAGCGCGTCGACCAGCTCGGCGTCTCGGAGCCGGAGATCCAGCGCTCGGGCCGCGACCAGATCGCCGTCGGGCTGCCCGACGTCAAGAACGCGCAGCGGGCCCAGAAGCAGGTCGGCAAGGTGGCCCAGCTCTTCTTCTACGACTGGGAGAAGAACGTCCTCGGCCCCGACCTCAAGCCCAACCCGGGCGACCCCAACACCACCGGCGGCCCGCAGGCCGGCCAGGTGGGCGGCCTCTCGCTCTACGACGCGGTCAAGCGAGCCTCCAAGCGCCCGCCGATCCACGACGACAACAACACGACCAACGACCAGTACTACCTGTTCGGTCCGGCCCCCCAGCACAAGCTCATCTCCGGGCCGGAGGACACCGAGGCCGACCTGTACTCCGAGCTGCCGCGCCAGCGCAAGCCCCCGAACTCCGAGGTCGTCAAGGTCAACACCGGCACGGTCGTCGTCAAGGGCGAGAAGCCCGACAAGGCGCCCAAGGGCACGCCCGACACCTACTTCGTCCTCAACGACGACCCGGCGCTCAACGGCACCGAGATCAAGAACCCCGAGCAGAACACCGACCAGGGCGCGGGCGGCACCGGGGCGCCGATCGTCACGTTCGAGTTCACCGACAAGGGGCGCAAGAAGTGGGAGAACGTGACGCGCGAGATCGCCCAGCGCGGACTCTCGCTCCAGGTGCCCGGGCAGTCGCCCGACGCGTCCTTCCAGCACTTCGCGGCGGTGCTGGACGACGAGATCATCACCGCGCCGTTCATCTCCTACGTCGACAACCCGGACGGGATCGACGGGCGCCAGGGCTCGCAGATCGAGGGCGGGTTCACGATCTCCTCGGCGCAGGACCTGGCCAAGCTGCTCAAGACGGGCGCCCTGCCCGTCAAGCTCGAGCTGATCTCGCAGTCGCAGGTCTCGGCGACGCTGGGCAAGGCGGCGCTCAACCAGGGCCTCATCGCCGGCGCGGTCGGCTTCGGGATCGTCGCGCTGTTCCTGCTGCTCTTCTACCGCGTGCTCGGGCTGGTCGCGGTCCTGGCCCTCGGGATCTACGCGCTGTACCTGTTCGCGCTGGTCAAGCTGATCCCGATCACGATGACGCTGCCGGGCATCGCGGGCCTGGTCCTGACCATCGGGGTCGCGGCCGACGCGAACATCGTGATCTTCGAGCGCGTCAAGGAGGAGATCCGCGCGGGCGCGTCGATCCCGCGCGGCATCGCCGCCGGCTACAAGAAGGGGTTGTCGGCGATCATCGACGCCAACGTCGTGACGCTGATGACGGCGTTCATCCTCTTCATCCTCGCCACGGCGGGGGTCAAGGGCTTCGCCTTCACGCTCGGCATCGGCACGCTCGTCTCGCTGTTCACCGCCGTGCTCGCCACGCAGGCGATCCTCGGCACGATGGGCCGCTCGCGAATGATCTCGCGCGTGGGCTTCCTGGCGGCGGGCGAGAAGCGCGAGCGCCGGCACTTCGACTACATGGGCGCCTCGAGGTGGTTCTTCTCGATGTCCGGCGTGATCCTCCTGATCGGGGCGCTGGCCATCGGCGGCAAGGGGCTGAACTTCGGCATCGACTTCGAGTCGGGCACCCGGATCGTCGCCGGCCTCGAGCGGCCGGCGAACGAGGACGCCGTGCGCTCGGTGATGTCATCCGCCGGCTACGCCGACGCCAAGATCCAGAAGGTCTCCAACAAGGACCTCGGGAACAACGTCTTCCAGATCTCCACGCCGACCCTGGGGCCGGGCAAGGTGAAGGACGTCCGCTCGGCGCTCGACGAGCGATTCGGCGTCGGCAACAACTTCTCCAACGACTCGATCGGGCCGACGTTCGGCCAGACCGTGGCGAAGAGCGCCCTGATCGCGATCGTCGCCTCGCTGCTCGTCATCTCGATCTACATCGCGCTGCGCTTCGAATGGAAGTACGCGGTGCCGGTGCTCATCGCGTTGATGCACGACCTGCTGATCACGGCGGGCGTGTACTCGCTGACGGCCCGGGAGGTGACGACGTCGACGGTCGCGGCGCTGCTCACCATCTTGGGCTACTCCCTCTACGACACGATCATCGTGTTCGACCGCGTGCGCGAGAACGTCCCGCGCATGCCGCGGGCCGCCTTCAGCCAGATCGTCAACCGCTCGATGTCCGAGGTCATCGTGAGATCGCTGGCCACGAGCTTCTGCACGGTGCTCCCCGTGCTCGCGCTGCTGCTGTTCGGCGGCGAGACGCTGCGCGACTTCGCCTTCGCCCTCCTGGTCGGGATCGCGTCGGGGACGTACTCGTCGATCTTCATCGCGTCGCCGGTGCTGACGCACTGGAAGGAGCGCGAGCGCGTCTACGTCCAGCGCAACGAGCGCATCCGCCGCGAGTCGGGCGGCCTCGTGCCCGCGTACGCCGTGGCCACGGTGGCCGGCGAACCCGTCGAGGTCGTGCCGACCGAGCCGCGGCGCCGGCGCGGCGGGCGCCTGACGACGCCCGAGGAGCCCGAGGAGATATCCCGCGAGGAGTTCGACGACCTCGTGGCCGACCTCGACGTCGACGACCCGCGCGCGGTCGCCCCCGTGCCCGACCGCACGTCCCGCCTTTCCTCGACCGGCGGCGCGCGCCCCGCGCCCAAGCCCAAGAAGGCCAAGGACAAGCCCAAGCGTCCCCGCAACCGCCGCCACGGGAGGAATCGCTGATGGGCATGCTCGCCTGGACGATGATGGGCCTGGCCCTGTGGCACTTCACGATCTGGCTCCCCGACCGTTTCTGGGGCGGCATCGTCGGAGCCTTCCTGGGCGCGCTGTTCGGGGGGATCATCTTCGGCTTCGCGATCAACGGCGGCACGGTCCCCGGCGAGGCCGACACGCACCTGCTGACCGCGCTGGAGGCGGTCCCCGGCGCGATCCTCGGCATGGCCGCGGTCTACCTCGAGGGCATGCGGCGCGAGTCCCTCGGGTAGTCCTCGAAGGCCGCGAATCCTTCAGCCCGCGTCCACCCGCGCCGATGGGGGTGGAGTGAAGACGTGGATCTCTGGATGGACGGCAGGTCGGTCGCGAGCCTTTCGCACCGATGCGCTGACGGGCTGCCTCGACGCGCACGGCCTCGCCGAGCGCCTCGAGGCCGAGCTGGCGCTCGGCGCCCGCCGCGGACAGGCCGCCGCGGTCGTCGTCGTTGAGCTGTCGGGCGCGCGGCATCGCCGCCCGATGCTGCGTTGGGCCGCGGCGCGCCTGGCCGAGTGCACCCGGCCGGGCGACGCGGTGGCGCGGCTGGCCGGGGGCGAGTTCGCGCTCATGCTGCCCGCCACGGTCAAGGCCGACGCTCGCGCGGTCGCGGGCCGGGCGCGCTCGGCGCTGGCCCCACGGGTGGAGGCGGCGACCGGCGTGGCCGGCTATCCCGAGGACGGAATCGACGCCGCCGGCGTGCTCGAGCACGCTCGAACCGAGCTGCACCCGGCTCGCGCAAGACCCGCCACCGAACCCGCGCGCGCGCCACTGGCGTGGGCGGCAGCGTTCGCCGACGCGCAGGATCAACGCATGACGCCGAACCACCACCACGCCCGGCTCGTCGCACAGCACGCCGCTGAGATTGCGATGCGTCTCGGTTGGGAGCCGGAGGAGGTGGCGACCCTGAGGCTCGCCGCCGTCCTGCACGACATCGGCAAGGTGGCGCTTCCGGACCGCCTGATCACCAAGCCCGGACCGCTCACGCCCGCCGAGTTCGCCGCCATGGCGGAGCACCCGGTGGTCGGTGCGCGGATGCTCGCGCACGTCGAGGGACTGGAGGTCGTGTCGGAGTGGGTGCTGCGCTCGCACGAGCGCTTCGACGGCGCGGGCTACCCGGACGGACTGGTGGGCGACGCGATCCCCATGGCCTCGCGCATCCTCCACGCCGCCGACGCCTTCGAAGCCCTGACCTCGTTCGGCCACCACCGGCTCCCGCTCACCCTGGACCAGACAATGGCCGAGATGCGCGCCCGCGCGGGAATGCAGTTCGACCCCGAGGTGATCGCCGGCCTCGAGGCCTACGTCGCCGAGTCCCGCGCGCCCGAGACCGGCGACGAGCCGCACACCGCCTGAACGAGGGGGCGGTTCCGTCGGGCGCGCGGCCTACCGTGGCCGCGTGTCTCCTGCCCGCCCCGACGCCCGCCTCGAGATCGCTCCCTGCGGAGTCGGCGAGACGGCCCGGCTGCGCGCCGAGCTGGGGTGCAGCGACGTGCTCGCCCAGGTGCTCGTGCGCCGCGGGCTCGCCGACCCGGCGGCCGCGCAGGCGTTCCTGGCCGCCGAAGAGACGCATCCGCCCGGGGCGATCGACGGGATCGAGCGCGCCGTCGAGACGATCCTGCGCCACGCGCGCGCGGGCGGGCGCATCGTCGTCCACGGCGACTACGACGTCGACGGCGTGACGCGCGACTGCGGTCCTCGTGCGCTGCCTGCGCCGCGTCGGGGCCGAGCCACGGTGGTTCATCCCCAGCCGGCTCGAGGACGGCTACGGACTGTCCCTGGCCACGGTGGAGCGGCTGGCGCGAGCCGGCGCGTCGCTGATCGTCACCGTGGACTGCGGGATCACGGCGGTCGACGAGGTGGCGGCGGCCCGCACGGCGGGCGTCGACGTCGTGATCACCGATCACCACCGTCCCCGCGCCGACGAGCGGCTGCCGGACGGGCCGATCGTTCATCCCGCGCTCGGCGGCTACCCGTGCCCCGAGCTGTGCGGCGCGGCCGTGGCCTGGAAGCTCGCCCTCGCCCTGGAGGCCGCGGCCTCGGCGAGCGGGGCCGAGGAGGACATCGACCTCGTCGCCCTGGCCACCGTCGCCGACTGCGTCCCGCTGCGCGGCGAGAACCGGGCGATCGTGCGCCGCGGGCTCCGCGCGCTGGCCGTCACGTCCAAGCCCGGCCTGCGCGCGCTGATGCGGATAGCCCAGGTCGAGCCGGCCATGCTCGACGCCCGCGCCGTCGGGTTCCGCCTCGCCCCTCGAATCAACGCCGCCGGCCGTCTGCGCCGCGCCGATGCCGGCCTCGAGCTGGTGCTCACCGAGGACGAGGGGCGCGCGGAGGCGACGGCGCGCGAGCTCCACGTGGCCAACGCCGAGCGCCGCGACGTCGAGACGCGCATCCTGTTCGCCGCCGAGGCGCAGGTCGCCGAGGCCGGCGAGCGGGCGGCCTACGTGCTCGCGGGTGAGGATTGGCACCCGGGCGTCATCGGGATCGTCGCGTCGCGCCTGGCCGAGCGCCACCACCGCCCGACCGTGCTGGTCGCTCTCGACGGCGACCGGGGGCGCGGCTCGGGACGCTCGATCCCCGCCTACGACCTGCTCGCCGGCCTCAACGCCTGCGCCGGCCACCTGGCGCGTCACGGGGGCCATCGCGCCGCCGCCGGCCTGGAGGTGGAGCGGGGCCGCCTCGATGCCTTCCGCGCCGCGTTCGAGGCGCACGCCGAGGCGGCGTTGTCCCCGGAGGAGCTGGTGCCCGTCGAGCGCGTCGACGCGGTAGTGGCCGGCGACTCGCTGGGACTGGACCTCGCCGAGGAGCTCGACCGCCTGGCCCCGTTCGGGATGGGCAACCCCGACGTCGCGCTGCTGCTGCGGGCGGCCGAGCTGTCCGACCCGGTGGCGATGGGCGAGGGCAAGCACGTCCGCTTCACGGTGCAGGGCGGCGGTGCCCGCGCCCGCGCCGTGGCCTTCGGCTCGCCCCGCCTGCCCGTCGAGCCGGGCGCCCCGGCCGACGCGACGTTCGCGCTCGAGCGCAACGCCTGGAACGGGCTCGTCGAGCCGCGGCTCGTCCTGCGCTGCGCGCGGCCGTGCGCCCCCGCGCCGGTGGAGGTGCTCGGCGAGCCGGACGGATATCTCGCCGGGGCGCTGGCCGAGCTCGAAACGCCGCTCGGGTGGCCGCCCCCGGCGCCCACCTCGGACGGGCCGCGACGCCGGAATGCCGATGCGCGCGGGCGGGGCTTGGCCGGGACGCTCGGGTCTTTGGTCGCCTCGGGCGAGCCCGTGCTCGTCGTGTGCGCCGACGTGCCGGGGCGCCTGCGCGGGCTGCGTGACCGTCTGGGCGGCTTCGCCCTGTGCTCGTGGGCCGCGCTCGAGCGCGACCCCGGCCTCGCGGACCCGTTCCCGCACCTGGCCGCGCTCGACCCGCCCGCGCACGCCCACCTCGACGCGCTCCTGAGGGCCGGCGACGGGTGGGCGCATCTGGCGTGGGGTGACCCTGAGCTACGCTTTGCGCAGCAGATCACCGAACGCGAGTACGGTCTTCGTGCCCCGCTCGCCGCGCTCTACCGGGCCCTGAGGGACCGGGGGGGAGCGGAGGGAGAGGAGCTCGAGGCGGTGCTTCGCGGGGAGCCGTCCCGGCCGCGGTCGCCGGCGCTCGCCGGCCGCCTCCTCCGGGTTCTCGTGGAGTTGCGCCTCGTCAGCCTCGACCGTGATCGGCCGGCCGTGACGGTCCCGGCCGCCGAGCGCACGGCGCTCGAGCGGTCGCCGGCCTTCCGGGCCTACGAGCAGCGACGCGAGGACGCACTCCAATTCCTGAGCGAGCAGACAGCACGAGCGGCGTGAAGCGGGGCGGCAAGGCCGCCTCCGGCAACGGCCGCACGCGCTCGCCCTCGGGCACCTCCGGCAAGGCCGGTGGTCCCAAGGCGCCGGCCAAGCCGCGCAAGACCGCGGCGAAGTCGAAGAGCAAGGCGCCCGCGGCCAAGCGGACTCGCACCGCCAAGGGCTCGCCGGCCGCCCGCGGCAACGGCGCGGCGGGGGCCGTGACGACACGCAAGCCCGTCGGGACCATCGACCACGCCCCGAAGCGCCGCGCCCGCCGCGAGGACCTCGGCCTCACCCCGACCGAGACCCGCCTGCTCGACGATCTGTTCGCGGTCGTCGAGGAGCACGTGTCCGACTCGGCCGTCCAGATCGACCGCGACGAGGTCGGCCACGCCTTCGTCTTCGCCTGCGAGCACCACGCCGACCAGCGGCGCAAGTCGGGCGAGGACTTCATCACCCACCCGGTGGGGGTGGCCAAGATCTGCGCGGGCATGCGCCTCGACACCGAGACGCTGTGCGCCGCGCTGCTGCACGACACGGTCGAGGACACGAGCGCCTCGCTCGACGAGGTGCGCGAGCAGTTCGGCGACGAGGTGGCGAGCCTGGTCGACGGCGTGACCAAGCTGACGGGCATCACCTTCCAGTCGCGCGACGAGGCGCAGGCCGAGAACTACCGCAAGATGATGGTCGCGATGGCCTCGGACATCCGGGTCATCCTCATCAAGCTCGCCGACCGCCTCCACAACATGCGCACGCTGCAGGCCATGCCGAAGCAGAAGCAGATCGACAAGGCCAAGGAGACGCTCGACATCTACGGCCCGATCGCGCACCGCCTGGGGATCCACGCCATCAAGTGGGAGCTCGAGGACCTCGCCTTCGCCACGCTTCACCCGCGCAAGTACCAGGAGATCAAGAACCTGGTGGCCCAGCAGCGCGAGGAACGCGAGCGCTACGTCGCGAAGGCGGGCGAGTACCTGCTCAAGGAGCTGTCCGCCCTGGGCATCGAGGCGGAGATCTCCGGCCGCGCCAAGCACTTCTATTCGATCTACTCGAAGATGACCAAGAAGGGCCGCGAGTTCAACGAGATCTACGACCTCACGGCCATGCGGGTGCGGGTCTCCTCGGTCAAGGACTGCTACGGCGCGGTGGGCGTCATCCACTCGCTGTGGAAGCCGCTGCCCGGGCGCTTCAAGGACTTCATCGCGATGCCCAAGTTCAACATGTACCAGTCGCTGCACACGACGGTCATCGGGCCCGAGGGACGCCCGCTGGAGATCCAGATCCGCACCGGCGAGATGCACGACATGGCCGAGTACGGGGTGGCCGCGCACTGGATCTACAAGGACGGCGACGAGAAGCTCGGGCCGGGGGCGCGCGGCGAGGAGAAGCTCAAGTGGCTGCGCCAGCTGCTCGATTGGCAGCAGGAGCTCGAGGACTCCGGCGAGTTCGCCGAGCGGCTGAAGGTCGAGCTGTTCGAGGACGAGGTGTTCGTCTTCACGCCCAAGGGCGAGGTCAAGTCGCTGTCCGCCGGGGCGACCCCGCTCGACTTCGCCTACGAGATCCACACCGACGTCGGGCACCGCTGCGTCGGCTCCAAGGTCAACGGCAAGATGGTGCCGCTGTCCTACAAGCTCCAGAGCGGCGACATCGTCGAGGTCATGACCTCGAAGCGCGAGCGCGGCCCGTCGCGGGACTGGCTCGCCCTGGTCAAGACGACGCGCGCCCGCAACAAGATCAAGGCGTGGTTCAAGGCCGAGTCGCGCAAGGACACCGAGCACGCCGGCCGCGAGCTGCTCCAGGAGCACCTGCGCCGCCAGGGCCTGCCCCCGCAGAAGGTCGTGGGCTCGCCGCTGCTCGCCCACGTCATCCGCGAGATGGGATTCCGCAAGGCCGACGACTTCTACATCGCGCTGGGCGGCGCGAAGATCTCGCCCAAGGTCGTCACCCAGAAGGTGCTTCAGCGCCTCAAGCAGGGCGACTCGGCGGCCGGCGAGCCGACCGCGGCCGACATCCTCTCGACTGGACGCAACCGCCGCCGGCCCGAGTCCTCCTCGACGGCCTACGGGATCCAGGTCAAGGGGATCGACGACGTGATGCTGCGGCTGGCCAAGTGCTGTCGCCCCGTCCCCGGCGACCCGATCGTCGGCTACATCTCGCTCGGGCGCGGCATCACGATCCACCGCGAGGACTGCCCCAACGTCGAGGCGCTGCGCAAGGACCCCGAGCGCTTCACGGAGGTGAGCTGGGACGGCGAGGGCAAGACCACCTTCAAGGTCGAGATCCACGTCGACGCCTGGGACCGCCACCGGCTCCTCGAGGACCTCTCGCGCAGCTTCGCCGAGACGGGCATCAACATCCTCGAGGCCCGGTGCATCGTGTCCGACCAGATGGTGCGCAACCGCTTCGTCCTCGAGGTCGGGGACACCAAGGCGATCGACGGGGCGATCAGCCGCCTGCGCAACATCGACGCCGTCTTCGACGCCTACCGCGTCACGCCGGGCGGCGGCTAGCCCTCTCGCAGCTCGTACACGGTCGCGCACCCGAACCGGCGGGTGCGGGCGACCAGCGGGCCGAGCAGCCGCGCCAGGTCGGCTCGGGCGCCGCAGCCGGAGACGAGCACCCGGGCGCCGCTGGTGCTCACGAGCGCCCGAGCGGGACCGGGCGCCAGGGCGCCCGTGAAGAGCTGCTGGGAGGCCGTCACGCGGGCCTCGTAGTCCGGCGTCCACGAGGGATGGCCTTCCCAGACCGCCCGTCCGGTCTGCGAGGGCACGGAGGTGGCGAGCCTCGGCGACGCGAGCACGCCGCCGGGTGGCGCGTCGTGGCGGACGTAAGCCAGCGCGTCGGCCTCATCCCCGACGAGGTAGAGCTGCTGCACCGGCAGCTCGTAGACCCGGTGGAACTCACGGGCGACGTAGGCCATCCCGGGCAGCGTGGCCAGGGCGACGGCGCCGGCGGCCATCGCGCGCGAAGCGCGGAGCCTCCCCGCGCCGCGAACGGGCCGTCTGGGCGTAGCCCCACAGCTCGCCCGCGACGAACATCTCGCCCGCCGACGTGTAGATGTGAGATCGCGCCGTCGCCGAGCCCGCCTCGGCCCACAGGACGATCGCGCTGAGCGGGCTAAAGGAGAACAGTCCCAGTGCGGCTGCGGCGGCCTGAGCTCCGATCCGGCCGGGCAGCAGGCGCCTCACCCAGATGAGCGCGCCCCCGCCGAGGACGAGCGCCGCCACCGGCTTCCAGAGCCAGTAGGCCAGCGGGATGGGCAGTCCCACGCGGCTGGCCAGGCCGGACGGCGTGAACAGGGGATGCGCGAACACGTGGCCGCTCGGGCGCAGCTCGAACAGGTTGGCCGCGAGCCCGTGCTCGCCCGCGTCGCGGACCCAGGCCAGGTACTGCAGCTGGTCGCTGGGTATCGGGCCGTCGGCGCCGGTCAGGGTGTAGCCGTGCCGGAGCGACTGCACCACGAGCACGACCACCGGCGCGAAGGCCCAGACGAGGACGAGCGCCAGGAACGCCAGCTCCCACGGCGCGAGAGCGCGCAGGCGGCTCACGCCGATGCGGCGGTCGGGCGACCACTGGCCCCGGCCCGCGCGAGCAGGACGAGCGCGGCCAGCCAGGCCAGCCACACCGCGAGCATGACGATCACGAACGCCACCACGATGGATTCGGCCTTCCAGGGGCCGGCGTAGAAGAGGATGGCCGGGACGATGGTCACGAGCTGCAGCGCCGCCGCGGATCGGATGTAGCCGGCGATCAGCAGGAACGGCAGGCCCCAGATCAGGTACTGGAAGAAGAATCCGGTGCCCAGGGCCCAAACGGCAAGCCACAACACGACCGCGGCGAGCGGTGCCGCCACCCGGAAGCGCAGCAGGAAGACCGCTGTGAGACCGAGCACGGAGAGGTTGACCCACCGCTGGTGCTCGAAGATCCAGTGGTTGATCGCATTGAACTCGGTCGGGGTCCGCAGCCAGGTCTCGGCGAGGTCGGGCTGGAGCGCGAGCGTGAGCCCGCCGAGGCCCGGCGCCCCGTTGTAGCGGAGCATCGCCCGGACGCCGTCGAGGTCGGCGACGGCGAAGGGAGCCAGCAGCACGAGCGGGACCGCCAGGGCGCAAGCGACGAGCGCCCCTGCCTCGCGCCAATCACGCGCGGTCGGCAGCAGCGCCAGCACGACGAGGGCCGGCACGGTCTTGATCGATGCTGCCAGCCCGAGGAGCAGGCCGGCTTTCCACGCTCGGTCCGCGCGCTCGGTGCGCTCCCACACGATGAGCGCGCCCACCGCCGGGAGCACCGCCACCGAGTCGATCTGGACGGCGTAGCCGGAGATGACGACGAACGACGGGCCGAGCGAGATCAGCCCGCCCGCGGCCAGCCAGGTCCGCCGCGGCAGGTCGCGGGCGGCCAGGTACCAGGACACGAGCGCTGCGAGCGCGGCATCCGCCGCGATCGGAGCGAGCTGGATGAAGCCGATGTAGCCCCCGCCGAACAGCCGGTCGCCGGCTACGGCGGCCTCGATCCAGGCGAAGAAGCCGGGGGATAGGGCCACCGGTAGGAACCCGGGCCGTTGAGCGCCCCGAACGCGTGGAGGAAGTCCTCCGCCAGCGCGCGTCGCGTGAGCTCGAAGGACTCGACGTCGTAGGCCACGCCGTCGGTCGTGGCGGCGATCGCGAGCCGGACGACCGTTCCCAACGCGATCAGCGCCCACAGCCAGCGCTTCCCCTCGCGGTCCACGCGCGGCACTGTAACGAGGGGCGAAACGCCCGCCGCGCAGGCCCGGTTTCAGGCGACGACGAGCAGTCCGCCGGGCCGGATGCGGTACTCGGCCTCGACGACGTCGTCGACGTGATCGCCGTCCACCTGGAGCGGGAGCGGGCGCTCGTCCGTCGATCGCACGGTCACCTGGCGCAGGTTCGAGAAGGCGTCGACCTGCCGGTGGCGCGGGATCCGGGCGCGGCGGGAGAAGGCGCGCCAGAGCACGGTCGGCATGTCGAGCGGGTTGGCCCGGCGCAGCACTACGCCGGCCAGAGTGCCCCCGTCGAGCGCCGCGCCCTCGGCGAGCTCGATCGGCCGGCGGCTGAAGTACGTGTAGGGACTGGCGTTCTGGATGACCGCCGTCACCCCGCTGAACGTCTCGTCGCCCGCCGTCACCTCGAGCCGGGGCGGATTGACGATGTAGCGGCGCGTGAACGTCGTCAGCGCGGCCCACGTGAAGTACCACTCGCCCAGCCGGGCCTTGAGGTGGGGATGGGAGTCGACCCGCTCGACGACGCTCGCGTCGAGGCCGAGGCCGGATGAGAAGGTGAATCCGCGGCCGTTGACCTCGCCGAGGTCGATGCGGCGCGGGCGCCAGTCGTCCGCCAGCCCGAGCAGGTGCTCGGTGGCGTCCACGATCTCCGCGGGGATGCCGACGACGCGGCAGAAGACGTTGGTCGCGCCGCCCGGCAGACAGGTCAGCGGAGTGTCCGAGCCGGCGAGCCCGTTCGCCGCCTCGTTGACGGTCCCGTCGCCGCCGAAGGCCACGACTACGTCGTAGCCCTCGAGCGCGGCCTCGCGGCACAGCTCGGTGGCGTGGCCGCGGCCCTCGGTGTCGACGGCGTCGACCTCGAAGCGTCCGCGCAACGCGTAGACGACGAGGTGCTTGAGCCGGTCGGAGACCGTCGTCGCGTACGGGTTGACGATGACGAGCATGCGCTTGCTCGGCGTGGGCGCCCCACCGAGCTGACCCGTTGCGAGTTGCTCGAGGGTTTCGAGAGTGGCGGCCATGAGGAGGTCAACACTCGCGACCGGCCGACGTTACCGATCGACGAGACGCGGCCGCACTATACGCTGCGATCCATGCCGGGCGTGACCGTGATCGTGCCCGCCCGCGACGCCGAGGCGACGATCGGACGGACCCTGGCCGGGCTCGAGGCGCAGCAGGGCCACGGAGGCTTCGAGGTCGTGGTGGTGGACGACGGCTCGCGCGACGCCACGGCGCCGATCGCGCGAACCTCGCCCGTGGTGACGACTGTGGTGGACGGAGGGGGCGCGGGCCCCGCCCGGGCGCGCAACGCCGGCGCAGAGAGGGCGAGCGGCGAGCGCCTCGCCTTCCTCGACTCCGACTGCGAGCCCACGCCGGGCTGGCTGGCCGCCGGGACGGGCGCCCTCGACGACGCCGTGCTCGTCCAGGGCGAGGTGCGGCCGCGCCCGGAGTCGCCGGCCGGCCCGTTCGACCGCACGCTGTCGGTGACGGCCGCGTGGGGGCTCTTCGAGAGCGCCAACCTGTTCGTCCGGAGGGAGACCTTCGAGGCGGTGGGCGGCTTTCAGAGCTGGCTGAGCCCGCGCCGCGGGATCGAGCTGGGAGAGGACGTCTGGCTCGGGTGGCGCGTGCGCCGGTCGGGAGCGCCCACCGGCTTCTGCGCCGACGCGCTCGCCTACCACGAGGTGTTCCCCCGGTCGGCGCGCGCCTACGTCGCCGAGCGGGCCCGCCTGCGCTTCTTCCCCGCCATGGCGGCCCGGATCCCGGAGCTGCGCGAGGACTTCTTCTGGCGCCGGCTCTTCCTCAACCGGCGCAGCGCCCTGTTCGACCTCGCCGTGGCCGGGACGCTGGCCGCGGCCGCCCGCCGGTCGCCGCTTCCTCTGCTCGCGGCCGCGCCGTACGCGCGGGAGGCCTACCGCCACGCCCGGCGGGCGGGGGACGCCCGGCGCCTCCCTGCGGTGGCGGCGGCCGACGTCGCCGCCGATGCCGTCGGCGCCGCCGCTCTCCTGGCGGGCAGCGTGCGCGCCCGCAGCCTCCTCGGCTAGAACCAGCCGCGCCGGCGGAAGTAGGCGAGCATCCCGCCGAGCATCACCGCGATGGCCGCGATGATGATCCAGAAGACCGAGTGGGACGCGCTGGCCGGCTCACCTCCGCCGGGGAGGCCGACGTTCATCCCCCAGATGCTCGCGATCAACGTGGCCGGCAGGAAGACGATGCTGAACACGGTGAGGATGCGCAGGATGTCGTTGAAGCGGTGTGAGATCACCGACTCGTTGGTCACCTCGAGCGCTTCCACCGTCTCCTTGTAGCCCTCCAGCAGCTGCCAGATCCGCTCGGAGGCGTCGACGATGTCGTCGAAGTAGATGTCCAGGTCGTCGGCGATGTATCGCGCCTTGTTGCGCTCGAGATCGCCGAAGACGGCACGCTGGGGGCGGACGATCTTGCGGAAGTTGATGATCTCCTGCTTGACGTTGGAGATGTCGCGCACGACCTCCCGAGAGCTGCCCTCGAACACCTCGTCCTCGATGCGCTCGAGCTTGTTCCCCATCTTGCGCAGCATCGGGAACGACGCGTCCACCGCGTCGTCGACGATCTTGTAGAGCAGATAGCCCGCGCCCTTGGAGAAGTACTGCTCCCGCAGCTCCTCGCGCGTGCGGCAGCGCTCGAACAGGTACTCGACCGGGTCGATCCGCTCGTTCGGCAGCGTGATGAGGAAGTCGGGCCCGACGAACAGGTCGAGCTCGGCCGCGTTGAGGCGCCCGAGCTGCTTGTCGAAGCGGGGGAAGTTGAGCACGATGAAGAGGTACTCGTCGTACTCGTCGATCTTGGGTCGCTGGTTGCGCGAGAAGACGTCCTCGTAGTCGAGCGGGTGGAAGTCGAAGTGCTCCTCCAGCCACGCGCGATCGACGGGACGCGGCCGCTCGATGTTGATCCAGCGCAGCCCGCTGGACTCGATGATCTCGACTGAGGGGGCCTCAGGCTCGGGCGGCGGCGTGACGACCTGTCCGCGGACACGCGCGGAGCGACCAAAGCGGGGCTTGGGCAGGCTCGGCATGACGGAGACTGAGGGGGTCGTCGGTAAGCATGGTTCGCCTCTCGGACAAGTCTACCTCCGCGTAACCAGGCCTCGCGCAACTGCCCGCAGCCCTGTTATTCTCCTCGCCAGCATCCAGAGGGGTGGAGGGACTGGCCCTATGAAGCCCCGGCAACCACTTCGTCGCGTCAGCGGCGGGAACGGTGCCAATTCCTGACAGGCTCCAAGCTAAGCCTGGGAGATGTGATCGGCGGTCTTCTGGAACCTCTGTCACATCCCGGGCAGAGGTTTTTTTCATGGCCATAGATGCGCTGCATTGCAAGGAATGTCGAGCCGAGTACGACCTCGGCGCCCATTACGTCTGTGAGCGGTGCTTCGGCCCGCTCGAGGTGAGCTACAGCCACGAGCCGGTGAAGGACGTGGCCGCCGTCCGCCGCCGCATCCAGGGCGGGCCCCAGAACATCTGGCGCTACGCCGAGTTCCTCCCCCTCGAGGCACCGCCCGCGTCGTCGCGGCGGGAGAGCTCTCGCGGCCTGCCCGCCGGCTGCACCCCGCTCGTTCGCGCCGACCGGCTGGCCGAGCGCCTGGGCCTGGGGGAGGTGTGGGTCAAGAACGATGCCGCCAACCCGACCCACTCGTTCAAGGACCGGGTGGTCGCGGTCGCGGGGGCTCGCGCCCGCGAGTTGGAGTTCGAGACGCTCGCCTGCGCGTCCACCGGGAACCTCGCGAACGCCGTCGCCGCCCACGCGGCCGCGGCCGGGATGGACTGCTACGTCTTCATCCCCGCCGACCTCGAGGAGCAGAAGGTCCTCGCCACCGGCGTCTACGGCGCACGGGTGGTCGCCGTCCGCGGCACCTACGACGACGTCAACCGGCTGTGCACGGAGCTGTCGGCCGAGCACCCGTGGGCCTTCGTCAACGTCAACATGCGCCCGTACTACGCCGAGGGCTCCAAGACACTGGCCTACGAGACCGCCGAGCAGCTCGGGTGGGAGACCCCCGACCGCGTCGTCGCCCCGATCGCCTCGGGCTCGCTGTTCACCAAGATCGCCCGGGGCTTCGACGAGTGGCTCGAGCTCGGGCTGATCGACGGCGACGTCCCCGTCATGAGCGGGGCGCAGGCGGCCGGCTGCGGGCCTGTGGCCGAAGCCTTCGCCGGCGGCCACGACGTGTGCCGGCCGGTCCGGACTCCGGACACGATCGCCAAGTCGCTGGCCATCGGCAACCCGGCGGACGGGCCCTACGCGGTCGACCTGGCCCGCCGCACGGGCGGCACCATCGACGCGGTGACCGACGACGAGATCCGCGCCGGCATCCGCCTGCTTGCGGAGACCACCGGCATCTTCACGGAGACGGCGGGTGGCGTGACCACGGCCGTGCTGGCCAAGCTCGCCGAGCGGGGTGACATCGGCCCCGACGAGCGGGTGGTCGTGTACATCACGGGCGAGGGACTCAAGACCCTCGACGCGGTGCGCGACACGTTCGCCGTCCACGAGGTTGAGCCGACGCTCCGGTCGTTCGAGGCGGCGGTTCCGGAGGCCGTGACCGCCTGATGGCCGTCACCGTCAAGATCCCGACCCAGCTGCGGGCGGTCACGGCGGGCGACGCCGAGACCGAGGCGGCCGGCGCGACCGTCGGCGAAGTGCTCGACGACCTGTTCGACCGCTACACCGAGCTGCGCGAGCGCATCTGCGAGGACGGGACGCTGCGGCGCTTCGTCAACGTCTACGTCGGCGGCGAGGACATCCGTTTCCTGGCCGGGCTGGAGACCGAGGTCTCCGACGGCGACGAGGTGACCATCCTGCCCGCGGTCGCCGGCGGGTAGCCGGCAGCAATAACGTGCAGGTCGCGCCATGCGGCCCGCGGTCTCGGTCATCACTCCCTTCGCCGGCGCGGACGCCGAACTGGACGCGCTCGTCCGCCGTCTCGAGGCTCTGCGGACCGGCCCGGAGGACGAGCTGCTGGTGGCCGACAACCGGCCGCGCCCGGCGCCCGGGCGCCGTGGCGCCGTGGAGGTCGTCGCGGCGGCCGGGCTGCGCTCGCCCGCCTTCGCCCGCAACGCCGGCGCCCGTCGCGCCCGGGGCGAATGGCTGGTGTTCGTCGACGCCGACACGACGCCCCGTGCCGACCTGCTCGACGCCTACTTCGCGCCGCCACCCGACGACGACGTCGGCATCCTCGGCGGTGGGATCCGCGACGTCGTGGGCCGTCCGACGCGGGTCGCCCGCTACGTGGTCGACCGCGAGAAGCTGGACCCTCGGCATGCCCTCGAGCATCCTCACCGGCCCTTCTTCCAGACCGCCAACTGCGCCGTGCGGCGCAGCGCCTTCGAGCAGGTCGGGGGCTTCGCCGAGGCGGCCCGTGCCGCCGAGGACGCGGACCTCTGCTGGCGTCTCCAGGACGCGGGGTGGCGTCTGGAGGCGCGCCCGGAGGCCGCGGTCGAGCACCGCGCGCGCGAAACGCTGGGCGCGCTGCTGCGTCAGCTCGCCGTCCACGGGGCGGGGGTGGCATGGCTGAATCGCCGCTATCCGGGCAGCGATCCCGCGCCGACCCTGCGGCAGCTGGCGGGGCGGTTGAGCTGGTACCCGCGGGCCGCCTGGTCGCGTGCCCGCCGGGGCGAGCGCGAGGAGGCTCTGTTCGTGCTCATCGACCTGCTGGCCCTGTCCGCCTACGACGCGGGCCGCCTGCGCTCCAATGACGCCCGCCGCTGAGCCTCGCGTGTCCGTGGTGGCGGCCACGCGCGACCGCCCCGGTCGCCTGGCGGCGCTGCTGGACGCGCTGCGCGCGCAAACCCTCGGGGAGGCCGAGTTCGAGGTGGTCGTCGTCGACGACGGGTCGGGAGCCGAGACGATCGCGCTTCTCGAAAACGCCCGCGAACGCGACGACCTGGCGCTGCGGGTCGTGCGCCACGACGCCCCGCGCGGCCCCGGTGGCGCGCGCAACGCCGGATGGAGGGCGGCCCGCGGAGCTCTGGTCGCCTTCACCGACGACGACTGCCGACCCGCACCCGGCTGGCTGGAGGCCGGGCTGGCCGCGCACGAGCACGCGCCCGAGGCCGTGGTCCAGGGACGCACCGAGCCCGATCCCGGCGGAGCGCGACCGGCTCGGGCCGTTCTCGCGCACGGTGCACGTCGAGCGCCTCGGTCCGCAGTACGAGACGTGCAACATCTTCTATCCGCGCGCGCTGCTCGAGCGCCTCGGGGGCTTCGACGAGGACTTCGGCCTGCGGCGGCCGGGCGCGGGACCGGCGGGGGAGAGGACACCGACCTCGCGTGGCGGGCGATCGAGCTCGGCCGCCCGACGGCGTTCTGCGAGAAGGCGCTCGTGTTCCACGCCGTCCTGGACCTGGGCCCG
Source organism: uncultured Actinomycetes bacterium (assembly GCA_963842605.1). Classification (GTDB taxonomy): domain Bacteria; phylum Actinomycetota; class Thermoleophilia; order Solirubrobacterales; family Solirubrobacteraceae; genus AC-38. Next base: position 444,775 of record CAWJGV010000003.1, read on the forward strand.
CTGGGCGCGCTGCGCGACGCCACGCGCTGGACCGAGACCGTGCGCGTGTTCGCCCGCCACCCCGGGGCGCGGACGATGCTCGACCACCGCGCCTTCTGGAACGTCTGGCACTACCTGCTGGTCCGCTCCCTGCTCGCGCTGCTGCTGCCCCGGCGGCTGCGGGCGCTTCGCTGGGCGATCCTCGCGCGCCATGCGCTCGCCCTGAACGACCGCGCCCGGACGCTCGGCGGCGGCCCGCGCCTGCTTCCGCTCCTCGTCCTCTACGACGTCGTGGAGACGATCGCGGTCGCCCGCGGCGCGGCGCGGCACCGCACGCTCGTCTTGTGAGTAGTACGCAGGGCACACTGTCGTCATGGCCGGCTACGACGACGACGAGGACTGGGTGGGCACACCGCCGGAGGGCCGCTATACGCGCGACCGTGCCAAGCCCGAGTTCTGGTGGAACCAGCGGCCACCTCTCATCGCCGCCGTGGGGATCGCCGTCGTGATCCTCATCCTCGTGGTCGTCCTGGTGGCTCGCTGAAGGACGACCCGAGGTGACCCCGGAGTTGACAAGCACCGGTAGGATCGATGGGCCAGAATGCGGAATCCTGTGATGTTTCCGCGGTCAACGAGCCTCGCATGAACACACCGCAGCACCCCAGTCCCGGACGGCGCAGGGTCACGATCCTGACGCTGATGCTGACGCTGGTCGCGCTCGGCGCTCTGCCGACCGCCTCGGCGTGGGCCGGCCGGGTCCTCGTGACGGGGCACGACGCCGATCTCCATTGCTCGGGCGGCACGATCGACAGCGGCCAATGCCACTACGTGGCGGTCGCGGTCGCCTACGCACGCGGCGGCGCCCCGACCCCGACGAGGAAGGTGCTCGCAATCGACAATGGCGGCCTCGTCCTCGACAGCTCGCTGACGTCGCTGGGGATCCCGCACGACACCGTCGATCCCAGCTCCCCGGCATTCGCCGGTACCGCGCTCAACACCAACACCTACAGCGCGATCGTCGTCGCCTCGGACGCGAGCTGCGGCGGCTGCGATCTCAACGACACGCCCAGCGCAACGTCGCAGACGCCCGACTCGGACGCGATCAACGCGCGAGCCTCCGCCATCGCCGCTTTCTTCAACGCCGGCGGCGGCGTGATCGCCTTCTCCGGCGCCGAGCACGGGGACGGCGACACGAGCTCCGGCCCCGACACCTACTACTCGTTCATCCCGGTCCCCGTCGGAGGCGCGGCCGTCGCCTCGCCGTTCACCCTGACGGCCGCGGGCAGGGCGATCGGCCTCGAGGACACGAGAGCCGGGATCGGGACCCACGACGACATCAACTGCTGCGCGACGCACAACTCGTTCACTCAGCCTGGGGCCGGGTCCGCCCTGCAGTCTGCCGAGAACGACAGCAAGGGGCTTGCGGAGACCCTCATCGCGAGTGGGCAGATCTCCGGCGGCCAGCTGGTCGGCGGCGCCCTGCCGGCGCCCGTGCTGGCCAAGACCGTCAACGTCGCGACCGTGCGCGGGACGGTGTACGTGAGCGTCCCGGCCCGCTCGGCGTTCGCGAGCCTGGCGGTGCCGGGGATCAAGGGGCGGCGGTTCGTGCCGCTGACCTCGCCGCGCCAGATCCCGGTCGGCGCGTTCCTGGATACGCGCAAGGGCACGGTCGCGCTGGGCAGCGCCTCCACCAAGGCGGGCCAGTTCTTCACGGGCACCTTCTCCGGCGGCGTCTTCGCGGCCCTGCAATCGCGCTCCGGCCTGACCAGCCTGCCGTTGAAGGGTTCGAGCTTCCGCTCGTGTGCGGCGCGGGCGGGGCGGGCGTCGGCGGCGCTGAGCCGGCGCGCGATCCGCCGACTGCGCGGCAGCGCCAGCGGGCGTTTTCGTTCCAGCGGGCGCTACAGCGCGGCCACGGTGCGCGGCACGATCTGGGAGACCGTCGACCGCTGCGACGGCACGCTGACCAAGGTCAAGCGCGGCGTCGTCGTCGTGCGCGATTTCCGCAAGCGGCGCAGCATCACGGTGCGCGCCGGCAAGAGCTACCTCGCTCGCGCACCCGGCTAAGACGCGATCACCGCCAAATGGATCGTGGTTTGGTGCGCCTGCGTGCCAGCCGGGATACTGGGCGGGCGATGTCGCAGGAGAACGTGGAGATCGTGCGTCGCAGCTTCGATGCCTTCCTCCGGGGTGACTTCGACGGGGCGATGCAGGCGTTCCACACCGACATCGCGTACGACCTCACGCGCCTCTCCCCCGACGGCGAGGTCTTCGAGGGCCACGAAGGCGTTCGGACGGGGATGCGCCGGTGGCTTGGCACCTGGGACGACTACCGGATGGAGGTGGACGAGTACGTCGACGCGGGAGACAGCGTCGTGATCTTCTTCCGCGAGTCCGGCCGCGGGAAGGGCAGTGGCGTCCGGATAGAGCAGAGCGTCGCGGGCGTCTGGACCCTGCACGACGGCGAGGTGGTGCGCGTCACGCCGTTCCTTGACCGAAGCGAGGCCCTCGAAGCCGCGGGGCTGCGGGAGTAGGGCGATGTCGCGGGAGAACGTGGAGGTAGTGCGTGGGGTGATCGATGGCTGGCTTCGCGGCGACCCGGCGACGCTGGAGTTGATCTCGGACGACGTGGTGTACGTCTCACCTCCGACGATGCCCGACGGAAGGACCTACCACGGCCACGAGGGCGTGCTGCAGTGGGTTGTCGATTGGGGGCAGGAGTGGACCGACTATGAGCTCGACGTTCTGCGGTACCGCGACCTCGGGGATCGGGTGGTGACCGTCGAGCGAAACCGCGCAACCGGGAAGCGAAGCGGGGTCGGGGTCGACATGCAGACGGTGTCGTTGTGGACGCTTCGCGACGGCAAGGTCGTTCGCTGGCAGGGATACGCGACGGAGGAGGAGGCCCTCGAAGCCGCGGGGGTTCGGGAGTAGTTGAGCTAGGGCCGGCTCCATTCTGTCTCCACGCCGAGATCGTGCTGGCTTTCGGGATCTGGCCTCGGCATGAGAAGCCTCCCTTTGGGGATTTCGGCTCCCCATTTCGCTGCGGTCCCTTGCGAAAGCCGGCGCGTGAGGTACGCGAAGATCGCCGGTTTCAAAGGGTTCGCCCTCCATATCGGCTTGCCGAGGCGGCTCCCGCATCCTCCAGTCGTGGCCACTTCCCCGGCGCATTTGATGATGTTGAGCCGGGATACTGGGCGGCGATGGCGCCCCAGGAAGTAGAAGTCGCCCGATGGATCGAGAACACTCAGCGCGCCATGGACGCTTGGAACCGCGAGGACCTCGCCGCCTTCCTGGAGACGTGGCATCCGGACTGCGAATGGCGTCCCGCGTTCCCTCGGAGCCTGGAAGGGGTCGGGACGGTCTATCGAGGCCGCGAAGGGATTACCCGCGCATGGCGTGGCGTCCGGGCGGTTTGGGAGGAGTACCGGATCGTTCCTGAGGACGCACAGGTCGTGGGCGACAAACTCGTCGCGGTGGGCCGGATTTACGCCCGCGGGGCGGAAAGCGGAATGGAGTTGGACTCGGGCTGGAGTGCGCTGGCGACCTTCCGTGACGGACTGGCAATCACCGCGTGGGACTGGCTCGACCGAGACGAGGCCTTCAGGGCCGTCGGAATGCGGCAGTAGGCGATGTCGCCGGAGGACGTGGAGATCTTGGGCGGGGTCCGCACCGCGCTCCCGCCTCTAAGCGAAAGCGCGGGTCAGCGTCGGACACCGGACGAGCGGGTGCTCGTGCGCTTTCCCGCCCTGGCCCGACCGCTCGGCGCCGCCGTCATGCGACGGCCACCGCAATCTCGGCTTCGGCGGTGGGCGCTCGCTCGCGCCATGAGGCGGGCATACGCGGCGGCCAATCGCCGTGACTTCGACCTCGTTAGTGCTCTCCACGATCCCGAGCACGAATATCGCCCCAGTAGCGATCTGATGCCACCCGACCTCGAGCCGGTCTTCCACGGCCACGACGGCTACCTGCGGCTTTGGCGATACTGGCTCGACGCCTTCGAGGACATTCGATGGGACCCCGAGGAGATGCTCGACCTGGGAGCCAAGGTTCTCGTCACGACCCAGCAGGTGGGACACGGATCGGGCAGCGGCGTCGCAGTGAGCAAGCCGGTATTCCAGCTCTTCACGTTTCGGCGGGGCCTGGTGGTCCGGCAGGAGGACTTCGTGGATCGCTCGGAGGCCCTCGAGGCCGTGGGGCTGCGGGAGTAGCGATTCTTTGAGGCCCAAAACGAAGGTGAGGAAGGTAACGATGGCGGAGCAGATCTTCGTACAGGCGAAGGACGGTGGCACGGCCGACCACCCCCTCGGCGGCGCAGTGACCTTCAAGGTGCGCGGGCGGGAGACGGACCGCAGCCTGACCGCGTTCGAGACGGTGGTCGGGCCCGGGCTCGGGCCGCCGCTGCATGAGCACGCCAACGAGGAGGAGACGCTGTACGTGCTCGAGGGCGACGTCCGGTTCAAGCTGGGGGACCGGATGGTCTCGGGGCCACCGGGGACGTTCGTCTTCGTCCCGCGCGGGACTCCTCACACGTTCCAGAACGTCGGCGAGACGCCCGCGCGGATGCTCATCCACTTCACCCCGAGCGGGATGGAGCGGTTCTTCGAGGAGTTCGCGAAGCTCCCGGCCGAGGAGACGGGCCCCGAAGTCTTCCGGTCGATCGGGGCGGAGGTGGGGATGGACGTCGTCGGCCCCCCACTGGCGCAGTCGGACCCCATTTCGTCGCGTACCTGATGCTCGCCGCGGAAGCCCTCGAAGCCGCCGGGGACGCGAGTAGGGACCGGCGGGATACTGGGCGGGCGATTGCAAGTCGGGCCGAACCGCCTGGCTTCCCTTGTACTGGCCTCGTGCCTGCCGGGATACTGCGCGACGCGATGTCCTCGGCGTCTCGCGGTTACCCCAGTGTCTTTGTCTGCGACGACAGCGCGGCTGAGAGGTTCCTGCTCGGCCAGCGCATCCAAGAGCAGCGGGCCCTCTTGCTCGCTGGAGCTGCCAGTACGGCGTTAGGCGGGGTGCAGGCCATCGAAGCGACCCAGCCAGATGTTGTCATTCTCGATCACCTTGATCACGACGGCGACGTATCGGTCGTCGTGGGAGCAATCAGGGACGCCGCGCCGAGCGTCAAGGTGATCATCCACTCGGGCTTACCTGCAGATCGTATAGTCGGGGTAGGTTCGGCGGACGCCTACGTATGTAAGACGGACCCGGACTCGCTGTGGCCGGCCATACACCAAGTGTGGGGCGACGACTAGCGCTGCAGAAGGCAAGTTGAGCGCCGCTGGCAGCGCGGTTGGACAGCGGAGATACTGGACGGGCGATGTCGCAGGAGAACCTGGACACCACCCAGAAGTTCGTCGATGCCTTCAACCGGGAGGGTGTGGAGGCAACGGCACCCTTCATTGCTGAGGACCTACAGGTCCATCCGTTCCCGGAGTGGCCCGGACCCCCGTTGTACACCGGACTGGAGGGGTTCACCAAGCTGGTCGAGGAGTGGACCGAGAACTTTGACGACTACGCGTGGAGGGTGGAACGGCTGATCGAGGCCGGGGAGCGGGTCGTGATACTCGCCCGCCACAGCGGGCGCACCAAGGATCAGGGCGTCTCGGTCGATGAGGCCGTCGGAGGTGTCTTCCGGCTAAGTGGGGCAAGAGTCGTGCGGATGGACTACTTCCTCAGATGGGACGAGGCCCTCGAGGCCGTGGGGCTGCGGGAGTAGGCGATGTCGCAGGAGAACGCCGACCGTCTTCGAGCCCTCTTGGAGCGGTGGGACGTTGATGCGTGGAAGCGCAGGGACGACATGTCGCTTCTCGACCCCGACGTCACCTACGAGGACACCACGCTGCCCGACCACGTTGGCGAGACGTATCGCGGCCATGATGGGGTGGCCCGAGCAACGGCGCGATGGAGCGAGGCGTACGAACGACTCACGATCCAGTTGCAGCGCATCCTGGGGTCGGGTGACCGCCTGGTCTCCGTTCACACGGTCCGGGGCCGCGCGCGGCACAGCGGCATCGAGGCCGATGGGCCGGTCGCTTACCTCTGGACGTTCCGAAACGGCAAGGTCATTCACTTCCAGTCCTACCGGGATCCGAAGGAAGCCCTCGAAGCCGGCGGGGCTGCGGGAGTAGCCGGGGCGGCGGGATACTGGGCGGCGATGTCGCAGGAGAACGTGGATCTTGTCAGGGCGCTTCAGCCAGGGCCGGAAGCGGACTTCATGCAGTTTTTCTTCCTGGCTGGATTGGCTCGAGCCGTGGGAGAGCTATCGCACTGAGATCGAGCAGTTGATCGACGCCGGTGATCGGGTGCTGGTGCTCAGCCGAGACTTCGGTCGACGGCGCGACATGGACGCCGAGGTCATGCTATTCGGGAGCGCCGTGTACACGGTCATGACGGGAAGGTGCTTCGCGTGGAGTTCTTCCAGGATCGGAAGAGGGCGTTCGACGCGGTCGGGCTACCGCAGCAGGACGTTTGAGGGTGGAGTAAGCCCCGTCTACGGGGAAGATCGCAACGGTTACCGTTCTGGAGAGGGGAGGGCGATTCGCGTTCAGGCGTACCTGGACCATGCCGAAGCACTCGAGGCCGTAGGGCTGCGGGACTAAGCGCGGCGTCACGCGGGTAGAGTCGAGTCGCTCGGTCCGCGGCTCGAGGACCGGTCCACCGACCCGCGGATCTGTATGCGCTGTCCCCACGACCCGGGAGATCTGTATGCGCAACCTGGCCCTGCTCGCGGCCACGGCGGCCGCCTTCGGAGGCCTCGAGGCCGTGGCCGAGGCGGGCTCAGCCGCGGACGCCAACGGCAACTTCATGGTCGTGGACATCGCTCTCTCGCCGCCTCGAGCGGGTACGCGGATCCACCGCCAGGGGGTGACCCTCGGCTATCACTTCTTCGCAGGCAACCGCCGACGGGCCAGCGTCCTCCCGCGGTCCAGGCCGAAACCATCCGACTGCCCGGTGTTCGCACCAACGGACGGCTGTTCCCCCGGCGCCGGCTGCCGCGCACCCCCCAGGAGAGCGGGCGTACCCGCTGCTCCGGCTTCACGCGAGTCGGCGGCGGAACGTGAGGTCCTGACGCCTGCCGGGCCGTCGCTGGGCACATCCCGATCAGGATCAGTGCCTTCAATGGAACGCTGCACAACGGGAACCCCAGCCTGATTTTCATCGGCACCGGGATCGTGGGAGGCCAGGCCCTGAGCTCAGAGCTCGACTTCGAGGCCCGCGCGGTCGCCGGCGGCTTGAACCTGGTGCTCCTGCCACCGCCTCCGGGCTCCCAGGACCTGTTCCTCACTGACCAGAGCGGGCCTGACGCTGGGACGGACGATCGCCGTGCGGCGAGGGGAACGCTTTGGGCGCGTGAGCCTGCTCGAGTCGCCGCTCTCCTGCCCCCAGCAGGGCTGGCGGCTATCGCAGACAACGATCTTCAGCGGCGGCGCGGGGAGCCTCACGGCCACAGACGTCGAGCCCTGCGTCGAGGGGTAGCCGTTGCGCGCCCCGAATTCCGACGGGCCACTCAACCCGGCGGCCGAGACTGGACGCGCACGCCTCGGGGTGCGAGGCCAGCGTCCCAACAGCAGGAGGTCCGGGTGGCTAGCAGGGCCGGGCGGCGTCTCGCACTCGCCACCGTCGTGTTGATGTCGGCCATTACGGCCGACTCGGCGCACGCGCAGCTGACCGCGGGGGACACGGCAAAGCTTCGAGGCGGGACGACAACGCTCACCCTCGGTCGCGCTTTGGGTGCGGTGGGCGTCGGCGTGTCGGCGCTGCCTCCCGCTCGGACAACGGGCCGCGGAGGCTTGCTCCTACCCATCGCGGGCGGCGAGATCAAGCCCGCGACAGGGGCCGGGACGATCGCCGATCGCGGCGGCCTGACGCTGACGGCTGGCCGCGCGCGCGCGCGACTGACCGACGTCAGGCTGCGCCTAGGCCGCGGCTCGGTGCTGTCGGCCAAGGTGGGGTGCACGCGAGTCGTCGTGCTGTCACTCGACGCGGCTCGCGCGCGGGTTACGCGCAGCGGGTTCGACACGAATGTCCTGAACCTCAGGGCGCGCCTGACCGCCGCCGGCGCACGAGTACTGAACAGGGCTCTCGGTCTTCGCGCGCTCACCCGGGGCATGCCGCTGGGGACCGCCGCCGTGAGCGGCAAGTTCGCCCAGCTGCTGTTCATCGGCGGCACCACGACGCTGACCTTCAGTCCCGAGGCGATGGGGCGTCCTCGCCAATCAGGGCATCGCGCTTGCCCCGATCTCTCCGGGGAGCGCTGCCGGCGCGAGCCTCTCGTTCCCGATCAGGCCCAGCAAGATCGACGCGAAGACCCTCGATGGCCAGATCCTGCAGCGGGGAGGCCTATCGCTGACCAAAGGCGCGACGCGCGTGGAGGTGGCCAACTTCAGCATCACGTTGGTAGGTCGCCCGATACTCAGCGCACCCGGACCAGGAGACCTCTTCGCCCTTGATATGAGCACGACGAAGCGGTCGGTGAGCGGGCGCACATTGCGTTTGACTGGCATCGTTGCCAGGCTCACTCCGGAGGCGGCCGCGGCGCTCAATCAGGTATTCGGCACGACCGCCTTCCAGCCTGGCATGACGGTCGGCACCATGACCATGACGGCAAAGGGCGCCTCAGCTAGAACTGGGCGCTCGCTCCTGCTTTCCGCTCGCCGCGTGCCTGCGGGATACTGGGCGGGCGATGTCGCAGGAGAACGTGAGGGTCGTGCGGGCGCTCTACAACGAGTTCAGTGAAGGCAGGTTTGGGACCACCGAGCACCTGTTCGACCCGGATGTCGAGTACGAGCGCAAGCGGAAGACCGCCGACGTGATGAGCGGCAAATGGCGCGGACTCGAGGCGATGGGCGCTGCGGTGCGGGAGTGGCTCGAGGCGGTCGAGGATCTACGCATAGAGGCCGAGCGCTACATCGACACGGGAAGCGACTCCGTCGTCGTGTTCACCCGCCACAGGGCCTCGACCAACAGCGGCGTGCCGATTGACGAGGAGTTCGCCGACGTGCTCACGGTGCGCGAGGGCCGCATCGTGCGTCTTCACACGTACCGCCACCGCTCCGAGGCCCTCGAAGCCGTGGGGCTGCGGGAGTAGGCACCGTGGGGACGGCTAGGGTTGCCACGTGCTGCGGGACCTCCTGAACGACGTTCCAAACGCAGTGCTCGTCCTGGGCGTCATGGCGCTCGTCATCGCGGCCGTCCTGCTCGCCGTGTGGCTGCTGCGCCGGTTCGTGCCCCCGACACGAGAGGGCTTCGATGCCGAGGTCTCCTCCCAGATCCTGGGTTCGATCGCGGCGCTGTTCGGCCTGCTGCTCGCGTTCGTGATCGTGGTCGAGTTCCAGAACTTCGAGGACGCGCAGGGCAGCGTGAGCGGGAGGCGGACGGGCTCGCGACGATCGTCCGCAACAGCAACGCCTTCCCCGCCGCCGACGGGGCTCGCGTGCGCGCCGCCGTCGGAGCCTACGCCCGGGCCGTCGCCGAGGACGAGTGGCCCCGCATGCGCTCGGGGCACGTGAGCGCCCGCGCCTCGCGCGGGCTGGATGCCATGTACGGCGCGCTTCAGGCGACCGAGCCGCGATCGCGCCGCGAGGCGGCGTTCTACGACGCGTCCGTCCGGCAGCTGTCCGATGTCCTGGTGGCCCGCCGAGACCGTCTCGACGCCGTGCGCGGCGGGCTGCCCACGCTCCTGGTCGCGCTCATGATCTTCGGTTCCTGCGTGACCGTGGCCTACGCCGCGATGGTCGGTTCGCGCAGCTTCGGCTACCACGCGATGAGCGCGATTGCTGTGGCCGTGCTCATCGGCTTCTCGCTGTCGTCCTCCTCGACCTCAGCTTCCCGTTCTCGGGCGACTTCTCGATCGAGCCCGACGCGTTCAAGGAGGGGGCCCTGGCGCAGTTCTTCCCCGGCGTAGCGCCAGAAACGCGCCCGGCAGGATTTGAACCTGCGACCTCTCGCTCCGGAGGCGAGCGGCGCGCCGTGGCGAAGTAGCTGCAAAAGCCAGGCCCGATCTGGGATCGCGGAGCTTTGCGGCATTCCCCGATGCTCGCGGATTACCCCGGATTACGCGCGATTTGGTCAGTAGAACGCCGTTTCTGCCCAAATGAATCGCGGACCTGGTGCGGCCTTACGCCAGCCGGAGTACTGGGCGGGCGATGTCGCAGGAGAACGTGGAGTTTCTCCGCCGCGCCTACAAGGCGCTAAACGACGAGATCCGTATGTCTTCCTGGAGCACTACGACCCGAACATCCTGCTTTGGGTCTGGCCGGGCTTCCCCGAGAGCGGATGCTTCTTGGGGGCGGCGTCTGTGGAGCGATACTTCGCGGAGCTCTTCGCGCCGTTCGGCGGCAGCTTTCGGGTCGAGCCCGAGGAGTTCATCGAGGTGGGGGATTCAGTGGTCGTCCTGACCACCGCCCGTGCTGTGGGCCGACGGAGCGGCGCCGAGGTCGGCGGTTGGCGGCATCCCCTCATCTACACCTTGCGTGCGGGCAAGATCATCCGCATCGATGTCCATGCCGGGCGTACCGAGGCCCTCGAAGCCGTGGGGCTGTCGGAGTAGGCGATGTCGCAGGAGAACGTCGCAGTTGTGCGGGCAATGTTCGACGCCTTCAACCGTGGCGACTTCGCCGCCGCGCTCGACGTCCTGGATGAGGACATCGAATGGCAGGTGCCTCATATAGCGGCTCTCGATGCCCCGGTATCGGGCGCAATTCGAGGCCGAGGACAAGCTGGTCGAAAACTTCGCCCAGTGGTTCGAGGCATGGGAGACCTACGCCTTCCAGGCGACGGAAGTTCTCGGGCACGGAGAGGACGTTTTCGTTGCGGGCCTCCAGACCGGCCGTGGTCGAAACAGTGGCCTCGATGTCAATGTTCCGACGTTCGCACGTATTCACGCTGCGCGACGGAAAGATTGGCGTCATGCGGACGTTCCCGGAGCGAGGTGACGCCCTCGAAGCCGTGGGGCTGCGGGCGTAGGCGACATGGGCGCGGCTGGTTTCGAACCCGAGCGACCGCTCGCGTGTGAGTTCGAACCCGACTCCGCCGTAGCGGGACCTTCTGAGACGAATTGTCTGGACGTCGGTTTTCCGCCACGCTCTTGTCGGCTGGCCCCCCTGGGACGGAAAGGTCGGCTGGGCGAGCCTTTGTGCCATGCCCAAGCACATCTGTCTCATTTCCGCCGCCGCGCTCGCGCTGGCTGCCGCCGGCGTGGCGGCTCCCGCGCAGGCGGCGACTCAGACGTTCGCCTATACCGGTGCCGAGCAGACGTTCCCCGTTCCGGCGGGTGTTACGAGCGTGAGTGTCTTCGCTGTCGGCGGTCGCGGTGGAGGCGGAGGTAACAGCGGCGGAGCCGGCGGCGCGGCGGGGGCGGTATCCGCCAACCTGACCGTGGCTCCCGGCCAGGTGCTGTACGTCGAGGTGGGGGGCAGCGGGCAGGCCGGCGGTGCCGGCAGCGCCGGCGGCGCCAACGGCGGCGGCGGCGGCGGTGCCGGGACGGGCGGTGGTGGCGGCGGCGGCGGCGCCTCGGACGTGCGCCGTTCGCCGTTGTCGGATGGCCTTGCCCTCGACCCACGTCTGCTCGTCGCGCCCGGCGGTGGCGGCGGCGGCGCGAGTGCGAGTTTGAGCAGTGGCGGCGCCGGCGGGGCCCCGGAGACCGCCGGGTCCCCGGACTCCAGCGCCGGCATCCACGGAGGTGGAGCGGGCACGGCGAGCATGGGCGGCGCGGGCGGTAGTCCTGGCAGCTGCGGTGTCGGCACTACCGGCCAACGGGGCTTGGGCGGGGCTGGTGGCGGCGGCCCTCTCCCCACCACGGAATCCGGCGGCGGCGGTGGGGGCGGCGGCTATTACGGCGGTGGCGGTGGCGCCACCGGCTGCTCGGGCGGCGGCGCGGGTGGTGGTGGCGGCTCGTTCCTGGTGCCGGCGGGAGGCAGCAAGTTCGTGGCCCTGGGACAGTCGCCGCAGATTCAGATCAGCTACACACCGGCATCGGGCGGAGGCGGAGGCGGAGGCGGAGGCGGAGGCGGAACCGATCCGACGCCGGTTCCGGTCCCGGGGGCGGCCGTGCGGGCGACGATCTCCGGGCTTTCACAGACCCACTCCGCGTTCAGGGTAGGCGCGAAATCAACCCCGCTGTTGGCGAGCACTACGCGCAGTGTTCCGCGCGGGAACACCTTCTCCTTCCGCTTGGACCAGCCCGCTACGGTCACGGCGCGCATCCAGCGCAAGCTCCCCGGTCGCAGGGTGGGCCGGACGTGCAAACGCCCCACAGCCCAGCTTCGCCCGCGGCCGAGGTGCACCCGCCTGGTCACCAAGGCCACCCTGCGCCGCAGCGCCCGAGTTGGGCTGAACCGGATCGCCTTCAGCGGGCGCATCCGCAGCCACGCACTCCCAGCTGGCCGCTACAGCGCCGCCTTCACTGCGGCCAACTCCGCCGGCACCTCGCAGCCGCGCGCGCTGAGCTTCAGGATCGTCGCCCCCTAATCGCCGTTTCGCCAGGCCGGGGATACTGGGTGGGCGATGTCGCAGGAGAACGTGGAGATCGTCAGGCGTGCTTGGGAGGCGTGGGAACGCCGGGACATGGAGGCCCTGTTCGCGCTCTACGACCCGGCGATTATCTGGGAGCAGAGGGTCACACCGGTCGACCTCTACCACGGTCACGAGGGCGTCAGGCGGTTCTTCAAAGAATGGCTGGACCCGTTCGAGGCCTACTACGCGCATGCCGACGAATTCATCGCCGCGGGAGACAGTGTCGTGGCGAGGCTCCGGCAAGGTGGCCGCGGCAGGGGCAGCGGGGTGGAGGTCGCCATGCCCGTCGTCTGGCAGGTGTACAGAATCCGAGATGGCCGAGTGATCCGCGTGGTGGGGGGTCTCACGGACCGCTCAGAGGCCCTCGAAGCCCGCGGGGCTGCGGGAGTAGGCCGATGTCGCAGGAGAACGTGGAGATTGTGCGGCTCCTCTATACACCGCTCGAGGAAGGCGGATATCAGGACACTCGCTTCGAGGAAGGACCGGAGCGCGTGATCGCGGAGGTCGTCGATCCCGAGTTCGAGTTGATCTCTCTGCTCACCACCTCGACCGGTGGACGCAGCTACCGTGGCCACGAAGGGGTGCGCGATTACGCGCGCGACATGGAGGATGCGTGGGAGTACTTCCGGAACGAGCTCGAGGAACTGCACCACGCCGGCGATCAGGTGGTGGCAATCGTCCACGTCCAAGCGCGGGCGCGCGAGCGGCGCAGCCGTCGACCTCCATGCCGCGCACCTCTGGGCCTTTCGAGACGGCAAGGCCATGCGGATGCAGGTGTACGCCAACGCAGCCGAGGCCCTCGAAGCCGTGGGGCTGCGGGAGTAGGCGGGCGGCGGGATACTGGGCGGGCGATGTCCTGAGCCATTGGGCCCGGGACCGCGAGCGCCGGGGAGGGAGTACTGCGCTCGTGCCCGGCCACACATCGATGAGGGTCGAGATGCTCAACGTGGGCTGGCTCACGTCAGCCGCCGGCATCTTTCGACGCGACGACGACCTCGATCGGCAGGTCCGCCTTCCGATTCCGGCGTACGTCATCGAGACCGAGCAGGAGCGGATCCTTGTCGACACCGGCTTGCACCCTGCGGCGGCCGACGACCCGGCGCGCCGCTACGAGAATGCGGCCGCCCTCGATGTGTTCAAGCTCGAGCTCGAACGGAGCGTCAGCGAGCAGATCGACCTGGACACGATCACGATGGTCGTGCTGACGCATCTCCACTTCGATCACGCTGGAGGGCTGGCCCTGCTCCCGCCCTCGGTTCCCGTGGTCGTTCAGCGCCGAGAATGGGAAGCGGGCCACGATGCGGCTGCGGTCGAGCGCAACTTCTACCTGCCCGTCGACTACGGGGCCGCCCGAGAGCAGGTCACACTCGTCGACGGCGACCACGACCTGCTGGGCGACGGATCGATCCAGCTGCTGCTGACGCCGGGTCATACGCCCGGCCACCAGTCGCTCTGCGTTGGCGATCAGTTGGTCCTGGGCGGCGACGTCACGCACTTCGCGTCCGGCCTGGACGACCACCGGTTCCCGGTCTTCGCCGACGACTTCGCCGCCCAGGCCTCGTCCGCCGACCGGCTGCGTGCCCTGCGCGATGCCGGCGCCACCGTCCTCCCCGGACACGACCCAGAGGTCCTGACGCCCGGACCGGTGTTGCCGTAGGTGCTCGCAAGTCTCATCGGCCGTTACGCCAAGCCGGGATACTGGGCGGGCGATGTCGCAGGAGAACGTCGAGATCGTCGAGCGAGCGGTCGCCGCGATCAATGCGCGGGACATCGACGCCTACCTCGCGTGTTGCACAGAGGACATCGAGTTGTGGACGCCGGTGGCCGCGGTCGCCGGGGTGTACGAAGGCAGGGATGGCATCGAGCGGTTCTTTGCCGACATCGAGGATGCGGGTCCTGACTTCCGAATCGACATTGAACGAGTGGAAGCGATTGGCGGTGACCGGGTCCTCTTCTTCACGCGCGTTACCTCCACCGGACGAGCCAGCGGCATTCCCACCGCGGTCGATGCCGCGAACATCTACGACCTCGACGCAGGCAAGATCAGGCGCCTCCGAATCTTCCTCGACCGCCAGGCAGCCCTCGAAGCCGTGGGGCTGCGGGAGTAGGCGATGTCGCAGGAGAACGTGACGAGTGCATCGAGCCACCCTCGGGTTAGACTCGCCGGGTGACGACCGTCGTCCCGTCTCTCACGAGGTCCTTCGTCATCGCCTGCCTTGCGGCCGTGTGCGTAGCCGCTCCGGCTCAGGCGGCGTGCACGTCGAACTCGCAGAAGGCGCGTCACGTGGCGCTGACGGTCAAAGGACAGCGTTCGAACGGGTTTGCCTCCTTGCCGAGGCGAAAGCCGAAGGGCCTCGTCGTGGTCGCGCACGGGTACGGGTGGACAGCGGCGGCGTGGAAGACGAAGCTTCAGCGCATCGCGGCGGGCGACGGCGCCGTAGCGGTCGCGCCAGACTTCCGCGGCCTGAGGTTCTTGCCACCGGCGCAGGACGGCTTCCCGAGGTCGCGTGGCATCCCGCTGCGCAATGCGGTGGCCGACCTCACGGCGTATGGCCAGAAGTACGCGCGCGCCTGCCCGTCGGTCCGCACGGTCGTGCTGGTCGGCTACTCGCTCGGCGGGGCGTATTCGGGCAACGTGCTGATGAGCCGGCCGAAGGGGGCCGGCGGGCGACCTCTGTTCGACTACTACGTCGGCATGGAGGCGTTGCAGGACGTCTTCAGCGAGTTCGAGATCGCCAAAGCGGTACCGAATGACGCGTTCGTCCAACGAGGCGTCCAGGACGCCGCCAACGAGCTTGGCGGCACGATCGACGAAAAGGCGGAGGCGTATCACGCGGTCAATCCGATCGAGCACATCCCTGAAATCCATTCATCCGGGCTCCGTGGCGCGATCCTCGTCCACGGGGTCGACGATGGTCTCGTGCCATACAGCCAGGCAACGGACATGACGAAGGCACTGCGCACGGGCGGCATCAAGACCGACCTCTACACCGCGCGCAAGCGCCGCCCGGGAGACGCCCCGGATACGACGCTGAGCGGCCGCTTCGGGCAGCCAAGCGGGAACACCGGGCATGCGTCCGATCTCGTGACGCGCCACCTCGTGCCTGCAACGGGGCTGCGTGTCATCCACGATCTCCTCGTACTCGGCCGCCGGCCAGCGAACCGCACCCTGGACGCTCGCGGCTAGCTCGCGAAGCGGCGAGCACGCGTGTCGCGTTTCATACGACTCGGGTCACCTCTTGGCGAGCACGACCTTCACTGCGGCGTACCGCGCGCCGAAGCCCTCGAAGCCGTCGGGCCGCGGGAGTAGACGAGCGGCACGATACTGGCGGGCGATGTCGCAGGAGAACGTGGAACTTGCGCGGCAAATCGCGCGGTCGTGGAACGACGGCGGGATCGACGCCTTTCTTGAGTACCTGGACCCCGATGTCGAATGGCGTCCTACGGCGGAGGGGCCATTAGCGGGTGTCTACCGCGGCCACGACGGCGTGCGCGACTACCTGGGGGACGACTGCGTGAGGTCTTTCTTACGAAATGCGCATAGAGCCCCTCGAAGTCATCGATGTCGACGACGACCACGTCATTGCAGTTATCCGCATAATCGCGCGGAGCGAGAGCTCCGGGATGGAGATCGACGCCAAATGGGCATCGCTCATCACCGGGGCCAAACAAGAAGGCTGTTCGTTTCGAGACCTTCACCGACAAAGCCCAGGCCCTCGAAGCGGCCGGGCTGCGGGAGTAGGCGATGTCGGGGCGATCCCCTCGGTCGTCGACGAGATACGCCCCGCCACAGTGACGGCACGCAACCGGCGGGCCACGACCAGCACCGCGACATTGCGTTATGGCGCTCCTGCTCCCCCCGATAAGAGCGTCGCGCAGAGCGTGCTCAGGTCCGACCTGCCACAGACCGAAGCGTCTTCACGACGTACATGATCGATAGCACGAAGAAGATGCTTCCGATCAGAGCGCGCACCTGGTCCTCGTCGAGCGGTGTGCGGTTCGAGAGCGGCCCGGCGATGCCGTCAGCGACCTTCTCGCGCCAGCCCTGCAGTCCTGCCTGTCCGACCCGCGTGGCCGTTGCCATCGCCTCACTCCCTCCGTAGCGTCGTGCGTCTGTCCACAGGATTACCCGGCTCGCCGAGGCACACACCGCCCTGATCACGACCCGCGGCACACAACCTGACCACCCTCCCGACCCGCGCCCCTGACCCCTTCGCGTGCTGCAGAACAGCGCGTCCAGGCGGATACTGGGCGGGCCATGTCGCAGGAGAACGTGGAGATCGTGCGCCGGATTTACGTGGGCCAGGACTTGAGTGTCCCGGGTTCGGTGAGCAGGTACGACGGGCCGCCCGAGTCGATCAAAGGTCTAATAGACCCCGAGATCGAATGGCAAGGGCCGCGCGAGTTTCCCGATCTGGCCGAGACCGTCTACGGATATGAAGGCATGGGGCGCTGATGCGGCCAAGGTCGCGGAGGTCCTCGATGACTACCGCATGGTGCCCGAGCGCTTCATCGATGCGGGCGACGACCGCGTGCTTGTGTTCTCGCGCGAACGAGGACGCGGGGAGGGCAGCGGCGCGGAAGTCCAAACACATCTGACGGCGCACCTCTGGACACTCGAGGACGGCAAGGCCGTTCGGATGCAGAGCTATTGGGAGAGGGCCGATGCCCTCGAAGCCGTGGGGCTGCGGGAGTAGGCGATGTCGCAGGAGAACGTGAAAGTGGTGAAAGCCCTGTTCGAGGCATGGAATCGGGAGGACATGGATGCCGTTCGTGAGCTGTACCACCCCGAGTTATTGTGCGCCCGGGAGAGGACTGGCCGGAGCCAGGGCCCTTGGTAGGTCGGGAGGCGGTCATGCGCCAGTTCCAGCAACTCCGCGAGACCTTGACGCCGACAAATTGGAGATGATCAGCCACTCCACCGACGTCGCTGACCGAGTCGCGGTGGGGGTCATCTGGCGTGGCGCAGGCGCGGGTCCTGAGGCGGATTTGGAGATGACAGTACGTCTCCGCGGTGCGCGACGGCAAGGTCTTCGGTCCTGGAGTTCTTCTGGGACCACGCGGCGGCCCTTGCAGCCGTGGGGCTGCGCGAGTAGGCAGGCGGCGTACGACCTGACGACGTGGTTGGCCTTATTTCGCCCGGACGCGGAGATTGACGGGTCGCGTGCCCGAGCGCCGTTCAACCGCGTCCATCGCGGTCGGCGCGAGCTAATCGGGCTGCGGCCTACCGCCTCAAGCTGTTGGCGCGGAGGCCGAACTCGCCAGCTTGGCGGCCGTCGGTCGCGGGGCGCGTCTTGGCACGGCCGCTCGGTTCGGCCGAACACCCGGCCGACGCGCCGCCGACTCGGCCTCCTGGCCTGCGCGCCTGAGTTCTCGCACGACCGGCGTCTTCATAGGTTTCTTATGGCCTACTTCTCGTGCCATAAACGCACGAGCATGGAAGCGATCTGCATAAGTTGCCAGGCAGGAGGCCCTCAAAGCCGCCGGGCGGGCTTCCAAACGCTCCAACGGGGGGTCCGCCGATGAAGCCGCCTGAAAGCACAGAAACCCCGCCGCTGCGGGGCTTCTTGGAAGCGCGCCCGGCAGGATTTGAACTTGCGACCTCTCGCTCCGGAGGCGAGCGGAGCGTCTTTGCGAAGTTGCTGCAAATGCCGGTGGGATCTGGCATCGCGGACTTCGCGACGGTGTCCAGAATGCTCGCGGATTACGCAGGATTACGCGCGATTTGGGCAGTAGAACGCCGTTTCTGCCCAATGGATCGCGGCTTGTTGTGGCCTGATGCCAGCCGGGATACTGGGCGGGCGATGTCGCAGGAGAACGTGGAGATCGTCCGCGCGAGCTACGAAGCGGTCAATCGGGGCGAGTTCGACGCCGCATTCGCGTCCATCCATCCGGAGATCGAGTTCCACACATACACGCGCTCGCCCGAGGCCGGGGTGTATCGCGGCAAGGAAGCGGTGCAGAAGTACAACGAGGGCCTGTGGGAGCAGTTCGAGAGGCTCCGGATCGGTGTAGAGGAGCTGCTGGACGCTGGCGATCGAGTCGTCGTCGTGAGCACGCAGCATGCGATCCCGAAGGGCGGCGGCCAGCAGGAGATCCACGTCCACATGACCGAGGTCTGGACCGTTCGCG